>NZ_JAUAMB010000001.1 GCF_031010175.1 Halomonas sp. SpR1
TTTTGCGAGATCCACGCCAATCACCCTATACTTGTTCATGGTCTTCTCCCGTCTTGAATGAAGTGACACTTTCATTCTGGCGCATTTTGACGCCGACAATGGGGGGGAGGAGACCATCTCATCATCCATGGGCGCTCGGCTTTTTCATCCCTGAAAAAGACGTTTCGCTTTCACGCCTACCTGTGCCGCAGTGTTTGAGAGTGTTAATTAAGGGATTAAAACACTGACTCAAACGGCCCCATCTCGATTTGAACTGACTTGGTTTGGGTATAGTGATTAAGCGTCTCGATACCGTTCTCGCGACCAATGCCCGACTCTTTATAGCCGCCTACCGGCATCTCCGAGGGTGACTCACCCCAGGTGTTAATCCAGCAGATTCCTGCTTCCAACTGATGAATCACGCGGTGGGCACGGTTCAGGCTTTCGCTGAAGACACCGGCGGCGAGGCCATAGGTGGTGTCGTTGGCGCGGCGAATGACCTCTGATTCGTCGTCAAAGGCGAGCACCGACATCACTGGGCCGAAGATCTCTTCGCGCACGATACGCATATCGTCGGTGCAGTCGGTGAATACCGTAGGGGCAGCCCAGGCACCGTTGGCGTAGCTACCGGTGTTCCACTCGTCGTCACCGACTAACAAGCGAGCACCTTGCTGTTTGCCCAGCGCAATATAGGAGAGCACTTTCTCCTGGTGTTCAAAGCTGACCAAAGGCCCAAAGTTAACGCTGGGATCCATTGGGTCACCGGCCTTGATGCGCTTGACGCGTTCCACCAGCTTGGCTTCAAAGGCGTCTTTTACGCTGCGTTCTACAAATACCCGCGTACCGTTGGTACAAATTTGGCCGCTGGAGTAGAAGTTGGCCATCATGGCGGCGTCGGCAGCGCGATCAAGGTCGGCATCGGCGAACACCAGCAGCGGCGACTTGCCCCCCAGTTCCATGGTGACGTCTTTTAATGTCGAGCTAGCAGCAGCGGCCATCACCTTTTTGCCGGTACCCGCCTCGCCGGTGAACGAGACTTTCGCGATGCCGGGGTGTCCGGTGAGCATCGCTCCCACGCGGCCATCGCCCTGAACAACGTTAAATACGCCGTTAGGCAAGCCCGCCTCGGTGAAGATTTCCGCCAGTTTCATCACCGTAAGTGGAGTCACTTCGCTGGGCTTAAACACCACCGCGTTGCCTGCAGCCAGCGCCGGGGCGGCTTTCCAGCAGGCAATTTGAATCGGGTAGTTCCAGGCGCCAATCGCGCCAATCACGCCCAGTGGCTCGCGGCGGGTGTACACAAACGAGCTATCGCGCAGGGGGATCTGGCTGCCTTCAATCGCGGGCGCCAAACCTGCGTAGTACTCCAGCGCATCCGCCCCGGTCACGATATCGACGCTAGCGGTCTCGCTGATTGGCTTGCCGGTGTTGCGGGTTTCCAGCTCGGCGAGCTCATCATTGCGCTCTCTTAACAGCGCGACGGCGCGCAGCATGATGCGCGCACGTTCCATGCCGGTCATGGCGGCCCACTCGCGCTGGCCGCGTTGGGCAGCGGCGACGGCTGAATCGACATCGGCTTGGCTGGCTTGGCCGATAGTGGCCAGCAGGCTGCCATCGAAAGGGTTGGTAACGGTAAACGTATCGCTTGAAGTGGCGTCTACCTGGCGACCATCAATATAAAGTGGTTGTACGTCTTGAGCGGCCATGTAGGACTCCTTAAATAAGATAAAAAATTAGCTGTAAGTGTTGGAAGCGGGTTGTTGGCATCCATAGTGCGCAAGAAGCTGATCGAGATAGGTGTGGGCAAGAAAGCGCGCTTCTTCAGCATCAAGGCCTTCTGGTGTTAGCGCGCCGCGCAGCCATAGCCCATCAATCATGGCGGCCAGGCCGCGGGCGGCGTTACGGGCCTCTAGGCGAGGCATTACACGGCGGAACTGGTGGCATAAATTGCTGTAAAGGCGGCGGTCATTGACGTTTTGCAACCGCTGCAGCATCGGTTTGTGCATGCTGCTGGCCCAGAACGCTAACCAGGTCTTGGCGGCGGGGCCGGTGACCTGAGTGCGGTCAAAGTTACCCTCAATAATGGCGCCAATGTGGGCGCGGGAGGAGTCGTCTTCCAGCGCATGGCGGCGCACCGCAACGGCCGTGGAGAGGTCAGTCAGAATTTGCCGCATGGTCGCTTCCAGCAGGCCATCTTTACCGCCAAAGTAGTGGCTGATAATGCCCGCTGAAACGCCCGCATGACGCGCAATACGCATCACGGTGGTTTCGGCCAGGCCAACTTCATCAATGGCTGCCATGGTCGCATTAATTAACTGCTGGCGGCGTATCGGTTCCATTCCCACCTTTGGCACGACGTTCTCCTAAAGAGATTCTCCTAATTCGTTGAATGCCTTACGCGGGTCGATGCTTGAAACCCGAGCGTAGACATGATTACCTAACCATGATGGCATTTTTTTATTGAACGTTCAATCAATAAAAAGACGCCGACAATATTTATCGATTTAAGGGGACAACGATGATGAGCAGAATTTCTCCACGCTATGCAGGTGCTTTATTGCTGGCTGCGGGTTTGCCTACGGCGGCCTATGCAGATGAGTGCAGCAGCGTGCGGTTTGCTGAAGTGGGTTGGACGGATATTACCGCCACCACTGCGCTCGCCAGTGAAGTGCTCGAAGGCCTTGGGTACGAGCCCAGCATTGATACAGTTTCCGTGCCGATTGCCTACGCCGGTATGCGTAACAATGATTTCGATGTCTTCCTGGGTAATTGGATGCCTTCCATGGCCTCTATCAGCGACCCTTATATCGAACGCGGTGAAGTTGAACGCCTGGCGACCAATCTGGAAGGGGCTAAGTACACCCTGGCGGTGCCTCAATACGTTTACGATGCGGGGGTGACGTCGGTTAACGATTTAGCGGAGCATGCGGAGCAGTTTGACCGCAGCGTTCACGGCATCGAAGCGGGTAACGACGGCAACGAACTCATCGAGCAGATGATCGATGACGACGCCTACGGATTAGGCGATTGGCAGGTGATCGATTCCAGCGAAGCGGGGATGCTGGCGGAGCTGCGCGCTCGGGTGCCCAACGAGCAGTGGATGGTATTTTTGGGCTGGGAGCCGCACCCCATGAACTCCAACTTCGACATGGCCTACCTTTCTGATGCCGATGACTATTTCGGCCCAGACTTGGGCGGCGCGACGGTGCACACCAACACCCGAGCCGGTTTCGTGGAAGAGTGCCCAAACGTAGGTACCTTACTGCGCAATATGACCTTTACCTTGGAAATGGAAAACCAATTGATGAGCGCGATCATGGATGATGGTGAAGATCCCCGTGATGCGGCCCGTGAGTACCTAAAAGCCAATGAGGGTATTCTTGATGAGTGGTTAGCGGGTGTCACGACTCGCGACGGCGAGCCTGGCGCTCCTGCTGTGCGTGCAGCCATTCAATAAGGCAGCTTTGCCACGCCTTGCAATAGAAGCGGCAAGCCGGATTCCGGCTTGCCTTTCGTTATTAAGGTAGGCATAATCTGCACCCGTTGATGAGGGAAAGGCTACGTAGCTCAGCTGGTTAGAGCACATCACTCATAATGATGGGGTCCCCTGTTCAAATCAGGGCGTAGCCACCACATCAGCATTAGCACACTTAATTTACCTCTTTGGTAAATCGTCTGTTTTAGACAACAAAGTGTGCCGTTATGGTGGCCCCTTAGGTCCTCCCGCAACGCTAAACTGCGAACCCCGCCAGGCCCGGAAGGGAGCAACGGTAGTGGTGGCTGCGTGTGCCGGGATGTGGCTTTTGGGGCCGCCTCCATTTCTAGTAAACAATAGATCAGTTGACTCCCCGTCAATTTGTATCAGCAAAACTTGTTGCTGATACAAGTGTGCTTTCCAGCCTTATCTTCTGGTGATCCCAAATAGAATGTCGCTTGTAGTATCAGCTTTAGGTTTAGTTAGCCATACCACCTAGTTCCTGTTGCTGAGTTGTTTGTTCAGTTTCGATTTGACTCTTAGTGTCTATTTCAATCGTTGGCTGCTTGAATTGGCGCAGCTGTCGCTTTAAGTAGTTAGTGTAAAGGTATTTGTTGTAAACCGCCCAACAGTGGAATATCAGGAAAGTGATGATGAAACCCGCCAGCACTATCTTGATCATGATTGAGGCGTAGAGTTGTTCAAGGAACGCTTCCTCCATAATAAAAAACATGTACAGTCTGGCCATCACCAAAATCCACAATGTTAGTGTGGCCAGTGTGATCAAGGTATCGCGTGATCGATAGCCCCAGCTTTTCTGGCAGGGGTTGTCGATGATGACGGGCATCAGTTTATTGTTCATTGAATTGCTCCCCTCTGTCCGGGCTAGTCCAGGTGGCATGCCTTCCTTTTTGGCGCAGCATAGCTTTTGGGAAGGCGATAATGACGGTGGCCATATTGATAATCCAATAGGCGAATGGATACCAGATACTCCAGTAGACGCAGCGGAATATCTCCTTGTCGTAGCGGCTGTCAATATAGAAACTAACGCTGAACTGGATGAAGCTGATGGCGATCAGGATGCTGCCGAAGTAGGAGAGCAGCTTGGCGGTGATAGGCCATGCCATAGGCATTAACAATTGAGATATCAGCCATGCCACAATCAACGTGATAACGGAATAGCACCACACCACGCTGATGATGTACTCCAGCATCAGTAGCCAGAAGCGGCGGTTTTTCCAACGGCTGGTTTGAGAGAAGTAGCGCAGGAACACTTCACCGCCACCTTGCGCCCAGCGCAACCGCTGCTTGAAAAGCCCGCGTAGAGTCTCCGGCATTAGTACCCAACACATGGCCCTGGGTTCATAGCGCACCTGACCGCCTGCCAGCTGTAAGCGCCAACTGACATCAATGTCCTCGGTGATCATGTCGGTATTCCAGCCACCGATCTCTTCCAGCGCCTTGCGCCGGAACGCGCAGATAACTCCAGAAATGGTAAACACCATTCCGTAGATACGCTGGGCGCGTTTGATCAAACCTATAATGGCGGAGAACTCGCCGGTCTGAATCTTGCCAATGGCGGTTGAGCGGGTTCTCACCCGAGGGTTGCCGGTAACGCCACTGACGTTTGGACTACTGATAAAGTGGCTGACCATATAGCCAATGGCGTCGTAGTCGAGTATCGCATCGCCATCGATTCCCACGATGATGTCACCGGTGGCGTAGCTCAAGCCATTGTTCATGGCGCTTGCCTTGCCCTGGTTGGCTTGGTGCAGTACCTGTAGTGCCGGGTACTCGAGTGCTAAGGCATCCAGTCGGCTGGCGGTATCGTCCTTACTACCGTCGTTGACGGCGATAACATCCATGTGCGGATAGTTCTGCTTGAAAAGGTGATGAATGGTCTCATCCACATTCGCCTCTTCGTTATAACAGGGCAGCAATACGGTTACTTTAGGAGCGTTCTCGTCCCACATGAAGGTGGCAGGCCAAGGTTGTTTACGCTCCCAGTGAACGTAGAAGTAGATGCCCCCGCATATCCAGATGGTTGCCATCAGGCTTGGGTAACCGAGTGTAAAGATGGCTAGATGGTCAAGTATATTCATGGGATGGCCCTAAACCGACGTCCAATGGAAAAGACAGGTCGCATCACATTGATATCCGGATGGTTTTGGTGGAAGTCATCGGGATAGTAACCAATGTTTTTGATGCCTTCTTCACGCAAAATGCGAACCCACTGAGCGATCTCAGCGCTGGGAATGGGGGTTTGGGTGTGCCAGTTTTGTGCCTGCAGTTCGAATACCAATTGGTCGGCGCTTACCTGCGCCAGCGAACGCTGGGCAAGGCTTCTCAGCCACTCATCGGGATTCTCGGCTTCTTCCATGTAGGGCATAGCCATCACGGCGACAAAATCGTAACCAGCGGCAAAGTTTTGCATATCCTGGGCAAACCAGCGTTGGCTACGCGGCTCCATCACTGTGACGGCGTAAAGGTTGCGTGAGGTGGTAAATACCTTATTGTCCGCCTGGCGATAGTAGTTCGCTGCCTGTTCCAGCTCGAGAGTGAAATCGGTCAGGTATTCGGTCTTGAAGCGTGTCCAAGTGGTCATCAAGCCTTCGTCATTGCGGATGGCGTTGATATCCCTTGGCAATGACGCGCTCTGATAAGCGCTCAGGGCGCCAGGGGAGGCATCCTCAAAGTCTGTAAAGAAGGCATCGTCGTGAAACAGCAGACCATCGAACTTGGTCAGTCGACCAAGATCTTGGTAAATCTCACGAATGGTATGACGGTTCGCTTCCACGTAAGGCGAGAGGCGACGGTAGTGGTCGGGTGACTCGCTGCCAGTCCTTACATCGGTCACGTACTGGTAACCAGGCCCTAGGTCAAACGACAGCACCGGCATCCATGCATATACCTTTACGTTGGCACGTTTCTTTAACTGCCAGGCAACACGGTTGAAAAGGTCGGCTCTAACCGGCAAATGTCGATTGGGGAAGTAGAGGGCATCGGCTACTCCGTCACCATCCGGATCAGCGTAAGCTTGCAGGTACACTGTGCTGACACCGTAACGGGAAATGCGCTCAATCAAACGGTCGAGATTCTGCTCTTGCTGAATTGGATCCGGGTCATACACATAATCCAGATCAACGTGTACGATCCGCAGCTCTTCGATTTCCCATATGCGGTTGGAAAGTATCTCTTCAATCGTTTCCAGGGTAGTCTCCTGGTCAATGAGATACCGGTTCATGCTGCTCATTGAGTCATTGAGATGGTTGGGAGCACTGAGCAAGCTGAAAGTGTATTCCATACCATATTCGGCGGCGATATCGAGAGTCGCCTGGCTGTAGGCACCGTAGGGCCATACCATGATACGGGGGCTCTGGCCTACCTGTTGTTGGAATCGTTGTTGAGTACGAGCCATATCGTTACGAATCCGCTCAAGGTAAGCAGCTTCGCTTTCATAACCGCTGCGCGCGTTCCATATACTGGTTACCGCGGCTGCTTGTTCGTTGCCCATGGGGTTGCCGACTACCCCGTAATGAAGGTCGTAGGAGTGGGAGGCGATTTCCACCAGCGGTGATTCGTTCAGCGTTCTGACCTGCTCCCAACTGAGAAAACGTTCGCGGGGCAGGGTGATGTTGCCATAGGGCACACGTCCACCAGCGGGTACATCCAGCCAACTGCCTACCACAGCTTGTACGGCGGGGAAGTTGTAGAGTTTGAGTAGTGGGAACACAATGTCATAAAAGCTGCGATAGCCATCATCGAAAGTCAGCAGTACGGCTTTGTCTGGCAGAGGTTGCCTCCCTGCTTTGGCATCCAGGATCTGCTGTAAACTCACTGGCTGGTATCCGCCAACAGCAATGAGGTTGAAGTGTTCAATTAGCCGGCTGCGAGTAATGGTCTGCGAATAGATATCCAGCTCAGGGGTGACGCTGGAGTCCACAATATCGTGATAGCTGATCACCACATAATCCCCCGGCAAGCGGTCAGCCTGGGCCTGCTGAATGTTGACCACTACCAGCAGAACCGCGCTCAGTACAATAACGCGCCAGAGTGTCATAGGAATCTCCATACAAAGCCGGCTGAAATAACATTGTCATATTCAGGAACACCGTCGTAGACGGCTCGTTCGCGGGTAATGCCATATTCAAAATTTACGGTGGGGGTGAGCTCCCAGCTGTGCTGGTACCCAATCGACCACGTGTTCTCGCTGTCGAAATCTTCTTGCCAGTAGCGTCCTGAACCGAGGGAAATGGACTGGATAAAGGACTGCCGGTAGTCAATCGGGGTTTCGTAGTTGACGGTTAATACACCGGCCAGGCTTGCGTCGCGCCGAGGATTGAAATAGCTGGCATCCACATCATCATTACGTGATGCGGATGCCTGTACCTCTCCGTTGACCTGCCAGCGATCCAGATGGTAAAGCGTTTGATTCCAGTAGCCATAAACAGATTGGCGCAGGTTGCTATCGTCAAAATCGGTGGCCATAACGCCGATAGCACCAGCACCACGCTCGTCTTGTCGATAGGCCAGTTCAGCACGGTAGCGATCGGCGTTGACGCCATCCCGCAGTGCCCTCAGTGGTGTGTCGATGGTGTTGATCTCGACGCCCAACGTGGTGGTGACGTGATCCGTTGGGGCGTACTTCAGCTCGGCGAGAGCCAGGAAGTCGTCGTTGAGCTGTGAGCCGTGGCCCGCAGCAAGGGTGACTGTAGCTGGGTGCAGGTTCCATTCGTAGCCGGCTACGTTGTAGGAAGCATAGAGATTCTCATCGTCAAATTCTCCGAACTGGCCAACACGTTGTGCGAAAGGACGAGAGCCGTTGCTATTTCGCGGCCCTTCAAGAAGTACTTCATAGCGCCACTCTCGGGATGCTTGAGTACCGCTACCTTGTCCCTTACTGCGCTCGAACGTACTGCTTAGTTGCGGAGCACGTTGTTCGCGCCACTCTCGCGCTAGGTCATCCCGTGAGGCACTCGGCCTTGCTTCGGTAGTCGTTCTCGCAATTTCAGCAGTGGTGCCTTGCCACTGGCCCCGCTGCAATCGGGCAAGCAGTACCCCGTGCTGGGCAACAGTTTGTTGGTCAGGTGGAAGTAGCTGCTCAGCCTGTTGGTAAGAAGTTTCCGCTTTTCTTGTCCAGCCTCTCTCACGCTCAATATCACCCTTTATCAGCCAAAGGTAGGGATCCGCTGGTGCTTGATTTTGATATTCCGCAAGGCGCTCGCTAGCCTCGTCGGTGCGACCTCGCCAGGCATCAAGTAGAACTTCCAGCAACAAAACTTTTTGATAGTTGGGGTTCTCAATACGTACGGTGCGAGTAAAGTCTAGGCGTTGCTCAGGTTCACTGGCACGCCACTCTTCCAATAATTTGTCCGCATCGCGAAATCGCTGAGCGTCAGTGTAACTGTAAAACAGTCCCTCATTGAGGGGATCGTCAGGGTTGGTTGCCTGTTCGGGGGATTGTCGAATCAGGTTTTCGTAGAGTTCGATGGCTTCATCAGGACGCCCCATGCCATTCAGTGCATAGGCTCTGGCACGCGCCACATAGCTTGGTAGCTGGCCATGCTGGTTTTCAAGCCGCATGGCTAGCGCTTCCGCTTCAGAGAAGCGCCTAAGCTCTGCGAGCGCCACCACCTTGTCGTATTCAGCAATGGTGATAAGTTCTTGGGGGGCATCTGGAGTGTTCAAAACGCTGTTCAATTGCGCCAACCCTTCCTCCGTTCTGGTGGGCTGGTCGGTATGTATGCCCAAGCGTATATCCGTTACCCCTTCATAGTAAGTAAGCCACAGACGGTCATTATCGCTGAAGACATCGGCGTTGGACTGCATGATACGGCGTGCCGCCGAGCTGGCGCCAAGCCCCACGGCCAGACGGTAAAGTGCTTGCAATTCGCCCGTATTGTTTGGATCTTGAGCTACTAGTGCCTGGCGGGCGTCCAGCTCTTGCATGGCGTCAGTTGTCTGTGCTGCCAGGTAGCCCTTTGCCTCAAGCCCAGCCGTTGTTGTACCTGCTACCTGGTTGTACTGCTGCAACGATATATCCGCCAGGGTATAGCTGCCCATATCGGTATGAACCAACGCTTGGCCTAGCCATCCTTGTGGATTTGACGGGTTTCTATAGGTAAGTGTTCGGAACATCTCCAATGCCTTGTCGTATTCACCTACACTGCGAGCCGCACCGGCAAGGTTGGCAAGTTCCGAATCACTGTAATTTTCCGTTTGGCACCAAGGGCACACGTCCAGTGCTTCCTGGTAGCGAGTGGCGCGTACCAGCAGTGCTATCAGATCAGCCCGAACACGCACATCGCGTGTTTGGTGATAAAGTGACTGTAAACCGTCAATGGATGTTTCCAGTGCCCCCTGGCGTGCCTGGATAACCAGTGCTTCGCGTTGCGCATCAGTCGTTGTTTGCCCCTGCACCGCAGCGGAAGTGAGGCAAGCGAGCAGGCAAATCGGCAGTAGGGAGCTAGGACGATTCTGCATGGTGATATTCCTACCCTGGGAGCTAATGACAGCTTGTTTGTAATAAAATGTATCTCTCAGTGTATAGGAGTTTCTTTAAGTAAATATTGGACTAAAACATGAACTTGAAGAGGAATATCATCAGTCTAAGAGGTGAGTTGGCTCATCCTAACGCTATGATGAAAGCCCTTATAAGCTTAATTATAAAGGAACAATATTCTTTAATTTCGGCAAGGTAAGCCACGGACAAGCTCAAGGCCTTGACATAATATTGAGATATTAATGAAGTATATTTATGACCGAAGCTGACATTGCTTATTTATGGATTTCCCATGGAAGCAAAGTGCGGTTAGAGGTGCCGCTTCCCTCTTCTAATTTTAATCAATCTATATTCCCCTCCGTAATTATTGCCCTTCGCCAAACTGTTAAGGTGCTTACTTGCACTAAATCAGCTATCGCGGTACTAAACAGATACTTATTCAGTGACGGATAATGCAATGAAAATGCTACTGCGATGGATGCTTAGCTTTGTGGCGCTATTAGCGCTTCTGTTGGCGGGGCCTGTTTGGATATTGGCGAGTAATCAGGTGGTGACTGATGGGCATTGGTCGTCGCTGGATCGGTCATCTGCTGGTATTGCACCTGATCCAGAGGAGAATTCGGAAGCCGTGGTTCAGGTTTATTCCGCGCGTGCTTATAACTGGCGTGGGGCGTTTGGTGAACATATCTGGATTGCGACCAAGGCGGAAAATGCCGATAGCTACCGACTTCATCAAGTGTTGAGCTGGCGGCGCCCAACGGTGGTCTCTTCAATTGATACGCCTGATCGAGCGTGGTTTGGCAATCCTCCCACACTGTTGGCTGATTATCGCGGCGATGCGGCTGCTCAGATAATACCCCAAATAGATGCCGCCGCCGCTGACTATCCCCAGGCTGAGCTTTATCGAGTGTGGCCTGGGCCGAACAGCAATAGCTTTATTGCCTGGGTAATACGCGAAGTACCCGGTTTTGAGGTGTCGCTCCCGGTAACTGCAATCGGCAAGGATTATATTTTCAATGGTGTTTTTGCGGCTGTGCCCAGTGGCACCGGGTATCAGCTCTCGTTCGGTGGGGTGGCAGGTATTATGTTGGCACTGGAGGAGGGCATTGAACTCAACCTCCTCGGCTTAAGCTTTGGTGTCGACGTGATGCGACCCGCTCTGAAACTACCAGGCATAGGGCGGCTGGGGATGCCCGCTAAAGTATTGGGAAGCTCATCATGACAGTAAAAGCCGTTGTGTTCATTTTTATGCTGAATTCAGGTAAATCATCTGCGTTTTCCCCACTGATAACGAGCAGCAGGTTTAGCTCTTTTGCTGCTGCTCGGTGAAGCGCTGCATGATGGCTAGGGTTTCGTCGCTAACATGGTGCTCCATGCCTTCAGCGTCAATTCGCGCAGTCGCATCTCTCACCCCGAGAGCACGTAAGAAGTGCAGCACGATATCGTGACGGGCGCGTGATGTCTCTGCCATTTTCTGCCCTGCTTCGGTTAGAAACAGCGAGCGATATGGCTTGCTAGTGACTAACTCCAGCTCATTTAGACGCCGAATCATTTTTGAGACCGTCGCCTGGCTGACCGCCATACGGTTGGCAATGTCTGCCGCGCGCGCTTCGCCGCGGTGTGCCAGTAGATCACCAATTAGCTCGACATAGTCTTCAATCAGCTCGGTTTCGTGGGCGTTTCGCACCGTCGCATACTGCTGGGCGTGCTGCTCCACAGGGGGCAGGGCATCACCAGGAATGCTCGGGGCAGGCAATGAAGCGTTTGGATTAGAATCAGTCATTGGTAAATTATATCGAAAGCAGTGGTAACAATCATTGGATACTTCTTGGGATAGTAGCGTATTTTTGGGCAATATTGTTAGCCAAGGCTAAACTGTTTGCACAATGCTTTTTTGTTGAGCTACAGTCTACTTATCGGTCATGTACAAAAAAGGAGAGACAATGAGTAAGTGCAGCCTGGGTATAGCCTTAAGCCTGCCGCTCTGGCTGAGCGCCGCTCTAGCCAGTACGGAAGCGCCCAATGCTGAGGCGCAAGAGAGTGCGATGTCTCCCCTGAATGTGGCCGTCACGTTTTCTGTGCTTGGCGATATAGTTGCCAGCGTGGCAGGGGAGGATGCCAATGTCTCGGTATTAACCCCGGTTGGCGCTGAAGTGCACGAATGGGAATTAACCCCCAGTAATTTCGCTGCTTTGGAAAGCGCAGACGTTGTGTTTTACAACGGCTACCAGTTAGAGCAGTGGATGCCCCAGGTCGAAGCAACGGTCATTGACGGAACGCCGCTGGTGGCAGTCGCCGAAGCCTCTGAATACCCGACTCAGACGATCATTACCGGCGACATGGAAGGCGATGTCGATCCTCATCTATGGATGGATCCGCGTGCGGTGTCAGCTTTTGTTCAAGTGGTCGCTAATGAGCTGGAGCATCTACTCCCTCAGCGGGCTGAAGCGCTTCAGCAGCGTGCTGAAGCGCTGAAAGAAGCGCTGCATGCACTGCATGTTGAACTCCAGGAGCGCCTAGAAGCGATACCTGAAGAGCGCCGCGTGCTACTGAGTAGCGAAGCCGCTTTCCTGTACTTCTCAGACGCTTATCACTTTGAGCATGACGGCATCTGGGGAACCAACGCCGAAACCGAGGGTTCACCCCGTCAGCTTATGCGCGTGGTGGATATGATTAATGAACGCCAACCAGCGGCGCTGTTCTGGGAGAGCACTATTTCCGACCGCCACGTCACCAGCCTGGCACGGGATACCGGTGTTAAAGTCGCGGGGCCGCTATATGTGGACTCGCTTAGCGAGCCAGAGGGTGAAGCGGGCGATTATTTCACCATGATGCGCCACAACGTTGAGCTGTTGCGCGAAACATTGGCAACTGAGTAAACGATCATGGCAACGACTTTTGGCGGCGCCCCCGTGGCGATTAATATCCAAGGGCTCTACGCAGCTTATCAGCGCCAGCCCGTCTTGGAAGACATTGACTTGCAGTTCCCTGCGGGTAAATGGACGGCCATTGTAGGGCCTAACGGTGCGGGTAAATCGACGCTTTTTCATGTGCTTACCGGTAGCATGAAAGCGCTGCGGGGCAGTGTGCAGGCGTTTAATCAGCCGATTGAAATACACCGAAAAGCGGGACATATCGCTTACATGGCCCAACGTGAAGCCATTGAGTGGGATTTCCCTGTTTCCGTATGGGAGACCGTCATGGGCGGCCGCTACGGGCATATGCGCAATGATCCGTTGTGGCGGCGTTTATTGCCTTCGCACTGTTACCATCCTAGCCATGGGGAGGCCGTGCGTGAGGCGCTGAGGGCAGTCGATATGTTGGCATTGGCAGAGCGTCCTATTGGCGCGCTCTCAGGCGGGCAGAAAAAACGCGTATTGCTAGCCCGCGCGCTCGCCCAGCAGGCCAATATTTTACTTCTTGATGAGCCACTGGCGGGCGTAGACCCGCCCAGTGAGCGCTTGATTTTAGGCGTACTTGCTCGGGAGCGCGAGGCAGGGCGCACGGTTATTATGGTGACTCACGATATGCCCGGTGCTCGCCGACATGTTGACCATGTGGTGCTGATCAACCGTTTTATCCGTGGGGTAGGGTCGCCTGATGAAATGCTCAGTGATGCCAAATTGGCTGAGCTGGCGGTGAGCTCAATCGAACAGTCGGCGAACGATGTGCGCGTCGCTGAAGCATCTTCTTCCTTTATGGCTGCCCAGGGGTAAGTAAAGTGACAGAACTAATGACGGCACTGAGCCTGTTTGGCGACACCTTGGTGAGTGGGCTCATCGCTGCGTTGATGGTCATTGTCAATCTGCTGCCTAGCGCTGTTTCAGATGCATTCCAGTACGCCTTTATGCAGCGGGCCTTATTAACCTCGGTGCTAGTGGGTGCTATTTGCGGTATTTTATCTTGCTATGTGGTGCTTAAACGCTGGTCGCTGCTGGGGGATGCTATCTCTCATGCGGTGCTGCCAGGGGTGGCGATTGCCTACCTGTTAGGCTGGCCATTTTTTGTAGGCGCGTTTATAACCGGCGCCTTAACCTCGGTAGGAATTGGTGCTATTGAGCGCCACACACGGATTAAGTCTGACGCGGCCATGGGATTGATGTTCACAAGTGCCTTCGCGCTGGGCATAGTGATTATTAGCAAAATTGCCTCTAGTACTCACCTGATGCATATTCTGTTTGGCAACGTCCTAGGTGTTAAACAGTCGGCGCTATTGCTGACATTGGTAGCCAGTGTGATTGCCCTGTTAGTCGTGTGGCTCGCCTATCGGCCGCTGCTACTTTATGCCTTCGACCCCCTGCAGGCCCAAGCGCTGGGCTTTAATACCAGCATCATTCACTACGGGTTGATCCTACTACTAACTCTTACCATCGTAGCGAGTTTGGAAACAGTGGGGATTATTTTGGTAGTGGCGATGCTGATCACTCCTGGCGCCACGGCACACCTGCTGACCGATCGTTTTAAAACCATGATGCTGATTTCCGTGGCGGTTGGGGTTAGCTCGGCGGTTATTGGGCTATGGCTTTCGGTAGTGCTGGACGTAGCCTCTGGCGGCACCATTGTATTGGTCGCTACCAGTTGGTTCTTTCTTGCCCTACTATTCTCGCCCCAACACGGTTTGATACTTCGCCAGTGGCGTCGCTGGCGTATGGGTTAGCGCTAACACAACCGACTGCCTAATAGCAGCAGCGCCGGGTCTAAGCTGTGCCAACCCCACCAAGCTAACGCTAAACTGGCAAGCAGGGCGACCGCTAAGAGCAGAATAGAAAACGTTTTGGCAGCGTTCATGGGCTTACCTTGGTGAGTGTTGTGCGCTCAAGCGGCTTTTCACTTATAAACCAATGTAGCGCAGCTGCCACGACAGAGAGCACGATAGCCATTTGCCAGACCGTATTGTAGTTGCCAGTAAGGTCATAAAAATAGCCGCCCAGCCAGACGCCCATAAAGGAGCCAAGCTGGTGAAATAGAAATACGATGCCGCCCAGCATGGAGAGGTGACGAACACCAAACACAGAAGCCACGATGCCGTTGGTCAGTGGCACGGTGGAGAGCCATAGCAATCCTATGATGATACCGAATAGGTAAGCGCTAATTGGGCTTAACGGCAAATAAACAAATGCCGTAATCACTACGCCGCGAATCAAGTAGAGCCAGGTTAGCAATTTGGGTTTTGACCAGATACCGCCCATCCAACCTGCCGTATAAGTGCCGACAATATTAAACAGCCCCACTAGCGCCAGTACCGTTGTCCCCACTTGCACTGCCAGGCCTTTGTCGAATAAATAGCCGGGAAGGTGCACGGCAATGAACACCACCTGGAAGCCGCAGACAAAAAAGCCTAAACAGAGTAGCCAAAAGCCTTTTTGGCCTGCTGCTTCATTTAGCGCATCTTTTAGGCTTAAATCGGAGGCCGTTTTGGCCGAGGGCTTATCACGCAGCATGGCCCCCAAAGGAATGATAACAGTGGCAATGGCGGCCATGGCCATTAGCGCTGCCGCCCAGCCTAGCCACTCTAGCAAACCCAGTGTACCGGGCAGCATCGCGAACTGCCCAAACGAGCCTGCCGCGCTGACAATACCCATGGCCATACTGCGCTTTTCGGGCGCCACTGCACGGCCAACTGCGCCAAGGATCACCGAGAAGGTTGTCCCGGAGAGACCAAGACCAATCAACAGCCCAGCGCTGACCGTCATGCCCAGCTCTGAAGTAGAGAGGCTCATAAACAGCAGCCCCAAGGCATAAAGCAAACCGCCAACCACGATAATCCGGGCCGCACCGAAGCGATCCGCCAGTGCCCCGGTAAAGGGTTGCGATAAGCCCCAAACCAGGTTTTGTAAGGCAAGCGCAAAAGCAAATACGCCGCGCCCCCAGCCCAGTTCGCTACTGAGCGGCTCCATAAAGAGCCCGAAGCCATGACGTAAGCCCATGGCCGTCGAGATGACCAGGCTTCCCAATATAATCAACAGCAGTGAGTGGCGAACAACGAAGGCCATGGTGTTCTCTTTATTGGCAGGCTAACAGTTGGCTCACTATCGCATGCGTTGTGCGCTTTTAGAAGCTGCCAAATAGTGTTCCCAAGGTAATCACACTGATTAACGCAATGATCGGCAATGCAATGGTGACCATGGCAACGTTGCCGTAGGACTGGCGATGGGTCAGGCCGCAGATAGCCAGTAGGGTGATAACGGCGCCTGAGTGGGGGAGCGTGTCCATGCCCCCTGCAGCAAGCGTCGCTACCCGGTGCATTAGCTCAGGGCTAATGCCAGCTTGTTGCGCCATGGCTAAGTATTCACTGCCCAGGGTTTCGAGCGCAATTGAGAGCCCGCCGGAAGAGGAGCCGGTGATCCCCGCCAGCACGCTCATCGCCATGGCTTCTGAAATCAATGGGTTGCCAGGTGAAGCCGTAAGCACCGCATCGCGAATAAGGGCAAAGCCTGCCAAACTTGCGATGACCGCGCCGTAACCTACCTCTGAAGCAGTGTTAAAAATTGGTAGCAGCGAACCCAAGCAACCTTTATTCACGCTCTCCTTAAGATCCAGCCAGTGCTTCCAGCGGGTAATGACTAGCCATGCAGAAGCGCTCAGCAGGGCAATTAAAATAGCCCAAAGCCCGCTCTGACCCGACGGGGATACGTTTTCAAACTCGTCGCTGATAAAGCTTAAATCAAGGGCAGGAAACACACCGTAGGTAAACAGCGCATTCAAGCCAATTACCATAATGATGGGTATCAGTGCCAGCCACAGGGGGAGGCTGGTAGTTGCTTGTTCTTCATTGGCAACTGCTTCGCGCTCAGTATGCTGGCCGTATCCTTCCCCATTAGATGCCGCTTTTTTTACCCGTGACTGAAGGTAGAAAGTACCCAGCCCAAGCATAATCAGTCCGGCGATAATACCCAGGCCAGGCGCTGCAAAGCTGTTGGTTTCATAATAAGGAATGGGGATCGCGTTCTGTATTGAAGGTGTACCCGGTAGAGCTGTCATGGTGAAGGTAAAAGAGCCAAGCGCAATAGAAGCCGGAATCAACCGCTTCGGCACATTGGCGCTGCGAAACAGCTCGCGACTGATCGGATAAATGGCAAAAGCGACTACAAACAGCGATACGCCGCCATAGGTGAGAACTGCACAGGCCATGACGACGGTGAGCACCACATGGTGAGTGCCCAGTTTTTTGACAATCCCATTGGCAATTGATTGAGCAGCACCGGAATCGGCCATCAACTGCCCAAACAGCGCGCCCAGCAGAAACAGCGGGAAAAACTGAATCACATAGTTGCCTAGTGCGCGCATAAAGGTATCGGTGTAGATCGGCAATAAAAAGGCGGCGTCGCCAGAGAGCAGCACCGCTAAACATGCCATAAGAGGCGCCAGCAGCAGCACCGAAATGCCTCGGTACGCGAGGAACATTAATAAAAGCAGTGAAATGACAATCGCAAGTATGCTCATGCGAGCTCCTAAGCAAACGATAAAGTAGCCGACGCTGAAATTAAGCGGAAGAGAGATGGTAGGTAGTATGGTGCAATGCAGCAATGGTGTGGCGACTAAAGTCGTAATGCGTGAAGCATTAACCGTGGCCTTAGGTTTACCTATTTAATCTGCTAAAATCCGCCCCCTTCGCCGTTAATGACCTCTCAATAGCTCTAGGAATTTTCATGAATGCAGTAATTCTTGCGGTGCTCGTGATGGTGGCGCTATCGCTGGCGCGTGTCTCAGTAGTATTTGCGTTAGTCGTCGGCGCTTTAGTTGGCGGTTTAGTGGGTGGATTGTCACTAGAGCAAACGCTGGACGCCTTTAATCAAGGCGTTGGCGGTGGCGCCCAGGTAGCCCTGGCCTACGCCACCTTGGGGGCTTTCGCGGTAGCGATCTCCCGCTCTGGATTGCCGGATATGCTGGCTAACCGTTTGATTACACTTCTCGGCAAAGAGACCAACGCCGTGCATCAGGCGCGGGTCAAAATGCTGTTGCTAACGGCTGTGTTGTTGGTGGCTATCTCTTCTCAGAACGCTATTCCAGTACATATCGCCTTTATACCCGTACTGATTCCGCCGCTGTTGACCGTGATGAACCGTTTAAAGCTGGATCGTCGTGCGGTGGCCTGTGCGCTTACCTTTGGCTTAACGGCGCCGTACATGCTGCTGCCGGTAGGTTTTGGAGCGATCTTTCTAAATGATATTCTTCTGGCCAACTTAAATAGCGCCGGGGAGCCGTTGGGGTTGGAAATTACCCGCGGCATGGTGCCTATGGCGATGGCGATACCCGTAGGCGGCATGGCGCTGGGGTTAATCGTTGCGCTATTTTGGAGCTATCGCCGCCCACGAGAATACCAGGCCCAGGATATCGCTAACGCCAACGTGACTGAAGTTCATACCCCCCCTAAGCCGCATATGCTAGGGCTTGTGATGTCGGGTGTAGCTATTGTCGCAGCGCTTGGTCTGCAGCTTTATAGCGGCTCAATGATATTGGGTGGCTTGGTAGGGATTGGCCTGCTTTCCATAGGCGGGATCTTTAAATGGCGCGAAGCGGACGATCTGTTTACCAGCGGTATGCGTATGATGGCGCTGATCGGTTTTATCATGATCTCTGCGGCGGGCTTTGCCGAAGTAATGAAAACCACGGGAGAGATTGATGCCCTGGTATCGGGAGCCTTTGCGCTATTCGGCGATAATCGAGGCTTAGCTGCGCTGGTGATGCTACTGGTCGGGCTGTTTATTACCCTGGGTATCGGCTCGTCGTTCTCAACCATTCCGATTATTGCCGCTATTTTTGTGCCCTTGGCGGTACAGTTCGGCTTCTCGCCAATGGCCACAGTAGTGTTGGTGGGAACCGCCGCGGCGCTAGGCGACGCTGGCTCGCCAGCATCGGATTCAACCTTGGGGCCAACCTCAGGTCTTAACGTTGACCGTCAGCACGACCATATGTGGGACAGCGTGGTGCCGACATTTCTGCACTACAACATTCCGTTAGTAGGCTTTGGCTGGCTAGCGGCGATGATGCTCTAAAGGCGCCGCTTTAAAACGTCTATTTTAGAATTATAAAGGGACAACGCTGGTTGTCCCTTTTTGATTGAGCTGGAGTCTTATCATTATTTAGGCAGGTGGCTTTCAAACGCGCTTAATAGGCCCCTTAACAATGAAAGCTCTTTGCGGCTGGGCTGAGCACGGGCGAAGAGGGCTTGAAGCTGTTCTTCAGTGCGGGCGTGGGGCTGGGTTAAAAAGCCGCTCTCCTGCATTAAGCGGCCCAGATGCGCTTGAAAGTGTAGGAACTGTTCGCGGCTGGGCGGTGTTGCCTCCACTGGGCGCTGATAAGCAAAGCCGCTGTCCTCGCCTTTACGCCAGGCACGGTGCACTTCATAAGCCAGTATCTGTACCGCCTGGGATAAATTCAGAATACCGTAATCAGGATTAGCAGGAATGCTGACCTGGTGGGTGCAGCAGCGGATCTCATCATTCGTCAGTCCCGAGCGTTCGCGCCCAAATACTAGCGCCACTGGCGCCGTTTGCGCGTTCTGGATAACGTCTGCCGCCATCTCATCGGGTTCGTCAAAGTGGGGTAAGGGCAGGCTGCGTAAACGTGCGCTGGCGCCAACGACCTGCACGCAGTCTATGACTGCCTCTTCCAGCGATGTCACAACACGTGCATTTTCGAGCACGTCGGTGGCACCGGCAGCCAACCGGGTGGCTTCTTCATCAGGAAACATGCGAGGGTTAACCAGTACCAGCTCGGTTAAGCCCATGGTTTTCATTGCCCGCGCGGCCGCCCCAATATTGCCGGGATGGAAGGTCTGTACGAGTACGATACGGATATGCTGCAACATGCGCTAAGGAGCCTGGTAGCTTGTAAAAATCGCGGCGATGATACCATGCTAGCCTAGCGGTTTGGTGTACAAAGCGCGTTAACCCGTTGTCCTAAACGCAACAACCCCGCACGAGGCGGGGTTGTTGGTGACTGCCTTAACAGCTGGCAGTCGTGAGCAGAGGGCTCAGGGGTGCATTACATCATGCCGCCCATACCACCCATTCCGCCCATGCCACCCATATCAGGTGCAGAGTCTTTCTCTTCCGGGTCTTCTGCGATCATGCACTCGGTGGTGATCATCAGGCCCGCAACAGAACCCGCGGACTGCAGCGCAGAACGGGTAACTTTAGCCGGATCCAGCACGCCCATTTCAAACAGGTCGCCGAATTCACCGGTCTGTGCATTGTAGCCGAAGTTCCCTTCAGCATCTTTAACACGGTTGATGACAACAGCGGGCTCTTCACCAGCGTTGGAAACGATTTGACGCAGCGGAGACTGCATAGCGCGTAGCGCCATGTTGATACCGTGGTTCTGGTCTTCGTTTTCGCCGGTTAGACCCTGTACTTTCGCCATTACGCGAACCAGTGCTGTACCGCCACCAGGTACCACGCCTTCTTCAACGGCCGCACGGGTAGAGTGCAGGGCGTCTTCAACGCGGGCTTTCTTCTCTTTCATTTCCACTTCGGTGGCAGCACCGACGCGGATAACGGCAACACCGCCTGCCAGTTTGGCAACGCGCTCTTGCAGCTTCTCTTTGTCGTAGTCAGAAGAGGTGTCTTCGATTTGCGCGCGGATCTGGCTAACGCGTGCTTCAATGTCGTTTTCCGCACCAGCGCCATCGATGATGGTGGTGTTCTCTTTCGACATGGTCATACGCTTGGCGGTACCCAGGTGATCCAGGTTCGCTTGCTCAAGCGTTAAACCAACTTCTTCAGAAATAACCGTCCCGTTGGTCAGGATAGCGATATCCTGCAGCATGGACTTACGACGGTCACCGAAGCCAGGAGCTTTAGCAGCGGCTACTTTCACGATGCCGCGCATGTTGTTCACAACCAAGGTTGCCAGGGCTTCGCCTTCGATATCTTCAGCGATGATGGCCAGCGGCTTGCCTTGCTTGGCAACGGCTTCTAGCACCGGCAGCAGTTCACGGATGTTGGAGATCTTTTTATCCACTAACAGGATGTAAGGATCTTCCAGTTCGACCGTCATGGTGTCCTGGTTGGTAACGAAGTAGGGCGAGAGGTAGCCGCGATCAAACTGCATACCTTCAACGACTTCCAGCTCGTCTTCAAAGCCACGGCCTTCATCAACAGTGATGACGCCTTCTTTACCGACTTTTTCCATCGCTTCGGCGATGATTTCGCCAATGCGCTGGTCGCCGTTAGCAGAGATAGTACCTACCTGGGCAATCGACTTGGTGTCGGTGCAGGGTACAGACATTGCTTTGATTTCTTTAACGGCAGCAGCAACGGCTTGGTCGATGCCGCGCTTAAGATCCATCGGGTTCATGCCCGCCGTTACGCCTTTCAGGCCTTCAGCAATAATTGCCTGGGCCAGAACGGTAGCGGTGGTGGTACCGTCGCCTGCGGCGTCAGAAGTCTGTGAAGCGACTTCTTTAACCATCTGGGCGCCCATGTTTTCGAACTTGTCTTTCAGTTCAATCTCTTTGGCAACAGAAACACCGTCTTTAGTCACGGTGGGGGAGCCGAAAGATTTTTCCAGTACCACGTTACGGCCTTTCGGGCCGAGGGTAACTTTTACCGCGTTGGCGAGGACGTCAACACCGCGGGCCATGCGCTTACGAGCATCATCGGAGAACTTAACTTGTTTAGCTGACATATCTGCTACTTCCTAAATTGAATGCAAAAACGTGAAAGTAATGAATCGTTGCGCCCACTAAAAAGGTGAGCAGTAACGATTGTTAGCCTTCAACAACGGCAAGAATATCGGCTTCGCTCATGATCAAGACTTCTTCGCCGTCGATTTTTTGCTTCTCAACGCCATAACCATCTTTAAAGATCACGTTATCGCCAACCTTGACGTCTAGCGGGCGGACATCGCCATTTTCCAGAATGCGACCATTGCCGACAGCGAGGATTTCACCGCGTGTCGGTTTTTCTGCTGCATTGCCCGGAAGCACGATGCCGCCTGCAGTTTTTTGCTCTTCTTCAACGCGACGGACGATGACACGATCGTGCAAAGGACGGATATTCATTCACGTTCTCCTGAGTATGGTTGAAGCCCTGATAAGGGCGGTTAGCTAAAAAGTGTTCTCGAGGTAGTAACCCGCGAGAAGCGAAGACTTCACAGTCTTCATTGTTAATGGCAGCTACCGTTTAGATTGCTGCCGAATTTGTATGCTGGATGAAAAATGGGGGCTGCGGATGACCTTTCAAGGGGGGCAGGTAATAAAAAATTGCTTTTCCACTGATTTTTTTCTGAAGTAAACCTCAACGACGGCGCGGGGGCTCATCTCTGCTGATAAAATCCCCCTCAAGCGGTCCATCCTGTTGTGACGATTGACTGTTTTGATATTCATCAGGCCGAGCTGATGATGCACGTGGGCCTTGCTGGTGCACGGCAACTTTTTTAAGCCCCAGCCAGGTAAGCGCCTTGAACATCAGCTGGCGTGCGCTGGGAATCAGGCACGCCAAGCCTAGCGCATCAGACAAAAAGCCTGGGGCCATTAATAAAGCACCGCCGAAGATAAGTGCAGCGCCAGTTAATAGCTCGCTGGAGGGGAGTTCCCCGGCCTGCATCCGCTGGCGTGCCCGGGCAAAGGTGGATACACCCTCTTTGCGAATTAGATGTAGCCCGACAAAACCGGTGCCGAGCACTAAGAGTAGGGTTGTGAGTAGGCCGATCTGGCTGCCAATCGAAAACAGAACCACAAAATCAAGTAGCGTAAAGAGTGATATAAAAATAAGAATAGGCATGGCTAACTCCCAAAAACGCCAGAAAGCGGCTCGATAACCGTCGTAATTGCGTAATATGGTGTCATAAATATAAATAGCAAGCAGCACGCATTGCGCATTCCAGCGGTGATGTAACTCGATTTATGCCAATAAATCTTCTATGCTGCAATGCACAATGAGGCTGGTTTAATCCGCTGTAAGGAGTCACGAATGGTACTTACCGATAAAGTAATTGCAGTCACGGGTGGAGCGCGCGGGTTGGGTTATGCCATGGCGCTGCGTTTAGGCAAGCAGGGCGCGCGCATGGCGCTATTGGATATGAGCGCTGATGCGCTTGATCAGGCGGTATCGCAACTTTCTGCTGAAGGTGTCGATGCCCAGGCGTTTGTGGTCAATGTTGCCGAAGAGGTCTCCGTGACTCAGGCGTTTGCGGATATTGCCCAACGTATGGCTCCGGTTAGCGGTTGTATCAATAATGCGGGGATTACACAGGATGCGCTGCTGGTAAAGGCCAAAGAGGGGAAAGTGGAAAAACGCATGTCCTTTGAGGCTTGGCAAAACGTTATTAATGTTAATTTGAGCGGTGTTTTCCTATGTGGTCGTGAGGCCGCCACTCAGATGATTGAAGCCGGGCATGAAGGTGTGATCGTCAATATCTCGAGTATTTCGCGTGCAGGCAATATGGGGCAAAGCAACTACGCTGCTGCAAAAGCGGGCGTGCATGCATTAACCGTCACTTGGAGCCAGGAGTTGGCACGCTATGGTATTCGTACCGGCACCGTAGCGCCTGGGTTTGTGGCGACCGAAATGACCGCTGCGATGCGCCCAGATATGTTAGAGCGTATCTCGTCAAGCGTACCGTTAAAGCGTTTGGGCGAACCCGATGATATTGCCCAAAGTGTTGCCTTTATTATGGAGAACGACTACTTCACTGGGCGCATTATTGAGTGTGACGGCGGTTTGCGGCTGTAGCTTTTTGCTGTGGTCATACAGAAGAGGTTGCATAGGGTTGTTGCATAGTTTTGTTGCATAGATGGGCGGCCCTGTTTGGCCGCCGAGCATGTTTAAGGCTATAGCGTGTATTCAAAGCTTAAAAGTAGTCACGGCTAATTTTGCGCTGAAAGTACATCTCCAGGCGTAGTGTCATTGCCCAGCGCGGGTCGTAGCTAACGTCGCGCTGGAAGTGTAGCTCTGGAATCACATCAGCGAATAAAATACCTTTATGAAGATCGCGGCGGTAGCGCGTCTGCAGGTAGTAATTGGTCATGCGCGGGTTGGAGGCACTTTCACCGATGGCTATGGCTGAGTAGCGAAGTGCACTACGCCGATTAATGCGGTGATTGATTTCGGCAACTTCACTGTACTCAAGCTTATCCTCTTCTTCGCGCCACTGGACGGTGGTAATAAAGCGTAAGTGGCGGCGTTCGCTCAGCGGTCGACCGACGTCCCAGCGTGTGCGCGCCGAGTAGCCGTCATTGTTAAACCAGGAAACGCGGTTATTCGACTCAAGCTGCCATGGCCCTTCACCCAGTTGCCAGAGGCGCTCGCTGGTGAAACGCACGTAAGGGTCAAGAGGGAGGCGCAGGCGAACACCTGCCCCTACTCGATTGCTCCAGTTTTCACGTTTATCTCGGCTCTCCAGCCAATCCAAGCCGAGTGTGGAGCTACGACGATCACGCTGGTCATTGGCAAGGCGTCCGGAGCCTTGCTCTTCCAGGGTGCCTTGCGACTCTTCGGGATCACTCTCGATAACCAGTCGCAAACGATCCTCTGAGGTAGGTAAATCAATACGGTAACGAAGGGTGGTGTCGCCACGGGTACCGTCGCCCTCCATCCAATCAATTTCTTGGCCGAAACGAAGATAGGACTCGTTGTTGACCTGCATATGATCGTCAGTGCCAAAGAATCCATCAATGCGGCGCGATGTATTATCTACCCAGTTGCCTACGCTCTCACGAAACGGCTCAATGCGCTCTTCCGCCCACTCGGGTAAATCACTATCTTCCTCCTCTGCGTGCAGGTTCGTCGACACCGTAGTGAGTATGCCAAGCCAGCAGAGGGTTACAAATTTATGCATCGTCAGTAGTCTCGGTAATGGGGGCGTCGTCGCTTAGCTATAGCCTTGATTCAGCGTGCTTTATGGGTCTCAATCTCTTTCGCCCACTCCAGTACACGCTTACGTTGGCCACGGCTATTGAGTCGTTCCGTATCGACACTCGCCGGGATAAGCTGATGATTGGGTGACGCATCTAGGTCGAGATTAAAGGTTCGCGATGCTCCGGTTGGCATGTCTTCGGATCCATAAATAGCGATAACGCGAATTTCAAGCTGAATATTCTGCTCTTGCAACTGATTGTCATCGATTTCCCAATAATCTTTAACCTGACTGACAATATCACCAAACGATTGAATATTCAGGTAATCTCCGGAAGCTAGCGGGCCTTGATGAGTGCGGTAGCTGGTTTCCTGTGGCGCACCTTTTTGTTGCTCCCCAGTTTGCTGCTCACCCTTGCGCTGCTGATACTCCACCACGTCCAGGGAGTAACTGCCCTTTTGGGTATGCAGTACCGCTACAAGGTGCTGAATATAGATTGCTTCACTGCTCATGTTGCTGATTAAGCAGATAGACTCCACACCGATCCCTCTGCCGCGATTAATAATGACGCGAGGGCGGCGCTGCCGCACATAGCCGTTATAGAGAAGCTGGGCATAAAATACCCATACAAAAAGCGTGCAAATGCTCGCTACAGCCGAGATTGCTTGAGCGTTATCGTTGAGCCATTCCATAATGTGAGATCCTTCTCATCTTTATTAGTGATCATCCCTCAATATAGCGTTGGGTGATAGCCATGGAGGGAAATTTTGTAAGTTATTGAGTATAGAGACTAGCGGAAAAGCAGGAGCAAGTCAGCCAAACCGGCTGCTGTTAGGAATCAATGTAGGTAAATGCCAGACGTGCAAATGCATGGCATTAAGCCATTCATGTTTTTCAAAGGAAGAGTATGCGTTATGCGAACAATGCTGATCAAAAAGTAATTCATAAAGCGCCCAAGTTAGGCTATATGAAAACCATTTGAAGCAAGAGGAGGGGTAATGCTAACTAATTGAAAACTAACAAGTAATTGGTGCGGATGGGGAGACTCGAACTCCCACACCTTACGGCACTAGAACCTAAATCTAGCGTGTCTACCAATTCCACCACATCCGCTAAGACGAGGCGTATATTATCAAACTTCTGCTGTAAGTCAATCAATGATTTGTTATTCGTACATAGAACGTGAGGAGACAGCATGGCGTTAAAGCAGTGGCTACAGTGGGGAGGGCATTTGTTCAAGCAGGCCATGCCAGGCTATTGCGCATTTTGCCTGGCACCGGCGCTAGCGGGGCGAGGGTGGTGCGCGACCTGTTTGGACGAGCTGCCATGGAACTTACTTGCCTGTCGCCAATGTGGTGACCCTGTCCCCCATGGCGAGAGCTTGTGTGGACACTGCTTAATTGACCCGCCGGCATTTTCGACCACCCAGGCGGGGCTGCTGTATCAAGGGGTGATTAAACAGCTGGTGCATGATTTCAAATTTCAAGCTTCGCCACGGGCGGGCATGCTACTGGCTGAATTGATGCTGTTAACTCCGCCGACGACTATGGGAGATGCCCTGTTGCCGGTGCCTATGACCACCGCACATGCTTGCACACGCGGGTTTAATCAATCGCACTGGTTGGCAGAGCAGTTAGGCAAAACATGTGATGTGCCGCTGGTTAATGCCAGAAGGGTAAAAGATAGCCCTTCTCAGCGCACGTTGAATCGCCGCCAGCGGGCGGCCAATCTGGCGGGCGCTTTTGTATTTGAATCACCGCCTCCGGCGCATTTGTTAATAATTGATGACGTGGTTACCACAGGTTCCACAGGCCATGCCTTGGCGTGTGCTGCGCTGGATGCAGGTGCAAAGCGTGTTGATATTTGGGCGGCCGCACGGACACCATTAAGCCAGGATTGATAGAATAGCGCTTACGCTAATTCAGCACTCTTTTTTGCCAACCCAGGAGTGGCCTATGTCACACCCGTTTAGCTCTCTTTCGCCCGATTTAGTGATGTCTGCAGTGGAGTCGCTGGATATTTGGCCTGCAGGCGAGCCTTTTGCGCTGAACAGCTATGAAAACCGTGTGCTGCTGTTTCGCGATGACGACGGCAAAAACTGGATTGTTAAGTTTTATCGGCCTGACCGCTGGTCAGATAGTGCGATTCAGGAGGAGCACGATTTTCTGCAGGAGCTGGTAGATCAGCAGGTGCCGGTAGTGGCGCCGTGGCGTAATAAAGCAGGTGTGTCGTTACACTATTTTAAGGATTTTCGGTTTACGCTGTTTCCCCATTGCCCTGGCCAGGCGCCGGAGTTGGATAACCCTTCGCACCTGTTTGCAATGGGGGAGTTGCTGGGTCGGTTGCACCAGGTGTCGGCTAAAAAAGCCTTCCAGCACCGCCCACGTTTAGAGATGGCCAGCGGTATCCTTGATGCTCAACAGCGCGTGCTGGCCAGCGCTTGGATGAATAGTCATCAGCGTCGGGCCTATGACCGTGTGATTGAGAAGGTGCATCAGCAGCTTATAAAGCATGATGTGCCCGCCAGCAGTATGATTCGCTGTCACGGTGACTGCCATTTGGGCAATGTGCTTGGGCGTGATGAGCAGTTTACCCTGGTAGATTTTGACGACTGCACCATGGCGCCCGCTATGCAAGATATCTGGATGCTACTGCCTACCGATGATCCGCAAGGGTGGCGATCCCACTTAAGTGAAATTACCGAAGGGTATGAAGAGACGCGTCCTTTTCCTACTGAGCAGATGGCGCTTATTGAGCCGCTAAGAAGTTATCGGCTGATAAGGCATTCGGCGTGGCTGGTATCGCGTTGGGATGATCCCGCTTTTCCTCGGGCGTTCCCCTGGCTGGCGGATAGCGGCTATTGGGATCAGCATATCCGCCAATTAGAGCAGCAGTGTTTGCAGTTGGACGAGCCGCGCTGGCTGGCATAGCAGCTATGGATTAAACAGCCTGATTAATCCTGAATCACAGTTTTAGTAGGCACAGTCCCCTCAGGCGCAGCTTCGTCAGGCACAGACTCTTCGCGAGGAACGGGATTACCGATACCCTCTCCGTCTACCTGCCGACGCTGCTCGTTAAGTTCTGCAGAAGGATTGTCCTGCTCTTTAATCTCGACGGGCTGATCCAACGTAAGGAGGAATGCCTGGCCAGGGGAGAGTGAACACGCTGTGCCTTCGCAGGCGATGCCGTATTGTCCCTCTTTGTCATAAGCGCTGGCACTAAATTCGCCAGTGAAAATATTACTGTCAGCGTCGTGTGTTTCAATACAGGTCGCCTCTTGGGTCGTAACGCGAATGCGCTCGTCGACCAGGTGTGCACTGCCTATGATGACGCAGTATTCAGGTAAAGAGTGCGAGGCGCTGGCGGCTTGAGTAGGGTGTAGCAAAATATCGTTCAGGCGCGTTTGGTTTGATTCAAATGCAAGCTCTTCAACGACTTCTACGCCGACGGTTGCTTCATTGGGTAGAGAAAGCGTGGCTTCTGAAGCTACAGCCAAGAACGGCGTAGCAAAAAAAGGGGCCGCGAGGGCGGTTAACCAAAAAGGCGTTGGTTTAAATGACATAGCGAACTCTCGATGTTGGCGCCTGCGATAAAGGCAGTAAAAATGAACCCATGAATCATAGCACAGGGCCCTGGGTTACAAAGTGAACCACGCGGCGCTCTGTCGCAGTTAAACAAGTCACAGGCAACCGAGATGCGGTAAAATGCTCCCCTTGCTTAATACTCGTTGTGCAAGATCTTTTAAAGGTATACCTTTTGTATAATGTACGTAGATGAGGGGCGAAGTTTATGTCGCTCTAATGAAGGTGTTACTTCTCATGGGCAAAAAGGGAATTGCCCTTGGTGACCGCCTGGACGCGATTGCGCATGGATCTTGGGATAGTTCTTGAGATGGCTCTTGGGATGGTTCTTGAGATGGTTTTTGAGATAGTTATTGATGAGGCTAAATATGTCCGATGATATTGCTGAGCACTACCGCCAGATAATCTCAGCACTTGGCGAAGACCCCAATCGAGAAGGGTTACGAGATACGCCTAAGCGTGC
This sequence comes from Halomonas sp. SpR1, assembly GCF_031010175.1. GTDB lineage: Bacteria > Pseudomonadota > Gammaproteobacteria > Pseudomonadales > Halomonadaceae > Vreelandella. The sequence goes on from NZ_JAUAMB010000001.1 coordinate 28,803, forward strand.
AGCCAAGGCTATGCAGTTTCTCAATGCGGGCTACACTCAGTCATTGGACGAGATTATTAATGGCGCGGTGTTTGAGTCGCAAACGGATGAAATGGTGCTGGTAAAAGACATTGAGCTCTACTCCATGTGTGAGCATCATCTGCTGCCATTTATCGGCAAATGCCATATCGCTTATTTGCCTGACGGGAAAGTGTTAGGCCTCTCTAAGTTTGCCCGTATCGTCGACATGTTTGCCCGTCGTATGCAGATTCAGGAGAACCTAACCCGTGAAATCGCCGAGGCCGTGCAGGAGGTTACCCAGGCAAAGGGCGTTGCCGTGGTCATTGAAGCGCGACACCTTTGCATGATGATGCGTGGCGTGGAGAAACAAAACTCCAGCATGACATCGTCGGTAATGCTGGGTGGCTTCCGCAAGAACCAAGCGACTCGGCAAGAGTTTTTAATGCTCATTAGCTAAATTAACCGGTGGCCCGCGGCCGGTGGATCATGCCGTAAATTTGGTTTAAAGGGGTGTTTCGTCTTAGCATGAAGACGTTAATGAGCCTACGAGGCCATCATTTTTGGTCAGGAGCCTGTCATGGAAGCGCTTAAAGAAACACAGCTATATTGCCCCTTTGCTTATATCGACGGCAGTTGGGTCGCGGCAGATAGTGGCGAGCAGATTACCGTATTAAACCCGGCCACCGGTGAATCGATTGGCGATATTCCTCGCCTGGGCAAGGCTGAGACCGAGCGGGCCATTGATGCCGCAGATGCTGCGTTACCGGCCTGGCGAGCGCTGACGGCCCAAGAGCGCGCTGACTTACTGTTGAAATGGCACGATCTGATGCTGGAGCATCAGCAGGATCTTGCCATGCTGATGACCTACGAGCAGGGCAAACCGCTAAAAGAAGCCGCGGGTGAAATCGCTTATGCAGCCAGCTTTTTACGCTGGTTTGCCGAAGAAGCGCGGCGCGTTTACGGCGAAACAATTCCCGCGGCAAATACCAATCAGCGCATTGTCGTTACTAAACAGCCTGTCGGTGTGGTGGGGGCGATTACACCGTGGAATTTCCCTGCGGCGATGATTACCCGTAAAGCCGGTGCAGCACTGGCCGCTGGTTGCACGATAGTGGTTAAGCCCGCTAGCCAGACTCCTTTCTCTGCGACGGCTTTAGCGCTGTTGGCCGAACGGGCAGGTATCCCGCGTGGTGTCTTTAACGTAGTACCCGGAAGCGCTAGCGATATTGCCCAAGCGATGACTCAGTCACCTAAGGTACGCAAGATCACCTTTACCGGTTCGACCGAGGTGGGGCGCAAGCTGATGGCCCAAGCGGCGGAACATATCCAGAAAATATCGCTAGAGCTGGGCGGTAATGCGCCCTTTATCGTGTTTGAGGATGCCGATTTAGACGCCGCCGTGGAAGGCGCCATGGCCGCCAAATTCCGCAACGCCGGGCAAACCTGCGTCTGCACTAACCGCTTTTTGGTTCAGTCCAGCGTGATTAACGCCTTTTGTGAAAAATTGGCGGTCGCCATGAACAGCGAACTGCATGTGGGGGATGGTACCAAGCCCAATATCAATATCGGTCCGTTAATCGATGATAACGCAGTTAAAAAAGTCAGCGAGCATGTGCAGGACGCCATCGATAATGGCGCTGAACTCTTGTTGGGTGGCCATCCGCATCCGCTGGGCGGCAATTTCTTTACGCCGACGCTGATCAGTTTCGCGACTGACAAGATGAAAGTGGCTCACGAAGAGACCTTTGGGCCATTAGCTGCTGTCTTCCCGTTTGACGATGAGGAGACCGCTATTGAGATGGCCAATGACACCCAGTATGGCTTGGCGTCCTATTTCTACTCACGTGACCTTGCCCGCGTATGGCGCGTAGCCGAGGCGCTGGAGTACGGTATGGTGGGCATTAATACCGGCGCTATTTCCAACGCTGCTGCGCCGTTTGGGGGTGTGAAAGCCTCGGGGCTGGGGCGTGAAGGCGGCCATCAAGGTCTGGAAGAGTACCTTGAAACCAAGTATCTATGCATTGACCTTGGCTAATTCTCGTATCGCCGCTTATTGAACATAAGAGGGTTCACGAGAGCGTAAAAAAGCCCCATCGGCACAGTGCCGATGGGGCTTTGTCGTTTTTGCTGATATTAAAAAAGGCGTTTAGTGACGGAAGTGGCGCATACCGGTAAAGACCATGGCAATACCTGCTTCGTTGGCTGCATCGATCACTTCCTGGTCGCGCATGGAGCCGCCGGGCTGAATAACGGCGGTAATCCCAGCTGCAGCGGCGGCATCGATACCATCACGGAAAGGGAAGAAAGCGTCAGACGCCATCACCGAGCCGGGCACCGAAAGCCCTTCGTCAGCGGCTTTAATGCCGGCGATTTTGGCCGAATAAACGCGGCTCATTTGGCCAGCGCCCACGCCCACGGTTTGGCCCTCTTTGGCGTACACAATGGCGTTAGATTTTACAAATTTGGCTACGCGCCAGGCAAAAGCCAGATCACGCAGCTCTTGCTCGCTGGGAGCGCGCTGGCTAACCACGGTCAATTCATCGCGAGTGACCATGCCGTCGTCGCGCTGCTGCACCAGCAAGCCGCCATTGACGCGCTTAAAGTCCAACGCAGGCTGCTGCTCAGCTGGCCAGTGGGCGCTGACGTCTAATAAGCGCACATTCTGCTTATTGGCCACAATAGCAGCGGCTTCATCGCTAACGCCGGGCGCAATAATCACCTCGACAAACTGGCGGTCGATAATTGCCTGGGCTGTTTCCGCATCCAGCGGCGTATTGAAGGCGATAATACCGCCAAACGCGCTGGTAGGATCCGTGGCAAACGCTTTGTCATAGGCCGCAAGCGCGGTGGCGCCGATGGCGACGCCGCAGGGGTTGGCGTGCTTAACGATAACGCAGGCGGTCTCGTTAAAGGCCTTGACGCACTCAAAGGCGGCGTCGGTATCGGCCACGTTGTTATAAGAAAGCGGTTTGCCCTGGAGCATTTTTGCGGTAGCAACGCTGGGCTCGCTTGCCTGGGGGTCTACGTAGAAGGCCGCTTGTTGATGGGGGTTTTCGCCGTAACGCATATCCTGCTTTTTATCGAGCTGCAGGTTAAAGGTGCGCGGGAACACTTCATCAGCAGTATTAACCTTACGACCCAAGTAGTCTGCAATCGCGCCGTCGTAGCCAGCAGTATGCTCAAAAGCTTTCACTGCTAAATCGAAACGCGTGCCGCGACTGACGTGGCCATCTTGGGCGGCCAACTCGCCTAGCACGCGGGCATAATCACTGCTATTGACCACAATGGTGGTGTAAGCGTGGTTTTTGGCGCAGGCGCGAACCATGGTAGGGCCGCCGATATCGATATTCTCGATGGCATCTTCAAGCGTGCAGTCAGGCTTGGCAACGGTGGCGGCGAAGGGGTAGAGATTGACCACTACCATATCGATCGGCGTGATTTCGTTCTCGGCCATTACCGCATCATCCTGGCCGCGACGGGCTAAAATGCCGCCGTGAATTTTCGGGTGTAGCGTTTTAACTCGGCCATCCATAATTTCGGGGAAGCCGGTGTGCTCAGACACCTCTTTCACGGCAATAGCATTTTCTTGCAGCAGGCGGAAAGTACCGCCCGTGGAGAGCAGTTCAACGCCGTGCTCGGCGAGGCCGCGGGCGAATTCAATAATGCCGGTTTTATCAGAAACGCTCAGCAGGGCGCGGCGGACGGGGGTGGCGTTGCTGTCAGTCAGGGAAGGATTATCAGCCATGAGAGGGGTATCAGCCATTAGAGTGCTCGTGTGCAGAGTCGAGAATTAAAAACAACAACGCCCCAGGGTTATGGGGCGTCACCTTCGATTAGTCCGTATAGCTTGAGCTTTTTGCGCAGGGTGCCGCGGTTTAGCCCGAGTACATCAGCAGCCCGCGTCTGATTGCCGTCGGTGTGCTCCAAAACGCAGGCCAGCAGTGGCGCTTCTACTTCGGCCATTACCATAGCGTAAAGATCGCTAGCCTGGCTGCCGTCTAAATGCTCAAAGTAGCGGCGCATAGCCGTTTCCACTGCCTCCCGGAGCGGCTGCGGCGGCGAGTTAGCCGCAGGGTCTGCTAGCGTACCCGCTAAAGGGGAGTTGCTCTCGTAAAAGGCGTCGCTGGTAAGAGCGTCGCTTGAGTAGTTGTCGCTAGATAGAAGATCGCGTTCGGTCATGCAGCATAGCTTCCTTTGGCTAGCAAACGCGTGGCGGCGCCGGGGGCCATCGCGTTATTGATCCAATCAAATTGCGTTTCAGGTGACGCTAACGCATTGAACTGCTGCTTAAGCGCGCGCTGTTGTGGCGGCGTAAAGCGTTGGTCGTCGCTGAGGTACCAGCCGACATGTTTGCGCGCGATACGCACACCCATGGTGGTGCCATAAAACGCGTGCAACGCTTCTAAGTGCCCGTGAAGCACTTGGTGGCGCTCCGCGAGGCTTGGCAGCGCCATCCGCTCTCCATGTTGGAGATAGTGGTTGATCTGTTGAAAGATCCACGGGTTACCCTGAGCACCACGGCCGACCATCACTGCATCAGCGCCGGTATAAGCGAGTACTTCGGCGGCTTTTTCCGGACTTGTTATGTCGCCGTTAGCAATTATCGGGATCGATAGGTGAGATTTGATCTCGGCAATTGTGTCGTACTCTGCTTGTCCAGTATAGCGCTGCTGGCGATGACGGCCATGTACAGCGAGCGATTGAATGCCAGCTGACTCGGCGAGCCGGGCAATGCGCAGGGCATTATTTGATTCGGCGCACCAGCCTGTGCGGATTTTTAGTGTGACGGGTATCTCAACCGCTGCTACTACCGCATCGAGTATTTCAGCTACCAAGGCTTCATCGCGAAGCAACGCCGACCCTGCCGCTTTGTTACACACTTTTTTGGCCGGGCAGCCCATATTGATATCAATAACCTGCGCGCCCAGCTCGGCATTCAAACGCGCTGCCTGGGCGAGCATTTCAGCGTCGCCTCCAGCAATTTGCACCACTCTCGGCTCAGGCTCACCACGGTGATCCATGCGCAGCAGGGATTTGCGAGTATGCCATAGACTGGGGTCTGCAGTGACCATTTCCCCCACGACCCATCCAGCGCCAAGCCGCCGGCATAGTTGGCGGAAAGGGCGGTCGGTGACACCGGCCATTGGCGCAAGCATAACCCGATTGGGTAATGCAAACGAACCGATGGCGACTGATCCATTGGTGGCCGATACATTGGTGATTGGGCCAATGTTGGCAGGTGGTGGGTTTAACGTCATGGCATCGAACTTTATTGGTTTTGAGCAGTGAGTGCTGGGATGGCGACGAGTAGGCGTTTCAAGGGGGCGTATGATACGCCTACTCGCTGATGGGGTGAAGGCCAATTGCCGCTTTAACGCGAACGCACGCCGCTCAGCCGTACCCATCCTTCGCGGATTACGGGCTCATCCATGATAAGGCCCTGCGTTGCATAGGCTTCGTAAACATCATCGGCCTGATTGGCCAAAATCCCCGATAGCGCAATGCGGCCGCCAGGTGCCACATGCCCGGCAATCATCGGTGCCAGTTCAACCAACGGGCCGGCTAGAATATTGGCGGTCACGATAGGATAGTGGCCGCCATCGCTTAACTGCTCAGGGTAGTAGAGAGTTAAATCCGACTCAGCAATAGCGTTACGCTCAGCATTGTCGCGGCTGGCCTGTAGCGCCTGGGGATCAATATCGGTGGCATCGGCATGGCGAGCGCCTAGTTTAAGCGCAGCAATGGCGAGAATGCCGGAGCCACAGCCTACATCCAGCACTTTTTGTCCTGCTAGATGACCCGCCACCGCCAGCTCATCCAGCCACTCCAGGCACAGTGCAGTGGTCGGGTGCGTGCCGGTGCCAAAGGCAAGGCCAGGGTCGAGTATCAAGTTAACGGCGTTGGCCTCGGGTGGTTCGTGCCAGCTGGGAACAATCCACAGGCGTTGACCCATGCGCAGCGGCGTGAAGTCATCCATCCACTCCCGCTCCCAATCCCGATCGGCAAGCAGCTCATACTCAATGGTCGGGCAGGGCTCGCCAGGCATCTGTTCCGACCAGGCGGCCTCGATGCGCTCCAGCATGCTCTCGACGCCCTCCAGGTCATCGTAGAGGCCGGTGAGGATGGTATCTTCCCATAGCGGGGTGGTGCCGCGTTCGGGCTCAAATACCGGATCATCGTGGGCATCTTGAAGGCCAATGGCGGTCGCACCTTCCTCAAGCAGTAGCTCTTCAAGGAGCTCGGCCTGTTCGGGAGCGACGTGGGCTTTGAGTTGCAGCCAGGGCATGAGAGTTCTCCGCAAGGCGATTTAAAGACACATACAGTAAAGACACGTGCAGTAAAGACAAAGACGGGGTGGACATGGCCACCCCGCTGGGTATCACATAGTGCGCTGGAAAGCGCTTAGCCGCTAGCTGCTGAGTTTCTTTTCCAGGTAATGAATGTTGACCCCGCCTTGACGGAAGTAGCTGTCGCGAACTAAATCTTTTTGCAGGTCGATATTGGTTTTAATACCTTCCACCAGCAGTTCGTCGAGGGCATTGCGCATTCGTGTCAGGGCTGTTTCACGATCGGCGCCCCAGGTGATCAGCTTGCCGATCAGAGAATCATAGTGCGGGGGTACGGTGTAGCCGGTATAGAGATGGGAATCCATGCGGACGCCTAAACCACCGGGGGCGTGAAACAGCGTTACCTTGCCGGGCGAGGGCATAAAGGTGCGCGAGTCTTCGGCGTTAATACGGCACTCAAAGGCGTGGCCATTGAGCTGTACATCTTCCTGCCGAATCGACAGCGGCAGGCCGGAAGCGATGCGTAGCTGCTCTTTGACGATATCCACGCCAGTGACCATTTCGGTGACTGGGTGCTCGACCTGTACGCGGGTATTCATCTCGATAAAGAAGTATTCGCCGTCTTCATACAAGAACTCAAAGGTACCTGCGCCGCGGTAGTTGATCTTGATACACGCCTGGCGGCACGCTTCAAGCACCTGGGCGCGAGCTTCTGGGTCAAGGCCTGGCGCCGGGGCTTCTTCGAGCACTTTTTGGTGACGCCGTTGCAGTGAGCAGTCGCGGTCATAAAGATGAATCGCGTTACCCTGGCCGTCAGCTAGCACCTGGACTTCGACGTGGCGCGGCTTCTCCAGGAACTTTTCCATGTAGACCGTGCCATCACCAAAGGCGGCGTGGGCTTCAGTACGGGTCACCGTAATCGCCGATAGCAGATGGCCTTCAGTGTGCACCACGCGCATACCACGCCCACCGCCGCCAGAAGCCGCCTTAATGATGACCGGGTAACCGATACGTTGTGCAGTGGCTAGGTTGGTGGCGTCGTCGTCACCCAGTGGGCCGTCGGAGCCTGGAACCGTGGGAACGCCTGCTTCCTTCATTGACTGGATGGCGCTGACTTTATCGCCCATCAGGCGAATCGTCTCGGCGCGGGGGCCAATAAAGGTAAAGCCTGAACGCTCAACCTGTTCGGCAAAGTTGGCGTTTTCAGACAAAAAACCATAGCCAGGGTGTATAGCAGAGGAGTCAGTAACTTCGGCCGCACTGATCAGGGCCGGAATATTTAAGTAAGACTGCGCTGACGAAGCCGGGCCAATACACACGGCTTCATCCGCCAAGCGAACGTGCATGAGTTCACGATCAGCCTTGGAATGCACCGCTACGGTTTTAATGCCCAGTTCTTTACAGGCCCGCAGGATACGGAGGGCAATCTCGCCGCGGTTGGCGATAAGTACCTTGTCCAGCATGGGAGAGTCCACCCGTGTTGAAAATGAAAGATTAAGCGATAACGATCATCGGTTGATCGAATTCCACTGGCTCGCCATCTTCCACCAGGATGGCTTCCACTACACCGTCACGGTCAGCTTCAATCTGGTTCATCATTTTCATGGCTTCAATGATGCATATGGTGTCGCCCTGCTTAACGCTATCGCCGACTTCAACAAAGGATTTGGCGCCCGGCGCTGGGCTGCGGTAGAAGGTTCCTACCATAGGAGAGTTAACGGCTTCACCCTGGTAGCTTGCGCTCTGAGGCTCGGCTTCAGAAGCAGGCGCTGATGCCGGAGCGCCCGCAGCGGGAGCGGCTGGTGCATAGCCAGGATGCTGCGCATATTGGGGCATCGGCTGTGGCTGCCACGAAGCACCGTTGGGATGGCGGCTGATGCGTACTGACTCTTCGCCCTCCTGAATTTCAATCTCGCTAATGTTGGACTCTTCGAGCAGCTCAATCAGTTTCTTAACTTTGCGGATATCCATGGCATGGCCCCATCAATGTCATAAAAGTAGTCATAAAGCGCTCAAGCCTATGTGTAGGGAGCTCTTTATGGCGCGTACGTTGCGCAGTAAACCAGATTTAAAAATGAGGAGAACGCGGCATGTTAGCGAACGTTACCCCGTTCTCAGCGTTAAAAAAGCAAGTTTTTAGCTAATATGGGAGCGGAGTTTGCCGAAAAAGTGCCAGGATGTCCAGCAACACCCTAAGCCAATATCAAAACCAGCATCTAGAGCAGAATTAAACAACTGTTTGACGATATTCGCTGCAAAAAGCCGTTTTAGCGCTTGAGCGAGCTGTTATGACAGGTATTGAAATCAGCGGTTCACCAGCCATTGGCTGACAGTTTCAAGGTGCTCGTACAGTTGGTCGGCAGTCACTTCGCCTTGAATGCGCGCAGCGCGAATTTCTTCTCCCTGGCTAAAAAAGAGTAGGCTGGGAGGGCCGAAGAGTTTGAATTGATCAAGCAACTCACGACTCTGGGCGTCAGTGTGGGTGACATCGGCGGCGATCAAGGTGTAGTCGCTCAGCGCTGTAGATACCCGCGGATCGGGATAAACATCCCGCTCCAGCAGCTTGCAGGAAATGCACCAGTCGGCGGTAAAGTGAACTAATACCGGCTGGTTGGCAGCTTCGGCTTGAGCAATAGCCGCATCAAGCTCGGTTAAACTGCTTACTTCAGTAAAGTCGAGAGTTTTTGCGCTAGACTCGCCGGAAATGCTGGACGTTGCCGCGAGAGGACGCAAGGGGTTACTACCCCCTTGAGCGGCACCAATCACCAGCACTACCCCCCAAGCTAACAGCATTAGCCCCAGCGTTTGACGTGCCCGCGGCCACCCCTGTGGTTGGTTGAAGTTGAGTGCCCCAAGCGCCAGCGCCGTGCCTATCGCCAACGCTGCCCATAGCAACAGTGCAACGGGCGCGGCCACTAAGCGCTCGATCATCCAAATCGCGACGCCCAGCAGCAATAGGCCAAAGGCGATCTTCACTCCATTCATCCAGGCGCCTGAGCGGGGCAGTAGCGTGGTGCCAAAGGTGCCGACCAGAAGCAGCGGTACGCCCATACCCATTCCCAACGCAAACAGCACCGCGCCGCCCATCGCCGCATCCCCGGTCGACGAGATAAACACCAGCGCACCCGCTAAGGGGGCTGTTACACAGGGCGACACCACCAGCACCGATAGGGCGCCTGCTAAGGCTAGCCCCGCCGGACCACTACGTTGCGCACGGGTCTGCCAAGCGCCGATACGGTTTGCTAAACGGGGCGACAGGTTAAGGTTAAAGGCCCCGAACATGGCCAGTGCAAAGAGCGTGAACAGCACGGCAAAGGTGATTAATACCGGAGCTGACTGTAGACGCGCCTGAAGATTAAGCCCGGCACCAAACAATCCCATTAACACCCCAACCAGCGCGTAGGTCAGCGCCATGCCGAGTACATAGCTTAACGAGAGCGCAAAGGCGCGGGGGCGGGTAGGATTTTGGCCGACTACGATCGATGACAGAATCGGAATCATCGGCAGCACGCAGGGGGTAAAGGTAAGCCCCAGGCCGGCAATAAAAAACAGCCCCAGCGCTAGCGGCAAACTAGCATCGCTGATCAAAGCACTAAAGCGGCTGTCTTCGCTTTGAGGCCCAGAAAAGTCACCCTGTGGGGGGGCAGTTTCACTTGCGGTGTTATCTCCTGCCTGCCAGTTTGCAAATTGATTGGGCGGCTCCGTTTCGCTGGCCTGAAGCTGGGTGCGCTCCGGTGGGTAGCATAACCCCGCATCTGCACAGCCTTGGAAGGTTAGCTCAATATTTAAAGGGCCTGAGTAGGGCGCCTCCAGTGGAACTTCAAACACTAACTGGTCACGGAACACATACACATCGCCCATGAACTCATCGTTGGTAAAGATGCCTCCAGGAATGATGGGGTCGCCAAGGCTGGCATCCGCTGTTTGGCTGGTTAGCGCAAGCTGGTGGCGATAGAGGTAGTATTCGTCGGCGATATCGATGCCGATATAGAGCGTGTTACCATCATGCCAAGCGGCTGGCTGAAAGGCTTCCATAACAGGTAAAAATTCGTCTTGGTTGCTAGACGATGAAAACCACTGTGCGTTGACATTTAGTGGCAGTAGGCCAAGAAAAAAACTCAATAACGTGAACAGGCTTAGGCGTTTAATAGCTAACACGGTGCGTCCTTAATCAATGGCATCGCAGTGAAAGGCGAATAGCATACCGCAACCTTAAACCTCTGGCGTATACGCTGCGGTGACATGACGCGGACATTAGTATTACGTTAATTCTCCTAACGCAATAAGGCCGCCCGAAGGCGGCCTTATAACGACTAACGGCGCAATAAACGCCGCAATACCATGTTACGCCTTCTGATAGGCGGCCACTGACTTCTCAATTGCCTTGCGGGCAGCGTCTGCGCCTTCCCAAGACTCTACTTTTACCCATTTGCCTTTTTCGAGATCTTTGTAGTTCTCGAAGAAGTGGGCAATTTGCTGGCGCAGTAGCTCAGGCAGATCGGTCACTTCATGGACATCGTCGTAGAGTGAGCTGAGCTTGGCGTGGGGCACGCAGATCAACTTGGCATCTTCACCGGCTTCGTCGGTCATGTTCAGAATGCCTACCGGCCGCGCGCGAATAATGCTGCCAGGCTGAACCGGGTGCGGGGTAACCACCAAGGCGTCCAGGGCATCACCATCGTCGGCCAGGGTGTGTGGGATAAAACCGTAGTTAGCGGGGTAGAACATGGGAGTGGCCATAAAGCGGTCAACGAGGAGTGCGCCCATGTCCTTATCAATTTCATACTTAATGGGGTCGTGGTTAGCTGGAATTTCGATCACCACGTAAACGTCGTTGGGGAGATCCTTTCCAGCGGGGATATTGTCGAAGTTCATCGTTGATTCCTTGGTAGTTCAGTGACTAAAGTCGTGCAGTGGCTAAAGTCGTGCAGTGGTTAGGCAATCGTTGCAAGTCGTTTATGGCGAAGAATTATACGAACATGGCTGCCCGATTACCAATGCGACATAGGTTGGCCGCAAGCGATAACGCATGTGTCCTCAAAACAGACGAATACGATAGAGACGTTTGGTGGGCATCGTTTCTGTTCTGCTGCGTGTATCATAGGCAGCGTTTATTGACAGTGTTGGTTGAAAATGTTGGTTGACAGTGATGTCCCTCGATCGAGTCGGCAGCCTAGGAGGATGACTTGTCGCACGCCCAGTTGCTCATCAGTTATGGTCAAGCGTTTGTCGCGCCCGATCGGCGCCTGCACCGCAGTTCAATGTCTGTTCGCTTTCCTGAAGCGCCCCTGCTGCGTGCCAAAGGCGGCTGCGCGGTGATTAGCGACTCCATTTCACGCAATACCATGGCCAAACAGGCGGGGGATATAAGCGTACGCGGCTTTCTGGCTGACTACTTTTCTACCCCCGACCACTGGGATGTTAAAACCTCAGCCACCCGCGTACTGCGTGCGCTCAACAGCTGGTGTTACAGCCAAAGCCAGCACGTCAAAGAGGGCAGTTTTGTCTCTTCCATGTCGGCGATGGTCTTTCGTGGTCGCGAAGCCCACCTGTTTCATATGGGGGATACGCTGGTGTTTCGTTTGCGCGGTGCGGAGTTTGAGCAGTTAAGTCGCGACCATGTGACCGATCTAGGCGGCTATCGCTACCCTTCGCGTGCGCTGGGCATGGACGGCAGCGTCGATATTGATTACACCCATATAGCGCTTAAACAGGGCGACTTGTTCCTGTTCACCACCCAGGGCGTGCGCGGCACGCTGCTGCCTTCCGACTATGTGCGTTTGATTCGCCAGGATGCCAGTGATCTGGATGCCGCCTGTGAGCGCTTAGCTAATGAGGCCAAACAGCGCGCTCAGGAGCGCGGCTACGGTGGAGATCAGTTCTGCTTCCAATTGGTACGTATCGACGAACTACCCGACGAGGTGACTGAGCATCCGGGGCAGCTTTATGGCGACCTGCCGATTCCGCCCGAGCTGGCTCCAGGTGAGCGTCTAGATGGGTTGGAGGTGCTTGCTGTGCTATCACGGACGGCCCAGTCGCGGGTGTATCGTGTTCGTGACGTGCATAGCGAGCGGGAAATGGTCATGAAAGCGCCCAGCCCCGAGCTTTCGTTGCGCAATGCTTACCTTGAACACTTTCTGCTCCAGCAGTGGGTGGTGGAGCGCGTTAATTCGCCCTTTGTGGTGAAGGTGATGGAGCCATCCCGGCCGCGTCGCTACCTCTACTATTTGATGCAACATATTGAAGGCGAGACGCTACGGCAATGGGCGGAACGCCATCCTCAAGCCAGCCTGACCCAGCGTCTGGATATTGCCAATCAGTTGGGTAAAGCGGTGCAAGCGCTGCATCATCGGGAAATTATTCATCAGCAGATCACTCCCGATAATATCCTGATCGACCCCCACGGCAAGCTAGTGCTCACCGATTTTAGCGCCTGCCATATGCGTGATGGCGAAGGCCACCGTCACTCCGGCGAATTGCTCCGCCAAATTGGCTTTAACGAGCACACCGCCCCCGAATATGCCTTGGGCGACAGCATTGGTCGGCGCAGCGATCAATACTCGCTAGCCTCTACCACTTACTGGCTTTTGACGGGGGCTTTGCCGTATACGCTGACACCCAATCGGTTGCGCAGTCATACTGACCTGGAAGAGTTGACCTATCGCAGCGCGCGCACCACTAACCCGGAAATCTCTCCAGAGCTAGACGATGCGCTACGCCGCGCCCTGGATCCTCAAAGGGCGCTGCGGTTTAGGCGCATGTCCGAGTTTTTGCATGCGTTGAGGGTGCCGCTTGGGCGACTACCCAATCGCGAAGAGAGCCGCCAGGAGCCGCGGCGGTTTTGGCAGGGGGTGGCAGGCATACTGCTGTTGCTGCTCGTGCTTTCCTGGCTATTGAGGTAGCAAAGAGCATACAAAAGCGGGGAGATGAATCACTTCATCGCCCCGCTTTTTATTGCCGCTAACTCAGTCGTTTTGCGTTAGCAGACTTACAACGTAAAAACAGGCAGTTTGCGTTCTGCTTTGGCCAGTTTCAGCTTAGCCACTTTGGGCAGGCCGTTCTCAAACGGCGGGAAGTCCTCGCCCTGAATCAGCGGTGAGAGATAGTCCCGGCAGGTTTGGGTAATGGCAAAGCCGTTTTCGCTGATAAAGTCCCGGGGCATGAATTTCTCTTGATTGGCCACCTGGGCGAGCGGGGCAGAGATGACATCCCACTGGTAGGGCGACTGAGAAATACGGCGAATGGCCGGCATCATGGCGTTTTTACCTGCCAGCGCCAAGGTGACTGCTTCACGACCCACCGCATAGGCTTGTTCAACGTCGGTTTTAGAGGCCAGATGGCGTGCCGCCCGCTGAAGGTAATCAGCCACCGCCCAGTGATACTTGTAGCCTAAATCCTGCTTGATCATACCGGCAAGCGTCGGAGCTACACCGCCAAGCTGACGGTGGCCGAATGCATCGGTATTACCCGCATCGGCCAGGAAGGTACCATCTTCGTAGCGCGCGCCTTCAGAGACCACGATAACGCAGTAGCCATACTGCTTGACGCTCTCTTCAACCCGCGCCATGGCCGCTTTACGGTTGAAGGGGATCTCCGGGAAGATAATCATATGCGGCGGCTCGCCTTCGGCTTCGCCAGCTAAACCACCGGCGGCGGCGATCCAGCCCGCGTGGCGGCCCATTACTTCGAGCACAAATACTTTGGTGGAAGTGGCGCACATGGAGGCGATATCCAACGAAGCCTCCAGAGTCGAGGTGGCAATGTACTTGGCCACACTGCCAAATCCTGGGCTGTTGTCGGTAATCGGCAGGTCGTTATCGACGGTTTTGGGCACGTGGATAGCGGTCAGTGGATAGCCCAGCTTCTCGGAAAGTTGCGAGACCTTTAAGCAGGTGTCGGCGCTGTCACCACCACCGTTATAAAAGAAGTAACGAATATCGTGGGCCTTGAATACCTCAATCAAGCGCTCGTACTGGGCGCGGTGGGTATCAATATCTTTCAGCTTGTAGCGGCAGGAGCCAAAAGCGCCGCCCGGCGTATGGCGCAGAGCCGCAATCGCTTCATCGCTCTCCTGGGTAACGTCGATCAGGTCTTCCGTTAAGGCACCAATAATGCCGTTATGACCGGCGTAAACCTTGCCAATCTGGTCGGGTGCTTGACGGCAGGCTTCGATAACGCCACAGGCGCTGGCGTTGATCACGGCGGTGACGCCACCGGATTGGGCGTAAAAGGCATTATGCTGGGCCATGGAAACGTCTCATCTCCTGAAAACGGTTGGGTGAATCGGCAACAATTTATCACTGCGCTATTTATCACTGCGCTATTTATCACTGCGCTATTTATCACTGCTACGTAGCGCGGGGTGCAGGTGGCAGTGGGTTACAAAATGGCGTTGCTGCGGTGTCGCAAAGTTTAGCGTAAAGACCTGTTGACTGCATTAGCTGCGGCGGGCTGCTAATCCCCGCCGTCCATCTCCTGTTCACGCTGGGCAAGCTGCCAGCCACCCAAGTCTTTATAGCGGTTGACCATGGCGCAGAACAGCTCGGCGGTGCGCTCGGTGTCATAGCGAGCGGAGTGGGCGGCCTTGTTATCAAACTCAATGCCTGCAGCACGGCATGCCCTGGCAAGTACCGTTTGCCCATAGACCAGGCCTGCAAGGGTGGCGGTATCAAAGCTTGAGAACGGGTGAAAAGGATTGCGCTTGATACCGCAGCGATTGACCGCTGCGTTCAAGAAGCCCTGATCGAACGCCGCATTATGGCCAACTAAAATAGCCCGGGTGCAGTCGTGGGCCTTGATCGATTTTCTGATCGGGCGGAATATCTCCCCCAGCGCTTCAGACTCGCTCAGCGCCACCTGGCGGCGTAGGGGATCGTCCAGATTAATGCCGGTAAAATCGAGCGCGGACTGCTCCACGTTCGCCCCTTCAAAGGGCTGAATGTGGTAAGCATAGGTGGCATCAGGAAGCAGGTTGCCCTCCGGATCCATGGTTAGCGTGACGGCGGCTATCTCAAGTACGGCGTCACCTTGGGCATTAAATCCCCCGGTTTCTAAATCAACGACCACGGGCAGGTAACTGCGAAAACGTTGGGCCATTAATTCGCGGGCAATTGCCTCGCTCATGCAGCTCTCCTTATCTTCAAGCGAGTAATAGTTGAAGCGAGTAATAGTAAAGCGAGTCATCAATCAACATCAGCGGTAAGCCACCGCTGTGAATGGTGTGATTCTAGCAGCTTTAGCCCCCAGGCGTCGTTGACGGTATTCGCTGGGCATTGAGAACGCTATACTCAAGGTCTGTTTCAAAGGGCTATCTCAAAGGTCTAGCCCTGAGAGCGATCGCATTAGCCGAGCGCTAATGGCAGATGTGGTTTTTACTCATGAATTTCATATGGTCAACGAGGAGCAAAGAATGTCCGATGTCAAAAAGGTTGTGCTGGCTTATTCAGGCGGCCTGGACACATCCGTAATCGTTAAGTGGTTGCAAGAGACCTACAACTGCGAGGTAGTGACTTTTACTGCCGACATCGGTCAGGGCGAAGAAGTCGAACCGGCGCGAACCAAAGCGCAAGCGCTTGGCGTAAAAGAGATTTATATCGAAGACCTGCGCGAAGAGTTCGTGCGTGACTACGTCTACCCGATGTTCCGCGCCAACACTATCTATGAAGGCGAATACCTGCTGGGCACCTCTATCGCTCGCCCGCTAATTGCCAAGCGCTTGATCGAAATTGCCAATGAAACCGGCGCCGACGCTATTTCACACGGTGCCACGGGTAAAGGCAACGACCAGGTACGCTTTGAACTTGGTGGCTATGCCCTGAAGCCCGGCGTAAAAGTGATCGCTCCTTGGCGCGAGTGGGACTTAACTTCTCGCGAAAAGCTAATGGCTTACTGCGAAGAGCATAAGATCCCGGTCGACTTTGCCAATAAAAAGAAAAAATCGCCTTACTCCATGGACGCCAACCTGCTGCACATCTCCTACGAGGGCGGCATTTTGGAAGATCCCTGGGCCGAAGCCGAAGACGATATGTGGCGCTGGAGCGTCTCTCCTGAAGCCGCACCCGATACCCCCACTTACGTTGAGCTGACGTATGAAAAGGGCGATATCGTGGCCATCGACGGTGAGCCGTTGAAAGCTCATGAAGTGCTCGAAAAACTCAATAAATTGGGCGGTGACAACGGTATCGGCCGTTTGGATATTGTTGAAAACCGCTATGTAGGTATGAAATCCCGTGGTTGTTACGAAACGCCAGGGGGCACCATTATGTTGCGTGCCCACCGTGCCATTGAGTCGCTAACCCTGGATCGCGAAGAAGCCCACCTGAAAGATCAACTGATGCCCAAATACGCGGAAGTGATCTACAACGGTTATTGGTGGAGCCCAGAGCGCCGCATGCTGCAGGCGGCGATTGACGAGACCCAAAAGAATGTATCGGGTGTCGTGCGTATGAAGCTCTATAAGGGCAACGCTATCGTGGTGGGGCGTAAGTCTGATGATTCGCTGTTTGATGAATCAATCGCTACCTTCGAAGATGATGCGGGCGCTTACGACCAGAAAGATGCCGAAGGCTTTATCAAGCTGAACGCGCTGCGGTTGCGCATTGCCGCAGGTAAAGGGCGTAAACAGAGCTAAATAAAAGAGCACCGCAAACCTTGCTAGGAGCCTGTCCGGCTTGGCCGATCGTCGCGAGAAGCACGGATTTTGAGCCAAATTTATCGATCGATTGAGGCGAATAGCGCGCTATTTAACGAAATCGACCGAATAAAGTTGGCCAGAATACCGGGATTCGCAGTAGGTCAGTGTTAAGTCGGACAGGCTCCTAGGGCGGCAGGCTGTTACTGCCGCCCTACAAGAGAAGGAGCCGCTGTGTATCAAAAGGAGTCATCATGCTAAAAAAAATACTTTCCGGTCTCTTTGGTAGTGGTCGTCAGGCTGAGTCAGGCGCTACCACCAAAGCTGCTGAGCCGGTGGAATACAAAGGCTACGAGATTGTTTCTCAGCCAGACAATCAGAGCGGCCAGTACCGCGTCAGCGGTTGGATTCGTAAGGCTGGCGCCAGCGGTGAAACCCTTGAACACCGTTTTGAGCGTTCCGATATGCTACCAGGGCGAGATGCCTGCGATACCATGATGGTCACCAAAGCTCAGCGCTATATCGATGAAGTGGGTGATGCGATGTTTAAGCCTGACCCACGCCGGGCAGGCGATAGCGAGTAGTAATACCGTCAAAACATTTAGTCAAAGGAGAGGCGTATGCGTGTAGTACACCAAGCCTCACCCTGGCGCTCTCTATTCCATGAGAATGGAACGCTTAATACCTCGGCGCTCAACGCGCCGTTAGATCATCTCTTCGCTAAACTCTTCGCAAATCACTCCTCGCCGCACACCTCTTTAGCGGAAGCCTACGCGTGGCAACTGCCGCTAGTGGAAACACTGGTGCATTATGACCTGCCCGCCTGGCGGATAAGCCAGATTATCAGTGACCACAATGCCCATCTCTATCGGCAGGCTATCGTACTATCCCAGGACGAAATGCAGGCGCAAGGGTGGGGTGCACCGCCAGTCGACTACTGCGTACTGCTGCTGGGTTCCGCGGCGCGCTTCGAGAGTCTGCTAGGCCCCGACCAGGATAATGCGCTGATTATTGACGATTACCCTGACTACCGGCATGTGGAGATCGACGGCTACTTTCAGGCCCTGGGCGAACGGTTTACCCAGCGCCTGGATGATGCAGGGATTCCACTCTGCCATGGTCATGTCATGGCGCGCTGGCCGATGTGGCGCAAACGGCTTAGCGAATGGCAAGCACAGCTTGAGATATGGAGCACTGATCGACAGGTAAAACGCGTCCAGCAGACCAATATCCTGCTCGATTTTGCCCCGGTAGCGGGCAATCCAGCGCTTGCTGCGCAGCTGGGGGAGAGCATCGCTTTGATACTGCCCAAAGCGTCACTGTTTATGGATGAAATGATGGCACTACTGGATGAGCTACCGGTGGCGCTGGATCGCTTTGGGCGCCTCGCCTCAAGCCCAGGCCTGGATGCTCCCCACGAGCACGCCATTAACCTTAAGCATCAAGGCTTGCTACCCTTGATCAGCGCAGCGCGCTTGCTCTGCCTGCGCCATGGGCTGCGTGATATAGCCACTCGCGAGCGATTGATCGCGCTCAGTCATAAGGCGGATGCGCTGACGTCGACTGAGTCGGCGTTGCTTGTCGCCGCTTTTGAGCGTCTGCAGCAGCGTCTATTGGATCAACAGCGGTATAACAAATCCCGTGGACAAGTCGCAGATGGTTGGGTTGACCTGCGGCGCCTACGCGAAGATGAGCGTCTACTGCTGAAGTTTGACCTGCAGCAGATTAAACGCTTGAGTTCTAGTGCTCAAAGCGGGGGGTAAAATAAATCAGCCTACATCGGTATACACAAGTGAGCGTGCTTTAGAGGCCGCTTGGAGCATGACGTCGGGCGGAAAATCAACGGGAGAAAATTGGCTCTCAGCTGCCTCTACATCATTGAGTAACTTACCTAATGAGCCTGTGCGTTGATTGATAGCATCTTCTATGAGTCGACCAAGTCTAATTTCCTTATTCATGAGCTCTGCACTAATACCGAGAATGGTAGGCATTAGCGAGAATAAACCGGCAATAAAGCTTTCTTGCTCATCTAGTCGGCGTTGGTCAGCCATCATTTCACAGGCAAAAGCACGAGTTAAGCCTTTGATAAGGTTTAGTTTGCTAACAGGGCTGTTGTTGGAGAGCATCACAATGGTGACCAGAGTACGTAGCTCTCTCAGCCCTATAATATGTAAACAATCAATCAGCTTAGTCGTGGGACGACGTGACCCCTTCTCCGCGGAATTGGCACGCTTGAATATTGCGCTCAGTAAGTAAGGATCCCTAGCTACTAACGTACTGATTTCAGAGAGGCGTACGTTGTCACTATACAGTGCAGAGAGTAACTGCATTTGGTTGGCGCGTGACGCTGAGAGACGAGCCGTTTGCGTTGGTTGGGTTTTGGGGCGTTCATAAAAATAGCCCTGGAAAAGAGTAAAACCAAGCGCTCTACACTGGTTAAACTCTTCCTGCGTTTCCACTCGTTCTGCCAGGAGCGTAACCCCTTCTTTATGCAGTTTTTTTATAAGTTCTTTAGGTATGCTATTGGAAATATCAAACTTGACGATGTCACAGAAGGGCAGAAAAGCATGGTTATGTTCATCTAAAACAAAATCATCTAATGCTAATTTAAAGCCTTGGCTTTTAATGTAGTGCAAGGCATCAATCACTTCTTTCGTGGGTGGGGTATCCTCGAGAACCTCAATCACTATTTGCTGGCTAGGCAGCCCAGTCAGGTCTGGATTGGTGAGCCATTCCGCGGAAGCATTAATAAACAGCTGGCGTGAACCGCAAAGTTTATCCAGGCCAATTTCATAAACAGCAATTGCACATGCTCTAGCGGTGGCTTGGACATTATCAATAACGTCGGCGGTCTGGTTTGTTGCATTAGCACGATAAAGAAGTTCGTCGGCGACATGGCGTAGCTGAGCATCAACGATTGGCTGTATCGCAATAGTATACTCGTTGGTGCTGGCTTGTTGAGGAGGGGGACACTCATTTTTCATCGGCTCATCCACGGCATGCTGCTTTAGGCGAAAGTAGAATTCTGAAATAAAGAATAACTTAGTTTAAGTGAGCAAAGCTAGCCGTTGTAACCAATATGTGATCAACGCTTTACTTCATCCGGCGCGGCGGGGAGTTCCAGCGTTAAGCAGGCGCCACCAAAGGTTTTGGCATCTTCAACCCAGAGCCGCCCACCCAAGTGGGCGATAATGCCCCGACTAATCGGCAGACCTAAGCCGCTGCCTCTTGGTCGGCCACGGGGGATATCGTCATCCTGCTGAATTTGATGGAATTTTTCAAAGACTCGTTCACGTTCATCTTCGCTAATACCCGCACCATTATCCTCGACGCTTAGCCGGAAATGACGGCGATGGCGGTAAAGCGTAAGGCGTACTTTTGGCTGTTCCCGGTCGGCAAACTTACCTGCATTATCCAGCAGGTTAATAATCACCTGCTCTAAACGGTCATGGTCGCCCACCACCATCGCTGGATCTACTTCTAAGCTGACCTCCAGCACAATGCCGCGCTCTTCATGCAGATGGGCAATGGCATCGATGCTGTGCCGGGTCAGGGCGGCAAGGTCGAGGGGCACCGGATTAAGTGTTAAACGACCACTCTCCAGGCGGGCAAGATCGAGGATCTCCTCAATTAAACGCGACAGCCGCTGGCTTTCGTGAACAATGACACCCAGAAAATGCTGGCGCTTCTCGTCAGGTAGCTGTCCGCTATCGCGCAAGATTTCCGCAAAGGCACGGATGGAGGTGAGCGGCGTGCGCAGCTCGTGGCTGACCATGGCGACAAACTCATCTTTCAAGCGATCCAGCTCACGTAGCCGCTCGTTGGCGCTACGCAGCTCTTCGCCGATTTTCACCAGTTCCTGGGACTTCTGCTCCAAACGGCGGTTGTACTCCAGGGTTTGTGAGGTCGTATCCAGAATGCTTAGAATCGACTCAATATCCAATGCTTCACCGCGCACTACCGAGTTGATCAGCACTCGCGCTGAGGAGCTGCCCAGTGCTCCCGCCAGCGCCTGTTCGGCGCGGGTAATCAACTCGGCGGTGGCGGGCTCATCTGCCGCGTAAGCGCTTTTGCTACCGCTATGGTTAAACACGCGGCGGGTCGTCTGGGCACCCAAATAGCGAACGAGCAGCTCTTTGAGTGCCCCTTGGGTAGTTTGCCCGCGCCAAAGTGACGTCGATAGCGAGCTGGTTTGTAGGTTAGGGTGCATCGCTTCAGTGAACAGCGCTGCCTGGGTTTGCTCAAGAGGCGTGGGGCGGGTAAACAGCGAGACACCTACCAATAACCCCACATTGGCCAACATGCTCCAGAGCAGCGAATGGGTGTAAATATCCCAATTTTCGAGCCCGAATAAGCCGTAGGGCATCAGCCAGGCAATTCCCCAGGGGCCTTCAGTGAGCAGAGAAGCATTCAACCAGCCAGACTGGGCAAACCCAGGTAGCAGCAGCGTGTAGCACCAGATTAAGAACCCGGCGATTAAGCCAACGGTGGCGCCTTGGCGAGTAGCGCCGCGCCAATATAGGCCAATTAAAAGTGCCGGGGCAAACTGCGCTGCCCCGGCAAACGAGACCAGCCCAATCGTCACTAAACTATAGGAGTCGCCAATCAGCGCATGGTAGAGATAGCCAAGCAGCAGAATCAGCACGATAGCGACGCGGCGAATACCCAATAGCCAACCGGCAAGCTCGCCTTTGGTACTTAGGTGCAGCCGCCGTGAGCGCAGCAACAGGGGCATCACCAGCTGGTTGCTGACCATGGTGGAGAGCGCAATGGTCTCGACAATCACCATACCTGTCGCTGCCGATAGGCCACCAATAAACACCAGTAGCGGCAGGCCTTCTAAACCGGCTGAAAGGGGCAGGGTCAGCACGAAGCTATCCGGGTCACCCGCGCTGACGCCAAGCAGCAGACCCGCCAAGGCAATGGGAATAACGAACAGATTAATCAGCAGCATATAGAGGGGAAATAGCCAGCTTGCGCGAGCTAAGTGCGCCTCATCGACATTTTCGACCACCAATACCTGAAATTGCCGAGGCAGAGTTAAAAAGGCCAGAAAGGCCAGCACCAGCATACCTACCCAGCCAGTGACGCCACCGGGAACGCTGTCCAAGCGCATGCTATCGATAAGGGCCGGCGTGGCCGCTACCTGGGCAAATAACGCGGTGGGGCCTGCAAACATCACGAACACCACGAATACGCCAACGGCCGTAAAGGCCACCAGTTTGACGATAGATTCCACCGCAATGGCCGCCACCATTCCTTCATGACGCTCGCTGGCATCCAGGTGGCGCGTGCCAAACAGGATAATAAACACGGCTAATACCAGGGCGACCCAGAGGGACTTGTCCATCCAGAAATGTTCATCCATCAAGGTGGTATCGGCTGCACGGGGATAATTGATCAGCACCGCGTGGCTGACGGTAATCGCTTTTAGCTGCAGGGCGATATAGGGGGTGATACTAATCAGCGCCATCAGCGCAACAAGGGCGCCTAAACTGGTGCTTTTGCCATAGCGGGCGCTGATAAAGTCGGCAATCGAGGTGATCCGCTGTCGCGCGGCGATGCGCACCATCTTGCGGATGACAAAGGGAGCCAGCAGCATCGCCAGCGTCGGCCCCAGGTAGATGAGTAAAAAGCTGGGGCCATATTCGGCGGCGCGGCCAACGCTGCCGTAGAACGTCCAGGCCGTGCAGTAAACGGCGATAGAGAGGGCATATACCGTTGGCGAGCCAATGATCGAGCGACCCTGCTCCGCCCGCCGATCGCCCCAGGCGGCAACCACAAACAGCAGCGCCAGATAGCCAAAGGCGGTGCCGAGGATAATCGCCTCGCTACGCATGGTTAGCGGCCCGCACGCTGTTCCATAAGCCAGGCGGTCAAGCCGATTACCACTGTCCAGGCGATAAATAGGTAGAGCGGTAGCCAGCCCACGCTAACGGTGGGTAGTCGATCCACCACGATAATCAACGGCGGGCAGAACAGCAGCAAGGCAATCGCCACCAGGGCCACTAGACGCTCTGTTTGGCGTGATTTCATTGCGAACGGTTTCATCAGGCACTGGCATCCTGTCGGTCGAAGGCGTTGGCTTGCAGCGCTAACAACTGCTCAAGTGTATCGACACCGCGGGCTTCCAAGCGTGGCAACAGGGCTAGCCATAGCTCGGCGGTCACGCGGGCATCGCCTAATGCAGTGTGGCGGGTGCCCGGTGGAAAAGCCAGATCGTAGCGCTGGGCAAGGCTATCCAGATCATGCCCATCGAGAGCTTCGTCCAGTGCCCGGGAAATCAGCAGGGTATCGATCACAGGAATATCAAAGGCGACCCCTTTGTGGCTAATGGCGAGCAGATCAAAGGCGGCGTTATGGGCCAGCAGTACCGCTTCGCCGACATAGTCACGAAAGCGGGTCAGCACAATATCCAGCGGCGGCGCACCGACCACATCGGCATCGGTCAAGCCGTGAATCGCGGTGCTAGCGGGAGGAATAGGCCGCTGGGGGTCGACTTTTTGATCGAAGGCTTCGCTGGCCAATAAACGCGCGTTGACCACGCGACAGGCGCCAAGACTGATTACCGTATCGCCCCGGCGCAGCTCAAGCCCGGTGGTCTCCGTATCAAAGGCGACGATTTCCAGGCTGCGCAGCGTTCGGCTTGCCAGCGCTTCATCCGGCGGGGGCAGGTCGGCGATGCCAAAGTCATGGAATTCAGGGCGTGGCGGGGCGGTTTCCCGTGGGGCGCCGACGCGCTCCATGGCGGGCAGGGGGAGCCGCAGGCGTGAATAAATGCCATTATCGTCGGCCAGGCTCCAGATGTCGCTGGCGTGTTGGCGCAGCACATCGGCGACGCTGGGCGTCAACGGCAGTGAGTTGAGCGGCTGCTGGCGCCACACCGCCAGTTCATGCTCGGGGATCGCCTTACCTCGCCAAATAAGGTCGAGATAGACGCGTTTGTTACCCAGGCATATCTCACCTTCAAAGCCACTGTCAGGAAGGTGGGCATTGAGGTGTTTCACCAAAGAGTCAAACAGTGCGATCAAAGCGGGGGCGTCGCCTTTAAACCAGGCAGGCATGCCCACCGGAGTAATTAAGCGGTGCGCCGGATCAAGGCGCTCATCAAGCGCCTGCCAGAAGTCGTTTGACCACATCGGCGTTAAGCGCTCGCCCTGGTGCTGCATATCGTCGAGCAGTTGGCCGATTTTCGCTACGTTGTCGCCGAGCGTAGCGCCCTCTTCTTGAATAACCCGCTCAAAACGCTGACGTAAAGACGACGTGCTGGCATCGTTTTGGTTACGCAGTTGAATCAGGGCATCGGCGGCGCTGGTCAGGCTGGCGGTATGTTGACGCAGCGGTGTGAGCATATCGGCCAGTTCCGCTCTAACGCCCATTTCGCTCGACCAGGAGGCAGTGGCGTCGCTAAAGGTCAGCAGTGTTTCGCCATCGCTACCCGGCACGCGGCGTAAAATCACCTTGAGCCAGCGGTCGTCACAGGGGGCGAGTAATTCGCGCGGTGAGCCGTCGTTAGGTAGTTGGCCGAGCATTTGTTGTAGGCTCGCCACCGGTAGCAGCGCTTCCAAGCGTTTGCCCAGCCCTAGCCCGGTATTACCCGCAAAAAAGTCCTCTGCTGCCTGGTTGAACAGCATAAGTCGGCGGTGGTGATCGCACAGTAGCAGCGGCGTTTCGAGAACCTGCAGCAGCGTTTCCAACTCCTGGCGAATACGAGCCGCACTTCGCGCGCCGTCAGCGTGAGCGGTGGCTAAGCGGCTGCGGTCTGCTCGCCAGCTTTCGCGCACCCGGCGCAGGTCGGGCCCCAACCCTTTGAGCCAGCCTTCGGGAGGGTGTTCGTCCCGGGCATCGGGGTTGGCGACTAAGCGCGCCAACTGCACCTGCAAATGGCGCAGCGGTGTAAATAGCATGCGCTCAAGCAGTAAACCGACTAAAAAAATCGTTGCGCCACCGGAGAAGCTGCCTAGCCACAGTGCTATGCGCGTTACACCAGTGGGGGCAAGCTGGGCATCCAGCCAGGCGGCAAAAATGGCCCCGCCCAGCAAACTAATACCGCTAAGCAGTAGCCATAGACCAATCAGGCGCTGACGTTTGGGTAGCCCGACCCGGGTCATGGCTGCTCCTCGATCAGTAGCGCTTTGACTTTTTCCACCAGCGACTGGGTTGAGAAGGGTTTGGTGATGTAATCATCGGCGCCCAACGCCATGCCTTTCTCCCGCTCAACATCACGCCCGTGAGCGGTCAGCATGATAATCGGCAGTTGGGCGGTAGCCGCCTCGCCACGCAGCCGCTCTAACACGTCAAAGCCGCTAATCCCCGGTAGGCTAATATCGAGTAGCAGCAGATCGGGCTGGCTATCATTCACTCTTGCCAGAGCCTGTTCACCATCTTCGGCAGTGACGACCGCAAACCCTGCTTGCTCCATCAGGAATTCCAGCGATAAAACAATGTTGGGTTCGTCATCGACAACGAGCACTTTAGCCATGGAGCTCTCCTGCTTTTAGTTGTTTTAACCTTGCCTGGAGTCTAGATAGATCTTACGGGTCGGCCAAGACGACCTTGGCCGAATGCAGGCAAGACAGGGACTACTGTAAAAGAGCTTTCCAAAAGAGCTTTCAAGCGCGCTTTGTTACACTGCATGTCTCTTGGTCATGGCTTAGGGTGTTATGGCTTTCCACTGATTTGTTTGCTAGGGCTGTTAATGCGCGTATTACTGTTATCTGCCTATGAAGCGGTAAGTCATCGCTACTGGGCGGAGAGTTTGATGGACACTATTGGTGAGGTCAGTTGGACGTCGTTGAGCTTGCCGCCAAGACATTTTCGCTGGCGCATTCGCGGTAATCCGCTGAGCTGGATGTTAAAAGAGCAGGCTACGCTGAGTCAGCATTTCGATGTAGTTTTGGCTACGTCGATGGTTGATTTGGCAACGCTGGTCGGGCTTTTTCCTCACTTGGGACAAGCTAGAAAAATCGTCTATTTCCATGAAAACCAGTTTGCCTATCCGGAGTCGAGCGATCAGATACCACAAGTAGAGGCCAAGATGGTCAATCTTTATACGGCGTTGGCGGCGGATAGCGTGGTGTTTAACAGCGCCTATAATCGCGACTCTTTTATCGATGGCGCGCGAGCCTTTCTGAAAAAAATGCCGGAAAACCTCCCCGCGGTTAAGCCCTTAGAGGCGCTGCGTTCGCGTGCCCAGGTGTTGCCGGTACCCATCCCTGTTAGCAATAAAACGTCTCGCGTTGCAACGATGCCCCATCGTATCGTTTGGAATCATCGCTGGGAGTATGACAAAAACCCCGATGATTTTTTTGCCGTGCTGTTTGCCTTGAGCGACGCCGGGGTCTCATTTGAGCTAGCGGTACTGGGTCAGCGTTTTCGTCAAGCCCCGGCTATTTTTGCCGAGGCCGAGCAGCGCTTAGCCAAGCATATTGTGGCTTGGGGGCCGCAGCCGGAGGAGGCGTATCGCGAGCTGCTGGATAGTGCCGGTATTGTGGTATCGACGACATGGCATGAGTTTCAGGGCTTGGCGATTATGGAGGCGGCTCAGCGCGGGGCGCTGCCACTGGTGCCTGACCGGCTCTGTTTCCCCGCTCTCTACCCGCCAGTCTATCGTTACGACGGTACGCGGGAGGGGCTGTACGATCGACTCAGTGCCTGGCTAACCGACCCCGCAGCTCGTCCAGAACCCCTTGAGAGCACCGCTTGGGAGTGGCCCGCATGGCGCGAAGCTTACCGTCAGTTGCTGATGGGTTCGACTTAATAGCTTGGGCTTTCGTTAGTCGTTAAGCAATCTCGGTTTTTTCCTTAAACTCGCACAGATCCTCAATGATACAGCTACCGCAGCGGGGTTTGCGGGCAATGCAGGTGTAACGGCCGTGCAGAATCAGCCAGTGGTGAGCATCGTGAAGAAACCCTTTTGGCACATGGCGCAGTAGTTTTTGCTCCACCTCAACGACATTTTTGCCTTTCGCGATACCGGTGCGGTTGGATACCCGGAAGATATGCGTATCCACTGCCATGGTGGGCTGGCCAAAGGCGGTATTGAGAATCACGTTGGCGGTTTTACGGCCGACCCCCGGCAAGGCCTCTAACGCTTGGCGGGTGTTGGGTACCTCGCCGCCGTGTTGATTGACCAGTATATGGCAGGTTTTCATCAGGTTTTCGGCTTTGGTGTTGTAGAGACCGATGGTTTTGATATGCGCTTTAAGTTCGTCGATACCTAAATCAATAATCGCCTGGGGCGTATTGGCAACAGGGTAAAGTCGTGCGGTGGCTTTATTCACCCCCACATCGGTGGCTTGAGCAGAAAGCAGGACAGCGGCAAGCAGTTCAAACGGCGTGTTCCAATTTAGCTCGGTAGTGGGGCGAGGATTTTCCGCCTGAAGGCGAGCAAAAATTTCATGGCGCTTTTGGGCATTCATGGCGGTTCTCTTGGTCTAATTATCCCAGTTGTGTACTTAACGACTATTTATATGTCGACTATTTAATCGTACCGGTGACCCGCACGCGGCGATCGGCGCGCGGAGTGGCAGCCACTGGTCGGGCACGGGCAGCGCTGCGTTGGTCGATGACGTTTTTCAGGGCGATTAACATACCCGCCACAAAAAACGCCCCCGGCGGCAGCACGAAAAACAGGAACTGGTAGTCGTCGGCAATGGTGAGTTGCCAATGGGCCGCACCAGGCCCAAACAGTAGTGCCATACCGCTAAACAGTGTGCCCTGGCCGAGTAGCTCGCGTAGCGCGCCAAGCACGACCAGTACCGCGCCAAAACCGAGTCCCATCATAAAGCCGTCGATAGCCGCTGGAAGAACCGGCTGGCGGGAGGCAAAGGCGTCGGCGCGGCCGAGAATGGCGCAGTTGGTGACAATCAGCGGAATAAAAATCCCCAATACCTGGTAGAGCGGGTAGGCATAGGCGGCCATCAGCAGCTCTGCGCAGGTAACAAAGGCGGCAATCACCATCACAAATGCGGGCAGGCGCACTGCGCTGGGCACCTGGTGACGAATCAGTGAAATCGCCGTGCTGGCGCCCACCATCACCAGTAGCGTGGCCAGCGCCAGCCCCAGCGCATTGACGACGCTGCCGCTGACCGCCAGCAGTGGGCAGAGCCCCAGCAATTGAACCAGTGCGGGGTTGTTTGACCAAAGGCCGCTGCGGGCAAGTTCGCGCCACTGGCTCATAGGGAGGGCTCCTCAAATGACATTGGTAGCGGTGTATCGGCGGCGTACTGAAGCGCTTTATGCACCGCGTTCACCACGGCCCTGGGGGTAATCGTCGCACCGGTAAAGGCATCAAACTGGCCGCCGTCTTTAGCCACTGCCCAGCCGCCCTGCGGTAAGCTATCTAATCCCAGACCGTTAAAGTTAGTGATCCAGTCGCTGCGGCTGCGCTCAATATCATCGCCCAGGCCAGGGGTTTCCTGGTGCTGGGTAACGCGCACGCCGGTAATACGCTGTTGTTTATCAATGCCTACCAGTAGGCGGATTTCGCCGTTATACCCCTGCCGCGTTATGACCGGCAAAATCACTGCGCTGCTCTCGTTACTGTTCTCGTTACTGCTCTCGTTAATAGTCTCGCTATCACTCACCCACCAGCCTTGGCTATCGCTCTGAAGCCCTAGCGCTTCTGGATTGGGAAGCGTAAAAGTGCTTTCCAGTACTTGGGTAACGGGCGTGTTCGCCAGCGATTGGGGCAGCACTTCTTGAAGCTGGCGGTGCTGGTAAGCCAACTGATGCGTTTCTATACGTTCGGCGGTAAGCGCGCGGGTAAGCGCGACACTGCCCGCGGTGACCAGCGCAAAGGCCCCCAGCGCAAAGGCGCCGCGCTGCATGGCCTGGAAGAGAGTCATAGTCGCTCTCCTGGCTTTCCTGATGTGGCTTTTGGCTGACCGGTGGGGCGCGGTACGCTATACAGGTCGAGTAGCGGCACGCACAGGTTCATTAACAGCACCGCAAAGGCCACCGCATCGGGGTAGCCGCCAAAGGTGCGGATAGTGATCACCAGCGCGCCAATGCCCACGCCATAGAGTAACTTACCGCGTCGACTGGTGGCGGCGGAAACCGGATCGGTGGCAATAAAAAAAGCCCCAAATAGCGTTGCCCCGGTAAGCAGGTGAAATAGCGGCGAGGCAAAGTGGCTGGGGTCGCTGAGGTAAAATAGCGTGGCAAGTACCACCAAACTTCCCACCATCGCCACCGGGATATGCCAGCTAATAATCCTCTTCGCCAGCAACAATACGCCACCCGCTAACCACGCAAGGCCCACCCATCGCCAGGCATTCAGAGTGCCTTCCGGCAGGGGGCTGGTCGCCCAGAACTCGCTGGCAAGTACCGCGTCGCCTTTGTGTTTAAAGGCATCAAGCGGAGTGGCACCGCTCAAACTATCCAGCTGGGCGGTCGGCAGCGTTCCAGCGATTTGCGCCCATAGGCCATCCGGTATGAGTCCCTGGGGCGGTGCCCATAGCGTCATATAGGTAGGAAAGGACACCAGTAGCAGCGCATAGCCCACCATGGCGGGGTTAAAGGGGTTATGGCCCAAGCCGCCGTATAGCTGCTTGGCGACCACGATGGCCGCGATCATACCCACGCCGATAAGCCACCAAGGGCTGGCAGGGGGCAGTGACGCGCCCAGTAAAACGCCGGTAAGTAGGGCGCTTGAGTCATTCAACATTACGCGAATGGGCCGCCTGCGTAGGCGCAGCACGGCGGCTTCAAGGGCGACTCCAAATGCCGCGGCCAGTAGCACATTGCTGATGACACCGAGGCCAAAGAAGTAGCTCATGGTGGCGATACCAGGCAGCGTCGCAATGATCACCCAGCGCATTAGGCTCGCTGTTGGCGGCACGTTAGTCGCCTTCGCGGCATCGTTAACGCCTGAGGCGTGCATCATGCTCATGGTGACTCCTTACTAGCGCTGTCGGGTGACTGCTGTTCACGCGCCTGGGCAAGCTGCCATTCGGCCGCCTTTAAGTTCTCCTGGGCGGTGGCAAGCTGCATTTCTAAATCATCCAGGGATTGTTTGGGATCTTCCTGGGCCACCCGCGCCAGGGTTTTTTCCGCTTTTTTGACCGATGCTTTAGCGGCAGCATGGGCAATCCGCAGGCCGCGTAAATCGACTTTTTCGCTGCTGGATGTGGCCGTGTTAGAGGGGCGCCGTTGTTGCGCCTGCCGGGCTTGCTTGCGTGCCTGTTTTTCAGCCTCTTCCCGAGCGAGCCGTGCTTGGCGGAACTCAAAACGGTGTTTGGCGTGCTCGGCTTTAGTGGCTTCAATCCTCTGCAGGCGTAGTCGGCTTTTGGCTTCGCGGTAATCCACAACCAGCGGAATATGGCTGGGGCACACATAGCTGCAGGCGCCGCACTCAATGCAGTCAAACAGGTGGTAGCGCTCCAGCTTGGTATCGTCTTGAGCGCGGGCGTACCAATGCAGCTGCTGTGGCAGCAGCGCCACCGGGCAAACACTTTCGCACTCACCGCAGCGTATGCAGGGCGACTCTGCTGGGGGCGGCGGTAGCTCATCAAGGGTGGCGGCGATCAAGCAGTTAGTCAGCTTGGTAACCGGCGTATCCAGCGTCAGCAGCGGTGTGCCCATCATGGGGCCGCCCTGAATCACTTGGTTTAGCGCCGAGTGATTCACTCCCGCTTCCTCAAGCAGTTCCTTGACCGAAGTGCCCAGGCGTACCCAGCGGTTGCCGGGCTGGGCAATGGCTTCCCCAGTGAGCGTGACGATTCTTGAAACCAGCGGCTGACCATCGAGCACCGCGTGTAGAATCGCCAGCAGGGTGCCGGGGTTATGGCACAGTACCCCCACATCAGCGGGCAGCCCGCCACTGGGTACATTGAGATCTAACAGCTTTTTAATTAGCTGGCGCTCGCCGCCGCTGGGGTAGCGGGTGGGGATGACTGTTAGCTCGACCGGCACTGGTTGACTATCAGCCAGGGCTTGCTGCAGGGCTCCAATGGCCTCGGGTTTGTTGTCTTCAATGCCAATAACGATATGCCGCGCGCCACACAGTTTGGCGATGATCTGCGCTCCTTCAAGTATCTCGCCAGGGTAGTGGCGTAGAGCAAGGTCATCGGCGGTGATATAGGGCTCGCACTCGGCGGCGTTGATCACCAGGGTGTCAATCGCATGCCGTTCGTCCACTCGCGCTTTGATATGGCTGGGAAACCCCGCTCCGCCTAAGCCGACAATGCCACTTTCGTTTAAACGCTCCAGCAACTCATGGCGCCCGGCACTGCGCCAGTCGAGGCTGGGCAGCCGGAACCACTCATCTTGCCCATCGCTTTCAATGGTGATTTGGGCTGTAGTGACCTCGGTGACCGTGCCGCTTATGCTGGTGTGCAGGTTGCTGGAGATCATGCCTTCACGATTGGCAATCACACTGCCGACTTTTACTCTATCTCCCGGTGCCACACAGGGCGTGGCGGGTTGGCCGCTGTGCTGCTGTAGCGGCAGCGTCACTCGACTGGGCAGCGGCGCTTCAATCAGCGTTGCCTGGCTAGAGCGCTGTTTCCGTTCAGGAAGATAAACGCCACCAGGAAAGTCATAGGCGCTCGGCATGAAGACCCCCTGGGGCAGGTTGGCGGTCGCTGACAATTAATTCCGGCGAAGGCGTTATGATCGGCTGCCACTGGGTGAGCGGTGCTGAGCGAGGCAGCATATCAATACAGTCCACGGGGCAAGGGTCAAGACAAAGATCGCAGCCGGTGCACTCGTCTTCAATCACGGTGTGCATCAATTTAGCCGCGCCAATAATGGCATCCACCGGGCAGGCCTGAATGCACTTGGTGCAACCAATGCACTCCGCTTCGCGAATAAACGCTACCTTGGTTTCGCTCTGGGCGTCGCCGTCAAGTGGCTCAGGTTCGCGACCGAGAAGATCAGCAAGGGCGTGAATGGTCGCTTCACCGCCGGGTGGGCATTTATTCAGCGCATCGCCCTGATTGATTGCTTCAGCGTAAGGGCGGCAGCCAGGGTAGCCGCACTGGCCGCACTGGGTTTGTGGCAGTAGCGCATCAATCTGCTCAACTAATGGATTATCTTCGCGTTTGAAGCGCTCGCTAACCACGCCCAAAAGCGCCCCGAAAATAATACCCAGTCCGGTAAGCACTCCCACCGTACTGAGAATGCCCCACCACGAAAAGGTGTCACTCATGGCGGTTACCCCTGTACTAGCCCAGAAAAACCCAGAAACGCCAATGACATTAGGCTGGCGGTGACCATGGCAATCGCAGCACCCTGAAAGGGTTTGGGGACATCCGCTCCCGCTAGTCGTTCCCGCATTGCCGCGAATAGCACCAAGATAAGCGAGAAGCCCAGCGCCGCCCCTAACCCGTAGAGGGTGGTATGAAAAAAGCTTAATTCACGATTTAGCGACAGTAGCGCGACGCCCAACACTGCGCAGTTGGTGGTGATCAGCGGTAGAAATATTCCCAGCACTTGATGCAGCAGCGGACTTAGTTGGCGCACCATGATTTCGGTAAACTGCACCACGGCGGCGATCACCACAATAAAGCTGATGGTGCGCAGGTAGGTAATATCCAGCGGCACAAGCAGGCCGTGATACACCACAAAGCTCGCAGCAGATGCCAGGGTCAGCACAAAGGTGGTGGCCAGGGACATGCCCATGGCCGACTCCAGTTTATTGGAGACGCCCATAAAGGGGCAAAGGCCCAGAAACTGAACCAGCACGAAGTTATTGACCAGCGCAGTGCTGATCAAAATGATAAATAGCTCACTCATGGCGGCGTATTGTGCGAAGAAAAGGCGGCGTTGGCTAGTGAAAGCGTATAGACCTTGGCGCAGTGTCGTCCTGCGGCCTTGGCAGCGTAGAGCGCTTGATCCGCGGCCGTCATCAATTCACTGGGCGTCATGGCGCCTTCTATCTCCAACTGACTAATGCCAATGCTAACGGTGACATATGAGGCTACGGGCGACACCTGGTGAGGATGCTGTAATTGGTCGATGGCATGGCTAAGCGCTAGGCTTTTCTCCACTGCCTGGGTGGCGGAAGTGGCGGGTAGCATGGCACTAAACTCTTCGCCGCCTGTGCGCGCTATAAAAAAACCATGGGCAGAGGCGACGCCGTGCATCGCCTGGGCTACCCGCTGCAAACACACGTCACCTTCAGGGTGCCCATAATGATCATTAAACAGTTTGAAATGATCAATATCGATCATCATGACTGAGAGTGGCTGCTCAGAGGCTAGGGCAATATTGACCACCTCTTGCAAGCGTTGATCGAATAGCCGGCGGTTGGGTAAACCGGTCAGGGGGTCATGGGTAGAAAGCTCCATTAGCTCGGCGTTAAGTTGCTGTTGGCGCTTAAACTGCTTTTGAAAAGCGCGCGCGAGTATGCCTATTTCATCACCACGCTGTAACAAGCTGTGTGGCCCTTCAAGATCATCACTGGCTTGCTGGGTGAAACGGGTTAAGATTTTAAGGGGGTTTAGGATAATGCGTTCTAATAGCAGCAGTACAAGGACTATAACCAATAGCATTAAGCAGGCTGTCCATAGCAGTACGTAGCGAAAGGTCTCTAAGCTGGCCAAGTAACTGGTGCGAGTAAGCTGAGTTCCCAACGCTAGCTGCTCGTCGAGTGGATAGGTAGGTAGATAACGCTGGGCAAAGATGGTATTGCCACTGATAGTAATAGTCATATCGTTATTCTTGCTGCTATTAACCATCGATAGCGTCGTTTCTAGCCCAGTATAATCCTTAATTAAAGCAAGCCATGTATTATCCATGGGACGCACTTTGAACAGCCAGCCCTGGGGTGGGCCGCTTTCGTCGGTACGAAAAATAGGATTGGAGGCCACTATTAGCGGCGGTGAGCTTGCATACAGCTCGCTTTTCCCTTGTTTTGGATCTTCTTTAATAGAAGCCTGCATAGTGCGAATCAACCCTGCCATCCAACGGCACTCACGTTCTGCGCTGTAGCAGGTGTGGTATCGGCCGGTAGTGGGATTGATGCCCGCTAAAAAATGCACATCTCCCTCTGCGTTGAAAAAGGCCATTAACTGGTAGTCCATCTCTTCAAACATTTGCTGGCTAAAGTTGGTATCGGTATAGCCTGGGTAATTACCTTGGATGAATTCGTAAGTATCGTCCCAAATTGCCCAATCTCGTGCTTGAGCCAATAAATTTTGTTGGCTGATCTGCAAGGCGCGTTCAATTTTCTTCACCTCTTGTGTGACTACCGCGCGCTCTTCTTTATGTAGTGCCGGAAATATTACCCATTTGCTCAATACCACTAAGGACATAAGCGCGATGAGCAAAACGCCACCCAAGGCGGCTAGAAAACGAAAGCGCAAAGATCGGGAGTAGTGTTGAACCATGAGGTGTGCCTGAGCCAAGCAAGGAAATGTATCCCAACAATAAAAAATAAAAGGGGCAAAAGGCGGTTAGCCTCTGCCCCTTAAGAACGCAGTACTGCTATTACGTCACCCGCTGGCCCGGCTCGGCACCCGTGTCAGGGGAGAGCAGATAAATGCCTTCTTCGTTGGCCGAGGCTAACACCATGCCTTCCGATACGCCAAAGCGCATTTTGCGCGGTGCCAGGTTGGCGACCATGACCGTTAAACGGCCTTCCAGGGCTTCCGGTGCATAGGCGGAGCGAATGCCCGAGAAGACATTGCGGGTTTCGCCGCCCAGGTCGAGGGTCAGCTGCAGCAGCTTGTCGGCCCCTTCGACGTATTCGGCTTTGGCGATACGCGCAATGCGCAGGTCGACTTTGGCAAAGTCTGCAAAGTCGATTTCAGCTGCGATAGGCTCTTCCGCCAGCGGGCCTTTGGGGACTTCCTTCAATTTTTGCTCTTCCACGAGATCTTCCTTCGACGCTTCAATCATGGCATCGATTTTGTCGCGTTCAACGCGGGTCATCAGTGGTTTGAATTTGTTGATCGAGTGATCGGTCAATACATTTTGACGCGTATGCCAATCCAGCGACTCCACGTTAAGAAAATCACGCGCTTGCTCGGCCATGGCGGGTACCACGGGCGCTAGATAGACCATCAATTGGCGGAACAGGTTAATTCCGACCGAGCATATGTCTAAGACTTCAGTATCGCGGCCATCCTGTTTGGCCAGTGCCCAGGGCTCTTTGTCAGCAATATAGGTGTTGGCTTCGTCAGCCAGTTCCATAATTTTACGCATTGCCCGGCTAAATTCCCGCGTTTCAAAGTCTTCGGCAATATCGTCACCGGCGGCAATAAAACGCGCCACCATCTGCGGTTCTGCGCAGTGCTCGGATAGATTTCCACCGCCAAGTTTTTTAACAAACCCGGCGCAGCGGCTGGCAATATTGACCACTTTGCCGACCAGATCAGAGTTTACCCGCGCGGCAAAGTCTTCCAAATTCAGATCCAGGTCATCGACCTTGGAAGTGAGTTTGGCGGCAAAGTAGTATCGCAGGTACTCCGGGTTGAGATAGTCGGCGTAGGTGGCGGCTTTAATAAAAGTGCCGCGGGATTTCGACATCTTGGCGCCGTCTACCGTCAGGAAGCCGTGGCAGTTGACCGCGGTGGGTGTGCGCAGGTCTGCACCATGCAGCATGGCGGGCCAGAAGAGTGCGTGGAAATAGACAATATCCTTGCCGATAAAGTGATACACCTCGGCATCCGAGTCTTTATTCCAAAAACTGTCGAAGTCGATACCTTCACGGTCGCATAGATTCTTGAAACTGGCGAGGTAGCCGATAGGGGCGTCCAGCCATACATAGAAGTATTTGCCGGGGGCGTCGGGAATTTCGAAGCCGAAGTAGGGCGCATCGCGGGAAATATCCCACTCGTTAAAGCCGGACTCAAACCACTCCATCAGCTTATTGCGGATTTGCGGCTGAACATGGCCATCGTCAATCCAGCCCTGCAAAAAGTCGGCAAAGTCGGGCAGCTTAAAGAAGTAGTGGGTCGAGGTGCGTACTTCGGGGGTGGCGCCGGAAATTGCCGAGACCGGGTTGATCAAGTCGGCGGGAGTATAGGTAGCGCCGCACTTTTCGCAGTTATCACCATACTGGTCATCGGCGCCGCACTTGGGGCAGGTGCCTTTAATAAAGCGATCCGCTAAAAACAGTCCCTTTTGGGGGTCGAACATCTGCTCAATATCGCGGGTGGCGATATGGCCTTTGTCGCGCAGGCGCTTATAAATCATTTCGCTGAAATGGCGGTTTTCAGCGGAGTGAGTCGAGTGGTAGTTGTCGAACCCGACTCCAAAGCGTGAGAAGTCTGTCTGGTGGTCGTTGGAGACCCGCTCAATCAGTGCTTCAGAGGTAATGTCTTCCAGCTCGGCCCGCAGCATAATGGCAGTGCCATGGGCGTCATCGGCACACACGTAGTAGCACTGTTGGCCACGGCTTTTCTGGAAACGAACCCAGATGTCAGTCTGGATATACTCAAGCAGGTGACCGAGATGGATCGCTCCGTTGGCGTAGGGGAGCGCGCTAGTCACCAAAATGTTGCGCGTGGCGGTTGTAGGCATGGTGAAGGTTAATTCCGAGTGAATAAAGGTGCCGGGCAGGCAGTAACAAAAACACGGCGAAGTTACAAAACGCTTCGCCGCTGACGCTGTTGACGGTAATGATTAGTAGAGCGCTTGCTCTTCCTGAACGACTTCGCGGAGCAGTTCTAAAAAGAGTTTATCCGCTTCAGAGTGTTCAGCCGGGTCTTCCGGAATATGCACGCTGGTGGTATCGGAAATTTCGTTGGCAATCCGCGCCATTGCCGCTGGGCTATTGCCTTCAGCCAGTTGTTCTTTGGCAATCGCCAGTGATTGCTCAAGGATTTTTGGGTCTTGCAGCAACTTACGAATAAAGCCACGTAGCTCGTTGATGATACGTGTTTTCTGAATTTCTGAACCGGACATGGGAGTCTCCTTAGGATCGCGATTGACGACAGCGCCAAGCGAAACCAATCAATGCGTTGACCATAGCATTTTTTCCGCCAACCGGCATGAGTTGCCGAGCATTAATACGCCTCATTAAAGGGTAAGACGACCAGCCTTGTGTTTCACGGGGTTAGCGTACTGGGCAAGCCAGTAGGGGCGTAATGCCTCGGGTACATCGGCAAGTCGGGCATTAAAGCGCTCTCTGTCCTGGCGTGTAATCGACTTGCGCGCTACCAGCTCCGGCGCCTCGCCTAACGCCTCTAAAGCTAAATAGTGGCTGGGGAAGAGGCGATAGCCGCCGATCACCTGGCGATCAATCTCAGCCGCCACTTCGTCTGGCGTGGCCATATCGGAGCCCACCGGTGTGCCAAAATGCAGCCGTACACGGCCTTTAGTGCCGGTAATGCCTGCCACAATCGAGCGGATATCCTCGAACTCACTTTTGGCGTAGCTGCCTAGGGTGTCGATATCGTGCAGTTCCTGGGCTTTTTGCACATCGCAGGGGTCATACTCGTAGCTAATCGAAACCGGTAATAGTTTCAGTTCCGCGATGGCTTCGCCAAACACCATATCGCGCTCGGCATTACGTCTGGCCATGGTCAGCATTTTAATAATGGCCGGCTCTGTGTGGTCGATGCCGTTCTTAGCCCGGCCTTCGCGCTGGGCCATCCAGATAGAGTGCTGGTCTTCGGTAATGGTATGGCGAATATACGCCGACAGCTGTTGATACGCCGCCAGCATGGCGCGCTTGCCCCGTGCACTACGTGGCACAATAAAACTTTTATTCAGTCGCATCAGGTCGGTGACGTAAGGCTTTTTGAGCAGATTGTCACCGATAGCGATGCGCACGGTGTCGCGGTTTGCCTGATACAGCGCATAGTTGACGAAGGCGGGATCCAGCGAGATGTCGCGATGATTGCCAATAAAGAGATAGGCGCCTTTGGGGTCGAGTTTGTCCAGGCCGGTGACGTCAAAGGCGTCTGTGGTGGTACGAATCATGCGCTCCATATAATGGGCAATGCGCATTTGAAATTCGTAAACCGTTGAAACATCTTTGACTTCACGCCGCACGGCACGGCTAGCAAACAGGCGTGCTAATGACGGCGCCCAGCGTGCCATGCGCGGCAGTCGGAAGCGGGTTAGCGCATCAAGCAGTTCGTTATCCCGTGAGAGCCTGGCAAGTACGTCGGCCACTTCATGATCCATAAAGGGCCGAATATCGGCCCACGGGTCTGTCTCGTTAGAGATGCTGGTAGCGTTATTGTGTTGAGTCATGCGAACCGTTGGATGATAAATAATAAATATCGATTAATAACATCGAGGCGAAGGTCAACAGAACCACTTATTGAGCCGTGGGTTCCCGCTGCGTCTCGCCGCCGAGCCACTCTATCAAGCGCGGAATATCGGTGGATAGCGCTTGGGCCATTAAAATAAAGTCTGTCTCCAGGCGGGCGAGGGCATCGTCGCCGTCGTCAGCGTGGTCGGCTTCTTCAATCAAGGCATCACCAAAGCGTAACGATTTTAGCGCCAAGTCATCGTGTAGCATAAAGCTTAACCGGCCTTCCAGACTAATGGCGAGTTTACTGGCTTGGCGGCCGCTCTCCAGCAGTTGCTGAATTTCATCGCTGTCTAGATCGACCTGACGAGCACGCAGCACGCCGTCATCGCCTTTGGCCTTGAGCTCTACCTGATCGCCAAGCTGTAGATCGGCAGGTCGGCTAGCCACGTCACCCAGCCAAGTGGTCATGGCACGGATAGGCAGCGTTTGTGAGCTGAGCGGGGTGACTTTTAAACTGCCCAGGGTCTCGCGCAATAAATCCAGAATATCCTCAGCGCGGGTGCGCGAACTGGCGTTGATGCCGATCATCTGGCCGCGGGTGTCCCACCACAGATCGATTTTCTGGCTGCGCACAAAGGCGCGGGGCAGTAAGTTTTCAGTCACCTGCTCTTTGAGCGCGGTCTTCTCTTTGCGAGTCACTTTACGGCCTTCGCTGGCCTCAATGTCGGCCACCTGCTCATCAACTTCTTCTTTGACCACAGAGGCGGGCAGCAGGCGCTCCTGGCGCAGGGCAGAAAGCAGCCGGTGTCCCTGAATTTCGTGAACCAGTTGACCGCCACCGAGACGTCCTGCGGGCGCCGTCCAGCCCAGGCGTCGCGCATCGGCGTTGCCCAGTGGTTTAGCGGAGTGCTCGTCTAAAGCGCTAGCAAGCGTATCGCTGGATAACTCGGGCGCGCCGTGCAGGCGGTATAAATGCAAGTGCTTAAACCACATGGAGCCAATCCTGTTCAAAAGGTGGCACATTATGGCGAAAGTGGGGCCTTCCTGCCAGCGGCTGCCGCCAATCGTCTCTGTTGCACGCGTTTCAAACTTGTGTTTGATTGGATGTTGGCTAATACATATAAAGGAGCTGTTATGACCATGTCACTGTCACGGGTTCAATTACGCGTTCGCGGTTTTCACTTGGATGGCTACGGGCATGTGAATAACGCCCGCTATCTTGAATTTATGGAAGAGGGGCGCTGGGATTTCTTTGATCAGCATCCTGCGATGATCAAGCAGCTCCATCAAGCCGGGCGGGCGTTTGTTGTCGTCAATTTGAATATTGATTATTTGGCGGCGGCGGGCCACGGCGACGATTTGGAAATCATGACCGGGATCGTCGATCTAGGCGAACGCAGCGGCGTGTGTCACCACCGCATTGTGCGCAAAGACGGCACCGTTATTGCCCGTGCGGATTTAACCTTCGTATTGCTTGATATGCGCGCCAATAAGGCCGCCGCAATCGAGGGAGAGGTGCGTGAGGCGTTAGCCGCGTTAATCGTGACGAAAGAGGCATTTAGCCCCTAAACGGCTTTGCTGAGCTGTCTGGCTGCCCTTGCTGCTTTTGCGGTGGTATGATGGCGGAGTATTTGCGCGCCGTTCTATGCTAATTTCAGGGCGGTGTTTTTAAGCGCTTTCAACTCTCGCAGTGCCAATGCAGTGCAAAGGATCTGACTTTCATGGGTGACATCGCCAGAGAAATCTTGCCCGTCAATATTGAAGACGAGCTCAAACAGTCGTACCTCGACTACGCGATGAGCGTCATTATCGGCCGCGCGCTTCCAGATGTGCGGGATGGCCTTAAACCGGTTCACCGGCGTGTGCTGTTTGCCATGCATGAACTGGGTAATGATTGGAATAAACCGTACAAGAAGTCGGCGCGTGTCGTCGGCGATGTCATCGGTAAATACCATCCGCACGGTGATAGCGCGGTATACGACACCATCGTACGTATGGCGCAGCATTTCTCGATGCGCCATGTGCTGGTCGACGGCCAGGGTAACTTCGGTTCGATTGATGGGGATAACGCGGCCGCTATGCGTTATACCGAGGTGCGCATGTCGCGCCTCGCCCATGAACTGCTTGCCGACCTGGAAAAAGATACCGTCGATTGGGTGGATAACTACGACGGTACCGAGCGTATACCCGCCGTATTGCCCACCAAAGTACCTAACCTGCTGATCAACGGCTCGTCGGGTATCGCGGTAGGCATGGCGACCAATATTCCGCCGCACAATATGCGTGAAGTCATCGACGGCTGTTTGGCGTTGATCGACGACTATACGCTGTCGGTGGATGACTTGATGGAGTATATCCCCGGCCCTGACTTCCCCACCGGCGCGATTATTAACGGTCGCGCGGGTATTTTGTCGGCGTATCGCACCGGCCGTGGGCGTATTTATGTGCGCGCATGCCACACCATCGAGCACCACGAAAAAACCGGTCGCGATCACATCATCATCACCGAGCTGCCCTATCAGGTGAACAAGGCGCGGTTGATCGAGAAGATCGCCGAGCTGGTGAAAGAGAAGAAGATTGAAGGCATCGCCGAACTGCGCGATGAGTCGGATAAAGATGGCTTGCGCGTGGTTATTGAGATCAAGCGCGGCGAATCTGGCGACGTTGTGGTCAATAACCTGTTTGCCCAAACACAGCTGCAAAACGTGTTCGGGATTAACATGGTGGCGCTGGAAAATGGTCAGCCACGTACGCTCAATCTAAAAGAGATGCTGGAAGCCTTCATTCGCCACCGCCGCGAAGTGGTTACCCGGCGCACGCTGTATGAGCTGAAAAAAGCCCGTGAACGCGGCCATCTGCTGGAAGGTCTGGCTGTGGCTATCTCGAATATCGATGAAG
The DNA here is from genome assembly GCF_031010175.1 of Halomonas sp. SpR1. Classification (GTDB taxonomy): domain Bacteria; phylum Pseudomonadota; class Gammaproteobacteria; order Pseudomonadales; family Halomonadaceae; genus Vreelandella. The sequence continues at coordinate 69,775 of NZ_JAUAMB010000001.1, forward strand.
TCATTGAGCTGATCAAAGCCTCGCCCAATGCAGCAGAAGCGCGTGAGAAACTGCTCGCCAAGACTTGGCAGCCTGGTCAGGTAACCGCCATGCTGGAGCGGGCCGGTGCCACTTCATGCAAGCCAGAAGAGCTTGAAGAGGGCTTTGGCCTCAATACTGCCGCTACTTCGTATCGTCTATCGCCTGCCCAGGCGCAAGCGATTCTGGAACTTCGTCTGCACCGCCTGACGGGGCTCGAAACCGAGAAACTGCTCGATGAATACCTGTCTATTCTCGAGAAAATTGCCGAGCTTACCGAGATTCTGGCTTCAGCCGATCGCTTGATGGAAGTCATCCGCGAAGAGCTGCACGCCGTACGTGATCAGTTTGGTGATGACCGTCGCACTGAAATTCAGGCCAGCCACCTGGATCTTTCGATGGAAGATTTGATCGCTGAAGAAGACATGGTGGTCACCGTATCCCGCTCTGGCTATGCCAAGACGCAGCCTCTGTCGGACTACCAGGCTCAGCGCCGTGGTGGACGCGGCAAGTCTGCCACTGCGATGAAAGACGAAGATGTGATTGAGCACCTACTGGTGGCCTCTACTCACGACACCGTGCTGCTGTTCTCTAACCGCGGCAAAGTATACTGGTTAAAAGTCTACGAAATGCCCAACGCCAGTCGCGGTTCTCGCGGTAAGCCCTTGGTTAATATGCTGCCCTTGGAAGAGGGTGAAGCGGTTAACGCCATCTTGCCGGTGCGCGACTACAACCCCGAGCACTATATTTTCTTTGCCACCGCTAAAGGCACCGTCAAGCGGACGAGTCTTGAGCAGTTCTCCCGCCCGCGTAACAGTGGTTTGATTGCCATTGACCTGGAAGAGGGCGACCGCTTGGTGGGCGCTGCAATTACCACCGGTAACGATCACGCCATGCTGCTGTCGTCCAATGGTAAGGCGATCCGCTTTGAAGAGAGCAACGCTCGAGCGATGGGGCGTACTGCCCGCGGCGTGCGTGGTATGCGTTTGGCTGGCGATGCGGAAGTGATCAGCCTGATTATTCCCAAGAGTCAGCAGATCGACGCCGAAGCGGATGCCGAAGGGGAAGCGCAGGATGGCGCTCAAGAGGGTACTGTGACCGGCACCGTGGATGGTCAGATCTATATTATGACCGCCAGTGAAAATGGTTACGGCAAGCGCACCCGCTTGGAAGAATTCCCGCTGCGTGGCCGCGGTGGTCAGGGTGTTATCGCCATGCAGACCAGCGAGCGTAACGGTTCGCTGGTAGCGGCGATGCAGGTCTACGACAGCGATGAAATGATGCTGATCACCGACCGTGGCACGCTGGTGCGTACCCGCGTGGAAGAGGTCTCTACGACGTCGCGTAATACGCAAGGCGTCATGCTGATTCGCTTGGGTAAAGAAGAGAAGCTGGTCAAGACAGTACGCGTTGATGAGCCGGAAGAGAGCGAAGAGCTAAACGGTCTCGAAGCAACTGACTCTGAAGAAACCAGTCTCGACGATGCGCCGGCGAGTAACCATTCAGATGATGGACAGGATGCAGGGGCTGATGACACGTCACTATAATTTCTGTGCAGGGCCAGCGGCCCTGCCAGTCGCTGTGCTGGAACGTGCCCGTGAAGAGCTGCTGGACTACCAGGGGCGTGGCCTTTCCGTAATGGAAATGAGCCACCGCAGCGATGAATTTATCGCCATTGCCGAGCGCGCTGAAGCCGATTTACGTCAGCTTTTAGGCGTGCCGGATAATTATAAAGTGCTGTTTTTGCAGGGCGGCGCCAGTATGCAATTTGCCATGCTGCCGATGAACCTACTGGGGCAGGGCGGTAGCGGCAACTTTATCCAAACTGGCATTTGGGGCAAGAAGGCGTTCAACGAAGCTAAGCACTTGGGTTTCGATTGCCATGTGGTGGCCAGCAGTGAGCCCAATGGCCATACGGCGGTGCCCGCGCGTGATGCGCTTCAGGTAAGCGCTGATGCTGCCTATTTGCACTACACCTCCAACGAGACGATTGGTGGCTTGGAGTTTGACTATACGCCCCATGTCCAACGTGCCGATGGGGCTAATGTGCCGCTTGTCTGCGATATGTCGTCAAATATCCTCTCTGGGCCCATCGACGTTAGTGAGTTTGGGTTGATTTATGCCGGGGCGCAGAAAAATATTGGCCCCGCGGGGTTAACGCTGGTAGTCGTGCGTGAAGATCTGCTGGGTAAAGCTCAGGCCAACATCCCTTCGCTATTTAATTATCAAATGCTGGCCGAGGCGGGTTCGATGGTGAATACGCCCCCTACTTACGCCTGGTATCTGGCCGGCCTGGTATTTCAGTGGCTGAAAGAGGATATCGGTGGGCTGGCAGCGATGGACGCCATCAATCAGCGGAAAGCCGATAAACTTTACGCGGCAATTGATGCCAGCGAGTTGTATAGCAACCCCATTGCCAAACATAACCGCTCGCGGATGAACGTGCCCTTTGTCTTAGCCGACTCAGCGCTAGATAAGTCGTTCTTACAGCAGGCCGATGCGGCGGGACTGCTTAATTTGAAAGGCCACCGCAGCGTCGGCGGTATGCGTGCCAGCCTGTACAACGCGGTGCCTGAGTCTGCGGTAGATGCCTTGATTGCATTTATGGCCGATTTTGAAAAAACAAGGGGCTAACCATCATGTCCGACACGTCGATCAATCTGGACGAGCTACGCCAGCGCATCGATCAGCTCGATAGCGATATTCTCAATCTGATCAGCGAACGCGCCAGCTGCGCCCAGCAGGTGGCCCACGTCAAGCTGGCCGAAGATAAGGATGCGGTGTTTTACCGCCCTGAGCGCGAAGCCCAGGTGCTGCGGCGCATTATGGCGTTAAACAAAGGCCCGCTGGATTCAGAAGAGATGGCGCGCCTGTTCCGCGAAATCATGTCGGCGTGTTTGGCGCTTGAGCAGCCGGTTAAAGTCGCCTACCTGGGCCCAGAAGGCACTTTTACCCAGCAGGCGGCGCTCAAGCATTTTGGTGAAAGCGCCGTGAGTTTGCCCATGGCAGCCATCGATGAGGTGTTTCGTGAAGTCGAGGCGGGCGCCGTGCATTACGGCGTGGTGCCAGTGGAGAACTCCACCGAAGGGGTGGTCAATCACACCCTGGACACCTTTATGGACTCGTCGATCAAAATTTGTGGCGAGGTGGTGCTGCGTATTCACCACCACTTGCTGGTCAGTGAAAACACCCGCCGCGACAAGGTCTCGCGTATCTATTCGCACCCGCAATCCTTTGCCCAGTGTCGCAAATGGTTGGATGCACATTTTCCTCATGCAGAGCGCGTACCGGTTTCTTCCAACGCTGAGGCGGCGAAACTGGTTAAAACCGAATGGCACAGTGCGGCGATTGCGGGCGATATGGCGGCCAAGCTTTATGGCCTTGAGCATATTGCCGAAAAAATTGAGGACAGCCCGGACAACTCCACACGGTTTTTGATTATTGGCAATCAGGATGTGCCTATGGCGGGAGAGGATAAAACCTCGATTGTGGTTGCCATGCGCAACCAGCCAGGCACTCTGCACGCGTTGCTGGAGCCGTTTCATCGCCATCAGATCGATTTAACCCGCCTTGAGACACGTCCTTCCCGTGCAGGCGTATGGAACTACGTGTTTTTTATTGATTTTAAAGGCCATCGTGATGAGCCCAAGGTGGCAGCAGTGCTTGAAGAAGTGCAGCTGCGGGCGGCGGATCTACGCGTGCTGGGCTCCTACCCCATAGGCGTGCTGTGACGTTAATGGTCGAAAGCAGCGTAAAAGCATCAGGTTGTCATGAGTCGCGCCTATTGATTGTTGGTTTGGGATTGATTGGTGGCTCGCTAGCGGCTGCACTGCGCGCTTCAGGATTTCAGGGGAAGATTGTTGCCTGTGATCCTGATGAGCAGGAGATCGCTCGCGGTATCGAGATGGGGTTGATCGATTCGGGCGGTACTTATCTAGCTGAGCAAGCCAATGACGCCACCATGGTGGTGCTGGCGGTGCCGGTGCTCGCCATGGAGAGCGTTATGGCCAGCTTGGACAAGGCGCTGTCCAGGGCATCAGCTGATGTGGTCATCACCGATGTGGGTAGTACCAAGGCGACTATTCGCGCCTGCGCTCAGCGGGTATTTGGTCAAGTCCCCACCAATATGGTGTTAGGTCACCCCATTGCCGGTTCAGAAAAAAGCGGTGTCGCAGCGGCTAATCCGCGTCTCTATGTCGACCACAAGGTTATCCTGACGCCTGAGCCGAACGTCGATTGTAACGCTTTGCAGCGCGTGCGCTGTTTATGGGAAGCCTGCGGTGCCGATGTGCTGGAAATGGACGTAGAGCGCCACGACCATGTGTTGGCGCGTACCAGTCATTTGCCCCATCTGCTGGCCTTTTCACTGGTGGACACGCTGGCGCGTCAGGACGAACGGCTGGATATTTTTCGCTATGCAGCGGGCGGCTTTCGCGATTTCACCCGTATCGCAGGTAGCGATCCGGTGATGTGGCGGGATATTTTTATTGCCAACAAAGAGGCGGTGCTGGCATCGCTGGATGATTTTGAAGCGGGGCTTTCTCGCTTGCGGCATGCGGTAGAAGTCGGAGACAGCGATGCGCTGATTGCCACCTTTGATCGGGCGAGCCACGCCCGGCACTATTTCGACTCTTTATTGAACAAAACCAGTTATCAGGCGGAATATCATATGCAACCACAAGGTAAGGTTACCTACCGTGTGCAGCCGGGCGGTCAAGCCCAGGGGCGCTTGCGCGTACCGGGCGATAAATCCATGTCACACCGCTCCATTATGCTGGGCGCGCTGGCGGAAGGCGTCACTGAAGTAAAGGGCTTTCTTGAAGGCGAAGATAGTCTGGCAACCCTGCAGGCATTTCGTGAAATGGGCGTGGCGATTGAAGGGCCGCATCAGGGTAAGGTCACCATTCATGGTGTCGGTATGCATGGCTTAAAAGCCCCCGCTGGCCCGCTCTATGTGGGTAACTCGGGCACCGCTATGCGGTTGTTTTCAGGGCTGCTGGCTGGCCAGGCGTTTGACAGCGAGCTAACCGGCGACGAGTCCCTGACTAAGCGCCCCATGGGACGCGTGGCTGACCCGCTGCGCCTGATGGGAGCCACCATTGAGACAGCCGAAGGCGGGCGTCCGCCGCTTAAAATTCACGGCGGTGCCGCCCTTAAAGGCATCGAGTATGATATGCCCATGGCCAGTGCCCAGGTTAAATCCTGCCTGCTGTTGGCGGGGCTCTACGCCGAAGGCGAAACCCGGGTGCGCGAACCTGCGCCGACCCGTGACCATACCGAGCGTATGCTTAATGGCTTTGGCTATGCGGTTTCCCGTGAGGGAGATACCTGCTGGTTGAAGGGGGGCGGTAAGCTGACGGCCGGACCGATCGATGTGCCTTCAGATATCTCATCTGCAACCTTCTTTTTAGTGGCAGCAGCGATTACCCCAGGCTCAGATATCACCCTTGAACACGTCGGCATCAATCCAACTCGGGTTGGCGTAATTAATATTCTTACCCTGATGGGGGCGAACTTAGCGCTGGAGAATGAGCGTGAGGTGGGTGGGGAGCCCGTAGCCGATATCCGTATTCGCTATGCGCCGCTGAAAGGTATTGATATCCCCGAAGAGCAGGTGCCGTTAGCCATTGATGAATTCCCCGCGCTATTTATTGCCGCTGCGAATGCCGAGGGGGTAACCCGTTTAAGAGGTGCTGAAGAGCTGCGCGTCAAAGAGTCGGATCGCATTCAGGCCATGGCCGATGGCTTGGCCGTTTTAGGTGTTCAGCACACCGTTGTAGAAGACGGTATCGATATTGTCGGTAATGGCGATGCTCAAAAAGCCAGCTACGGCGGGGGGCGTGTCGATAGCCTGGGTGATCACCGTATTGCCATGGCCTTTGCGATTTCATCGCTACGGGCAAATGCAGAAATTGTGATTGACGACTGCGCCAATGTGGCGACCTCTTTCCCCGATTTTGTCGAATTAGCTACGCGTATTGGCATGGGCGTTAGCGTGGAGGGTGCCCATGAGTGAGCGTGTTGCCGCTGTTCCCGTTCTCACCATCGATGGCCCTGGTGGCGCCGGGAAAGGTACTATTAGTGGCTTGGTAGCCGAGCGCTTGGGCTGGCACCTGCTGGATAGCGGCGCGCTTTATCGGCTGACGGCTCAAGCAGCGTTGAAGCATAACGTGGCGGTCGACGATGAGGAGGGGCTTGCACGCTTGGCGGAGCAGTTGGATGTGGCCTTCCCGATTGAGGAGGGGCAGCCGCGTACCTTTCTTGAAGGTGAAGATGTTGGTCAGCAAATCCGTACTGAGCAGGCCGGTGAGCGCGCTTCGCAGGTGGCAGCGCTGCCTGCGGTTCGTCAGGCGCTCTTACAGCGGCAGCGTGATTTTTGTCAAACGCCAGGTTTAGTGGCTGATGGGCGTGATATGGGCACCGTGGTGTTTCCCGATGCACCGCTAAAGATTTTTTTAACCGCCAGTGCCGATGAACGGGCGCGTCGACGCTATCTGCAGTTGCAGGAAGCCGGGGTGGATGCTAGTCTTTCGAGTCTTTTAAAGGAGATTCAGGCACGCGATGCACGCGACACGCAGCGCAGTGTGGCTCCTCTCAAGCCGGCAGATGATGCCATTACGCTTGATACCACGCGCCTGAGCATACCGGAAGTGGTTGATCGACTGACCGAACTGCTCGCCCAAAGAGGGCTGGTAAGCGGCGTGTGATTCTCCCTTGCGGCGCTTTTGGATAGGTGTCACGACGTGGCAGGGCACTAAACTCACATCGGTGAGCCCGGTCAGGTCTAACCAGCGTTAACACCCCCAAAGGCTGAGTGACATTAGGCCCGCACTTGCTGGTGGTGCGGAGAAGGCATTTATGCCTCAACAACGTAATTACGTAGGAACACCATGAGCGAAAGCTTTGCTGAGCTGTTTGAACAGTCTCTTAACGACATCAACATGGAGCCAGGCGCTATTGTCGCGGCCCAGGTTGTCGACATTGACGGTGACTGGGTTACTGTCAACGCTGGTCTGAAATCTGAAGGTCAGATCCCTGCGTCACAATTCCGCGATGAACACGGAAACCTGAACATCGCTATCGGTGACGACGTGCACGTTGCACTTGAAGCCGTAGAAGATGGTTTCGGTGAGACGCGTCTGTCCCGCGAAAAAGCCAAGCGCGCAGAAGCTTGGAAGATTCTGGAAGCAGCCTTCGAGAAAGACGAAATCATTAAGGGCGTTATTAACGGTAAGGTTAAAGGCGGCTTCACTGTCGAAGTTGACTCTATCCGTGCCTTCCTGCCAGGCTCGTTGGTTGATGTTCGTCCTGTTCGCGACACTGCGCACCTGGAAAACAAAGAGCTGGACTTTAAAGTCATCAAGCTCGATCCAAAGCGCAACAACGTTGTGGTATCACGTCGTGCGGTTCTGGAAGCAGAGAACAGTGCCGAGCGTGAAGCGCTGCTGGCGACTCTGCAAGAAGGCCAGCAGATTAAAGGTATCGTTAAGAACCTGACAGACTACGGCGCTTTCGTAGACCTGGGCGGCGTTGACGGCCTGCTGCACATTACAGACATGGCGTGGAAGCGTATTAAGCATCCGTCTGAAATCGTTGCCGTTGGCGACGAGATCAACGTCAAAGTTCTGAAGTTTGACCGTGAGCGCAACCGCGTATCACTGGGTCTCAAGCAGCTGGGCGAAGATCCGTGGGTCAACATCAAAGAGCGTTACCCGGAAGGCATGAAAGTGCACGCGGTCGTCACTAACCTGACTGACTACGGCTGCTTTGCCGAGCTGGAAGAGGGTGTTGAAGGTCTGGTTCACGTTTCTGAAATGGACTGGACCAACAAAAACATCCATCCGTCTAAAGTCGTGCAAGTGGGCGATGATGTTGACGTCATGGTGTTGGATATCGACGAAGAGCGTCGTCGTATTTCTCTGGGTATCAAGCAGTGCACTGCTAACCCATGGGAAACCTTCAACACTGACTACAACAAGGGCGATCGCGTTTCAGGTACCATCAAGTCAATTACTGACTTCGGTATCTTTATCGGCCTTGAAGGCGGTATTGACGGTCTTGTTCACTTGTCTGATATTTCTTGGACGGATACTGGCGAAGAAGCCGTACGCAACTTCAAGAAAGGCGACGAAGCTGAAGCCGTTATCCTATCTATTGATCCAGAGCGTGAGCGTATCTCGCTGGGTATCAAACAGATGGATTCTGACCCCGTTGCTGAGTACCTGTCAGTTAACGATAAGGGCAGCATCGTAACCGGTCGCGTCATTGAAGTTGATGCTAAAGAAGCGCAAGTTGAATTGGCGACTGACGTTATTGCGGTGTTGAAAGCCTCTGAAATCAGTGCTGACCGCGTAGAAGACGCGCGCAATGTACTGAACGAAGGTGACAGCGTAGAAGCTCGTATTGTCAGCGTTGATCGCAAGAGCCGTCAGATTAATCTGTCGGTAAAAGCGAAAGACCAGGACGATACGCGTCAGAACCTGAAGAAGATGCGTGAGCAAGAGCCGGAAACAGCTGGCGGCCCGACCACCATCGGTGACTTGATCAAGCAGCAGATGGGCCAAGACTAATTATCGGTTAGTTATTGGTTAGTGAAAGCGCCGCCCTTAGGGGCGGCGCTTTTGTTTGTAGCGTTTGAGCGCTAGTAGTTGTTCAACAGAAGGTTCGCATAGTTGCCAGGGCTATTAGATTTAAACTCTTTAGCAGCAATAGAGTTTTAAAAAAACGATTAGTAATTGGGTGAAAATCAACTAGACTGTTGTCAGTTACACTTTTTACAGGAATAATGTGCCTGCATTCTGAACTAGTGGGTGTCGAGGTCGTCAATTTGCACCTAAGTTAGATCCCATTCAGTTGAACCCCGTTCAGTTGGATACGCTATTAAAGGAACCCCTATGTCTTTACTTAACGAATATATTCAGAAAGAACAGCAGCTAAAGCAGCTTCAAGAAGACCTTCAGCGCTTAGAAGGCGATCAGCGCCTGAAAGGCGAGTTGGAATTTAAGGCTAAACTTGAAGCGCTAATGAATGAATTCGGCAAGCGCCCGGGTGATGTTATCGCCTTATTAGATCCGACTGCTGACCAGCGGAGCGCTAAAACCACAGCGAGTGGCAATGCCCGTCGTAAGCGCCGTCTTAAAATTTACAAAAACCCTAAAACAGGGGAAGTGATCGAAACGCGCGGCGGCAACCATAAAGGATTGCGCAGCTGGAAAGACAAGTACGGCGATGAAACCGTCGAGTCTTGGTTGGAGCGCATGGAAGACTAAGCTGTCTAATCACCGGCATTTCTGTACAGAAATGCCGGTTTTCTATTGCCATAGGCTTTCAGCTATACTCCAGTGCCGTTATCCCTGTTGCTAACCTGTTAATGGGATGCGAAGTTCTAAATGATCCGCTTTCCATAATACCTGCGGGGGGTGGCCACTAACGTGCCAAACATCCTGCCTGTTGAGCAGATACATGATGGTGTGCGTCAAAGCGCCATAAAGGCCAGCTAAGCTGTCAAAACATGTGCTCGCATAGTAATGGGTAGGAATGTCGACTCGCCGATAGAGAACAGGCAGTGCAATGTCTTGTGCATTGTCCGTGTCCGCTAGGTACAGGCCAATGTCGGTACGGTAAGAGTGAAAAGACTCCTTATTAAGTGCATTAATTCTGTCGGCGAGTATATCGGGCAGTGCGATAATGGTCGTTGATAGCCGCAGTCGCATCTGTAAGCACGCTAGCTGCGTATTGTGATAGCTTTCATCCCCTAGCCCCTTAATATGCTCGGGAGCTTTGTAGAGGCGCATTAGAACCATTTGGCGGCCAGTGGTTTTTTCGATACGCGTGTGCAAGCCATGAGGTGGCAATGGGCGGTGGAAATTGGTTTTCAGCTTTAGGCGGAAATTGCGTGGGCTGAACTGATAACGACGTTGAAATGCCCGTGAGAAAGACGAGTGGTTTTGGTACCCGCAACGTATTGCAATTTGCGCTATATTGAGAGGAGTAAGCGCAAGCAGCACCGCCGCGCGTTCCAGTCGCCTTATTTCACGGTAGGCGCTAGGTGAAATGTGAAAGCTTTGCCGAAATTGGCGCCGGACTTGAGAAGATGAATACCCTATGTGATTAGCAAGGTCTTCGATACCGAGTGACTTATCGAGTGTATCCTGCAGCCAGATCTCAGCTCGTGTCATCGCGTTGAACATTCTCTGGCCTCTCATGCGTGAATCGTACAGGTCGTGCTTATCTCGCCTGTAGTGCACTCTCCCAGTGCGTTAGTGTTGGTAACCTGGCTGAAGGGAAAAAATTCAGCCTACAGATAAGAGTCGTGTCTCTATTCTCAGGCTACTTGTAGGTAATGTTGATGCGAAGCATCGATTTAATGAGTTGTCGCTGACTGTGCCGTGTTTGATAAATGTGCTGGTTACCCTCATATACTTAATAATGATGCCTTTATGCTGGTAACTGGGTGGCAAAGGCAAGTTTGCTCGTTATCTTTACGCGTTTGTGCACAGTTTTCGCCAAAAAAAGCGACATTAGCAGTCATATCGACCATTTCAAGCAAGGTGTAAATGAAACATCGATGAAATATCAAAAGGTTCAAAAGCCAATAGATGAGCGTGAGAAGCTGCGCAAGTTTCGTGAATTAGACGATGCTTTTGCCCAGGCGTTACGCCAATTAGATGATCCAGAAAGCGATTTAGATATACCGACAGGCCCGCCGGTACGCTCGCTTGCGGCACTGGAACAAGAAGATGAAGAAATCCAGCAGAAGGAACAGCAACAAGACCAGGAGCGTATTTTTAAACAGCGCTTTGATGCTCTGTTGAGCGAGTATGGTGTGGATCATAACGACCTGGCCGAGCTGATCGAAGCACTGCTTGGCTATGGCGTATGGCAGCAGGATGTAGTGCCTGGCAGCTAGTACCTGCAAAACATCGCAGAAGGCTTTGCAGGTGTGCCTATGCTAGCGGTAGCGATAAATCCGCAAGCTCGGCAGAAATACATCCTGTTCTAGTTTCTCATCGCGTCGCCTTGCCCGTGTGCGGGTGCTGGGGGGCTGTGGTGCAGGTAGGTTAATGTGGGGCAGGCGTTGATTATTGTCAGGTACAAAAATAGGCATGGCGGCATTTAGTGCCCGTCGTGTATGCCCGTCGTCGAGTGGTTCGGTAAAGAACAGGTTTGCCCGCATAAGTGGGGCCTGAGTTTGCACTTGAGCAAGCACTTCACCGCTGGGGATGCCGGCTAGCTTGCGTAGCTGAATACGAATATGCGGCGCATCGGTATCAAGCTGCAAAAGCTTATGTTCAGCTTCTTGCACTGAGAGGCGTTTAATAGAGCGGCCACTACTGTACCAAGCAAAGCGAACGCGTGAGACAGGCGCTTGGGCAATAGGTAACTGCCGCCAGCTCTGTTTAAGATGTAAGCGAGCAAGTCCATTGCGGCGTAACGCTTCATCCACGTGAGGGTGGCGTTGCGGCAGGCGGCTTTTGGCATCGCTAAGTGCCTGTGGAAATGCCTGCTTAATATGTTGCAGTAGGTTACTAAAATGGCCTTTGGCTTGATTAACCGCGTCAATCGCCCTTACCAGTTCATCATTAGCGGCGACGACGGCAATATAGTTGCGCGTCTCGCGGCCATCTTGATCCTGTTCATGCCACATGTCGAATAGGGCTTTACGTAGCCAATCACTAGACGGGGCCGCTTGATTAAAGACCCATGTAGGTGGTAGCTGCTGCTCGTATAGCGAGACGGCTGCTTCAATGGTTTCAAGCAGATGATCAAACTGCTGCTCCAATTGAAGCAGCACATGATAGGCCGAAGGCGATGAGGGGGTAGCGTTTGTTTCGGCCATGGGAAGTGTAAGGGCTCGCTAGGTCAGTTATACGGTTTTTCAGGTGAGTGGCGCATCCTTGTCGGCTTGCGCTAGGAGCGTTTCTATATCGGCCTCATCCATGGCGGACTCGCCCGATATACGGTGCGACTCATCGGCCCAGGCGCCTAAATCTAATAGTTGGCAGCGTTTGCTGCAGAAAGGGCGATAAGTGCTCTCTGGCAGCCAGGGCACGCGCTTAGCGCATTGCGGGCAATTAACTTCTAGCGGGGAATCGTTGGCAGGGCGAGCCATAAAAAACTCCAATTGCGATAACAAGCGCGATATCTCAGTAGTTAAGCTGCCGACGGTAGCGTTCGTCAAGCCGTGCCACTTGCTCCATCATGCTGGCGTGGTCACCGCTGTTATCTATCACGTCGTCTGCTTTGGCTAACCGTTGTTCGCGGGAAAGTTGGGCGGCGAGAATAGCACGCACCTGGCTTTCACTCACCCCATCACGCTGTTGGGTTCTCGATAATTGTAACGCTTGTGGCACGTCGACCACCACCGTGCGATCCACTAGCGCATTTTGACCCGACTCAAACAGTAACGGTGACACAAGCAGCACATAGGGTGCCCCCTGGGCTTTGAGCCGTGCTAAGTGCTGCAGTAGCCGCTCCCTTATGCGGGGATGTGTCACTGATTCTAGCCACTGCCGTTGTGCTGGATCTTTAAAAATAATCTCGCGCAGAGCGGCACGGTTAAGCGTGCCGTCCTGATGCATGATCTGATTACCGAAGCGATGTTGAATGGCTAACAGGGCCGGTTCTTCAGGCAAGACTATTTCTCTGGCGACATCGTCGGCATCGACCCAGGCGGCGCCGAGTGCTTCAAAGGCGCGAGCAACGGTCGATTTACCCGACCCAATGCCACCCGTTAATCCGATAATCATCTACTGCCTCATATAGCTAAATTTTATATGGTCAAATTCCGCATGGCTAAGTTTTACATGATTCAGTTTTACACGATTCAGTTTTAAATAGTTCAGTTTTACATGAGCAGGTTGAGATACATTGCCATTATTTCATCACCGACTAACAGTGCCACCCAACCCGCGAGGGCGAGAAAAGGGCCAAATGGTAGTGGTGCGCCGCGTAGACGAGGAGAGTAGGCCTGGGCAGCTAGCCCAACAATGGCCCCAAGCCCTGCGGAAAGGATCAAAATCAGCGGTAAAAAACTCCATCCCAGCCAGGCGCCCAGCGCTGCTAGCAGCTTAAAGTCGCCATAGCCCATTCCCTCTTTACCGGTGACCAGTTTAAATAGCCAATAAAAACTCCATAGTGAGAGATAGCCTAGCATGGCGCCGATAACGGCACTCGGCAGCATAAGTGGCTGGAAAAGAAGCTGAAACAGTAACCCTGCCCAAAGTAAGGGTAGGGTAATCACGTCGGGCAGTAGCTGGGTACGAAAGTCGATTACGGCGAGAGCTAACAGTATTAGGCAGGCGCCGTAAATGAAGAGTGATTCTGCAGTAAGCCCGTGGAGCGCCAGCACAGCCACGGCCAACAAGCCACCGGCTATTTCTACCAGTGGGTATTGAATGCTAATAGGTGCTTGGCACGCAGCACAGCGCCCGCGGCGTTTTATCCAGCCAATTAACGGTAGGTTGTCGTGCCATGCAATAGGGGTTTCGCAGCGTGGGCACATGGAGCCCGGCGTGGCCAGGTTAAAGCGCGGTGAGTGTTCGGCGCTAAGCTCAAGCGCTTCGCGGGCTTCGTTACGCCAGCCTCGCATAAGCATTACCGGAAGGCGAGTAATCACCACATTCAAAAAGCTGCCTAGACATAGCCCAATCAATAAAACAATTAACCACAGGATGATGGGAGGGTGATACATGTCGCTCCTTGGGTTTGTTTAAATTAGTTTCTTGCGAGTTTGAATCTTAGAGGGCGGAGCCTAAGTCGAAGATGGGTAGATACATAGAGACCACCACGCCGCCGACCAGCACACCCAGTACCACAATAATAATCGGCTCCATCAGCGAGGTGAGGGCATCGACCTTATTATCGACTTCCTCTTCATAGTAATCAGCCACGCGATTGAGCATGGCATCAAGCGATCCAGCCTCTTCACCGACGCTGACCATTTGAATCGCCAGGGGAGGGAAGCGGTTGGTCATTCGCATGGCGAAGTATAGCTGTTGCCCGGTGGCTACGTCCTGGCGCGTTTGTACCACCGCACGTTCATACACTTTATTGCCTGTGGCACCAGCGGCGGTATCCAAGCCCTCGACAAGCGGAACGCCGGAGACAAAGGTGGTCGCTAATGTACGCGAAAAACGGGCGATCGCAGATTTATGCATAATATCGCCAACGACCGGTAAGCGAAGCAGCAGTGCATGCATACGGTAAGCGACGCTTGGCGAGCGTTGAATGCTTATTTTGAGCAGAAGCACGGCAGCCACAACAGCGCCGAGCGCGGCTAGCCAATAACGCTGGGCAAGCTGGGATAAATTCACGGTCAGTTGGGTTAGTGCAGGGAGTTCTGCGCCAAAGCTTTGGAACATGCTTTCAAACTCAGGCACCACTTTAATCAATAGCAACATGGTCACGGCAACGCCAATCGTCATAACGGCGGTGGGGTACCAAAGGGCTTTCTTAACCCGCGCTTTCAGCGACTCAACTTTCTCTTTATAGGTCGCAATCCGATCGAGCATTTGATCCAGCGCACCTGACTGCTCACCAGCACTGACTAGGCTAACAAACAGCCGATCAAAGTGTTTGGGGTGACGGTTCAATGTATCTGAGAAGCTGGTACCCGACGATACATCGCTCATCATATGCTGAACAAGGGCAACCATAGCCGGTTTTTTGAGGCTCTCTGCCACTACTTGAAGTGCTTGCAGCAAAGGGATGCCAGCACGAATCATGGTCGCCATTTGACGCGCAAAGACCATGATATCGTTGGGGTTAATGCGACCGCTGCCGCCCAGGCTGCCTTTTTTACTAATCCGGCGGATAACAATATGTTGCTTGGTGAGTTCAGCGGCTACTTCGGCTTTACTACGGCCAATCATCTCACCGCTTAGCGCTCTATCTTGCGGGCCTTTACCACTCCATTTCCAGCGCGATAGCTTGATGGCGGGCGTTTGGCGTCGACGTGCCGTTTTAGCCATGCCTTACTCCTTGCTCACTCGGTTAACCTCTTCCAGGCTGGTAATACCCTGCATGACTTTCAGTAACCCACTGCGGTGCAGGCTTGGGTAGCCCTCCCTGCGCCTCTGCTGATCGATATCCAATGCGTTGGCATCGCGCATAATCAGTTGACGCATCGCTTCAGTAATCGGCACTACCTCATAAAGGCCAATTCGCCCTTTATAGCCGTGGGTACAGTGCTTGCAGCCTACCGGTTTGTAGATAGTCGCCTGTTGGATTTCTTGACTGTTGAAGCCCTCTTTGCGCAGCGCCTCATGGGGAATGTCAATGGGCTCTTTGCAGTGTTGACACAGTTTGCGAGCCAACCGCTGGGCAATAATCAAACTAACGGCGCTGGCGATGTTAAACGAGGAGACGCCCATATTAGCCAGTCGAGTCAGCGTTTTAGCTGCCGAATTGGTATGCACCGTGGAGAGTACCAAATGGCCTGTCTGGGCCGCTTTAACGGCAATTTCAGCGGTTTCAAGGTCACGAATTTCGCCTACCATCACCACATCCGGGTCTTGGCGTAGAAACGCCCTGAGCGCACTGGCAAAATCGAGGCCGATCTTAGGCAATACATTCACTTGATTGATGCCGGCGACTTTGATTTCAACCGGATCTTCAGCGGTGCAAATATTGCGCTCAACTTTATTAAGGATATTAATGCCGGTATACAACGAAACGGTCTTACCGCTTCCAGTAGGGCCGGTGACCAGAATCATGCCTTGGGGTTGTTTTAACGCATGTTCATAATAGCTTCGTTGTTCATCGGTAAAGCCCAGTTGCTCAATCCCCAGCTGTGCTGCGGTAGGATCTAGTATCCGCAGCACCAACTTTTCGCCATAGACTGTTGGCAGTGAGTTAACCCGGAAATCGAGAGAGCGGGTGCGCGAAAGCTTTAACTTTATCGAACCATCCTGCGGTAAGCGACGTTCCGAGATATCCAGTCGGGCCATAATTTTGAGGCGGGCCGCGATACGATTGCGCATGGCAAAGGGCGGCCGCGCCACTTCTATGAGCATCCCATCGACACGAAAGCGTATCCGGTAGAGAGTTTCGTAAGGCTCAAAATGGATATCGGAAGCGCCCCGGCGGATCGCGTCTAATAGGATTTTGTTGACGAACTTAACAATGGGCGCGTCTTCATTACTCTGAGAGGATGCTTCAAGCGGAATTTCACTTCCCTCGTTATTCTGCGCAATGCTCAGCGAATTAACCGCATCATCCAGCTCATCCAACTGATCAAGCATGCCCCGCCTGTTTTGAGCAAGGTAACTGTTGAGCGCGACCGTAATTTGATCAACAGGAGCGAGGATGCCTTCCACACTCAGGCCGGTCGCAAACTGCAACTCATCCAGTTGCGTCAACGTGGCGGGGTAGGGAACCGCAACCGTCAGGCGATGGCCGTGGCGCGCTAAGGGCAGAACGTTAAGGCTCTGCAGTACTTTGACAGGGTAATCAGAAGCGGGAGGCAGTGCGGTAAGCCGAACGGCCTCCAAATCTATAACCGGCAGTCCATACTCCCAGCCAGCCGCCAGGGTGGCTTTGTTAGGGTCGACCAGGCCGCTTTCGATCACATACTGAAGTAGCGATATTTCCAGATTCGACGCGGTTGTTTCCGCCGTGACGGCCTGGGCATCGGTCAACAAGCCGTGCTTAACCAAACGCTGGGCAATGCCGCGCAGGCCGCCACGTGCAGCGGCATGGCTTAACGTCGACCCAAAAGGGGGTTGGCTCATTCAAAAACCTATTTTACATCGTTTTAAGCGTATTACTTGTACCATAAACTAGTGTTTACAGGCATTAAATGGCTGGTAATCCCAATCCGCTAAAGTGGTAGTCGACTGGCCGATAACGCCCATAGCGCGTGTTGTAAAAACAGATCACGCAAGCTAATGTATCTTAATATTTTCTAATTCATTTTAAGGAATCACTGTCCTTACAACGGCTTGCCCTTCCTCATCAGGAGATGCCTTCATGCAGAGTGCTGCACAACCTATTACACAGAATGCCAAACAAGGTGGTTTCACTCTGATTGAGCTGCTGATCGTTATCGCTATTATTGGCGTTCTGTCGGCTGTGGCGGTGCCGCAGTACCAGTCTTATATTCAGCGAGCTGAAGCCTCATCCGCATATTCAACCCTGAAGTCCTTACAAACAGGATTTGATGCTGCGGTAGCCTCTGGGGTTAATCCTGCAACTGAGTTTCAAGCAGGGGATGAAAATAATGCGTTCGAAAACTATGTCGGTTTTAATGAAGATGATCTAACGGGTGGAAATACCCTTACTTATTCAGGTTTAAACTCCATTGCTCCTACAATTACCTTCAATTTTGGATCAATAGGAACTGCTGCATCTGGTGAAGAGAGTGCATCAAACACAATGTCAGTCACCAGAGATGCCAGCAGCGGCAGTTGGACTTGTAAGGCAACTATTCCTGGCAATATCCTTCCACGCGGCTGCCAAAATTAAACCGGTGATAAATTAAGTCAACAAGCTTGCTTTCACTTTTCAGCCGCTTTTGGGAGCGGCTGTTCTGTTTCCATACTTCCTCCGCATTTGTTCTCTACACTGTAAGTTCTGACCTTAAGCGAGGAGCTTACAGTGAAGCCCATCAAACTGATTGCCATAGGCGCGTTTGGCGCATTGCTGCTCAATAACGCAGCCTTCGCCCAGCCTGCCCATGCCCCGGCCCACGGTGCCCGTGATAAGGGCCAGCACCAGCAGCATGAATCTAACCGACATAGCCACTCTCGCGATGAACGGGTCGATTTACCGCGCATCAACGAACGTGAAATACGCCAGTTACTGCGCCGACATGACGCACCACGAGCCGAAGCGTTACCGCCAGGTATTCAGCGCAATCTTGAGCGTGGTAAACCGTTACCCCCGGGTATTGCCAAGCGATTTGATGGCCATCTAGCGTCCCAATTGCCGCGCTACCCAGGCTATGAGTGGGAGCGTGTCGGCGCCGATGTGGTGTTAATCGAAGCGGCCACACGCATCGTTGTGGATGTTTTGGTAGACGTTTTGCGCTAACCACTATCGCTGGAAGTCGGTTTGACTCGAAAATTACATCGCAGCGGCTTATGGTAGAGACTCATAGCATCATCGCGTTCTAAAGGGAGATTCAATGAGCGACCATACACTAGCCGCGCGTCTTGAAATTACTATCGCTATTGCTGAAGAAGCGGGGCAGATGATTATCAAGGCGCGGGAGCAGCAGGACTTTGCCCAGCGCTTAAAAAAGGATAACGAGCTAGTCACCGATGTGGATGTGGCCGTGGACAAGCTGATTAGTCAGCGCCTGGAGGAGCACTTCCCCGGTGAAGCGCGGCTGAGTGAAGAGCTTGCCCCCGAGAGCGCTTTGCATGAAACGGCGCCAAAGCTTTGGGTGGTGGATCCCATTGACGGCACGGTTAATTTTGCCCAAGGGCTTCGCCACGTAGCGGTCTCGATTGGCTGGATGGAAGCGGGTGTTGCCAAGGTAGGCGTTGTGCATGCACCGTTTTTAGGCGAGACCTTTAGTGCTGCCGAAGGCGCCGGGGCTTTTTGCAACGGCAAGCCCATACAGCCCAGCAATGCAGATTCACTGGCCCACACCTTGGTTGGTACGGGTTTTCCCTATCGCAAAGAGGAGCGGAAGCACCTTTTGAAGCGATTGGAAGCCGTGCTGTTTGAGTGCCAAGACGTACGTCGTAATGGCGCTGCAGCGCTCGATTTATGCGATGTAGCCTGTGGTCGCCTGGATGCTTATTACGAGAGTGTCTCGCCCTGGGATTTCGTTGCAGGCTGGGTTATTGCCCGCGAAGCCGGCGCACGGGTAGGGCACTTATACCCTGTGCCTTCAGCGGTGCCGGAAGATATTTACCCAGACCATTTAATCGTAACGGCCCCCGGTGTATATGACGCCATGGCCTATCTATTACTTGAGGCGGATCAACGTAAGCCATAAAGGACGATGAGAGTCATAGCGGTGTGTGACAAATACTTGAAAAGAAAGCGCTATAAGGGCTTTTCATTTATGCAAGAAACCGCTAGTATACGCACCGTCTTGAGGCAAAGATGTAGCGGCCAATAAAGACAGCGGAGCGTGGCGCAGCTTGGTAGCGCGTTGCAATGGGGTTGCAAAGGTCGCAGGTTCGAATCCTGTCGCTCCGACCAAAGATTATTAAAAACCGCCGATTTGGGTAAAACCAATCGGCGGTTTTTTGTTTGTCCAAGTTTTCGAATTATTAATCTAGAGTTATTAGTAGTTCCGCGCCTGGCACGTTTGCTGCTATGTTAACACCTGTATGGATTTACTCGCTGAAGCCACGTGCGTGCTGGCAGAGGTATATAAACAATGCCCTATGAAATCATGCTTAAGCGTATATATGCGCCGATAGAGGAGCACGACGGTGCGCGTGTCCTGGTTGATCGGTTATGGCCTAGCGGGGTGTCGCGCCACTCGCTGGCGTTGAACGAGTGGTACCCGGAGATAGCACCCGGCTCTCAACTATGCCGTCAATATCAACAGCAAGAAATCAGCACGTCACTGTTTCTTGAGCGGTACAGTAGTGAGCTGAAGGCATGCCCTGATAAGCTGCTGCCTTTAATGAGGTTCGCAAGAATGGGGCAGCTCACTTTATTAACCGCAGTGCGACAAATTGAGGATTCACACCTTCCGGTAATCAAAAGATTGACGCTATCAGCGCTTGAAGAGGAAGACGCAAGTGATAGTGAGTTTTGCTCTTCCCCCTGCTTGGCGCACACATTACCCACTTCTCAACGTTAGACCGTTTGCTTAACGCGTCATCATCTGGCTTGGCGATGACTGGATTGATGCCCCTGTAGGCCAGTGCGCCTAATGTTAATGGCTTAATAAGCCCAGATAACAGCAAACAATATACCCCACCCCAGAGCACTGGCAGCCATAATCGTATAAGTGGCCGAGATAGTTGCCACATCAAAGTCTTGATGCGTACACGTACAGAGAGCTTGTAAGCCGTGATAAATCAAGCTGCAAGAGATGCCCAGCGCAGCGAGTATCACCACTACGTTGAACAAGAGGTTGGGTACCCATAGTGCCAACGACGAGATGAATAACGGCAGTGGTGCAAGTACAGCGAGTAAATAGGCATCTTGATAGCTGATGGTTAACTCTTCGGTTCCGTTGACGACGGCATAGATTACCCAGCCGATAACGAAAAAACTCAGTAATTCCGCAAGGAAAATAATTGTAGTGATAAAACGCCACTCTCGGTGAGCAAAACCCGCCATAAACGCATCGCTGTAATGGGTACCCGCATAATAGAGCATTACTGGCGGCAACAGCGACATGGGTAAAACCACCAGCCACGCTAATAAGGGAATGGAGGGGGAGGAAGCCTGTAACTCTTTCCAGCCCTCACGATGGTTGAATGGCAATTTGAGAAAAGTGAGTGCCCTCATTTCAGGTTTCTCCTTAAGGCGCAAACCAAATGGTCTTTGTATCATGATGTGATATTATGTTTAAAAGACGCTATAAATTGTTGAGCAAGTGATAGTTGGTTATGTGGCAAAGAGAATTTAAAAAGGGACAAAAAAACAGATGCTTGATAAAAACGACTTTGAGCGGCTGTCGCAATTTCGTTACCGGCTGCGCTGTTTTCTTCGCCATAGTGAAGATATCTGTCGCCGCTATGGGCTGACACCCTTGCAGTATCAATTACTGCTACATCTTCGTGGTTTCCATGGAAGAGACTGGGCGACGGTGGGGGAGCTAGCGGAGCGGCTTCAATCAAAACATCATGGGGTGGTGGCGCTAGTTGACCGCTGTGAGCAGTTATCGTTGGTAGAGCGGCGGCAAGGGCGTGAGGATCGCCGCCAAATAGAAGTGCACTTATTGGAAGAGGGGGTGAACCGGGTAACGCAAATTGCAGAAGCTCATCAGCCTGAGTTGCGTCACTTACAGGAAGAGACGCCATTTCCTGGCTGGAATAACCCCTCTTAATGCAGAGCTGAAGTCGTCTGTTATAGCCAATATACATTACATGTCCTGGTTAGAAATGTTTTGGGCGATTAGCGTGTTTAGCCTTGAAGTGTGGGTGTAGTGGTCAAGTAAAACTGACCACCGCACTTCTGGATTGAGGACAGTACGGCTGCAAATTAAGAGCGCTATTAAGGGCATGATGTTTGCTGGTATAGGCACTGTCTGGATCTAGCCGACGCGGACAGTGCCCAGAGTTTCCCAGAAGTCTACCGTTCAGCGCTTGGCACCCTGTAATGCCTGCTCTTCGATATCTCTATCGACCGAAGAAACATAGTACTCGTCGTCAAAAGCGCCCTCTGGCTCCTTGAGCCATACCAGGCAGATCAGCCAGCTAATGAAAGCGCCAGTGGCGATGATGTAGAAGAACTGCGACGGAGTGACAAACGTAAAGATAGTCAGATAGACCACCGCGCCGACATTACCGTAGGCGCCGGCCATGCCCGAGATCTGCCCGGTGATGCGGCGCTTGATGGAGGGAATGATACCGAAGGTCGCTCCCTCTGCGCCTTGTACGAAAATCGAGGTGCCGATGGTCACCGCAATGGCCAGAATGAGCGGCCAACTCGAATTGAGCATGGCCATCAGCAAGAACCCAACGCTAATGCCAAACATGTAACACAGCATGACGAAACGGCGATTGCCCATACGGTCGGATACCATGCCGCCCATCGGGCGCGCCACCAGATTGACGAAAGCGAACGACGCAGCGATCAGGCCAGCCGTTGCGGCATTGAGCCCCCAGGTCTCCTCAAAGAACATGGGCAGCATCGACACCACCGCCAGCTCAGCACCGAAGTTGGCAAAGTAGGTGCTGTTAAGTGCGGCCACGCTGTTAAATGAGTATTTATCATCCTCGGGTACTCCCTGGCGCAGGATTGGCAGGTTGACCCGCAGAATCTGTACGATCTGGTAAATAACGATCGCCACGATGACTAAGTAAGCGACGACGGCACCGGTGACCGATAAATAGCCCATATACTGAATACGCCAGACCAGGATGGCGAGTACGCCGACCAGCGGGATCGTCCAGATGATCAGCTTGATCATATCGCCCCAGGAGCTCACTTCCATGGCGGCGGATTTGCGTGGCTTACGGTGAGCCTGGGCGTCCGGGCCATCAGTGATCGCGAACCAGTAGTAAACACCGTAAGCCGCCATAACAACCGCACTTTGCGCGATAGCCCAGCGCCAGCCATCGGGGCCGCCATACATACTCAGGGCGATGGTCGGCAGCGACATGGCCGCTACGGCGGAGCCGAAGTTACCCCAGCCAGCGTAGAAGCCTTCGGCGAAGCCGATGTCCTTGGGCTTGAACCACAGCGCTGTCATATGGATACCGACCACGAAGCTGGCGCCAATCGAACTCAGCACCAGACGCGCCACAAGCAGCTGCGTCATGCTGTTGCCGAAAGCAAACGCCAACGCGGGTATCGACATCGTCACCATAAGCACCGAGAACACCCGACGTGGGCCGAACCGATCCAGTGCCATGCCAACGATTATGCGCGCGGGAATAGTCAAGGCGACGTTGCAGATGGCGAACAGCTTGAGATCGTCCGTGGTCAGCCAGTCGACGCTCTTGAGCATGCTCGAAGCGAGCGGCGCCATGTTGAACCACACGTAAAAGGTAATAAAGAAGGCAATCCAGGTCAGGTGCAGGGCCCGGATTTCAGGGCTGCGAAACTTGAATACAGCGGAAACTTTCATGGTCGTATCGTCCTATGTCCCGATGGGGGTATGTCCCAAAGGTGGGTAGAGGCTGCTCAAGGGCTGGGTAGGATCAACAAGGGACACTCGGCGCGCCGGGCCAGAAACGAGCTGACGCTGCCGAAAGTCATGTAATCGAGTTCGTCGACGAAGTAAGTCAATGACTTGGCGATAATGCCGCCGTCCGGCTGGTGGCTATGGCGGGCAATCACCAGTAGGTCTGGCGAGAGTTTGCGGGTGGCCTGAAGCAGCATCTTGCGAGCGTCCCCCTCGGCGAGAAGCTGCTCGGCTTGAAAACCCTCGCCAGTTGCAAACGCCACTCCCTCCTGAAGGTGCTGTTTCAGCTCGTCCTGCTCCTGCTGAAACAGCGTTTCGTTGTTATCGGTGGCATCGAGTGGATTCTCCACCACACCGACCAGTACCAGCAGCGGCTGGTTGCAGCGGAACATGTTGACGACCTGGGCGAGTGCCAGCTTGGCGTTCCGAGAGCCGTCATAGGCAATCATGATTTTCATGGTGTCCTCCCGCATTGGGGTAGGGGGGTAAGACCCGGAGCTTGGCTCCGGGCGTAAACAAGCAAGCCGCACTCAGGGGTTCTTAACGTAGGCACCTTTGCGTAGGTAGAACCACCAGTTGATGACGAGGCAGATAGCGTAGAAGGCCGCAAAGCCGTACATGGCAAGTTCCGGTGTGCCGGCTTGGATTTGCTCGCCCATTACCCGCGGGGCGATGAAGGCGCCATAGGCCGCGACGGCAGAGGTCCAGCCAAGTACCGGGCCTTTCTGCTGCTGATCGAAAATCACACCGATGCTGCGGAAAGTGGAGCCGTTGCCGATACCACTGGCGGCGAATAGCACAATGAATAGCAGCAGGAATAGCCAAAAGAATTGATTGGGATCGGTGGCGTTATAGGCCTGCATCATCACATAGCCGGTGGCGATGGAGGCGACCACCATGATCGCAGAGATTATTTGGGTAACGATGGAGCCGCCCACTTTGTCGGAGATCCATCCGCCCAACGGGCGGATTAGAGCGCCCACGAAGGGGCCTATCCAGGCCCAGGTCAAAGCGCTGGGCGCCTCGGGGTTGGCCACGCGAATCAGCGTGCCATCGGCAGTCGCTTCCATCATGCTGCCGAAGATGACGTTGATGGAGAGCGGGAGGGCTGCTGAGAAACCGATAAAGGAGCCGAAGGTCAGGATGTAGAGAATGGTCATTGACCAGGTGTGCTTGTTGGAAAATATCGCGAACTGCTTCTGGATATTGGGCTTGATGTCGCCAGGAATCAGGCGCAACAACACAAGGGTCACAACGATGGTTAGCGGCAGGGCAATCCACATATTAAGCCAACCGAGCGCCAACATACCGATGACCGCGGTCACCATACCGACGCCGTAGAGGCCTAATATTTTGCTGAAAGCCGCCAGCGGCGAACCCGGGTTGGGCGTAACAGCGCGAAGATTGTTCATGCCGAACCAACCGGCGAACGCTAATGGGATCAAGAACACGAGCCAGATAAAGCCAGCATTCTGGATCCAGGTATCGGTACCGGCTTCGATCCGACCGATCAAGGTACCGCTGGCGCTTTGCAACTCCATTGGAGAACCGGCAATCGCGCCGAAGACGCCGACGGTCATTACCAGCGGGATCACAATCTGCATGGTAGTGACGCCGAAATTGCCCAGGCCCGCATTCATGCCTAGGGCGTAACCTTGCTGCTTGCTGGGGTAGAAGGTGGAAATATTGCTCATCGAGCAAGCGAAGTTACCACCGCCGATACCGGACAGCAGTGCCAACGCCTGGAATACCCAGAACGGCGTGCCTGGATTCATCAAGGCAATACCGGTACCGGCGGCGGGGATCATCAGCAGCGCGGTGGTCAGGAAAATAGTGTTGCGCCCGCCAGCGATGCGGATCATGAACGATGCTGGGATGCGCAGCGTGGCACCCGCTAGACCGGCAAGCGCTGTCAGGGAAAATAACTGGTTAACCGTGAACGGAAAACCCAGGTTCTGCATTTGAGTGGTGATCATTCCCCACATCATCCAGACAGCGAAGCCCATCAGCAGGCTGGGAATGGATATCCATAGGTTGCGGTTGGCGATGTGCTTGCCTTCCTGTTCCCAGAATTGGGCGTCTTCGACATCCCACTTCTCAATGTCGGCGTTTCTCTTGCTCATGTCGGTTCCCCCTTGGCATCAAACCTTTCTGCACTTAGCAGTTAGAAGGCAAGATACGCTTGAGGAAGAAATTGGGGAATAGGTGAAAATAGCAGCAAAATCAGCGACATACCTCTTGAGAGGTAGTCGCTAAAAAGCCCGGATTGATTGATTTTAAAGACAAAAAATCGAGAGGGGGTAAAGGCGGGTCAGAGCAAAAGTACGCTGGGAGTCTTTGGAGGTATCCACACAGAACCGATTAGTGATCGATACCTTCCTGGACTGCCCAGACGGCGGCCTCGACACGTGAGCGTAAGTTGAGCTTCTTGAGTAGGTGTTTGACGTGAACCTTGACCGTGCCTTCGGTAATATCCAGCTTGCGCGCGATGAGCTTGTTGGAGAGTCCCCCAGCAAGCTGTTGCAGAATTTCGCGTTCACGTTGGGTCAGACTGTGAATGTCGGGCGTGGAGGGCGCATTGCGCTGGTTGCGCAGGGCTTCAGCGAGTAGGGCGGTCAGGCTTTCGCTGATGACCATGCGGCCCAAGGCAGCCTGGCGCAGTTGGCGAACCATGTCTTCAGGCTCCATATCCTTTAACAGGTAACCGTCAGCACCGTTACGCAGCGCGGCGACAACATCATCCTCATGGTCGGAAACAGTGAACATCACCACACGGCCGCTATAGTTGGCTTCCCGTAGGCGGCGCAAGGCTTCTAAGCCATTGACGCCCGGCATGTTTAAATCAAGTAACACCAGGTCAGGCTCAAGTTTGAGGGCCAGGGCAATGCCCTCTTCGGGATCGCCTGTCTCACCAACCAGTTCAAGGTCGTCTTCTAGCTCAAGCAGCTGAATCACACCACGCCGTAGTAGCGGATGGTCGTCGATAATCATCAGACTGGCAGGTGTGTCTTTGGCGGTGGTCAGCGTCATTAAGAAGTCCCTGTACCTAAGTGAGAGTTGGTGGTAGCCGAAGCGGGCTGCTGCTGAATTAGGCGAGCAGTTAAAGGGGTAAAGTCTACCTCAACACTGGCTCCTCCGGCGGGGCGATTAGCGATGTTCAGTTGCCCATTCAGGGTAGTGGTACGGTCACGTATGATCACCAAGCCGTAATGCATTGGCGGTGAGCTATCGTCTTCCAGGCCGATGCCGTCATCCTCGATACGCACTAACAAGCGGGCATCGGCGAATCGTACGGTGACCTTAGCCCAATGGGCTTGGGCATGTTTGTGGGTATTGGCCAGTGCTTCACGAATGATCTGCAGTACGTGAATTTCTTCATTGGGATTAAGCAGATAAGGCGGCACATCGTAATCAAGCTCGACCATTGCCTCCATACGCTGGCTGAACTCATCGACGGTCTGGCGCAGGGCAAATTGCAGCCCCGGCCCCTCAAGTTTTAGTCGGAAAGTGGTGAGTAGCTCACGCAGTTGACGGTAGGCGCTGTTCAAACCGGTACGTAGCTCATCGAATACCGCAGACTGCGCCTCTCGGGTTGCCTCTTTTTGCTGCATGCGTTCAAGTCGGGCGACCTGCATCTTTAGGTAAGATAGCGATTGCGCTAGGGAGTCGTGCAGTTCCCGCGCGATGATGGTGCGCTCGTTGATCAATGTGACGTGCTGCTGCTCTTCGATACGCCGCTGCAGGTACACCGCCGTGGCCAGCTGGTCGGCTAACATGGTGAGCAGGCGACGCGTGCTATCGTTTAGCCGTTCCTGGGGATACCACACTTCCAGGGTGCCTAGCAGCGTATCGCCTACGCTGATCGGTAGCAGCAGGCATTGCGACTGGTTATTGGCCACCAGGTCGAGGGGGCGAGGATCAATCAGGCAGGCATGACAATCCTGATCGCGGCAGTACTCGGGGCGGGTACGCGAATGCGTTTCCAGTACCGGCATTGCGCGTTGATCGAAAGGGTCTTTTAACGAAAGCCGTATTGGCCCGATATTCAGTAGCTTTTCCAGTTCGCGTAGCATGGGAGCTGCGCTAGAGCAGAGGTCATTACCGCCGCCATACAGCGCGCGACTGGCATCATGCATCACCCGCAGCGCCTGATTGCTGCGCTCAAGCTCCTGTTTCTTGCGGGATACCTTGTCTTCCAACGCGGCGTAACTTGTTGCCAGCTCGGCAGACATCTTGTTAAAGGTATGGCCCAATAATGCCAGCTCGTCGCTACCGCGGAGCTGTGAACGCGGCTTGAAGTTACGCTGTGCCGCCTCTCGGGCCAGTACCATAAGCTGGCGCAAAGGGACTACCAGATTGTAGCGAACATCGTAGAGGGCGATGGCGACCACTATCGCAATCAACACTAAAAAAAGCACTTGCATCATGCCCAACAGCCGCACCTTGGCCTCGGTGCTCTGTTCCAGGTAGGTGACTAGCATCTCGATGTCATTGACCATCGCAACGATCATCGCTTCTCGCGTATCCAGGTCAAGCGCTGTGGCGGTGGACGGTGCTTGTAGAGCCGGGCGAAGCGTGTGCTGCCAGTAGGTTTGAAGTTTTTCCAGTTGACGTCGGCGCTCGTGGCGATCATCAGCGGGGATCGTTTGCTGTAGCGTTGTGCCATGCAAACGCTGATCAAAACGCGTTATCAGACCTTCGAGCTGCTCTTCACTCGCCTCTTCAGGGGCATACTCCAGGCGCTGCAAGGCCCCCAATATCTGATAGGCATTCATGCGTAATGAGCCCGCGACATTAATCGCGGCCGCGTCGCCACGGCTGCTGTTAGACATTGCCATGGTCAGGGTGATGCTAATGAGTGCCATACCGCTAATGGCAAGCAGAGACGCAATGATGCGAGCAACCAGGGAGCGTTGAAGTAATTTCATGGCAGTTCCGATAGCGCGGAAGGGGTAAGAGAGTGTGACAGTGTCTGCATCTTGATACGAGGGCTATTCCTTTGGGGTTAGTCGACCTACCTCCAATGCTTTTTGACCTACGTCAGGTATTTACCGACAATTCTGGCATGCCTTCCGATGTCTTTATACCCTCGTTGGGAAACGCCATGCCATCATCCGTGCCGCCTCCCACGTTGGAGACATCTACACAGCCAGTAAATGGTTACCAGTTACTGGTAGCCATGCTGTTAATGCCACTGGCAAGCGCCTTGGCGGTGGCTAGCTGGACACTTTACGCACTGCTCGCAAAGCAATCTCTCTATGTGCTGATACCGTTGAGTAGCGGTATGCTCCTGGCCTGGCCGGCCTGGTATATCGCCAGACGGGGCGACACCTGTCGCTTGATGCAGTGGCTTTTGCTGGGGCTCGCACTGGCGCTGGGTGGGTTTGGAGTGGCAAGCCGTCCTTGGGAGTTTTTGTTGGTGGGGGCTGGACTTGGACTGGGAGGTGCGGTGATTACGACTGGCATCGCCCACGCCAAAGGCTGGATGCCTGATCGCTGGGTGCTTCTTCTTGTAGCCCTGTGTCTCGCTATAAGCGCAGGCGTGGGGTTTTCCTTACGGATGACGCCTCTGGTAGTACAAGCCTATGGCTGGCGCGCCGCGCCACTCAGCCTCTTGATCCCGCTGTTTATGATCATGCTACTGCTGTGGCTTTTTGTAGAATCACCCGAGTAACGCCACCTACTAATCTTCCCGACTAGGGATAAGGCCTATTTTATGACCATAGCGACGTTTGCTGACCTACTGCAGGAAGCGCATAAACAACCTAAACCCCAGCGCCTATTGTTTGTGTTCGTTCGCGCAGAGCTGCCCGATTTCCCCGATGCTGAGCAGCGTCGTCGCTTCGAACAGGGCGAAGGTGGGGTGTTGGTGCCGGTGATATGCGTAGACAAATCGACCAAAGAACTGAGCAGCATGGCGGCCTTAGTCGAAGAGTCTCGCCGCACCGAGATCGAATGGGATCTGGTGTTCGCTGCGGCCATGGATGACCCAAAGGACGAAGCCGAGGTTGAACGGCAGCTCCAGCGCATGATGGAGTCACTGCAAATGGGTAATATCACTTCTTTTCTTGCCTTCGATCCACACGGCGATGCGGTTAATGTCGGCTAGGGGGTGACCATGGAGCACTATTTTCTCATCAAACACCTGCACATGACCGCCGCTGCGCTGAGCATTACACTTTTCGTGGTTCGCGCCTGGTGGTCGGTGCAGGAAAGCCCGCGACTCCACGCCCGTTGGGTCAAGGTACTGCCCCATCTCATTGATACGGCCCTGCTGGGGCTGGGGGTAACCTTGATGGTGCTGCTCTCCGTATGGCCCTGGCAGCTTCCCTGGCTTGGTGCCAAACTGCTGGCGCTGCTGGCCTATATCGGTATTGGCACCATTGCGATTAAGCGCGGGGCGACGCCAACGGTGCGAGCCTTGGCAGCGGTAGTGGCGGTGGCTATCTTCGCCTATATGGTGGGGGCCGCTGTTCATCACAGCCCGCTTTCCTGGCTAGCCTGAATTGCGGCTACTTTCTGCCTCACTCCTCACTCCTCACTCCTCACTTTTATTGCGTCATTGAGTGGGCGGCATGGCCGCTCCCTTCGTGGCGCCCGAGCTGGGCGAGTAATTCCAGGTCGATATCGTCATAGGCGATTATCTCGCCACCATGAACTTCTGCGAACTGCTCGGCACGCTCATGGCTGGAGAACGGCGCAAGGGTGTGGCCCATGCTGCCGCGCCGGTCATGGCCGACCACATACCAAGCTTCTGCTGCAGGGATAAAGGCATCGTCTTTAGGTGTTTCCCAGGGCGTCACGCCGACATCATGCACATAGGCGTGGCGCAGCTGGGTCTGATTTTCGGGCTGCTGGAGGAAAACAAACATCTCCAGCGTGGAGCAGAACTTGCGCGCGTCACTGTGGCGCTCCATAAACGCTTGACCTTTAGGGCCCTCGAATTCGGTGATAAACATGCCGCATACATGGCAGATGTCATCGCCGCTAATAGGTTGAGGTGGCATCCTTTCGGCACTGTCAGTGGCGTTGTTGCAACCGGTCAGGAGTAGTAGAGCAATAAGGGCTAGCGTGGGCATGGTCAATCCTCGGTAATAGATGATGTTAAGAGATGATGTTAAGCGGCATGACGGTGGAAGCGACGGACGGCTAACAGCAGGGGCATCACTACCCAAGCCAGCATTGCCAGGGGTGGCCAGGCAGAATGGAACGCGCCTTGCTGCGCGATAGCCGCGATACCACTTTCAAGCTGTGTGCTGTCGAACCCCGACAGGTTGATCAAACGAAAACTGTCGGTGGGATTGAGCAGCATCAGGTAGGGCAGCCAGTCGCCTCCCTGCTTGACGCCAACCAACAGGGCCAGCAGCACCAAATCGAATACCAACACGAACAGAAACCACACTCCCAGTGCCAGCCCGGCGGCCCGTGCCTTTTCGCTGACCGTTACGCTGATCAGGTAAGCAAAGGCCAAAAATACCCAGCCCAAGAGCACACTGCTGGTGATCAATCGTGCTAGGCCGAAGATTAGTTCGATAAGCGGTACGCCTTCTGCGCCCAGCGCGATAACGAACCCCGCGATACCAAAACCTAGTAGCGTGGCGACGGCCAGGATCATTCCATGGCCGCAGAACTTTCCAAACAGCAACGCCGAACGACTCAAGGGGTAGGTGAGTAGCAGTAGTAGCGTGCCGGCCTCCTGCTCACCAACAACGGCGTCGTAGGCTAGCATCAGCGCAATTAAGGGGATCAGAAAAACGGCCAGAGTAGATAAACTGACCAGGGTGGTGGCCAGCGAAGTGAAACCGAGACCGCCGCTCGCAGCGGCACCAAAATAGGCGATACCCATTGCCAGAACAGCAAGAATCACGGTGATCGCCAGTACCCAGCGGTTACGCAGGCCATCCTGGAACTCTTTGGCGGCGACAATGAACATGGCCTTCATGCGCTGGCTCCTGGCGTTAGCGAGGCGGGGCGAGTAGAAAAATGCGTGTAGAGATGCTCAAGCGTGGGCGGTGATAGCTCGATGTCGTCGATATTCGGCATGGTGGTTAACTGACGTAGCACCTGCATTTTATTTTCCGCGGGCACGTTGACCTCAACACAGCGCTCATTGATAGGGGTAGGCTCAAGACACATGGCTTTCCAGAGCTGAGACTGCATGGCCAGCAAAGTGCCGTGGATACGAAACGTTAGCGGTAGCTGTGCTTCTTCGCGCAGTTGTTCAAGGCTGCCCAGGGCCAGGCGTCGCCCTTTGCCCAGGATCAAGGCGCGGTCAATATAGGGCTCGATACCGGGCAACACATGGGAAGAGAGCAGCACGCTACAGCCGTTATCGCGTAGAGCTTTTACCGCTTGATAAAAGTCGCGGGTGGCAGCGGGGTCAAGGCCGGTAGTGGGTTCATCCAGCAGCAATAGCTGGGGAGATCCTAGTAAAGCCTGGGCTAGACCAAGGCGCTGGCGCATGCCCTTGGAGTAGGTTTTAACGCGACGGTCGGCGGCTTCGACCAGGCCCACACGTTGGAGCAGAGCCGCGACCTGATGGCGTTTGGCTTGCTTGAGCCGAGCGAAGTATGTGAGCACTTCGCGCCCGGTAAGCTGTTCATAGAAAGTGACGTTTTCAGGAAGATATCCCAACTGACGCCGCAGGCGTTCGGCATGTGGCCCATCTGGAGCGCCACCGAGGACGTCAACCTGGCCCGAGCAGGGCGCAATTAAGCCCAGGATAAGTTTCATGATGGTCGTCTTGCCAGCGCCGTTATGTCCCAGCAGAGCAAGCACCTCACCTTTTTCGATGGTGAGATCCATTTCGGCTAGGCGTACCAGCGCCCCGTGTCGTTTGGTAACGCGCTGTAGAGTTATCACTGGGTTCATGAAGCATTTCCTTCTTGGTCGGGCACGCTCATCAGTGGTGCGCTGTCCTTGACCCCCGGGGGACGAAACACCGGGAACTGGCGCTGTACCCAGCGTAGCGCCAGCACCGCTGGGCTTTGCATCAACAGGCGCGCAGAGGGGTGGCGCCAGAGAAGATGATCCATGGCGTCGTTAGGCTCGTGTGCCGTATCGCCAAAGCCATCGTTGTCCAGATCCCAGCCCAGGTAGTCGCTCCAGTAATTGCCCGACCAATCCTGCTCACGGGTGGCGACATACATGACTTGCTGCTTATTGGCGATGAAGGCATTGCCCGCCATGAGGTTATCCTCTGAACCGGCGGTGAGATGGATGCCGATGTCGCTGGCTGCGAAACGGTTATTCTCGATACGATTGAACTGCGAGTTGTAAACGAACAGCGCCTTGCCGTCGCCGCCAGCGAGACGGCCCTCGCCATCTGCTCCCAGGGGCTGAGTGACGCCTTCTACACGGTTGCCGCTCAACAGGGAGTCGGTGATGTTGTTCATCAAGATGCCGTAGTTGTCGTCTGCTTCCGAACGGTTATCAACGACTTCCAAGCGTTTGGATTGCATCAGGGCGTAGCCGGTTCGGGTTCGCTGGGTCAGGTTGCCTTCGAGACGATTGTCGAAGGAGTACATGTAGTGCACGCCATAGCGCAGGTCATGCAGGGTGTTGTCGCGCAGCACGTTGTGGCGGCTGCTGTCGAGATAGATGCCGTCGCGGGTTTGCGCAACATCGTTGGATTCGATCATCGAGTGGCTAACGTTATAGAGATGAATGCCGTTGCCGCGATCTTGGGAACGCAGTTGGGTATCGCCACGAATGGTATTGCCTATCACACTGACGTCATTGACAGCATCGAGCCAGATGCCGAAGCCAGGCCCGCTTAGCTGGTTATTTCGGATGGTACTACCGTGAGCGGAGGGCTCGACAAAAATAGCGGCCTCCAGTTCTGTCAGGTTATTCCCCCAGTCTTCAATTTGGACGCCTTCAAACATAATATCGGGAGCTGCCAGCACCACCGCATGGCCGTGGCCTCCTGCATCGAGGATGGCATGCAACTCGCCCCGGATATGCAGTGTGCGGTCAATAACCACACGCCCAGGGTAGCGCCCTGCAGGCAGCAGCAATTGATCGCCGTCGGTAGCCTGTTCGATCAGCGGCTGTAACGGCTCACCAGGCGTGGCGAGCCAGTCAGCGGCATAAACCCCGCTAGGCACCCAAAAAAGCCATAGCAGAGTCAGCAGGCAACCTAAATGGCCAGGGTGTCGTTTCATGGTGTTCTCCCGCAGCGGGCCGAAGGAATCGGCCCGCATTGTGTCGTCAGACTCCTGTCAGTGAGGCGTCAGGCGGGTTCGACTAGCATGCGACCAGTCATTTCCATATGCATCGCGTGGCAGAACCAGTTGCAGTAGTACCAGTGCACCCCGGGTTTGTTGGCGGTGAAGGTGACGCTAGCGGTCTGCTGAGGGCTGATCTCCATCTGCACACCGTGGTTGACCATGCAGAAGCCGTGGGTCAGATCCTCGACCTGATCAAGGTTGGTGATGACTACGGTCACCTCATCGCCCTGTTTGACCCTGAATTCGGTCAGGCCAAATTGCGGTGCGATGGAGGTCATGTACACGCGTACTTGATTGCCATCGCGGATTACCTTGCTTTCGCCTTCCAGGTTCACGCCATCCGCCTCGGCCATGGCCACGGTCTCGGCAAAGAAGGGGTCGTCTCGTGTCCATACTCGGCTCGGGTTGATCTGGTCGGCACGTACCAGAATGCAGTCGTGGGGCTCGGCATAAGTGGGGCCGTCATGCACCAGTTTCATTTCTTCCCCGGAAATATCGATCAACTGATCGTTTTCAGGGTGCAAAGGGCCTACCGGCAGGAAACGGTCTTTGGAAAACTTCGACAGCACTACCAGCCACTTGCCGTCGGCGTCCCGGGACTCGGTAAGGCTGGCGTGGTTGTGTCCTGGTTGGTAGTGCACGTCGAGCTTCTGACGCAGGTAGTTGACGTCTTCGCCATTGTAGTGGCGAATGGCATCCTCAATATTCCACTTGGCTACCTGGCTATCGATAAACAGCGTGGTATAGGCGTTGCCCCGGCCATCGTAGGTAGTGTGAAGCGGGCCCAAGCCCAGTTCAGGTTCACCCACGATGGTATCGCGCGGTTCGATACTGTCGTCGAACAGCTTAGGCAACTTGTCGATGGCGATGATCGAACAGGTGGGAGACAGCTTGCCGTTGGCGATGAAATATTTCCCATCCGGTGAGGTATTCACGCCGTGGGGGTTCTTGGGAATCGGAATGTAACGTGTCAACTGCGAACCTTTGCGCCCATCCAGCACCGGTACGCTTGATTCACCCAGGGTCTTGTAGCTCCCGGCCGCCACTGCGGCTTCAATCGCTTCAACATCGAACACTACGACCCAGTCGCGCTCGTTACGCATGGTTTCGGTCAGGGTCATGCCCTTTTCCGAGTTGTAGCAGGTAGAGGCGACGAAGCGGCCAGTATAGTCGGCATCTGTGTTGTCGAGGTTGCCATCGACGATCACCTGCCAAGCCACGTCCATGCTTTCAGCATCGATAGCGTTGAACATAGTGAAGTAGTTGTCGGGGGTCTCCAGGTCGCGGCCGTCATTGATCTGGGGGATCGGCAGCTCAGCATTGGCGAAGACGTACTTGGTGTAAGGCACTTTCTGCAGGCGCAAGCCGTGAATCGCCTGGACGTTGGGGATGGTTGTGATCTTATCCGTCTTCATGATATCGAGACGAATGCGCGCAACGCGGGTGTTAGCCTTGTCGTTGATAAATAGGTACTTGCCGTCGTAGCTGCCCTCGGTCATGGATATATGGGGGTGGTGGCAGTCGCCGTTGAGGAAATGGCTTGATTCGCCGAGTATCCGCTTCGACTCGTTGCTGATTCCCCAGCCGGAGGCGCTATCCACGTTGAACACTGGAATGCGCATCAGTTCGCGCATTGACGGCACGCCGAGTACTCGAACCTCGCCGGAGTGGCCCCCGCTCCAGAAACCGTAGTATTCATCAAGTTCACCTGGCGCAACCTCGATACCGTTGCCGCCAGCCGCCTGTACCTGCCGGCTGTTGAGCAGCGCCCCCGCGCCGAAACCTCCGGCCAGGCCTGCCCCGGCAACACCAGTAACGGCGGTATTACGCAAGAAGTGGCGGCGGCCGATGTTCTCGATATGGTCTTTTTTATCGCTCATGTTTGATTCCCCTGGGGTCATTCTTGCTGGTGAAGAGGGATGCGTTGCCATTCGGCCTGTTGACCGGTGGCGGTATCCCGCTGGGTCTCAACGCTATTGCCGCGCGATGACATCTTGGTTGCTTTGTCGAAGCGCTTGCGGCGCTTGACCATGGGCGGGCAACGCTGGTCGTCGTGGTAGGTCACTTGGCAGTCGAGACAGTAGTGGCACTCATTGGCATTGATGCGGCCGTCCGGGTGGATGGCGGCCACTTCGCACTCATTGGCACAGATCTGGCACGGCGTACCGCAGCTACCGCGGTGGCGCTTGAGCCAGTCGAACAGGCGTAGGCGAGAGGGGATTGCCAACCCGGCGCCTAACGGGCACAGATAGCGGCAATAGAATTTGTGGTTGAAGGCAGAAATCGCCACCAAGCCCAGGGCATAAACAATGAAGGCCCAGTCACGTTGGAAACGCAGTGTGATCGCAGTCTTGAACGGCTCCACCTCGGCGTAGCGTTCGGCGGTGCCGAGCGAATGTAGC
The DNA here is from genome assembly GCF_031010175.1 of Halomonas sp. SpR1. GTDB lineage: Bacteria > Pseudomonadota > Gammaproteobacteria > Pseudomonadales > Halomonadaceae > Vreelandella. The sequence continues at coordinate 105,198 of NZ_JAUAMB010000001.1, forward strand.
GAGACAGCGAACAGGGCCAGCAGGATAATGTACTTGATCGCCCAGAGCCGCTCATGAAGGCCGAAAGGTACTTCTATCTGCTTTACTTTAAGTTTGCGTGCGATCTGGTTGACCAAATCCTGCAAGGCGCCGAAGGGGCATAGCCAGCCACAGAACACGCCGCGCCCCCACAGCAGCAAGCTCACCGCCACAAACGACCAGAGGATGAACAGCATTGGATCGATAAGAAACGACGACCAACTGAAGCCACTGATCAGCGAATTGGTGAAGGTCAGGATATTGACGACTGAAAGCTGGGCCAGCGAGTACCAACCAATAAAGACCAGGGTGTAGACCTTGAATCCCTGACGCAGCGGATTCAGTACCCTTGGGTGACGCGCCAGCACGTCCTGGAATAGCATGATGCCGGTGAGTACCAATAAGCTGGCACCCAGTACTCCAATCTGAAATGCTTTGTCCCGCCATACCTGCACCCAGATAGGCTCTTCCACAGGTGGCTCAGGCCGCTCTATATAGGCTTCGGGAATACTGTAATCGGCACTGAAGCGACTGAATTCGGTGTCCAAAGGGCCAGATGCGCGGCGTACCAGTAATTCCAGCTGCCAGGGTTGCCCGGGGTCAAAGCCCGCTTCTTCGCGAACGATGAAGATATCGCGCTCGGCCAATGAGGGCGCACCGTCGAGAGCCAGATCACCCAGACGGATGTGATCGCAATCATGAAAGCTGACTCGGGTATTGCCCTGGGAAAGCTCGATGCGATCAAAGATGCCGCCGCGCACATACCCAGAGCCCTTAAAGGAGTAGTCGCCCCGGCCCATGACGGCAACGGCATGCTCGTCAGGCCCCAGCTCGGCCATAAGCTGCTCATAGCCGGTATCGCCCAGCAGGTTGCGGCCAGCGGTTGGTGGGTTGAGGTAGGTGTAAAACAGCTCGATGAAGGTCTTATCAGACGGCTGTGGCGAGCGAAGGTAATCTTCGGCAGGCGTGCCAGCAAAGCTTTCATCGACCTCGCCATGGGTAAGATGCAGGCGGCGAATGGTGCCGTCGCCGGTCAGTTCTTTCCAGTCGGCGGGGGCGAAAACATCGTCGCGTACCTGCGCCGCCGGGGTGAGCGATAGGTCGGCAATCAACTGCTGTTCGGCGGCCACTTGCCTGGCACTGCGCATGATGGTGTCGCTAACGACGATGACGGTCACCGTCGCGCCAGAGATGGCGTCGAGATTGTCGCCGACCCTGAGCCTGTCATTAACGTGGGCCGATAAGTGCTCATTGGCGAAGCTATTCAGCTTCGACTCGGGAATGCCCACCAGCATGATCGGCTCTGAATGACTGAGGACGTCGGCCTGAACAATACGTCCATCCAGGTCTATTGCTACCAGCATATTGACCGGTTTGCCCGAGTAGGCAGGGATTGGAGCGACCTCTACACTCTCAAAAGCATAACCGAGCAGTTGACCGTCGCCATCAAGCACCTGGCTTACTGGCCACTGGGAATCCGCTGCCTCAAGGCGCTCGGCATTGGGAAACCCCTCGCGCACCTGCTCCAGTTCGATGGCTTGGGCGGGCAGTGTTATTGCCAGGAGTAGCAGTAAGCTAATCCAGATGCCGGTAATACGGCGCGGGTAAGCCACAGGGGGCATCGTGGTTTCCTTTCGGGTCAAGAGCGTTATAGAACCGGTTCTAGCAAGTGGTCGACGGCAGCTTTCACTTCGTCATCGCTCAAGCCCAATTGACCTCCCTTCGGCGGCATTGCCTGAAAACCGTTAATAGCGTGGTCGTACAGAGTGTCCGTGCCCTTTTCCAGGCGTGGCTCCCAGTGCTCGGCATTGCCACGAATGGGAGCTCCCGCGGCACCTGTCATGTGGCAAGCCATGCAGGCTTGGTTATAGGTGGCTTCGCCATCCGCATGAGCGGTAATCGAAATAGAAGCAACAACACCGAGCAACAGCATGGACGCGAGGGTTTTCATTGAAGTATTCCTTATGCATCTTTTGGGTTGAAATTGCCGATTCGGCAACGTGGCAATGTGGTTTATAGAGGGATACGGGTTGCTGGATACCGATTTCTCAAGTACGAGAAAAGGTATGAAGTTCACTTTAAAGAAAGGAGGGGAACTTATGTTGACCTAGATCATTTTTAGACTCGTGTACCCCTACAGAGCACTGGCTTACCCCTTAGTGGGTAGGTGATAACGTCAGTCGTTATAGTGATTGCAACTCGAAATTCAGACGATTGGCAATGCACCACGGCGCTTATGGGCGTGGCGATGTAGAGATGGTTTTACAGCAAGGATTATTTCAACATGTTCAAGTACTGACGCAGCACTTCGGCATTATTGCGGCGCTCGTCCTTAGAGGCAAACACCAGAGTAACCCGCTCTTTCTTGGCACGTTGTGCAAGCTCACGAAGAGCCTCGCGATAGGGCGTTAACTCTTTGAGGTAGCGACGGCGGAAGTCACTCCAGTCGAGAGAGCCATTATGAAACACTTTGCGAAGCTCGCTGCTTGGGGCGACCTCCTTGCGCCATTCATCGATTTTGGCTTCTTCCTTGGACACCCCACGCGGCCAGATTCCGTCGACTAGGACACGATAACCATCGTTGCTGTGAGGTGTCTCGTAGGCACGTTTCAATTCGATACTCATCGTTACCTCGTTAGTCACTGGGTTACTCAATAAACCTAGCTAATTAATAGCTCCCGTTCTACCTGAACCTTAGTACGCCCAAACAATCGCCATTAGTAAACCCCACGCCAACACCCCGGCGGCCATAACGGTGTAAGTAGCGGACATCGTTGTTACGTCATTTGTTGAGCGTTTACACAGAGCTTGCAGCCCGTGGTAGACCAAGCTGCAAGAGATACCTAGTGCCACCAGCACTACCAGAGCATTGAACAACAGGCTGGGGATTAACAGAGCAATCGCTGCTGACCAAAGTGGCAAAGGTGCTAGGGCTGCCACCAAATAAGCGTCGTGGTAGCTAATCGATAGATCGCGATCGCTATTGACCACCGCATGAATTAGCCAGCCCATTACCAAGAAGGTGAGCAGTTCAGCCAGGAACAGAATGGTGGTGATGAAGCGCCACTGCCGGTCAGCGAAGCCCGGTGCGAAGATATCCCCGTAGTGGGTGCCAGCGTAATAGAGCATCACGGGAGGTAACAACGACATGGGCAGCACGATGCACCAAGCTAGAGTGGCGATTGAAGGATGGCGTTGCTGGAGGTCTTTCCACCCTGCTAAATGAGAAAAGGGCAGTTGAATAATGGTTAGAGGGTTCATTGTCTAGCCTCGCGGTCAGTTGTGATCGTTATAGGTTTAAAATATCACAATGTGATATTAATGTTCAGAATTAAGGCATATTGGTATTTTGTCAAGAGTGAAATTTAATTCATCCTGTTTTAAGAGAGCGTCACCCACATCAGCAGCATTGGCATATGCCCGTCTGGAACCTGAGAAGTCATAGCATCGCTTCCCTTCCCTCTGAAGCTGCTAAGCACTGGTGCAAATCGTACAGAGTGCTCGTACATGCTTATTAAGAACAAGCTGCGTTCTTGCTCTTTTCAATTAGCAATATTGAATGTGACAAAGTTTTTGCTCTTGCCAAAAATTGATCTGTGGCAAGGTTGCCAGGGGTGTTCTTCTGCTAACATTAAAATGTAAATAATATGCATCTTAAAAAATAATGCCTTTCGGCTTGCCAGCCAAAGGCCTATCAAGTCTAGCAAGGGAGTATGGCTTATGGCTGATGGAATGACTAAATCAGCGGCCCGCAATATTTTCTACGGTGGTTCGTTGTTCTTCTTCCTGCTATTTGCTGCGCTAACGGCTCATAGCCATTGGTACATGGCCAATGTCTCTACCGACAGTGAAGGCCTTACCGAGTCCGTGAAGCATGGCAAAGAAGTGTGGGAAAAAAGTATGTGTATCAACTGCCATAGCATCATGGGGGAAGGCGCCTACTTTGCTCCTGAGTTGGGAAACGTCTGGGAGCGTTATGGCGGCCATAAAAATCCTGAGGCCGCTCGAGCAGGTATTAATGCCTGGATTCGTGCCCAGCCATTGGGGATCGAAGGTCGCCGCCAGATGCCCGCCTATGACTTTAGCGAAGAAGAGATGAACTCGTTAATCGACTTCCTAGAGTGGACAGATAGCATCGACGACCAGGACTGGCCCCCGCATCCTGCTGGCTAAAACACCCAGACAGCGGATGAATAAAGGAGAACCGCACAATGAAATATGAAACCCAGAAGGTCGCCTTGCCTTTCTTTATGGTGGCCATGGCGTTATTTACACTACAAATTGTCTTCGGGCTGCTGGCCGCCGCCGTCTATGCTTGGCCCAACTTCATGGCCGAGGTGATGCCCTTTCATATCATGCGTGTCAGCCATACCAATCTGTTGATTGTGTGGCTATTGATCGGTTTTATGGGCTGTACCTACTATTTGATGCCAGAGGAAGCCGAACGGGAAATTCATAGTCCCAAGCTGGCGTATATCCAACTGGCGATCTTTGCTTTTGCCGGGGCCGCTGCGCTGGTCGGCTATCAGTTCGGGATCCACGAAGGGCGGGAGTTTCTGGAGCAGCCGTTCTGGGTGAAAATACTCATTACCATTTCTTTTCTAATGTTTCTGTTCAATACCAGCATGACACTGCTCAAGGGGCGCAAGACCGCTATCAATCTGGTGTTGATGCTGGGGCTTTGGCTAGCGGCGGTGTTCTGGTTATTCGCTTTCTACAACCCGAGCAATCTGGCGGTAGACAAGCTCTACTGGTGGTGGGTGGTGCACCTCTGGGTGGAAGGTGTATGGGAGTTGATTATGGCTTCCTTGCTGGGTTACCTGCTGATCAAGATGACCGGCGTGGATCGTGAAGTAATCGAGAAGTGGCTGTATATCATTGTTGGGCTGGCGCTATTCTCTGGCCTGCTGGGCACCGGGCACCACTACTACTGGATCGGTGCGCCTGGCTACTGGCAGCCTATCGGCAGTATCTTCTCGACGCTTGAAGTGGCGCCTTTCTTCGCCATGGTGGTCTTAGCCTTTACCATGTTCTGGAAGGGCAGCCGTAACCACCCTAATAAAGCGGCCATGCTATGGGCGCTAGGCTGCCCGACTATTGCCTTCTTTGGCGCGGGTGTATGGGGCTTTATGCATACACTCTCGTTCGTGAATTACTACAGCCATGGTACTCAGGTGACCGCCGCGCATGGCCACCTGGCTTTCTACGGCGCCTACGTAATGCTGATACTTGGCGTGATTACCTACGCCATGCCACAGATTCGCCGCGTACAGCCGTACAACCAGGTACTGAACATGTGGGGCTTTTGGATTGTTACCAGTGCCATGTGCTTTATGACCTTTACCCTGACCTTCGCCGGGGTTGTACAGACACATTTGCAACGCGTCATTGGCATGAATTACATGGAAGTACAGGATCAGTTGGGCTTGTTCTACCTCATGCGCCTGGGTGCCGGCGTAGCCGTAGCCGTGGGGGCGATCATGTTGCTCTACTCCTTCTTCGGGCCTGCTCGTGAGCAAGTGCCAGCAGGGGGTACTCAGATGACTGCTGGGCCAGGCTCTATCTAAACTCAACGGTCCTGCGGGGCCGTTTTTGCTGCCTTTTTAATCTTTTTCGGCAATGGAGTGTCCCCATGCCTCTCTCTTCCGTCGCTAATTGTGTCGATGAGCGTGATATACCCTTCTACGAAAGTGTCGGCAATGAATGCAGTATGTTCGAGCACGCCTTTCGGCAACGTTTGCCACTGCTACTTAAAGGCCCCACTGGGTGTGGTAAGACGCGCTTTGTTAGCCATATGGCCGCCAAGTTAGGGCGTCCACTATTCACTATTTCATGTCATGACGATCTAACGTCAGCTGACCTTACTGGCCGCTACTTGTTACAGGGCGGTGAGACCCGCTGGGTCGATGGCCCGCTTACTCGCGCAGTGCGCGAAGGGGGAATCTGCTATCTCGATGAGGTGGTAGAGGCGCGTAAAGATGTCACGGTGGTGCTGCATCCGCTTACCGATGACCGTCGTTTGTTGCCGTTGGAGCGTACCGGTGAACTGCTTGAAGCGCCGGATGATTTCATGTTGGTGGTGTCTTATAACCCAGGCTATCAGCATATTCTCAAATCGCTAAAACCCAGCACTCGCCAGCGTTTCCTTGCCATGTCGTTTGATTTTCCACCTCCCAAGGTGGAACGCGACATCGTCGCTCGAGAGAGCGGCCTGCCAGACGATCAGTGCGCCGCGCTGGTCAATCTTGCCGCCAGCCTGCGGGCCATGAAGGGGCAGGATTTAGAAGAGGGCGTTTCCACTCGCCTGCTGGTTTACTGCGCTACCCTGATCGCCGCAGGAGTGCCTATTTTGGAAGCTGCCCGCGCCACCTTGGTGGAGCCGCTAAGCGATGACGCAGATGTGCAGGAAGGGCTGATGGAAGCCATTCAAGCGACCTTTGGATGAGGGCACTGCATGCTTGAATTTCTTGAAGTCGAAGAGTTTGTCGGCAGGCATTGGCACCGCTGGGCTTCTGGTGCGGCAAGCTACCCTGACCATCCTGAAGCTGCAGTATACCTTGAAGCGCTGCGTCCCATGCTCGGCGTCTTCTTTCGCGCCGGGGGCGGCGAGGCGGGTATTGAGGTGGCCGCGATTGCGGGGCGCAGTTCTTCGCATCGCTTGTCGCTACGCCAACGGCTTGGGCTTGACGAAGAAGTACTTGATCAAGCGCGGCGCGATGAAGAAAGCCTGCTATTACCACCGCGCATCGCGCTGTTCGAAGAGGCTTCCTTAAACCGCGATCTTTATCTTTGGTTGGTCGCTTACCTGGTGAGTGCCCGACGAATGTCAATCGTTGAAGAACCGCTGCAGAGTGACCTTCTTCAGTTATGTGAGGCGCGCCGGGCGACGAAGGTGGCGCTTACCCGTTTTCCGGGGCTTGCTTCGCGTCACGCCAAGCTATGTGAGGCATTACTGGCCATTCGACCGCAGCGCAAGCGGCTGCCCCCCATGGAAGCGGCATTGGAGACGACGCTGCGCGCACTGCTCGGTGGCCCCGTGCCTCAAGAGGGCTGGGCCTGCGACATGTACCGTGCCATAGCCAACGGCGGAGAATCCCTGGGTGACTTTCATGCCCCTCGGGGCTACCGGCCACCGTTGCCGGTACCGCTATGGGGGCTGGCAGTGACCCTGGGTACGAATCGAGACGCACGAATCGAACAGGAGGATGATGAGACGCCGGTTACAGGAAAAAACGCCCCGGAAGATGACCATGGGAAGCGCAAGGCCGACCGCCGTGAGCAGGATCAGGCCGACCGCGATGACTCTTTGATGCTCAATGCTTCCGAAAAGATGCTCTCCTGGGCCGAGATGGTCAATCTCAATCGTCATGTAGAGGATGAAGAAGATGATGAGGCCAAACAGGCGGCCGATCAGATTGATGAAATTGTGCTCAGTGCCAACCGTAAGAAGGCGGCTTCCAAGTTAAAGCTTGATCTTGACCTGGTTCCCGATGAAGTCAGTGGGGGATGGCTGCGTGGGCGCCATACCTATCCGGAATGGAATCATCGTAAGCAAGTCTATATGCCTGACCATTGTGTGGTACTCAGCGATGTCCAGAGCGAAGAAGGGGAGACCTGGCAGCCGGATGAAACGACAAGACGGCGCATTCGCCGTGTCAGACGTGAGTTTGAAGCACTCAGGCCGCGCCGTGAGACGCTACGTGGCCAGCTGGATGGCAGCGAGTTGGATATGGATGCTGTTATTCGCTCACGCTGCGATCTCGCCGCAACCGGTGAAGCCAGCGATCGTCTCTATCAGGCTAGCCGCACCCAGGCGAGGGATTTGGCGGTTTCAATCCTGGTCGATGTATCGCTTTCCACCGAGGCGTGGCTGGAAGACCGGCGAGTGCTGGATGTGGCCAAAGAGGCGCTGTTGGTCTTGGGTCATGGCCTTGCGGGGTGCGGCGATGATTATGCTATTCACAGCTTTACCTCACATCGCCGTCAGCGTGTTTGGGTCAATACGCTGAAAAGTTTTGATGAGCCCATGGGCGAGCGTGTGTCACGACGGATTGCCGCACTAAAGCCCGGCCACTATACGCGCATGGGGCCCGCTATTCGGCATCTTTCCCAGGCGCTTGCCAAACGGCCTAACCGACATCGGTTGCTATTGCTATTGACCGACGGCAAACCTAATGACACCGACTATTATGAAGGGCGCTATGGTATTGAGGACACGCGTAAAGCGGTGCTTGAAGCGCGACGGGAAGAAGTGCGCGTGTTTGGGGTAACGATTGACAGGGAGGCGGGGCGTTACATTCCTCACCTGTTCGGGCGGGGTGGTTATGCCATTGTGCAGCGACCCGAGCATCTCTCCCTGGCGCTGCCGAGTATCTACCGCCAGATTATTGCTTCCTAAGGAGGTTTTTCATGTCTCGCCGGCGTTTCGTCGTGGCAATTAGCCTATGGTCTTTGGTCGCGTTAGGCGTCATTGTGCCGCTGGTATGGCTTATCAATAACCGTGATTGGGGAGTGGCGCTAATGCTGCTAGTGCCCTTTGTCGTTTACGGCCTGATGCGCCTGGGCCGGCTGCTGGAGACCTGGGCCAATACAGCGCATCGGTCTTCGGGCGCTTCGGGTTCTGATTCCACGCTGCGCTGAAAACTACTCGGGCTATCATGTTATGTGAAAGCGACCGACCAGATAGCCTGCGGCGATCAGCGTTAGCGTTAGCAGCGTCAGGGCAATGAAAATTCCCTTCCAGACTAAGGTAGCTGCGCGCAAGTTTAAATAGACCATTAGCACACGGTGGGCTTTGAAACCGGTCGCCATCAGTACCAGGGCGGCTGACCATAGGGGAAGCGCCTGCCAGTCGGTGGTCTGATCTAGCCGAGCTGACACCATGGAAACCACGGTCAGCGCCATTAATAAGGCCCAGGTAATCAGCAAGCGTCGTGTACCGGGGAGTGCCGTCATTGCTACCTCAGGTTTATCTAAGTAGGTAAATCAGCGGATAGAGCAGAACCCATATCAAGTCCACCATATGCCAGAAGGCTGCCGCCGTTTCTATGTTCTCAGTCGAGGCGCGCCAGCTTACCAAGCCCAACAGCAACAAACCGAACACAACGTGAGCAAAATGAAAGGCGGTTAAACCGTAGTAAAAACCGAAAAAGACGTTGGTTTCTGGCATTAACCCGGCAGCAAATTTGTCAGCGTACTCAATGCTCTTGATAACGCAAAACGCCAGGCCCAGCAGCATGGCTGCAGCTAGCCACTGTCGGCTGCGCCGAAGTTGCTTGGCGCTTATTGCCTCCACGGCAAAAGCGACACAGAGCCCGCTGGTTAGCAGCACCAGCGTATTGATGCCGCCTAACACAGGGTCGAGCTGTTGTTGTGAGGCATTGAAAAGGGCGGGGTCAAGGGCGCGCTGGGCAGCGTAAAGCGCAAAGAAAGCGGTGAAAACCAGCATTTCGCTGAGAATCAGCACCCACATCAAGGGATTGCCAGGTAATGCCGATAACGGCCCCCATCCGGGGTTGGGCAGGTCGCGACTCATTAACCCTTCCTAAGCAGAGTTATCTATAATCATGGTCTATTCGTTGTGCCAAAGAATATAAATAATATTTTATATGCATGTTAATTTCAGTGCAATATTTGACTTCTTTGACGCGTGTCAGTAACCAGCTCCACAGCAACGCTTAGCATCAGTCGCCTGGTGTTTGCCGATGAGGCCATTATCACGGAGTATTTGTTATGTCGTTGCTGCCCCTGTCTTTTTCCTTGTCCTCTTTTGCAATTTCTCCGCCTGTCACCGTTCATCAAGTGATTCGAACGCTTGATCCACGGGTTCCTTTTGCCATCAAACGACGTCTCGTGGAGCCCCTGCTCAACCGTACCTTCGCTATACCGCTTGCAGAGGGAGAGTTTGACGCGCTGGAAGGTCGACGCATTAGTCTCACTATTGCCGATTTAGGCGTAACGCTCAGCCTCACGCTTGAATCCCAGCGCTTGCTATTATGCCGCGAGAAGGGCGAGGCAACCATTCGTGGCGGCTGGCGTGAATTCTTGTGCCTTGCCACGCGCCGCGAGGATCCCGACAGTCTGTTTTTCCAACGTCGTTTGATCATTGAAGGGGATACGGAGCTGGGGTTGACGCTCAAGAATCTACTCGATGGTTGCGAGGAAGGCCTTGCACAAGGGCGTTTCGGGGAGTTGCTGCTGGGGCTGGAGCGCTTGGCGCGCAGGGAGTGACTTGATTCTACACTACTGAACTATGGCTAGGCGGCCCCGGCTATACTGCCGGGGCCGCCCAACATCAGGCAGCGTCGAGCGGGTGAGACGGCCCAAAGTGCTCAAAGTGGCGACGATCCTCGTCGACACCCAGTTCAGACAGCGCACTATTAATCGCCGTCATAAATCCTTGGGGGCCAACAAAATAGCAGCGTGCCTTAAGATCAGGCAGGTAGTGAGCTAATAAGCTGCGGTCGATACGACCGATATGTTCGGCTTCGTTGCCGCGCTCATGAATGCGCACGGCCTGAAGACGCTGAGGATACTCGTTTTTCAACGCCTCTAATTCGTCTTTAAAGGCCTGGTGCTCGGCATCCAAGGCAGCGTGTAGATAGGTGACCTGCCGCCCAAGGGACAAGGCTTGGCGCGCCATGGGGAGCAGGGGTGTTTGACCAACACCGCCGCTGGCAAGCAGTAGAGGCTCGTCGCCGTCAACCAAGGTGAGGTCTCCTGCCGGCGGTAACAGTTCCAGAGTGTCGCCTGGCGTTAGCACATCATGGAAATAGCGGCTGACGCGCCCCTGTTCTTCGCGTTTGATTGAGATTCGGTAGCTTCGGCCATTTGGCGTGTCCGAGAGGCTGTAGTGTCGGTAGACCGGCTCCCCGTCAATGGGGAGTCGGACACCGATATACTGACCTGGCTCATGGTCAGCCACGCGGCCCCCGTCCTCGGGTTCGAGTATAAACGAACGAATCAAAGCGCTTTCCTGCTGGGTGCTGGCGATCTTGAAACGACGTGTGCCGCGCCAGCCGCCGGGACGCTGTTCGAATTCGCGATAGCGCTGATCTTCGAGGTCGATCAGAAGGGCGGCAAGCTCGTTATACAGTGCGCCCCAGGCATCGGCGATTTCGGGTGTTACGGCATCGCCGAGTACTTCGCCAATGGCTGCCAGCAGGCACTCACCGACAATAGGATACTGCTCAGGAAGAATGCCTAATGAAACGTGTTTACTGACCACGACATCCAGAGTGGCGCGTGCTTGAGCAGGGTTACTGCGCAGTTGAACATAGGCCAACACGGCGTTGGCCAGGGCGCGGGGCTGACCACCACTTTGCTGATGAACTTCATTAAAAAGCGGCTTGACCTCTGGGTAGCGGATGAACATCAGTGGATAGAAGCGCTGTGTAATCGCATTCAGGTGTTCGGCCACGACGGGAGCTGTCGCGTTAATCAGCTTTTCCTGCTCATCTGTTAGCACGGATAATACCTCAAGTGTTAAGATTCATTACATATGCATCTTAACGCCAAAGAGCTAGAATTAACAACCATGAAAGGGTGAATGAAGGTTGCAGAAGCGCCTGCCATTGACCCTCTCTAGTTCAATCAGAGCATAAAGATGTATTTTTGATACTTGTCATGGTTTTGGTCATTAGCCTGACGCACAATGCACGTTACAGTAAATCAGTGGGGTATTTTGCCATGTCGTCCTTCACCTCCGCCCAGCCGGCCACTAAGCTCATGCAACGACCGTTGCTGCGCCTGGCTTTTCGGCCCTTTTTCCTATTGGCCGCACTGTTCAGTGTTGCATCTTTGCTGGTTTGGTTAGCCTTTTGGCATGGCAACATCCTGCTGCGACCCTATGGCGGCTTGGTGTTCTGGCATCAGCATGAAATGCTGTTTGGCTTTGCCGCGGCGGTGGTCGGGGGATTTTTGCTTACCGCTGTGCGTAACTGGACCGGATTACCGAGTTTAAACGGCGGCCCGCTATTGGGTTTGGTGCTGTTATGGCTATTAGGCAGGGTGCTGATGGCGTTCCCTATGGGGCTGCCGGGATGGTTGCTGCTGGCGGTTGACCTTGCCTTTCTACCCGTGGTCGCCGTAGTGATGGCGCGTCTGGTCATCACCGCAAAGCGTTGGCGCAACTTGATCTTTATTCCCGTACTGTTGCTGTTTGCCGCTGCCAACCTGGCGATGCACTTGGGGGTGATGAAGGGCAACGCCGAGTTGATCCGCCAGGCCGCCTACTTAGCCGTTCTGTTAATCACATTGATGATGACGGTTGTGGGTGGACGCGTGATTGCCATGTTTACCGCCAACCGTCTGGGACGCGCCAAACCTGAACCTATTCCGTTACTTGAAGGGGTGACGCTGGTTAGCACGGCCGGCGTAGTGCTGCTGCAATTAGCCATTATGCTGGGGGTTGCCGTTCCTGCTTTATTACTGGGCGGGGTAATGCTTTTAGCTGCGTTGGCCAATACTGTTCGCATGACGCGCTGGGGCGGGCTCCATAGCTGGCGCGAACCTTTACTTTGGGGGCTGCACGGTAGCTACGCCTGTATCCCGCTAGGGCTTATCATGTGGGGGTTGTCGCTCATGGGGCTGATGCGCACCGAACTTGCCGTGCACGCCCTGACTATTGGTGGCATGGGCACCATGATGCTGGCAATGATGGCTAGGGTTTCGCTAGGTCATACTGGCCGCCCTATACGCACCTTGCCGGGGATAGGTATGGCGCTGGGATTGATGCTAATAGCCGCCTTGGTGCGTTCACCCGTATTAGCATTTTTTCCTCAAATTACCCACTGGACTTATACGCTGAGCATCATTTTCTGGTGCGTGGCCTACGCCATATTTCTAATGCACTACACATGGCCACTGATGCAGGCGCGAGTCGACGGACAGGATGGCTGACGTATTAACGATCGGCGAGAGTGACCCGCGCACCGCCAAAAGCAAGGCTGCGTGGGTTTGCTACAGGACGGTTGTTAGTGAGGTGAGTGATGCCTACCCCGCAACGGCCCACCAGCCAAATCAGACAGGCAGTGAAATAGAGATAACCCAATGCCCAGGGGGCCATTGCCGGTAACCCAATCCACCCCAGTAAGTGCCAAAGAGCCGTGAATACCACCCCGCCGAGTACGCCTAACCAGAACGTCCGAATCTGAAACTGCAGATGGGAAGCGACCCACTCCTCTGCATCTTTTTTTTTCAGATGGGCGAGGAGCACCCCAATGGGGGCGGTGACTACAGCTAACACGCTACCCAAAAAGAGCATATAGACCACGATAGCCGTGCCCCGCCCACGGCTTTTCTTTACGCCATTTGAGGTGTCCGCAGTTGAGGGGGGCATAGTTGAGGTATGCATAGGTGTGGTGTGAATAGTTGATGTGGTCTGGGATTGGGAAGTGGAGGGCATGGATGATGGGGCGTTAGCCATACAGAACCTCATTTGGCAAAGTAGAAGACATTAAGATGTATTATTTATGCATCTATTTTAGTGCATCTATGTAGGGTTTTCCTGTCTGGGATCAAACCTAGTGATCGTTAGACATTGACGGTGGGGATACGCAATAACCCTGCCAACTGCGGGTAACGATTGGACAACACGTCTGCCAGGGTATAGCGGTCAAGCACCTCCAGAAACGCTGAGAGTGCTTCGTTTAGAATGGGTTGGAGACGGCAAGAGGGCGTGATAATGCAGTTGTTATCGCTATGAAAACACTCCACTAATTCCATGCCATGTTCCATTTCGCGTACGAGTTTACCCAGCCCGATAGTCGCAGGGTCGCGTGTAAGCAATAAGCCGCCATTCTTGCCCCGGATAGCGGTAACGTAGTTCTTCTGACTAAGCTCTTGAACGACTTTCATCAGATGATTACGTGAGATATCAAAGGTTTCAGCGATCTCATTGATAGTAGAGCGCTCTTCTCCTTTTACCGCAAGAAAGATCAATACGCGTATTGAATAATCGGTGAATCGGGTGAGATGCATGGAGTGCGCTGTGCTCCGCTGGTAACCTGGCTATAAAACAAGCATGTTGTATGAACGTTCAGTAAGATGCAATCAGAACATAGGCGCATAATGCTGACCTGGATCTAAAAGGGAAGAGTTAGTGGCGCAGCTCAAATCGGCTAAAATGCGGTGCCAAACGTTTGACCAGCGCATTTAATCGAGCGGTAGAGGGGGCATGGGTAACCGGCTGCGCATAGCTGGCGTCAAGGCACTGCCCGCCGCGAGCTACCTGCAGCGCGTAGTGACGTACGCCGCAGTCGGCAAGGGTCAGCGCCAGGCGTTCCACATCGGCAAGCTGAAAATCTTTCCAGTGGATAGTGGTGCGGCACTCGAAACTGAGTCCGCTGTCGAGCAGAATTCCCAAGCTACGGGAATGCCGTTGCCAGATGCCGGGACGACCGCATATACGGTCAAACTCTTTGCCTCGTCCTTTTACATCCAGCCCTACCCAGTCAAGGTGTGGTAACAGCCGGGTGAGGCGGTCAGGATAAGGGCCGGCAGTATGCAGCCCTACCTTAAAACCCAGTGCTTTCACTTCCTTTGCCGCAGCAGGCAAACCGGCGTTCACGGTTGGCTCACCGCCGCTGAAAACGACGGCTTCCAATAAATTTCGCCGGGTACTCAGAAATTCCAGTATTGCTTGCCACTCATGGGGCTCACCCCGTCGCGGTGGGATCATGCTGGGGTTGTGACAGTAGCCGCAGCGTAGCGGGCAGCCTTGCAGAAAAACAACACACGCCAGATGATCGGGGTAGTCCAGGGTTGTCATGGGAACAAGCCCGGCGATGGGCAGCCGAATCGAGTTGGGTTGAGCGCTTGTGTCATCAAGTCCCGTGAGAAGAGTCATTGTGATAACCCCATACAGGGGGCCTGTCGCCAGGCCCCCTGCCGTCGTGAGTGAGAGATAAGGGTTAGTTACAGCGAGGCGGCGCCTTCAGTAAAATGGCGGCGTTCCTGGTGTTCAGCACGCTTACCAATATTGAACTGGCTTACCGGCCGGTGGTAGCCCATGACCCGGGTCCAGACTTCGCAGCGCTGGCGCTGTTCTGTGGGCAATCTAGCGTATCGAGTGGTTTGCATTAAAAAGTTCCTTATACGAGTTGATAAGAGTGAGGCAAATGCCTCATGCCGTGGTGGCGTCGGTTGCGCCCGCCGTTTGTGCCCATAGTGCTTCATCGCACTTAGGGCAGAACTCATGTTCACCGGCCAGGTAGCCATGTACCGGGCAGATCGAAAAAGTGGGGGTCACGGTGAGGTAGGGTAAGCGAAAGTGAGCGAGCGCCGTTTTTACCAGCTTGCGACAGGCGGCGGCCGACGTGATCCGCTCACGCATATAAAGATGCAGCACCGTGCCGCCGGTATAGCGCGTTTGTAAGGGATCCTGGTGGCTCAACGCCTCAAAAGGGTCATCGGTATGGCCAACCGGTAATTGGCTGGAGTTAGTGTAATAAGGCGCCTCTGGCGTGCCAGCCTGTAGAATGTCAGGAAAACGCGCCAGATCCTCCCGGGCAAAACGGTGAGTGGTGCCCTCCGCCGGCGTGGCTTCGAGGTTGTACATATGACCGGTCTGTTCCTGAAATTCACGCATCCGCTCCCGGACGTGATCAAGCAGATCAAGCGCCAGCTGCAGCCCCTGTGGATCGGCGATGTCGAAGCGGTCCGCGCTGAAGTTGCGCACCATTTCGTTGAGCCCGTTCACGCCCAGGGTCGAGAAATGGTTGCGTAGCGTGCCCAGGTAGCGCTGGGTGTAGGGGTAAAGGCCCTGGTCTATCAGTTGCTGAATACGCTCGCGCTTGAGTTCGAGACTATCGCGTCCAAGCGACAGCAGGCGATCCAGTTCGTTGTACAGCCCCGCTTGGTCACCGGCAAAGCGATAACCCAGTCGGGCACAATTGATTGTCACCACGCCCAGCGAGCCCGTTTGCTCGGCGCTGCCGAATAGCCCATTGCCGCGTTTGAGCAGTTCACTCAAATCAAGCTGCAGGCGACAGCACATGGAGCGAACCATGTGAGGTTCAAGATCCGAATTTAGAAAGTTTTGAAAGTAGGGCAGGCCGTACTTGGCGGTCAGTGCAAATAGCCGTTCGGCGTTATCACTTTCCCAATCAAAATCATGGGTGATGTTATAGGTAGGGATCGGGAAGGTGAACACCCGTCCATGGCGGTCGCCGGCCTCCATGATTTCCAGGTAGGCCCGGTTGAGCAAGTCCATTTCAACCTGCAGTTCACCATAGCTGAACGGCTGCTCCTCACCACCGATAACGGGTATCTGCTGGCGTAAGTCTTCGGGGCAGACCCAGTCAAACGTCAGGTTGGTGAAGGGTGTCTGACTACCCCAGCGCGACGGCACATTGAGGTTGTAAATGAACTCCTGGAGTGCCTGCTTGACTTGTGTGTAGGTCAGCCCGTCCTTGCGCACATAGGGCGCCAGATAGGTATCGAAAGAACTGAAGGCTTGAGCCCCGGCCCACTCATTCTGCAGGGTACCCAGAAAATTGACCATTTGCCCCAGGGCGCTGGATAGGTGGCAGGGTGGATGGCTTTCGGCGCGCCCCGGCACACCATTGAACCCCTCAAGCAGCAGAGTGCGCAGCGACCATCCGGCGCAATAGCCGCAGAGCATATCCAGGTCATGAATATGCAGGTCACCTTCTCGGTGGGCTTCACCTATGGCATGCGGGTAAACCTCATCGAGCCAGTAGTTGGCGATTAACTTACCCGAGACATTGAGGATCAAGCCGCCCAATGAATAGCCCTGGTTGGCATTGGCATGGACACGCCAATCGGCGCGCTGAAGGTACTCGTTGACCGTCGAAGCGACATCGATATGACGCTTGGCTACCTGAACGCGGGTGGTGGTTGTCACCGTTATCTCCTATATATGCCAATATTTATTAAAATAAACACTACATGTTGTGTATAGGGTAAGCGTTCAGGATTTTCAGAAAATGATCCAGATCAGAATTAGGTGGATAAGAATAGGGCGAAGCGGAAGCGCTTATTTTTTCGCCTGCCTCTGTTTCTGCGTCTATGCAGTGCGGCTGTTATCCATACCCGGGCGGCCGTGCCAATAGCCGTCGCAGAATTCAGCCTCCACCAAAGTCAGCGGATCGGGAGGAGGCAGCCTGCCATGCCGGGCCTGATCGAAGGCATTGACCACGTCGGCCATGCCTTCCGCTCGTGGGCTGAGACGCGCTACTGAAACGCCCATCTCTGCCATTGCGGTGAGCTCATGGCGGAGATCCTGACAGGCACTCGAAAGGGTCTGAATACCGTTCAGGGTGAAAACATCGCGGGATTCCTGTGAACGCAGCACCAAGCCTTCGGGGTATTTTTGGCAGACGAATTTGCAGCGATCCTTAGGCGTTTGATGGCGTCGAGCGGTAAAACAGCGTGATGACCAGGCCAGCGGCAGGTGCCCATAGGCGAATACTTCGCAAGGGTGGGGCACGCCCTCCTGGTGGCAGTCGTTAATAAGCTGCGCTAACGCTTGCTGCGCCATTTCCACCGGCGCTTGCCAGCGTTGCATGCCGACACGTGCCATGACTCCTAGGGTGGCGGTATTGTAGAGGTTGAGCGCGGCACCAGCGATGAACGGCAACCCGGCGCTGGTGAGACGCTGAAGGGCGCTCTGGTCGTTGGCCTCGACAATAAAGTCACCGTTATCGCATAGTTTGCGCAGGTCACGCAGGTCGGCCTCAGACTCGATTAGTGTCTGGCTGGGGAGTACAACCTGCTTACCCGCCTGGGCAAGCTCGCGCCCAATGCCCAGCCAGTCGTCCAGCTTCATGTCGCGACGCCGGGAGCAAACGGTTTCGCCCAGGGTAATAATTTCTACCGGCCAGTCGGCTGCCTCACGGTAGAACGACTCGTAGCGCTCCCGCGTCCAGTAAAACAGTACCGGCCCCAGGGAGAGCTGTAGGGAATCGGTGGTCGGGATTGGTTGTTGGGGCAGTGTGGTGCTCGACATTTCTAGCTCCTATTTCCAGCGCCGTTCATAGGCGCCCAGGGTGGTGATGGCGCCTTCAGAAAGCTCGGCAAGGCCGGACATCCAGGCAGCGTCTGGATGAAAGCGCTCAGGCTCAGCCGCTAGGTGGTTAAGCGCCCGACGCCAGATGCCAGCGACCGTCGAAACATAGGCAGGGCTGCGCTGGCGGCCTTCAATCTTGACCGCGCTGATGCCCAGGTCGCGCAGCTCCGGCAACAGTTCAAGCGTGTTGAGGCTGGTGGGTTCTTCGATGGCATGATACGTCTCGCCCGCGACCTCAAACCGCCCCTTGCACAGAGTCGGGTAGCCTGCCCGCTCGCCTTCGGCGTAGCGGTCGATAAGCACATCATTAAGGCGCGACTCCAAGCCCTGCGGAGTCTCCTCCCAACGAACATGGGCTGCCGGAGAGCAGACCCCACGAGTATTGGGCGAGTCGCCGGTGAGGTAGGAGGAGAGGTAGCAGCGCCCTTCGGCCATGATGCACAGGCTTCCAAATGCAAACACTTCAAGCTCGACCGGGGTCTGCCTGGCAAGATCGCGAACCTGAGTGATCGACAACACGCGGGGGAGCACCGCGCGCTTGATGCCAAAATGTTCATGATAAAAGCGCAGCGCCTCATGGCTGGTGGCGGAGCCCTGTACCGAGAGGTGACGAGCGACATCGGGATGGACGCGGGCGGCGTAATCCAAGAGCCCCATGTCCGCAAGAATCAGTGCATCCACGCCTAATTCAGCGGCTTGATCGACGGCTTGGGTCCACTGTTGCCAGCCATCGGGCTGGGGGTAGGTGTTGATGGCACAAAAGACGCGCTTGCCATGCTGGTGGGCGTAATCGATTCCTTCCCGGGCGCGTTTGTCGGTAAAATTGAGTCCCGCGAACTGGCGGGCATTGGTGACATTCTGGAAACCGAAATAGACGGCGTCGGCACCTTCATTGACGGCACGCTTCAGGGCGGGCAGGTTGCCAGCGGGACATACAAGCTCCATAGCGAGACTCCTTGCGGGGAAAATCCGAGCAGTTTAGTCACCTATTTCTTGTCGCCTTTTGACTCAGGTCATAATGGGGTGGCTTTCAAAAGTGGGTAGCGCAGCAGAGAAGGCAAGCTGGGTGCAGGCGATTTTAAAACGTATACTGTATGAATGTTAACCGCTTCTTACTTTACCTGCTTCCCTAGCCCTTCCTTAGAGGCCTTTTCCGATCATGCAAGATGAACTACTTTTCAATCGCCCCCTGGTAGAAAAATATGACCGGCCGGGGCCGCGTTATACCTCCTACCCGACGGCGCCGCAGTTTCATGCCGCTTTTGCCGAGGATGATTACCGTAGCGCCGCGGAGCGCAGTAATCGGGCCGCAGAGCCCAAGCCGCTATCGGTCTATGTGCATATCCCTTTCTGCAAAAGCCTGTGCTATTACTGCGCGTGCAACAAGATCATCACCCACAACACCGAACGGGCCGCTGAATACCTCCAGTGGTTAAAACAGGAGATATTTGTTCAGGGCGCGCTGTTCGATACCACCCGGCGAATGACCCAGCTGCACCTGGGCGGAGGCACCCCGACCTACTTAAGCAACGCCCAGCTAAGTGAACTGATGGCGGCACTGGACGAAGCCTTCCACTTCGCCGCGCCTGAAGAGCGTGAGTTTTCGCTGGAGGTAGACCCGCGCACCGTGACACCCGACCAGGTGCATGAACTATACGCGCTGGGGTTCAATCGGTTGAGCTTCGGTGTCCAGGATTTCGATCACGACGTGCAGCAAGCGGTCAATCGCGTCCAGAGCGAAGAGCAGGTGGTATCCCTGGTGAAGGCCGCCCGTGAGACAGGGTTTGATTCGGTCAGCGTTGATCTGATCTATGGTCTGCCGTTGCAGACAGTAGCGAGTTTCGATACCACGCTAACCAAGATTATTGACCTGCAGCCGGATCGCATTGCCGCCTATAGCTACGCCCACCTGCCTGAACTGTTCAAGGCGCAGCGGCTGATTCGCCCTGAGGATATGCCACCCCCCGAGCGCAAGCTGGAGTTGCTGGAGCTAACGATTAACCGTCTGACGGCCGCAGGATATGTCTACATCGGCATGGATCATTTCGCGCTACCCAACGATGAGCTGAGTCTGGCCCGTGAAAATGGCACCCTGCAGCGCAACTTCCAGGGGTATTCGACCCACGCCGACTGCGACATGATCGGGCTGGGTATCACCTCTATCGGAAAAGTAGGGGATACCTATAGCCAGAATGTTAAGGAGACGGCACAGTACCAGCATCGCCTGGATGAAGGCCGCTTGCCGGTCTTCCGTGGCTATCGCTTGAGCGATGACGACAGGTTACGCCGTGACGTCATCAACACCCTGATGTGTCACGGTCGCCTCGCATTTGCCGCCATCGAGGCCCGCCACAATATTAACTTTCACAGCTATTTTGCTAGCGCCTTAGCGAGCCTGGAAGAGATGGCGGAAGATGGTTTGATTGCGTTACGCGACCATGAAATCGAGGTGCTGCCTTCGGGACGGCTGATGATCCGTAACCTGGCCATGGCGTTCGATGCCTACCTGAAACCAACGGAAAATCGCTACTCACGCACGGTGTGATGGTAAGAGCGCCAAGCGTCTATTCCTTTGCGCTGGCCGCTCTATCACCTTGTGGGTAGACAGGGTGTATATGGAGGTAATCACGCAGTAATCCGCTGTTCGATCGCGCAGAATCCACTCCATGGAACCCGCCTGACGGGTATGCAAATTTCCGAGGAGCCTGGAGATCGACCATGAGTCACTTCATAGATCGGCTGAATTTCTTCCGCAAGTCCCGCGAGCCTTTTGCCAACGAACACGGCGAACTACGCAGCGAATCCCGCCAGTGGGAAGATAGTTATCGTGCCCGCTGGCAACACGACAAAGTGGTACGCAGCACCCATGGTGTGAACTGTACCGGCTCCTGTAGCTGGAAGATCTACGTTAAGAACGGTTTGGTTACCTGGGAAACCCAGCAGACGGACTATCCCCGCACACGTCCTGATCTACCCAATCATGAGCCGCGTGGCTGCCCACGCGGTGCCAGCTACTCCTGGTACCTGTACAGTGCCAACCGTCTGAAGTATCCATTAGTCCGCAAGCCGCTGCTGGCCCTGTGGCGCGAAGCGCTGAAGGCGCATCCTGACCCGGTCGACGCATGGGCGTCGATTGTCGAAGACCCCGCCAAGACCAAGCAGTACAAACGTGCCCGTGGTATGGGCGGCTTTGTTCGCGGTGATTGGGACGAGCTCAACGAGCTGGTCGCGGCATCAAATGTCTACACCGCCAAGCAGTATGGCCCCGACCGTATTCTCGGCTTCTCGCCGATTCCTGCCATGTCGATGGTCAGCTACGCCGCAGGCAGCCGCTATCTGTCGCTGATTGGCGGCGTCTGCATGAGCTTCTACGACTGGTACTGCGATCTGCCGCCGGCCTCACCGATGACCTGGGGCGAACAGACCGACGTTCCCGAGTCCGCTGACTGGTACAACTCCGGCTACATTATCGCCTGGGGCTCCAACGTGCCCCAGACGCGTACCCCGGATGCTCACTTCTTCACCGAAGTGCGCTACAAAGGCACCAAGACCGTCTCGATTACCCCGGACTACGCGGAGGTCTCCAAGCTTACCGACGAGTGGCTGTCTGCCAAGCAGGGCACCGACGCTGCTCTGGCGATGGCCATGGGCCACGTCATCCTCAAGGAATTCCACCTTGAAAACCCCAGTGCGTACTTCACCGATTACGTGCGCCGCTATACCGACATGCCGTTCCTGGTGGAACTGGAAGTGCGTGAAGATGGCAGCTTCGCACCGGGTCGCCAGCTGCGGGCCAGCGATTTCGATGCCGCCCTGGGTCAGGAGAACAACCCTGAGTGGAAAACCGTCGCTTGGGACGAAACCCGAGACCAACTGGTGGTGCCGCGTGGTTCCATCGGTTTCCGCTGGGGCGAAACCGGCGACGAAGTGGGCAAGTGGAACCTGGAGTCGCTGGACGCCGCAGGCACTGAAATCAAACCGTTACTCAGTTTGGTCAATCACCACGATAGCGTCGCGCGCGTAGCGTTCCCTTACTTTGGTGGTATCGAGCACGAGCACTTTGAACACGTCAAAGGGGCCGGTGTTGGCGCCGCCGATGACCTACTGTTCCACAATTTGCCCGCCAAACGGCTTAAGAGAGCCGATGGCAGTGAAATGTTTGCCGTCACCGTTTTTGATCTGATGTGTGCCAACTACGGTATCGACCGTGGCTTTGTCGGCGACGGCGAAGACGACGGCGCGACCTCGTTTGATCAGATTCGTCCCTACACCCCCGCGTGGCAGGAGAAAATCACCGGCGTCCCAGCAGAGCAGTGCACCCGCATTGCCCGGGAGTTCGCCGATAATGCCCATAAGACCAACGGTCGTAGCATGATCATCGTGGGTGCCGGTATGAACCACTGGTACCACATGGACATGAACTACCGCGGCCTGATTAACATGCTGGTGATGTGCGGCTGTATCGGTCAAAGCGGAGGCGGCTGGGCCCACTATGTAGGTCAGGAAAAACTGCGCCCGCAAACAGGCTGGACGCCGCTGGCCTTTGGTCTTGACTGGCAGCGCCCACCTCGCCACATGAACTCTACCTCGTTCTTCTATAACCACTCCTCCCAGTGGCGCTACGAGAAGCTCGAGATCAAGGAGATCCTCTCGCCGCTGGTCAAGGCCGAGGAGTACCCCGGTAGTCTGATCGACTTTAACGTGCGCGCCGAGCGTATGGGCTGGCTGCCGTCAGCACCCCAACTGGATACCAATCCGCTGCGCCTGGCCAAAAAAGCCGCAGCGGCGGGCCTCTCGACCGCCGACTATGCGGTTCAGCAGCTTAAGAGTGGTGAACTGCGCTTTGCCGCGGAAGACCCGGACGCGCCAGAGAACTTCCCGCGCAATATGTTCATCTGGCGCTCCAATCTGTTGGGCAGCTCCGGTAAGGGCCATGAGTACATGCTCAAGTACCTGTTGGGGACTCGCCACGGCATCCAGGGCAAAGACCTGGGCGACTTCGGCGGCCAGAAGCCCGAAGAGGTCGTATGGCGTGACGAGGCGCCGGAAGGCAAGCTCGACCTGCTGGTGACGCTGGACTTCCGCATGTCCACCACCTGCCTCTACTCGGATATCGTGCTGCCTACGGCGACCTGGTATGAGAAGGACGACCTTAACACTTCTGACATGCACCCCTTTATTCACCCGCTGACCGCCGCCACCGATCCGGCTTGGGAGTCGCGCAGCGACTGGGATATTTACAAAGGTATTGCCAAAGCTTTCTCCAAGGTATGTGTAGGCCACCTGGGCGAAGAGACCGATCTGGTCACGCTGCCGATGCAGCACGACTCGCCAGGGGAGTTGGCCCAACCGGCGGTGATGGATTGGAAGAAGGGCGAATGTGCGCCGATTCCCGGCAAAACCATGCCAGCGCTGATTGAGGTTAAGCGCAACTACCCCGAAACCTACGAGCGTTTCACCTCCGTGGGGCCGCTGCTGGAAAGTATCGGCAACGGTGGCAAGGGCATCGCCTGGAATACCGATGCTGAAGTGGAGCTGCTGGGCAAACTCAACCATCGTAAGTTGGATGGCCCGC
Source organism: Halomonas sp. SpR1 (assembly GCF_031010175.1). Taxonomy (GTDB): domain Bacteria; phylum Pseudomonadota; class Gammaproteobacteria; order Pseudomonadales; family Halomonadaceae; genus Vreelandella. Next base: position 128,822 of record NZ_JAUAMB010000001.1, read on the forward strand.
ATAAAGGCCGCCCGTTGATCGACAGCGCTATTGATGCCGCCGAAATGATTCTGACCCTGGCCCCGGAAACCAACGGCGCCGTGGCAGTAAAAGCGTGGGATGCACTCTCCAAGATTACCGGGCGTGATCACACACACCTGGCGAGGCCCAAGCACGAAGAGAAAATCCGCTTCCGCGATATCGTCGCCCAGCCGCGCAAGATCATCTCCAGCCCGACCTGGTCTGGCCTTGAGGATGAGCACGTCTCCTATAACGCCGGTTATACCAACGTTCACGAGCTGATTCCCTGGCGCACCGTGAGTGGGCGTCAGCAGTTCTATCAGGATCACGCCTGGATGCGCGCGTTTGGTGAAAGCCTGCTGGTCTATCGCCCACCCATCGATACCAAGGCGGCCAAGGGCTTTACACTGCCCGCCGACAATGGCTTTAAGAGCAAAGCGCTGAACTTCCTAACACCGCACCAGAAGTGGGGCATTCACTCCACCTACTCGGACAACCTGCTGATGTTGACGCTCAATCGCGGTGGCCCGGTGGTGTGGCTCTCCGAGGCGGATGCCGCAGAGATCGATATCGAGGACAACGACTGGATCGAGGTCTACAACGCCAACGGCTCGATTGCCGCGCGGGCTGTGGTCAGCCAGCGGGTCAAGGCGGGCATGGTGATGATGTACCACGCTCAGGAGCGCAATGTGAACGTGCCTGGCTCTGAGGTCACCGGCACTCGGGGCGGGATTCACAACTCGGTCACCCGTGTCTGCCCCAAGCCTACCCATATGATCGGCGGCTACGCGCAGCTCTCTTACAGTTTTAATTACTACGGCACCGTCGGCTCAAACCGCGATGAGTTCGTGTTGGTGCGCAAGATGAAACACGTTGACTGGCTGGATGGTGAAGGCAATGACAGCGTTCAGGAGGCCGTGAAATGAAGATTCGTTCCCAGGTAGGCATGGTTCTCAACCTTGACAAGTGTATCGGTTGCCACACCTGTTCGGTGACCTGCAAAAATGTCTGGACTAGTCGTGAAGGCATGGAGTACGCCTGGTTCAACAACGTCGAGACCAAGCCCGGCATCGGCTATCCCAAAGAGTGGGAGAACCAGGCCAAGTGGAAGGGCGGCTGGATGCGCCGTAACGACGGCCGGATTGAACCGCGCATTGGTGGCAAATGGCGGGTGCTGGCGAATATCTTCGCCAACCCCGACCTGCCCGAGATGGACGACTACTACGAGCCGTTCACTTTCGACTACCAGCACCTGCATACCGCCAAGATTGGTGAGCACCAGCCGGTGGCGCGTCCCCGCTCGCTGATCTCCGGCCAGCGCATGAAAAAGATCGAATGGGGCCCCAACTGGGAAGAGATCCTCGGCACCGAGTTCGCCAAGCGGCGCAAAGACGCCAATTTCGACAAGGTGCAGGCGGATATTTACGGCCAGTTCGAACATACCTTCATGATGTATCTGCCGCGCCTCTGCGAGCATTGCTTGAACCCCACCTGTGTGGCGTCCTGCCCCAGCGGCGCGATCTACAAGCGGGAAGAGGATGGCATCGTTCTCATCGACCAGGACAAGTGCCGCGGCTGGCGAATGTGCATCTCCGGCTGTCCCTACAAGAAGATTTACTACAACTGGAAAAGCGGTAAATCCGAGAAGTGCATCTTCTGCTACCCGCGTATCGAGGCCGGTCAGCCGACCATCTGCTCCGAGACTTGCGTGGGCCGCATTCGCTATCTGGGCGTACTGCTGTATGACGCTGATCGCATCGAGGAAGTGGCAAGCTCTCCCGACGAACGTGACCTCTACCATCGCCAGCGCGAGATCTTCCTTGATCCCAACGATCCGGAGGTGATTGCCCAGGCCAAGCGGGATGGTATTCAGGATAACGTCATCAAGGCGGCCCAGGCCTCTCCGGTCTACAAGATGGCGATCGACTGGGGGCTGGCGCTGCCGCTGCACCCGGAATACCGCACGCTGCCGATGGTGTGGTACGTGCCGCCGCTATCGCCGATTCAATCCGCCGCCGAGGCCGGACATGTGGAGTTTGACGGCGTCCTGCCCAAGATTGAGTCGCTACGTATCCCGGTGAAATACCTGGCCAACCTGCTGACCGCTGGCGAAGAGGAACCCGTGGTGTTGGCGCTCAAGCGCTTAATGGCAATGCGGGTCTATATGCGCGGCAAGCACGTGGAGGGCGCCGCCAATGCCGAAGTGCTCGATGCGGTGGGGTTGAGCGTCGCTCAGGTAGAGGAGATGTATCGCTACCTGGCGATTGCCAACTATGAGGATCGTTTCGTGATCCCTACCAGCCACCGTGAAATGGCCACCGAAGCCTTCCCCGAACGGGGTGGATGCGGCTTTACCTTTGGTGATGGGTGCCACGGTGAGAGCCAGCCCAACCTGTTTAATGGCCGTAAGCAGACCAGCGTTTTGGTAAAACCGGTAGAGGTCTTCGACCCGCAGCCACAACTTGAGGAGTCGCGTCATGACTGAAGCCGCTATCCAATCGCCTACCCCGGTAGAGCCGTTGTTCGAGCCGCTGCAGGGCATGCGTAGCCTACGCGTACTGGCCCGCCTGCTCGATTACCCGACCCAGGAACTGCAGGACGCCTGCGGCGAACTCATCGAAATTCTCAATGCCGAGCGCCGCCTGGGGGCGGCTCTCAAATCGTCGCTAATGGAGTGGTGTCAGCGTCTTCAAGAGGGCGACCTGCTTGAGCTGCAGGCCGAGTATGTGGCGCTGTTCGATAAGGGACGAGCTACCTCGCTGCTACTGTTCGAGCACGTTCATGGTGAATCCCGTGACCGTGGTCAGGCCATGGTGGATCTCATGGCTGAGTACAGCGCGGCCGGTTTCGAGCTGGATGCCCGCGAACTGCCCGATCATCTACCGGTGTTCCTTGAGTACCTTTCCATGTGCGACGAAGCCGAGATCGGCCGCTGGCTGGGTGAAATACGCCATATCCTGGCGCTGCTCACCGCTCGGTTGGAAGAGCGGGGAGCGGATCACGCCCTGGTGCCGCTGTCACTACTGGCATTAATTGGGGCCGAGGGCGATGTGGAGGAGCATCGGCCCCAGGTCAAAAAAGAAGTGCCTGACAACACCCCCGAAGCCTTGGACGCCGTATGGGAAGAAGAGGCCGTGCGCTTCTCGGCAACCTCCGACGAAGATTGCGCGCTGCAGTCTGCTGAAGGCCGTCGTCTTGCTGAGCGTAAAAATTCCGTTAAGAGCGAGGCTGTTCGCATTATGACGGCCACCTCGCCATCCCCTTCTGCCAATCGTCAATAGGAGAACCGCTATGAATGACGCGATTGCGCATTACTTAACCCATCTGATCTACGGTTACTACCCCTATCTCGCTGGCACGGTGTTCCTGCTGGGTAGTCTGCTGCGTTTTGATCATGGTCAGTACACCTGGAAGACCGGTTCCAGCCAGATGCTGTCATCCAAGCACATGCGACTGGGCAGCAACCTGTTCCATATCGGTATCATTGTGATTTTCTTTGGCCACCTTGTGGGCATGCTCACACCGCACTGGGTTTATGAACCGTTCCTGCACGCCGGTACTAAACAGTTAGTGGCCATCGTGGTGGGCGGTATTGCTGGCGCCATGTGCGTGGTGGGCGGTGCCATGTTGCTCTATCGGCGTCTTGCCAACCCACGTGTAAAGGCGTCGTCGAGCATGATGGATACCTTGATCCTGGGCTTGATTGTCCTGCAGGCGTGCCTTGGCATGGTGACCATCATCTTCTCGTTGGGCCATATGGACGGTGAGATGATGTTGACCCTCTCCAGCTGGGCGCAGTCCATCGTCTTCTTCAGCGGCGGCGCGGCGGACTATATGCAGGAAGTGTCGTGGATCTACAAACTGCATATCTTTATCGGCCTGACCATCATCCTGCTGTTTCCATTTTCGCGGCTGGTGCATGTGTGGAGCGCGCCGTTTGGCTATGTTACCCGGCGTTATCAGCTTGTTCGCCGTCGTGGCTGAAACTGATGCTTTCTCGCCCATGCTCAGAGGAGAAATAACATGCAGATGATTGATATCGAACAGCTACCTGGGGGAGTTGCTCCGCCCCCAATACGTGTCGGCGACGCCAGTATCGATGAGGAAACGATTGCATTAGAGATGCAGTATCACCCCGCCGAAACGGCGGGGGAGGCTCAGCTTCAGGCGGCTCGTGCGTTGGTGGTCAGAGAGCTGCTGCGCCAGCGGGCTAACGCTCTGGGCCTACTGTCGATGCAGGAAGCTACCGAAGCGCAAGAGGATGCGGCGATTGCTGCTTTGCTCGAACAGGAGCTTGAGGTGCCTGAGCCGGGAGAGGCAGACTGCCGCCGCTTTTTTGACACCCACCGTGAGCGTTTCAGCGAACCGACCCAGTTACGCGTTCGGCATATTCTGCTCGCCGCAGCGCCGGATGACTCCTTGGGGCGCGACGAAGCGTACCAGCTTGGCGAAAAGCTACTCGAACAGCTTAATCAAATACCCGAACGGTTTGCCGAATTTGCTCAACACCACTCCGCGTGTCCTTCCAAAGAGCTGGATGGTGATTTGGGCTGGCTAGTGACGGGGCAGACCGTTGCGGAGCTTGACCGCGCTTTGCAGCACTTGCCGGAAGGTCTACACGAGCGCCCTTTGGCGTCTCGCTATGGCTGGCACGTGGTGAGTATTGACGAGCGCCGTGAAGGCCGGGCGTTACCTTTCGATCAGGTCATCGACCGAGTGCGCCATAGCCTACGGGAACAGGCAACTCGACGGGCGTTGCGCCACTATTTACTGGCGTTACAGAGCGACATAGGCGTCGAAGGAATTGTCCTGGACGACGATGCTGGCGGCAGTTTGATGCAATAGCTTGAGGCAATAGCTTGATGCAACAGTAAGGCTAAGAGGAGAGGGTTGATGTCCCATGTTCCTGTAGATGCACTTTTCGCTCCGCTTGGCATCGCGGTGCTAACGGTTTCCGATACGCGTGGATTCGATGAAGATGGCAGCGGTGACCTGCTGGTTAAACATCTAAATGAAAGCGGCCATGTCCTGGTGGAGAGGCGCATCGTTGTTGATGATATCTACCAGGTTCGCGCCGTGGTCTCGGAGTGGATTGCGCGAACAGATATCCACGCGATTCTGGTTAATGGCGGCACTGGTTTTACTACCCGGGATACCACTCCCGAAGCGCTGTTGCCGCTGTTTGACAAAGCGATTGAGGGGTATGGGGAGCTATTTCGGCACTACTCCCTGAAGACGATCGGCACTGCAACGATTCAGTCCCGCGCTGTAGCGGGGGTGGCCAACCAAACGATGGTGTTTGCGATGCCTGGCTCGCCTAAGGCGTGTGCCTTAGCGTGGGACAGAATTATCTCTTTGCAATTGGACGCCCGCACTCGTCCCTGTAACTTTGCCGCCATGGTGCTCCCTTCAGTGACCCCGTGCAGCGGACGTCACGTAGCGAGCCTTTCCAGTGAGGTGGAGCGCTTATGAACTGTCAATGCGCTGACTTAGTAACCCCCGGCTTATTAGATCTGTTTGAGGCACGCCAACGGCTTATTGACGCAGCCACGCCCATCAATGCAGTAGAAAATGTCACCCTTGAACAGGCGGCGGGGCGGGTATTGGCAGAGACGGTTGTCGCGCCTCTCGATATGCCGGGGGTGGATAACAGCGCTATGGATGGCTATGCGCTGCGTCTAGCTGACTACCAGGCCGTACCTGATAGGGCTGGTTTGCCGGTTCTTCAGCGCGTACCTGCGGGGGCAGGGGTATTGCTGCTTCCTGAAGGGGGCTGCGCGCGTATTTTTACCGGCGCTCCGGTGCCGGTGGGGGCTGATATCGTGGTACCGCAAGAGCGGGCCACCCTTGATCAGCGCGGGCATATCCATCTTGAAGGTAAGCTGTCCGCAGGCGCTAATATTCGCCGTCAAGGCGAGGAGACCCGCATGGGCACCCCGCTACTTGCTAAAGGTGAGTCTCTTGATGCTGCATCCATTGCGCTGCTGGCAAGTCATGGAATTAACACGGTGTCCGTCAAACGGCGCCTGCGGGTGGCGCTGCTCTCAACCGGCGATGAGCTGATTGCCCCAGGCACGGCGCGATCACCAGGGCAGGTGTACGACAGCAATCGCGCCATGCTTAACGTGCTGCTCGCGCAAGCGCAGTGCGATGTGCTGGATCTGGGCGTCATCGCGGATTCACCGCATTCACTGCATCAGGCCTTTGAACACGCACAAGCCGTTGCGGATGTGGTGGTGTGCAGCGGAGGCGTTTCGGTAGGTGAGGAGGATCACGTGCGTCCGGTAATAGAGCAGCGCGGCGGGCTACATTTTCATGGGGTCGCCATGAAACCAGGAAAGCCCTTTGCGTTCGGCTATCTAGGCGCGGCGCCTTCCTCTTCCATTCCGTTAATCGCGCTGCCGGGCAACCCCGTGGCTTCACTAGTCGGTTGGCAACTGCTGGCGCTGGCGTTTTTTCATGCCATGCAAGGTAAAGCGGTAGCGGCACTTCAGCGTTACCCGATAAAAGCTGGCTTTGCTCAGCGTGGCCCCCGGGGGCGCTGCGAACTGTTAAGGGTGGTGCTTGAATGGTCAAAGGGGCATCCGGTTGCGCAACTAGCGGGTGGGCAGGGCTCGCATATGCTCAGTGCGGCGAGCCAGGCCCACGGCTATTTAATGGTACATCCTGATACCGACGTGGCGGAAGGGAGTACCTACCACTACTACCCCATCAATCAGTTCGCCGTTTGAAGAGATTTTTTAGTCAGTGGCCGCTGATGACGTCTGTTTCTATAGGAGAGGGTATGTCTTCACATCACAAACCTCGCACACTGATTTATGCCTGCTCCGGCTGCTCTGATGTGGCGCAACTTGCCAATAGTGTAGCCCTTCGCCTGGATCATGCAGGAGCAGCAGAAATGTCCTGTATTGCCGGTGTCGGGGGCGGCGTGCCGGGCCTGGTGCGCATTGCCCGTTCCGGGCGTCCTATTGTGGCTATTGATGGCTGTCAGATGCACTGTGCCAGCCACTGTCTCTCCAAGGCGGGTGTGATTCCCACTGAGCACGTAAAACTGTATGAGAATGGACTCCGCAAGCGGCGAGGCCAATTTTATGATGAGCAAACCATCTCCGACGTCACCGCAGAGGTGAAAGGGCTCATTGCCCGGCTGCCTGTTAATGCCAGCTCCCAGGTTGAGGAGCCCGCAGAATGAGTAAGTTAGTCGATGGCTATGGCCGGACGGTACGTTACCTGCGCATCTCGGTGACTGACCGCTGTGATTTTCGCTGTGTGTATTGCATGGCGGAGGAGATGACCTTTCTGCCGCGTGCCCAACTGCTTACCCTCGAGGAGATAGCCGCGCTGTCGCAAGCATTCGTCGAGTTGGGCGTAGAGAAAATCCGCCTGACCGGTGGTGAGCCGTTAGTACGCCAAGGGGTGCTAACGTTAGTGGAAAAACTCGGTAAATTGGCAGGCCTGGGCGAACTGGCCATGACCACCAACGGCTCTGGGCTGGTCAAACATGCCAGCGCTTTGCGACAAGGCGGGCTTAATCGGCTCAATATTAGCCTCGATTCGCTCAAACCAGAGCGCTTTAATGCCTTGACCCGTACGGGCGACCTTAGTCAAGTGATCGCGGGTATTCGCGCAGCTCGCCAAGCGGGTTTTGATTCCATCAAACTTAACGCCGTATTACTCAAGGGGCGTAATGATGACGAAATCCTCGACCTGGTGAACTTTGCCCGGGTTGAGGGCGTGGATATCAGTTTTATCGAAGAAATGCCGCTAGGCGCGATTAGCGAGCATAATCGTGGTGAAACCTTTCTTTCCACCGATACGGTGCGTGAGACCATAGCGCAACATTATCAACTCTTACCCACTACCGAGACCACCTTGGGGCCATCCCGTTATTACCGCATGGCGGACAGCCAGTCGCGCATTGGGTTTATCTCCCCCCATAGCCACAATTTCTGTGGCGCTTGTAATCGTGTTCGGGTTACGGCGGAAGGGCGGCTACTCCTTTGCCTGGGCAATGAGCACTCGGTAGATTTACGTGCCGTCATGCGCCGTTATCCGGGGGATACCCAGCGGCTTAAAACCAGCATTGTGGCGGCAATGCAGAAAAAACCAGAACGGCACCACTTCACCACGGATGGGGATGTTCAAATAGTGAGGTTTATGAACGCAACAGGTGGGTAATACGATTCAGTCAATGCTCTTAACTACCTAGTTCTAAACTACCAGGGGGTAGTGGTTAATTGCGCTTTCCGTTAAGCTCCTCTGCAATTTTTATCTGCTTGCTTTGAGGTGAGTGTATGTGGAGCCTAAGGCTGTCTGCAATATCACTATCAGTACTCATGATAGCGGGTTGCACAGATCCCAAAATAGATACTAGCTCCATGCCTGCGGCGGTGGTCTCCGTTGAGGAAGTGCGTAACTCGTTGCCTACCTACAAGCGCGATGAGTTTGACCAGGGGTTGATCATTATCGCTACGTCGACCTCGTTCAGGGGGATCGATATTCTCAACCCCCATCGTATGAACGCCGCTGAGATCGCTGAAACCGCCAATGCGCAAATGCATGGATTAACGGGGGATCAGGTGATCCAGCGTGCCGACCAGATTCTGCGCGAGCGCCGGTCACGGGAACGCGAACAGGCTATTCGCACTTTAAAGCGACTGGAAGAGAAACGCGAAAAAGCCGCCAGTGACCAGCAGCAGTTAGCGCGGTTCACTATTGATAGTGCCCGCTATTACATTGGCGCAAGCCCCTATGGTGCCCCGGAGCCCGTGATTGATCTTGAAGTGACCAATGGCACAGATCAGGTCATTTCCGAGCTGCTGCTGAACGGCGTTGTGACGAGCCCTGATCGCTCAGTTCCGTGGGTGGATGAGTCTTTCTACTATGTCATTCCTGACGGCATTGAGCCGGGAGAAACCTTGTCTTGGAGCCTTGCGCCTAACCGCTTTGGTCCATGGGGAAATGCTCAAATACCCGTTGATGCAGAACTGACAGTGACCCTGGAAGGGCTGAAGGGGATTGATGAGCAACGATTATGGGACTCACCTGAGCTCACGGAACACGAATTGGCCAAACTTGAGCGACTGCGGGAGGAGTATGGCGGCATTGCACTCTCGCGTGTGGAATAAGAGCAGCGTAAAAACCAGAGCGCCCTATTCGATAACAGATAGGGCGCACGCATAGCTAGGTTAAATTAGCGTTACTCATTTACCCATGACTAAGCGGGGTTACTTACTCTTTGGCTTCATGATCGGCCAGGGCGGCGACAATTGCCTCTTCCCACTGCCCTTCGGTTAAACCCCAATGCTCCATCTCTGACTGATCGGCGCTGCCTTCCGACGCCGCGCGCAGTTTATCGACGCTGCTGCTCTCATAACAGTGCTTGGCGAAGTCTTTGGTTTTTACATCTTTTAGCTGGTTAATCATCGACATGTTGAGTTCCTTTCAAGGTCAATAGTGAGGAAATGCCCACTCATTGTAGCAATTCTGGCCACTTTTACCTGACTTGGTTCCCAGCTCTGCTGAGTAAAGGTGAGAAAAATTGTAGAGAAGGCTTGCTATGGGGCTATGCAGCCATCAGCGTATCGATAAAAATCTTACCGGCGATACTCGCCAGCAGCAGCATAACCAAATTATCAAACCAGCGGTGGGGCATTGCTAAACAGGTTCACTGCGACTAATAGGGCGATAGCGAGTTGAAGGCTACCCGTCGCTCTTCTAGCGCATAGCTGCCACTCAATCGGCAGCTATACGTTTAGGTTTAGCGCTGTTACTTCAATACATAGCAGGGCACATAGTGCTGACCATCGAGTTTCATGCGCCCTTGGGCTACAAACGAGGTGAGTAGCTCGTCAAGGCGTTCCATGAGTTCGGGCTCTGCGGTTAGCACAAAGGGGCCGTGGGCTTCAATGGCACGAATGCCGGCTTCTTTGACGTTACCCGCGACGATCCCCGAGAAAGCGCGGCGCAGATTGGCGGCGAGCTCGTGGGTGGGCTGCTGGCGGTGCAGCGCTAAGCCACGCATGGCGTCGTGAGTCGGCTCAAAGGTTGCCTGAAAATCGCGTGCAATGGTCAATCGCCAGTTGTAGTAAAACGCATCCTGATGGGTGCGTCGGAACTCAGAGATCTCATCGATACCCTGACGCATGGTGCGCGCAACCGAGACCGGGTCGCCAGTAATGATGGTATAGTAGCGGCGGATATCCTCACCGAGGGTATAGACCAGGAATTCATCAATTTTCTGAAAGTAGGCCGCAGAATCGGCGGGGCCAGTGAAAACTAATGGGAAGGGAATATCCTTGTTGCTGGGGTGGAGCAGGATGCCCAGCAAATAGAGAATCTCTTCAGCGGTGCCAACCCCACCTGGGAACACTATAATGCCATGGCCCAGACGCACAAAGGCTTCCAAGCGTTTTTCAATGTCTGGCATCACCACCAGTTCATTGACAATGGGGTTAGGCGCTTCGGCAGCGATAATGCCGGGCTCTGAAATACCTAAATAGCGACCCTCTTTGCGCCGCTGTTTGGCATGGGCAACGTTAGCGCCTTTCATGGGGCCTTTCATTGCGCCAGGGCCACAGCCGGTACAAATATCTAAATCGCGCAGGCCTAAATGGTAACCCACATCTTTGGTATATTCGTACTCTTCCCGGGAGATAGAGTGTCCGCCCCAACACACCACCAGGCTAGGGTCTCGGCCAGGTTTTAGCGTTCCCGCTTTACGCAGAATATGGAAGACCGCATTGGTGGTGCCTTCTCCCGTACTAAGATCAAAACGGTTGTGGTGCTGAATTTCGTTGTAAACGTAAACAATATCGCGAATGATCGAAGATAAGTGCTCACGGATACCGCGAATCATGCGGCCATCTACAAAAGCTTCGGCGGGGGCGTTGGTTAGCTTTAAGCGAATGCCGCGATCTTGCTGCAGCACTTCAATATCGAAATCTTTATAGGCTTCTAAAATAGCCAGGCTATCGTCACTGGGATTGCCACAATTGAGTACTGCCAACGCACAGCGCCGAAGTAGGTCGTGGAGACCGCTTTGAGAAGTTTTGTGCAGCCGGTTAACTTCATGCTGAGAGAGTACTTCGAGGCTTCCTTCGGGGGAAATAATGCTGGAAAGGGTGGCGCGAGGTTGAACGTTTTCGGTCATTAGCGGGGCTGTCCTTAATCGTTAGATGTCTCTTGGCATATTACCACGCCCAGGCGGAGGGTACAGAGCGCAGCTGCCCCGCCCTGCTGTGCTATTATGAAGCATATTTTACAGGACGGCGGCAATAGCGCTTTTGGGTACTTACTTTTACTTACTGAGCTGTTGCCTAAAGCGTGCTCTCATAGAGAGCGGCTAAAGACCGTTACCCAAGACCATGGCGCTTTACTATGTTCAATGCCCACTATTTTCGTACCTTTATTACGCTTGTTGAAACAGGCAGCTTTACCCGCACAGCTCAACGTTTAGAAATGACCCAGCCAGGCGTAAGCCAGCACGTTCGCAAATTAGAAGATTATTTAAATAAAGCGCTGTTAGAGCGTAAAGGGCGTAGCTTTACCTTAACCGAATCGGGGCGGCGTGCTTACGATTACGCCTTAAAACTGTTTGCTGAGCATGAGCAGTTTCGTCACGGGTTAGACGATGACTCCTTGGATAGCGGTGACTGCCGTATTGCCTCGCCGGGCAGCGTTGGTCTGATGTTTTATCCATATATATTGGGGCAGCAGCAGATGCACCCCAATTTAACGGTCAATTACAGCTTTGCGTTTAATCACGAAATCGTTAATGACCTGCTAGAAGGGCGTTATGACATCGGGATAGTCACCGAAGCAATGCGCCATCCTGAACTCGATTGCACTATTTGGCATGAAGAGCCGCTCTGCCTGGTTGTGCCGGCTGACTTTGCGGGCAATACGCTGTCAGATTTAATGGGCATCGGCTTTCTCAACTATTACGATGGCATTAACCATGCCAATGCACTCCTGCGGGCCAATTACCCCGACGAGTTCCGCTCAATGACTCATTTCCGCCATCAAGGCTTTACCAATGAAGTCAGTATGGTGCTGGATGCCGTGGCCAGGGGATTAGGTTTTTCGGTAGTGTCGCGATTGGTACTGGAAACCTCGCCCTGGCAGCGCCAGGTAAAAGCGTTGAACCTGCCCAATGCGGTCAATGAAGTCCTCTATTTGCTGCGCCGCCGCGACTCGGTGCTGCCCAAACGTTACGAGAAGCTGTTAGACGGTTTTCACGCTCAGCGTCTACAAGAAAAATCGCCCCTGGTGCCGTCTAGTTAATAAGGCATCAAGGGCGTTTTTATTACTTAAAGCGCTATCACTTCACATCTGGCCAACTCTGCCGTTAGTCACGACATGTTAGTCACGATATTCATCGATGCTGGGGCAGGAGCAGATTAACTGCCGGTCGCCAAACACGTTATCAACGCGGTTTACGGCGGGCCAGTATTTCGCCGCTTGAACCGCTGCGGTTGGGAAGGCGGCCAGTTGGCGGTCATAAGGCCGCTGCCAGTCGCTATCCATTAGATCCGCTTGAGTATGCGGCGCATTGACCAGCGGATTGTTATCCAACGGCCATTCGCCGCTCTCTACCCGGCCAATCTCTTCTCGTATGGCAATCATCGCATCGCAGAAGCGGTCAATTTCATACAGTGACTCAGATTCGGTCGGTTCGATCATCAGCGTGCCTGGCACCGGGAACGACATGGTCGGTGCGTGGAAACCGTAATCCATTAAGCGCTTGGCAATATCCTCCTCGCTAATTCCTGAGGCCGCTTTGAGCGGACGAATATCGATAATGCACTCATGGGCAACCGTACCGTTCTGACCACGGTAGAGAATCGGGAATGACGCTTCCAAACGCTTGGCAATATAGTTGGCGTTAAGGATGGCAAGCTCGGTGGCTTCGCGCAGCCCGCGTGCACCCATCATCTTAATGTAGGCCCAGGAGATCGGCAGAATAGAGGCGCTGCCGAAAGCCGCCGCAGAGACCGCACCGCTATCAGCGTTGACGCCGTTGATCGGTGTTACCACATGGTTGGAAACGTAGGGCGCTAGGTGGGCTTTAACGCCGATAGGGCCCATGCCTGGGCCGCCGCCACCGTGGGGAATACAGAACGTTTTATGCAGGTTAAGGTGAGAAACATCGCCGCCAAAATCACCGGGGCGGGTTAACCCAACCTGGGCATTCATATTGGCGCCATCGATATACACCTGACCACCGTTGTCGTGAACGATCTTGCACGCTTCGCGCACGCTGGTTTCAAACACCCCGTGCGTAGATGGGTAGGTCAGCATGATGGCGGAGAGCTGATCGCGATGCTGCTCGGCTTTAGAGCGCAGATCTGCGATGTCGATATTGCCGTTTTGGTCGCACTCGACCACCACCACCTTCATCTGCACCATGGCCGCTGAGGCAGGGTTAGTGCCGTGGGCGGAGCTGGGAATCAAGCAGACATCGCGGTGGCCTTCACCCTGAGCCGCCTGGTAGCGGCGAATGGCCACAAGGCCAGCATACTCCCCTTGAGCACCGGAGTTGGGCTGCATCGAGAGATGATCGTAACCGGTGACTTCGACCAGAAAGGCCGAGAGTTCGTCGATCATCTGATGATAGCCAGCGACCTGGTCGCGAGGCGCGAAGGGGTGCAGATGCGCAAACGAGGGCCAGGAGACGGGGATCATTTCGCTGGTGGCATTAAGCTTCATGGTGCAGGAGCCGAGCGGGATCATTGCATGGGCAAGCGATAGATCCTTATTCTCTAACCGCTTTAAGTAGCGCAGCATTTCGGTTTCGCTGCGGTAACGATTAAAGGTCGGGTGGCTCAAAAAGTCGCTTTCGCGCTGGCAGGCAGCAGGAATGCCGGATGCACCGTTAGCCACTACCTGCTCGTCCAAAACAGCAACGGAAAGGCCGTGCTCATCGCCCAGCAGCACGTCAAACAGTGTGGCTACATCGTGGGCGGTGGTGGTTTCATCCAGGCTGATACCCACATCGCCATTGGCGAAGTAGTGCAGGTTAATATCGTGGGTCATGGCGCGGCCGTGAATCTTGCCTGCATCAACGCCGGTCAGGCGCAGTGTATCAAACCAGCTATCATGGGCGAGCGTTATACCTGCCTGCTTGAGGCCCTCGGCGAGCAGGGTTGCCAAGCGGTGAACGCGGCCAGCAATTTTACGCAGCCCTTCTGCACCGTGATAAGTGGCGTAAAAGCCGGCAATGTTGGCCAGCAGCGCCTGGGCAGTACAGATGTTAGAGGTCGCTTTCTCGCGGCGGATATGCTGTTCGCGAGTCTGCATCGCCATGCGTAGGGCGGTGTTGCCACGGCTATCTTTTGACACGCCGATGATACGTCCGGGGATCGAACGCTTGAGCTTGTCGGAAGTCGCGAAGAAAGCCGCATGGGGGCCGCCAAAGCCCATGGGTACGCCAAAGCGTTGGGAATTGCCCACCACAATGTCTGCACCCAGCTGGCCGGGTTCTTTAAGCAGCACCAGGCTCAAAAGATCGCTGGCCACGCAGGTCATGATGTTGCGCTCAGCCGCGGCGCTTAATAGCGGTGCCAGGTCGCGCACTTCACCACTGGCGGAGGGGTACTGCACCAGGGCTCCAAACACATCGTGGTTGGCCAGCTCTTCCGCAGGCCCGGTGATCAATTCAAAGCCAAAGAACTCGGCGCGGGTTTTGACCACGTCCAGCGTTTGCAGGAAAACGTCGTCGGCGACGAAGAAAGCGTTGGATTTGCTTCTCTTATTACCACGCTTACACAGCGCCATGGCTTCGGCGGCGGCGGTGGCTTCGTCAAGGAGCGACGCATTCGCCAGCTCCATACCGGTTAGATCCATCACCACTTGTTGGAAGTTAAGCAAGCCTTCCAGGCGGCCTTGAGAAATCTCCGGCTGGTAGGGGGTATAGGCGGTGTACCAGCCTGGATTTTCCAATACGTTGCGCTGAATCACCGTGGGCATATGGGTGCCGTAATAGCCCTGGCCAATATAGCTTTTGGCCACCCGGTTTTGCCGCGCCAGCTGGGCTAAGTAGTCTAGCGCCTCTGCTTCGCTGCGCGGTTCATCAAGGGCTAGCTCGCGGCCAAGACGGATATCGCTCGGCACGGTCTGTTCAATCAGATCTTCCATGTGCTGCATATTGAGCGCTTTTAACATGGTGGCCACGTCATCTTGACTTGGACCATTATGACGTTTGATAAAAGCATCGTGATCGGCCAGCTCGGCCAGACGGCGTGTTTCAAGAGACATGAAGAAGATTCCGAACGTTAAGAGAGAACCGTGCAGGAGCAAACAGCGTAGAGCCTGCCGTTAACGGGCAGGCTCAAAAATACCAAACTTACTTACTCGTCGGCGCTTAAGGTGGCTTGATAGGCGTCTGCGTCTAGCAAGCCGTCAAGGGTATCGCTGTCTAAGCGCACTTTCATAATCCAGCCACCTTCGTAAGGCGCTTCATTGACCGTTTCGGGGGCGTCTTCAAGGGCGTCATTCACCTCAATGACTTCGCCAACAACCGGCGAGTAGAGATCAGAAGCGGCTTTGACCGATTCGATAACGCCAAACTCTTGGCCTTTGCTCAGCGCGGTACCTACTTCAGGCAGTTCAACAAACACGACATCGCCAAGTGCCTGCTGGGCGTGATCAGTAATCCCCACGGTGACAGTGCCGTCTTGATTATCCAGCACCCACTCGTGGCTTTCAGCGTAACGGAGATTGGCAGGAAGATTGCTCATGATGTTTTCCTATATGAAACAGTTTACTGGGCCCGAGCATACTAGCGTTTGTCGCCCGCCTTGGCGAATAGTGGCTAGGGCTGATAGAGCGAATAAGCAAGCATGTTAACGTGTTTCCAATCGGAAACAAATTTCTTCGTTGCTACAGGGCGTGCGTAATAACGCTACCTGTTCAGCTGTATTTAGACGGGTGGGTGGGGGCGATGGGATTATGAAAAAAGCGGTATCCTCTATGCGCAAGCGACATCACCCTAGAAGCTTGCTAAGTTTATGGTGTAAAACATTTACATCCTATGCTAATCGGCAATAGCGACGTCAGATATAACCCATATAGGGTAGCTAGCCAATAATACACACCACCACTACATACCAACAAAGCGAGGAAATGAACATGGAAGCATTAACTAGCCTCTTAGGGGCAATCAACGGCGTGGTCTGGGGGCCCGTCATGTTGATTCTGCTACTCGGTGTGGGGATTTACCTGCAGCTTGGCTTGAAACTGATGCCGATTAGAAAGCTCGGTATGGGTTTCAAGCTAATGTGGGCGGGGCGTGATGCAAAACCAGGGGTGGGTAAAGCGGCGCCTGGTAAAGAGGGGGACGAAGGGGAGATATCGCCTTTTGACGCCTTGATGACCGCACTCTCTGCAACCATCGGTACCGGTAATATTGCTGGTGTCGCCACGGCCATTGCGTTAGGTGGCCCCGGCGCCGTGTTTTGGATGTGGATTACCGCACTGGTGGGGATGGCCACTAAGTTTGCCGAAGCGGTGCTGGCCGTGCGTTATCGTGAAACTGATAGTACCGGCTATCACGTGGGCGGGCCGATGTTTTACATCAAGAATGGCCTGGGTAAAAAATGGCTATGGTTAGGCGGCCTGTTCTCGTTTTTCGGCGCTGTCGCAGCCTTTGGCATCGGCAATACCGTTCAGTCCAACTCCGTAGCTGATGCCATGGATGCCACCTTTGGCGTGCCGCATTGGCTTACGGGGGTGGTGATCATGGTGCTGGCGGGCGCGGTGATTCTGGGCGGTATCAAGCGTATCGCTAAAGTAGCGGGCAAGCTGGTGCCGGTTATGGGCATTGCCTATGTAGTTGCCGGCTTGTTGGTATTGATCGTCAATGCGGGTCAGATCGGTGAAGCCTTTGGTTTGATCTTCTACTACGCCTTTAACCCCATGGCGGCCGCAGGCGGATTCGCTGGTGCCGCAGTCATGGCGGCGATTCGTTTTGGTGTGGCACGCGGTATCTTCTCTAACGAAGCGGGTTTGGGTAGTGCGCCTATTGCACACGCAGCGGCCAAAACCAAAAACCCGGTGCGCCAAGGCTTAATCGCGATGCTGGGCACCTTTATCGATACCATTATTGTGTGCACGATTACCGCGCTGGTGATTTTGACCTCAACGGTTTGGCAAGAGGGTGAAGCGGGGGCGTCGCTGACCGCGCTCTCGTTTGACGCCGCACTGCCAGGCTTTGGTAATCAGATCGTTGCTATTGCGTTGGCTATTTTTGCCTTTACCACCATCCTAGGCTGGTCTTTTTACGGCGAGAAGTGCTGCCAGTTCCTGTTTGGCACGCGCTCCATTATGATCTATCGAGTGCTGTTCGTACTGGCTATCCCGCTGGGTGCTATCGCTCAACTGGGCTTTATCTGGCTGATGGCGGATACCTTCAACGCCATGATGGCGATCCCGAACCTGATTGCCTTGGCACTGCTTTCGCCGGTAGTCTTTAAGCTGACCAAGGACTATTTCGATGGCAAAGATGTATTGCCGGGTGAAGAGCTGGATCACGACCAATAATACCCGCAGCGCCTCTATAGGCGCTGTAGGTGAATGTGAATAGGTGAACGTGAATAACAGCAGAGTCGGGAAGACACTTAACCAGTGGCTTCCCGTTCTCTTTTTTAGTGAGCAATTTTTTACAGGAAAGCCCCTATGTCCGAATTAAAACAAACGCCGCTTCACGCGCTACATCTCAAACTAGGTGCCAAGATGGTGCCTTTTGCTGGCTATGATATGCCGGTGCAGTATCCGCTGGGGGTCAAAAAAGAGCATGAACACACCCGCCAAAAGTGCGGACTGTTTGATGTCTCCCATATGGGGCAGATTAGTGTTTCTGGAGACAGCGCGGCCAACGCGCTGGAAACCCTAATACCCGCAGATTTGGTGGGACTCGAAAAGGGCGCGCAGCGTTACGGGCTTTTCACCAACCTCGAAGGCGGCATTATTGACGATTTGATGGTGGTCAATGCAGGCGATCATTTCTATTTGGTGGTGAACGCAGCTTGCAAAGTTCAGGATTTGGCTCATCTGCGGCTTAATTTGGCGTCAACGCATACGATTGAACCTCTGGATCGTGGCTTACTGGCGTTACAGGGCCCCCAGGCGCGGGAGGTGATGCAACGGCTGTGTCCTGAAGCGTGTGAGCTTGTCTTTATGCAGCATGCCCGCTTCACCATTGCCGGCCAGGAAGTATGGGTGAGCCGCAGTGGCTATACCGGTGAAGATGGTTTTGAGATTTCTGTCGCCGCCGATGGCTGTGAAGCGTTCGCCGAGCGATTACTGGCCGAGCCCGAAGTCGAAGCCATTGGCCTGGGGGCGCGTGACTCGCTGCGTTTGGAAGCGGGTTTATGCCTATACGGACACGATATGGATGAGCAAACCACGCCGGTGGAAGCAGGTCTGATCTGGGCAATCGGCAAGCCGCGTCGCCGTGATGGTGATCGACCTGGCGGTTTTCCAGGCGCTGACGTGATTCTTCATCAGGTCGATGCCAAAGATCACACCCGCAAGCGCGTTGGGCTATTGGCTGAAGGGCGTGCGCCGGTACGCGAGGGCGCGCCGCTGGTTGATGAGGCGGGCAACGAGATAGGCCGTGTGACCTCCGGCAGCTTTGGCCCAAGTGTCGGTAAGCCGGTGGCGATGGGGTATGTCAGTCGCGAACTGGAAGCGCCGCAAAGTGCAGTGTTCGCGGTAGTTCGGGGTAAGCAGCTACCCATGGTGGTAACCCCCATGCCGTTTGTAAAACCGGGCTACTATCGGGGATAGAGGTATGCTCACTGCCCAGCGGCCCCCGCTTAATTTGGGGGCCGCTGTTTTATTGAGGACACTATTACCAAGAGCAGTATTACCAAGCGGCTGTTTTAGCGCAGTACCTGTTTGGGATCGATGGGTTTGCCGCCTTGGCGCAGATCAAAGAGTAGATCATAGCGCTGGGTGGCACTGCTTTGACCTACCTCGCAGAGCGGATCTCCTGTGCTCACCTGCTTGCCTACCTCGACCAAAATACGTTCGCAAAGGGCGTATACGGTCTGCAGATTGTCGGCATGGTGCACAATTACCACTTCACCTAGCTGACGCATTCCATCGGCAAAGCGCACCTCACCGGGGGCGACGGATTTAGCCTGGGCACCGGCCTGAGTAGCCAGTAGCATAGGCTGAAGAGTGCCACGGCTGTCCGGCCCGAAGCGGCGAACCACGCGATAATCATCCAGCGGCCAGGGCCAGCGCCGCGCTGAAGAGGGCAGTGCTTGACTGGGCGCGCTACTGGTGGGCGCAACAGCAGGCTTGTTAGCGCTGGATGAGCTACTGCTGCTCGCCGTGCTGCGTGGTGCTGAACCACTCAGCGGTAGGCTGACTATTTGGCCAATTCTCAAGTTAGTGGGGGAGGCGCTAGGGTTTGCGCTCTGAATGCGGCCACTGGTCGTACCAAAGTGGCGGGCGATACTTGAAAAAGTATCCCCGGGACGAATTTGGTAGCGGTAGGGGCCGCCGGAAGGCGCACGCTCTTGCTGGGTGGGTATTAGCAGTCGCTGCCCAATCTCCAGGCGCCGCGCATCGACGCCAGGATTGAAGCGCTCTAAGCGTTCTAGCGGCACGTTAGCCCTTGCCGCCAGTTTGCCCAGTGTGTCGCCACGCTGCACTTGCACCCAGTCACCGCTAATCTGGCTGGCGCTAGGCGCGGCCGCTCGCTGGGATGATGATGGCGGAGCGCTGGAGCAGCCGGTGAGTAGTCCCGCTAACAGCCAAGCGGTAAGCCAGCCAGCTAGTCGTGATCGGTTCGGCTGTCCAGCATGCCATCTTTTTCCAACCAGAGTGCATTGATCCATGTGTGGAAGCGTTCCTTATGCTGCTTTTCTTCGTGGTTATCTGATGCGTACATCCACTCAGGAATGCTGAGTTGCCGGATCTGTAAGGTAACGGGTGCTTCTCTGCCGCACAAAAAGCCCCAAAACGTGGGCGAGGGGTTAGCGTAGCTGATCGTTACATCCAGGATACCATCCAATTGACTGCCTAGCAGGCTAAGAACCTGGGCGACGCCGCCAGCTTTGGGGCGTAACAAATGGCGGTAGGGGCTCTGCTGGGCATCACGTTTGGCCACCGTGAAGCGGGTGCCCTCGACAAAGTTAAAAATCGCTATGGGGGAGAGGCGCCCCTGCTGACACATACGTTCGGTAGCGATACGGTCAATGGTGGCCAGTTTAGGGTTTTGGGCAACCTGTTCGCGGCTAAAGCGGCGCATAAAAGGGAATTCCAGTGCCCAAAAAGCCAGTCCTACTATGGGGATCCAGATTAATTGACGCTTTAGAAAAAAGCGTGGCATGGGGATGCGCCGATGCAGCGCCATTAGCAGCATAAAGATATCGGTCCAACTGCGGTGGTTGGAAATTACCAGCCACCACTGCTGCGGACTCAAATGGTCGGGGACGCTGGCGTGTAGCACGGGCTTGAGCCAGTGGCGCATCCACCAGAGGTTTACGCCTATCCAGTTTAGCGCGACACCATTCAGCCCCTGCAGCACTAACTGCTTAAGCCGTTGCCCTGGGGCAATGACTTTAAGTAGCGTCAGCAGAATGAGAGGTACGCCCCAGACCAGCGTGTTGAGCGTTAGCAGCAGTGCGCTAACCAGCCCCTTAAAAATAGGCATACCGCGTTTCCTTACCGTCAAACCCATAGCGTAATACTGAATGCTAAATGATCCTAGCCACGCTGCCCAGCAGAAACCCTGCGTAGCGCATCAACAGGCCGCCTGGGTATGGGGCTAGTCGAGAGGGAGTGAGGGCGCTTGAACGGTATTAAGCAGTACGGTGCGCAGTGCATGGGCGGCGACAGAGAGTTCCTGGTGGGTCAGGATGCCTACTCGACAGGAAATAGCGGGCGCGGTTAGCGGTATGCAGCGGGCGCCCAATTCATGCATTTGGCGAATGCACATGGAAGGCACCGCGCTGACCCCCAAGCCGTCGGCCACCATCCTGCCCACGGTGGAGAGCTGGTGGCTTTCGAAGGCTACCGTTAGCTCCATATGCTGTTTGCCCAACTCCTGCTCCAGTAAGCGACGCACCATGGAGGGGCGCTGAAGCGTAATAAAGTCGTGGTTGAGCAGTTTCGACCAGGCGAGCTGGGAAGACTGGATTAACGGAGAGCCAGGCGGTACGACTGCCACAAAATGGTCTTCAAACAGCGGCGTAAAGAGCAGGCTGCCGGTTCCCTCCGGCGAAAAAGCGATCCCCATCTCTACCTGTCGGGAGCGCACCATGGCGGTGACCTCCTCGTTGATCACATCGTGAACGGTAATGTTGATTTTGGGATACTGCTGGCGAAATTTAACCAGCGCCGCAGGGAGTAAGTTACCCGCAAAGGCGGGCATCGCCGCGACGCTGAGGCGCCCTAACTGGAGGGTGAAGCGCTGGCGCAAACGCTCCTCGGTATTGTCCCACTGGGCCAGCAGATGTTTGGCTAGCGGTAGCAGCGACTCGCCTTCTGGGGTTAGTCTGACGCTACGGGTGCTGCGAATCAGCAGTTTGCCACCCAGGGACTCCTCCAGGCCTTTAATCGCCAGACTCAGCGCCGGTTGGGATAGGTGCAGTCGCTCGCAGGCTTGGGTAAAGCTGAGGGACTGGGCGACCGCCAGAAAGGCGCGTAGCTGTTTGACGGTCATTAAAGTACCTTTTATAAGTTTAAAAAATAAATTGATAAGAAAAACAAACTTAACAAATATATCATCTCGCACAACACTGACACTATCGTAAGCGTCAGTTCGCGTATTTTGGGCAGTACTCATTTACGCTAATAGTGTTCATCAACAACAATGTGAGGCACAACAATGGCAGGATTCGATAAGCGTGTAGCTTCCTACGAAGAGGCAATGGAAGGCATCGAGAGCGGCATGACCGTCATTGCCGGTGGCTTCGGGCTCTGCGGCATCCCTGAAAACCTGATTGCCGAGATCAAGCGCCGCGGCGTCAATGATCTTACCGTGGTGTCCAATAACTGCGGTGTCGATGGTTTTGGCTTGGGGATACTGCTCGAAGATCGTCAAATCAGTACGATTCTGGCCTCTTACGTAGGTGAGAATGCCCTATTTGAGAAGCAAATGCTCAACGATGAAATTGAGGTGGTATTAACGCCTCAAGGCACCTTGGCGGAAAAAATGCGTGCAGGTGGCGCTGGTATTCCTGCCTTTTACACTGCCACCGGCTACGGCACCCCGATTGGTGAGGGTAAAGAGGTTCGCGAATTTAATGGGCGACACTGTATTTTAGAAGAAGCCATCGTAGGTGACTTTGCCATCGTAAAAGGCTGGAAGGCGGATCGCTATGGCAACGTAATGTATCGCCATACGGCGCAAAATTTTAATCCCATGGCTGCCACAGCAGGGAAAATTACCGTGGTGGAAGTTGAAGAAATCGTTGAGCCGGGTGAGCTTGAGCCTAGCCAGATCCATACCCCAGGCATCTATGTGGATCGGATTATTCAAGGCACGTTTGAAAAGCGAATTGAAAAACGCACGGTGCGCAGTTAACGCGTCATGGCTACAAACTTAGTCGGATTCAAGCGTAGTAACACTCGCTTCTCATTTAACGATTCAGCAAGAGGAAACTACCATGGCTTTAACACGCGAACAGATGGCTCAACGTGTCGCCCAAGAACTTCAAGATGGTTTTTACGTCAACCTGGGTATTGGTATTCCCACCCTGGTCGCTAACTACATCCCGGATGGCATCGATGTCATGCTGCAATCCGAAAACGGGCTGTTGGGAATGGGCCGCTACCCCACCGAAGACGAACTTGATGCCGATATGATTAATGCGGGCAAAGAGACGGTAACGGTTCGCCCAGGTGCGGCGATTTTTTCATCCGCAGAATCTTTTGCGATGATTCGTGGCGGCCACGTGGATCTGACGGTACTGGGTGCTTTTGAAGTGGATCAGCAGGGCAACATCGCTTCCTGGATGATTCCTGGCAAGCTGATCAAAGGCATGGGCGGTGCCATGGATCTCGTTGCCGGTGCTGAAAACATTATTTGCACCATGACACACGCCTCGAAGCACGGTGAGTCCAAATTGTTGGAAAAATGCGAACTGCCGCTAACCGGCGCAGGCTGCATTAACCGTGTCTTGACGGATCTCGCCTATCTTGAAATCAAAGATGGCGCCTTTATCCTCAAGGAGCGCGCACCGGGCGTAAGCGTCGAGGAGATCGTCGAGAAAACGGCGGGCAAACTAATTGTGCCTGACCATGTTCCTGAGATGACGTTTGACGCCTAATAACCACCGCTTTCCTTGAGACGCTAGTTTATGCCGCTAGCGTCTCAAGCCATCTCACAGCGCGTGTGGTGGGGAAGCAGGACATCGGCAATGCGCTCGTGGTTATCTTCAACGTGCTTTTGGACGAGCGCCAGGCCACCCAGGCAGAGACGATGCTCATCGCCATCGGCGAAAACTGTTTTCTGCGGTGTGGTGGGGTAGAAACGGTGATCCAGCAGCGACGACACTGCAAAAACGCCGTTCTGCTGCCCCTGCAGGCTTGGCATGCCCACTTCGTTTAGGCGTTGATCCAGTGCCTCCAAGGGTTCCCCAAGCTGCCCGCAATCAAAGCCAGCATGATGTAAACGGGGGCCCATCACGGCTATCCAGGCAGCTAATGGATGCGCTTGCTGCAGCTGTTGGTAAAGCGCCCAGCTAGGCATTGGCCAAGGGCGGCCACGGCAGAGTAAGTTATGGCCCTTGCAGTCCTGAGGATGAGATTGTTGCACCAACCCTTCAATGGCTTCCCGTGGCGCTTTGGAGAGTGTGCCAATTTGCAATTCTGCTAGCACCAGCCAACTGCTGCCGTCGCTTGGGGCGAGCAGTTGTACTAGTAGACCTTTATCGGCCATGGCGTAGTGGCCCATCCGGCGATAGCCCATATGGGCCAATTTGCCGGTAAGCGCGGCAGCGGTAAAAGGGCCGTAATTGAGCGTGACGAGCGTTAAATATTCGGCCGCAGTTGATAATGGCCACAGCCTAAGCGCGCCAATATCGGGGTGGGTATGCACATAGTCAAGCCACAGCTGTTGAACAAACTCCTGACGCTGCATGGTGAACTCCTTGCCTAAAGTGGCACACCTAGCGTGAGCCATTAAATAACTGCTCAGTATAGGCAAGCGAGATAAGCAAGGGTTCAACGCGTATTAACGAGCGGTTAAACGGCAAGCAACTGCTGATCGCGAACAAACTGATCAAATTCAGTAAAGCCGCCCACGTGGGCTTGATCGACAAACACCTGCGGAACGGTGTGAATGGGTTTACCTGCCGTTTTGGCAATATCTTCTTTCGTTACGCCTTCGGAAGGCATATCTACATAGCGATAACCCTCAATTTTACCGGCTTTTTCCAAGTGCTCGGCGAGCTGTTTTGCGCGCACACAGAAAGGGCATGACATCCGACCAAAAATAACCACAAACATAGCGGGTACTCCTTTACGATAAGCAGAATAAGTAACCAAGTGGGCAGCCACTGAAGGGTAAATAGCCGTTGGCTGAGCGATAAATTCGCGCCCATTGTGGCTGAGCGGAGCTTGTTTCGCCAATAGCAGCTCGCTACACGAACCATTAATGCCCGTTATCATCTGGGAAAACGATTAAGCCTATGCAAACGCTTACCGCTGACGAATACACCTTCCTTGCTGAACTGGCGCAGGCGTACCGAGATGCGCACTTGCCATCAATTAAACAAAGAAGTGACTGGAACCCGCGTTTAGGGGTTGATGCGCTATGCTTTCAGCATTACGGCGCTGAGTACATGGTGGGTGCGCTGATTACGCCCTGTGAGCTGTGGTTGGTCGTAGTGCCCGACCAGTCTCTGCTGACTGAGTCCATGACGGAGACTTTTACGCTCGCATTGCCCTCAGGCGCTTATCAGCTATCCCTTGAGCGCTTACCCGGCGGCTACCAACTCTACAAGCGCGCCATTTTGGGTGATTTAAGCGAGCTGGAGAGCATGCAGGAGGCCGCGAGGCTGGCGCAGCAAATGATGACGCGTTTAATGCAACCCGCTGAAGTCCCCAACGCCTAGATAGCTATACTGACAAGGACTCTACAAACAGAACTTCCATCCACCAGAACTTCCATCCACGTAGTGAAAAGGAAATTGCCTATGACTTCTCAAGCCGTTACAACGCCGCGAGTTGCGCTGGTCACCGGTACCAGCAGCGGGATCGGTGCCGCTGTGGTTAAGCACTTTTGTGAACTAGGCCATCAAGTGCTGGCCGTCGATTTTAATCCTGCGGGTAAGGCTGTCGCTGAACAAGCCGGCGCGGCTTTCTTTGAAGCGGATCTAACCGATCCTGATGCCTGCCGTGCGGCGGTGGCAGATGCAGTTAAGCGCTTTGGCGGTGTTGATATATTGGTCAATAACGCTGGGATTCAGCACGTTGCTTCGATTGAGACCTTCCCCGAGGAGAAGTGGCGTCAAATTATCGATCTGATGCTGACGGCGCCTTTCTTACTGACTCAGGCGGCGTGGCCGCATATGCGCGAAAAGGGCTGGGGACGCGTCGTTAATATTGCCTCGATACACGCGCAGGTGGCTTCACCGGGTAAGGCGGCCTATATCAGTGCCAAACACGGTATGATCGGTTTGACCAAAACGGCTGCGCTCGAGGGCGGTGAACAAGGCATCACTGCGAATGCGGTATGTCCTGCCTATGTCAAAACCCCGCTGGTGGACAATCAAATCGCCGACCAGGCTAAATTGCACGGTATGGATGAGCAGGAGGTGATCGAAAAAGTCATGCTCAAACAGGCGGCGATCAAGCGCTTGATCGAGCCTGAAGAGGTGGCGCAGTTAGTTGCTTACCTAGCGTCCGACGCCGCCGGTGCCGTGACCGGATCGAGCTTTAATATTGATCTTGGTTGGACGGCGCATTAAATAATCCGTTTGTCCCCGCCAATGACCTTTTGTGGTTGGCGGGGTAGCTTTTTCCAGCCTCTAACGCCGTACCGGGCGTTTTTGTAACTTACGCTGCAGAGTACGGCGATGCATGCCCAGCGCCCGGGCGGTGGCGGATATATTGCCATCGTGCTCCTGCAGCACTTTCTGAATATGCTCCCAGGTGATGCGGTTTATCGAGGGCGGATTGTCAGCCAGTTCAATATCCGGGTCGCCAGCTTGGCGCTCGAAAGCGATTAAAACGTCATCAGCATCCACCGGTTTACACAAGTAATTAACCGCGCCAAGTTTCATTGCCTCAACGGCTGTGGCAATACTCGAATAGCCCGTTAGCACCACAACGCGGCACTGGGGGACGGTGGCAAGTAGCTCGGGAAGCAGTTTCAACCCTGAGCTGTTTTCCAGCTTTAAATCAAGGGTCGCCATGGTAGGCGCATGCTGTGCGGCCATGGTCAGGGCCTGCTCTGCGTCGTGGGCAACAATAACGTCGTAACCGCGGCGGGTTAGGGCACGATTCAGTACATGACAAAACATTTCATCGTCATCAATGATCAGCAGGCGTTGCTCTCGCGTTTGCATGTTGTCCTCAATCCATTACTGGCGGTGCTTGGGGCGGTCGCGTTTAGTTTGGCGCCGCGCAGCGAGGCAGCGTAACTTCCGTTAGCGTACCCCCTTCCGGGTGATTATACAGGCTTACGCCGCCACCAAAGCGATTGATGGTGGCATGGGTTAAAAACAAACCGATACCCATGCCCTTGCTTTTCGTCGAAATAAACGTCTCACCCAATTGGTCGGCAATCGACATGGCGACACCTGGGCCATGGTCACGTATATCGATCACCACGCTCTCACTTTGCCAGTCTAAGCGTATGGCAATGTGTTCAGGGTTGGCGTCAGCGGCGTTATTCAGCAAATTCGTTAACGCCTGGTCAAGCGTGGCATCGACGGCCAGCCAGGGCCTTCCGCGTTTCTCGGCCACATCGAATTGATGGCTTACATCCGGGCGAAGCACCAGCCAGCGCTGTACAACGCCTGCCAGCCACACTTCAGCATCGAGCACTTCAGGTTCGGCCATGCGACGTCGATCAGCGTTTGAGACTAAATTCTGCAGGCGCGATTTGCACACGTCTACCTGCTGACGAAGTAAATTAATGTCTTGATCGAGCGCCGAGTCGGCGGGGGCATCGGCCTGCATCTCTTTGAGGAGAACTGCCATGGTAGAGAGGGGGGTGCCCAGCTCATGGGCAGTGCCCGCGGCTTGGGTAGCAACTGCCAACACCTGCTCATTACGCAGGGCGGCTTCCCGAGTGCGTGAGAGCGCCTGATCACGGCTCCGCAGTGCGTGGGCCATTTTATAAATAAAAAACGTCACCAGACCTGCAGAGAGACCAAAGTTAAGCCACATGCCTAGTATGTGTAGGCTCAAGGGGCTATCGCTATTGATATGGCCCAACTGAGGGATCGGATAGTAGGAGAACATCAAAAAGGTATAGCCCGCCATGGAGCAGGCGGCGATGATCCAGGCGTGGCGCCAGGGGAGTGTGGCGGCTGCGATGGTGACCGGCACCAGGTAGTAGGTGATAAAAGGGTTGGTGGAGCCGCCTGAGAAGTAGAACAGAAGTGTTAAGCCGGTAATGTCGGCGAGTAAATGCAGCAAGTACTCTAGATGTGTCACTGCACGTGGGCGGCCCAGGCGCCACCAGGTGGCGATATTGAGCACGCCCATGGATATAACCACGCTCACCACAGCGGTTACCGGTAGATCGAAGGCCAGCAGCTCTACGCCCACCACAATAGCCAGTAAAAAACCGGTCCAAGTGATGCCGCGCACAATAGTCAGTCGCACCAGATTACGGTTGGGGGTAGACAGCGGAAGGGGTAGGGCAGTCGGCATGATGGGCTTACTTGTGTTTGGCTTTAAAGCCATGAATGATAAATTTAATCAGCAGGGTCATGACGTAAGTTGCCCAGCCTGCAGAAGCCAAGATATTGAACAGCAGCATTTTAGGCGGAAGCCAGGCGCTACCCAGCAACGCTTCAATCATTATGTGGAAGAACATCGCCAACAGAAGCGGTAGCGCCAGGGTATGAATCCACATATCGGTGCGCCGTTTGCGAATATGGTAGCGTCCCAATAAATAGCGTAGCGGCCGATGTGCCCAACAGAAAACCACCAGGGCACCAATCACTAATAGGCTAGCGAGAGTGGGTTCCGTGCTGCCGATATGAACGGAGAGTGAAATCGACCAGGCTAGGCTTAGCCACATCAATCCTTCCAGGCTGGCAATAATATCCGCATAGCGCCGCACGTTCTGCATAAACAACCGAATCCTTAGCGTCAAAAACCAACTGTTATAAAAGCGTGTAAAAATTAACCGTTCGAGCTGAGTCTTAAAATAGCCGTGTCTTAAAAAGCAGCGCCATGATACGACACTTGGACGAGGGTGTGGGCGCCTGAGTAGCGGATTTATCCCATCGCGCAATTGCGTATACTGTACACGCTGCATTCTATCTGTCTTCACACCACTACAGGACTTGCCGTGGACACCGTAACACTGACCCGCCCCGACGATTGGCACCTTCACTTGCGCGACGATGAAGCGCTTAAAGCGGTAGTCGGCCATACTGCTGCGCAAATGGGGCGGGCGATCATTATGCCCAATCTCACCCCGCCGGTTACCACCACGGCCAAGGCGCTAGAATACCGTCAGCGTATCCTCGATGCCTTGCCCGCGGGCAGTCCCTTCGAGCCCTTAATGGTGCTCTACCTCACCGATACAACCCCACCGGAAGAGGTCGAGCGCGCGGCGCAAAGTGGCATTGTCAAAGCGGTGAAGCTTTACCCTGCGGGCGCCACGACTAACTCCGACTCAGGGGTGACTGACTTGGCCCGCTGTGATGCAACGATTGAGATGATGGCCAAAGTGGGCATGCCACTTCTGGTGCACGGTGAAGTCACCCATGCAGAGATCGATATTTTTGATCGCGAAGCGGTATTCATTGAAACAGTGATGAAGCCACTGCTGGAACGCCACCCAACGCTGAAAGTAGTGTGTGAGCATATCACCACCCAGCAGGCAGCTGAATTTGTTGCTCACGCGCCTGATAATGTGGCGGCTACCATTACCGCTCATCACCTGCTGTTTAACCGCAATAAAATGCTGGTGGGAGGGATTCGTCCTCACTACTACTGCCTGCCGATCCTGAAGCGTGAACAGCATCGCCAGGCGCTGCTGAAAGCAGCCACCAGTGGCAGCCATAAGTTCTTTTTGGGCACCGATAGTGCACCTCACTCCCAGGGGGCTAAAGAATCAAGCTGCGGCTGTGCCGGTGCCTATACTGCCCCTGCGGCCATTGAGCTTTACGCCACCGCCTTCGATGAAATGGATGCATTGGACAAGTTGGAAGCCTTCGCCAGCCTCAATGGGCCGCGTTTTTATGGGCTCTCACCTAACTCAGACACCATTACGCTTGAGCGACGGAATTGGACGCTGCCGGAGAGTTATCCTTACGCCCAAGGGGAGCAAATCATCCCGCTGCTGGCGGGGGAGACGCTTAGCTGGGCGATAAAGTCTTAGCGGGTAACGAGTGCCGTCGACGGCTTTACCGCCGACGGCTTCAAGCATCTAGCAAGCCCCGTTAGGCATTGCCAAGCTGCTTAAGCATTTGATCAACCATGCGCGATGAGTGGTCGGCAGCCACTTCCAGAAACTCATCGAAGGAGAGGTGGTTGTCGCCACTGCCGGGAATATCCGAAAGTGCGCGGATAACCACGAAAGGGCAATTGTAGAGGTGGCACGTTTGGGCAATGGCGGCGCCCTCCATCTCTACGGCAAGCATGCTGGGGAATTGGGCCCGGGTTGCGTCTACCCGGGCTGGATCGGACATAAAGGCGTCACCGGTGGCGATCAAGCCTTCGCGCACCTTGACCTCACCTAATGACGCTATGGCGTTACGCGCGATTTCACGCAGCGCTGTGTCGGCTAAGTAAGCAGCGGGCATCCCCGGCACTTGGCCAATTTCATACCCAAACACCACGGCGTCTACGTCGTGATGACGCAGTTCGTCAGAAATAATCACATCGCCAATGTTTAAATCGGTGGCAAAGCCACCGGCGGAGCCAGTGTTGATAATGGCGTCGGGCTGATGGCGTTCTAATAAAATAGCCGTGCCTACTGCGGCGTTGACTTTGCCTATCCCCGACTGCAGCACTACCACCTCAAGTCCATAACGGGTGCCGGTATGAAACACAAAACCCGCATGCTCGTAGCGCTGGGGGTTGTCCAGTTGACTCACTAAGGTGCTTACTTCCTGCGCCATTGCGCCAATAATACCAATACGCTTCACTGCGCTGTGCTCCTAGATAAAAAGGGTGATGTTTAACTCAGGCGTGACCAGCCGCTAAGTCGTGCTGTTCGGCGGCTTCCAGGGTGTTTTCCAGCAGTGTTGCGACGGTCATTGGCCCCACACCGCCCGGTACGGGGGTGATAAAGCTGGCGCGTTCGGCGGCAGTAGCAAAATCGAGGTCGCCTTTTAACGTGCCATCCTCTTGGCGATTGATACCCACGTCGATCACAATAGCGCCCGGCTTAATCCATTCCCCTTTGACAATCCCCGGCTTACCCACAGCCACGATTAAAATATCTGCACGGCTTACGTGGGCTTCAAGGTTTTGGGTAAAGCGGTGACACACCGTGATTGTGCAGCCCGCCAACAGCAATTCCAGCGCCATAGGACGACCAACAATGTTGGAGGCCCCTACCACGGTAGCGTCCAGACCGCGCAACGCGATATCGTTCTGTGCCAGTAGGGTCATGATCCCCTTTGGTGTGCAGGGGCGCAGGGCGGGCATACGCTGCGCTAAGCGGCCAATGTTGTAGGGGTGGAAGCCGTCGACATCCTTGCTCGGCAGAATGCGCTCTAAAATAGGCTCGGCATCGAGATGGTTGGGCAGCGGTAGCTGAACCAAGATGCCATCAATAGCTGGGTCGCTATTAAGCTGGTCAACCAGGGCTTCCAGCTCATGCTGAGAGGTCGTAGCGGGCAGGGCGTGCTGAAAGGAGAGTATGCCTGCCTGCTCGCAGGCGCGGTGCTTATTACTGACATATACATGGGAGGCGGGATCGTCTCCGACCACAACCACGGCTAGTCCTGGTGCCCGCCCGCCAGCTTGACGGCGTACGGCGATCTTTTCGGCAACCTGTTGGCGGACATTAGCAGCGATGGCTTTGCCATCGATTAGTTGGGCGGTCATGTAATGGAATCCCTGTGGATGTTAAAAATGGCCTAGACAGTAAAGCGCTCACGCAACAGCGCTTTAAAGACGACAATTTTCGCATGCCGGGGCATCCAGGCAAAGCGCCTTCACTAACAATCACTTTAATGGTTGACTTTAAAATTAAAAATAGTAATATATGCCTCGCTTGAGACGGGCAGCACGGTAGCGTCTAAGGTGATAAAAATCGGGATGTAGCGCAGTCTGGTAGCGCGCCTGCTTTGGGAGCAGGATGTCGGGGGTTCGAATCCCTCCATCCCGACCAATCACTTAGCATGAAAGGTAGTAGTTTGCTTTTCCAAGCTGCAGTTGTGGTCTAGTGCTCATCAGTATTCGTTTCTTATGAATGCTATATGTGCGCCCATAGCTCAACCGGATAGAGCAACGGCCTTCTAAGCCGTAGGTTGCGGGTTCGATTCCTGCTGGGCGTGCCACTTAACTCAGTGGTAACAACCTGTCAGAATCCTATCTACAAGCGCATGCTATTTGTTTTACGTAAGATTGTCTTTGGTGGGTGTAGCTCAGGGGTAGAGCCCCGGATTGTGACTCCGGTGGTCGTGGGTTCAAATCCCATCATCCACCCCAGTGACAATATTTGCGTTTCCAGTTTCTGGATTTGTACGAAAAGTCACCGAGCGAAGACTAGACGAGGCAAAAATTAACGAAAAAGCGGAGTTTACAAGTTGTAAATGAGCATTTTGAGTTGATTTTTAACGACGGATTGTCAAGCACAGGTAGTTTTCGACAAAACCAAGGTTGTGGTGGGTGTAGCTCAGTGGTAGAGCCCCGGATTGTGACTCCGGTGGTCGTGGGTTCAAGTCCCATCATCCACCCCATTACCCCCCCCCCCGCATATCTCCCCAGTATTTTTCCTTGCCTATCCTGGCAACGCTAATCTTAGCAAACAGATTTCTATTAGAGACCATGCCCTTGTTGGGTTTTTTTTGCGTTTCTGGCATTTAGATTCCTCTGCGCGCTAGCGTGGCATCACCTTAATGCGGTGGCTCGCCATCTGGGTAAGTGGTTCAGGTCTGCCCAGTAAGTCCCCCTGTGCGAAGTCGATACCCATTTGGTGCAGCGTGTCCAGCGTGGCTTGGGTCTCCACAAACTCAGCGATTGTCTTAATTGCCAGCGCCTTGCCGACGGCATGGATCGCCTCTACCATCGCCCGGTCAATTGGATCCTGATGCACATTGCGGATAAAGCTACCGTCAATTTTTAGATAATCGACGGGCA
This sequence comes from Halomonas sp. SpR1, assembly GCF_031010175.1. GTDB lineage: Bacteria > Pseudomonadota > Gammaproteobacteria > Pseudomonadales > Halomonadaceae > Vreelandella. The sequence goes on from NZ_JAUAMB010000001.1 coordinate 161,285, forward strand.
ACTGCTTTAGGTAGCTAAAAGAGGAGAGGCCGGTGCCAAAGTCATCCAGTGCAAAGCGGCAGCCGTACTCTTTCAGGGTAACAATTAATTCGCTGACACTTGAGAGTTGGGCAATGGCGGTGCTTTCGGTAATTTCAAAACACAGCGTGCCGTGGGGCAGCCCTGCCTTGGCGACTTGGGTAATAAGATCCTGGCAAAAATCAGCATCGGATAGCGAAGCGCCGGAAAGATTGATTCCCCATAGGCTATGTGAAGGCAGGGCAGCGTGGCGGTTTTGATCCCCTAGCCAGGCCAGGGTGTTGCGAATGACCCAGCGGTCAATGCGCACCATGAAGTGATAACGCTCAGCAGCGGGCAGAAAGCTACCCGGCGCGATGATTTCTCCCTGCTCTTCAAGGCGGAGCAGAATTTCGTGGTAACCAGGGCCATCGGCACACACGGCGGTAATGGGTTGGCCAAAAAGGCGGAAGGCGTCGTTGTCCAAGCCATTTTGCAGGCGTTGTGCCCACTGTAGTTCGCCATGCTTTTCCAATAACGAATGATCGTCAGGCTGGTAGCAGTGGATGCGATTGCGGCCAGCCTCTTTTGCAACGTAGCACGCCGCATCTGAGGCGTGGAGTGCCTGGCTCAACTGCATGGGCTGAGCCGCGTTTAATCCAACCAAACCCATGCTCACGCCGATAACCAAAGGTGTGCCCCTGCCAGGCAAAACGGTACTGTTCGATATCGCAGCGCAGCGCCTCGGCAATTGCCAATGCATGCTCGATAGCGCAGTCAGGTAGCAACAAAGCGAATTCATCGCCACCCAGCCGGGCGGCGATATCACTGCTGCGCACATGTCCTTTCAGTTTTAATGCTACTTGGCGCAACAGCTCGTCTCCTGCGAGATGGCCGCAGGTGTCATTGACGATTTTGAATTGATCGAGATCCAGGTAGCACAGCACATGGTGACCATCGTCGCGATTAAGTAGTGCGGTGAGCGCGGATTCGAAGGCGCGACGATTGAGCAGGTCGGTTAGGTTGTCGTGGCTGACCTGATAGCTAAGCTGTTCAGTGAGCTGGCGAGTGAGGCTGACATCCTGAAAAACAACCACTGCGCCGAGGGTAATGCCGCTGCGCGAGCGTATCGGTGAAGCGCTGTGCTGGATGGGCGTGTGCGAGTGATCACGATTCACTAACAGGCAGTGTTCGGTGGAGTGTACCGGGGTTAGCTGGGTGAGAACTTGCCTGGCCGGGTTGCTGAGCGGCTCACCGCTGGCTTCCTCAATTAATTGGTACACCCTGTAAATGGGTTTATCGATAGCATTGTCGGGTGTCCATCCGGTTAAGCGCGACGCTTCGGTATTGATAAACGTCACGTTGCCACTGGCGTCGCAGGTAATCACGCCATCACCGATGGATGCCAGCGTGGTGCGGGCAAGGTCGCGTTCGCGGTTTAGCTGCTCTTGGAGCTGCTTGCGTTCGGTAATGTCGCGCACCATTCCTGAGCGCTCTGACGCGGAGCCGCTGGCTCCCTCGCTCACCTGAATTTCCAGATAGCGCACCTGCATATCTGAGGTGCGTCGCTTAATTTCATGGCGCGCCCCAGGGGTAAGGGAGCGGTTTGGCAATAGCCGCGTAATAGGTTGGCCAATAAGCTCTAGGGCCTCTACCTCAAAGAGTTGTTCCGCGCCGGGGTTAAGGCTTGTCAGGGTGCCGTCTGCCTGCCAGGTAATCACGCCGTCGCGCAGATTACGCAGCATCACGCGGGTATGCCCAACGGCGCGTTCAAGGGCGGCGGTGACGCGATTATAGCTCGCCGCTATCTCGCCTACCTCGGTAAACGGGTCGGCGTCAATTCGCTGGCGCATATCGCCCTGTTTTTCATGCTGGCGCATATGCTCAAGCAGTTGGTTTAGTTCATTATTGGCGCCATGCTCGGCGAGGTTGAGGCCCATTTTTTCTGCCTCCGGTGAGACGCGAATGGGTAGGAAGTGCCGGGTGATACGAAACAGCAGCCAAGCGCTGCCAAAGCTCCAGACACCGCACACCACAACGCCTATCAGTTGAACGCCAAACTGAGCGGATCGAGACAAACCGCTATCCAGCAGCGTTAAGTCAGCCACCCAGGGCAGGGCGAGCGTCCCCCATATTCCTGCGACAAGATGCGAAGGGATGGCGCTGACGGCATCATCAATATGCTTACTTAGCAGCCATTCGCTGGTCAGCACCATCAGTACGCCGCTAACCGCCCCTAGGCCAAATGCCGCCGATAAAGAGATCACGTGGGCGCTGGCGGTGACGGCAACCAAGCCTGCAATGGCGCCATTAATCGCGTACATCACATCGGCGTAGCGCCGCGTTCTTAGCCCCATTAGCATGCCCGAAAGAATGCCACCAACGGCGCCCAAAACAGTATTGGCTATTATGCTGGGTATTTGTTCGGTAACCGCCAGGGTGCTGCCGCCGTTAAAACCAAACCAGCCTAAAATCATAAACAGCGCGCCCAGCATGGCGAGGGGAAGGTTGCCAGAGGGAAAGGCGGTGGGTGGTTTGCCCTGGGTGAAGCGCCCAGTGCGTGGGCCAATACAGAGTACCGCTGCTAGCGCTACCCAGCCGCCAACGCTATGCACTACCGTCGAGCCCGCAAAGTCGACAAACCCAAGCGACCCTAGCCAGCCCTTCGCGCCGCTCAAAAGCCCGCCCCATGCCCAGTGGCCAAATACCGGATAGATAAGTAGGGCAATCCATAGGGCCGTCCAGGTGTAGGCTAAAAAGGGCATACGTTCTGCCACCGCGCCCGACACAATGGTAGCGGCGGTAGCACAAAACATGGCCTGGAAAATAAAAACGCTAATCACCCAGCTACCGGAAGCTTCTAACTGCCAACCCAACAGGGTCGTGCCGATTAAGCCATGGTGGGAGTCGCCAAACATAATGCCAAAACCGACTAACCAAAAAACACTGACGGCAATGGCAAAGTCCGCTACGTTTTTCATAGCGACGTTGATGGCGTTCTTGGTACGCGTAGTACCCGCTTCCAGGCAGAGAAAGCCAGCTTGCATCACAAATACCAGGGCAGCGGCCCAAAGTACCCAGAGCGTATCGAGCAGCGAGCTATGCAAATCAAGCGTGGCAGGCATGGTGTTTTCCTTAGCAACTTTTGGTGCGCATGCGCTTCTTTTTGGTGCTTTATTGGTTTTGCGCGGCAGGGGGGAGAAACCATTACATCGGCGCTAACTGAATGCCATCAAGGTTTCTTAATAGAAACTAAGCAATTGTTATGCCGCTAATAGTGGAGTCATCGCTTTTAACGTTTATGGCAGTATTAATTGCTGTTTATTGGCATAAAAATAGCGTTTACGACTATATAAATGCGGATGAATTGGTGATATTTTTCAAATAGTTATTGATCTTCAATTGTGGTTTTAAATCCGTAAAAGGGAGTGCATCAAAATGGCGCGTCAAACGGTAGTTTTGGGAGCAGGCATGGTGGGTGTCAGCATTGCCTGGCATCTTCGCCAGCGAGGGCATGAAGTCACTCTTGTGGATCGCCTTCAGCCTGGTCGTGAAACCTCGTTTGGCAATGCGGGCATTATTCAGCGTGAAGCGGTTAGGCCTTACCCTTTTCCTCGCGATATGAAGACACTACTTAGCGTTTTACCTAACCGTCGGGTAGATATTCGTTACCGTCCGGCAGGCATGGTCAACGCCGCCTCACCGCTTTTGCGTTATTGGATGAACTCTGCGCCGAAGGCTTACCAGAAGATTGTTCCGGAATACGCCTCACTGATTCAGCTTTCGCTAAAAACCCACGGCCCGATGATTGATGCCGCAGGCGCCGAGCACTTGGTGCGTAGGCAAGGGTGGCTTGAGCTTTACCGCACTCCGGAAAAGCTGACGGCGCGAATCAAAGAGGCCGAAGAGGCGCGGCGCCTTTATGGCGTGCAGTTTGAGCAGCTAGATAGGGCGGCACTTGAGGAGAAAGAACCTTCTCTGAGTGACACCATTATCGGTGCGATTCATTGGCTTGACCCATGGACTGTTGCTGACCCCGGTGCGCTGGTTGCGGCATACGCGGAGGCGTTTAGTAACCACGGTGGACGCATTTTGCAGGCGGACATTCGATCAGTTAAGCAAATAGGTGAGCGCTGGCAGGTCAATACCGACTCTGAAAGCTTAGAAGTAGATGATGTAGTGGTGGCGCTAGGGCCCTGGGCGGGAAGCTGGCTAAAAGAGCTGGGCTATCATTTCCCTACTTTTGTAAAGCGCGGCTACCACATGCACTACGCACCCCAAGCGCCTGCAAAGCTGAATTTCTGGGTCATGGATGCCGAGGTGGGTTACCTGCTTGCGCCGATGAACGCCGGCATTCGCTTGACCACCGGAGCTGAGCTGGATCGCCTGGATGCACCTGCTGACGTCAATCAACTGGGCGCAGCAGAGAAAGTCGCGCGCAGTGTTTTCCCGCTAGGCGAGCGCCGTGATGAGGCTCCTTGGAAAGGCGCGCGGCCCTGCTTGCCTGATATGAAGCCGGTGATTGGGCCTGCGCCAAGACATCCCGGACTATGGCTTGCCTTTGGTCATGGCCATCAGGGGTTCACCCTCGGGCCGGCGACCGGGCAGTTGCTGGCGGATATGATGGAAGGGCAACCTACCGCCATTGATATGGCACCCTTCCGGGCTGATAGGTTCTAGCGGGCGTTAAATTCATTAATGATCAGTCCAGTTAAGCCGATAGTAGTAGTTGCTGGCACTAGTAATAGTGAACGATTGCTTTGCGCGTGATCTAATGCTTTGCTAGTTTATAAGTACATTTGCACACCATGAGGTGGATATATGGATGTAGGCATCAGCAGTTCAGTAAGCGCGTCGCTTTATATGAACCAGGCGCAAACCCCCGAGCAGGCACAGATGCAGGTGTTTAAAGAAGCGCTGGATACTCAGGCACAGCAAGTGACCGAGATCATGGCTTCTGCGGATACTGGGGCTCAACCAGACCTTGCCAAAGAGGGTAGCGTAGGCACTCAGGTAAACACCTACGCTTAATGCTATTTGGCGGCAACACGATTGCCGCTAATTTTTAAAACGCTGACTTGTTCAGCGTTTTTTTTGTCTTTTTTTTCAAGGAGCGGCACTTTTGATGCCACCCGCGACAACAGCTGCCTCCAGGCGTTACAATTGCCCCAATGAACATTCTCATTGCGCGGTGGCTAGTTAGCGAGAGCTGCTGATTGAGTGCTGCGCTGAGACTCTATATTTGAAGAGGCACAATGAAAGAGACACAACTAGCCCAAGAGGCAGGGCTTAGGCGCACCTTTGCAATCATTTCGCACCCCGACGCCGGTAAAACCACGATCACCGAAAAGATGCTGCTGTTTGGCAATGCCATCCAGTTAGCCGGTTCGGTGAAGAGCAAGCGTAACGACCGTCACGCTACCTCGGACTGGATGAAAATGGAGCAGGAGCGGGGGATCTCTGTGACGACCTCGGTGATGCAATTCCCCTACGGCGGACGTATCGTTAACCTGCTGGACACGCCCGGTCACGAAGACTTCTCTGAAGATACCTACCGCACGCTCACGGCGGTTGACTCTGCCTTGATGGTCATCGACGGTGCCAAGGGTGTTGAGGATCGCACCATTAAGTTGATGGAAGTGTGTCGCCTACGTACCACGCCGATCCTCACCTTTATCAATAAAATGGATCGCGATATCCGCGACCCCATTGAGGTGATGGATGAAGTCGAAACGGTATTGAATATCCAGTGTGCGCCGATGACCTGGCCGATTGGTATGGGGCGCCATTTCAAGGGCGTTTATCACCTCTATAACGACGTGATTCATCTTTATACTCAGGGCCAGGGCAGCCGGATCCCCGATGATAAACGCATTGAGGGCTTGGATAGTCCCGAAGTGGATGCCGTGCTTGGTGAGGAGCAGGCCGAAGAGCTGCGCATGGAAGTAGAGCTGGTGCGTGGGGCGTCCCATGAGTTTGATCTGGATGCTTATCGCCGTGGTGAGCTTTCGCCGGTCTATTTCGGTACCGCCATGGGTAACTTTGGGGTGCGCGAGATGATGGATGGCTTTGTGGAGTACGCCCCGCCGCCCCAGGCCCACGAAACCGATACACGGGTAGTCACTTCCGATGATGAGCGCTTCACCGGCTTCGTGTTTAAGATCCAGGCCAACATGGATCCGAATCACCGTGACCGCATCGCCTTTTTGCGGGTCTGTTCGGGTAAGTACGAAAAGAACATGAAGATGCGTCATGTGCGTATCGGCAAGGACGTTAAAATTGCCGATGCGCTGACCTTTATGGCCTCTGATCGCTCCCAAGTGGAAGAAGCCTGGCCAGGCGATATTATTGGTCTCCATAACCACGGTACGATTCAGATTGGCGATACCTTTACCGTGGGTGAAGATATGCGCTTTACCGGCATACCGCACTTTGCTCCCGAGCTGTTTAAGCGCGTGCGGTTGAAAGACCCACTGAAAATGAAAGCGCTGCAAAAAGGCTTACAGCAGCTTTCCGAAGAGGGCGCTACCCAGGTCTTTATGCCTATGGACAATAACGACTTGATTCTCGGCGCCGTGGGTACTCTGCAGTTTGATGTGGTCGCTCACCGCTTGAAAGAGGAGTACAAGGTCGACTGCTTGTACGAAGGCGTTAATGTACAGACGGCCCGCTGGGTTTACTGTGAAGACGCTAAGAAACTTGAAGAGTTTAAGCGTAAAGCCAGTGCCAATCTGGCTGTCGATGGTGGTGGTTATCTTACCTATATCGCGCCGACCCGGGTGAATCTGCAGATGACCCAGGAGCGCTGGCCGGACATTCGCTTCCAGCCGACCCGCGAGCACTAACGTTTATAGGGTAAGCCTCTATGCTGGTTGATGCCCATTGCCATCTCGATTTTGCCCAGTTCGATGATGATCGAACTGACGTATTTGAGGCCGCTAAGGCAGTGGGCGTAGTGCGTTTTGTGGTGCCGGGCACTACCCGTTCGCGCTGGCAGCAGGTGCTGGCGCTGGGTGCACGGGCGGATACCTCGGTATGCCTGGGCATGCACCCCTACTTTGTGGATCAGCATCAAGAGGCAGATATTGCTGCGCTGGATAACCTGCTCAGCGAGCACCCAGAGGTGGTAGCCGTAGGCGAGTGCGGTATCGATGGCCGCTTTACTGACACCCTTGACGCCCAGTGGCACTATTTTGACGCCCAGTTAAAGCTGGCTAAGCAGCATGGGCTGCCAGTAGTGGTGCACTGCGTTCACGCCAACGACAAGGTCGCTAAACGGCTTCGCCAGTTAGCGCTGCCCAACGCAGGGTTGATCCACGCCTTCTCGGGGTCAATTGAGCAAGCGAACAAGTTTCTCGATCTAGGTTTCAAGCTGGGGTTGGGTGGAGCGATTACCTATGAGCGCGCCAAACGCTTGCGGCGAACCGTTGCGGCGCTTCCTGACGATGCGTTTGTGCTGGAAACCGACAGCCCCGATATGCCGCTTAGTGGCTATCAGGGGATGCGGAATGAGCCGCGTCGAGTGGCCGAGGTATGTAACGTTGTGGCCACCCTGCGCGGACAAACAGCGCAGCAGGTTGCGGCCCAGAGCAGTGATACCGCTGCGACGCTGTTTGGCTTAGCTAGTGCCTAGAAGCCCTAGCCATGAAGGCTAACCGCCAGTTGCTCTGGATCAACGCGCTCGATTGCATAGGGTAACGGGAGAAGGGTCGCTGGCCCGCCTGCCAAAAAGAGAGGCGTCTGTTCTTCGGCTACTTTGGTGTTCATGACCGCCAGTAACTCGACGCCGCCTTGTGGTGTCGTCGTGCTGACGACCACTTCGCCGACCGCTTTATCGTCACCATTGACTACGCTAGCGCCCACCTCAGGCAGTGTGTCTGTGTCCAGACTGACGCGCATTAGGCGTTTTTTTACTTGGCCACGAAAGTGGGCTCGGGCAACAACTTCCTGACCGGTGTAACAGCCCTTTTTAAAGCTAATCCCACCCAACGCTTCCCAGTTAAGCATCTGGGGTAGGAAATGATCCTGCTGGGCATCGGTTAGCCACGCCAAGCCGCTACGAATATCTTCAAGCTGCCAAGCGTTGCGGCTCGCTTGGTCATCTTGAACCGACACTACATCGACTTTGTGGTCTTTATCGAAACACAGCAGCCAACGCGATGTCTCACCTGGGTAGCGGAGTACGCTGGCTTGGTCGTTGTGGGTATGGGTGCCCACTTGATCGGGTAGCTCCAGATCCAGCTGATTCGCCAGGGATTGGGCATCATCCCTGGCGCCAATCACGATAAGGTCGGGTAGCGAGACCAGCTCAGTCTTATAAAAAGCGGCAAATTTTTTAAGATGGTTGGCTAAACTCTCTAACAGGGTAACGCTTAGTAGCAAACGGAAATGCTCTTCGCCCAAGCGCACCAGTTGGGCGTTGGCTAACATTCGCCCCTTGGGCGTACAAAAACAGGTTAGCGGCGCAAAACGCCCATCGGCCAAGCTGACTTGAGCGCTGGTCTGACCCTGCAGGAACTTTTCTGCATCCGCCCCTTTCACATCCAGGGCGGCTAAATGGTTAAGGCGGACGCTGCCAAGGGCCGGGTTGCTAGCGGTAACGGTCGCCATAAAAACTCCTGAAAAAGTGAGAAAGCGTTCGGTAGTAATGTATTCAGTACGAAAGCGTGAAGCGTATCTTTACTGCTATTAGGTGTGGGCAGTCGGCGCTGATTGCAAGGCACCATTAGCGTGCTAGACTCTTTCTCTTGTATCAGTTTTGCACAGGTCAACAGGCAGGGAAACGCTATGGCGCAGCAGTCGTTAACATTCCAAGGTGTTAAATCGGTCGATCAGGTCAACAAAATTACCACGGCTCTGATGATGCTTGACGGCGTTGATAGCGCCGAAGTGGGGCGGCATGGTGCTGATGTGGACGGCCGGGCAAAGCGCGAGACGCTGATTAATGCCATTGAAAAACTCAAGCTAGGCGTAAAGGTATCATAATGCATCCTCCGATTACCGTGATCAGCGAACGCAACCATGCCTTTAGGCAGCGAGTTGAAGTCAATGGCCTAGAAGATCTCTATGCCGACGTGCCACCCATCGTCGGCGGAGAGGGAAGCGCTCCAGATCCCCACGACTATTTCGATATCGCCTTGGGCACCTGCAAAGCGATTACCGTGCAGATGTACGCCAAGCGTAAGGAGTGGCCCCTTGAAGGCATTACCGTCACCGTTCAGCGGGATGACAGCCAGGAAAAAAAGGGCATCTACAAACTAGACGTGGCCTTAACGCTGCACGGTATTGAAGACCCAGAGCAGCGCGCCAGGCTTGAAGATATTAGCCACCGCTGCCCCATTCAGCGCCTTATGACGCAGTCAACGGTCGAGATCGCCACGCGGTTAGTTTAATTTATTTCTTTTAGGAGCACCGATGAGCAAAGCCTTCCGATTGCAGTCAAAATTTCAGCCAGCTGGCGACCAGCCTGCCGCCATCAAGGGGCTGATTAGTGGCCTGGAATCTGGGCTTGCCCATCAAACCCTGCTGGGTGTAACAGGCTCGGGCAAAACCTTCACCATGGCCAATGTGGTCGAGCAGCAGCAGCGCCCAACCATTGTGATGGCGCCGAACAAGACCCTGGCGGCCCAGCTGTACGGTGAGTTTAAGGCGTTCTTCCCCGATAATGCTGTGGAGTATTTTGTCTCCTACTACGACTACTATCAGCCCGAAGCCTACGTGCCTTCATCGGACACCTTTATCGAGAAAGACGCCTCGATTAACGACCATATCGAGCAGATGCGGCTTTCGGCCACCAAAGCACTGCTGGAGCGCCGCGATGCGCTGATTGTGGTATCTGTTTCAGCCATTTACGGCTTGGGTGACCCCGATCAGTACTTAAAGATGCGGCTGCATTTTACCCGCGGTGAACTGATTGACCAGCGTGCCTTCTTGCGCCGCTTGGCCGAGCTGCAATATACCCGCAACGATATGGATTTCCGTCGTGGCACCTACCGGGTGCGCGGGGATGTGATCGATATTTTCCCTGCTGATTCCGACGAAGAGGCGGTGCGGGTAGAGCTGTTCGATAGCGAGATCGACACCATTCGCCTGTTTGATCCGCTCACTGGTGCTGTGCGCGGGGAAGTGCCGCGGATGACCATCTATCCCAAGTCCCACTACGTCACCCCGCGGGAAACGATTCTGGGCGCCATCGACGCCATTAAACAGGAGCTCAAGGAGCGCCTTGAGTGGATGCGCAAGCACGAACGGCTGGTAGAGGCGCAGCGTCTAGAGCAGCGCACCCTTTACGACATTGAAATGATGCTGGAGCTGGGCTACTGCAACGGTATTGAAAACTACTCCCGCTACCTCTCTGGCCGTGCGCCGGGCGAGCCGCCGCCTACCTTCTTCGACTACCTGCCTGATGACGCATTACTGTTTATCGATGAGTCCCACGTCAGCGTGCCCCAGGTGGGCGGTATGTATAAGGGCGACCGCTCGCGCAAAGAGACCCTGGTGGAGTACGGTTTCCGGCTGCCCTCGGCGCTGGATAACCGACCCATGAAGTTTGAAGAGTGGGAGGCTATTTCCCCGCAAACGATTTTTGTGTCCGCCACCCCCGGCCGCTACGAAGGCGAACACGCTAGCCAGACCGTTGAGCAGGTGGTGCGTCCTACCGGGCTGCTGGATCCCGAAATCGAAGTGCGCCCGGCCAGCACCCAGGTAGACGATCTGCTTTCGGAAATTGGTCTGCGCACCGCAGTCGGCGAGCGGGTGCTGGTGACCACGCTAACCAAGCGCATGGCGGAAGACCTGACCGAGTATTTTGACGAGCACGGTATTCGGGTGCGCTACCTACACTCGGATATAGATACCGTCGAGCGGGTGGAGATTATCCGCGATTTACGCCTGGGCAAGTTTGATGTGCTGGTAGGCATCAACCTGCTGCGCGAAGGCCTGGATATTCCCGAAGTGTCGCTGGTGGCGATTCTCGATGCCGATAAAGAGGGCTTTCTGCGCGCCGAGCGTTCGCTGATCCAGACCATTGGTCGCGCGGCGCGTAATGCCCACGGCAAGGCGATTCTTTACGGTGATCGCATTACCGACTCAATGCGCAAGGCGATCGATGAGACCGAGCGTCGCCGCGCCAAGCAGACTGCTCATAACGAAGAGCACGGTATTACCCCGACCACCGTGACACGCTCGGTGGCCGATATACTTGAAGCTGCCCAGGCCCCAGGCAAGAAGAGCAGCCGTCGCCGTGGCAGTGAGCGTAAAGTGGCTGAGAGCGCCGCGGAGTATGATGTCACCACCATGAGCAAGCAAGACTTGCTGGGCGCCATCAGCAAGCTTGAGGATGCCATGTTCGAAGCGGCGCAGAATCTCGAGTTTGAAGAGGCAGCGCGGCTGCGCGACCAGCTCCATCAGATGAAAGAAAAACAGTTGGCGCTGGGCTAACGGTATGCCGGAAGGCCCAGAAATTCGTCGCGCGGCAGATCGTATTGAGCAGCAGATAGGTGGGCGGGTGATCGACGCTGCCTGGTTTGCTTTTCCAGAACTTGCCGAGCAGGCGTCGTCTTTTATCGGTGTTAGGGTTGTGCGGGTAGATACCTGGGGCAAAGCGATGCTTATTCGGTTTGCCGATCAGCGCGTGCTCTACTCCCACAATCAACTCTACGGAGTTTGGAAGCTGCATAGCGAGGATAAGCCGCCTAACACAAAGCGCACGCTGCGTGTTCGACTAACGGCAGAAGGGCGCTGCGCCAGTCTCTATAGCGCCTCCGATATTTCCCTCTGGCATGCAGACAATCTCACCGAGCATCCTTTCTTAGCCCGCTTGGGCCCTGATCTGTTGAGTCAAAAGGTGGCACCTGCGGATGTGCAACAGCGACTTAATTTGCAGCAGTTTCATAAGCGTAGCCTGGGCGCGCTGCTGCTCGATCAGGGGTTGGTGGCGGGGTTGGGCAACTATTTGCGCTCTGAAATCCTGTTCTTCTCTCAACTGCCGCCAAATGCTCGCCCGGTGGATTTAACCCCAGAACAGCAAAAAACGCTGGCTGCCTGCATTATTGACGTTACCCGCCAAGCCTATCAAACCGCAGGCGTTACTAACCAAGAGGCCTGGATAGCGCAAGCCAAAGCAGCGGGGGAGTCGCGCAGGCAGTGGCGTTTTGCGGTTTTTGATCGAGCAGGCCTTGAGTGCCACCGCTGTGGGGCGGTGATTGAGCGCAAAATGGTCGGTTCGCGCAGGCTCTACTTATGTCCTCGCTGCCAGGCAGCGTAAGCGGCTATAGAGTATTCGGTTGGCGCTTCAGTTTCATAGCGTTTTTTTATACCGTTATCTTGTTATTAAAAACACACTTACATCAAGAATTGGCGAAGTAGTCAGTTCTACGCAGCAGAGTGCTGCTGCGTAAGGGCCAATACGGTATACTCGGCCTACGCTAAGACGGCACCTCCGCAGGCGCGGAGGAAAGCCGCTGACTAGACGATAACCTAGGAGCTACTAGTCCATGACCGTGATTCGCCAGGACGACGTTATTCAAAGCGTTGCCGATGCTCTGCAGTACATCTCTTACTACCATCCCAAAGATTTTATCGACGCCATGGCGGCCGCCTACGAGCGTGAAGAGAATCCCGCTGCCAAAGACGCTATTGCGCAAATTCTGATCAACTCACGCATGTGCGCCACCGGGCACCGCCCAATCTGCCAGGATACCGGCATCGTCACCGTGTTCGTTCATGTAGGCATGAACGTTACCTGGGAGGCGGACATGAGCCTGGACGACATGATCAATGAAGGTGTTCGTCGTGCTTACCTGCTACCGGATAATATCCTGCGCGCCTCGGTGCTGGCGGATCCTGACGGCAAGCGTGCCAACACCAAAGACAACACCCCGGCCATTATTCACCACTCGATCGTGCCCGGCGACAGCGTCGAGATTCACGTGGCGGCGAAGGGCGGCGGTAGCGAAGCAAAATCCAAGTTTGCCATGCTCAATCCCTCCGACAGCGTCGTTGATTGGGTGATGGAGCAACTGCCGAAGATGGGTGCTGGCTGGTGTCCGCCCGGTATGCTGGGAATTGGTATCGGCGGCACCGCGGAAAAGGCCATGATGATTGCCAAAGAAGCGCTACTCGATCCTATCGATATTCAGGATCTGCAGGCCCGTGGCCCCAGCAACCGTGCCGAAGAGCTGCGTCTAGAGCTGTTTGATAAGGTCAACAAGAGCGGTATCGGTGCCCAGGGTTTAGGCGGCTTAACCACCGTGCTGGATATTAAAGTCAAAGACTATCCTACCCATGCGGCTAACAAGCCCGTCGCGATCATCCCCAACTGCGCGGCGACCCGTCATGCCCACTTTACCCTGGATGGTTCAGGCCCGGCAGCGCTAAAAGCCCCGAAGCTTGAGGACTGGCCGGAAATTACCCGCGAAGCGGGCGAGAACGTCAAACGCGTCAACCTGGATACAGTGACGCCCGATGAAGTCAAAACCTGGCAGCCGGGTGATACGCTGCTATTAAACGGCAAGCTGCTAACCGGTCGTGATGCCGCCCATAAGCGCATGGTCGATATGCTGGCCAAAGGTGAGCCGTTACCTGTCGATATGCGCGGCCGCTTTATCTACTACGTCGGCCCCGTTGACCCGATTGGCGATGAAGTCGTCGGCCCGGCAGGCCCCACTACCGCCACGCGGATGGATAAATTTACCCGCACCATGCTGGAAGAGACCGGTTTGCTGGGTATGGTCGGCAAGGCAGAGCGTGGCCAAGCCGCTATTGATGCTATCCGTGATAATGAGGCAGTGTACTTAATGGCGGTAGGCGGCTCGGCTTACCTGGTCGCCCAAGCGATTAAGAAATCACGGGTCGTGGGCTTCGAAGATCTGGGGATGGAAGCGATCTATGAGTTTGAGGTAGAAGATATGCCAGTGACCGTTGCCGTTGATAGCCTAGGCACATCGGTACATCAAACCGGGCCTGCGAAGTGGAAAGAGATTATTGCCCAGTCGGCGTAAAGGAGTGGTAAGGTTGATTAGGCTTTAAACGCTTAAGGGCCTCGCTGACGGCGAGGCCTTGTTATTTGTGTGAGCTTCATGAGGACGTGCTATGACCTCCTGGTTGCTAGGGACTGGCATCTTATTGATACACGTGATGGGTATCGTTTCGGCTATTATGGCGCTGATGTCCAGTCGCACCTCTCAGGGGGCTGTGGCGTGGATCATATCGCTGCTTACGTTCCCCTATATTGCGCTGCCCGCTTACTGGTTTTTCGGGCGGCCGCGATTTTATGGCTACGTATCTGCCCGGGGGCAGCGGGACACCGTGCTACGCCGGGTGCTGCTACGCTACCGAGCTAATGTGGAGCCCTATGTTGCGCCCTCTCATAATGCAGATATTCAGGCGGTGGAACAGCTCGCCATGATGCCCCTCACCCATGGCAACCAGGCGACGCTGCTCATTGATGGGTCGGCAACCTTTGAAAGCCTGTTTGACGGCGTCGAACGCGCTGAACAGTATGTCTTGATACAGTTTTTTATTGTCCGCAACGATGCACTTGGGCAACGTTTGAAACAGCATTTGCAGCGCGCTGCCCAGCGCGGTGTACGGGTATATTTTCTCTACGATGAGTTGGGCAGCCGTAAATTAGCCGATAGCTACCTCAATGATTTAATCAGTGAGGGGGTGGCCGTGAGTGCCTTTCGCTCGTCACGGGGCTTTAAACACCGTTTTCAGCTTAACTTCCGCAACCATCGCAAAGTAACCGTAATAGATGGCAAAGAGGGCTGGGTAGGCGGGGTTAATGTCGGGGTCGAGTATCTAGGGGAGAGTCAACGGCATGGGGCTTGGCGGGATACCCACCTCAAGCTTGAAGGGCCTAGCGTGCTGGGGTTGCAGGAAGCCTTTTGGGAGGATTGGCACTGGGCCACTGATGAAGTGATTAGTTTGAACTGGATAGCGAATACCGTTTCTTCCACGATTGATCATCACGTGGTGATTGTGCCCTCGGGGCCCGCTGATCGTCAGGACACTGCCAGCCTGCTTGTGCAACAGGTGATCCATAGCGCAGAGCAGCGGCTGTGGGTAACCAGCCCCTATTTTGTTCCCGACCAGGGGGTTCAGGACGCGCTGCGTCTTGCGGCGATGCGCGGTGTCGACGTTCGAGTAATGATTCCTGAGCGTCCCGACCACCTGCTAGTTTTCCTCTCGGCGTTTTCATTCCTTCCCGATATGTTAAGAGCAGGTGTTAAAATATACCGTTATCTTCCCGGATTTTTACACCAAAAGGTCATATTGATTGATAACC
Organism: Halomonas sp. SpR1; assembly: GCF_031010175.1. Classification (GTDB taxonomy): domain Bacteria; phylum Pseudomonadota; class Gammaproteobacteria; order Pseudomonadales; family Halomonadaceae; genus Vreelandella. The sequence continues at coordinate 176,571 of NZ_JAUAMB010000001.1, forward strand.
AGGCAGCCACAGTAGGCACAGTAAATTTGGATAATCGCTCTTTTCGGTTGAATTTTGAGATTACGGCATTTATTCCTAGCCGCGATTTTGCTGGCAGTGTCGAGAAGATGCTGGAAAAAGACTTTGCGCACTGCAGGCGTGTCACCCTCGATGAAATCAACCAGCGCCCGATGTGGATGAAAGTCATCTCGCGCGCGGCCTATTTAATGGCCCCGGTTCAATAGATAATACAATCTACAAGGAAAACCATTATGCGTGAAAGCAGAGTGAGACAAGGAGTCATGGAGTGAATCTCGAAACAAAATGGCTGGAAGATTTTGTAGCGCTTGCCAACACGCGTAGCTTCTCTGCATCCGCACGCCAGCGGCATGTAACTCAGCCTGCCTTTAGTCGCCGTATCCGCGCGTTGGAGCAGGCCGTTGATGTCACGCTGGTGGATCGCTCGACCACTCCCGTGGGATTAACGCCAGAAGGGCAGCTTTTTTTAGTCACCGCCCGCAATCTGGTCGAACAGTTAAACGAATCGCTTAGCCATTTGCGCGGTCTTTCCATTGCCAATGAGGCGCTGGATATTGTCGCGGCGCACTCACTGGCACTGAGCTTTTATCCGCCTTGGATTTCCCGCCTGCAGCAGGGGTTGGGCGAGTTGCCAACTCGCCTGGTGGCGATGAATGTTGGCGAAGCGATACACGTGCTGCGGGAGGGGAACTGCGATTTGATGCTCGCGTATTACGACCCCTTTGCCACTATGCAGCTGGATGCCGAGGTGTTTCCCTCTTTTTCGATTGGTAAGGTCAATATGCTGCCCGTTTCGTTGCCAGACGAGCACGGGAAAGCTAAGTTTTCACTCCAGCACGACACCTCCATTCCCTATCTTTCCTATACCCAGGGAGCTTTCTTGGGCCGCAGCGTGCGCATGCTGCTGAAGAATGACCCGCTGCGTATGAAGCTACGCACCGTATACGAAACCGCCATGGCCGAAGGCCTCAAGGGGATGGTGCTACAAGGCGTTGGCGTGGCGTGGATACCTGACTTCTGTATTCGTGAGGAGCTAAAAAGCGGCCGTTTGGTGAGGGCAGGTGACCCAAGTTGGGATATCCCGCTGGAAATTCGCTTATACCGCTGCTCCATGGTGCATAAACCCGGCGTAGAGCGTTTATGGCGGCAGATGATGAAGCTGCCGCGGGATTTTCTTCAGGCCTAATTAGTAAATTGCGAATGGCGAATGGCGAATGGTTGAAGTTTAGCCACTGCCGAAATCAGCAGGCAGGCCCAGAAAGTTCTGAATAATGAAAAAGTGATCCTCGAACAGGCTGTCGGGTTCAAGATCGGCCAGCGCTACCCAGCGTGCATGATCGCCGCCTTTGACTGGTTTTAGGCGCGGTAACTGCTGGTCAGGGCGTAGCGCAAAGTAGAAAGCTTCCGCCAAGGTACGCCCGCGCCAACTGCGGTGGGGCTCATCAAACAGCCGCTGACCGCGCAATGAACCTTTGAGCACCGGCTCGGGCACCTTTAAACGTAAGCGCTCGCGAAGTTCGCGTAAACAGGCATCCAGTAGCCGTTCGTGGGGATTAATAAACCCCCCAGGCAGGGCATAAAGGCCTTTCCCCGGCGCCGCCGTCCGCCGTACCAGCAGCACATGGCCCGACTGTACGACCACCGCATTGACCGTGACAAAAATAGGCGGGTAGGGCGCATGGGCCCAGGCTTGGCGATACTGATCCAGTAACTGCTGCTCTTCCAGCAGTCGCTGGTAGGCACGCTCATGACAAAAGTGTTTAACACTCTCCACTACGCCCGGCGGTAAATCGTGGTAAGCGCCCGTGCTCAGGTAATCATCGGTTGAGCTGGGGGAGTGAAACAGGCGCGCGCGTATCTGACTTGCTGAAATACCCTCCACCGACGGCACGCTGACCGACTCCCACTGGGGAAACAGTGAAAGGTAGTAGCTTGATTGGCCGCGGCTGGCCCCGATCAAACCAATACGGGGTAGACGGGCATTGGCAGGCGTAGCCAAATCGCGCACCTTGCGCTGTACGTCGCGCACCCAAACGTCGTCATTATAGAGGGCATCGAGTAACGGGGTAATTTCCAAACGTTGATTATCCGCGTCATCAAATCCTGCGCGTAGCATGGCCTGACGCTCATCGAATCGCCAGGGATTACGCAGGGAGCGGGCTTGCCAAGAAGAGCCTACCAGCACGATGACCTGCCGTGCGCGCTTAAGCGCCTCTCTAATAACTGCCAGATGCCCCAGGTGCGGTGGCTGAAAACGACCAATAAACACCAAACAGTCGAAGTCGCAGGCGGTCGCGGAGTGCGAAGTGTCAGTGGCCATCCAAGCTTCCTTTTTCGTTTGGTGATCTCAGAGATGCAACCTACCAGAAAACTGCGCTAAACGCTGTGGTTAGGTATGCTAGAAAAAGTAGGACATTGATAACGTTTATAAAACACCCGATACCTAGCATCGATACCCAGCACACAGGGAGTGAATATGATTCAACGCGCCGCTATCTTCTGGTGGAAAGTAGTGCAAGACGCCACGTCACTATGGTTAGAGCGAAATGCCTTTAGCTACGCGGGCTCGCTAGCGTTTTATACGCTTTTCTCATTGGCGCCCACCATTATTATCGCTGTTACGGTAATCGGCGTTGTATTGGGCGAAGAGGCTGCCCAGGGCCAAATAGTCGCTCAGCTTCAAGGCACGCTGGGTATGGATGCGGCGGTAGCGATCGAGCAGGCCGTTGCTCAGTCGAGAATTGAAGAGTCGGGTATCCTGCCAACACTTTTAGGTGTAGGCGCGCTGATAATCGGTGCGACGACAGTCTTTGCTCAAATGCAGTTTTCACTCAATACCATTTGGGGGGTAACAGCTAAGCCGACCTCCAACAGCGTATTGTTGTTTATTAAAAATCGATTGCTATCGTTAACGGTGGTGCTCTCCATCGGGTTTATACTGCTGGTATCACTGGTATTAGGCGTCGTCTTGCGCGGTATGCTTCAGGCTGCCGATCATCTGGTGCCTTTCGCCAGCTTGTTGACCACGTCAATTGAGTCGCTGGTCTCGCTGGGGGTAGTCACTTTGCTATTTGCCACCATCTTTAAGGTACTGCCCGACGTTGTGTTGCGTTGGCAAGATGTGTTGATTGGTGCTGTTGTCACTGCGGTGCTGTTTACCATTGGGCGCAGTGTGATCGCGATTTACCTGGCGTATACGGCAACAGCATCCACCTATGGCGCCGCCGGGTCGGTGGTTATGATACTGCTGTGGGTTTACTACAGTTCATTAATATTGTTGTTTGGGGCGGCGTTCACCCGCTCATTGTTACTGCGTCGTGGCCGCCCGCTGATACCCCGCAACAGTGCAGTCATTGTCAAGCGCGAGTTTGTTTAACTCTCCGTTAAGAAGCGAAAGGCAGGGAGGTGTGTATGAGCGATTGCTGTGTACGTGCTCTTGTGACTGGTAAGGTGCAAGGGGTCTGGTTTCGCCGTGCTGCACAAGAGAAAGCTCTTCAACATAGCATCACCGGCTACGCCAAGAATTTACCCGATGGCCGCGTTGAGGTGTTGATGTGTGGTCACTCTGATGCGGTCAAGCTGCTGAGCGAATGGCTATGGCAGGGCTCAGAGAGGTCGCAGGTGACCCATGTGGAGCTCGAGGTGCTGGATAATTGCCGCGCCCCGAGCCACTTTGCTACCCAGTAAGGCCTATAAGGCACTTCAGGTTAGTCGCTCAATTTCTATTTGCTGGCTTTCCATTCAAGGATATTGTTAGCTGTCAGGCTAACAATATTCTGACGCGCTTCCGGTGTGATCCAGGCATTATGAGGCGTCACAATCAAGTTGAGCGGCTCGCTGAGCGCATCCAGCAGTGGATGGCCCTCTCTGGGCGGCTCGGTGGGCAGTACATCGACACCTAGCCCGCCTAGCCTGCCGCTGCGCAACGCCTCTAACGCAGCCACTTCATCGATAACCCCGCCACGGGCGCAGTTGATCAATAGCAGCGAGTTTTTGGCGCGCGCTAAGCGCTCACGGTTGATCAAGTGCTTGGTGGCCTCGCTCAACGGGCAGTGCAGGCTGATAACATCAGTGTCTGGTAGCAGGTCGTCCAGGGCAGGGCGCTTATCATTCGCTTCGTTTCCGGGGCGTGCGGCAAAGGTAACGTGCATGCCAAAGGCCTCGGCCAAACGTGCGACTTCGGAGCCCAGTTCACCTTGGCCGACTATCACTAGCTGTTTGCCGGAGAGCTGTAGCGTTGGGTGGTTCTGCAAGCAGAAGAAGGCGCTGCGCTGCCACTCGCCTGCGGCAACCGCACGCTGATAGAGAGGAAGTCGATTGGCTAACGCGAGCATTAGCATCAAGGTGTGTTGAGAAACGCTGGCTGTGCCGTAAGCCGCAACGTTTTTCACTAGAATATTGTTAGCTTCTGCACTTTCAAGATCGATATTGTTAAGGCCTGTCGCCAATACGCATATGAGTTGCAGTTTAGGTAACTGCTGGAGTGTCTCAGCGTCCAGCACGACCTTGTTGACGATCGCAATATCCGCGTTGGCAAGGCGTTCCCGCGCTTGTTGAGTCGTGCTTTGCTCAAACACCTCAAGGTTTGAAACTGTCTCTTTAATGGCGGTCAAGTTGATCTCAGGGCCGAGGCTTTCCGCATCCAGTATCACCGCATTGGGCATTTTCTTCTCTCCATTAGCTGCAGGGAGCTGTATAACCTTGCTCGTTAGGGGGCACAAAAGGGTATAATGGCGGCGCTTTATCAACCGCAGCCTTGGAATTTACCCCGACTGGCCACATATTGCAGCCTGGCAGCGTTTGTGTCCGCTACTGTTCTTTAAAAGAACCGATCTTAACGATCTTTAAAAGAACCAAGCTTGTCAGGGTTGAGCTTATTAGGAGTCATTAAGATGCCCATCTACGAATATGAGTGCAAGGCCTGCGGCCATCGTATGGAGAAACTGCAGAAAATTAGCGCCGATCCCCTTAAGGATTGCCCTGCATGCCAAAGCGATGGCTTGGAAAGATTAGTCTCGGCAGCGGGTTTTCGCTTGGCCGGCGGCGGTTGGTACGAAACCGATTTCAAAACGGGTAGCAAAAAGAACCTGGTCGCTGATGGCAAAACTGCCTCTGCAGATGTCGGTAAATCAAGCGACTCCAGCGCTACCGCTAAGAGCGTTACTCCCAAAGACAAGGGCGCCGCGGCATAGCCGCGGCAGTCAGGGTCGGGACGCCCGCGACACACTCATTTGCCACGAAACAGAACAGGATTTGACATGCGCAGCCATTATTGCGGCCAGCTAAACGAAACTTTGGTGGATCAAACGGTTACGGTATGCGGATGGGTTCATCGCCGCCGTGACCACGGTGGGGTAATTTTCCTTGATATGCGCGATCGCGACGGCATCGCTCAGTTCGTGGTCGACCCTGATACCGCCGAGGCGTTCGCTAATGCCGACCGTGCGCGCAGTGAATTTGTCCTGCGTATCACCGGTCGCGTTCGGCTGCGTCCAGAGGGCACCCAAAACCCCAACATGCCAACGGGCATGATTGAGGTATTGGCAAAAGAGGTCGAAGTGCTCAATACCGCCGTTACCCCGCCATTCCAGTTGGATGAGCATGGTAAAGTCGGCGAAGAAGTGCGCTTAAAGCATCGCTATATCGACCTGCGTCGCCCGGACATGATCGAGAAGCTGCGTTTGCGCTCGCGTATTTCTCACACCGTGCGTGCGTATCTCGAGAACCAGGGCTTCCTGGATATCGAAACGCCGGTGCTCACTCGCGCGACGCCAGAAGGCGCCCGCGACTACCTGGTGCCTAGCCGCACCCACGCGGGTAGTTTCTTTGCGTTGCCCCAATCGCCGCAGCTGTTCAAACAACTGTTGATGGTGGCAGGGTTCGACCGCTACTACCAGATTGCCAAGTGCTTCCGCGATGAAGACCTACGCGCCGACCGTCAGCCTGAGTTCACTCAGATTGATATCGAGGCCTCGTTTGTGGAAGAGAACGACATCATGGGTATTACCGAAGCCATGATACGTCAGCTGTTCCAGGAAGTGCTTAAGGTCGAGTTGCCAGAATTTCCGCGCATGACCTGGCAGGAAGCGATGGATCGTTTCGGTTCAGATAAGCCGGATCTACGTATCCCGCTGGAACTGACCGATGTGGACGACCTGATGCAGCAAGTCGACTTCAAGGTCTTCTCTGGCCCTGCCAGCGCTGATGATGGTCGCGTCGCGGCGCTGAAAGTGCCCGGCGGTGCCAAGTTATCGCGTAAAGAGATCGATGAGTACACCAAGTTTGTTGGCATCTACGGTGCTAAAGGTTTGGCGTGGATTAAGGTCAACGAGCGTGCCAAAGGGCTTGAGGGTCTGCAGTCGCCGATCGTCAAGTTTATGGAAAATATCGTTGAAGAGCTGCTCGACCGCGTGGGTGCAGAAGACGGTGACATTATCTTCTTCGGTGCCGATAAAGCCCGTATCGTCAACGAAGCCATTGGCGCGCTGCGCGTCAAGCTGGGCGCTGACCTTGAGCTCTACACCCAGGAGTGGGCGCCGCTATGGGTGGTCGACTTCCCGATGTTTGAAGCCGACGACAATGGTCGCCTAAGTCCGCTGCACCACCCCTTCACCGCGCCTTCCTGCACACCGGAAGAGCTGAAGGCAGACCCTGCAAAGGCGCTTTCACGTGCTTATGATATGGTGCTCAACGGTACCGAATTGGGCGGTGGCTCTATTCGTATTCACGATCAAACCATGCAGAGCACGGTATTTGAGATCCTGGGCATCGGTGAAGAAGAAGCCCAAGAGAAATTCGGCTTCCTGCTGGATGCGCTGCAGTACGGTGCGCCACCCCATGGCGGCTTGGCCTTTGGCTTGGATCGTCTGGTTATGCTGATGGTCGGCGCCAAAACGATTCGTGAAGTGATCGCCTTCCCGAAAACCCAAAGCGCTGCCTGTTTGATGACCAACGCACCGGGCGAAGTCAGTCCCGAGCAGTTGAAAGATTTGAACATCCGTTTACGCCAGAAAGTCAAAGCGGAAACCGCTGCCGAATAAATCGGTTGGTTGACTGCCTAGCACCGACGCCACGGCGTCGGTGTTTTTGTATGTTCTAGTCACACGAGTAGCGACGCCATGGAAGCGAAACAGCCCGTCGTACCCATCCGAATTTTGGGCATCGACCCGGGATCCCGGGTGACCGGCTATGGGGTGATTGATGTTGTCGGGGTTAAGCCTTGCTATGTGGCGAGTGGCTGTATTCGCACGGCGGAAGGGGCGCTAGAGCAGCGCTTGGCGCAAATTTACGCTGGTTTAAGCGAAGTCGTCGGTTTACATCGTCCCACCCAAGTGGCCATTGAACGGGTGTTTATGGCCAAAAATCCCGATTCTGCGCTAAAGCTGGGCCAAGCGAGGGGAGCAGCAATGGTGTGTATGGCTAACCATGGTTTGAACCTCGCCGAGTACGCTGCGCGACAGATCAAGCAAGCGGTAACCGGCCAGGGCGGCGCAGATAAAGAGCAGGTGCAACATATGGTGACCGCGATACTGCAGCTTTCTGCTACCCCTCAAGCCGATGCTGCGGACGCGCTAGCCATTGCGCTAACTCATGCTTATAACGGCCACGCCTTTAGTAGCCACGGTCTGCCTGCCGCGCCATCTCGAGGACGTCGTCGCTCTACGGGGCGCTGGCGGCTTTAATTACAACTGTATGGGTGGCTGAACTACTGGTCACCTGTACAGAGTCGCTTTATAGTAGCCTCTGTTTTTCACTCTACTGTTTTTCACTCTTTTTTCATCTCGGTGCGAGCAAATTTATGATTGGACGTCTGAGTGGCCAGCTAGTGGCAAAGCAACCGCCCTGGATTGTGATCGATGTTCACGGGGTCGGTTACGAGCTGGAAACCTCAATGAATACGCTGGTCGCGCTTCCTGCGGTGAACGAGAGCGTCTCGTTATTCACTCATCTGACCATTCGTGATGACGCCCACTTACTGTATGGCTTCGGCCGTGAGCACGAGCGTGCGCTGTTTCGCGCCTTGATCAAGGTCAATGGTGTAGGGCCCAAGCTCGCACTCGCCATCCTGTCGGGTATGGACGAAGACGCCTTTATGCGCTGTGTGCGTGATGACGATAGCAAAGCGCTGACAACGCTGCCAGGAGTGGGTAAGAAAACCGCTGAGCGGCTGATTATCGAAATGCGCGACCGCTTCCCTGAGTGGGAAGACGGCAGTAACGCACTACTCCCCCTTGAGGCAACCAATGGTCGTGCCTCTGCACGTAATAATCTTGCCGATGCGGAAGCCGCATTGGTTAGCTTGGGGTATAAACTGACTGAGGCGTCGAAAATGCTTGCTGACATCGACCCCAATCAGTCCACTGAGGCGTTGATCAAAGCCGCGCTGACCCAGCGTATGGGTGGCTAAACAGACAGCGGTACAAGCCCGAAATTGCGGGTAGCGAACAGACCTTTTGAATCGCCATAAAGAAGAGCACCTATGTTAGAACACGATCGGCTGATCGCCGCTGAGCCTGAACAGGGGGAGGGGCGGATTGATTACGCTATTCGCCCCAAGCGGCTGGATGACTATATTGGCCAGCCGCGCGTGCGTGAACAACTGGAAATCTTTATCGGCGCCGCCCGGCTGCGCGAAGAGAGCCTTGATCACACTCTGGTATTTGGCCCCCCAGGGTTAGGCAAAACGACCCTCGCGCATATTATTGCCACCGAGATGGGTGTCGGTATGAAGTCGACTTCCGGCCCGGTGCTTGAACGTGCGGGCGATTTAGCCGCCATGCTGACCAACCTAGAGCCTGGCGACGTACTCTTTATCGATGAAATTCATCGCCTGTCGCCGGTGGTTGAAGAAGTGCTCTATCCGGCCATGGAAGATTTTCAGCTCGATATTATGATTGGCGAAGGGCCAGCAGCACGTTCGATTAAGCTGGATCTTCCCCGCTTTACGCTGGTAGGGGCCACCACGCGGGCAGGGCTATTGACCTCTCCATTGCGAGATCGATTTGGTATCGTTCAGCGGCTCGAATTTTATAATCTTGAAGAGCTGACGGAAATTGTCTCGCGCTCGGCGCGCCTGTTGGGCGTTGAAACCAGCCATGATGGTGCCATTGAAGTGGCCAGACGTTCACGCGGCACGCCGCGAATTGCCAACCGATTGCTACGCCGGGTGAGGGATTACGCTGAAATGAAAGGCAACGGTGTAGTCGATGTTGCCATGGCCGATGCGGCGCTCAATATGCTCAATGTGGATCACCACGGTTTGGATCATATGGATCGGCGGCTACTGCTGGCCATGATCGATAAGTTTGACGGCGGGCCGGTGGGCATTGACTCACTCGCCGCTGCCATCAGTGAAGAGCGTGACACCATCGAAGATGTCATTGAGCCCTATCTCATTCAACAGGGCTTAATGATGCGCACCCCCCGTGGCCGGGTAGTGACCCGTCAGGCGTGGCTGCACTTTGAGCGCGTGCCCCACGAGCAGGCAACCGATATGGAAGGAGAGCGCCGTCCGTGAGTGGCAACAACATAAGCGAAAGCTATCGCCTGCCGCTGCGCGTTTATATGGAAGATACTGACGCAGGCGGTATTGTCTACTACGTTAACTACTTGAAGTTTATGGAGCGTGCGCGCAGCGAGTGGCTACGCCAGTTGGGCCTTAACCAGCAAACGCTGCTAGACGAGGGCACACAGCTAGTGGTATACCGCTTGGCCTGTCACTACGCAAAACCAGCCTGCTTAGACGACGCGTTGGAAATCAGTGCCCACGTTACCGATGTTGGTCGCTGCCGGATGACATTTGAACAGCAGGTTTGGCGTGGAGAGGAACTCCTTTGCTCTGCCACAGTCGAGATAGCTTGCTTGAGCACCGAGCGTTTACGGCCAAAGGCTTGGCCTGCATCGCTTAACGTTTTGACCCGGGCCTCTTAACCAAGAGGTCACTCACTGCGTCGGCAATCCCGACCCTAATAGATTGATGAGGGCACCTGTGAACGATAACACCATGTCCATTCCCCATTTGATAATGAATGCCAGTACTGTAGTGCAACTGGTAATGCTGCTACTGCTGGTGGGGTCGATCCTCTCTTGGGTAGTGATTTTTCAGCGCAGTATTGCGCTGGGCCGTGCCAAAAAAGAGTACAACCAGTTTGAAGAATCTTTTTGGTCGGGTGTCGACTTAAACGAGCTCTACCGTGAGATCCCGGCCGATGACCCGCGCCATGGCGCCGAACATATTTTTCAAGCCGGTTTTCGCGAGTTTAACCGTTTGATGCCTAAAACCCGTGATCCGGATACCGTGCTGGAAGGTGTTCAGCGCAGCATGCGGGTCGCGTGGTCACGTGAAGAGGATCGCCTAACTCAACACTTGGTGTTTCTTGCCACAGTTGCCTCAGCCAGCCCCTATATCGGCCTGTTCGGCACCGTGTGGGGTATTATGGGCTCTTTTCAGGCGCTATCGCTAACCCAGCAAGCGACCCTTGCCACCGTGGCTCCCTGGATTGCCGAAGCGCTGATTGCCACCGCCATGGGGCTATTCGCTGCAATCCCAGCGGTCATTTTCTATAACCGTCTTTCCAACTCATCTTCTCGTCTGCTCGGCAAATACGAAGACTTTGCCGAAGAGTTCCACGCTATCCTGCATCGCAATTTGCAAGGTCGTGATGGCAAACCGAGCGCCAGCTAAGAGGAGAGAGCCATGCAAGGACCATTCAATCGTAGCGGTAAAAGCAAGCCGATGGGGGAGATTAACGTCGTCCCTTTCATCGACGTTATGCTGGTACTGCTGGTGGTCTTTATGATCACCGCGCCAATGCTGACCCAGGGCGTACAAGTTGAGTTGCCGCAAGTCACTTCCCAGCCTATTGATACCCAGGAAGATAATGATCCTATCGTTATTTCAGTCGATAGCGACGGTGGCTATTTCATTACGCTGGGGGAAGACTCCACCTCGGTCACGCTGGAGGAGATGTCGTCAAGAGTGACCACGATTCTTGAGCGGCGACCAGGTACGCCGGTCATGGTTCGCGGTGACCGTAACGTGGCCTACGGACAGATCGTCGTGCTGATGAGCACTCTGCAAGGCGCCGGCGTTGCTAATGTGGGGCTGCTTTCCGAGCCGCCGCAAGATGGGTAAGGGCAAGGCGCACATGGCACTGAAATCCCCGCGCGATCCCCAAGATGTCGGCTATAAGTGGCCGACTGTTCTGGCGATAGCCGTGCACGTCGCGATTGTCGCGTTTAGCTTGATCAGCCTGCCCAGCAGGGACGCAGAGCCTGACAGCTCTTCGATTGTGCAGGCTACGCTGGTAAGTACTGAAACCTTTACCGATCAGGCTCAGCAGGCAACAGAAGAGCAAGCGGCCATGAATGCGCCTGCCGAAGCGCCCACCGAGCCTGAGGCGCCCGAAGAACCTTCGTCTAGTGAGGAGCCGTCAGCTAGTGAACAGCAGGCTGCTGCCGAGCAACAAGCGGCAGAAGAGGCAGCCCAGCAGGCGGCGGAAGCTGAAGCACAAGCGTTAGAAGAAGCACGGGCGGCGGCGGAGGCTGAGGCTCAGCGCCGGGCTGAAGAAGCGGCTGCCCAGGCTGAGCAACAGGCGGCAGAAGCGGCTAAACGTGAAGCCGAAGCGGAAGCTGCCGCGCAGCGCCAGCGTGAAGTGGAAGAGGCACAACGCCAACAGGAAGCCGCAGAGCAGCAGCGACGTGAAGAGGAAGAGGCTGCACGGCAGCGCGAAGCCGAAGAGCAGCAGCGTCGTGAGGCGGAAGAAGCTGAACGCCAGCGTGAAGCGGCAGAGCAGCAGCGCCGTGAAGAAGAGGAGGCCGCACGTCAACGCGAGGCTGAAGAGCAGCGCCTCCGAGAGCAAGAGGAGGCCCAGCGGGAGCGCGAGGCAGAAGCGCAACGCCAGCGTGAAGCCGAAGAGCGGCAGCGTCGTGAAGCGGAAGCCGAGCGTCAGCGCGAAGCAGCGGAAGCTGCAGAAGCGGCCATGCAGCGCCAACTGGCCGGTGAGGCCGAAGCGGCAGCCAATGCCCAGCAAGCGGCGCAGGCTGCAAATAATTTCAGTAATATAATGAAACGAGCTATTGAACAAGCGTGGATAATTCCCGCAGGATCGAGTGATAGTATGCGGGCTTCTGTCAATGTGCGCCTGGGGCCGTCGGGGGAGGTATTATTAGTAAACGTAACATCATCGAGTGGCGATAGTGCCTTTGATCAATCCATTATTCAGGCGGTTGAGCAAGCGGCACCGTTTTCTGAGCTACTACAGTTAACAGACGCTCAACAGCGCGAAATCCGACGCAATATCACTTTGAACTTTTCCCCAGGGGGAGTCCGTTGATGCAAACTCAAGTGTTAAAGAAGTTTTTGTTATTATGCTTGCTGATCACTTTTAGCAGTGTGGCAAGTGCCAACTTAACCATTGAGATCACGCGCGGCAGCGATCAAGCGCTGCCTATAGGAGTAGTACCATTCGCCGGCTCAGACGGCCTGCCCGAAGATGTCGCCCAGATTGTCCAGGATGATCTTGAACGCAGTGGCTATTTTGCTCCTCTGGAGCGTAGCGCTATGTTTGAGCAACCGAGCCAATCTGACGATGTGCAATTCGGCACCTGGCGTTCGCTGGATGTGCGTTACCTAGTGGTTGGTCGGGCGGCCCAAACTGACGGCGGCTTTGAACTACAGTTCGAACTGATGGATATCAGCGGCCAGCGCCGGATGATCGGTGAAACCGTAACGGTTCGGGGCAATGATCTGCGTGGTGCTGCCCACTACATCAGTGATCAAATCTTTGAAGAGATAACCGGTATTCGGGGCGCTTTCTCAACTAAAATCGCTTATGTTACCGCGCAGGGTATTGGTGACAACATGCAGTTTGGACTGTACGTTGCCGACGCAGATGGTCGTCGCAGCGAGCAGGTGTTGACTTCGGATGAACCGATCATGTCACCAGCTTGGTCGCCTGATGGTACCAAGCTTGCCTATGTCTCCTTTGAGACTGAGCGTCCGGCAATCTATATTCAGGATGTGGCGACTGGTCAGCGCGTGCAAGCGACCTCGTTCGATGGCATAAATGGCGCGCCGGCGTGGTCACCGGATGGGCGGCGTATTGCCATGTCGCTGTCTAAAGATGGCCAGCCTGAAATTTACATTATGGATGTTGGCAGCCGTTCCGTAGAGCGCATTACCAATAACAACAGCATTGATACGGAGCCCGCTTGGGCGCCGGATGGACGCAGCCTGTTGTTTACCTCGGATCGTAGCGGCGGCCCCCAGCTATACCAATACACGCTGGGTGGCGGAGAGGCCCAGCGCCTGACGTTTACCGGTAATTACAATGCCCGCGGACGTTATTCACCTGATGGCGAGCAGATATTCTTGATTCACCGCTCTAGCCGAGGTTACCAAGTGGCGAGGCAGGATCTAAGCGGCGATCGCTTGGTAGTATTGAGTGAATCGACAAGAGATGAATCTCCTAGTGTTGCGCCGAACGGGACCATGGTAATCTTCGCTACCCAACAGGGTAATAGTGGGGTGCTAAGTGCTGTTTCTGCCGATGGCCGTTCTTCATTCAGGCTGCCATCAGCACAAGGCGATGTCCGTGATCCAGCTTGGTCACCCTTCTTAAATTGATCAAATCAATTGATTAATATCGAAATTCTTAGTTTTCAGGCAAGGAGTCTGATTATGCAAATTAAACCGTTGGCTCGCTCATTAGCAGCAGCGCTATCTATCGTGGTAATTGCTGGCTGTTCCAGCACCGGCGGAACCCAAGACGGTGACTCGTACGGTAGCCAGGATGGCAGCACGACCGGTTCCAGCACCTCGGGTACAGGCACAGGTAGTCAGTATGGATCTACTTCTGGTTCTGGCGCTGGGCAGCAGGCCGATTCACGCATTCCAGAAGTACGCACGATCTATTTTGATTTCGATCGCGATACGATCAAGAGTGAGTACGAATCCGTGGTGATGGCTCATGCGCGCTATTTGCGTGCCAACCCTAATGCCCAGGTGGTTCTCCACGGACATACGGATGAGCGTGGTACCCGTGAATACAACATGGCACTTGGTGAGCGTCGTGCTAACGCCGTGCAGCGTTTCCTGAACATCCAGGGTGTATCTTCTTCACAAATGAGCGTGGTTAGCTATGGTGAAGAGCGTCCGGCCGTCAATGGCCAAGACGAGAGCGCCTACGCTCAGAACCGTCGTGTTGTGTTTAACTACTGAGCATTAACTATTTAGTGTTTAACCACTGATGAATCCGGCGTGCGGCTAACCGCACGCCGTTTACGTCTCCGGAGTCATCATGAATCACAGTCTCAAGCGTTACGTTGAGAGGCTGTGCGGTGCGGGAGCCATTGCGCTCCCGCTGTCCGTATTGTCCCTAACGGCCACCGCTCAACAGCCGCTCGTGCAAGACCTCTCTAACTCTTCTACTAACGCTTCCAACAGCAGCTTCTACCAGCAGACGCAGCGACAGGAAGCCTCAAGCGGCAATCTTGTACTGTTTAACCAGGTGCAGGAGCACCAGCAGGAGATCCAGCAGCTACGTGGTCAGATTGAAGAGCTGCGTCACCAGTTGGAGCAGTTGCGTCGCCAATCGCAACAGCAGTATCTCGACATTGAAGATCGCCTTATGAGCAGCGGCCCAACGCAGATAGAGCAATCAACGCCAGCGGTAGAGCCTGAAGCCGCCGAGGAAGTTGTCAATGCACCGTCTAGCCGCAATGTCAGTGAAGACGCCCAAGCCGATTATCAGGCGGCTTTTGCCCATGTTCAGGCGCGTCGTTTTGACGAAGCGATTGCGGCCTTTGAAGCCTTTGTCAGCGACCATCCTGACACTAGTCTAACGGCTAATGGCCACTACTGGCTGGGTGAGCTATACGCGGCAGAGGGTGAGCTGGATGCCGCCGACCAGGCGTTTAGCCGCGTGATCGGGGAGTATAGCGGCAGCAGTAAAGTGCCGGATGCGATGTACAAGTTAGGCTTGGTGAAGGCGCGTAAAGGCGAAGCACAGCGCAGCCGTGAGCTGCTTGAGCAAGTGCGCGATGATTATCCGCAAAGTAGCGCTGCAGGTCTTGCCAACGATTTTTTACGCCAATCAGCAAGTTAATATCTTTTTGATCTATTTTTGCTTCAGGGAATCAGCATGAGCTGCAAGATCGACTATCAACCAGCGCCCAACCTATTGGAAAATCGCATCGTGTTGGTAACCGGCGCAGGGGACGGTATTGGCCGTGCGGCAGCGTTGAGCTATGCCCAGCACGGTGCAACAGTGATTCTATTGGGGCGCACTATTGCCAAGTTAGAGCGAGTATATGATGAAATTGAAGCGGCCGGCGGCCCCCAACCAGCGATTTTTCCGCTCAACTTTGAAGGCGCCACGCTAAAAGATTTTCATGATATGGCGGAGACGTTGGATAAAGAGTTTGGTCGCTTGGATGGATTGCTGCATAACGCCGGTCTGTTAGGCCGCATCACGCCCTTTGAGCAGTACAATCCCGAGCTTTGGCAGCAGGTAATGCAGGTCAACATTAATGGGCCCATCTGGATGACTCAGGCACTACTGCCTCTGCTGCAGGCGTCTGATGATGCGTCGGTTATTTTTACCTCCTCCAGCGTTGGCCGCAAAGGGCGCGCCTATTGGGGCGCTTACTCCGTGTCTAAGTTTGCCACCGAAGGCTTTGTAGAGGTGCTGGCCGACGAGTTGGATAATCAGTCCAACATCCGGGTTAATTCGCTCAATCCGGGGGCGACACGCACACAGATGCGACGTACCGCGTTTCCCGGTGAAGATCCCTTCACACTTCGCACCCCGGAAGACATTATGCCTACCTACTTATGGCTTATGGGGCCAGACAGTGCAGGCACCAACGGTCAAAAGCTTGATGCCCAGCCGCCCCGGGTATAGTGCTTGCTTTTAGGCCTTATCAGTGTCGATGCCCATAGGTAATCAGTGCGCTTGAAGTTATTGCTAGCGTTTGAAACCGTTCAGGGCATCGACCAGGGCGTCACACTCACCAAACCACAAATCAGCAGGCCACTGCTGGTAGTCATCCTCTTCGCTGATATAGCCGTAGCCAACGGCCACGGCCGTCATCCCCGCGGCGACGGCTGCCTCAATATCCCGGGCATGATCGCCTACATACCAACACTGTTCAGGCTCGACGCCTAGCCGCCGGGCAGCTTCCCAAAGTGGCTCAGGCGCTGGTTTTTTAACACTCAGATCATCTGCACAGAGCAGGGCGCCGGGCTGCAGCGCCAATGCTTCCAACAGTGGGAGGGTGTAGCGGCGCGGCTTATTGGTCACAATCCCCCAGGGGCGTTGATCGCCATGCCACTCTTTCAACCATATATCGAGTGGCGAGAAAACCCGGCTATGCACGGCGACGGCCTGCTCATAGGCATCAAGCAGAAATTGACGTGCCTGAGTATGCCCATCCGAGGTAGCTTCTAACCCCAGAGCCAATGTGACCAGCGCACTCCCACCGTTTGAGACCTGACGGCGAATCACTTCGAAGGGGAGCGGGTCTAAGCCATGGTGAATGCGGAGCGTGTTCGTTGCTTGGGCTAAATCTGGAGCGGTATCGACCAGGGTGCCGTCTAGATCAAAAAGTATGGCTTGAGGCGCGTGCATCATCGGCATTTAGTCGCTCACCTTTCGGCAGTACATCATGTAGTTGACCGAAACATCATGGCTGACCAAGCGGTAGTGACGGGTTAGCGGATTGTAGGTCAGGCCGGTCTGCTCGCGTACTTCTAAACCACTTTCTCGAGACCAGGCCGCCATTTCTGAAGGGCGAATAAATTTCGCATAATTATGAGTGCCCCGGGGGAGCAGTCTTAACACGTATTCAGCGCCTAGAATGGCAAACGCATAAGATTTGGCGGTGCGGTTCAGCGTAGAGAAAAACACGAAGCCACCAGGGCGAACCAGAGCGCTACAGGCGCGAATGACGGAAGCCGGGTCGGGCACGTGCTCAAGCATTTCCATGCAGGTCACTGCATCGTAAAACCCCGGCTTTTGAGCTGCCATAGCCTCCACGCTGATGTGTCGGTAATCAATCTCAACGCCGCGCTCTTCCGCATGCAGCCTGGCGACTGCTAACGGCGCTTCACCCAGATCAATGCCAGTGACTTTAGCCCCGCGGTTGGCCATGGACTCGCTTAAAATGCCACCGCCGCAACCTACATCCAGCACCTTTTTCCCCGCCAGCCCCGCTCGCGCATCAATAAAGTCGAGGCGCAGAGGGTTAATTTCATGGAGCGGTTTAAATTCTCCCTGCGGATCCCACCAGCGGCTGGCGAGCGCTTCAAATTTAGCGACTTCGGCTGCATCGACGTTGCCTTGATAGTGACCAGCAGTGCTATCCTGTGGTGTCGCTTGCATGTTGTGACTCCCATTGTCATTGAGCATTAAGCAATCATTGACGCTTAATCACTGGTTATAATCCATTTGCACTGGTTATCGTCCATTGGCGAGGTGGCATCCATCCGCGCCTTCAGTATTATGGACATTCTAACCACTCCTGTGTCGGAACGCATGAAAAGGACCTCTCTATGATTCGCAAGGCCGTACTTCCTGTCGCTGGGTTTGGCACCCGCTGCTTGCCGGCTTCGAAGGCTATTCCCAAGGAGATGATTACGATTGTCGATAGACCAGTCATTCAATATGTCGTTGAAGAAGCGATAGCCGCGGGGATTCGCGAGATTGTACTGGTCACCAGTAGTAATAAAAGCGCGATTGAAAACCACTTTGACACCCACGCGGAGCTGGAGGCCAGCCTGGAAGCAAAAGGTAAACACGAGCTTTTGGAGATGTTGCGCAACCTGGTGCCTGATGATGTCAGCATTATCAGCATTCGCCAGGGCGTGCCGTTAGGGCTTGGCCATGCGGTGCTCTGCGCTCGCCCGATCATTGGCGACAATGAACCTTTTGCAGTGCTGCTGCCCGATGTGCTGGTCGATAACAGTGCCAACCCAGCGACCGACTTGGCGGGCATGTTAGCAGCGTACGATCAACAGCAAACGGCACAGCTGATGGTGGAAGAGGTAGCTTGGGAGCAAGTTGAAAAATATGGCATCGTGGCGCCAGCCGGTGATGTGCCCGCGCCTAATCAATCGGCAGATCTGGTGGGTATGGTGGAAAAGCCAAAGCGTGATGCAGCGCCCTCAAATTTGGCAGTGATCGGCCGTTATGCGCTGCCAGGCCATATTTTCCCTATTTTAGAAGCCACGAAGCCCGGTGCCGGTGGTGAAATTCAGCTGACCGATGCGCTTGAAACACTACGTGAGCAGTCGGGCGTCCAGGCCTATCGTATGCAGGGCACTACCTACGATTGCGGTCAGCCGCTGGGTTATCTTGAAGCGACGCTTGCCTATGCGCGTCGGCATCCTGAGTTTGGCGAGGGCTTCAAAGCCTTGCTGTCACGTTACCATCAGGGAGAGTAGCCCATGCGGGTGTTACTTTACGGTAGCGAGTTAAGCGCTGCGACGGCAGCCGCTGCGTTAGCCTGGGTGGGCCATCAGGTGCAGTGGTTACCCCATGCCGATGCGCCCTGGTCAGCTCTTTCCCAAGTGGATTGGCTACGTAGCGAACCTCAACTAATGGCACACCTTGAACAGGGCTTGGCGGAGGGCACGCTGCAGGTCATTGATCAACTGAAGGATGCGGTCATTCCTGAAGTCATCTGGCTGGCGTTATCGCCCGCACAGCGCAATTCAGCCAGTACGCTTGTTGAAGATCCGCTACTGGCTGATCAGCAGGGCATTGTGCTGATCAATAACTCAACGTTTCCAGTCGGCGAGACCGAGCGCCTGCATGCGCTGATGGGCACCCAGCACACCAGCGTGGCACTCCCCGATACGCTGGAAGAGGGTCGGGCGTGGGACTCGTTTACCCGCCCCTCTAGGCGGCTGCTGGGTTGTGATGATGCCACAGGCGAACAGGTGACCAGGGAGCTATTACGCGCCTTTAATCGCCGCAGCGAGGTATTCCAGTGTATGCCGCGCCGCGCCGCGGAGCTCACCAAGCTGGCGATTAACGGCATGCTCGCTACGCGCATCAGTTATATGAATGAAATTGCGGGCTTGGCTGATACCCTGGGGGTGGATGTTGAGCATGTCCGGCAGGGCATGGGCGCTGACTCGCGGATTGGTTTTGAATACTTGTATCCCGGATGTGGTTTTGGCGGGCCTAATTTCTCACGGGATTTGATTCGCCTGGCTGATGTTCAGCTACAAAGTGGCCGCTATTCAGCGCTGCTTGAGCAGGTGATGGATATCAACGAGCAGAAGAAAGAGACCCTGTTCCGCAAGCTATGGTCCCACTTTGCTGGCGAGATGGCAGGTAAAACGGTGGCGATTTGGGGCGCCGCGTTTAAACCCGGCACTGCGCGTATTGATCATGCTCCGGTATTAACGCTGCTTGAGGCGCTTTGGGCGCAGGGGGTTAAAGTTCAGCTCCACGACCCAGCGGCGGTGCCTGCTCTGCGCGCTTTGGTAGGCGAACGTGACGATCTGATGACTTATACCCATGACCCCTACCAAGCTTGTGAGGGGGCCGATGCCCTAATGCTAGTGACCGAATGGAAAACGTATTGGAACCCTGACTGGCACCGACTCGGCTCGCTATTAAACGCTAAACTCGTATTAGATGGGCGCAATATTTACGATCCTGAGTTTGTTGCCAGCTGTGGATTAATGTACCGAGGTATTGGCCGTCGTGCCGACCCGAAGACTCTTTGAGGAAATGTCATGCCAGACGCCACCGCATCCTCTCGTATTGTGCCCGATGTGGATCAAAGCTTGACGGCGCAACATCTACGCCATCGAAAGGGGCCGACAATATGGCCGCTATGGCTATGTATGTTACTGATCATTGCGCTATTGGGCGCGGCGGCAGTTGGACTGTGGTACGAACGTGAACGGCTGCTCGATGAGATTCACCGGGTGAGTGGGGAGGTCTCCAATGTGCATGCTCGGTTGGATTCGGATGACACGGACGTACAAGATACGATAACCTTTGTACAAGCTCAGATGTCGACGCTTTTCCAAGAGCAGGAGCAGCTTGCCACATCGTTGGCCGCCACCCGCGAAGAGCTATACGGTTTTCTCACCACTAGCGAGGATACGGTCTCTAGCGACTCAATCAACACGCTGATGCAGCAGTTGTCTCAGCTTAGGGAGCAAGCCGAACTGCGCGACAGTCAGTTAATGGCGGTGCGGGAATCCCTTGATGCCTTGGAACAAACGGGGGCGTCGGGGCGTCAAAATCTCGTTGCAGAGGTATCCCATTTGGAGCAACTGACTGGACAGCGAATCGAGGAGCTGGATAGTCAACTCAACAGCGTCACTAGTGCTTGGGAAGAGCAGTTGTCAGCCCATAGAGCGGCAATTGAGGATCGCTTTGATGAATTAGAAACGTCCGTTGCAGCGCTGGAAGCACCGGTAGATCAAGCAGCCCTGGAAGAACTGGAACAACAGTGGTCTCAACGCCTGAATTCGTTGGAAAGCGATGTGCGCCAAGTGCGACAAGCACAGCTTGCCTTCAGTGCCCAGTTAGAGATGTTGCGTTAACGAATTGCATCGAGAGTATAAGTGCGACTGCTTAATCTTTGACGTGCTAGCGCATTGCAATGCTTAGGCGATGAAGCCGCTGATTTAGGTTGGGATAAAAATGTATGGGAAGACAACGGCAATGGACATTAGCCACAGGACGCACGTTTTTTGCAGTGCTACCGCTGTTATGCGTATCACATGGAGCATGGGCGTTAGAAGCGACCATCGCGGGCGTTTCCAATGAGGTCGAAGGCAATATCCAAGCCTATTTAGAGAACATCGATGCAGCGCAATATACTGAGGTGCGCCTGGAGGGCGAAATTCGCCGACGCACCCAGGAAGCAATGCGTGTTTATGGCTACTATGAGCCTGAAATAACCCTTGAACGCGCCACGGATGAGCGCGTCTGGCTTGAAATCGAGCCGGGCCCCCAGGTTGAAATTGAAATTCTGTCAATCAACGTGGAAGGCGATGCAAGTGAAGACCCTCCTTTTCAACAGGCCGTAAAGAACTTCCCATTAAAGGAAGGGGATGCACTTCGCCATGCCCCTTGGGATCGGCTGAGCAATCAGTTTTCAGGATTGGCTATCGAACGTGGCTACTTTGACTGGGGGTTTACCGATCGGCGTATGGAAGTACGCCCCTATTTGCAAAGTGCGCGACTCTATATGAATTTCGATAGCGGCCCCCGCTATCAATTTGGTGCAACCTCTATCACCGGCAGTCATATTGAGCTAGACAGGTTGCGACGCATGCAGCCTTTCGAGCAGGGCGATCCCTATTTAGCCCAATCCATAGCAAAATATAATCAATCGCTTGCTGAAACCGGCTGGTTTAGTTCGGTCTCGGTGCGCCCACGCCTTGAGACCGCCCAGGAACTGACGATTTCTCCATCTGGCGGCGGAGCTCCCTGGTGGAGTGAGGCTACCGCCTCTCAGCCAGAGCGCCCGCGTGTCACCAGTGCTGCCTTGGCCAGCGCATTAAGACTTAATAAGCGCAGTGATACCCAACTACCGATCGATGTCAGTGTTGAACCTGCTGATCGCCATCAGTTTGAAGTGGGTATTGGCTACGCCACCGATGTAGGGCCGCGGCTGCGCTTTGGTTGGGATCAACCATGGATTAACCGCTATGGTCATAGCCTTGATCACGACCTCTATTTATCTGCCCCAGAGCAGCGTTTCACCGGGGTGTATAACGTGCCCCTTGAGGATCCGCTTCGTGACAGCTATCGGCTTCAATACGGGATTCGTAATGTCGACGACAGCGACACCAAGTCGCTAGAAGGCACCGTTGAACTGGCTCGGCGATGGCAGTTCGATAATGACTGGGTACAAACTCTCTATTTTCGTACTACCTATGAGGATTTCGAGCAGGGCGGCGAAGCGGATCAGGTTTGGTTGTTCTACCCAGGTATCCAGTGGTCGCGCACCCGGACGCGCCCCCAGCGCTTCCCATTATGGGGTGATCGTCAGCAGCTCTCTTTAGAGTACTCAGATACCGTCTGGGGCTCAGATGCTAAGTTCGCTCGCATTACGGGAGATACGGAGTGGATTCGTATGGTCGGCAGCGATAACCGCTTCTTGGCGCGCGTCAGTGTCGGTGCCATTGAAACCGATGATTTTGCCAAGATACCGCCATCGCTGCGCTTTTTCGCGGGTGGCGACCGCAGTGTACGCGGTTACTCCTATGAGAGCTTATCTCCTCGCAATGACGAGGGTCGACTGCGTGGTGGGCAGCAAATGCTCACCTCGACTCTGGAGTACCAGCGCCGCGTGACGGGTGATTGGTGGGGGGCCACTTTCGTGGATAGCGGCGACGCCTTTGATAACTGGGGGCCTAATGATTTGAAAACCGGGGCCGGTGCCGGGGTGCGCTGGGTCTCGCCGGTGGGGCCAATTCGCTTTGACATTGCCCACCCCTTCGACCATGAAGACGATTGGCGTTTGCACTTTTCCATCGGGCCTGAATTCTAGGAGAGAGACTTGTCGCAGGTTGAACCGGCTACATCTGATAAACGCCGTACATTGTCCCCCCAATACCGCGCTTGGCTCCTGCTCTGGAGCCTTGTACGTCTTGTTATTGTTCTACCCATTTGGCTGTTTGGCATAGTAGCGCTAGTTGTTGGGGTTGCATTATCTCCCTGGGGCACCGGTGTGCTGCTCTCCCAAGGTGAGCAGCGTGGTTTTTTCACCTACGGGCAGCATGAAGGGGGCTTGCTCGACCATTTTCAGCTCGAAGATTTCCAGCTACAGCTGGGCGAAACCCGTATAAGCGTGGATGAGTTTGAACTCCAGTGGGCAGATGACTGTGTGCTGTCAGGGCGCTTATGCATCGACACACTGCGTGTGGTGGGCGCCGACGTCCAGCTAGGCCCACCCAGTGAGCAAGCGCCACCTCCCGAAGAGGGGGGGAGCCCGTTGGCTATTCGTTTTCCTTTTCCCATCGAACTACGTTCGCTGCTGCTGGACGATGTTAACCTCAGGCTTGCCGATGGTACCGAAGTAGCGTGGCATTCGTTAAGCTCGGCAGCCATCGCTGAAGGAAACACAGTTCGCCTCTCGTCAACCCATTTGGAGCAGCCACGTGTCTATTTGCCACCCTCCTCGGGTGTGCTGCTAACCCAGGGTATTGAAACACCGCTGCAGGCTGAAGCCATTGATGCCGCTATATTACTCAACCAGCCACCTCAAGAGGCCGTGGCGGCGGTGGAATCGCTAGAGCAGCAGCTTGAAGCACGCGAGCGCCTGGAGCTGCCGGAAATCTCGCTACCGGTAGATATCCAGCTCCCTGAATTTTCGCTCAACGATTTTCGTCTGGAAGGGGCTACCGAGTATCGCGTCGAGCGACTGCAGCTTGGATTGCTGACCGAGGGGAGTAACGTTGAAGTAACCGAGCTTTCCGTGGTTACCCAGGATGCTGAGGCGGAGTTAACCGCAAACGCTACCTTAACCGGTAACTATCCACTCGAAGCCCGCCTAGCGGTCGAGCTGTTTTTACCTGAGATCTACCCTGAGCTAAGCGGCGAGTCGTTAACCTTGACGCTGTCTGGCCCACTGGATGCGCTTGAAGCGCAGTTGGATGCCTCCGGTGCGGTCAACGCATCACTCAGGGGGCAAGTCGACGCGCTAGCCCCAACGCTTCCGTTTCAACTGCAGCTGCAAAGTGACCAAGCAGAGTGGCCTTTGCCTGGGCCTGGAGATGAAAGCCCTGGTGACCGCGTGGATGGAAGCACCGAAGAAGAGACAGCCCAAGCTTATATTGTCGATGACTTGAACCTACAGGTAACCGGTAGTCTTAGCGCTTACAGTGCTCAGCTCGCCATGGCGGTTGAGGGGCCGAGCCTCCCGCGCACTCAAATTAACGTCACCGGTGAGGGCGATCTTGAGCAGTTTAGCTGGCAACCACTCACCCTGGCGGTTGGCGAAAGCTCTTTGCGCAGCGAAGGTAATATTAGCTGGCTGGCACCGTTAACGGTTAACGCTAGTATTCGTTTGGATCAGTTTAACCCTGCCCACTTCGTTGACCAGCTAGAGGGTAATTTAAACGGCGATATTGAGCTTGCCCTTAGCCAACATCAGGGCCAGCAAGAAGAGGATTATTGGTCGATTAGCGTGCCCACTTTAGCGATTGATGGCGAACTGCGCGACTACCCGCTAACGTTGCAAGCTACCTTTGACGCTAATAGCAATCTGGAATTGGATATTGACGAGCTGCTATTCACCCAGGGGAATAATCGCCTGGAAGCAGCGGGACAAGTCAGCCAACAGGCGATGTCGTTAAATGCGGATATTGCCCTGCGCCAGCTGCAAACCCTCTCGCCAGATTTGGCGGGCACTATCGTGGGTACGCTAGAGGCGAGCGGCAGTTTTAACCAGCCCCAAGTACTCGCCAACTTACAGGGTGATGGCGTACGTTTTGGCGAGAACCGGGTTGAGCGGTTAACGCTGGATGCCGATGTGCAGGGCATCGATAACCCTAACCTCGATGTCCAACTGGCGCTACAAAACGTCAATGCGGGAGGGCAGTCGCTGACAAACATTCAGGCCAACCTTGCTGGACGCCTCTCAGAACATCGGCTTGAGCTGAGCGCCCAAGGCGCCGACAACAGCGCTCTTGGCCGCGCGCAGCTTGCCTTGGATGGCCGTTTTGATCAGCAGAGCCAGCTGTATCAAGCTCGCTTGACACCGCTGGAAATCGATTCTGAGGCAGGCGATATTCGCCTTGAAGCCCCTATGGACGTGCGCTACAACTTAGCTAATGGTGAGGCCCGTCTGTCGACGTTCTGCCTGCGCCGTGAGCAGGGCGGGCTAGTCTGTTCCGAAGAGGCGATCGTTGCTTCTGCACAACAGGGCAACGCCGTGCTTACGGTACGCGAAGTGCCAATGGAAATGTTAGAGCCATTTTTGCCGGAGGAGTGGCAGCTAGAGGGCGACACAACCGCGGATCTCGTCGCCAACTGGCGGCAGGGCGGCGCGCGATGGCAGGCTGAGCTGCAAATTCTTAGCGAACTCGCTATTACCGCCGTTAATGATTATGGCCAGCCAGTCCAACTGCCGGAAATCAGTTTGGACGCTCAGATTGAAGCCACCCAATCTCAGGCGGATGCCAATGTATCGCTCTCGCTTGCCGAGGCGGGTGACATCAACTTAGACCTGTCGGTCAATGACCCATTAGGGGCCGGCGCATTATCAGGCGAGCTGCGCGCAAACAATGTGTCGCTGCAACCCTATCGGCCCATGCTGGTGGGAATGGATCGATTGGAAGGCGATTTATCGGGCAGCGTTCAAATTACCGGCACCACTGCGGCTCCTGACTTACAGGGCCAGCTCGGCCTACGCGGCATAGGGGTAAGTGGCCCGGATATCCCTGTCGATGTTCAGGGGGGGGAACTGGTGGTCTCTTTCGATGGTGAAGAGGGCGATATTAACGGTTATCTGGCCGCTGAGCGCGGGCGTTTGAACATCACTGGTGATGCTTATTGGCCAAGCGGAGATGATTGGCGGATTGGCGTTGACCTGAATGCCGTCCAAGAGCCTATCTTGGTTGTACTGCCGCAGTTTGGCCGTCTTGAGGTAGCGCCGGATATCCGTATCCGGGTCACGCCGGAAAGGCTGCAAGTGAGGGGAGACGTCAATTTACCCTGGGCGCGGCTTGAAATTGGCGATATGCCCTCATCGGCCGTCACGCCGAGTAGCGACGAAATAATTATTACCGAGCGCGACGACCGCCAGGCGGAAATAGAGGCCCAGCGTGCGGCTGCCAGTGGGGAGGGCCCCAGCGCTGCGGATGAGCTTGCCGCCAGCGGTATGGCCATTGATGTGCTGGTGACCTTGACCCTGGGCCGTGATATGCAAATTTCAGCCTACGGCCTGGAATCGGGATTAGGCGGTGCGCTGGAAGTTCGCCAAAGTAGCGGGGCGTTGCAGCTGTTTGGCGATGTTAATTTGGTTGATGGTCGTTTCCAGGCGTTTGGCCAAGACCTGATTATTCGCCGCGGTGAACTGCTGTTTAGTGGCCCACCGGGGCTGCCTACGCTGGACTTCGAGGCCATTCGCAACCCTGACGTCACCGAAGATGATGTCATTGCGGGCTTGCGGGTAACCGGCAGCGCCGAAGCTCCGAACGTAATGATCTTTTCTGAACCCCCAATGGATGAATCCCGTGCACTCTCTTACCTATTACGGGGTCGCGCGCCAGATGCTTCCGGTGGCGGTATGGATAGCGCTTTGACAACCGCGCTCATTGGTATGTCCTTGGGTCGCACCGGTGGTGCGGTGGGCTCAATTGGTGAAGCCTTCGGTATTGACGACTTGACGCTGGATACCGCCGGTGCTGGCGACGACAGCCAAGTTGCTGTCAGCGGTCAACTTACCGATGATCTTAGAATTAGTTACGGCGTGGGAATTTTCTCGCCGATTGCCGAACTAACGCTGCGCTACACGCTGTGGCGTAACCTTTATGTGCAGGCCGTATCGGGTACCAATCAAGCAGTGGATTTGATCTATACCTTTACCCGTTCCGGTAATCCCAAAATTATACAGCAGCAATAAGTGAGGGCGAAATGTCGCTATTTTCAAACGCTATCTCAAGTGCAGGCCGTGTACTGCCTGGGCGTGATACGCCCATAGAAACAAGCCAGCTGCATACCATTAATGGGCACTCGCTCCATCCGCCATTTCCCGAAGGTCACGAAGAGATTGTGTTGGGTATGGGCTGTTTTTGGGGCGTAGAACGCCTGTTTTGGCAACTGCCTGGCGTCTATGTCACTGCGGCGGGGTATGCCGGTGGAGAAACGCCAAACCCTACCTATGAGGAGACGTGCACTGGACGTACGGGCCACACCGAGGTGGTGCGGGTTATTTATGACCCTAAGCAAATCAAGCTGGAAACGTTGTTGCAGGTTTTCTGGGAACAGCACGACCCGACCCAAGGCAATCGCCAGGGTAACGATATTGGCTCTCAGTACCGTTCTGCTATTTTCACTACCAGCGAAGCGCAGCAAACGGCAGCCAAGCAGAGCGCGGCAGCGTATCAGCAGGCGCTCGATAAGGCGGGAAGAGGGGCGATTACCACTGAGATAAAGCCGCTCGAAACCTTTTATTACGCAGAGGCCTACCATCAGCAATACCTTGATAAAAATCCCAATGGCTACTGTGGCCTAAAAGGGACTGGCGTCACGTGCCCAATAGGTTAAAAAGTAATTGATTAGCCATTTAACCAACGCATCATCGATAGGAAGCCATTATGCAGCAACGTTATCATTTAAAGTGGGCTTCCCCGCGCTGTGCGGCAGTCAGCGTCTTGGCGCTAATCTTATCCACGCCGCTGGCTTGGGCAGACAATGAGACAAGTGACTTAGCCATGCCTCAGGCGGTCAGCGATACGCCATTCGCAAGCGAACGCGAAGCCGTGATTTGGCGCCGCGAAGAGCTTAAAGATATTGAGAGTCTGGTGCGTCAGCTGCGCTTTGATCTAATCAATAATCAAGATATTGAGGCCGCAACGCCGCGATTGCTGGAGCTGCAAGAGCGCGCCAGTGCGCAACGTTTATTGCCTGCATTTATCGAGGGCACACACGGCAGTGGTTCTGAAGCGCGGGCCTCTATATGGGAGGAGTGGGAACAGTTTGCGGCCGGTTTTACCGACCTTGAGGATAAAATCGCCAATTTGGTAGACGTGGCCGAGCAACAAAATCCCCGTGATACTGCACGCGCGCTTTCAGAGGTAGGGGCAAGCTGTAAAAGTTGTCATCGTGCCTACCGCTACGACTAGCGCAGCGGTAGGTCTTGGAGAAGTAGACGCTGGGGAGGGCGCTTAGTCGCCTTGCTGAATGCGATCAATACGGTAGAGCGTTTCCACTTGTTCTAGACCACTGATGGTGCAATTTAGGTCTTTAACGCGACCATCGCTTAACCCATAAACCCAGCCATGCACTGAGATCTGCTGACCACGCTGCCAGGCGCGCTGTAAAATCTTGGTGCGGCATAAACTATTTACCTGGGCTTTAACGTTGAGCTCGCACATGCGGTCGATTTGATCTTCAAGCGGGAGGTGCTCCAGCGAGCTCCGGTGGTGGTTGTACTGTTCGCGTACCGAATGCAGCCAATAATCTACCACGCCGCATTCGCCTCCCATCATGGCGGCTTTAATGCCCCCGCATCCATAGTGGCCGACAATCATTATATGGCTGACTTTAAGCACATCCACCGCGAACTGAACCACCGATAGCGCGTTCATATCCGTGTGGTGGAGTAGATTGGCGACGTTACGATGGACGAAAACCTCGCCAGGCGGCAGAGCGATAATCTGATTCGCTGGCACTCGGCTGTCGGAGCAGCCAATCCATAAATAATCGGGGTTTTGCTGGTTCGAGAGACGCTTAAAGTAGTCGGGGTCTTCTTCACACATGCGTTCAGCCCAGGCGCGGTTATTATCGAGTAGCGTCGCAATAGGGTCAGACATAGCGTTTCCAGTAAGGTTAAAGGGGTTGAATCACTGGTAGGTAAGCAGAATATCAAACCCTACTCAGTATAAAATTAGGGACTTTATAAAATATGTGCCGGCACAAGAGTACAGCTGAAGGTTTTAACCTCCCCGGGCAGTCAGGTCAACCACCACACTTGGCCCTTTGACAATACGACGATTGACTTACACGAATTTAACTCCCCAGGAGCAAAGCATGGCAGACGTTTCAGAATACGAATATGACCTTCTGGTGATCGGTGCGGGCTCTGGTGGTGTGCGTGCTGCACGCATGGCAGCCGCTACCGGAGCCAAGGTGGCAATTGCCGAAGATCGCTACCTGGGCGGAACCTGCGTCAATGTTGGCTGTGTTCCCAAAAAACTTTACTCCTACGCTGCCCATTTCCATGACAGCTTTGACGATGCGGCTGGCTTTGGTTGGCAACTGCCCGGCCCCGCCAGTTTTGATTGGGCCACGCTGCGTGACAACAAAATCAGTGAAATAAAACGACTGAATGGTATTTATCAGCGCATGCTGGAGGGGGCCGGGGTCACGCTCTTTAATGCTCGAGCACGCCTGGCCGATGCCCATACGGTAACGCTAAGTGGCGAGCATGGTGACATTTCAGTGACCGCACGCAAAATCGTTCTCGCTACCGGTGGTTGGCCCTGGGTGCCCGATTTTCCAGGCAGTGAATACGCCCTCGATTCCAATCAGATTTTTGATCTGAATACCTTCCCGAAACGCTTTTTAGTACTGGGCGGTGGCTATATTGCGGTGGAGTTCTCCAGCATCTTTAATGGACTGGGCAGCGAGACACACCTTATCTACCGCGGTGAGCTGTTTTTGAAAGGCTTTGATCAGCAGGTTCGTGAGTTCACACGCGCTGAAATGGAAAGAAAGGGTGTCAATCTCCACTTCAATACCAATATTGAGCGCATTGAGCTCAGCCAGGATGCCTACAACGTGCATCTCACTAACGGCGATGTGCTTGAAGTCGACGTAGTGCTCGCGGCCACTGGGCGGAAAGCCAATATCCGCGATCTAGGGCTTGAAGCGTTGGGATTAAGCTTGGATGACGCGGGCAAAATCCCCGTAAACGCGCGGTTTGAAACAGCGCTGCCTTCAGTGTTAGCGCTAGGTGACCTAACGGCTGGGCCTGAATTGACACCGGTCGCGCTGGCAGAGGCGATGCAGCTTGTTGAAATTCATTTTGCCGACACAGTTCCCCAGCCGTTGGATTACAGTACGATCCCCACCGCCGTTTTTTGCCACCCCAACATCGGTACCGTAGGACTTTCCGAGCAGGCAGCCCGGGAAAAATTTGCCAATATTCGTGTTTATAGCACTGATTTTCGTGCCATGAAGCACACGCTATCCGGCAGCCAAGAACGCACCTTAATGAAATTGATCGTGGACGATGCCACCGATGTAGTGGTGGGGGCCCATATGGTGGGTGATGATGCGGGTGAAATCATTCAGGGTATTGCCATTGCAGTAAGAGCTGGTCTTACCAAGCAGGACTTCGACCGCACTGTAGGCATTCATCCTACGGGAGCAGAGGAGTTCGTTACGCTGCGTACGCTCACTCGTACTTAGTAGCCCATGCTAAAGCAGGCGTGTCTATATGGCGCGCCTTTTTTTGGCCTGTGCACTACTCTAAAAGCCATAGCCGTTTAATGACCGAGATAGCTGTCGCATTGTTGAATTGACCAGTTATAACAAAAAATTATGGAAAGCGGGGTAGAGAATAATATGGCTTTTGAATTGCTCATAATCAGCTGTTATAATGATCATCAAATTCGCTACAGCGAAGCATAACTATGAGTACGCCGATACAACCTTTTACCCCCTCTGCCGACCTAGCCAGGCCAACGGTGGCCGATGCCGTTGTGGGTCATGCGGAGACACCGCTGTTTATTCGCAAACCCAATGCGGATGATGGCTGGGGGGTTTACGAGCTGGTTAAAGCTTGCCCACCGCTGGATGTGAATTCAGCCTATGCCTACCTGCTACTTGCGACTCAGTTTCGTGATACCTGTGCAGTCGCTACCAATGAAGAGGGTGAAATCGTTGGTTTTGTGTCTGGCTATGTTAAGGACAATGCTCCCGACACTTACTTCCTATGGCAAGTGGCTGTCGGTGAAAAAGCGCGCGGCACAGGTCTGGCCCGGCGCTTGGTCGAGGCGATTATGTCACGCCCCGAGCTTGACGATGTGCATCACCTTGAAACCACCATTACTCCTGACAATCTAGCCTCTTGGGGCTTGTTTCGCCGCTTGGCTGCGCGCTGGCATGCGCCACTCAACAGCCGCGAATACTTCTCTACCGAACAGCTCGGAGGAGAGCATGATCCGGAAAACCTGGTTCGTATTGGCCCGTTCCAAACAGACCGCATCTAATACGCCGTTTCGCTAGATACCGCGTATCGGACTAACTGTTTTCCCGCTCATGCTACTCGGGGCAAGTAACGCCTAACGTCAAAATGATCAACCAAGGAGGTCGCTAATGCAGACCCAGACGCTTGAACGCATGGAATCCAATGTACGTACTTATTCTCGTTCCTTTCCGGTGGTGTTTACCAAAGCGCAAAATGCGCGCTTAACCGATGAGAACGGCCGTGAGTACATTGATTTCCTCGCCGGCGCGGGCACGCTTAACTACGGCCACAACAACCCGCATATGAAGCAGGCGATGATTGATTACCTGTCGACTGATGGTGTGGTTCACGGTTTGGATATGTGGACCAATGCCAAGCGTGATTACCTGGAAACGCTTGAAAACGTTATCTTCAAGCCACGCGGGCTTGACTATAAAGTGCATCTGCCTGGCCCGACCGGTACCAATGCCGTAGAAGCTGCTATCCGACTGGCTCGTGTGGCTAAAGGCCGCCATAATATTGTCACCTTCACCAACGGTTTCCATGGCGTCACCATGGGGGCTTTGGCGACCACGGGTAACCGTAAATTCCGTGAAGCCACTGGGGGCATACCCACCCAGGGTGCTAGCTTCCTTCCTTACGATGGCTACATGGGCGAGCACACCGATACCCTGGATTATTTTGAAAAACTGCTCAGCGATAAATCTGGCGGCTTGGATATCCCTGCAGGTGTCATCATCGAAACCGTGCAAGGCGAGGGCGGTATTAACGTGGCAGGCCTGGAGTGGTTGAAGCGTCTTGAAGGCATCTGCCGTGCCCACGATATTCTGCTGATTATTGACGATATCCAGGCAGGTTGTGGCCGCACAGGCAAGTTCTTCAGCTTTGAGCATGCGGGTATCACGCCTGACATTATTACCAACTCGAAATCGCTGTCTGGCTTTGGCTTGCCATTTGCCCATGTGCTGATGCGCCCAGAGCTGGATAAATGGAAGCCGGGACAATATAACGGTACCTTCCGTGGTTTCAGTTTGGCGATGGTGACCGCCACCGCAGCTTTGAAAAAATATTGGACGAATGACACTTTTGAACGCGATGTTCAGCGTAAAGGGCGTATTGTAGAGGAGCGCTTCCAAAAGTTAGCGGCGCACTTAACGGAGCACGGCATGCCTGCCAGTGAGCGTGGTCGTGGTTTGATGCGTGGTATTGACGTCGTATCAGGTGATATTGCCGATAAAATTACCAGCAAAGCTTTCGAGCACGGCCTGGTGATTGAGACCAGCGGTCAGGACGGCGAAGTGGTGAAATGTCTGTGTCCGTTAACCATTAGCGATGAAGACCTGCTGGAAGGCTTGGATATTCTCGAAATGTGCGTTAAAGCTGTTGCTAGCGAATAATTTGGCGTTACGCTGAAGTAGTCGCGCGCAGTTTTTAGATGTCTTTTTAGATAGGGATATAACGGCTGGTAGTCGCCAGTCGTTTTGCAACGGAGTACTTCCTATGATCGTTCGTAATCTTGAAGAAGCGCGTAAAACAGAGCGCCTGGTGACTGCTGAAAATGGTAACTGGGATAGTACGCGCCTTGTTCTGGCCAGCGATAATGCCGGTTTCTCTTTCCATATTACCCGCATTTTTCCAGGCACAGAGACGCATATTCACTATAAAAATCACTATGAAGCAGTGTTTTGCTATGAAGGTGAAGGCGAAGTTGAAACCCTGGCTGACGGCAAAATCTGGCCGATCAAAGCAGGCGATATCTATCTACTTGACCAGCATGATGAACACCTGCTTCGCGGCAAGGAAAAGGGCATGACCGTGGCGTGCGTCTTTACGCCGCCGATTACTGGTAATGAAGTTCACCAGGAAGACGGCTCCTACGCAGCGCCGGAATAACCCTGCTAGTGTGAAATAAGAGAGGCAGCCTGCTCATATAGTAGGCTGCCTTTTTTATCTATTTAACCGTAACTTAGCCTTTCTCAAATACGAGTGTGATTTCGCCCAACGTAAAGCCAAACTTGCGCATGGCGGTTCGATTGATCAAGCGTCCATCTGGCTGAAGGTACATCCAGTCATCCATGGTAAATGAAATCATTCGACCGTTAATTGCTATCACTAGCGGATAGCGCATGTGAAAGGCATGGCCGTATTGACGTGCTTCCACTTGGCCATCTACGTCGTCGGCAGTGCCAACCCAATGGTGTTCATCGACTCGCTTAAATGTCCAAACACGTCGATCGGTTTCACCGTCTGCAAATACGAAAGACTCATCCAGTGTTAGGGTGTCATCTTCGTAGGTGCCTTGGATATCCACGGTGAAACGTCGCTGTACCTCGCCGGAGTAATCCTGCACCATGCCCCAGGCGCGAGTGGTACCCGTAAAGTATTCGGCGATATCCAGGCGCGGTTCAGAGTCAGCGTAGTCTTCAATATCAACGCCAGCACAGCCAGCTAACGTGAAGAGCAGTGTGAAGAAAAAGCCAATACGCAGGGAACGGGTCATGATTCATTTCCTGTATGAAAATGGATTTTAGTACAATGTTTGTTCAGTATTTTGCTAGCATAGAGCACCTAGGCGGTCGTGACTACTGCTAGACCTGTCTGGGTTCGCTTAATATATATTATGTTAAATCAAGCAAACTAAGCATCTGAAATAGATGTCCCAAAAGCTGTGATGGCGTTGGACACTAGTCTTCCATCTCCTTATCATTCTCCAACCTATTGTCCAAGGATATCTCTCGTTATGCGCCCAGGTGTTTTGTGGCTTGTAGCTGGCTTGTCGCTTTCAATCGCTGGCTGTGCAACAACCCAGCCGGAAACGAATCAACCACCTCCCCCTCTAAGCGAAGCCTCGTTCAACTCTCGTATCTTGGAATTAGAAAACCAGTTGGTGCAGCAATGCGACACTCACACTCAGTTGCAGGAACGCCAGCTTGATCAGCAGAAAACGCTAACTGCCGATATGCGTGAAGTGGGCAGTTTGCTGCGCTACCTTCGCCAAGATGTACAGCAGCTAGAAGCCCGTGGTGAAGAGCCTGTCATCATTCGAGAAGAGTGTGAAATTGACGAGAGTTTAACCACTAAAACCCTGGTGGGTCGCAGTGAATGGGTAGGTTTGCCAAGCCTGGGCACCTACCTTAAAGCGCGTGTCGACTCTGGTGCCAATACGTCCTCCCTCTCTGCAGCAGAGATCACCCGTTTCGAACGTGACGGTGAAAACTGGGTGCGCTTCAAGTTGGCGCTGAACGAAGACGACGTGGCCGTTGAGTCTCAGCGCGGTGAGTGGATCGAAGCGCCTATCGTGCGCCGAGTACGTATTGTTCAAGCCTCGGGTGAAGATTCACGCCCGGTCATCTCACTTTTAATGACTCTAGGGCCAATTCGTGAAAACGTCGAATTCACCCTCAATGACCGCTCTCATCTGGATTACCCGGTGCTGCTAGGACGGCGCTTTTTAATGGATATTGCGGTAATTGATGTAGCCGACACCTATTTGCATGACCGCCCCGAATTTCCTGGTGGCGAACCAGCTGAACAAGCTGCTGAAGATGAAGCAGTTGACGAAGACGATAGCGAAGAGTAACTGCTCTAGCGCTTCACGAGGAAAGGAATCTCCATGTCACGGTTAATGTTCTATATTATTGTCGGCCTGCTGATGGTCGTGGGCATCGCGACTAGCGTACAGCGCCACGTGCAGTTTGAGATCCCATGGCTGCCCGGTGAGCAGCGTCAGGTGTGGGAGATTGAGGCAGGCATTAGTTTCAATGCCCAGGGTGGCCCTGTTCAGGTTGATTTGGCCCTGCCTTCTCATCAGGCAGGCTACCGTGTGCTGACAGAAAACACTGCTTCGTCAGGCTATGGGCTTGCTTACCAGGCGGATGAATTGGGCCGTACCGCCCGCTGGACTATTCGTGAAGCAGCAGGTAGCCAGACACTATACTACTCGGTTCAAATGCTGGTTTCGGATGATGCCCGCTCCCCGGTACAAACTCCCCCGGAGGTTGCTACCACGCCATGGGAAACACCCTATGACACAGCGGCCAGCCAGTTAATTGAGCAGGCCTGGGCACGTAGCGCCAACAACGCCACCTTCGCTCGCGAGCTGATTCGCGATATTAATGGCGAACGTCAGGAAGAAAACGCACGGCTGCTCCTGACGCAAGAAACCCCGGCGGCGCTGGTGGTGCGGCTACTCAACCAGGCGGGAGTTCAAGCCCGGGAAATAAGTGGCTTACTGCTGGAAGATGGACGCCGACGCCAAACCCTGAGCAGTTGGATTCAGGTGTTTAATGAGTCTGGCGAAGAGTGGACAATTTTCCACCCGCTGACGGGGGAGCAAGGCAAGCCGGACAATTTACTGCTATGGGAAACCGGTGGCCGAGCCGTACTGGAAGTCCAAGGCGGCACCAATTCGCGGGTTACATTCTCCATGATGACCCATGACCAGCCGGCTTCTGCGGCGGTGCGCAACCATTACTCTGAAGACACGCTGCTGAATTTCTCCATTCATAGCCTGCCACTGGAAGAGCAAGCGCTGTTTCAGACTATTTTGCTGATTCCGATCGGCGCGTTGATGGTGGTATTTTTACGTGTGCTGGTGGGCATCAAAACGTCCGGCACCTTTATGCCGGTGTTGATTGCCCTCGCCTTTATTCAAACGAGTCTGCCCACGGGCTTGATTGGCTTTCTGCTCATTGTCGCCGTCGGCCTGATTATTCGTAACTATCTCTCTTACCTGAATTTATTGCTGGTGGCCAGGGTCTCGGCGGTGATCATAACGGTGATTGCGATCATCTCAATCTTCACCGTATTGGCTTACCGCATGGGGCTCAGTGCTGGCTTAACGATCACCTTCTTCCCGATGATCATTCTGGCCTGGACCATCGAGCGGATGTCGATTCTATGGGAAGAGGAAGGCCCTAAGCAGGTGTTAATCCAGGGCGGCGGCAGTTTGATTACAGCGATTCTTGCTTACCTGGCGATGAATAACCCCTGGGTGCGCCACATCACCTTTAACTTCCTTGGCGTTCAACTGATATTGATGGCGCTGATTTTGCTCCTGGGCAATTACACCGGTTACCGTTTGCTGGAGTTGCGCCGCTTTAAGCCAATCACTGATGATGAGAAACCCTCATGAGCTGGCTGAAGAACTGGACGTGGCCCACGCGCTTGCGGGATAAAGGCATCATCGGCATGAATCGGCGCAATATTCGCTATATTGGGCGATATAACAGCCGCCGACTTTACCCTCTGGTGGATGACAAACTTAAAACCAAACTGCTGGCCCAGCAGTACGGAATTACCTCACCGGAACTGATTGGTACCGTGACCACCCAGTTCGGTGTCAAGCACATTGGCGAAATGCTAACAGGCCACGCTGGTTTCGTTATCAAGCCTGCCAAGGGAAGCGGCGGCAAAGGTATCCTGGTGATTGAAAAGGTCGAAGATAACGTCTTTATCAAGCCCAGTGGTGCCCAGCTCTCGCTTACCGATCTCGAGCGGCACGTGTCGAATATTCTATCGGGGCTCTACTCGTTGGGTGGCTCGCCCGATGTGGCGGTGATCGAAACGCTGATCAATTTCGATGAAAGCCTGATGGATTACACCTATGAAGGGGTTCCCGATATCCGGGTTATTGTCTTCAAGGGCTACCCTGTTATGGCCATGATGCGTCTTTCTACCGCGGCGTCCGACGGCAAAGCTAACCTGCACCAAGGCGCGGTAGGCGTTGGCTTGAACATCGCTACCGGGGCTGCCCTGCGCGCCGTGCAGTTTGACCGCCCCTGCTTTAGCCACCCTGACACCGGGCATGATCTGGCAAGCCTGGTCGTACCCCAGTGGGAGACGCTGCTTAACTTGGCCGCAGGCTGTTATGAAATGACCGGGCTAGGCTATCTGGGTACCGATATGGTGCTGGATCGCAAGCACGGCCCGATGCTGCTTGAGCTCAATGCAAGGCCTGGCCTGGCTATTCAAATGACCAATGGCGAAGGTTTACGACGACGGCTCGATCTTATTGAACGTCAACCCGATGGTGTGCCCGCTAAACAGCGGGTGGCGTTTGCCCAGCACCATTTTGCGCGACAAAGCGAGCTGGTGGATAGCGCATCGGTAGAAAACTCTGACACCTCCTCCACCGGCGCGTAGACTACTAACGAGTGCCTAGGCTAACAACGTTCAACGAGTTGCCCATGACCCAAGCGAGTACACTACTACAGCAGGCGGAGTCTCAGTGCCATATCCGCGGCGTTCGTTTCACTCCTATTCGCCGACGCGTACTTGAGATGATTGCTGAAAATGGCGGTGGGCTAAAAGCCTATGATCTGCTCGACAAGCTCTCTACCGAGCATGCAGCCGCCCGCCCCCCGACGGTTTATCGAGCCCTGGAGTTCTTGATTGATCAAGGCCTGGTGCATCGCATTGAGTCGCAGAACTCCTATGTGGCCTGCGCCTGCCCAGAGCATGCCCATGGTTTTCAGCTACTCATTTGCCGTCACTGCGGTTATGTGGAAGAGCTGCATTTGGACGAAATCAGCGAGCAACTGGCAGCGCTGGCTAAAAGCCAAGGCTTTAACGTGGAGCGCCAAACCATTGAGCTCCAGGGGCTCTGTCAGGATTGTCGAACAGCGAGCGAGTAATTGTATGTCCCATTTTGATCACATAGCGCCGGATGCACTGTTTAAGCAGCTAGAGCGTGCCACCCCCGAAGATAGCCTACCCGCTGTGGCCACCCTGCTAGCGGCCGTGCGCTTCAATGCCGAGGGGTTGATTCCTGCCATTGCTCAGCAGCACGATACGCAAGAAGTGCTAATGATGGCGTGGATGAATCGTGAGGCGCTGGAGGAGACGTTAACCACCCAGCGCGTTTGCTACTATTCGCGTTCGCGGATGAAGTTATGGCGTAAGGGGGAGTCGTCAGGACAACAGCAGCAGCTTGTCTCCGCTGCGCTGGATTGCGATGGCGATACGCTACTGTTGCAAGTTGAACAAACAGGCCCTGCTTGCCACACCGGGCGGCGCAGCTGTTTCTATATTGCCGTGGACAAAGAGCAAGCATCGATCACCAGTACGCCGCTGATTGATCCCGACGATCTGTACGGCAAAAAAGCCTAGTTTTCGCCATGCCACACTCAGCCAAGACGCGAATCATATCAGTGCTGCGCTCAGGCCCGCGGTGGCTATTGATGAAAGTGATGGTT
The DNA here is from genome assembly GCF_031010175.1 of Halomonas sp. SpR1. GTDB lineage: Bacteria > Pseudomonadota > Gammaproteobacteria > Pseudomonadales > Halomonadaceae > Vreelandella. The sequence goes on from NZ_JAUAMB010000001.1 coordinate 214,685, forward strand.
GGCTGCGTAAGAGTCTATCAATACACGCTCAGTCCACTGCTGGGCCCTCGCTGCCGCTTCTGGCCAAGCTGCTCGTCCTATACGATTGAGGCGATTCAGGTACATGGGCCAATAAAGGGCGGCTGGATGGCCGTTAAGCGCATCGTTAAGTGCCACCCAGGCAACCCCGGTGGTATGGATCCGGTGCCCGGTGGCCGCAGCGAGCAGCTTTGTCGTGAGGATGAAGAAGTATCTCCACCCTCCTGCTGTGATCATCACTCTCGCTAGTTCGCACGGTTTTACCTACTTCTGCTGCGCAACTGCGTAAATCTTCTCAAGCATGGCGTGCAAGCCGTTGCTACGCGTCGGAGAGAGGTGTTTATCCAGGCCTAAATCAGCTAAAAAATGCGGCTCGGTCGCACGTATTTCAGCGGCGGAGCGCTCGCTGTAAATACGCAGCAATACGGCAATCAGGCCGGATACAATGGCGGCATCGGAGGTGGCCTTGAACACCAGCTTATCGCCCTCCTCCTCATGTCGCATCCATACGTTTGACTGGCAGCCCTGAATTTTAAACTCCTCAATTTTCCACTCTTCGGGAAAATCAGGCAGTTGCTTGCCCATATCAATAATGTACTGGTAGCGATCCATCCAGTTATCAAATATTTCGAAATCTTCGATCAGCTCTTGCTGGGCCTGCTCGGCGCCGGAAGTGCTCATGCTATTTCCTTCTCTATTGGCTTGGCGACTGACATGTTGCGTCATTTAGTTACTCATGGTGCTCATTATAACGGCTCGAAGGCGTCTTGAGGGGCGTTGCGTCAGAAACAGTCAATCGATGGCGCTGTTGCTCGCGATGCCACTCCTCGTCTTCGTTATGCAGATAGCGCGATGTGGTATCGAGGCGCGCGTGACGAGCGCTTTCGGCCAGATGGCGCAGGCTAATGCCCGATTGAGCCTGATGGGTAATCGAGGTATGTCGTAACCAGTGCGGCGTTGCCTGGTTAAGCGCGGCAATATGTCCAGGTGCGCCGCCGTTATCTTCAAGTGCTTGCGCCGCTTGCTGAAAGGTCGCACGAATAAGTCGATAGAGCTGGTTATGACCCAGGCCCCGCTGACCATCCAGTGCGCGCAGTACCGGGGCTTTAGCGTCTAACGTGCTTGGATATTGGGACAAGCCTAATACCAGGCGCCACTGGCCCAGGCACTCCAGCATATCGTCGGGTAATGGGATGCGCGCCATCTTGTTGCCCTTACCCACCACATGCCACCACCAGCGCCCTTCGCTGCGCTGAAAATCACCCATACGCGCATCCGCCATCTCGCTTAGGCGCGGTGCCAGCAGATAAGCAAAACCAAAAATAAAGCGCCGCCTCGCCTGCTCGAAATGGGCGCGACTGCCCTCCTCTATTGCTAATGGCTTATTCAACCACTCCCACAGCCATGCCCATAGATTACTCTCCAGATAGCGCTCAATCCGCTGCGTTTGATTATTCAGACGGCGGGATTTATCGCGCATTAAGCGAAACGGGTTGTGGTCAACCCACCCTGCTTCGATCAGCCAGGCAAACATCCCCTGCAGTATCACCAGGCTTTGGCGGCGACTGGCAGGCGATAGCGCACCGCGAAATGGCCGCCACGCCGGATGCGTGCGAGGTTTTGATGGCCCTATCCACTGCTCGCTGGGCTGCGGATCGGTGAGAAAAGCTTCGAATTGGCGCAACGTTTCACGGTTTATATCGGTAAGTGTGAGCCCTTGGCTAGCCAACCACAGCAGCAGGCGCTCCGCCTCGCGGCGGTAGGCTTTCCAGGTTTGCGGGCTATCCGCGTACTCTTCAAGCCATGCGGTCACTGCCTGGGCATCGTTTTGGGCGCTAATACGCCCGCCACTTGGCAGCTCTTTTAATGCCTGTAGTTGGCCTGTGGGTGTAATTGCTGCGTTTGCCATACCCGCCACTACTCTTTGTTCAGCCACTGCGCTCTTCTCAGCCACTACGCTCTTCTCATTAGCCGGTTTTTGCTTCCTCTGGCCTTAAGTCTGCCGCTGTAGCCGTAAAAATTCAAGATAAGACGGGTAATCTTGAATTTATAGCATTATTTGTAAATAATTTTACGTATTACATAATACGTAATTATTGCCTTTTGAGAGATAAGCCCCGACAATGGCGCTTACAAAAGCGCGCAAGGAAGGATCACTACATGGCCCGCAACGGCATTCAGTACAGCGATGTTCAACAAGCCATTGATGCCCTGCTGGCACGGGGCGATACGCCCAGCGTGCAGCGCATTCGCGATGTGCTGGGCACTGGCAGTTTCACGACAATTAGTGAGCACTTTCGCTTGTGGCGCAGCGAGCGTGAGCAGAATCGTGACGTGCCGCCGCCCAAAGGCGTACCGGAAGTGGTGGCGACCATGGCTGGGGAGCTTTGGCGGGAGGCCCAAGAGGTAGCGAATCAAACGCTGCACCACTACCGCGAGGATGCCGATCGCCAGGTGTCGGACGCTCAGCAGCTCTCTGAGGAGGCTAAACAGCAGGCGGCTAACGCTGAGCAGCGAGAAAGCGCCCTCGCCGAGCACTTGCGTCATATGGAGCAGCGCATGGAAGCGTTAAATCGGGAGTTAGCCGCCAGTCAAACCAGCGAACATCACTGGCATCAACAAGCAGAGACAGCGCTGAACGAAGTCGCTCAACTAAAGCAGGCGCAACAACAGCTAGAGAACCAGTTTGGCGTACAGCGCGATGCGCATAACCAAGCACTCAGCGAGCAGCAGGTCGCATGGGAGCAGCGGTTAGCACAGGAAGAGCAGCGTCATGAAGCGGCCGAAGGGAGGCTGATGGCGATGCTGGATAGCGCTCAGCAGGCGCGTGCCCAGGAGGAGAAAAGCTTTCAAAAGCGTCTACAGCAGTCTGAACAGCGTATTGAGTCATTAAGCCAGGAGCTAAAGACAAAGCAGCAGACCCAGCATGAGCTACAGATCAAGGCCAGCGAACGCGAGCAACAGCTTGGTGAGAAGACGCAACAAATCACATCGTTGGAGAAGCAGCAAAAAGCGTTAACCCAGCAATTAGATGAGGCGAAGGCGGCATTAGATCGCCAAGCCCGGCAGCATGCAGAGCGCGAAACCGCGCTGCAGCAAGCGTGGCAAGAGAAACTCTGGAGTCGAATGGAGGCGCTTCAGTCACAACTAACGGCGCTTCCCGATGCGCTTTCTAAACAGAGCAGTGAGCCAGGCCAGTAATTAACCTAGAGACGTAAAAAGCCCAGCGATTCAAGCTGGGCTTTTGAGTCTTACTATCGTTTATTTAGCGGTAGTAGGCGTTGGTCGTATCGGTATGGTCGGTGACATCGCGAATACCGGCAAGCTCGGGAATGCGCTCCATCAGGGTTTTCTCAACGCCGTCTTTCAGGGTTAGATCAACCGCCGCACACCCCTGGCAACCTCCCCCAAAGGCTAAGATGGCGTATTGTTCCTCGGTAAGCTCCACCAACTTGATTTCGCCACCGTGGGCCGCCAGACCTGGATTGATTTCGCTGTAAAGCACGTAATTAACGCGATCTTCCAGCGGGCTGTCGGCATTTACCTTGGGCATCTTGGCGTTGGGCGCTTTGATGGTGAGCTGGCCGCCCATGCGGTCGGCGTTGAAATCCACCACCGCCTCTTCCAAAAAGGCCAAGCTGTTTTTATCGAGAAAGACATTGATTTTCTCGAGTTCCAGCAGCACATCAGTAGGCTCTTCTTCGCCGGGACGGCAGTAAGCCAAGCAGGTTTCCGCGTAGGGTGTGCCCGGCTGAGTAATAAAGATGCGTACAGCAATACCTTCAACGTTCTGCTTTTCCAGCAGTTCTGCCAGGTACTCTTGCGCGCTGTCCGTAATATCAATACCTTGGGTATCGACTTTAGTTTCTTTTTCGCTAGTCGTGGTCATGAGGGCTGTCTTCCTCCCGTGGTAGTGGCGGCGCCACTTCACATGTCATTTGTCCCTATGGTAAGCAAAACGGCGCGCTGACACAATCCCGACTGTTTTAGTCGGCTATTTTAATTATCTTTCCTTATGCAGCGGATAGCCTTCCCAGGGGCGCCTTTTGCCCTCCCTTTTGTTATCATTATGCGCCTCTAAACGACAGATGCTGCTTTTTCCGACGATAACAACATCCCCTTTGACGACTGTGACGCTGGAGAACTCCCCCTGCCATGGCTGATAGTGCTTTGATCGCGACCCTCACCCAACGCCTTGCCGAACGTATCCTGATTCTGGACGGCGGTATGGGCACCATGCTGCAGAATGCTCAGTTAAGCGAGGAGGATTTTCGTGGCGAACGGTTCAGCGATTGGCCTTCGGATCTCAAAGGCAATAATGATTTGCTCGCGCTCACCTGCCCCGATGTGGTCAAGCGGATCCACCGCGACTACCTGGAAGCTGGTGCCGACATTATCGAGACCAACACCTTTAACAGCACCCAACTGTCACAGTCCGATTACGGCATGGAATCGCTGGTAGTTGAGCTCAACCGCGAATCAGCGCGCCTGGCTCGTGAAGTATGCGATGCGGTGGCCGCTGAAACCGGCGTACCCCGCTATGTTGCGGGTGTGTTAGGCCCCACCTCGCGCACCGCCTCGCTCTCGCCGGATGTGAATGACCCCGCCAAGCGTAATGTCACCTTTGATGAGTTGCGCGAGAACTACTATGAAGCCGCCGAAGCGCTGATTGCGGGCGGTGCCGATCTGATCATGATCGAAACCATCTTCGATACGCTCAACGCCAAGGCAGCGATCTATGCCCTTGAAGAGCTGTTCGATGCCCGCGGTGAGCGTTTGCCGGTAATGATCTCCGGTACGATTACCGATGCCTCGGGCCGCACGCTTTCGGGTCAAACCACAGAGGCTTTCTGGAACTCGGTACGCCACGCTCAGCCGCTTTCGGTGGGCTTAAACTGCGCGCTGGGCGCCGAAGAGTTGCGCCCCTACCTGGAAGAGCTTTCTACCAAGGCTGACACCTTTGTCTCCGCGCACCCCAATGCGGGCCTGCCTAACGAGTTTGGTGAGTATGACCAAACACCGGAGGAGATGTCGGAAATCGTCAGCGAGTTTGCCGCCAGTGGGCTGGTCAATATTATCGGCGGCTGCTGTGGCTCGACGCCTGAGCATATCCGCGCGATTGCCGACTCTGTGCGCGATATGGCACCACGGGTAATCCCTGAGCGCAGCCGCGCCTGCCGTTTGTCCGGTCTAGAGCCGTTCAACATTGAAGCTGACTCGCTGTTCGTCAACGTCGGCGAGCGCACCAACGTCACCGGCTCGGCACGCTTTAAGCGCTTGATTGTGGAGGAGGACTTCACCACCGCGTTGGAAGTCGCTCTTGAGCAGGTCGAGAGCGGCGCCCAGGTCATCGATATCAATATGGACGAGGGCATGCTCGAGTCCAAGGAAGCCATGGAGCGCTTTCTTAACTTGATCGCTGGTGAGCCGGATATCGCCCGTGTACCAATTATGATCGACTCCTCCAAGTGGGAGATCATCGAAGCGGGATTGAAGTGCGTTCAGGGCAAGGCGGTGGTGAACTCCATCTCACTCAAGGAGGGTGAAGCCGCTTTCCGCGAACAGGCCACCAAGTGCCGCCGCTTTGGCGCCGCCATCGTGGTTATGGCCTTTGATGAAGAGGGCCAGGCGGATACCTTCGCGCGCAAAACCGAAATCTGTCAGCGCGCCTACCGTCTGCTGGTCGATGAGATCGGCTTCCCCGCCGAAGATATCATCTTCGACCCCAATATCTTTGCTATCGCCACGGGCATTGAAGAACACAATAATTACGCGGTCGACTTTATCGAAGCGACCCAGTGGATTCGTGACAACCTGCCCCATGCCATGGTTTCCGGCGGCGTGTCCAACGTCTCGTTCTCGTTCCGTGGCAATAACCCGGTACGCGAAGCGATTCACTCGGCTTTCCTGTACCACGCCATCCGTGCGGGCCTCACCATGGGGATCGTCAACGCGGGCCAGCTCGCCGTTTATGACGACCTGCCTGCCGAACTGCGCGAAGCGGTTGAAGATGTGGTGCTTAACCGGCGTAGCGACGGCACCGAACGGCTGCTGGATATTGCCGACAAGTATAAAGGCGACGGTAGTGGTGCGGCCAAGAAAGAAGACCTGGAGTGGCGCAGCTGGCCGGTGAACAAGCGTATTGAGCACGCGCTGGTGAAAGGCATCACCGTCTATATCGAAGATGACACCGAACAGGCTCGCGCCGAGGCCGAACGGCCAATTGAGGTCATCGAAGGCCCGCTGATGGACGGCATGAACGTGGTGGGCGACCTGTTTGGCGATGGCAAGATGTTCTTGCCTCAGGTGGTTAAGTCAGCGCGGGTAATGAAACAGGCCGTGGCTTACTTGATCCCCTACATCGAAGCCGAGAAGAGCGAAGACACTAAGGCCAAAGGCAAGATCGTGATGGCCACGGTCAAAGGCGATGTCCACGATATCGGCAAAAATATCGTCGGCGTAGTGTTGCAGTGTAATAACTACGAAGTCATTGACCTTGGCGTGATGGTACCTGCCGATAAAATCCTCCAGGCAGCCAAAGAGCACAACGCCGACATTATCGGCCTTTCGGGACTGATCACTCCGTCATTGGATGAAATGGTGCACGTGGCCAAAGAGATGCAGCGCCGTGGTATGGATCTACCGCTACTGATTGGCGGTGCCACCACCTCTAAAGCGCATACCGCAGTGAAAATTGAGCCCCAGTATGAGCACCCGGTGATTTACGTTACCGACGCCTCTCGCGCCGTGGGCGTAGCGGGTAAATTGCTCACGCCTGCCTTAAAAACACCTTATGTTGCCGAGATTCGCGAAGAGTACGAAAAGGTTCGTGAGCGTAACGCCAAGCGTCGCCCCAAGGCAGCGGATCTGGACTACACCCAGGCGCGTAAGCGGCGTTTCCGTACCGACTGGAGCGCCCACACTCCCGCCGAGCCCAACATGCTCGGGCTGAAGACCTTTGACGACTACGATCTCGAAGAGTTGATCGAGCGCATCGACTGGACGCCGTTTTTTATGAGCTGGCAGCTTGCGGGCAAGTACCCCAAAATCCTTGACGACAAAGTGGTGGGTGAAGCGGCACGTAACCTGTTTGAAGACGCCAAGGTAATGCTGGCAAAGCTTGTCGATGAAAAACGCGTTCAAGCCCGTGGCGTTATCGGCCTTTGGCCCGCCAATAGCGTCGATGACGACGTGATTGAGGTCTACGCCGACGAATCGCGCAGCGAAGTCGTTGAACGTCTCTTCCATATTCGTCAGCAGACCACCAAAGGTCGCGACGGCATCTGCTACAGCCTGGCCGACTTTATTGCCCCCAAAGAGAGTGGCAAACCCGACTGGATTGGCGGCTTTGCGGTCACTACCGGCCACGGCGTCGATCAGCTCTCTAAAGCTTACGAAGCCGCTGGCGACGATTACAATGCCATTATGGTGCAGGCGTTGACGGATCGCCTTGCGGAAGCCTTTGCCGAACGCATGCACGAACGGGTGCGCAAAGAGTTCTGGGGCTACGTGCCGGAAGAAACCCTGGATAACGATGCATTGATCGCCGAGAAGTATCAGGGTATCCGCCCTGCCCCTGGCTACCCTGCCTGCCCGGATCACACCGAAAAAGCCACGCTATTCCGGCTGCTCAATGCCACCGAAAATACCGGTCTGGCACTGACCGAAAACTTTGCCATGTGGCCCGCAGCGGCGGTTTCCGGCTGGTACTTTGCCCATCCGCAGTCGAAATACTTCTCTACCGGCAAGATCACCCGGGATCAGGTCGAAGCCATCGCCGCGCGTAAGCAGATGCCCCTTGAGGAGATGGAACGCTGGCTCTCACCGGTGCTCTCCTACAACCCGAGTTGATTAGTGCTGTTTGCAAACCGCCATGGCAGGGTATTGCGCCTTGCCTTACCCATCATGTTGGGCATGCTTTCACAGAGCCTGCTCAACTTGATCGATGCTGCGTTGGTAGGGCATCTAGGCGAGGTAGCACTAGCAGGTGTTGGCGTGGGCGGTTACGCCATGTTTATGCTGACCGCGGTAGTGTTTGGTCTATCTTCCAGCGTACAGTCACAAACTGCCCAGCGCGTGGGGGCTGCCCATAGGCATATCGCCCACCCGCTTAACTCGGGGCTAGCGATAGGGTTTGCGCTAGGCCTGCCGCTATCACTCTGGGCGTGGTGGCAAGCGCCGCTGCTGATGGGCTTGATTAGCCAGGCCGATGATGTTCAAAGCGTTGCGGTTAGCTATTTTCGTTGGCGGGTGGTGTCACTGATCGCCATTGCGTTAACACTCTGCTTTCGTGGTTACTGGAACGGTCGCCAGCAGACGCATCTCTATTTGCGTATCATCGTGTCAGTTCACTTGATTAACGTGGCGACCAGCGCTGGTTTAATCTACGGTTTAGCCGGGCTACCGCAAATGGGTGCGAGCGGTGCGGGTGCGGGAACGACACTGTCACTGTTTATTGGCTTGATGGTGTGGTGCTGGGTGAGCACCCAAAGCTTTTCTTTAAAACGTTGTTTAAAACAGCTGCCACGTTTGGCCACCCTGCGCACTACCCTGATACTGGCTGCTCCCCACTCTTTACAGCAGCTTCTATTCGCAGCGGGTTATGCGGTACTCATTGGACTCTTGAGCCAGCTGGGCACCGCCAGCGTCGCGGTTGGCCACGTGTTGATTAATTTATCACTGCTGCTGATTTTGCCAGGGGTCGGAATAGGCGTTGCGGCGATGAGCCTGGTAGGCGAAGCGTTAGGCCGGGATGCTCAGTATGAAGCCCACCGCTGGGGGCTGGATGCGCTGCGGGTGGCTTGGCTGTTACTCATTATGTTGGCGCTACCCATGCTGGTCTTGCCCGAGCAGGTACTCGCCCTCTTTTTCACCAACAGCGAGTTAATCGCGCTGGGTAAACTCCCGCTACAGCTAACCGGCGTGATGATTGTGCTGGATGCTGCGGCCCTGGTGCTTGCCCAGGCATTAATGGGCGCGGGCGCTCAGCGCACAGTCATGATGCTCACCCTGGGGATGCAGTGGCTGCTTTTTTTACCTCTGGCCTGGTGGGTAGGCATCGGTTTAGACCAAGGCTTATTAGGTATCTGGCTTATGCAACTGCTTTACCGATTGGTAAACTCGGCCGGATTTTTATGGGTATGGCAGCGCCGCCGCTGGTTGGCCCCCGCCTTCTAACGGGCTGCCAAACTCATACTATGGTTTCTAAATAGCTTTTAGAGATAAAAAGATAATTATATATTCTTTTGTAGAATATGACGCCCGCGTTAAGGTGACGCTACATTAACGTCCGTCTCAACGTGACCATTTCGCTTTTTAGCAGGATCGTGCCACATGTACCGTTATGATATTCACGACCAAACCCTGGTTGATGAGCGTGTCGCTCAGTTCCGTGACCAAATGGAACGCTACCGCGCCGGGCGTTTGGGAGAAGAAGAGTTCCGTCCGTTACGGTTGCAAAACGGCCTCTATATTCAACGCCATGCGCCCATGCTGCGTATTGCGATTCCATACGGCATGCTGGCGGGTAGTCAGCTACGTGCCTTGGCTGAGATCACTCGCCGCTATGACCGCGGCTACGGTCACTTTACTACTCGGCAAAATTTGCAGCTGAACTGGCCTGCCCTTGAAGATGTGCCGGATATTTTGGCGGATCTGGCCAAAGTGCAGATGCACGCGATTCAAACCAGCGGTAACTGCATTCGTAACACCACCAGCGACCAGTTTGCCGGCATCGCCAACGATGAAGTGGAAGATCCGCGTCCCTGGTGTGAGCTAATCCGCCAATGGTCAACGCTACACCCGGAATTCGCCTACCTGCCGCGCAAGTTCAAAATCGCCGTCAGCGGTGCGGCCCAAGACCGTGCGGCCATTCAGGTGCACGATATTGGCCTGCGCTTCTGGTACAACAGCGACGGAGAGCTGCGTGTAAAAGTGTTGGCCGGTGGTGGCCTGGGCCGTACCCCGATGATAGCCGACGTGGTTCGCGAAGACCTGCCCTGGCAGCATTTGCTGACTTACCTGGAAGCCTGTGTGCGGGTCTACAACCAGTTTGGTCGTCGCGACAACAAGTTCAAGGCGCGGATTAAAATCCTCGTTAAAGCCCTGGGTATTGAGGAGTTCCGTCGCCGGGTGGACGAAGAGTGGGCACACTTAAAAGATGGCCCGCAAACGCTTAATCAGGCAGCCGTCGATGCAGCCAAAAAGCACTTCCCCGAGCCTGATCGTCGCCCGGTGGCAGCGTCCGCAACAGAAGAGTTTGACCGCCTGCGGGCCGAAAACCGTAGCTTTGCGCGTTTTGTCACCAACAATGTGACCGATCACAAGGTGTCCGGCTATAAAGCCGTAACGCTATCGCTTAAACGCCGTGAGCACGCGCCGGGCGATGTCACCGCTGACCAGATGGAAGCCGTCGCTGATTTAGCCGACCGCTACAGCTTTGGTGAAGTGCGTGTCACCCACGAACAGAACCTGGTGCTATCTGATGTGCCGGTGGATGAGCTGGAAGCGCTGTGGAAAGAGCTTGAGGCGTTGGGTATGGCCAACCCCACCGTGGGCACGCTCAACGACATTATCTGCTGCCCTGGCGGCGACTATTGCAGCCTGGCCAATGCAGTATCGATTCCCATCGCCCAGGCGCTACAGGAACGCTTTGAAGATCTAGACTTCCTGTATGACCTTGGCCCGCTGGATCTGAATATTTCCGGCTGCATGAACGCCTGTGGCCACCACCACGTGGGCCATATCGGCATCCTGGGCGTGGATAAAAAAGGCGAAGAGTTCTACCAGATATCGATTGGCGGTAACTCCACCGACGATGCCTCGCTGGGTAAGATTTTAGGCCCGTCCTTTTTCCGCTCAGATGTACCGGATGTGGTTGAAAAAGTATTGGAAGTCTATGTGTCACAACGCCATGAGGACGAACGCTTCTTGGATACCTATCGCCGTATTGGTCTAAAACCCTTTAAGGAGCGTGTTTATGCCTGATAAATCCTTGCCAAACGACACGCAAGCTGAAGCAACGGAACTGATGCCGGTTCATGTTGATCACTTGATAGCTAACGGCGAGCTGGCGGCGGAGAACGCTTGGTGTGTCTCCTACGATGAAGACACACTACCAGAGCAGCGCCCGGCGTTTGTGCCGCTAGCGTTGTGGCAGGCCAACCAGGAAGACGCTGAGCTGGCGCCGCTTCTGATGAGCGATACGACGCTTAATACGGAGCTTGCTGCGGAACTGAGCAAAGCGCCGGCCATTGCCATCGACTTCCCCGCCTTCACCGATGGCCGTGGTTACTCCATCGCTCGCCTGCTTCGTGAGCGCTACGACTACCGCGGTGAAGTGCGCGCCGTAGGCGACGTCTTAGTTGATCAGTTGGATTACATGCGTCGCTGTGGCTTTAGTGCCATGGCGCTGCGTGATGACCAGCATCCCGAGGATGCCCTGCGCGCGCTAAGCTTCATCAGCGTTCGCTACCAGCCTGATGTGGAAGAGCGACAGGCGCTATTCGAGCGCCGCTTAGCAGCCGATAAGTAAGCGCAGTAAGTGACGTTTGCAAACCAAAAAGGGCAGCTTCGGCTGCCCTTTTTATTTGAAAACAGTTTTATTGATAGACACTTATCCTCGGCGTTTTTGCTGGCGCTCGCGGTTATTGGCTTTGGCGCGATCACTTTTACGTAGCATGACCCAGGTAGCACCCAGCCCACCTTCTGAAGGCTGCGCGGACACGTACGCCTGGACTTCCTCAAACTGGCTGAGCCACTTGGCAAGGTATGAACGCAGCACATTGGCGGGGCTATCAATCTCACGCCCACGGCCATGCACGATCATAACGGAGCGTAAATCATGGGCGTAGGCATCCTGAATAAAGGGAAACAGCATGCGACGGCACTCCGTTAATGGCCGCCGAAGCAAGTGGAGCTGCGCCTGAACGCTATAGCCACCGTGTCTTAATTTATCGACCACACCCTGCTGAATGCCCTCGCGGCGATACTCCATGGGATCAAAAGGGGGCAGCAGATCGACAAAGTCGTCAGATAGGAAGTTACGCGCTCCCATCTCTTCCTCTGCCCACTCCCGCCGAGCCAACTGGGATTCAGAGGGGATTTTACGATGAGCGCCTGGGTCGGCGCGATTTCTAGGTGGCAGCGGTTTAACATCGCCTACTAGAGCACGAAAATCCAGATCATCACGAAGTGGCTGATTCATTGCAGGCTCCTACGGCAGGGTCTAATAAGCACCTATATGACATAAATAGAGTAGCAAACCGGTGCACTTTGCTTAAGCAGATTCAATAAGACGATAACATAGAACTTGTCATCGTCCGTTTGGCGCGCCAAGCTGACCAGCCACTTTTTTAGCATTCGCAGTGAGACAGAGTATGGTGTGGTTAAAACGTCTAGTCATTTTAAGCGGTGTGGGGCTGCTTAGCCTAGCCGGATGGCTCTGGTTAACCATGCTCAGTCCGTGGTTTTATGATCGCCCTGGTACATTCCCCGCTATCGAACAGCGTACTCATCAGGTGTTTGTGTATGGCACGTTACGCTATGCCCCTATCCGGTTCGTTGTGATGGGGAGCTTAGGCGCCCCTAAGGAAGCCGTGTTGGAGGGGTACCAGCGCAACGGCCTCGACCTGTCGCCCCAGCCAGGGAGTCACGTCGAAGGCCTGGTGCTGAGTGTGAATGCCAAAGAGTTGGCCCGCCTTGATCGCTATGAACGACTGGGTATCCGCTATGAGCGGGTAGCGTTAACCCTTGATGATGGCACCCGCGCTTGGGTCTATAGGCGCCTTCCAGAGCAACAAAATACATTTGTATCGTACATGGAGTTTCCGATAGCTCTGGTACCATAGGCATCTATGATTACCGCGACAGCTTCCATGAACCCATTCAGGAATAGTGATGAGTGAAATGACACCCTACGTTCTGGTTCTCTACTACTCGCGCTCAGGTGCCACGGCCACCATGGCGCAACAGATTGCGGCTGGCGTAGAAAGCGTGCCTGGCATTCAGGCACGTTTGCGCACAGTGGCCCCGGTTTCAACGACCTGCGAAGCCATAGACCCAGAAATTCCTGCAGAAGGCGCAGTGTACGCTGACCTGGACGATCTGCGTAATTGCAGTGCGTTAGCACTGGGCAGCCCCACCCGGTTTGGCAACATGGCGGCACCACTTAAGTATTTTATCGATTCAACCAGTGGCTTGTGGATGAACGGTGCTTTGATCGACAAACCCGCCAGTGCATTCACCTCAACTTCAAGCCTACACGGTGGGCAGGAGAGCACCCTGCTCACTATGTTAGTGCCTCTGCTGCATCACGGTATGGTCTATGCGGGGGTTCCCTACAGTGAAACCACCCTGTTAGAGACTCGCACAGGCGGCACGCCCTATGGTGCCAGCCACTTGGCTGGAACACGTAGCGACCGCTCGGTGGATGAGCACGAGCGCGAACTCTGCATTGCCCAGGGTAAACGACTGGCGAGACTCGCCTTGGCGCTGCACGCTATGCGTCAGGAGGCATTATGAGGCAGTGGCTGGAAGATGTAGAAGCACGCCATGGGCTTGATAAATTGACCCTTAGAAGTCGGCAGGTGGTGCTAGCCAGTTTTGCCATCCTGCTGGTACTGGTCATTTATCGCGGCTTTTTACTCCAAGACGACGATTTTAACTGGCGCCCTGTCGTTGCGTTTGTTTTACCCCTGGTGCTGTTTTTACCCTCAATCATTGGTAAACGCGCACGCGGTCACGCCTGGCTCGCCTTCGTCAGCCTACTCTACTTCACACAAGGCGTGATGTTAATTACTCTGCCAGGCCAGGGACTACGTGGAATTTTGGAGGCCACTGTTGCGCTTGTGCTATTTGCCGGTTGCATGGGCTATGCGCGCTTTCGCAGTCGGCAGTTGCGTCAATGACTCATTCAAGAACGTATTCAAGAACTAATTTAAGAGCTAATTCAAGAACAAGTACATTAAAACCACAGCCATAGGACGACGCCAGCAGCAACCAATAAGGCGCCAATCGCGCGTAAACGCAGTAGCGTTGAGCTCAACGACTCTTTACGCGCATCAACTGGCTGCTGGCAAAAACGTTTGGCACCTACCAGCATCGCCGCTATCAGCGATTCACCCATTAGGCTATGTACGATCAAGCCTGCAAGGTGCAGCCCAATTAGGATGATGAGTAAATCGCTATTGAGCTGGTGCAAGGTTCTCAGCTGGCTGCCCACCTCATCCCCAAAGAAGCCATAGAGCGGGGCCTGAAAAAAGATATCGTCACTTAAAAACAGGCCACTCACTGCCTGAAAACTAAGCGAGAGCAGCATCAACAGCACCATCCATCCGCCTAGCGGATTGTGGCTGGCATAAGCGCTGGGTTGGCGCTTTAGGAGCGACCTGGAGTAGGCGACTGTTTCAGTGGGTGGATATAAAAACGTGTTAAATCTCGCGTACACGCTGCCCAGAGCGCCCCACAGCCAACGGAAGACAAGTAGCCCTATTACCAGATAGCCTGCCTGTGCGTGCACTTCAACTGGGAATAGGAAGGGCGCGCCGCTGGTCTTGGTGGTATAAAAAGAGACCAGCACGGCCGTCACTAACCCCCAGTGAAATAAGCGAACCCAGCCATCCCATACCTCAATCACTACCCTGTCACGCATAACTTATCCTCCCTTAGCAGTGATGGGCCTATATTGGTGGGCCTAGCGCTAGTAAGCCCGAAATAATGAGATAGCTTCGCATTAATTTTGGCTTTCTCCTAGAATGCGAGACAGTTAGCCGCAATCGATAGTCACAATGAGCTAGTCATAACACTGGTTAAAATAGAACAGTGAGTCGCAACGCATTTAACATCCATTGATGTCGGTCACTTGAGCTTTAAAGTCAGACCAGCGAACATGGATGAAACTCCAGGGAGAAGCATTCAATGACACGTAACATAGCCGATATCAGGCGTGACTATGAAGGTGGCAAGCTAGAAGAGTCCCAGACACCCGATGATCCATTCGTGTTGTTTGACGAATGGTTCACCCTCGCATTGGAAAAAGAGGGTACAGATGGCAATGCTATGACCCTAGCCACCGTTGATAGCCAAGGTCGCCCACACGCCCGAGTGGTACTGTTAAAAGGATTTGATCAGCGCGGCATGGTTTTTTACACCAATTACCATAGCCATAAGGGCAGCGAGCTGAGCAATGTACCCTTCGCGGCCATTACCTTCTGGTGGCCTTCGCTCTCCCGTCAGGTGCGTATCGAAGGCCCCGTTGAGCAGGTATCCGCTGATGAGTCTGATGAGTACTTCACCAGCCGCCCACGCGGCAGCCAGTTAGGTGCCTGGATTGCGACTCAAAGCGTGGTGATTCCTGACCGCAACTGGATCGAAGAGCGCCAAAAGCGCTTTGAACAAGCTTATGATGGTCAAGATATCCCACGCCCGATTCACTGGGGTGGCTATCGTATCAACCCGGAAATGATCGAGTTTTGGCAGGGCCAGCCTAGTCGTCTACACGACCGGCTGCGGTTTGAACGCCGCGACGGCGGCGAATGGAGCCGTTTCCGTCTAGCGCCCTAGCGTCTGTAACCAGTTTACGATTTGGGCCTGCGTTTTATACGCAGGCTTAATCCGGCATGCTCTCAAGGCGGTGCCGCTGCCACTCACTTTCGGGTTCGTTGAGGCGTAACACAGCATCAATCACCTGCTCCTCCATGTTGTAGCGACATTTAAAGCCTAAGTGCTTCATTAGTGCCCGCATTGGATGGTTATCGACCATAATTTTGCCGATCATCTCCAGAGTGCCGATGTTAGTGCAGTAATCGATCATCTTCTTCATCAGTAGGCTGCCAATTCCCAGCCCCTGCAAGTCATCACGAATAATAACCGAGAACTCGGTACGAATATTATCTGGATCGTTCCATACCCGTACCACGCCAAGCATCTCTTTGCTGCCATCGTCGCCCAAATATTCAGCAATAAACGCCATCTGACGGTCGTAATTAATATGCGATAGGATCGACAGGTCACGCTGGGTCAGGTTGGATTTATTGTGGAAATAGCGGAAACGAATACTCTCTTCCGAGAGCTGGCGATGGAAGGTAGTAATCAAATGGGCGTCTTCGGCACGAATGGGCCTGACTTCGACCTGCCAACCGTTTTTCAGCGTCACCCATTCTCGCAGCTCTTCAGGGTACGGCATGATCGCAAAGCGCGATGGCGTGCCAAGATCCATGGCAAAATCGACGGCAACCATGCCGTCACGATTCAGCAGCAGCGGATTGACTTCCAGCCCGCGCAGATCGCTTAAATCAGATGCCATTTGCGACAGTTTGACCAGCATTTGGCACAGGTGCTGAATATCACGCTCGGGATCGGCAGAGTGTTCACGAATTAATGAAGCGGCGTGGGTTCTCCCCACTACATCGGCGGCCAGGCTCATGTTGAGCGGAGGAAGCGCCACCTGGCGGTCAGCCAACACATTGACCTTATAGCCACCGATGCCAAAGACAATCAGCGGGCCAAAAACCGGGTCACGGGTAATACCCGCGCAAATCTGCATCGAGTGCTTGCCACGCTGCATGGGCTGTAAACAGTACTCGCGGATCGCATATTCGGGAAATTTCTCAGCGACCTTTTCACCAAGCTGGCGAACGCCTTCTGCTACCTGCTCGGGCGTGTCCAAATCCTGTAGCAAGCCCGCTGAAATTTTATGTGGGTGCTTGCGGTAGCGATAAGGGCGGCAATTGCCCTCATGCACCACTTTCAGTGCTTTGGTGCCAGAAATCTCCCCAGCGCGAACAAGCGCCTCATCGGGGTTGGCCAAATAGACGCTGGGCGCCGTAGGAATGCCATAGGCCTCAAGCACTTGCGCTGTTTCAGAGTGGGTTAAGGTCTGCCTGCCCTGCTCTTTCGCCTGCTTGATCAGCGTGCGGCACTGGGCACGTATTTCTGGACTGGTGGAAAATGGTAAGCTTGGCGGAATCTCCTGCAGCAGTGCCTGAACACGCTGATAAATCACCATATGCATAAACGCCTTAACGGCTTTTTCGGGTGAAATATAGGTTGGAATTCCGGCTAAGTTGCAGATATGGCGGGCATTAAGCGCCTCTTTTAAGCCCATCCAGCTGGTAAGCAGGTTGCGGCGAAACTTCTTGCGGTTATCGATCAGTGCCTGGGCAGTCACCAGGGACGGCGCCATCCGGGTAGGCGCGTGAACCACCAGAACAGCGTCCACATTGGCGTCAGCAGCGACAATTTCCAGCGCTTGGACAAACCGCTCTGGAGAGGCGTTGCCGCCGAGATCCACCGGGTTCTCCCCCGGCTTGCTCATATCAACCTCGCTATGGTGCAGCGCTGCCTGGGTTTCGGCGCTAAATTCGGCCAGCTTGCCGCCGGCGCTGATCAGCTTATCAATGGCCAGCATGGCAGGCCCCAGGCCGTTAGAAACGATCGCCAAGCGGTCACCTTTCAGAGGCTTCATGCGCGACAGGGTTTCCAACGCGTCGAGCAGTTCATCGGAGTCATCTACCCGCACCACCCCTGCCCGGGCAAAAGCGGCATCAAACACCACATCACGATTGGCAATTCCCGGTGTGGGCGCCATGCCTGAAATATCAGACTCAGGGGTGCGGCCGCTTTTTATCGCCAGCACCAAGCGATTACGCGACGCATCACGTACAGCGGTCATAAAGTGCTGGGCGTCATTGATCCGCTCAAGGTGCAGCATAATGGCCTGGGCGGGGGAAAATTGATTAACGTAATCGATCAAATCCGGCAGCAGTACGTCGACGCTGTCACCAACAGTAATTAGGTGTGAAAAACCCACATCACGCCCGGCGGCCCAATCGATCATGGCGTTTGCCAGCATACCGGACTGGCCCAGATAGGCGACGCGGCCCGCTTTCACTGGTTGACTGGCGTAAGAGGCATTCAGCTTTTTGCCCGGTACAATCAACCCCATGCACTCTGGGCCCAAGACACGAATACCCGAGACGCGTGCTGCACTCAACATGCGTTCGCGAATCGAGCCCTTATTGCCTTTATCCCGATCCAGGTAAGCTCCCCCCGAGAGAACCAAGGCCGCTTTGACACCGTACTGCCCAAGTTTTTTAATCAGGCTAGGGACACCTTCAATAGGCGTGCAGACCACGGCCAGGTCGGGCACTTCTGGTAGCTCGCTTACGCGGCTAACACAGGGTACGCCGAAGACCTGGGAATACCCTTTAAGGTTGACCGCCCACAGCGGCCCTTTAAAGCCGCCCTCCTGAATGTTGCTCAGCACTAAACCGCCCAACGATGCGGGCTTTTCAGAGGCGCCAAACACCGCTAGTGTGCGAGGTTCGAAAAAATGGTGTAAAAAGCGCGTGCTCACAATGCGTCTCCCCTGACATGAATCGCGGCTGTACGACTTATTGACACTGTCGCCCAGGCCCTGAAGGCGATTAAGGTGGCATCAATAATAATGGAGCGTTGGAATGATTACCGCCTACCTTACCCACCCAGACTGCTCATTGCATCATATGGGGCCGGAGCATCCTGAAAGCCCCCAGCGTCTGGAGGCCATTCGCGCTCGCCTATCGCTTGCTGGGTTATTACAGCAAACCATGCAGGCCGATGCCAAGGAAGCCTGTGAAGAGGCACTTGCCAGAGTACACCCCTTGCGCCACTTGCGCTCCCTGGATAAATGTTTGCCCACCGAAGGCATCGTTACATTAGATAGCGATACCATGATGAACCCCGACAGCCTGCAAGCCGCTCGGGTTGCAGCAGGCGCTGTTATCCGCGGGGTAGATCAGGTTTTCAAACGCCAGGCGGATAACGTCTTTTGTGCGGTTAGGCCGCCAGGCCACCACGCGGAAGCCAGCGATGCGATGGGTTTCTGTTTTTACAATAATATCGCCGTGGGGGCGGCTCATGCGCGAGCCAAATACGGCGCCAAGCGCATCGCCATACTGGATTTTGATGTGCACCAGTGCAATGGCACCATCGATATTTTTAAAAATGATCCCGAGGTGCTCATCTGCACCAGCTTCCAGTATCCGTTTTACCCGTGGCGTTATCTGCGCAGCGAGTGGCAAAACGTTGTCAATACACCGCTGGAAGTGGGCACCGATGGCCCTGAGTTTCGGCGCATTATTGAAAACCACTGGCTGCCTGCCTTGCACGCTTTCAAACCTGATTTAGTATTAATTTCAGCCGGGTTTGATGCGCACCGTGATGACCCCATGGGCGATATCTGTTTAGAGGATGAAGACTTCTACTGGATTACCCACCTCACCATGGAGATCGCCACCCTCTATGCCGATAATCGCATTGTATCGGTGCTCGAAGGCGGCTATAACCCGAAATCATTGGCCAGTGGCGTGGAAGCGCATCTAAAGGCGCTACTGGGCCTGCCATTTTCTGAGGTGCCTTAAATCCGACAGCGCTCTTGCCTGTCTGTGTAGGTCGTTCTTAGCCACTTCTGTGCTGTGATATCATGATTGATTACGCGCGCCTATAAACACGCACCGTTAGACCACGCAGCCAATGTGACAACCTATGACCGCTACGACTGAAGAGCATGCCGCGCTGCGTATTGCATCGGGAAGCAAACCTTTTGTTGAACCGCTGCGTTTAGGGGAGCGGCTCAAACAAATTCGTCTCGCTAATCAGTGGACGTTGGAAGAGGTTAGCCAGCGCACCGGGCTTGCTCGCTCAACGCTCTCTAAAATTGAGAACGATCAAGTCTCACCCACTTTTAGCGTGGTGCAAAAACTCACCACCGGGCTCAACATTGACCTACCCCAATTGCTCACGCCCCCCAAGCGGGAACGGTATACCATGGGGCGGCGGGATCTTACCCGTAAAGGTAAAGGGCAGCTCCACCCCACGCCCACCTATGAGCACGAATTATTAGGCCATCAACTCGCCCAAAAACGGATGATTCCCTTCAAAACTATCGTGCGGGCACGCAGTTTCGACGAATATCACCAGTGGGTACGCCACGATGGCGAAGAGTTTTTAATGGTGCTGCACGGCGATATTATGCTTTACACCGAGTTTTACGCCCCGCTAGTGCTAGCCGAGGGGGACAGTATCTATTTTGACAGTGATATGGGTCATGCCCTGGTATCCACTAGTCCAGACGATGCCGTGGTGTTGTCGGTGTGTACACGCGGTGATATAGCGTAGCGTGTTGCCCAGTGGGTTATAAGCAGTTGGTAGGCTTCGGCAAACCGGCCAGGCGTGCAAGTCGCTTTGGCGGGCTGCCGGGGAAAAGCTGCATCAGGTAAACCGAGCGGCCTTTCTCTTCGCCCAGAGCATTCTTGGTCGCTTTTACGAGTGGCCGCATTGCCGGCGCCATTTCGTAACGCTGGTAAAATGCCCGTACGACATTAATCACTTCCCAGTGCTCCGCTGTGAGGGTCAAGCCCTCTTCTTCAGCCATTAAACGCGCTACCGATTCGTCCCATTCTGATTGATTAACTAGATATCCTTCTGGATCTAGCGGATATTTTTTTTGGGAATCAAGATAACGGTATATTTTTAGTTCAGACATGCTTAGTACCAGGTGACGGTCTTTTCATACTGTTCGGTGAGCGCCACAAAGCCCTCCATCTCTAGCGTGGGCAGCTTATTCTCAGCGGCTATGCTGGCAAGTCCACGGGATATAAGGTCTTCTGATAGCAGGAATATGCGCGGCTGACACTGTTGCCATACCACCCAGGAGGGATCCAGAGCTGCAGTTACCGCTTCTTCGGTCAGCAGCACGGCATCATGCTCCCCTAACGCCTGCTGCATTTGAGTGGCAGCACTGCTGTCAGGCGCTTTGGTGAGGATGTGTAGAATCATGGTGCGCTCACAAGGCCCTAAAAGTTAAGTATCTTGGCATGTTGGGACAAAAGTTCAGGGACTTCCTGATCCGCGATCAGAGTGACGCCCTCTATCAGGGAATCGGCGGAAAGGTTCATACTTTGCAGCGCCCCTTCGGCTACCCAAAGCGTGTCAATATCGTACATTTCCAACATATCGATGGTTGGCAGCGTGGCTTTTTGGCCCGGCGCGCCACTGCCCTGCTCTTTCATCAGTGCCATTATGCCCTGCCCCATAAACAGCAGATGCACGGGCTGGCCAAAGGCAGCTGCGACCAAGGCGGCATCCAGCCCTTCACGTAACCAGTTTGAGCCGTGGGGGGCGTGGCGAATTACCACTAAAAGTGCATCAGGGGACGCCATTGGCACTCCTTTAAGCAAAGGTAATCAGACGATCAACGCGCTGTTGTAGCTCAAGCAATTGACCAAGCCCGGTCAATTCAAAAGGCGCCGCTATATTGCAGGCCTGCTTGCCGTGGCGCTGCGCTTCTGACTCGCTCATCACTCCGCGCCGCAGCGCTGCGGCAATACAGACATCCAGCTGAACCCCATGCTGCTGATTCAGTTCAGCCCAGGCTTCTCGCAGGTTAAGCTCATCCTGAGGAGGTGCCATCAGCGATGAAGCATTATGGACGCCATCATGATAGAAAAACACACCTGTAATCTGATGCCCGCACGATAGTAAGGCATGGGCAAAACGCAATGCAGAGTGAGGTGCCGGGTTGCTATATGGCGCGCCCATCACCAATAAGCCGTACTGCATGATCATGATACCTGGTAACGGTTACTCTAAAAAAAACAGGCCCTGTATTAGGGCCTGTCATATCGTCTAACGCTTGCCTAGATCAATCGTTGCTCATGATACCCAAAATCGACAACAGGCTAACAAACAGGTTGTAGATGGATACGTAGAGCGTCACTGTGGCGAGGATATAGTTAGTTTCGCCAGCGCGGTGAATAATTTCACTGGTCTGGTACAGAATAGCTGCAGAAGCAAACAGCACGAAACCAGCTGACACCATCAGTGAAAGCGCAGGAATGTTAAAGAAGATCCCCGCCACCATGGCCAGTATCAATACGATAGCACCCGCCATCAGGAAGTTGCTCAAGAAGCTAAAGTCTTTCTTAGTAGTTAGCGCTATGGCGGAAAGACCAACAAAGGTCAGGCCTGTCATCGCCAGCGCGTTCATAATCAACGCACCGCCATTAGGCAGGGTCAGATAGGCAGATAGAATCGGCCCTAGCGTAAAGCCCATAAAGCCGGTAAAGGCAAATGTTGCTAACAAACCAGCCGCAGAGTTCGCGGTTTTGTGAACCAGGAACATTAAGCCGTAGGCACCAATCAAGAACACAAAAATGTTCATTTGCTGGATGCCCATGGCAACAGCAGCACCTGCGGTCACCGCTGAGAACAACAGCGTCATTGCCAAAAGTGCGTAGGTATTACGCAGCACCTTGTTAGTGCTGACACTGTTGGCAACGCCACTCGACTGAGGACGTGCCGTACGTAAATCGTTGTAAGCCATGTGTTCATGCTCCCTAATGGTATTTCCTACAATGGACAAGCATGCCGTTACCGAGTTCCAGACGCAAGCCTTTGTCTATATAGCAAAGTCTGGCTAGTAAATGGTTATTCAACGTTGAATTGCCCCAACGCGCTTTGTCTATGCTTGTTGAACACTTCTTTGGACATCAAAGCGATGAAAAAAATTCTACTTTCCGCTACCACACTGCCGCTTTTAGCGCTGTCATTGCCCGCCATGGCCTTCTCGCCTACCGGAGAGGATGTCTCTTATCGTGTGAATAATGAGGATTTTCAAGGCTATTTTGTCTCCGCGGTCGACAACGTCAAGGGTAGCGTACTAATCGTTCATGACTGGGATGGGCTGGATGATTATGAGCGCCAGCGTGCCGATATGCTGGCCGAGGAAGGCTATGACGTATTTGCCGTGGATCTTTTTGGTGAAGGTAATCGCCCTCAAGCAGTCGACGATAAGCGCGCCGCTACCAACCAACTCTACCAGGATAGAGAAAGGATGCGCGCGCTAACCCTTGGTGGTTTAGCCCAAGCTAGACAACAAGGCGCTGCTGAGCAAACGGTCATTATCGGATACTGCTTTGGCGGTGCGGTCGCCCTAGAAATCGCCCGCTCCGGGGAAGCGGATAACATAGCAGCGTACTCCAGCTTTCACGGCGGCCTGACCACCCCCGATGGCCAAGCTTACTCAAGTGAAACCGCACCTATCTTTATTGCCCACGGCGGCGCCGACAGTGCAGTGAGCTTAGAGGACGTCGCTAATCTGGCGGAGGAGCTAGAGACCGCAGGCGTGACTTATGAAGTAGGTATCTATTCCGGTGCGCCCCACGTCTTCAGCGTGTTCGGTAGTGATGCTTATCACGAGCGCGCCGACCAACGCTCTTGGGAGGCTTTCAACGTCTGGTTGGATGAAATGCTTTAAATACAAATAACCCTAGCAGCGTTGAACACTACTAGGGTTCCCAACTACTCAGTTTAGCAGAACCTATTTAAAGCCTGTATTAAGATAACCGCTGCTTAACTTTGGACTTCTTCTTCGCCTTCTTTTTCATCTTTATGTGGCATAACGGTGGTTGCCGCCGTTTGTCGCACATTTTGGGGAGAATTATAGAGGCGAGCATCAATTACATGCAGTACCGCCAATTGCGCAAACAACACCGCAAAACAGACGATTAAACCTTTTAACATGGCGGCATATCCAGAGATGGTGGGGCTAGCATCTGCATATTAGCCTATTGCTAGCCAAACACCATTTATTTTATGTGCCTCAACATGCCCAGTTTGAAGGCGCTGAATCGTACGTAGAGCAGCCGCTCAATAGCTTATATCTTTAACGGCTAATCCTTAACGGATACTTTGCGCAAATCTTCAACCGTCACCCCTTCGGGTAAGTCTGACTCATCGGCGGGCAGCCATACGGGAGAGAGATCGCTATCTTCTCGACCATCTTCATGCCGATGACCTGGAATACGGTAAACAATCTGACTGTGGTGGTGATCCCATGCAAATACACGATCCATATGCTTATCCTACCTATAAAAAAGAGAACCCTATTGATGACAAAACCAAAGCTATGACATGCACGCTTGGCATGATGTTCCGGCACATATCATCGACACATGCGATCCCTATGAGGTTAAATGCCAGAAGGATCATCTGCTGACAAGGAGTTATCAATGAAAGCACTCATCGCCCTTTGCCTGGTTACCTTTACACTTGCAGGCTGTAGTTCAGGCCCCACCTCCTCAAGAACAGCAGACTGCCGCCAGCTAGCAGAGGAGGCAGGCGATACCATGGTCTACGGCGACTGCATACGCGGCACCCAAGTAAATAAAGCTGGGTTTTAAAAATTTCATTGTTTTCACATTTATTTTGCAGGATTAATGGCAGGTGATGGATTGAAAGAACCTCATGGTGGTAAAGACCCACAGGAGGCCCTGCGTGCCAGGCTAAAGAAAAGCTTACAAGAACGCAGGGCCTTAGCCCATCGCCGAAGAATAGGCGCTCGTGCAACTCGTCAACAGTTCTTAGAAGCTACACGGAACGTGGGAGTTATCGTGGTGGCTACCTGCTTCACGGCTGGCTGGGTGGTCACCAACCCCAGCCTGAATACCGATAACGTTTGGCTCGGCGTAGGGCTAGGTATAATATTGATTTTTGTTGGGTCGTTCGGCTATGGTTATATAGAACGCGATAAAACCTCAGATGAGGATGACAGGCTATGAACGAACTTATTCTTGCTGGCATGCTGATGAGCCTAGCCGTTGTGTCAGGTGGCATGGTGTGGAGCCAACACCGCGAGCATCACGGGAAGAAATCGCTCACCGACAGCGCATTTTCCTGGCTCGCTAAACGCTTTGCTTGATAAATTCAGTCAATAATATTGAAAGGGTCGCGGATAGCGGCCCTTTTGTTTGCTCAGAGTTTTGTATTTTTGTATCAAGCACGCATTGTTCCGCTAAAACAGCTTATTCTTCATTTTGGTAAGGGATGTTAGGTAACGAAGCAAACCAACTCACTATTGAGCATGAACCCCACATTATCAACGCCCATGCCTAGAAAACTGGGCAGGTACCTCACCACCGCAAGAGACCGCTATGCCTGTTATTCAGCAACTCATCCGCGTACTTAAAGCATCTACGCTACAAATTTCGTGGACATTCCTGCTAATTATTGTGCTGGCCCATATGGGCACTACGTGGGTACTTTTTTCTCTGGTCGGCGAAGCGATAGCCGACTCCCCTACCAATTGGATTTACTTTTATGTGGTTGTCTCCAGCACGGTAGGGTTCGGTGATTTCAGCCCGACAACCGTGGCTGGAAAGTGGATCGCCACGCTTTACCTTATCCCAGGCGGCATTTCACTATTTGCTGCCTTGATCGGCAAAGCCACTGTCACCCTTTCAAATTTTTGGAGATTACAGATGCAAGGAAAAGGCGATTTTAGCCATCTATCCGGCCACACCCTCGTCATTGGCTGGCACGGCGAAACCACCGAGCGCATTTTGGACATTCTCAAAGCCGACAAAGGCCTACCGGATGAAGTCGTGCTCTGTGTTACCAAAGAGATGAGCAACCCACGCCCGGCGGATTTAAAATTTATCAAAGGAGAGAGCTTCTCAAATGCTGAGCTTCTCAAGCGGGCCGGGGTTGAGAGCGCCAGCCGCATCATTATTTACGACACAAGTGATGACCGAGTTGCCACCGTCGCGCTGAGTGCCTACAGCCTTAAAGCAAAAAACGCGCATATTGTCGCCCACTGCGCCAATCCAGATACTGCAGCAATGTTGAGGCGTACCTTGCCAGGCATTGAATGCACCCAGGCCCTAGCGCTGGAAATGCTGGTTCGTTCAGCTTCCGATGCGGGAATATCGCGGGTCGTCAATGAACTACTCGCCGTTGATCGTGGCGCTACTCAATACCAAACCCAATTAATTCAGCCGCCTACCGGCGCCACCTTTGGCGACTTATTTATGCAAGCGAAAAAGGTTTGCAACGCCACCGTGCTTGGCCTTGCCAACAGCAGCGATGACAGCGAAGGGAGCATGCTTAACCCTGCTACTGACCGTCCGCTGAAGGATGGCGACATTATTTACTACATGGCCAATACGCGGCTTTCACAGCAACAACTGAGTGAGTTACTCACCAAGGAGCGCTGAAGCGTAGGGCTTAGAGTTCGTTGCTGGCGTGGGCGTTGCCTGCCCGCCGCAACACTACTTTCTCAATTTCCAGCACTATCATCATGGCGAAGCCGAAAGTGATGATTAACATCCCATCGGCGACCCCCAGCGGTCGAGTATCGAACAGGCTATGCATGACCGGCAGATACGTGAAGGCAAGCTGAGCAATGCAGACCAACGCCACCGCTATCAACACAGCAGGGGTTCCCAGCACGCCACGCCAGTTAAACGAAGTCATGTGCAGATAGCGCACATTGAAAAGATAGAACACTTGAAGCACGACGATGGTGTTAACCACTAAGGTGCGGCTCAAGGCCAGCTCATCTCCTCGGCTAAGCGAGTAGAAGAACATACCCAGTGCTGCAATCAGGAACAAGAACGACACCAGCACGATGCGCCAGACCAGGAAGGGGGTTA
This sequence comes from Halomonas sp. SpR1, assembly GCF_031010175.1. GTDB lineage: Bacteria > Pseudomonadota > Gammaproteobacteria > Pseudomonadales > Halomonadaceae > Vreelandella. The sequence continues at coordinate 241,174 of NZ_JAUAMB010000001.1, forward strand.
ACAGCCCCTGCCCAGCAGGCCTTGGTCGACGCTGCATGACGTTGGGTTCAGCCTTCTCAAACGCCAGCGACAAGCCGAGCGTGACCGCTGTGATGAGGTTGATCCAGAGGATCTGGACGGCTGACATCGGCATAGCGAAATTAAACAGAATCGCGGCAATGACAGCGAGTACTTGGCCCCCATTGGTCGGTAACGTCCAAGCCGTCACCTTGCGAATATTGTCGTAGACCACTCGGCCTTCATTCACAGCGGCCACAATAGAGGCGAAGTTATCATCGAGCAGAACCATTTGTGACGCCTCTTTTGCCGCATCGGTGCCTTTGTGGCCCATACCGACACCGACATTCGCCTGCTTCAACGAGGGCGCATCATTAACGCCATCACCGGTCATTGCCACTACAGCGCCGGTCGATTGCAGCGCTCGCACAATGCGCAGTTTGTGTTCGGGGTTGGTTCGGGCAAAAACACTGGTCTCGGTAACGATGCCGGGTAGATTGCTATCGGCAATGTCGTCTAGCTCACGCCCGGTCAGTACATGCGGGTCGTCATCGAGCCCTAACTGGCGAGCAATAGCCACTGCTGTCGCGGCGTGATCGCCGGTGATCATTTTCACCATAATGCCGGCGGAGTGGCACTCTTTAATAGCGACCATTGCCTCCTCCCGCTGCGGATCGATAAAGCCTATTAAGCCAACAAAAACCAGTCCATCATCGAGGTCAGCAAACACCAGCTTATTGGTGCCGGGCGAAACCTGCTTGGTCGCTAAGCCGAGCACTCGCTCCCCCTGGGCAGCCGCCTCTGCTATGCGTGCCGTCCAGGCATCCCTTTCCAGCAGTACACTTCCCTCGTCAGCCGCCTGAAGGGAGCATAACTGCAGCAGTTCGTCCGGCGCCCCCTTGACGAATACCTGAGCCCCCTCTGTCGTATGGCAATTGAGCGTGGCCATAAAACGGTGCTTGGCGTCAAAAGGGATCTCGGCAAGGCGGGGCCACTCGTGCCGGGTAGACTCAGGCTCCAGACCAGCCTTGATGGCCAATGCCACCAGCGCCCCTTCCATGGGGTCGCCGATCACATGCCACTCTCCATCGGTGTGGTTCAACTGTGCATCGTTACATAGCAGTCCGGCCAGGATCAGTCTATCGATATCCGTCGGCTGCTTATCTTTGGCGGCCTTCTCCGACGTCTCCGCTGTTAATTCCCCTTCCGGCACATAGCCCGCCCCCGTAACCGTCATGCGGCCGCTAGGGGCTTCTAGCCGGCGCACGGTCATTTCGTTGCGCGTCAGCGTACCGGTCTTGTCGGAGCAGATGACTGACGTAGCCCCCAGTGTTTCCACCGCCGGAAGCTGTCGGATAGCGGCGCTGCGTCGTGCCATACGCTGCACACCGATAGCCAGCGTGATGGTGATAACGGCTGGCAGGCCTTCAGGTATCGCCGCGACGGCCAAGGCGACCACGGCAATGAGTGCCTCCGACCAGATATGGCCGCGCACCAACACCGCGAAGGCAAACAGTACGACCGTTACAGCCAACGTAGCCCAGGTGAACTGCGTGCCGAACCGATTGATCTGCTGCAACAGCGGCGTGGTGAGTGGTTGAACGTCGCGCAGCAGCGTACTGATTCGCCCAATCTCAGTATCACTCCCGGTGGCCACCACAACCCCTGTCGCCTGCCCAGTGGCTACCAGCGTGCCCGAATAAGCCATGGAGTGGCAGTCGCCTAACGCGGCCTCCTTTGGCGCTGGTGTCACTCGCTTCTCTGCCGCCACGGACTCACCGGTCAGGATAGCTTCCTCGATTTGCAATGCGCTGGCACGAATAAGGCGCAGGTCAGCAGGCACTCGATCACCTGCCTCCAACGAAACAATGTCACCTAAAACAATCTCATCGACGGGCACTTCGACATGTTTCCCTTCCCTAACCAAGTGGGCGTGCGGTGCGATAAGATTACGGATTGCATTCAGTGCTTTTTCTGCCTTGCCTTCCTGTACAAAGCCGACCACGGCATTGACCAAAACCACCGCAACAATGACCGACGCATCCACAAAATGCCCCAGCAACGAAGCCGCGACGGCAGCCGCCAACAGGAAATAGATCAGAGCATTATGAAAATGCGCGAAGAAGCGAAGCAGCGGATGCCTGCCAGCCACAGCCGGCAACTGGTTACGCCCATACTTCTCTAAGCGCCTTGCTGCTTCATCTACGCTCAGCCCCGATGACGAAGTCTCCAAAACGGCAAGGACATCCTCGGCAAGCCTGGCATGAACTTCTTCTGGCGGGCCTTCTGGTGGCATACCGGTATCGGCAGTGGGGGTTTCCATGCTGTCTCCCAAACAAACTAGAGGCTATAAGGTCTTGCCGTCACAGGTTGAAGCACTACCGTTAAAGTGTTGACCATCTCCTTGGCCAGCTCGCGGAGTTTGGCGACTGTAACAACTGATTCACGTTATGCAGCGCAATAGCGTGAGCTCCCTTTTTGAGTACCTCAATGGCATAAATAACATGGTTTTATTCGTTAAATCATTGATCCTGAGCAAAGAGTTCGAGCATCCCTACTGCCATAACCAAATAACAAGAACTTTAATTTCCTCCTTCTTTTATTTATCTTAAATTAACTATAAATATTTATTAATAACAATTATTCAACATCTGACAAGACAAAAATAAAACTCATCAAAGTGAGCATTCAATTATTTTAACTAGCTAATTATCAATGATTAATTAGAATTAAAACATTGATGTCGATCAATATAGCGGAAATTAAATTTTTCAGTAAAAGCGGTGAGTACTATACTTTTTCTACTCACGTGAGGAGCCCAGACAATGACAACATCAGCATTTCAAAAAGCGTTCCCTAATATAGTCGATAGCAATGTATTGAATAACAACGGCTTGCTTGTTTTTTGGTATCAGCCTTGGGTGGAAACATCCAATTCGGCAGCCAAGCTACACTGCATTTGGCTGGAAACACTTAACGACGCGTTTCGCCACGAAATCGACTTCCTTGCGACCATGACGCCCGTTTATAGCAAGCTGACATACTGCATGCTGGGCTTCAATGGGCCGCTGACACCGGAGTCGGTGGCATCCTGTTACCACCAAATCGCTGGCGAGATGACAGAAGCCACTTTCAACCGCATGCGCAACGTATCGGAACTCAGCGAAGACTTTAAAGAGCGTCTTTGGTGTGAACTGTAGGAACGGACATTAATGCGGTCATCACTGGATGGTCATAGCGCTCCGATTCAGAGGCGCTTTTAAATAGCAGTGGCTGCGTGACAAGCCCGGCCACCGCTCCCCTATTTAAAACCTACTGATCAACTACCTACTTGCCTAGTCATCCGGCGTTAACTCCTCCCGCTTCGGTGGGTTGCCCACCCTTACCTCGCTAAGATCCTCATGGGAAAGGCCACGGTACAACGCGAACATCATGGCAAACACCAAAATGAACATCGGCAGGCCAACTACCGTAATCACCTCCTGCAACGCAGTAAGCCCGGCATCACCCGCAAGCACAATGAGCATCGCGGCCAGCATGCCCTCAGAGACACCCCAAAATACGCGCTGATGCCATGGGCCGGGATCCGCACTGCCGGTGCATAGCATATCGACAACCAGGGACGCAGAGTCGGATGAGGTGGCAAAGAAGATAGCGACGATCACCACGGCCAAACCCTGGATTAAGGTAGCGGCTGGGAAATTCTCAAAGAACGCGAACATGGCGAGTGGAATACTTTCATCTACGGCGGCGGATAAAAGGCCGGCCTGCTCTCCCAGCGCTTCTCGGGCATCGGGCCCGATCCCATCAATCTCCATTGCCGACCAACCAAAGATCGCAAACCAGACCAGCGTGAAGATGGAGGGGGCGAAAAGCACGCCAAGGACAAACTCGCGAATGGTACGTCCGCGTGAAATGCGCGCTACAAAGATGCCGATAAAAGGCGACCACGTTACCGTCCAGGCCCAATAGAATACTGTCCAGCTACCCTGCCACCCCCAGGCGCCGCCGTCTCTGGAATAGCTTGCCAGCGTGTCATTCCAGAATGCCATCGGCAGCAAGTTCGTTATGTAGAGGCCGAAGGTTTCGACCACAGCACGCAAAAGGAAAACGGTCGACCCGGTAAAGAGCACAAAAAACAACAGGCCAACGGCCATGGCGATATTGATATTAGAGAGGCGTTTCACGCCTGAATCGAGCCCCGCGACGATCGACCCTACGGCGACAGAAGTGAGTATGGCGATGATGAATACCTTGGTGATAACGGCATCTGGGATATCAAACAGCTCCGTTAGCCCCGCGTTGATCTGCTGGGTTCCCAAGCCAATAGAGACGGCCACCCCAAACAGAGTGCCCAGTATCGCGAAGACATCAAGCGATTTGCCGAGAGGCCCGTAAATACGGTCACCTAACAACGGGTAAAATACTGAACTAAAGCGCATCGGCAGATTGTAGCGATAGATGAAGTATGCAAAAGCCAATCCTGGCATAGTGAAAATCGCCCAGGTATGCAGCCCCAGGTGATAGATCGAAAAGCTCATGGCGTCGTCGGCGGCTTCCACAGAGAAAGGCACTACATCCGGTCTGGGTGGGTTAGAAAAGTGGGATATAGGCTCCGCCACCCCCCAGAACATCAGCACCGTTCCGATTCCCCCCGCGAACAGCATGGTGAACCAGGAAATATTGTCGTAGGCTGGCTTTGCATTATTGCCACCCAAGCGGATCGCCCCGTAACGGCTAAGCGCCACCCAAAGCAGAAAGGCCACCCAGCTCGTCACCCCTAAAATAAAGAACCAGCCAAGGTTGGTAACGATCCACTCCCGCCCTGCACCAAAGGCCGCCCCAATGGGGCCTGGCGCAATCAGTAGCACCACAAGAAAAAGGATCATGATCCCTGCGGACGTGAAAAAAATAATGGGATCCGTCTTGAGACCCAGTTTCTTCGCTAGTGCATCCATTATTTATTCCTCCCATGTCGTTCCAACAACATAGGAGTCATTGACCGATAACGCCAAGGCGTCAGCGAACCTTGTTTTTCACTACGAAGGCTCCATCGTTTCTCGATAGGCACGTACGTGCGAGATTAATGCCCGCAATTTAGGGGGTTGGTTGCGTCGATTTGGGAAGTAGAGGTAAAAGCCGGGAAACGGCTGCAAGTAGGTCTGTAACAACCGCACCAGCTCACCGCTTTCTAACCATGGTAGAAATGTCTCCTCCATACCTATGGTAACCCCTCCTCCTGCAAGGGATGTCCTTATCATTAGCAACATATCGTTGGTCGTGATTTGAGGGTTAACATTCACATCGAACTCTCGTCCTTGCTCCGCGAACTCCCAGCGGTAAGGTGCGACGCTTGGAGCAGGCCGCCAGCCAATGCAAAGATGATTCAGGAGTTCGAAAGGTTCCACTGGCGTGCCGTACCGTTGCAAATATTGGGGAGAGGCCACGACGACTTGGCTTTGAGGCCCAGAGAGCGGCACTGCCACCATGTCTTGCTCGATCACTTCTCCCAAGCGCACTCCGGCATCGAACCCGGCGCCCACAATATCGAACTCTTCATCGGTTACGGTGACATCTAACGTAATACGGGGGTAAGCCTCGGCAAAGGTTGCGACCAGTGGGCCAGAGAGAAATCGCTCGGCTATTGAAGTAACCGCCACCTTCAATACTCCTCGAGGAGGCCCATCATCCACGACTTCTTCCAATGCAGACGCAATAGCCGTGAACGGTTCGTTTATCTGCGCTCTTAGTCGATTACCTGCTTCGGTTAGGCTCACACTGCGGGTAGACCGCTGCACCAGCGCGATACCCAGCTCATCCTCCAGCCGTCGCATACTCTGGCTGACAGCAGAACGAGTGACGCCTAGCTGGTCAGCAGCAGCACTAAAGTTTCCGGCCTGCGCGACCGCCAGAAAAACCCTTAAAAGATTGAAATCAGCACTCATTGGAAAGCAGTCCTAACCAATGTGGTTAGCTTTGGGTAGCTTCTCACGATGTCGATGGGCCTCTAAAGTTCCACCAGGCGTTCAGCCCCGAGCGCCCAACGGAACAATGGAGATTAACATGAGCAATATCCAAGACAAGGTAATCCTTATTACCGGCGCCAGCAGTGGCATCGGCGAAGCAACCGCCCGAACGCTTGCCAACCAAGGCGCCAGCGTCGTCCTCGGTGCACGACGCACCGATAGGCTCGAAAAGCTGGTGGCAGAAATTACCGCCGCTGGCGGCAAGGCAATCGCATGTGCGGTCGACGTGACTCGTCGCGAGGATGTGCAATCCTTCGCCGATTATGCGCTAGAAAAGTTCGGCCGAATCGACGTGATCATCAACAATGCTGGGGTAATGCCCCTATCACCGCTTGCCGCTCTGAAGGTCGAAGAGTGGAATCACATGATTGACGTCAATATCCGCGGCGTGTTGCACGGCATCGCCGCCGTACTGCCCACCATGCAGCAACAAGGTAGCGGACATGTGATCAGTATCTCGTCAATCGGCGGCCTTTACGTTGTGCCCACTGGCGCAGTTTACTGCGCGACCAAATATGCTGTTCGTGCGATTTCCGATGGCCTGCGCCAGGAACACAGCAACATCCGAGTCACCTGCGTTTACCCTGGCGTGGTGGAATCGGAGTTAGCAGACACCATTACGGATGCGTCGGCAGCAGAAGCCATGCGTAATTTCCGTCAAATTGCACTCAAGCCCGAGGCGATCGCCAACGCAATCGCCCATGTAGTCAGCCAACCGGCAGATGTCGACACCACTGACATCGTGGTACGCCCCGTCGCAAGCCCTGCATGACGCCCAGAGGGTCTCCTGTGCCTAACTATCAAGCAGTGGCACTCACCACGCCTTCCTTTTAACAGCTGTTTTATAACCTTATGAGCCAAATTATGAAAATGCTAAGTGTGCTTTCAATCAGTACGTTACTGCTTTTCTCGGGAGTTGCAATCGCTGAGAGAGGAGCGAGTGAAGAGAACAGAATGAATAATTCTGAATCGACCTTTGGCTACCAAAGCAGTGATTCCCCAGACTTCTCCCCCTCTGAATTGCCTATCAGAAATCCTTAAGTGGAATGGGTGGCCGCTAAACAGTGGCCACCCCAGCCCATGCTATTAGCCAGCCACTTGGGTCGACAAAATGAGGGTATTCGCCTTGCGACTCAGTTTCATAGGAGCCAATCGCTGTACAAGTCTAATCGCCTTTGATTCCGGTCAATTCCAGCGGGCTGTAACATGCTATGGTTTAGCCACCTGATAGATCACAGGCACACACGCTCATCGTTACCAGAGAGGTATTCAGTGTTCTACGTCCGCGCTTTCGGCCAATCGTTGCTACACGCCTTGAAGAACTTGTTGCCGATTGTGGTGGTCGTTGTGTTTTTCCAATTGGTGGTACTTCAACAAGCGCCTGAAAACACACTGAGCATGGCGGTCGGTTTGTTAATCGTGGCGGTAGGCGTTGCGCTGTTTCTTCAAGGCCTTGAACTTAGCATTTTTCCGGTCGGCAAAAGCCTATCCAATCAATTTGCCAAAAGAGGCTCGGTGCCCATTCTGCTGGCGTTTGGTTTTGCGATGGGATTTTCTGCGGTGGTCGCCGAGCCGGCGCTCATTGCGGTCGCTCAACAGGCCCAGGATATTAGTGCGGGCAAAATCGATGCGCTTACTCTCCGCTTGCTGGTCGCCACCTCCGTCGGCGTGGTCATTGCGCTGGGGGTTTTCCGCATCATCATTGGCTACCCTCTGCACTGGTTTATGATCATTGGCTATATCACGGTGGTCATTGTCACCTGGTTTGCCCCGGAAGAAATCATCGGCCTGGCCTATGACTCAGGGGGCGTTACCACCAACATTGTCACGGTTCCCCTGATTGCTGCCCTGGGGATTGGCTTGGCCGCGTCCATTCGTGGTCGAAACCCGCTGACCGACGGTTTTGGATTGGTGGCATTGGCCGTCATGGTGCCAATGATCACCGTGCAACTCTACGGCATTATCGTCTACAGCGGCGAAAGTTCAGACGATGTGCAGGTGCTGGCTCTACAGGATAAAGGTAACGCTATTTCCGGCGCGCTTAAAATGCTGTTGGAGCTGGCTGAGATGGTGCGAGACGTGCTGCCCATTATTCTGACTATTCTTTTTTTCCAATACATTGTGCTGCGGCGCGGACTCTCCAACCCTCGCAAAATAGTGTTTGGCTTTGTACTGGTCATTTTTGGCCTCTATGCCTTTGTGGTAGGCCTTAAAATGGGGCTTTTCCCGATCGGCACCAGTATGGCCGAACAACTAATCGAGCTGGAACGCTTCGGTTTTATTTATCTGTTCGCATTCATGATTGGATTTGCCACCACGATGGCCGAACCGGCGTTGCTGGCGGTGGGCAAGCAAGCAGAAGAAGCTGCTGCAGGGCGGATTAATGGCAACGCCATCCGTCTGCTGGTTGCCCTTGGCGTGGCCATTGGCATCAGCATTGGCGTGCACCGGATCATTGTGGGGGGCTCTATGCATTACTACATAATGGGCGGCTACATGATAGTGATCATCCTGACCGCACTAGCGCCTAAATACATCGTTGCCCTGGCTTATGACTTGGGGGGCGTCACTACGTCAGAAGTCACCGTGCCGCTGGTAACAGCACTGGGCATTGGTTTAGCTGCCAATATTGAGGGCCGTAGCGTCCTGATTGACGGTTTCGGGCTGATTGCTTTCGCCTCTATTTTCCCTATTGTTACCGTTATGACCTATGCCATTGTGATGCATTGGTGGACAAATCGCAGAGAGGTGCACTCATGAAGTTTTCCGTTCTCGTTGCCATTGTTCCGGAAGATCAGGAACAGGAATGCATCGATTCCGCCCGTGATCTTGGTGCCGGAGGCATTACGGTGATGACGGGTCGTGGCATCAGCAATACCGCCAAGAAAACCTTTTTCGGGCTTACCTACGACGGTAGCCAGAGCGTTCTGGTGATGGTGCTTGAAAAAAGCCTGTCACTACAAATTCTGAAAGCCATCCAACAGTTGCTGATGCCCGAGGAAAACGACTCTCAGGGGCTGGTGTTTACCTTTCCGCTAGAGCATCTCGGCGGCATTGATGTATCCCAGTTCCATAAATTTGAACAACACTTGAAAGAGAATATTTGAGGAGCTTCAATGATGAAACTGGCCAAAGATGTGATGGTTAGCGAGGTGGCTTGTGTCTCTCCTTTTGCTAAACTTCGGGAAGCGCTAAGCTTGATGAAGAAGCACAGCGTAAAATCGTTGGTCGTTGAGAAACAGCATCCCAACGATGCCTATGGGCTTATTACTTACACTAATATTCTGAAAACAGTGGTCGCAGAGGAAGGTGATATCGACCTTCTTAACGTTTACGACGCCTGCGCCAAACCAGCGCTGTCGGTAGGCAAGAGCCTGTCAGTAAGGCAGGTAGCGGCTATGATGACCGAACACCGGGTAAAGCGCATTTTGGTACTGGAAGACAACGATCTGCTAGGTTTTGTCACCATGGACGATATCATGGCGGTCTTACTGGAGCAGATAGAGTAGTCGCGAACTTAAATTAATCAGCCACAAAAAAAGGCGCCGCTACCCGCATCGGGATCTTGAGATCTCCTGATACGGATAAAAGCGCCCATCGTTGAGCATGCCACGTTAATCAGCGTTAGACGTAAAAGTCCAGATCCTCTTGGGCTTTAAGCAGATCACGCATCTTGATGGGGTCGTCACCAAAGAAGAAGATCAGGCCCCAATGTGTCCCGAAGGCTGACCGATCAGGCACCGTCTCTTCTGCGGGTGCGACCAGTTCGTGTGACTCGAAGTACGGATGGTTGATCGTTTCTTCGGGCATTTCCAGTTTGCTGACCACACGACGGCGTGGATACACGCCAAAGCAGCCTGCATACCCCTTCGCATCGACAACTTCTTTGGGGAAGAAGGCAGCTACTTCCTCTTTCGTGCTTTTCGGATCGAATACCAGCATTGACGCCTGATAGGCGTTAAATCCGTAGGCCTTCTCAATCAGCTCAAACGCTTTAAAGCCGGGTGGACGGTAGGCAACTTCACCAAAGTACATCTCGCCGTCAGCCGTCACGAAGTACTCGGGGTGAATCAAGCCGAATTGGATGTCGAAGGTTTTGATCAATAACTCGATCTGCTTGGTAATCGCATTGCGCCAGCTTTCGAGTTCAGCAGTCGCGGGCACGAATACCGAGTAGCCTAACGTCACATATTCCGAGATGTTCAGAAACTGAATTTTTCCATCGTGTATCCAGGCCTCGACGGCAAACTCCCAGCCGCTCAAGTGGCTTTCCATCAGCAACGGATACTCTTCATCCGGAATGTTATCGATCTCTTCTATCGTGCGGATCATGCGGTGGCCGAGACAACCGGCCTTGTCGAACGCTTTGACGTGAATCGGGTCGTCCGGATCACCATCCAACTTGAGCAGCGTTTGATTGACGCGCTTCATAAAGCGGACGATGTCCTCTTTCTCGTGCGCCTCTTCGAATATCCCTACGCGGATACCGCCCAGCTGCGCACGGCGCTTCATCAACGCCTTGTCACGGAAAAGAATGGATTGACCGTACATGCGTGGGCTGTCGAGGAGAACGGAGTTGATGGCACCAGACCACTCAACGGTTTCTTCAAACAGTGGGATGGCGACGTCTACCCCTTCTTCCTTCAGCTTAACGGCGATCTCCATGGAGCGATCATTCAAGCGAATAAAGTCCCATGCAATAAAAGGTATATTGTTCGCTGTACAGAAATCTGCGGCCCACTCTGGAGCAACGACGATATAGCGGCGGTCAAATTTCTGTGCCGCCTTGATCGCGTTGACGCTCCAGCCCAGTAGAGCGATATAACCTTTATTGGGATCTTTCGGAGTCTCGGTGCCTTTGACCGAGTCCAATTCCGGATCACGCCAAGCCGCTACTGCTTCGGGTAATTGCTTTTCTGATGTTATCGACATTCGATGTCCTCCTTGCTGGTCGACCCAAATTAACTGGGCTTAGATTGGAGCGCACCAAGTGAGCTGAGCCGCAGTCAGTTGTGTTCAGGAGCGATTGAGCAAGCCAGCATTAGAAAAGTTTTTAGCGCACCCGTGTAACTAAGCTAGTCGATCCGGTTACATATGGCAATTAAACTGTAGAATTTCTGTGAAATTGTTGTAGAAGTTATCTCATTGATAGATTGGGGTAATTTCTAAAGCGCTATTGAGACAGCTACTGGCGACGGGCCTATTAAGCTTCTGCCCAGCCTACAAATTCTGCAGTATCAATACCTGCAAGATTAAATAGTGATTCACAGTCAGGCAGTAGCCTGCTGTTGCCAAACGGGTGCTTAGCGTCCCAACCTCGGTTACTCTACACTTCTGTTTGCGTTTCATGACTGAAGGATAGCCGTATCTATGTTGGGATTCCTGCAGGGATTTTCCTATGGCCTGTTTATGACCTGCCTGCCCTGGCTGCTGGTCGGCCTGTTCAATCCTGGCCTGGCGGTTCCGTTGATGACACCCAGTCGCCTCCAGGTGATCGCACGCTACTGTTTGGTAGTCCCTTCCATCAGTATGCTGCTGTGGCTGACATCCCTGTGGGGTGGATTCAGCCCTAGTCTGTTTGGTTGGCTCACAGGCCTTGTCGCCATTCCTGTAGCACTTCCCGCCGAGCGAACACTACGCGGCTGGCTGGATCGCCGTCGCGAGCGTCGCCATGAGGCTCAACGAGCGGCTGAAGCACAGCGGCGCCGTGCCCAAGAGGAACGCAGTGCCTTTGAAGCGGGAGTGCGGGTGCTCGATCCCACAAGGCCACCCGAGGGAGCCAGCGATCTAGTATTTGCCATGTGCCGGGCCAAGCAGCGCCTACTCGACGTGCAGCGCCCCGATCTAGCCATCCTCACAGACCGCCTTTACAGCCGTTACCACCATGTGATGGATGTGCTGGGTGACCGCTTCCACACCGGTGAGCTGGCCTTCGAGCGTTCTCAAGGCCTCGTCACTCAAGTTTGCTTTGGCGCGGTAGATACGTTGACAACCATGGCCTCACAAGCACGCGGGGTGGTTAGTGTGGATGGCAACTACGTGAGAAATCGGCTGGAGCGGGAGGGCAAACGGTTAAGCGATGAGGAGCGAGCCGCACTGGTACGACGCCTTGATCTGCTCGTGGAGACCGAACATAGCTTGAATAAACTCTCTGCCCGAATCGAGTCTGCACTGACCGTCCTTGACGATACCGCTGTTTCCATGGCGCGTATCGAGACGGCCCGACCCCAGGCGTCGGTTACCACAGAAAAAGCACTGGAGGATCTGCGCCTCTTTGTAGAAGGTGCTGATCGTTATGCCCGCAAGGATTAAGCCGACATTCATTGTTACCATGTTGTCTTTTCTATATTTTTCTTTAATCATTTTTTGATAGCGCTTTTTTAATAGCTCATTTCAATAGCTCGGGAGATCTCTATGGCTCAGCAATCTGATGACAAACGTCGCCTGTCCCTGCCGCCGGTAGACGAGATCGCTGGTCAGTTGGAATCCAGTCACTTCGATGCTAGCCAAGCCGATCCAGCCGCCCCTGATGAACGTGATATAGATCCTGAGCTTGAGGCCATGGCCGACCGCTTTGTCGAGGATATTCTTGCCGAGGATGACGAGGAGTCTGTGGTTCGCCAGCGTCGTGCCGTGGACGAGATGGGGCTTGAATTGCAACAGCAGGCAGCCCATCGCAGTGCCATGCTACAGACACCGTTGCGCAAACTGGCCCACCAGGGTGACGAAGGCGGGCCGGTCGCCAAAGCGCTGACCGACCTGCGCGGGCGTATGGAAGGACTCGATCCCGCGCGTCACCGCTTGGCCCCGACCACGTTGGATCGTGTTCTGGCGGTCATTCCCGGCCTCGACAATCGCCTGCAACGTTACTTTCGCAAGTTCGAGAATGCCCAGCAAGCGCTGGACGCGATCATAGAGGATCTGGAAAGCGGCCGCGACATGCTGCATCGTGACAACCTCACCTTGAACGATGACCAGCAGGCGTTAACTAAAATCCTAGCTGAGCTGAACCGCCAAATTGCCCTGGGTCGCATAATCGATCGCCGCCTGCATGACGAGATCGTCGCTCGCGATAGTGATGATCCGCGGCGTCACTTCCTAGAGGAGGAGTTGCTCTTTCCACTACGTCAGCGCATCGTCGATCTACAGCAGCAACTGGCAGTAAGTCAGCAAGGTGTGCTGGCGCTAGAAGTGATCATTCGCAACAACCGGGAGTTGATGCGCGGTGTGGACAGGGCGATTAACGTTACCGTCTCGGCGCTCACCGTCGCAGTAACCGTGGCGATGGCGATGGCGAATCAGCGCCTGGTGCTGGATCGCATCGAAGCTCTCAACAACACCACAGCGCAGATGATTGGCGGAACCGCCAAGGCGCTGCGTCAGCAAGGCGTGGATATCCAGAAGCGAGCCTCCTCAGCAATGCTCGACATGCAAGTGCTTGAGGAGGCCTTCAGCGAGGTAATGGGCGCCATTGACGATCTATCCAGCTATCGGCAAGCAGCCCTGCCCCGCCTGGATGAGCAGATCAACCGTCTGGCGACCCTGGCTAAGCAGGGGAATGCCTCCATTGAGCGTCTTCAAGAAGGTAATAAGTCGCAACCTCAGGAGGGTCGCGACCCCAGCTAATTATTTTAGCTTTTCCTAGTGAAGCACATGGTTAGCGGAATAAGGCAGCTGATAGCTATCTGAAACGATTAGAGGCGTCTCGGAAGGCTTTGCGCATTAGCTCCCAAGACTCTTCCATGCCTTGACGGACCGTCTCCCAGGCCGCCTCGCTGGCATGCTGAAGCTCGTCAAGCCTTTGCTGAGTTTCCGCCTGCCGTTTTTTGAGCCGCTCGATGTCCTCTTGGTACTTCACCCTCGCCTCGTCACTCGCCTGACGCGCCTTGGCAGTCAGCTTATCGATATCAGCATTCCACTCGTCAAGCCTAGCTTTCATTTCCTCAACAAACTCATCGCGTTGCCGCATGGCGTTCTCTCCTCATGGTAACGGATATGGCTGACTGGATATGAATTTCCGTCTACCAAGATTAGCTGGAAATCTCATCGAGTTCATGGTGTTAAATTTAGAGGAAAGGTCAAAATTTCAGCATAAAACAATTCAGAGAAGGCATGTGGCAGTTGCCGCATGCCTCAGATATTAATTAAACTTGTTTATTTGACGGGAATCATCGGGCTGCTAACTACGTCCTACGTTTTTTTACCGGTAATTCCATCAGTCACCTTTCGCAGGCCCTTTTCAACGAGATGCTCATCCTCGTTCTCTGCGTCAACGTCAAACGTAGAGTGAGAGTCACGCTCGATTAGCTCAGCACCGCAAGCATCGCATTTGGGGTTTTCATCTGGGGCTTCATTAACGGTGGGTTTGTATTCCTTACCGCATTGTGCGCACTTATCGACATACTTCATGGCAGATCTCCTTTTGCCGTACCCAACCCTATTGAGCTGCGAACAGAGGAATAGGTTCCATAAGCACACGGTGAAATGATGACGAGGACAACTACTACCCTGAAACGAAACTGGTCAGAAACGCCCAATCGCCCCGCCAAAATCTATCTCCTCTCTATCTGTCTAGTACAACCTCAGAAAATTTGCATTTGCCACGGGTGCGTCATTGACGCACAATAGACACATGTACACGATCGCCGAAACAGATATCTTTAAAGCCAGCGCCGATTCACTTTGGAGTGAAGCTGAAAGAACAGCCTTCTTCGAGTGGTTAGCCATAAACCTCGAAGCTGGTGATGTTATCCCAGGATCAGGTGGGTGTCGAAAGATGCGTTGGAAGCTGCAGGGTAAAGGCAAAAGCGGCGGCGTACGTGTCATTTATTACAACTGCTTACCGGATGGAAAGATTTGGCTGTTAGTGATATATGCTAAATCAGTACGTGGGAATATCCCCTCTCACATCCTCAAGCAGATTAAAGAGGAGATTGAAGATGCAAACTGATGACTTTATGACCGGTGAAGAGCTTGGCAATACGCTGCTAGCATCCGTTCGCCAAATGAAGCAAGGCAAAGCAGCTCGCGAGACGCGAGTAGAAGTACCCAAGGCCGCAGAAATTCGCCATCGCATGGGCCTCTCTCAAGGTGAGTTTGCTAAGCTGCTTGACGTAAGCCCTGGCACGCTTCGCGGTTGGGAACAAGGCCGCCGTGTACCAACCGGCACTGCACGTACACTGCTACGAGTCGCTGAAAAACACCCTGAAGCACTGACTGACCTTTCGTAATGAGGCAGAAAAGCCTTAAGCCTACGCCTTATCCATCTATCTAAACAGTTGAAATTTAGCTACTGTTGAAATATGCAAAAAATCACCCTCAAGCTCAATGAGGCTCGCCCCGACAGCCTAGATATTAAACGGCTGGGTGAATACCTCAAAAAACTAGCTGACCTCTATGGCTCAGCGGATACGCTGTACCTGGACGGCGTAGATGAGGGTAGTGCCTGCTTGAATTTCATGGTGGATGATGACCATGCCGATACTGTCAAGAGCCGTGTAGTCAATGCGAGCCGTGATGTAGGCGCTAAAACTTACCGTAAGGCCTACCAGAAAGTAGTCAGTCTAATGGATGCCGACGGTTACTCGGGCTCATTCAGTGTGAATGACCAGGAAATTATTCGGCTAGCCTCGCGCAACGCTCGCCCCAAAAAGGACGAGCTTAGGCAATCAATGCCCACCTCTATTAAAGGTAAAATATTCCGCGTTGGCGGTACCGACGACACTGTGCCGGTTCGTCTTTCATCTTTAGAAGGTGAAATTATCTATGCGCAGACGAGTGTAGAGCTATCAAAAGAGCTGGGAGCTTCGCTCTACCAGTACATTCACGCGCATGGTGAAGGCGAGTGGGTTTCAGAGAAGCCAGGTAATTGGCGGCTGGCCAAGATAACAATCGAGCGTTACGAAATCATCGAACACATGTCGGCTAAAGATGCGCTACTGAACCTGAGAAAGCTTGGGGGTATCAAACAAGAGCCTGCCGACCAGTCTCACGCCAACATCTTCGACTACAGGAGGTAGCGTGAAGGCAGCGCTAGACGCCAATGTACTTATGCAGCTTCTTGGAATTATCGGTAACAGCCTGTATTGCCCAAGAACAAAACAAGAAATCACCAACGCCGAAGGCCGCGCTGATGCACTGCTTGAGCGTTTTAGTGATCCCGGTTTTCAGTTACTAATTCCAGCCCCTGCAATGGCAGAGGTACTAGTAAAAGTAGCGCCAGAACTCCAACAGGCATACATTGACTTTGTCAATAACACCACCTCTCTCTCTATCATCCCATTCGACACAAGGAGCATCATAGAGTGCGCAAGGTTATTCGACGCCCAAGAAGCAAAACAGCTAAAAAAAGGCGGTGAATCTAAAGCCAAGATCGCGGTTGATCGGCAGGTAGTGGCCATCGCTATCTCAAATGGCGCGAAAGAACTATGGACTCACGATAAAACAGTATTCAAAAAAGCAAGTCGTGTTGGACTAGTGGCTAAGTCACTGGCAGATATTGAGCCAATACCAGCTCAGAAGGCTATGGAGTTTTCTGAATCATAGCAGGCCCTAAGGCAATTACAGTAACGCACTTAATAGTTTACCTAGAAGAACATTGGAATTATGACTACTAGCCTTGCAAAAGGCACATCCTAAATAGATAGATATTGGTTATGACGAATGGATAGTAGCCATACCTTTCAATATAGGTTAACCGTTATAAAACCGTTGAGCATCTGATGACATCTAAATCTGGTTCGTTCATAATATGAGTGACGCGGGATTATCTAACCTATGACTGCAGGAAAAAACTATGTTTTTGTTTTTAAAAGCTTTTTTAATTTTCCCTGCGCTAAGTTTACTAGCTGCAGCACTTGTAGCTGCAATGTTCGATGACTTCTTAACTGGCGCGGCAATCGGGATGCTAATCGCCGTAGGTGTATACATACTTTGTATTACTCAGTCATTAAAAGGTCAGAGCAAGAAGCTCCATAACCACCTTCGCAACCTAGACCTTTCACCTGATTACGTAGCCAACGTAGAGGCCTCGGGCGTCGCTATAGATTTAGACAACCGCAAAGTTTTTGCTGGCAACATTAAGACGGGCAAGCTACTTGACTTTGACGACATCAAGGGGGTCTCTATAGAAAAGACTGATCCTCGAAACAGATATACCGACTATAATATTATCATTAAAACAATGGATTTCGACACCCCTTCTGTGACTGTCAATCTACGCAGAAGCGATGGAAGAAAAGCCTATGAAAAGTTACGTGTAGCTCTGGATATTAGCTAAATAGCTATAGCGGTTGATACAGGCCTTAGCTGTTAGCCTCAATTACGCTACGATGAAGGAGTCTATTCAAATTCATGGTAGCAGCCCCCTTGCACACTCTTATTATTCAGCGAATATGAAAAAAAGAAAATCATTTTCAACAGATGCCTGGTTGAATACCGAATAGGTGTGGGTGCATTTATTGGCGTTTTAACAACAGTGGCCGTCTTTTTCATTCAATACCCATGGGCAGGTCAGCAACACCTGATTCATGGATATGCTACCTATGGCGCTCTTCCGGCGGGTATCGCTGCTGGGATTTACACCTGCATATGGTCGAGTGGCGAGACTTCCATCAGTGGGAAAAAAAGTGGTACCCCATTGCAATCGCTCGATCCGAGGGCGGCTCCTTTCAGATGAACCCATTGGTTAAGCCTATGCGCTTTTCAGATAGGTTCGATCAGCATATAGCCCGCCTCGACCCACCAACCTGCAGCTTGATATTCATACTTGTGGGCTATGTTGTTATTTTTCGCTTTCACCACTGGCCTTGCAATACGCCGTCACGAAATGGCTATTTGTTTTGCTAATGCTTTCATGGTGGCTTATAGCGGCCTTCCTTGGCCACGAGTATTCCAACAGGCGTCAATCTGATAGCTCGTCATAGCGCCGATTAAAGTCATCCACCCGCCGCTTCATTTGCCTCTCTATCATCTCTATCCGGTTCTTCTTAGCTTCCTCACTGAGTGTCTCGTTTTCCTGGATGCGATCTCGCCGCTTGCGATACTCCGACGTCTGAGCGCAAGCCCCTTGGCCGCCCTTGTGCCGCCAACCAGGTCTGGTCAATGGATTTTGTGTTTGACCGTACGGCAGACGGGCGAGTGATAAAGAGCCTCACCGTTGTCGATGACGCTACCCATGAAGCCGTGGCAATCGTGTCTGAACGTGCCATTGGTGGGCTGTCGTTAACACGAATGCTGTTTTTAATCGAACCTGGAAAACCCAATCAAAACGCCTACATCGAATCGTTTAACGGGCACTTTAGAGATGAATGTCTGAATGAGCATTGGTTCACCAGCCTGCATCAAGCCAGGGCCGTCATCGAAGCATGGCGACGGGAATACAATGAGGAAAGACCGAAGAAGGGGCTGGGCGGGTTAACCCCTTCTGCCTATGCCAAGCAATTAGCGTTAAAAAACGATAAAGTAACTTCAGACTCTAATCCTGGGTGCTACTGAAAATGGGGTGACGTCGACCCCAACTTATTTGTTTGACACTTTCTCAAGCAACTCATTAAGTATTTTTTTAGATTCGCTAGCCGAAAGAGAGGGGTTAAAATATAGATAAACCATAAAACCATCTGCATAAGGCTCTACATAAGCATGCTCTACGCTCATAAGAGACATAGCATTTTTTGTATACAGTTCTGCAAGTGAAGAGTCTTTAACGAAGATTTTATGAAGACTCTCTTCACTTTGCTTTCTCAAAGAAATACTTCCTCGCGAACGGGACTTAGAATATATCTCATCCGCAACATTTCTTTCAAGAATCAAACTTTTTATATCTTCAACCTGACTAATAAAAAACTCTTGAGGAGAAACTTCAGCATTATCAATTTTAGCTACGGTAAAGCTACCGAAATGCTTTAGGAAAGGGGAGTATTCTGGATCTTCACAAGATTTTTTATAAGTAGCTATGATCTTATTTTTAAGCTCTTTTTTAAATTCAACAATTTGAGAAAATCTTAAGCTTCTTGGGTATTCAAGATGCTCAATTGGAGAAGTGTCAAAGGAATAATTGGTAGCATCATCTTTTATGATTATTGTTGGCTTATCAAATGCCAACCTTAAACCCAGCTCAAACATAACGTTTGGGTTTTTCCCACTAACATCACAGACGACGATAGGATTTTCGTAAAGATTCTGAACAATTCTTCTATGAATAACTCCAACGTCAGCAGATAAACTTACAATTTCACCAACAAAGTCAGCATGAGACACTGCGTCTTTAATAATCGACAACACTTCTGACCAATGGTTTTCATCGCATCCGTCTATAGAAGAAATCGGCATCACAATACCGCATTTTTTCAACTCTTCTGACAAAGCAGAATCACCCTCGGGATTTTTTTATTCGTACTAGCCATAACTGCCCCTTAATTTTACGTAGACAAATGAGAATATTAATGGATAAAAAAACTATTCGCCACTTTCATTTATTCTGTGGCCTCGGCGGTGGCGCACTCGGTTTCAACCGAGGCAGTGCGCGTGTTGGCAACACAGAAGTCAAATTCCAATACCTAGGTGGCATCGACGTAGACCCGGGCGCAATAGCTGATTTCCAGCGGCTCACCGGCACTCCTGGTACTGTGCTGGATATGTTCAGCCGTGACCAATACACCGCCTTTCATGGGCACGAACCACCCAGCTACTGGATCCGCAGCTGAAGCTACCGCCAGCGTTATGGGTACCACACTGCTGTTGGCTTGGTCAGGAGAAACCTTCGCACTTGGTAATACGCCCATTTGGGTGCGCAACGTCGCCGCCAGTTTATCGTTTCAAAGACCCGCCCATATCGTTCGTCAATCTCCTTTATGCGATTTTTTATATGGATGAAATTATGTAAATCTGTATAGATAAATAATGCGCGCGATAACCCCAAACGCCCAGAGAACAGACATTACTTGGAGAGCTATCCCTGAAGCGCTAATAACTCGTGGTCTTCCTGAGAGTTTAGCCACAGGTATGCCCATTGGAGAAACATCCAACACCTCTCTGTACGGTCTATATGCCATCTCGCCAATATTCCAAAATAGCACTGAAAGCGATGTGAGCATTACGCAGATGTTATCCACTTGGAGATCAACAGTGAGAGAGAGCAATAAGGTGATTGCGCTGAAAATGATCATCGCCTTGAACCACTCATCAGCTTGAAAGATTGCTTTTAACGAAACTAACATCACAGCCCCTTTTTTTGGTTAGCGGTTATTATTACACATAGTCTATCGTGGTTAGATATGCGCGTGCTGCGCGCCGCTGCCAGAAACGTCTTGTTAATTTTTCCCATCTATCTGTAGGCCGCCAATGAGCGGTTTTTTTGTTCCTGCAGGCCCTGCTTTGGCCTCGCTGTCCACCAAGGGAGACGCCATCATGGATCTGTTATTAACGCCAGATGAGATAGAAATCCTGACTGGCCGCAAGCGAACCAAGGAGCAATGCGCCTCGCTTGATGCCATGGGGGTGCGCTGGAAGATCAATGCCAGAGGCGCGTTGATCGTGGGTCGTCGGCACGTTGAACAAGTGCTGTGCGGCGAGAACACCAACCAGGCGCCTGAAACTAAGCGACCCAACTTTGAGGCCTTACACGCATGACGCAGGAAAACCCAGGCATCCCCCGGGTGTATTGGAAAAGTAGCGCATGGCGCTATAAATGCAACGCCCGTCAGAAGGCGCTGGTGGGCAAAAGCTGGATACGCTTGGGAGAAACCGCCAAGGAAGCCCAAGCCGCCTATGAACAGTGGCAGGATCGTCTATTCCCCAAAGCAGGCATGGGCCGCATATTCGACCGCTATGAAGCTGAGATCATCCCCGCCAAGCCTGCTGAAGCTACACGACGCTCCAACCTGCAGGAGCTTAAAAAGCTACGTGCCGTGTTTGCCGAGTGTGAGCCAAGCGATATAACGGTTCACGACATTTATCGTTATATGGATGCCCGCGGCGTCCAGTCCAAAACGCAGGCCAACCACGAGTTGGCTTTGCTCAAGCACATATTTCGTTATGCCCAGCGCTGGGGAATCGTCGAGCACAACCCCGCCGACCCAGTGACCAAGTTCAAACTAAAGCCGCGTGACCGTTATATCACCCACGCAGAGTTTAGCCGCTTCCTGAAATTCACCTCCCCCTGGGTGCGCCGCTACGCACTACTGAAGTACAAAACCGGCCTACGCCAACGCGATCTACTTACCCTTCGACTAGATCAGCTCACTCCTGACGGAATAGTTTTACGCAGTAGCAAGGCAGGCAAGCAGGCCGTCATCCCCTGGGATGAAGAGCTGAGGCGGTTAGTGCAGGAGATAAAGGCCGACAACCTAAGCCGTGGCAAGCAAGGCCCTACGCTGTTCTGCAAGCGGGACGGAATGCCCTACAACAAGGATAAGTTTCACAGTCGCTGGCAGTACGGAATGCGTAAAGCGATGCATGAGGGCCGCATCGAACGGTTTACCGAGCATGATATACGCGCAAAGCACGCAACCGATGCAGATGATCAAGGCTATGATGCCATGACCAATTTGCAGCACAGCGACCGGCGAACGACGGAGGTCTATTTACGTGCTAAGCGAGTGTTGACGGTAAGCACGCTGGGGGCTGGAGAGTTCTTAGAAGATTAGACATTAGTCTATTATGCACTGGTCTGGCTGGAGCAGTATAACGGTAGGTGTTCCCCTCGTTATACTTTCACCTTTTTTCGCGCCTAGAAACGAGAAAAGGGAACCAGCTAAGTAGCTGATTCCCTTCAAATAGTGGCGGAGGGACAGGGATTCGAACCCTGGATAGGCTATTAACCTATGCCGGTTTTCAAGACCGGTGCATTCAACCGCTCTGCCATCCCTCCGGCTTATGGGTGCGTATACTAACAGCTTTTCCTTGGAAGTCAACGCCTTTTAGTACAAACGTAACCCGACGCGGGTAATCTTTCCGCCTTCCATATCACTGACTACCCAATGAATGCCGTGCCAATCCACGTCATCCCCGACCACCGGGTGGCCACCCACGCGTAGGGCGATAAACTCCGCCAGCGTCATGTTCTGCTCACCGGGGCTTAGCGTTAGGCCATAGGCCTGGGCGATGTCCTGCATTTGCGCGCTGCCATCCAGGGTAAAGGTACCGAAGAAGGCGCGCTCCCGCTTGAGCTTGGCATCGCCATTGAATAGTCGGTTAAGCGCGTATAAGTCCTCTGAGCGGCCGATGACACAAATTACATCGCCCAGCTTTAAGCGTGTGCTGCCCTTGGGGTGTAGCATGGTGTGATCGCGGAACAGAGCCGAGATCAGCGCCCCGGACGGAAAACGCAGCAGTCGAATGGGTACATCTTCCAGATCCTGGTTCTCTACCCCGTACACAAACAGCTCAAAGTCGTTTTCCGGCAGGATACCCAAAGGGCCGCGTCGGTTAGGCACAGTGCCTACCGGCACTTCCACTTTCAGCCACTTGGCCATCAGGGTGAGCGAGCCGCCCTGGATCAGCAGCGACATCAAGACCACGGCAAAGGCAACGTTAAAGTAGAGCGAGGCGTTTTCGACCCCACCGATAACCGGGAAAATAGCCAGTACGATAGGCACCGCCCCTCTCAAGCCCACCCAAGCAATAAAGAAGGTTTCCCGCCAGCGGAATTTAAAGAACGGTTTAATGGTAATTAATACGGCCAGCGGGCGGGCAATAAAGATAAGCGCCAGCGCCACTAAGCTAGCAGGCAATGCCACGTCCCATAGCTCGCTTGGCGTAACCAGCAGGCCAAGCACCAGGAACAGCCCGATTTGACTTAGCCACGCCAAGCCATCGTGAACAGGCAGAATAAAGTTGAGGTGGCGCCCTGGCTGATTACCAATCATCAAACCGGCAAGGTAGATCGCCAAAAAGCCGCTACCGCCCAGCACGCTGGTTAAACCAAACACGCTGAACCCCAGCGCCAGCGCCAGCATGGCGTAAAGGCCCGGGGCTAAGTCGAGCCAGCGCAACAGCTTGGCACTCAGCCAACCGCCTCCCAAACCGACAATCAAACCAATACCAAACTGGGAAGTGAAAAACAGCAGGGTTTCAACGAGCCCGCCAATATCCCCGACTAGCAGCTCTACCAACATCAGGGTCAAGAAAATGGCCATCGGATCGTTGGTACCGGACTCAATTTCCAGCGTCGCCCCTACCCGCTCGTTGAGATTAACCCCACGGCCACTGAGCATAGAGAAAACCGCAGCGGCATCAGTTGAACCCACGATGGCGCCGACCAGTAGGCCCTGCACTATCGTTAGGTCAAAAATCCACATGGCGATAAAGCCAACAATAGCGCTGGTAATAAAGACCCCAAAGGTGGCCAGAGAGAGCGCAGGTTTAAAACCTACCCGGAAGGTTTTGAGGCGGGTACGTAAACCACCGTCTAACAAAATCATGGCCAGCGCGAGATGACCGATTGCAAAGGCCATGGAGTAGTCGTCAAATACAACGCCCAGCACGCCCTCCTCACCTGCCAGCATGCCTAAGCCGAGGAAGATCAGCAGCAGCGGTACACCCATCATCGACGATAAACGGCTGGCCAGAATACTGAGGGCCATAAGGGAACCGCCTACCAAAAAGAACATATAAATTGCGTCCATGACTCTCCGTCTCTACATCAATACAGCGCTATTATTGCATGTAACCGTTGAATTTACTGTCTCTTCTCAGCGCCCTCTTATGCTCAAGGGGCTGGTCAGAAGCTTTCCAGGGCGGCTACACTTCGCCGTTACGACTTCTGGAGTTACTGACTATGTTGCGTTGCCTCTCACGCTGTTGGCACCCTATCCTGTTGAGTATCATCATTACCTTACTGTTTTCTAATTCAGTTATTTACGCAAATGAAGAGAGCGAAGAAAGCACTAAAGAAGAAAGCCCACTAGAAGAAGAACCCATGCAAGATGGAGAAAGCTCTCCAGAAAGCGCCCCGCTGACGCTGGGCACGGACGTTGAGGTGCCAGAAGCACTTTGGCGAACCATTGACAGCGAAAGTGTCGAGGAAGTGCCCACCATGGCGCAGACCCCTGCGCCACCTCTAGTGCCACCGCCGGTTAAGCACGTTACGCTAATGCTGGATTGGTACTTGAGTCCGCAGCATGCCGCTTTGGTGATCGCCAAGGAGCGGGGATTGTACGCGGCTCAAGGGCTGGAGGTAGACATTCAATCACCGGCCGACCCCTCCATTGCCATCAAGCTATTAACCGCAGGCGAAGTCGATTTGGCGTTAACCCGACAGCCACTGCTTCACTTATATGTCCATAACGGCGCGCCCATCACCCGAATCGCAACATTGATTGAGACATCGTTATCAGCAGTCATCGTGACGGGTCAAGCGCAGACGGAAACAGAGAGTACCCTGGCTGGGTTACATTACGGTTATACCACCGGTGAAGGTCGCGACCTCAGCATTCCGCGTTTAATACCCAGCTCAGTGCGGCAAACCGATGATTTCGTCCCACCGGTCAACCTGCATTTTGATCCCATCCGGGCAATGCGCGAAGGCCAGATTGACGCCGTCGCCGATGGTTTTTACCACTACCTTCCCCAGCAGTTGGCGACTGAAGGTATTAACACCCATGTCATTCGCTTCAATGAGTTAGACATTCCCCGTAGCGATGGACTAGTGGTGCTGGCCAATAGCGATACGCTTGTCCGCCGCGCCGATACCTGGTCTCGCTTTGTGCTTGCCCTTGAGCAGGCGAGCCACTGGATTATCGACAACCCTGACGCCGCCTGGGAGCAGCTGATTAGCGCGCACCCTGTACTCGACAATGACATTAACGCCAATGCCTGGGAGGATATCCTACGTCGTATGGCGCTCAGCCCCGCGGCATTAGATAGCCGACGCTACGCTGGCTTTGAGACCTTCTTACACCAGATGGGCCTGACTGACGCGAAGTTACCCGTATCGCGTTTAGCGGTAGACCCACACTCTCTATAATTACATAGCACTTTATGATTACGTATCGATTGTTCTGTATTCCTTACCATGGCAACACATGAGCGAAACAGCCTTAATTTTTGTCGACGTTGAAACCACTGGCACTCGTGCGACGCGGGATCGGATTACCGAAATAGCCGCCCTTAAAGTCATCAACGGCGAGCTGATTGATCGCTGGTCGAGCTTGATCTATCCAGAATGTAAAGTGCCCGCACAAATCACTCAACTGACCGGGATTCGTGACGACATGCTGGTTGATGCGCCACGCTTTGCGCAGATAGCCAAATCATTTCGGGAGTGGTTAGGTGACGGACAGCTGGTGGCCCACAACGCGCGCTTTGACTATAGCTTTCTGCGTAACGAATTTAAGCGCGCCGGTCAGGATTTTCGTGCGTCGCTAATATGCACACTGCGTTTATCAAGGCGGATAGCCCCCCTAGAACGCCAACACAATCTAAAAGCACTGCTTAACCGCTACGACATAGCACCTATCCGCCACCACCGTGCAGGAGACGACGTGGATGCGCTTTGGTCACTCTGGCAAGCGTGGCAGGTTGAGCATAGCGATGAAGCGTGGCAACGCCTGCTGGGTGATGAGCGCCGCTACCGCACGCTGCCAGCCCATCTGGATAGCGCCCAGTTGGAGGGCTTGCCCGCCCGCCCCGGCGTTTACCTGTTTTATGGCCACAACCGACTGCCCCTCTATGTCGGCAAAAGCATTAACCTCCGCAGCCGCGTGATGGGACATTTTCAGCGCGACCACCAAGACGATAAAGAAATGCGTCTTGCGCAACAGGTACAACACATCGAGTGGGAAGAGACCGCCGGCGATTTGGGCGCCCAGCTGCGCGAGGCGCAACTGGTTAAAACGTTAATGCCGATTATGAACCGGCAGCTACGCAAGCAGCGCAAGTTAACGACCTGGCACTGGGCCGAGGAAGCCGACCACCCTGAAATGCTCAGTGGTAGCGCCCTAAGCCAGCCGCCAAACCGGCCACAAGGCGGCACGCTGTATGGGTTGTTTCGTAATGCGCGGGAGGCCAAGAACGCGCTGCGCGCGATTGCAGAAGAGCAGCAGCTCTGTCCCCGGGTGCTGGGGCTTGATAAAGGTAAGGGGCGTTGCTTTGCCAATCAGGTGGGCAAGTGTCTTGGGGCGTGTAATGGACAGGAGTCGATAGCAGCACATACCCAGCGGGCAAAAGCAGCGCTCACACAGCTGCAGGTCAATGTGTGGCCCTGGCCAGGCAGTATTGCGATAGAGGAGCGCCCTGCCGGCGATGCCAAACCTGCCTGGCACGTTGTCCGTCAATGGTGCTACCTGGGTAGTGCGAAAAGCCTTAAACAGGCGCAAAACCTGACGGACACACCGGCTAGCTTTGATGTGGATAGCTACCGCATTTTGAACCGCTTTTTGCGTTCCCCAGAACAGCACGGCCTAACGGTTACACCACTCTAATTAAACCGCCCTTCTTTTGCATCTACTGAGCGAGCCTCTACTGAGCGTCTACGAACGCCATCACTGCCTGCTGAAAGGCTTCAGGCTGGTCGGCGTGTAGCCAGTGTCCGGCATTTTTAAGCGTTACCACACGCGCCCGAGGCAGCACCTCACGTAGTGCTGGCAGCATGTCGTCAGCCACATAGTGTGAATCGCTGCCACGTAGCACCAAAGCGGGGCCGTCATAGGGCTGTTCGCCATCCGGCACGCCGATAATATCGCTATAGCCACGCTTGATCTCATCTAAGCCTACCCGAAGCGCCATCACGTTATCGTCATTGCGCACCAGGTTGGTGGCTAAGAACAGTCGCGTGGGCCTGAAATCCACATGTTCAGCCAGCAGGTCATCGGCTTCACGGCGATTTTTGGGCTGCCCTTCGCGCACGTTATCTAGCGCGGCGAAGACATCGTCATGGCCATGTTCGTAAGCCACCGGGGCAATATCGGCCACAATCAGCGACGCCACGCGCTCTGGCGCCAAGCGCGCCAAACTGATCGCCACTTTGCCGCCCATGGAGTGGCCCAGTACGTGAGCGCGCTCAATCGAAAGCTTATCCAGTAGCGCTATGACGTCGTCCGCCATGGTGGCGTAACGCATGCCCTCCGCATGGGGAGAGCGGCCATGGTTACGCAGATCCAGCGCAATCACACGGCGGTTGCGCTGCCACACTTTTAAGTGCGAACGCCAATTATCAGCACTTCCCAGCAAGCCGTGGATGACCACCAGCGGGGTGGTATCCGCGGCGGCTTCTTCGGCGGGCATATCGATAAAGTGCAGATCAACGCTGGCAACGTCACTCATGCTAGCTCCTAAGCTTTGCGGTCTGTGGGGTATTTACACCATTAAGCCGTTCGTGGTTCGGCGTCCACTTGGCCTGTCCAAACCACCAAACGACGGGTTAGCCAGGCAAGCAGCAAGCCATACAGCGGTAGGAAAAACAGCAGGCTGATGGCGAGCTTAATGGCATAGTCGACGGCGGCGATTTCTATCCAATTGGCAGCCATAAACGGGTCTGGGCTGTTATAGAACGCCGCTGAGAAGAATGCAAAGGTGTCCGCCAGGTTACCCAGCACCGTTGAGCAGACAGGCGCCACCCACCACGCCCACTGGCGCAAGCGGTCGAATACCTGAACATCCAGCAACTGGCCAATCACGTAGGCCAAGAAACTGGCAAGGGCAATACGGGCGACAAACAGATTCCACTCCGAGAGCGCCTCAATCCCAGCGAAGCTACCACGGGGAAACACCACCGACACCACATAGGAGACCAGCAGCGCGGGTAGCATCACGCGCAGAATAATCGAACGCGCAGGCCCTTTGCCAAACAGGCGTACGGTTAGGTCGGTGGCAAGAAAGATAAACGGGAAGCTGAACGCACCCCAGGTGGTGTGGAAGCCAAACAGCGTAAAGGGCAACTGAACAAGATAGTTACTGGCAGCAATAATGCCAATATGAAAAGCCACCATGACCATTAGACAACGGCGGTGCTGAGCTTCACTCAATGCAAACATGCGGGTAGACCTTTTTTTAATAGCGAAGAGGGGTTAGGGAACCCTCGTTAGATGGCTACGCAAGCCATGATGGGAGCGGCATTATACGGCTTCTGACGGGTAATTAAAGCAGGGCCTCGAAAGCCGCCAAGAACACTGGCGGCTCGTGAGCATTCAGTCAAGCGGCTTGGCTCTGTCCGCAGCGCCTACCGAGCGGTCACGCATAGCGGTGTGGACGTCTGCCAAGCTGGTAGGGTCATCAATCGTGGAGGGAATCGCAAACTCCTTACCGTCGGCAATCGTTCGCAGCAACTTGCGCAAAATCTTACCCGAGCGGGTTTTGGGTAGCCGGTCGACCACTAATACCTGCTTAAAGCAGGCAATCGGGCCAATGTGCTCACGAACGCGCGCGATCAGTTCAGCCTCCAGCGTCGCTTCATCGCCATCAAAACCATCTTTGGGGATCACCAGACCGATCGGCAGTTGGCCTTTAAGATCGTCATGAATCCCAATTACCGCACACTCGGCCACCGCAGGATGGGCACCGACCACTTCTTCCATTTCACCGGTGGAGAGCCTATGCCCTGCTACGTTAATCACGTCATCGGTGCGGCCCATAATAAACAGATAGCCCTGTTCATCAAAGTAGCCACCGTCTCCGGTTAAGTAGTAGCCGGGAAATGCCGCCATATAGGCGCTATGGAAGCGCTTCTCGTCGCGCCATACGCCGGTCAAGCAACCTGGCGGCATAGGCTGCTTGATCACCACACTGCCCTGCTCCAGGGGTTTGGCCTGCTCACCATCGCGATTGAGCACCTGTACGTTGAAGCCTGGAACGGGGAATGTCGCCGAGCCTGCTTTGGTCGGCGTTGACTCAATGCCCGGCAAATTAGCGGCAATCGGCCAGCCGGTTTCGGTTTGCCACCAGTGGTCAATCACCGGAACGTCTAAAAGGTCATCCAGCCAATGAAAGGTAGGTGGGTCGAGGCGCTCACCGGCCACGTAAAGGTGCTTCAAGCTGCTGATATCGTAATTCTGCAGCAGTTTGGCATCTGGATCCTCTTTCTTGATCGCGCGAAACGCTGTGGGTGCGGTGAAAAAGCTCTTCACCTGGTACTCCTCAATCAAGCGCCAGAAGCTGCCTGCATCGGGGGTTTTGACCGGCTTACCTTCGTACACCACGCTGGTGCAACCCACTAACAGCGGCGCGTAAACAATATATGAGTGCCCGACAACCCAACCCACATCCGAGGCGGTAAAAAACACCTCACCCGGCTCCATGGCGTAGATCGCTTGCATCGAATAGGCCAGTGCTACCGCGTAGCCGCCCGTATCGCGCATAACGCCCTTGGGCTTTCCAGTTGTGCCGGAGGTATACAGGATATACAGCGGGTCGGTGCCTTTAACCGGTACGCACTCAGCAAACGGCGCCTTGGCGACCAGCGCTTCCCAGTCGTGATCGCCTGCCCCCAATTCAGCTCGGTGCGCTTCACGCTGGTAAACCACACAGGCATCCGGCTTATGGGCGCTTAATTCAACGGCTTGGTCTACCATCGGTTTATAGGGCAATACTTTGCCCAACTCGATACCGCAGGAAGCCGCAACCACCACTTTTGGCTCGGCGTCTTCTATCCGTGCCGCCAGCTCATGGGGGGCAAAGCCACCAAACACCACCGAGTGAATGGCGCCAAGCCGGGCGCAGGCATACATGGCCACCAGCGCTTCAGGGATCATCGGCATATAAATCACCACACGATCACCCTTCGTGACACCTAGCTGCGCCAGCGCCCCCGCAAAATACGCCACCTTATCGCGCATCTCGCGATAGCTGATGGCTTGTTTGGCCTGCGCCGCGGGGGAGTCCCAGAAAATTGCCGCCTGGTCACCGCGCCCATTTTCGACGTGGTAATCCAGCGCAGCGTAGCTAAGATTCATTTCACCATCGCTAAACCAACGGGCATGCTCTTTCCCAGAGCCCTGCTCGTCGTAGCTGAGTATGGTTTGCGGCGGTGTGTACCAGGGAATACGTTTGGCCTGCTCGGCCCAGAACGATTCAGGGTGTTCGATGGAGCGTTGGAAGGTGTGTTGGTAGCGGCTCATGGTGTCCCTATCTTTTTTGTAGTAACGATGAAGAAGGATTGTTGACACTGTATAAATAAAACCGACACTTCACCCTCATACTATGGGCTAAATAGCGACCAAAGCGGTAGACACCGCCCAATATTGTCGACAAGATGGCAAAAAACTA
Source organism: Halomonas sp. SpR1 (assembly GCF_031010175.1). Lineage (GTDB taxonomy): Bacteria > Pseudomonadota > Gammaproteobacteria > Pseudomonadales > Halomonadaceae > Vreelandella. The sequence continues at coordinate 271,395 of NZ_JAUAMB010000001.1, forward strand.
CCATTGATTAATCGTTAAACAGCGGCTTGGACAAAACTCGCTAAATTACTGATCATTAAACAACTTGATCCTCGCGACGCGACGATGCCTCGACAACGTACAACAATGCCTCTAAAACAATGCTTATAAAACGCTGATGTAACAGTGTAGGCAAGGAGATCTTTATGTCTGCTTCTACAAGCGCCGCTACACGCCTGCTTGAACACAATTGTCGCGCTATTGAAGCGGGAACCAACCTGCTCAAAGCGTTGGCCAACGAGAAACGGCTGCAAATACTCTGCCTTCTTGCCGAGAAAGAGCTGTCAGTAACGCAAATCAATCAACAGCTTGCGTTAAGCCAGTCGGCGCTTTCTCAACATTTGGCTATTTTGCGGCGTGATGAACTCGTCGATACACGGAGGGAATCACAAACGATCTACTACTCCTTAAGCAGTGAAAGCGCCAAGGCCGTGATTGCTACCTTGGCGCATCATTACGGCGCATAACGATTTTAGATTTAGGATCAGCGCCGCTGCCATCCAGCGGCGTCGATTAACCCAAGCGCTTTCAACGCGGCTTTTTCGACACCTTCCGATATCGCCAACCCCAGTTTACGGCTGACGGTTTTAGGGGCTTCTAGCTTCACGGTGAAGACTTGCGCTTCGGCCATACGTTCGACCAGATAGGCTTCACTGGTGCCTACACTGTCGACAAGCTGAAGGGGCAATGCCTCGCTGCCGTACCAAATCTCCCCCGTTGCGAGGGTGTCGATATCCATGCCAGGGCGCCGTTCTGCCACATAGCTTTTAAACAAGCGGTGAGTATTCTCTAAATCCTCTAAGAACTTTGCTTTGCCCTCATCGGTATTTTCACCCAGCACGGTCAAGGTACGCTTGTATTTACCGGCAGTAAGTAGTTCGACGTCAATATCATGGCGTTTAAGCAAACGGTGAATGTTGGGAACCTGCGCCACCACGCCGATGGAGCCAATCACCGCAAAGGGCGCAGCCTTAATATGCTGTGCGGTACACGCCATTAAGTAACCACCGCTGGCCGCTACTTTGTCGATACATACGGTGGTGGTGAGCCCAGCGGTGCGCAGACGGTCTAACTGAGCGGCGGCCAACCCATAGGCATGCACCAGGCCACCTGCGGACTCAAGGCGCACCACGACCTCGTCCTGTTTATCGGCAACGTCGATAATAGCGGAGACCTCTTGAGCAAAATGCTCGGTTTGTGAGGCTTTCAGGTCGCCGTGGAAGTCGAGCACCCAAACCCGCGCTGCATGGGCAGCATCTTGCTCCGATTTATGCTCCTTCTGGCGCTTTTTATCTTCGCTGCGAAATAGCTTTAGCAGCTTTTTACGCGCCCCCGGCAAGGTGGCCGCCAGTCGCAAACGCCGACCACGGCGGCGGCGCTGATCGTTTAGCGGCTCGATAGTAAGCTTCAGGTCGTTCTCTTTGTCTTGCTTGGTGCGTGCAATCAGCACTAGACCAACGCCGATCAGCGCCATCACAATGGTCGTTTGCACAACAAAGGTGCCTATCTCTGCTACCCATTCACTCATTGACGTTCTCCATTAGAGGGTTGATTCCTTTATGACGAGTACTTTGGCATATACCTGTGCGAGAGGGGCTACAGTGCTTGATTGGAACGCACGTATGAAATAACCTCGCTTGCCTTACGATTGTTTATTTTGGTTACGGCCACTAGCCTTAACCCGAACTACTTAAGCTCCATCTACTTAACTGAGAGATATGTTATGTCAAACAACACCCTCGACAAGCTGAAAGCGCGTTTTAACCCCGAAGCGGCAAAGGGCATGGATGAAGTTTTCCAGTTTCATTTTACCGATGCTGGCAGCTACTACTTAAATATCCAGGATGGCGCGCTGGACGTACAAGAGGGTGAGCATGATGACCCATCTGTCAGCTTAAGCCTGACCACGGACACGCTAAAAGGCATTATGAGTGGCGAAATCAATGGCATGACGGCCTTTATGACTGGCAAGTTAAAAGCCACTGGCAATGTCATGCTGGCCACCAAGCTGACCAGCTTATTCCCGAGCAAGTAATCACCATTTCGGCACGCGGCGCTTACTCGCGCCAGCGAGCCAAATGGTTTTCGATCAGCTCGCGTGATATCGAATAAGGCGGCGGTAGAGAGGGCAACTGACGGGGTGAAAACCACGCCGCATCACTAATCTCTACCCCATCGATACGAATTCGCCGGGTGGTGGCTTCAGCGAAATAGCCAAACATCAGTGAGTGTGGGAATGGCCACGCCTGGCTTTGGTGATAACGCAATTGATCGATATGCACGCCCACTTCTTCAAACACCTCGCGATGCACCGCCTCTTCCGCTGACTCCCCGGGCTCGATAAAACCGGCCAATGTGGAGTAACGTCCCGGTGGAAAGCGCGGACTGCGGGCTAGCAGCATCGCCTCCCCACTGGTCACCAGGGTAATGATGCATGGGGAAATACGTGGATAGTTGCGGTGACCGCAGGCGTGGCAGTGCATCGCAAATTCCGCGCTCAGCTTGGTAGCCGGTGCGCCACAGCGACCACAGAAGCGGTGATTCTCCAGCCAGGCGCCCACCTGCAGCGCCGTGGAGAGCAGGCTAAACCAGGCGGTGGAGAGCTCACTCATCCATTGGCGACCATCAATCCAACCGCTTCCGGCCTGGGGCTCAACGAGCAACGCCACCGGCTCATCATTCCAGTAACATAGCGGCTGCATCTGCTCTGTCCAGGGTTGATAGGGCTGGAGCGGGGTTAGCTCTTCGCTGCCGTTTAAGGGCGCGGGCGCCAACAGGCTACGCGACAGGCGAATCACACGCCCGGCTTGTTCATGATGGGGTATTTCTCGCCTAAGCATCGCTGGCCGCACCTTCAAACCAGTTCAATTGATGCGCTTCGCACTTGGCCTTATGGGCGGCACGTTCTGCGTCGGTTGGGCGCACCACGCGTAGCTGGCCGGGGGTTAGAGAGAGACGCTGAATCGACAGCCCTTCATTGGAGGTATCCGCCTGCTCCTGCTCCGCCACAGAGGCCGCGTCCAAGGTCAGCGCGGTCTGCCCACCGGTCATCGCCAGGTAGACTTCAGCGAGGATTTCAGAGTCTAACAGTGCGCCGTGCAATACCCGGTGGCCATTGTCGATATCATAGCGCTTGCACAAGGCATCCAGGCTGTTGCGCTGGCCGGGGTGCATTTTGCGCGCCATGGTCAGCGTATCCAATACGCCGCAATGATCCCTAACCGGCCCCAACACAGGGGCTTTTCGCTGCTGATTCAACATGCTCAGCTCGTGATCAATAAAACCCACATCGAAGGGGGCGTTATGAATTACAAGCTCGGCACCTTCAATAAATGCCCAAAACTCATCGGCTATTTTCGCGAATACCGGTTCGTTGGCGACTTTGGCATTGTCAATCCCATGAACAGCAACTACCTCAGCGTCGATATGCCGCTCGGGGTTGATGTATTGATGATAAGTGCGACCAGTGAAGCGTCGATTAACCATCTCAATAGCACCAATTTCGACCAAGCGATGACCATCTTTTGGGTCGATGCCCGTGGTTTCAGTATCCAAGATCACCTGACGCATCATGCTCTCCTCTTTTGGTGCTCATCAATCGCTTCGTTAGCTAACGCATCGGCACGCTCATTGCCTGGATGACCGCTATGCCCTTTCACCCAGTGCCACTCGACCTGGTGGCGCTGGGTCTCTTCGTGGAGGGTCTTCCAAAGTTCAGCATTTTTGACCGGTTGCTTGGCAGCGGTTTTCCAACCGCGCTTAATCCAGTTGTGAATCCACTGGGTGATGCCCTGGCGCACATACTGAGAGTCCGTCCAGAGCGCCACTTCACACGGGGTGTTAAGCGTGCGCAGCGCCATAATCGCGGCCATTAACTCCATGCGGTTATTAGTGGTCTCGGCTTCATAGCCTTTCAAGGTTTTCTCATGCTTGCCACTCGCCAGCACGACGCCCCAACCGCCGGGGCCTGGATTGCCCCGGCACGCTCCATCGGTATACACCGTTACCCGGGGTAGATCTCCGGCCGCCTCTTTAGTCAATCTCTTGATCCCATGGTTTGTGTGAGTCAATGTTTAATGGCTCAGTTTAAATGGCCCACGTTTTTAAAACTCAGTTTTTTAAGACTCGGGCTTTTGAGACTCCGCTTTTTGAGACTCAGGCTTATGCCTTTTACTCGGTTCCACTTGAGTCAGATACGCTTGATAAGGCTGGTAATGGGCAGAGGTGCCTGAGCGGGTAACACCCAACGACGCCGGGGAAGCCGGTGCCTTCAAGCCAAATTTAAGGCGTTGCACCGGCGCTTGGCGTTGCTGGCGACGTGCCTGAATCATATAACTCTCGCCCAGCGGCAGGTTATGCCGCCGCCCTAACGACTCCCAATACTCACCACACTTGGCGTTCATTCGCCCGCGAAAACAGCAATAGTCTACCCGTTCCACTTCGAAGTCGACAAACGCCAGCCAGTCGCGCAGGCGGCTTGCGGAGCGCCAGGTTCCACTCCAGGGAAACACCTGCTGACGTTTGCGCAACTGCCGGGCAAGGCCGCTCACGCCCATGGGGTTAAAGCCAAACAACACCAGAATGCCGTTATCGGCAGTGACCCGCGCGGCCTCTTGCAGAGTGAAGTGAGCATCGGCTAAATGCTCAAGCCAGTGGTGAATGACCGTTACGTCCAAGCAACGATCCGGCAGCGCAAGCTGATCCGGTGGACATATTAAGGTGCTATCGGTATCGGCTAATTGACGTGTAGGCGACCAGCGTATGGGGTGCGCTATAGCCGACATGGTCATCAGTGCTGGCCCCATGCTCATTTCCAGGCTATGGCCGCCCACACGCGATTCCACCACGGGCCCTAAGCAGGCACGCTGGGTTTCCCAAAGCGAACGCCCCGCCTCTGTTTGCCAATAAGGCTGGCTACTTTGTAAGCGCTTAGCCAGTGTCGTGGCCATCGTCGAATTTGACATGAACAGCGCTTCCCTCCACAGTAACGGCTTTTTAACGCCTTTTACGCACCGATTTAGCGCTAATAAGCGCAATGTTTGATGTGTTTTTTCGTAACTTAAAGGATCTCGCCGATGATGAGCGTGACACCGATCCCCGCCCTTAGCGACAACTATATTTGGCTATTAAGACAGGATAACAGTCAAAGCGTTTGCGTGGTGGATCCCGGTGAAGCTGCCCCGGTGATCGAGTTGCTTGAGCGCGAATCGCTAACCCTGAACTGTATTCTGATTACCCACCATCATCATGATCATACCGGTGGTTTAGCGGAATTAATTAAACGCTACGCCCCTCATGTGATTGGCCCGGACAACCCTGAGATTGAAGGCATTGATGAACACGTGGGCGACGGCGACGAAGTGCGCATTATGGGCCGTTTGTTTGACGTCATTGCGACCCCCGGCCATACGCTGGATCATATCAGCTACTTTACTGCGGGTATCCCTGCACTACTGTTCTGCGGTGACACCCTTTTTTGCGCAGGCTGCGGTCGTTTATTCGAGGGTACGCCGGAGCAAATGTATACCGCGCTGAAAAAATTTGCGGAACTCCCTGAAGATACACTGGTCTTTGCAGCCCATGAGTACACTCAGGCAAACCTGACGTTTGCCCGTGCTGCGGATCCTGAAAACGAAGACGTCAAACACGCCTTGCAGGAGTGTGAAAAGGCGCGGGCATTGGATCGCCCCACCTTACCCAGCACGATAGGACGCGAGCTGAAAATTAATCCCTACCTCCGCGTGGGCACTGATAGCGTGCGCCAGGCGGCAGGTACCCAGGGTGTTAATAATGATGATCTCGCAACGTTCACTACTCTACGCGAGTGGAAGAACCGTTTTTAAGAACGCTATCGAAACCAAACGAATGCAACTATGACCTATCGAACGATTCGCCAGCGCTTGATGCTGAGCGCCGGCAGTACCGTAATTATGGGCCTAATGTTAGCCGCTGCGGCAAGTTCTCAAGCCTCTGCCACAGCCTATGAAAGACCAACAACTTCATTAGCAGGCACGTCAGTAGACGCTACAAAACCATACCCCACGCCATTCCATATCCATTTTTGGGAAGCGCTGGAGCTGGAACCTCAAGACGCCTGGACAACACTGCGTAAGAGCTTTCAGTGGCAAGAGAAGTCACTGTCCCCCGAGGCTCAAGCGCGGGTTGACGAATGGATTGAGTACTACCGTTCAAGCCCCGACAATATTGCCACCATCACCGAACGCGCCACTCCCTGGCTTGCCTGGATTACCCAGCAAGTTAGTGAGCGCGGTTTGCCTGGCGAAATCGCATTAATTCCTTTTGTAGAAAGCTCCTTTGATCCAGGCGCACGGAGCCACCGCGGTGCCGCTGGACTATGGCAGTTTATGCCCGGTACCGGCGATGCACTGGGTTTGGTGCGTAATGGTAATTATGACGGTCGGCTGGACGTGTTGACCTCCACCGAGGCAGCGCTGGACTACTTGGAAATGCAGGCTGATCAGTGGTACGAAGGTGATTTGATGCTGTCATTAGCCGCTTATAATGCAGGCGCAGGCACCGTCAACCGCGCTCAGCGCCAGGCCTTAGGGCAAGGTTTAAACGGCGATTACTGGGATCTCTCGCTACCCTATGAAACCATGCAGTATGTGCCCAAGCTGAAAGCGATCGCGACGATCATTAACGACCCTGAACAGTACGGCGTGAGTTTACCGGAAATACACGTTGACCCGGCGTTCGCGAAAGTTAAGTTGGCCCATGCGGTGACACTCTCCGAAGCCTCCCAACTGCTGGATGTCAGCCAAACCGCCTTAGCCGAATTAAATCCTGGCCTGCTGAATGGCAGTATTGACCCTCGCAGTGCCCAGACGCTGCTGGTTCCTGAGCAAGTGGATACACAAGTGCTTGCGCAGCTTTCACAGGGCGGCACGCAGGCAGCAGAAAGCAATCAGGCAATAGCGCAAAATAGCAGTGGCAATACTCATCGCGTTGAAAGAGGCGATAGTCTCTCCGCGATTGCCGCCCGGTATAATGTAGATCAGCAAGACCTTATACGCTGGAATGCGATTGACCGCCCCAACGCTTTACAACCAGGCCAGTTGCTGACACTTTCAGGGCGTTAAACCGGGTTAACTAATTGGCTTTGTTCACATGGGATGTCTCCAATGCCGCGTGGTTTGTTTTTTGCGAAATCGCTTCTACTCATCAGTGGCCTGTTGTTCAACGCATCGATACTGGCTTCAGAAACGATAGCGTCAGAGTCGACGTCTAACAGTGATTCGTCTATTACCACCTTAAACGCTAATAACGTGGTGGGTGATCTAAACACCGACGAAAACAATGGAGTGCCGGTTGAAACAGTTCACGCGCTATCGCTTTACGATAGCCCGGCCCTAGAGGCTGGCTTTCCCTATTTTCCTCATGTAAACCCCCAGGCCCCCAAAGGCGGCACCATTACCCATACCGCCGTGGGGAGCAGTTTTGACTCGACTAATCCGTTTATCATTCGTGGTACGCTGGTGACCGGCATTTCACAAATTTACGACACCCTGATGGCCAGCAACCCCAATGAGCCCTTTAGCCTTTACGGCCTGCTGGCTGAGGGCGTACGCCTAGACCCAGACAGGGAGTGGATTGAGTTCGACCTGCGGCCGGAAGCCCGTTTTCAGGATGGCGAACCCGTCACTGCCTACGATGTGGTGTTCTCGCTTAACTTGCTTCGCGAAGAGGGGAATCCGTTTTACGCCAGTTACTACGCTGGAGTTGAAGAAGCCATCGCCCTTAATGAGCATCAGGTACGTTTTACCTTTAACGATACCGACTCTCGAGAGCTACCGTTAATCGTCGCCCAGTTGCCCATCCTCCCCCGCCACTACTGGGAGCCCCGCGACTTCACCTCCCCCACTCTAGTCGCACACCCAGGCTCCGGGCCCTACCGAATTAGCGAGGTCGACCCGGGCCGGCGAATTGTCTACCAGCGCGATGAGAACTATTGGGGTAAAGATTTACCGGTCAACGTTGGCCGTTACAATATTGATCGCATCATTTACGACTACTACCGTGACCGGGATATTGCCTGGGAAGCGTTTAAAGCGGGTCTGACCGACTTTCGCACAGATGCCCGCGCCGCCACCTGGGCGATTGGTTATAATTTTCCAGCCTATGAAGAGGGCCTGGTTAAGCGGCTAACGGTGCCTGACGTTAATCCGCCCATGATGCAGGCGTTTGTCTTCAACCTGCGTAAAGAGAAGTTCCAAGACCCGCGGGTGCGAGAAGCATTGAGCCTAACCTTCGATTTCCCATGGCTCAATACTAATATTTTTTACGGCACTTACCAGCGCACCGAGAGCTTTTTCCAAAACTCTGAAATGGAAGCCACTGGCTTACCCTCTGAAGAAGAGCTGGCACTATTGGAGCCATTCCGCGAGGAGTTATTAGCCTCTCATGGCTCTGACCGTCTCTTCACCGAACCGCTGCCCATTGAGCAGCCCACTGATTTACGCGAGAGGCTACGCAAAGCACTCGACTTGCTACGCGAGGCAGGTTATCGCGTTGAGGACGGCGTGTTAGTCAATCAGGAGACTGGACGGCCGTTAAGCCTGGAGGTGTTGCTCTACGACTCGGGGATGGAACGCGTAGTTCAGCCCACGCTGCGCAACATGGCCCGCCTGGGGGTGCAGACATCGCTGCGTATCGTTGATATTAATCAATATTTAAACCGGCAGCGCAATTACGACTATGACATAGTAATCAGCCATTTCCCGCAGTCGAACAACCCTGGAAATGAGCAGCGTGACTTCTGGACCAGTGCCGCCGCCGAGGCACCGCAAAGCCGTAACCGGATGGCACTGGCGCATCCGGCAGTCGATGCACTGGTGGAGGAGATCATTAGCGCCGATGGCCGAGAAGAGTTGGATACCGCTACCCGCGCGTTGGATCGAGTACTGCGCTGGGGGTTTTATGTCATTCCCCACTATCACTCTGGGGAGACCCGTATCGCCATTTGGGATAAGTTTGGCTACCCCGAACCGTTCCCAGCGTACGCCATGGATCTGGATGCGTGGTGGGTAGACACCGACCGTGAAGCAGCACTGCAGCGCCGTCAACGGGGCCGTTAACGCTAGCTGAATGACAACTATTTAATCGCAACGGCTTATCCTCAACGGTTTCATCGTCATAAACCTCGGAGTGCTCTGTGGCCCGCTATACCCTACGCCGACTGCTGCTAATGATACCGACCCTTTTCGGGATCATGCTTCTCAATTTTATGATTGTTCAGGCGGCGCCAGGCGGGCCAATTGATCAGATGTTGGCGCGTTTTGAAGGCGCTAACGCCATGGCCAGCACACGTTTGGATATGGGCGGCGCAGATGTTCAGGTCAGCGATGACTCACGGGGCGCCCGGGGGATCGATCCGCGTTTTATCGAACAGCTGGAACAGCAGTTTGGTTTTGACAAGCCCGCCCACGAACGCTTTATCGGCATGATGGCGGACTACCTCACACTCGATTTTGGTACCAGTTTCTTCCGTGACCGTCCGGTCACCGAGCTGATGATAGAGCGGCTGCCGGTCTCCATATCGTTGGGGCTCTGGACGACACTGCTGGTCTATTTAATCTCCATCCCATTAGGGATTAAAAAGGCGCTTCGCCACGGTTCCCGGTTTGATGTCTGGTCATCCGGGCTAGTGATTGTCGGCTATGCCATTCCAGGCTTCTTGTTTGCGATTTTGTTGATTGTGCTGTTTGCCGGGGGTACCTACTGGGACTTGTTCCCGTTACGCGGTTTGACTTCGCCTGACTTCGACCAGCTTTCTACCTGGGGCAAGGTCAAAGACTATTTTTGGCATATTACGCTGCCGGTCATCGCCGCCTCGATTGGCAGCTTTGCGACGCTGACGATGCTGACCAAAAACAGCTTTCTCGATGAAATTCACAAGCAGTATGTAATTACCGCCCGCGCCAAAGGCGCCGACGAGCGACGCGTACTCTATGGCCATGTATTCCGCAACGCCATGCTGATCATTATCGCGGGCCTCCCCGCCGCCATGATCGGCATTTTCTTCACCGGCGCACTGCTTATCGAAGTGATCTTCTCCCTGGACGGGCTGGGGCTGCTCGGCTTCGAGGCGGTTATGCAGCGGGATTATCCGGTCATATTTGGCACCCTGTTTCTGTATACCGTCATCGGCTTGATCCTCAAGCTGATTTCCGATTTGACTTACGTGTGGGTCGACCCACGTATCGACTTTTCGACTCGGGAGTCGTGATAATGGCCTCCTTATCGTTACGCTTATCGCCTATCACTCGCCGTCGATTGGCCGCTTTCAAAGCCAATCGTCGTGCCCGGGTATCACTCTGGCTATTTGCCACGCTGTTTATCCTTAGCCTGTTTGCCGAGCTGATTGCCAACGACAAACCCATCGTTATGCAGTACGACGGTCAGTGGTATTTCCCCATGTTGGTGGACTACCCAGAAACCGAATTTGACGGCTTTCTACCGACCCGAACGGACTATCTGGATCCTTTTGTTCAGCAACAGATTAAAGATCACGGCTGGGCGCTGTGGCCCATCATTCCTTTTTCCTACCAGACCCTGGATATGAATATGACCCGCCCCTCCCCAGCCCCACCAGATAGCCGTCACTGGCTGGGCACCGATGACCAGGGACGGGATGTAACGGCACGGGTGATTTATGGTTTTCGACTTTCGGTGGCTTTTGCCCTGGTGCTCACTGCAGGATCGTTAGTCATTGGTGTCGTAGTGGGCGGCGTGCAGGGCTACTTTGGCGGCAAAATTGATTTGATCGGTCAACGGTTCACCGAGATATGGTCAGGTCTGCCGGTACTGTTTTCACTGATTATTTTAGCCAGCTTTGTTCAGCCGGGGTTCTGGTGGCTGCTAGGAATTATGCTGCTCTTCTCGTGGTTGGGCCTGGTGGACATCGTGCGTGCCGAGTTCCTGCGCGCGCGCAATTTGGAGTATGTGCGCGCGGCCAAAGCCATGGGATTGCCGTCTCGCTTAATCATGTGGCGCCACGTGCTGCCTAACGCCATGGTTGCCACTCTAACGTTTATTCCATTTCTGTTTACCGGTGCGATTGGCACCTTGACCGCGCTGGATTTCCTCGGTTTCGGCCTGCCCCCTGGGGCTCCCTCGCTAGGTGAACTGGCGGCCCAGGGCAAAAATAATCTACACGCTCCATGGCTAGGTATCACAGCGTTTATGACGTTAGCGATCATGCTGTCACTGCTGGTATTTATCGGCGAGGGCTTGCGCGATGCCTTCGACCCCCGCCATGTGCAGCAGCGCCTGGCAGGCCCCGCCCAGGAGACTCAGCATGCCTAATCCTCTACTGCGCATTGAGCATCTTGATGTCACCTTTGATGGCACCCCGGTAGTGCACTCACTGTCACTCACTCTCAATGCGGGTGAAACCCTGGCGATTGTCGGAGAATCCGGCTCGGGCAAATCGGTGTCGGCGCTGGGGATGGTGAATCTACTGCCTAGTAATGCCACCGTTCAGGGCGAGCGCTGGCTGGGTGATACCAATCTGGCCAATTTAACCGAAACTCAGTGGAACGCCGTGCGCGGCAATCGCGTCGGTTTTATCTTTCAGGAGCCGATGACCTCGCTCAACCCTCTGCACCGAGTGGGTAAGCAGATCGGCGAAGCGCTACGCCTTCACCAGGGGCTGCGGGGCGAGGCCGCCCGCCAACGCAGCAAAAGGCTACTGGAACAGGTGAAACTACCGCGCCCGGAAGAACTGCTGGACGCCTGGCCCCACCAGCTCTCGGGTGGGCAGCGCCAGCGGGTGATGATCGCCATGGCGATTGCCAATAACCCATCCCTGCTGATTGCCGATGAACCCACCACCGCGCTGGACGTTACCGTTCAGCAGGAAATTCTCGCCCTGCTACGTGAACTGCGCGATCACCATGGTATGGGCATGCTGTTTATCAGCCACGACTTGAATCTGGTGCGCCGTTATGCGGATCGTATCTGCGTTATGTATCAGGGCCGCATTCAGGAAATCGGGCCCGTGGAGCAGGTCTTTCAGCACCCGCAAAGCGATTACACCAAAGCGCTACTTGCGGCTGAACCGGAAGGTAGGCCCCAAGCCATTGAGCAGAAAGCCCCCCTACTGACGGCGCGTCAGTTGAGCGTCAGTTTCAAGCGACCTAAAACCGGCTTGTTCAAGCGTCAGCCGCCCGCTTTTGTGGCGCTTCAACCCACTGATTTTCAAATTGCGCCGGGGGAAACCCTGGGCATTGTGGGTGAGTCCGGCTCGGGTAAAACCACGCTGGCGTCGGCGGTCATGCGGCTGGTCACCAGCCAAGGCGATGTAACTCTTGGCAATGATAAACTAAGTGCCCTAACCGGCGATGCGTTACGCCGTCACCGGCATCGCTTACAGATGGTGTTTCAAGACCCCTATGGCGCCCTTTCACCGCGTATGCCGGTGTTCGATATCGTCAGCGAGGGATTGCGCTTTCACTACCCTCATCTCTCCATTGACGAAGTCGCCCAGCGGGTCAAGCAAACGCTGCATGAGGTAGGTTTGCCCGAGAGCTGTGCAGCCCGCTACCCTCATGAATTTTCCGGCGGTCAGCGCCAGCGTATTGCCGTGGCAAGGGCGATCATATTAGAGCCAGAACTGCTGGTGCTTGATGAGCCCACCTCGGCGTTAGATCGTACCGTGCAGAAGCAGCTAGTCGCCCTGTTGCGCGACCTACAGGCACGCCGCCAGCTGAGTTATCTGTTTATTAGCCATGACCTGGCCGTCGTCCGCGCGATGGCCCACCGTATTATGGTGCTCAAGGATGGTGAAGTGGTCGAGCAGGGCTGCTGCCTGAAGGTTCTTTCAGCGCCCCAGCACGCTTATACCCAAGCACTGATTGCCGCTGCCCACCTAGCTTCTTAATACTAAGCAACGGCTAACTAAAACGGCTAGCGGTGCTGCAGGAAGGCAATTTTCGCTCGCGATTTTTCTACCTGAGTCGCACAACTCTCGGCAATTGCTTAGGGAAACTTATAAGATAACGGTATAATATTTAGCTAAAAATAAAGCCGCTCACCCATTGGGAAAGCGGCTTTAGAAGACCTTAAACAAGCACTCAGAAAAGCGCGATTTCGTCGGTGGTTAATTCCCGCCACTCGCCGGGCGCCAGGTTCTCATCTAGTGCCAAATCCCCGATGGAACTGCGGTGCAGTGAGTTCACATGGTTTCCCAGAGCGGCAAACATCCGCTTCACCTGGTGATAGCGTCCTTCGGTAATGGTCAACTCCGCTTGGCTGGGCGATAAAAAGCGCAACGTTGCAGGCTGGGTCGGCGTCTCTTCCCCATCAAGCATCAGGCCATTGGCGACTTGCTCAATCGCCCACTCTGCCGACGCGCCTTCCATAGGCTCCGCTAGCTCGGCGATATACACCTTGGCACAGCGATGGCGCGGTGACGTGACACGGTGCGACCACTGGCCATCATCGGTTAACAGCAGCAAGCCCGTGGTATCCACATCCAAGCGCCCTACTGGCTGTAAGCGATCGGCTTTAGGCAGATCTATCAGGTCTATCGCGCGCTGATAGAGCCCGCGGCGGGCATTGCACTCAACGTCAACTGGCTTGTGCAGCATGATGTAGCGCAAGCCTACCAACTCCAACCGTTCGCCGTTCAGAACAACCACATCGTTATCGGTATCGATTTGGGTCGCCGACTGTTTTATCGGCTCGCCGTTGAGAGTCACTTCGCCATTCTTGAGTGCCCGCTTGGCGAGGCTGCGAGTCAACGGCGAGGTTTCACTCAAAAAGCGATCAAGGCGCATCATTAACCCACTCCTGGCAGCAACTGAAAGTGGTCGGCGTCTTGCCAGGCAGGAAATTTTTCACGAAAAGCATCAAGGGCAGTTTTATCCAGCGTGCCCGTTTCTATAAACGGGGTATGGGCAGGTTGATCAATCAGCGCTTCGCCTTTGAAGTCGACCAACAGGGAATCGCCACTATAGGCAAGCCCTTTGGCATCTTCTCCAACGCGGTTCACGCCAATCACATAGCTTAAGTTCTCTACCGCACGGGCCTGCAGCAGCGTACGCCAAGGGTGGCGACGCGGTGCTGGCCAGTTGGCGATACACAGCAGCGCATCATACTCGAAATGCTCGCCTTCTGCTGGCTGCTGGCGCATCCAGACCGGAAAACGCAGGTCGTAGCAAACGCTCAGCAGCAGCTTAAAACCGTTGAGCTCTACCACCTTGCGCTCACTGCCCATGCCGTAGCGCTCATGCTCCCCCGCCATGCGAAATAGATGGCGCTTATCGTAGTGGGTTAACTCCCCCTCCGGCGTCGCCCAAATAAGGCGGTTATAAAACTCGCCGCCCTCTTCGATCGCCACGCTGCCGGTCATCACGCAGTTTCGTGCCTTCGCCTGAGCCTGCAGCCAGGCTACACTTTGGCTCTCCGCCATTGGCTGAGCCATTTCACGGGAATTCATGGTAAAGCCCGTGGCAAACATTTCCGGCAAGACAATCAGATCCGTATCCCGACTATCCAGCTCACCCAATAGCTGTTCAAGGTGGGCGTGGTTGGCCTGGGGGTCTTCCCAGCGCAGATCGCACTGCACTAGCGTGTTCCTAAGTTGACTCACTTAACACCTCCAATTCGTCAGTCTCAAGGTAACGTTTGTGCTAGATTAGCATCTTTAAATAATGAGGCTGCTATGCTTCCTACTCCAACACGCGATCCAGCTGCCGTCAAAGGCGTTATGTTCGGGCTAACGGCCTATATCATGTGGGGCTGCTTTCCGCTCTTCTTTGCCCTGTTTGACGGCGTTCCCGCCTTTGAAATATTGATTCACCGCATCATTTGGGCGTGTCTATTTCTGGTCGGTTTGATTACCCTTCTGCGCCGCTGGCCGCCCGTTGTCACCGCATTGGGCGAGCCCAAACGGCTTGGCCGTGTGCTGGCCTGCGCGCTACTGATTGGGTTTAACTGGGGTATCTACATTTACGCAGTGGAGTCTAAGCAGGTATTACAGGCAAGTTTAGGCTACTTCTTGACCCCGTTAGTGAATGTCGCCCTAGGCGTGTTGGTACTTCGGGAAGTGATGGCCAAGCTGCAGTTGGTCGCCTTGGGCTTGGCCAGCATCGCCATTGCAGCGCAGTTTGTGATGCTGGGCGAGCTGCCCTGGATTAGTTTACTACTGGCGTTAAGCTTCGGCAGTTATGGACTGTTTCGTAAACAGGTGCCACTGGATGGCTTATCAGGGCTATTTGTGGAAACCCTGCTGCTTTTTCCTCTCGCCTTGATTGCTCTCACCTGGCTAAGTTGGAACGGCAGCTCACATTTTTTACAGAACTCTTCCACCACCAGTTTACTGATCGCCAGTGGTGCCTTAACCGCGTTGCCGCTAATGGCCTTCGCAGGCGCAGCCCGCCGGTTGCGTTTGGCAACCCTGGGCTTTTTGATGTACATCAACCCAAGTATTCAGTTTCTTATTGCCTTAACCGTGTTCGGCGAACCCTTGGGTATGATCCAGTTGGCAACCTTTGTCCTCATCTGGATCGGGCTCGCGCTTTACTCCTGGTCGGCATGGCAGTCACGCCCGCGCTACGCTGCGGCTAGTTAGTGCCAGTGGTGGTACTGGGGGTGCATCGGTTTGCAACGCTGGGGGAGTCGCAATATCACGCTCAGGCTGATAGCCGACCCGGAAGCCGCCCCAGTGCTTACCCTGCACATACACCGGCACTGAAAGGTCATGCATGATTTCCCCGGTATCGCGCTTGTAAGTTTGCAGTAGCAGCGGCTTTTCATGAGCACCGCAGCGGCTGCCGGTCGGGTCATCAAAAATCCGTTTGTTGCGGCAGAATTTCAAATCGTGTGAGTAATCACCGGTTGGTGCGAGGCTCACCGCTTTATTATGGGTCGGCACATAGCCATTCCGGTCACAGGCAATGGCATAACTTAAGCCTAGCTGAGTAAGCAAGGGTTCCTGCAGATCAGGCAGATATCTATCGGTGAAGCTATCAAAACCGGTTTTATATTGCGGCGGCTGGGTGCCTGGAATCTGTTCGTAGTGGGGCTGGAACAGCTGCGTGTCTGAGAGCTCCCCGCTGGCGATCGCCTTCTCCAGCAGCTTACCCAACTTATCGGCGGTTGATCGTGCAGCGTGGAAAACCTGCTGGTGGCGGCCCTCTAAATGTTGCTGCGCCAGTTCACCGTCGACGCCTTCCGCAGCCTCCATCAGTGCCCTGGCTTGCTCGGCCAAATCGTGCATATTACGGTTGCCTTCATCTACATCATCTTCTAGCTGGCTCAGGCTGTCCGCCACGGTTTGGCTATGTTGGCGGGTGTTTTCCATGGCATCGGCAACGCGGGTAATTTCACTCTGCACCTGGTCGAACTCTTGCGTCATCGTACCCAGACTATTTCCTACTCCCTGCATGCCTTTTGAACGCTCGCTAATTCGGGTCATTAGATCGCCAATGGTGTCGACCACCGTCTGGCCACTCGCATGCATATCTTTGACGAGTTCATCGACACTCTGCGTGGCGGTGGAAGTCTTCAGTGCCAGATTGCGCACTTCGCCAGCAACCACGGCAAACCCTCGCCCGTGTTCACCCGCTCGGGCCGCTTCAATTGAGGCATTGAGCGACAGCAGATGGGTCTGCTCGGCGATATCTTCAATCATGGAGGTAACGTTGCGAACACGCTCTATTTTATCGTTTAGCGCTGTGAGCATTTCCAGCGCTTGGTTTGAGCGGTCAGCAACGTCGCTCATGTCCTTAATAATATCGTCCAGCTCGGCATGGTTGTGATGGCTGGCTTCCCGGGCGCTCTCTGCCAGCGCTGCCACTTGGCTGGCGCTGGCGCTGACCTGCATAATGGCCGCATTAATCGCCGTCATGCTCGATGAAGCTTCACGGGCCATGGCCTCTTGCTTGGAAAGGCGCTGATCCATCAGGTCGGCATAGTGTGATACTTCTGCCGAGGCAATCGCGGTACTGCTGGCGCGGTTCATCAACCGGTAGGCCATGGCACGTAGCGAACGGTAATCGCGCAGCGGTTTAAAACCACGCTGACGCTGCTCAAGGCGACGCTGGTCGGCTTGGTACACGCCTTCCAGCACATTAAGTAGCACAGCGCCGCCCCCCAGCGCGGCCAAAAAGAGCGCCAAATAACGCCAGTGGCCGCCTTGTGCGGCAAGTCCTATCGACAGCGCCACGAATAGCACCGGAACTAACAATCGCAGTAAGCGCATGAGCAGTACTCTTTTTATTGACGTTATTGAGTATCGAAAACCCTATATTAAGGGTTTAACTCCCCTTTGCGGCTAAGCTTAGCGTGTTACGCTGATGAAAGAAGTAGCACTTTGGGGGGAGACCGAAAGCGTATAAGCGCTTGGTCATCATTGGGTTAGCGTAGTACAAACGAATATAAGCACTGCAATGAATGGGAATATCCCTTACTCTCTCTGTTCTGCCATTTCTACAACACATGGAATCCATGCTAAAGCGCTATTTGCCGATCCTGACGTGGCTCCCCCACTATCATAAACGCCTGTTGGGGGCCGACCTTTTGGCGGGTTTGATCGTCACCGTGATGGTTATTCCCCAATCGCTGGCCTATGCGCTGCTAGCCGGACTACCTGCGGTGGTAGGCCTCTATGCCAGCATCCTGCCGCAGCTTGTCTACACTCTGTTCGGCACCAGCAAAACCCTCGCAGTCGGGCCAGTGGCGATTATCGCGCTGATGACCGGTGCTGCGCTCTCCTCGGTGGCCGCCACGGGCACAGAGACTTATATACAGGCAGCCCTGATTCTGTCGCTACTTTCCGGCGGCATGCTGGTGGTAATGGGGCTGCTGAAAATGGGCTTTTTCAGCAATTTTCTGAGCCACCCGGTTATCTCCGGTTTCTTAACGGCGTCGGGTATTCTGATCGCCGCCAGCCAACTTGGCAGTTTGCTAGGGGTTGAGAGCAGTGGGTTTACCCTGGTAGAGCGCTTTATTACGCTGGCGCCCAATTTAGCCACCTTTAACTTAGCCACTTTACTGATCGGCAGTGGAACCCTACTGTTTTTGATCGTAATGCGCCGCTATGGTAAGGCCACCCTGAACAAGATGGGCCTGCCAAACACCCTGGCGGACTTGATCGCTAAAGCGGGGCCGGTCTTTGCCGTCGTAATTACCACTCTAGTGACCTGGCACTGGCAGTTGGGCGATAAAGGCGTCAGCGTTGTGGGACAAATTCCAGGCGGGTTGCCTGCACTTAGCTTTCCCTGGGGGGACTACTCACTGTGGCGGGCACTGTTGATCCCCGCGCTGTTGATTAGCCTGGTCGGCTTTGTTGAGTCCGTCTCCATGGGCCAGATGTTGGCCGCTAAACGGCGCCAACGCATCTCTCCCAATCAGGAACTTGTGGGCCTTGGCGCCAGCAATTTAGCCGCTGGGCTTTCCAGTGGTATGCCGGTGACCGGGGGGTTATCCCGCACGGTCATTAATTACGATGCCGGCGCACAAACACCTGCGGCGGGCGCCTTTGCAGCACTTGGTATTGCTCTGGTCACTATGTCGTTCACCGGCTGGCTCTACTACCTGCCCATCGCAACCCTGGCCGCGACGATCACCGTTTCGATTTTGACGCTTGTAGACATACCCATGCTGCGCCAAACCTGGCGCTACTCCCGCAGCGACTTTGCCGCCATGGCGGTGACGATTCTACTCACGCTGTGCGAAGGCGTTGAAGCGGGTATTATCAGCGGGGTAACGCTCTCTATTGCGCTATTTTTGTACCGCACCAGCCGCCCCCATAGCGCCTTGGTAGGCCGCGTACCTGGCACCGAACACTTTCGGAACACCACCCGCCACGATGTCGAAACGATCAATACCGTTGCCCTGCTGCGCATTGATGAGAGTCTCTATTTTGCCAATGCCCGCTATTTGGAAGACACGGTATACAACCTGGTAGCGAGTCATCCTGAACTTGAACACGTTGTACTGATCTGCTCGGCGGTAAATCTGATTGACGCGTCGGCGCTTGAGAGCCTGGATGCGATCAACGCTCGCTTAAAAGATTCTGATGTAAAACTGCACTTATCCGAAGTGAAAGGTCCGGTAATGGATCAACTCAAGAAGAGCGACTTTCTGGATGCACTTACCGGACGGGTATTTCTAAGCACTTACGCCGCTTGGCGTGAATTTTCTTAACCGCACACCACTCGCTACTATTCTGAAAAACCAGACAATTGTCTGGTTTTTTTATGCTCGGCGATGGGCACTTAGAGCCGCTACCGATAACGGCATTGACAGCCACCTAACAGCTTCTCTACTATCAGCCGACCACTTAGCAAAACCAAGTACCGCACAGCAAAACACTATGTAGCAAAACGTAACTAAATCCTTAAGCACAACCACAATAAAGGAGCATCCCAATGCATCCATTTGCTCATCGCCTACTCATCGCCGCCTTCCCTTTATCGCTACTCGGCGCAGCAGTCAGCCACGCCAGTGACATTGAACTGCCCGGCACCATGGCCTGGACGGCCTATGGCACCAACTCAAGTGGCTACGCCCAGGCCGTTGCCATCGGCAATATGCTGCAGAACAAATACGATTCTTCGGTACGTATCCTGCCGGGAGATAACGATGTTTCACGCATGACGCCGCTTAAACAGGGCCGTGTTGACCTTTGCGCTTGCGGGATCGCCAGCTACTACGGCGCGGAAGGCGTGATGATGTTTGCCGACCGTGACTGGGGCCCTCAACCGCTACGCGTCATTACCACCTCGACAGCCTCATTCGGGCTATCCCTGGCGGTGGCGGGCGACTTGGACGTTGAAACGCCCGCTGACCTGGCAGGCAAGCGCATTGCCTATATCCGCGGCGACGATGCACTCAACAAAGGCACTGAAGCGTATCTAGCTTTTGGTGGTTTGACCTGGGACGACGTAGAGCGGGTTGATTATCCCGGCTACGGTCGTTCGTTTGACGGCATTATCGCTGGCGATGTAGATGCCTCCTTTACTACAACGGTTACCCCACCAGCCCAGCAGTTGGCCAGTAGTCCGCGCGGCATTAGCTGGCCGGTGCTAGACCCCAACGACGAAGCAGGTTGGGAGCGCATGGCGGCGGTCGCGCCCTACTTCCGCCCTCACGAAGTCACGTCTGGGGCAGGCGGCATCAGCGCCGACAACCCGGTTCCCAGCGCTAGTTACCCTTACCCCATTGTGGTCGCCAACCAAGACCTGGACGACAACGTCGCTTACGGCCTGATCAAGGCCATGCAGGAAAATTTTGACGACTACAAAGATAACGCCCCTGGGGCGCTTGGCTATGCCCTGGAGCAACAAGATCTACAGTGGGTGGTGCCGTTCCACGATGCGGTCGTTACGTACTACAAAGAGATCGATGTATGGACTGATGAAATGCAGGCCCATCAGGACAAACTCGTTGAACGCCAGAACGTGCTGTTAACCGCCTGGGAAAGCTTTATGCAAGACGCACCCAGTGACGATGAGGAATTTACTGCCGAGTGGATGGAAGCCCGTGCCACCGCGCTTAGCGATGCCGGTTTCGAACCGATCTTCGAGTAATACGCCACGGGGCGGCACTTGCCGCCCCCTGCTGATTGACGGATGCCCCCATGACCACAGATACCTCGCCTGCCAATCATCAGCAGGTTAAAGAAAAGATCAGCCAAATTCGTCAGCTTCCCCCTACACTGCGCTGGATACCCGCCACGGTCACCGTCATGTTGATGGCGATGACCCTGGATTATCTTTTTAACGTTGGTTTGCTGACTTTTGTTACGGGTCTGGAGACGCAGTTCTACTACGCCGTTGTGGCGCTGTTGCTACCGCTGGTATTTTTGCTTTGGCCCATGCGGAGTCGCCAACAAGAACAGCCCATCCCCTGGTACGACTACGTATTGAGCGCTACAACGCTTATCGTTGGCGGCTATTTTGTTTACAACGCCGTCCCCATTCTAGAGCGCGGCTGGGCGTTTTCTGCGCCCGAGATCGCCATTTATGCCAGCTATGCCTACTGGCTGCTGATTATTGAAGCGGCACGCCGGGCGGGGGGCTTACCTATTGCGATTATTGCCGGGGTGTTCTCGCTCTATCCGCTGGTGGCGGATATTGTCCCTGGCCCTATCCAGGCATTTCCTTCGACTCTCGAACAAACCGCTATGTACCACACCATGAGTACCGAAAGCATCATGGGGGTTCCACTGCAGGCGTTCGCGGGCTTGGTGATCGGCTTTTTGGTATTTGGCGTGGTACTGCAAAAAAGCGGCGGCGGTAAGTTTTTTATCAACCTGGCATTTGCGCTGCTGGGCCATGTGCGTGGCGGCCCCGCGAAGGTGTCGATTTTCTCCAGCGGCTTGATGGGCTCCATGAGCGGCAGCGTGATCAGTAACGTACTGACCACTGGCGTTTTGTCGATTCCCGCCATGCGCCGTATCGGTATGAGCCGCTCCTTTGCAGGCGGTGTGGAAGCCTGCGCCTCAACCGGTGGTGTATTAATGCCCCCGGTAATGGGTGCTACCGCCTTTGTCATGGCGATGTTTCTGGACATTCCTTACTCCGCTGTGGCGTTGGCTGCTGTCATCCCATCAATTCTGTATTTCCTGGGGCTGTTTATACAGATCGATGCCTACGCGGCTCGCCACGACATCAAAGGCTTACCCGCCGTTGAGCTACCTTCGCTTTGGCAGACTCTCAAAGAGGGCTGGTACTTTATTTTCGTCTTCGCCCTATTAGTCTGGATGCTGCTGATTATGCAGCGCGAAGCCGTAGCACCTTTCTACGCTACCGCGTTGCTGTTAGTGCTCAATCAGCTTTCCAAACATAACCGCTGGGGCTGGAAAGATGTGGCCGAAACGCTGTCGTCTGCGGCCAAGCTGTTTGCCGAGTTGATCGCTATTTTGGCCGGCGTGGGCATGCTGGTCGGAGCGCTTTCGATGACCGGTCTTTCGGGCACTATCGCCAACGACTTTATCAATATTGCCGGTGGCAGCGTGCCGCTGCTGCTGATTATGGGCGCTGTGACCAGTTTCGTACTGGGTATTGGTATGACCGTTACCGCCGCCTATATTTTCCTCGCTGTTGCCCTAGCTCCCGCGTTGATACAGGGCGGCGGGTTGGATCCTATGGCGGTGCATATGTTCATCCTCTACTGGGGCATGCTGAGCTTTATTACCCCGCCGGTAGCGCTGGGTGCTTTTGCCGCCGCGACCGTGGCGGGTGCACGCCCCATGGAAACCGGCCTGCAGGCAATGCGTCTGGGTAGCGTCATCTACTTCATCCCCTTCCTGTTCGTGCTTAATCCTGCGCTGATTATGCAAGGCGAGCCGCTGATGATCGTGGCTGTCTTTATCCAGGCGGTCATCGGCATCATTCTGTTTGCCTCTGCCATGCAGGGCTACTTAATGGGCGTAGGCAGACTGGGTTACGGCGCACTACAAGAGATCACGATTCGCGCCCTGGTTCTGGTTGCCGGCCTGTTACTGGCACTCCCTGGCGGTGGAATGGTGCCTCTTAGCCAGTGGGAACTGATCGGCCTCGCGCTTGCGGCGCTAGTGCCCGGCGTTTTGCTGGCGCGTTTAAGCCAGCGCCATCATCGACGTTCACAAAGCACCTCGGTTGCTTAGCTTTTCAATTCACACATGCGAAATACGAGAGCCTAACTATGTCCGTTCATTATCAGCGCCACGGCGATATAGGCGTGATTCAGATCGCCAATCCGCCGGTTAACGCGCTAAGCCACGCGGTACGCAGCGGTATAGTCGACGCACTGGAAGAAGGCATCGCCGATAAGAAAGCTAAAGCGCTGGTAGTGTTAGCCGATGGCCGCACCTTTATCGCCGGAGCCGATATTCGTGAGTTTGGCAAGCCGCCCCAAGCCCCACTGCTGCCTGATGTGATTGTTCAACTGGAAGCCTGCTCCAAACCGCTGATTGCTACCCTGCACGGAACAGCCCTGGGCGGTGGATTGGAGGTGGCTTTGGGCTGTCACTACCGGGTTGCGCTGGCGGGCACCCGCGTGGGGCTTCCGGAGGTAAAGCTTGGCCTACTGCCTGGCGCTGGAGGTACCCAGCGGTTACCACGCTTAGTGGGCGTTGAGCGCGCCTTGGAGATGATTACCAGCGGGCGTTTTGTAGAAGCAGAAGAAGCGCTTGAGGCAGGCATTATCGACGCCCTTAGCAGTGCTGAAACGCCACTTGAAGCGGGTCTGGCAGCAGCCAAAGAGATATTGGCAGGCAACCAGACAGCGCGTATTACGGGCAATCTCCCTGCACCAGCGGCTAATTCTCAAGCAATCGCTGCTACGCGAGCGCGTCTTAATCAAGAATCTCCCGAGCTGTTCTCACCGTTTCGCATTGTGGAAGCCGTTGAGGCCAGCGTGACGGCTGAATCACTTCAAGATGGTCTGCGCAGTGAACGGGAACTGTTTCTGGCCTGTATGGACTCCCCCCAGCGCGCCGGGCTGATTCACCTCTTTTTCGCTGCCCGCAGCCCCCACATGGTGCCTGGTATTGAGAATGCCGATGTTTTTAAGCACGTTGCGCTGATCGGCGAAGATCCACTCTTTGAGCGCCTGCAGAAAGCCGCACAAAAGGCGGGTATTAGCCTGACCAGCGCAGCAGATGACACTACTGAGCTGTGCCTACTGGCGCCAAATACGTCCATAGATTCGAGCATGGAGTGCCCTGTCATCAGACTGGGAAATACCGGCACCAGCAGTGATAACGATACGCCGCTGAGCCTGATCATTGCTGAAAACGGCACCATGGTAGAGCTGGTTAACCACAGCGCCGAAGCGCTTACCCAGCAGCGAGCGGCGCTTACGCTTAAAGCGTTACGGTTAAGCGTGGTGGTTAGCCAACAGCAAAGCCTGCTGACTGTCCTGCACGCTGCCAGCCAGCAAGCGTCAGCCAGCGAAAAGCAATCTGCCCTTGAGCAGGCAAGCCGCAGCATTGCGCAGCAGGGCTTTTGCTACCGCGAGAGCGATATTGATTTATTAGCGGTGGAGGCACTGGGATACCCGCGTCATTTAGGTGGGCCTCACCGCCAATCAACCCTTAAGGAAGCACCACTATGAACCTCACCTTTAGTCCCGAAGAGCAGGCCTTTCGCGCAGAGGTTCGCCGTTTTCTGGCCGAGGCACTGCCCAGCGATATTAGCGAACGGGTGCGCCTGGGGCGCCATCTGCGTGCCGATGATCATCTGCGCTGGCAGAACATTCTTAGCGAACAGGGCTGGCTAGCCTCTAACTGGCCAAAGGAGCATGGCGGCCCAGGCTGGGGGCCCGTACAACGGCATATATTTGATGAGGAGTGCGCCGCCGCCCACGCGCCTACGGTCGTGCCCTTTGGCGTCAATATGGTAGCGCCTGTAATTATGAAATTCGGTAGCGCCGAGCAACAGCAGCGTTTTCTGCCGCGCATTCTGAGCAACCAGGACTGGTGGTGCCAAGGCTACTCCGAACCCGGCGCGGGTTCCGACTTGGCGGGGCTGAATACCCGTGCGGTTCGCGATGGCGACCACTATGTCGTGAATGGTCAGAAGACGTGGACGACCCTAGGCCAGCACGCCAATATGCTGTTCTGTCTGGTGCGCACTGACCCAGACGCTAAAAAGCAGGCGGGCATTAGTTTTCTGCTGATCGATATGCAAACTCCTGGCATCACCGTGCGGCCCATCATCACTTTGGATGGCGCCCACGAGGTCAATGAAGTCTTTCTAGACAATGTGCGGGTGCCGGTTGAAAACCGTGTCGGAGAAGAGGGGCAAGGCTGGACCTGCGCCAAATTTCTGCTCACCCACGAACGCACGGGAATCGCAGGGCTTGGCCACGCCAAGCAGGCATTGCGCCACTTGAAGTCACTGGCCAGCCGGATAGAGCATCGCGGTAAACCACTGCTGGAGCTGCCCAGCTTCCGTCACCGCGTCGTCAAGGCCGAGCTTGAATTGATGGCACTGGAAGTGACCAACCTGCGCGTGATTGCCGCGGCCCGGGATGGCGGCGTGCCCGGCGCAGAAAGCTCGCTGCTGAAAGTACGTGGCTCAGAGCTTCGCCAGGAGCTAAGCGAGCTCACCCGACGTGCCCTTGGCCCCGCCGCACTGCCGTTCTTCCCCGACTTCCTGCATGGCGAAAGCAACCTGGATGACGAGCGTGCCCAAAGTGCGGCTGCCAGCGCCCAGTACTTCAATCGTCGCAAACTGTCGATTTATGGCGGTGCCAACGAAATACAGAAAAGTATCGTCGCCAAAACCATTTTAAACATGTGAGGTCAGCATGGATTTTGCTTTAACCGACGAGCAGCGCATGCTCGAAGAGACGCTCACCCGTTTGGTGGCCGATCAGGTTTCCCCCGAGCAGCGCCATACGATGCTTGCCGCTGCCCCTAACGGTGCTTCTGCACTCTGGCGCACCTTCGCCGAGCTGGGCCTACTGCATATGCCCTTTAGCGAAGACGTTGGTGGGTTGGGTGGCGATGGTACCGACCTGATGATCATTATGCAGGCCCTGGGGCGCGGCTTAGTGCCTGAAGCCTACCTGGCAGGCCTGGTGCTGCCTGGCCAACTGCTGGCGCTAACGGCCAACAGCGATCAGCATACGCAGTGGCTAACCCCGCTGCTTGAAGGCGAGCATCAGTTAGCCTTGGCATGGCAGGAGCACAGCGCCCGTTATGACCCCTTGGCGATCGCCACCCAAGCGACCCAGACCGACGGCCAGTGGCAGTTACAGGGTCGAAAAGATGGTGTGCTCAACCTCGAAGCCGCTGCTGCGGCGCTAGTCACCGCCCGACTAGATAGCGGCAAGCTGGGTCTATTTCTAGTACCCGCTGATACACCGGGCACATCGACCCATCTCTATCGCACTATCGACGATCAGTCAGCCGGTGATCTGACCCTGGACAGCGTCACGCTGCCGCCAGCCAACTGCCTGAGTGAAGATGTCAGCGATGCACTAGCGGAGGTACTGGCCCTTGGCCGTGCGGCGCTCTGTGCCCAAGCCATTGGCGCAATGGAAGAAGCCTGCGACCAAACCCTGGCCTATCTTAAAGAGCGCAAGCAGTTTGGCCTGCCGCTTTCCACTTTCCAGGCGCTTCAGCATCGCATGGTGGATATGCATCTGCACCTGGAGCAATCCCGCTCCATGGCGATTTTGGCCGCCACCAGCCTCACCCTGCCTGCCAATGAACGGGATTATAAAATTGCCGCGGCCAAAGCCTACTGCGGCGAGTCGGCGCGTTTTATTGCCGAACAGGCCATCCAGCTTCATGGGGCTATGGGCATGACCGAAGAGTGCTATGTCGCCAGCTACGCCAAGCACCTGGTGATGTTTGATCACTATTTGGGTGACAGTGACTACCATCTCGAAACAGTCAGCGAACTGTTAAAGGTTGCGTAATAGAAGAGACCCAATAACTAAAAGGCCCCGTTAGGGGCCTTTTTAAGAACTTTATCTAGGTGTTTTTTTGCAGCTTGCTCTCAAGCTCCGGCAGGATCTCAAACAGATCACCCACCAGCCCGTAATCGGCGACCTGGAAGATCGGCGCTTCGTCGTCTTTATTGATCGCGACGATCACCTTGGAGTCTTTCATGCCCGCCAGGTGCTGGATGGCACCGGAGATGCCCACGGCGATATACAGATCCGGCGCGACGATTTTGCCGGTCTGACCGACCTGCATATCGTTGGGCACAAAGCCTGCGTCCACCGCGGCGCGAGAAGCACCAATGGCGGCGCCCAGCTTGTCGGCAATGCCGTCGAGCAGCTTGAAGTTCTCGCCGTTGCCCATGCCGCGACCACCGGAGATCACCACCTTGGCGCCGCCCAACTCAGGACGATCCGACGCTGCCAGCTCTTCTTTAACAAAGCTGGACTGGCTGTTTTCAACCACCACATCGACGGCTTCAACGGGGGCACTGTTACCCTCGCCTACCGCGTCAAAGCCGGTGGAACGGATGGTAATGACTTTTAACGCGTTGTCGCTTTTCACCGTCGCAATGGCATTACCCGCGTAAATCGGGCGCTTGAAAGTATCGGCGCTATCCACGGCGATAACATCCGACAGTTGGCTAACATCTTTTAGCGCCGCTAGCCGCGGCAGCACGTTTTTGCCTGTGGTGGAGGCGCTAGCGAGTACGTGGGTGTAATCACCCGCCAGTTCGACCAGCAGCGCGCCCATGGGCTCGGCCAGTTGGTGGGCGTAAACGGCGTTATCCGCAACGCGCACTTTGTTCACGCCGTCGAGTTTTGCAGCTGCCTCGGCCGCCGCCTGAACGCCTTCACCGGCAACGAGAACATCAATATCGCCGCCGATCTGTTGGGCGGCCGCAATTACGTGGGCCGTCGCACCGGCCAGTTGGCCTTCATGCAGGTCGGCAAGTACCAAAATGCTCATAAAATCAGCTCCTTCAAAAGCGCTTTTCTCAAAGAACTTGTCTCAATGTCCGGAGATAAACAACCGACTTTAGAGAACTTTGGCTTCGTTTTTGAGTTTGTCGATCAGCTCGTCTACCGAGGCGACTTTAACGCCGCCCTTACGCTCCGCTGGGGACTCAACTTTTAGCAGGCTCACCTTGGAGGCCACCTCGACGCCGTAGTCGGCGGGGGTTTTCACATCCAGGGGCTTTTTCTTGGCCTTCATGATATCGGGGAGCTTGGCGTAGCGCGGCTCATTCAAACGCAGGTCAGTGGTGACAATCGCCGGCAGCGTCAGGGCGATGGTCTGCAGACCGCCGTCGATTTCACGAGTCACATTCACTTTGTCCCCGTCGACCACAACCTCTGAAGCAAAGGTGCCCTGGGGCAGGCCAGTGAGGGCCGCCAGCATCTGGCCGGTCTGGTTGTTATCAGTATCGATCGCCTGCTTGCCGAGAACGACCAGGCCGGGCTGCTCTTCTTCGACCACTTTAGCCAATAATTTGGCCACGGCCAGGGATTCGGCGCGCTCGTCGGTTTCGATATGAATGGCGCGATCTGCGCCCAGCGCCAGCGCCGTACGCAGCTGCTCTTGGGCGGCCTTGGGGCCAACGGTGACCGCGACCACTTCCGTAGCGATGCCCTTCTCTTTCAGGCGCACCGCTTCTTCCACGGCAATTTCGCAGAACGGGTTCATGGCCATTTTGACGTTAGTGAGATCGACGTCCGAGTGATCCGCTTTAACGCGAATTTTGACGTTGTAGTCGATGACGCGTTTAACCGCGACGAGAATTTTCATAAGGCGTGCTCCAGGCGATTAATAAATACTTCATGCGATTAACAAACATTCAGTTTCGCATAGCAGAATATTATTTTACTTTATAGCAAGAACAATAAAAAAACGCCGAACAAAGGTCAAGCGCTTCTTTATTGCGGCACCCCTAAAAAGGTGACCAGACAAACCACGCCGCTAACAGTGGAATCGAGGTTACCAGAAATCGGCCGTTCCAACGGTAGCCAATCCGCGTGGCGGGCACACCAGTAAACCGCGATAGGATCAGCATCGATGCCGTCATCGGTGATGACATTAGCGCCAGCGCCCAGCCTACCATCAGCGAGGCGCCAATCAGCGCAGGCGTCAGTCCATTAATACCCAATTGCGGCAACAGCCCCACTAACAACGTCACTGTTACAATCGGGTTAACGCCTACCTGGGCAAGCCCCACGACCATTAGCATAGCCAGCACGGCGTTAAAGACACCCCACTGGTTTAACACGGTTAATAGCGGCGCCAACTGCTGGGTATCCACTAACCCAACGCATAAGTGGCCCAAATAGCCCGCCGCCCCAAGCACCACAATTTCATTGGCGCTGGGGGAAAGTAGCCAGGGTAACTGGCGATGTACCGCGCTAGCGGCGGCTGGCAGCCCGCCATAACCAAGCCTGCGCCGCTGCCAGGCAAGCCAAATCAACGCCGCCGTGGGCGCGCCTAACAGTGCGGCGATGGGTAAACGCAGTTCTAACAGCCAGGCAAGACTAAACACCAGTGCCACAATGCCCATCAGTAGCACACTAAACTGACCCAACGGGCGTAACGAAGGAGTAGCTAGCTGAGCTTTACTGGCCGGAGGATGCGGGCCGGTCACAAAATCCACCGCCCAACCGGCTAGAAAAATCAGCGCTGCCGCACCCAAAATATACGGCGCAAGCTCAAGCCAGGTGACTTGGGGAAGGCTCGACAGTACAACGGCAACACCGATACCCATGGGCGAAATAAGCGGTGCCAGGGAGAACCCACGCAGCAGCGCCAGCATCATGCGCCGCTGGCGAGCCTCTTTAACCCAGGCCCGCCCTTGGGCAGCATCCAGGGTATTGCTCTTCTCGATCATTCCAGCAAACAGGTTTAGCACGCCAATGTTGAGAATGATGCCAAACAACGCTGAGCCTGATGACAAAATAGGATAACGTCGGCTGGGCGGTTGAAGCAGCATGCTCTGCCCACAGCGGCGCACTAAACGGGAACGGTAAGCAGGCAAGCGCAACATGCTCAGCGCCACTACAAAGGTGGCAAAAAAGGCGAAACGACCGCTGGCATCAAACAGCAGTTGAGCAGGATTCGGCGAACGCCAAAGCGCGAGCAGCGTCAACAGGCCCGCCGCCAGCAGTAACCCTTTGGCCATACGGGTAAACTGACCCGCCAGCGTTGCTAAATAGAGCAGCAGTGCGACAATGCCAACCGCCTGCCAAAACAGGTTGCCGACCACCAAATGGAACAGCGTTGCCAGGGTGACTAGCAATAAAAGTGAAACCCGCAGGCGAGCTGGGTTCACTCAGAAGAATCCTCGGGGTTGTTCTCCGCAAAGCCTTCAGGCGACTCGCTGCCACTGCGACGTCGAAAGGAACCTTCCCCCATCGCCACAAGATTACCCTGCTCATCAACGATTTCGCCGCTGCTCATATACGTCTTTTGACCACCACCGCGCACGCTGCCCGTTGCCCTTAGCACGCCCTGCCGGGCGGGCCCCACAAAGGTGGTGGTCAGAGACAGCGTCATCCCACGGCGGATATTGCCCGGCACATCACAGTGCAGGCCTGCCAAGCTTAGGGCGCTATCCAACATCGAGGCCAATACGCCGCCGTGCACATTGCCACTGCGGTTCAGGTGCTTGGGCTCGATGGTGAGTTCAACCACGGCACGGTCTTGCTGCCATTCAACCACCTGCATTCCCAGCAGTTCGTGATAGCCCATGAGGGCTTGTTGAGACGTATCTGGCGTATGTATTTGCGAAGAGTTCATGAGGCGCTCTCCTGCTGTGCCAAGTCACGCAGCCGCCCCTTGAGAATTTTGCCACTGGCGGTGGAAGGCAGCGTATCCATTAGAACAATTTGCGTGGGCCGTTTGTAAGGGGCCAGTCGCTCGGCAATAAACGCTTTGAGCTCCGCAATATCAACCTCAATGCCTGGCTCGCACTGCACAAAGGCCACGACTTCTTCGTTTCCGGCAATTTGACGCCCTACCACCGCAGTCAGTGTCACTGCCGGGTGCTCGTTGATCACCGCTTCCACGTCAGGTGGGTAGATATTGAATCCCGAGCGGATTATCAGCTCTTTGCTTCGCCCAACGATATACAGTTGATCATCGTGATCGAGCTTGGCAATGTCGCCGGTATTAAGCCAGCCGTCCTCGGTTAGCGTGGCGCGGGTGGCTTCCGGCTGGCGAAAGTAGCCTTTCATAATATTGGGGCCGCGCACCCATAGCTCACCTACTTCATCACCGGGCTGGTCGGAAGTGCCGCTATCACTCAGCGGCTCCAGACGATACTCCAACAGGGGGAGCACTCGGCCAACGGTACTGTTGGCGTGGCGATCATCAATGCGCGTTTGGCTGATGGTGGGACTCGCCTCGGTTAATCCGTAGCCATTGTGTAGCGTAAGGCCGAAGGCCGCTTCCACCCGCACCTTGGTGTCGCTGTCTAACGGCGAACCACCCGCAGACATGTATATCAGCTCAGGCGCTTCCAAGGTGCGCTGCTCGCGTTTTAAAAACTCTAACGCCCGGGCATACATCGCAGGCACGCCCTGGAGCACGGTAATACGCTCCTGCTTTAGCGTATCCAGCATATGCCCGGCATCAAAACGCGGCACGGTATATAGGCAGGCACCGTTATACAGCGATCCCATACATACAGAAGAGAGGCCAAACACATGAGACATGGGCAGTACGCCATATACTCGCTGACCTTCGCTCAGGTGGCGCATGCCCCCGGAGATCGAGGCGATATAGAGAATGCCACGATGGGTCAGCATGACGCCTTTAGGCGTGCCTGTGGTGCCCGAGGTATAAATCATTGCGGCCACCTGCTCGGCACCGCTGGCGCAAACCGGCTCGGGCTCAGTTTCGTACAGCGGTGAAATCGCCAGCCCACCCAACTGGGGGTGCTGATAGCGGTCAGCGGCGTGGCGCTCGGCGTGCTGGCACGCTTCTGGTGACGCATCGCAGGTATAGAACACCCGCCGGGGCAGGCAGTTGCCCTGGATCAGATCGACTTCCTGAGCCGAAAGGCGTGAATTCACAATCGCCACCCAGACATCCATCTCGCTGGCGGCGAGCAGCAGCACGACCAGGGCGCGGCAATTTTCGCTTACCGTCATAATCCGGTCACCGGGGCGAATATCCAACGTAATTAACCAGTCACAGGCAGCGTGTATTTCTTCACCTAATTCCGCATAGCTCCAACGCACACTGCCATCTACAATGGCAGGTTGGTCGCCAAGGCGCTTAGCGTTTTCAATCACGCGGGTGCTAAGCCGCTCGGGGAGCTCAGCCACGAGTTCGCTGGCGAGACGCCCAAAAATATTCTCGTCCGGCGCTTGGTAAGGTACCGACAAAGCCATTAGGACGCCTCCCGCACCATATTCCGGGCAATCACGATTTGCTGAATTTGGGTAGTGCCTTCGTAAATGCGGAATAGCCGTACATCACGGTAGAAGCGCTCCACCGCATACTCAGACATATAGCCCGCGCCACCGTGAACCTGCACTGCGCGGTCAGCCACGCGCCCCACCATCTCAGCGCAGAACAGCTTGCAGCAGGAAGCCAGCGTCGAGACATTTTCACCGTCGTCTTTGCGCCTTGCGGCATCCATCACCATGGTTTTGCCTGCATAGGCCTCGGTTTTGCTATCGGCCAACATGGCTTGAATCAACTGGTGCTCGGCAAGGGCAGCACCAAACTGCTTACGCTCCATGGTGTAGCGCAATGACTCTTCGACCAAGCGCTCAGCCACGCCGACGCAGACAGCAGAGATATGCAGCCGCCCGCGGTCTAAAACCTTCATAGCGGTTTTAAAGCCTTGGCCCTCTTTGCCGCCAATGATGTTTTCGGCGGGCACCCGGCAGTTATCGAAAATAATATCGCAGGTGTGAGCGCCCTTCTGGCCCATCTTTTTATCCGCAGCACCGCGCACTAAACCAGGGGTATCGCCTTCAACAATAAACGCAGAAATGCCGCCCGCGCCTTTATTATTGGGATCAGTACGCGCCATCACGGTAAACAGGTCAGCTTCTGGGCCATTGGTGATATAGCGCTTGGTGCCATTCAAAATATAGTGATCGCCGTCGCGCACCGCGGTCGTGCGCAGGCTGGCCGCATCAGAGCCTGAATCCGGCTCGGTTAAGCAGAACGAGCTAAGAATCTCTCCCGTGGCCAGCCGCGGAACATACTTGGCCTTCTGCTCGTCGGTGCCATCAATCAAAATGCCCTGGGCACCAATACCGTTGTTGGTACCAAACACCGAGCGAAAGGCGGGCGACGTTTTGCCAATTTCCATCGCCACTAACGCCTCTTCTTCCATGGTTAGCCCCAGGCCGCCGTACTCTTCAGGAATCGATAACCCAAATAGCCCCATCTCTTTCATTTCAGCGAGGATTTCCGGTGGCACCGCGTCCTCCTCTGCCAGACGCGCTTCATTAGGAATTAGGCGCTCGCGGACAAAGCGGGCAATAGTATCGATAAGCTGATTGATCAGTTCGGGATCGCGGATCATGACGGCTCCTGGTGGCAACGTAGTTTTTATCGTTAGCGTTTTATCATTAGAAATAGCGCTAGCCTGGACAACGTACGCATTTTGCATAGCAAAACTATTGTCCACTATTCTTGTCAGGCACTTTTGCATAGCCTAGGATGGCAGTCAATAATTGAAACACCATTCTGCAATGCAGAATCAAGATCTATAAAGCACTCACTTGCAGAGAGGATTTGGCGTATGGCTAGCGAATCAACACCTTCCCCCTTCACTACGCTTGGCATTGTCGGCACTGGCGCCATGGGTCGTGGCATTGCTCAGTTGGCTGCCCAGGCAGGCCTAAAGGTCATGCTGTTCGATGTAAAGGAGGGTGCTGTAACAGAAGCCAAAACGTTTATTAACGGCCTGTGGCAACGCAGCTCTGAAAAGCAGCGAATTACTGCGGAACAGGCGCAGCAGTATAGTGATCGGTTGATCGAGGCGAGCGAGCTAGCCGCCCTCGCCCCTTGCGATATCGTAGTCGAAGCGATTATCGAGAAGCTTGAGGCTAAGCAAGGGCTGTTTAGCGATTTAGAAGCGATCGTCAGCCAGCAGACGGTGTTAGCGACCAATACCTCATCGCTTTCGGTGACCGCCATTGCCGCTACTTGCCAACACCCTGAGCGAGTGATTGGTTTCCACTTTTTTAACCCCGTGCCGTTGATGAAGATTGCCGAGGTAATTCCTGGGCTGCTTACTGCCAATGAGGTTACCCAGCGGGTCAGTGCCTTAGGCCAAGCCATGGGCCACTTTACCGCTCAGGCCACCGATACGCCGGGATTTCTGGTCAATCACGCTGGGCGCGCCTTCGGCACCGAAGCGCTGCGAATTTTAGGTGAAAGCGTTACCGACCCAGCCACTATTGATCGCATTATGGTTGATCAGGGCGGGTTCAAAATGGGGCCCTTCACCCTGTTGGATCTGACCGGGCTCGATGTCTCCCACGCCGTGATGGAGTCGGTTTATCACCAGTATTATGAAGAGGCGCGTTTTCGCCCATCCCCACTGACCCGGCAACGTTTGGCTGCAGGCTTGCTGGGGCGTAAAACTGGCGAAGGCTTTTACCGTTATGTGGAAGGCAAGCAACAAATGCCGGATGAGCCGACTATCGCTGCGGTGTCTGCTTGCCCGGTGTGGATCAGCCAAGACGACCCTGAATCCGCCGCAGCGCTCGTTGAATTGGTCAACACGGCGGGCTGGCCATTAGAGAGCGGTACACAGCCCACTGGGCAAGCGCTCTGCCTGCTAACGCCTTTTGGCGAAGACGCTACCAGCTGCGCACTGCGCCAGGGGTTAGACGCCAAACAGTGCGTGGCTGTAGATATGCTCGCTGGGCTAGATAAACGCCGCAGCCTGATGGCCACTCCGATAACTCAGCGCACCTTCATTCAGGCAGCGCAAAGCCTACTCAATCACGATGGCACCCCGGTGAGCGCGCTTCAGGACAGCAACGGTTTTGTGCTTCAGCGCGTTATTGCCTGCATCGTCAGTGTCGGTGCTGATATCGCCCAACAAGGTGTTGCCACTCCCGCGACTATCGACCGTGCGGTTGAGCTTGGCTTGGGCTACCCGTTTGGGCCTTTGCGCATGGGCGACCACTACGGTGCCGCGCGCATCATGACGATACTCAATAACCTGCTAGAGGCCACCGGTGACCCGCGCTATCGCCCCAGCCCGTGGCTACGCCGCCGCGCCGCACTGCAAATGTCGCTAACGACTGATTAAAAACAACAGGAAAACAATCATGCAAGACGCCTATATTTACGACGGTTTACGCACCCCTTTTGGCCGCCACGGCGGCAGCTTGGCGGCTATCCGCCCTGATGAACTGTTGGGCTTAACGCTTAAAGCACTGGTAGCCCGCAACCCCTTCGCCCCAGAATGCTATGAAGAGGTGCTGGCAGGCTGCACCAACCAGGCAGGCGAAGACTCCCGTAACGTGGCCCGCCACGGCGCGCTGCTAGCAGGCCTTCCCATTGAAGTCGCCGGGCAAACCATCAACCGGCTTTGTGGCAGCGGCTTAGCGGCGATGATGGACGCCGCACGGGCAGCACGGCTAGGCGAAGGCGATCTATTTCTAGCCGGTGGCGTAGAGTCTATGTCCCGTGCGCCCTATGTACTTGGCAAGGCCAACTCCCCATTCGCTCGCAACCAGCCGATGTACGATACGGTGATTGGCTCACGCTTTCCCAACCCCTGGATTACCAAAGAGTACGGCAGCCACAGCATGCCGGAAACCGCCGACAACATTGCCCACGACCTCAAAATTAGCCGTGATGCCAGCGATGCGTTTGCCGCCCGTTCCCAGGCGCGCTACGCCCAATCACTGGCAGCCGGCTTCTACGACGGTGAAATATTTGGCGTTGAGGTGCCCCAAGGGCGCAAACAGCCGCTCCTATTGGTGGATAAAGACGAGCACCCACGCCCGCAAAGCACGGAGGATAAGCTTGCTAACCTAGGCGCACTGTTTGAGGGTGGCGTAGTGACCGCAGGCAACGCCTCGGGCCTTAACGACGGTGCCGCTGCCTTGATTGTAGGCGCCAAGGCTGCCGGTGAGCGTGTGGGACTAACGCCGCGTGCTCGAATCGTGGCGAGTGCCGTAGCCGGGGTTGCGCCACGGGTGATGGGCTTGGGGCCCGTTCCCGCTTCGCAAAAGGCGCTTGCCCGCGCAGGGCTGGCCCTTGAGCAAATGGACGTGATCGAAATTAACGAGGCGTTTGCCGTTCAGGTACTCGGCTGTGTGCAGCAGTTGGGGCTTTCCGTCGACGATCCGCGCTTGAATGCCAACGGCGGTGCAATCGCCATCGGCCATCCACTAGGGGCTTCAGGGGCACGATTGGCGTTGACTGCCCTGCGCCAGCTTGAAGCCACCGGTGGACGCTACGCGCTGGTCACCATGTGTATTGGTGTCGGTCAGGGCATTGCCACGATTATCGAGCGTCTGGATGGATGAGATAGTTTTATAATCAACACCTTTTCGTTGTTGGGTATGAAAGCTGCGCCTAAGTAGATATGCGATACTAGGCGCCATAAGCCACCTACTGTTGGGATACTAAATGCACCCCACCGACACTGATGCTGACGACCCGCAGTTGCCAGGAAAAGATCGTAACTTTGTGACCGCGCTAGCGCGCGGTTTAGAGTTGCTGCGCGCCTTTGGCACGGGTGAAGAGTATTTAGGCAATGCCGAACTCTCCAATCGTACCAACATCCCCCGCCCGACGGTCTCACGGTTGACCTACACCCTTACCCAGCTTGGCTATTTGCAGCACAACACCCATTTAGAGAAGTATCGCCTCGGCCCCGGCGTTTTGGCGTTGGGGTATCGCTTTCTTGCCAATATGGGCATTCGTGAAATTGCCCGCCCGCACTTGCAGAAATTCGCCGACGCCACTGACTGCAACGTTAGCTTAGGCGGCGCTGACCGCAGCGATATGGTTTATCTGGAGACCTGCCACGGCCACGGCCCGCTCATTATTCGCCTGGATACCGGCTCACGGCTCCCCATTGCCACTTCCGCGATCGGCCGTGCCTGGCTATGCGGCTTACCCAACGAACGGCGTCAGCAGGTGCTTCAGGAATTGGCCAGCGAGTACGGTGACGACTGGCCACAGTATGAAGCGGGGATTCAACAGAGCCTTAAAGACTATGCTCAGTATGGTTTTTGTCTTTCAGAACAGGAGTGGCAGCGCGATATTAGTGCGGTAGCCATGCCGCTGATTTTGGAAGATGGCGCTGAGGTGATGGCGATAAATTGCGGCGGCTCCAGTCTGCGCCTTGATCACGACCGTTTGGTCAATAACCTCGGCCCCCGGCTTAAAGAAGTCGCTAACCAGATAAAGCAGGAGTTGGCCCCCAGATATCGTTCTGCCAGGTAACCTCGACCGAGGAAGACTTTAACTAACGCCCGTTTGAATGCATCATGGCCCTCTAGACAAGCGCATTAATACTACTCATCAATACTATTAGCGCCAAGGAGAGGGGATGCCAAGCGAGTGGATTGCGCGTCATGATCAAACGATAGCGCTACAGGGCGAGTGGACGCTTGCCAATTATCGCGATATCAAATCGGCGCTTTCTCATCACACAGCCAAAACCCAAGCGCGAAAAGAGGCTGGGGGGGATGAATCAGTCTCCTTAGAAGCGATCACGCGCCTCGATACGGCCGGTGCCATACTGGTGATTGAACTGATTGGCATCGAGAAAGCGCAAAAGGTCTCCGACTGGGCGAGTGAACTGCCCAAAGAGCAGCAGGCACTGCTTGTGCGTATTGCCGAGTCTATGGATGCGCCGCTTGACGTCGAACCTCCCTCTTATTCGCGCATCAGCCAAGCGCTTGCCACTGTAGGCGTACACGTGGTGGGGCTTTGGTCTCAGCAGCGCCAGCTGCTGGCCTTTATTGGCCTGGTGATGGCTACTCTATTCCAGCTGATATTACGACCACGGCGTTGGCGCGTTACCGCCACCGTGGCCCATGTTCAACAGAGTGGGCTTAATGCGGTACCTATCGTCGCCCTGCTGACGTTTATGGTGGGCGCCGTCGTGGCGTTCCTGGGCGCTACCGTGTTGCAGGATTTCGGCGCCACGGTGTATACCATCGACCTGGTGGCGTTCTCATTCTTGCGGGAGTTCGGCGTTTTGCTGGCCGCCATACTGTTGGCGGGGCGAACCGCTAGCGCCTTTACCGCTCAAATTGGTGCCATGAAATCCAACGAAGAGATTGATGCCCTGCAGGCCCAAGGGCTGGATCCTATTGAGCTTTTGGTGCTGCCCCGGGTAATGGCGATGTTAATTAGCCTACCCATGCTGGCGTTTGTGGGAATGCTCAGTGGCTTGGCGGGTGGCGCCATGGTCGCCGCCCTATCGTTGGATATTTCCCTTACCCAGTTTATCAACACACTGCAAAAAGACGTGTCGGTGACGCACTTTTTGGTAGGGCTTAGCAAAGCACCGGTGTTTGCGTTTGTGATCGCCGTCATTGGTTGCCTGGAGGGCTTTAAGGTCAGCGGCAGCGCCCAATCCGTAGGGGCGCATACCACCTCCAGCGTGGTGCAGTCGATTTTTATGGTGATTCTGATTGATGCCCTTGCCGCGCTTTTCTTTATGGAGATGGGCTGGTGACAACGTCAGATAAACCTTCAGCGCAAGACAATCAGCCGGTGATCAGGGTAAAGGGGCTGGTTAACCAGTTTGGTTCCACTGTCGTTCACGACAATTTGGATCTCACCCTGAAACGGGGAGAGATTCTTGGTGTGGTGGGTGGTTCAGGCACCGGCAAATCCGTGCTTTTGCGCAGTATTGTCGGCTTAAAACGCCCTAATGGTGGCACGATAGAGGTACTGGGCACCACGCTGAACGAACTTAGCGAACAGCAGCGTAGCCAAATAGAGCGCCGCTTTGGCGTGCTATTCCAGCGCGGCGCGCTATTTAGCTCGTTGAACCTGCAAGAGAATATTGCCCTGCCGCTGATTGAGCACGCCAAGCTACCGCGTGAAGACGCCGAGCATCTTGCCAGGGTCAAGCTTTCGCTGGTCGGTCTTCCGCCACAGGCCGCGCTGCAGTTTCCCGAATCACTATCGGGCGGCATGATTAAGCGCGCTGCCCTGGCCCGCGCATTAGCCCTTGATCCAGACATTCTGTTTCTCGATGAGCCTACCGCGGGGCTTGACCCGATTGGCGCGGCAGCCTTCGATCAGTTGCTGGTGACGCTACGCGATGCGCTGGGGTTCAGCGTTTTTCTGGTCACCCATGACCTGGATACGCTCTACGCCGCCTGCGACCGGGTCGCCGTGCTCTCGCAGAAGCATGTACTGGTCGTCGATACCATCGACAAGGTATCTGAGACCGACGATGAATGGATTCAGGACTACTTTCACGGGCCCCGTGGCAGAGCAGCACAAGAAGCTCATACCACCTCTTCAACTAACGCTAACGTCCAGGAGTGACTGCACATGGAAACACGGGCGCATCACGTTTTAATCGGCCTTTTTACGCTGGCCACTGCCACTGGCGCGTTACTGTTTGCACTATGGATGAGCTATGCAGCCGGTGAGCGGAGCTATCAACCTTACCGTATCCTCTTTGAGCGCAGCGTTAGCGGTTTATCGGTCGGCAGCCGTGTGCAATATAACGGCATTGAGGTGGGGGACGTTACCGAGCTGGTTCTGAACCCCGATGATCCACGCCAAGTGATTGCCAATATCCGCGTATACGAAGACGCACCGATTAAAACAGATACGCGTGCCAAACTCGCCTTTGCCAGTATTACCGGCAGTATGTCGGTTCAGCTTCATGGCGGCACACCCGAAAGCCCACGGTTGGTTGATCAAACCGACGATGAAGCGCCATTTATTCAGGCCGATCCCTCCCCCATCGCCACGCTGTTCGATGAGGGTGAAGAGATGATCGAGAACATCAATTCGATCCTGCAAAATGTTAACGAACTGTTTGACGATAATAACCGTGAACAGGCAGGCAACATCTTGACCAACA
This sequence comes from Halomonas sp. SpR1, assembly GCF_031010175.1. Classification (GTDB taxonomy): domain Bacteria; phylum Pseudomonadota; class Gammaproteobacteria; order Pseudomonadales; family Halomonadaceae; genus Vreelandella. The sequence continues at coordinate 310,868 of NZ_JAUAMB010000001.1, forward strand.
TTGCCCAGATTACTGAGATGATTGCCACTCAGCAGGAAGCCCTTGATGAAAATATGGCGCTGTTTGGCGATGCTGCGCGCCAGGCGAGCTCCACCCTCACCAGCATTGATGAACTCAGCCTTGAAGCCACTCAACTGCTACGCGAGGATGGCCGAACCGTCATGCGGAGCGCTGCCGATGCGAGCCGCGATGTGGCACGCGCCGCCCAGCGTATTGAACAGCTGGTCGAGACCAATGCCGGCGCCATTGAAGGCAGCCTGCAGGGTGCGCAGGACATTGCGCCAGCGCTCTCTTCGCTACGTTCCACGCTGAGCACGCTGGATCGAATAACCCGCCAGTTGGAAGAGAGCCCGACGGACTTTTTCCTGGGCCGTGATCAGGTAGAGGAGTTCCGCCCATGAGTTTACGTATCCCCGCCATACTACTAATCAGTGCTACGCTGCTATTCAGTACTGGCTGTTCGATACTGCCTGAAAGCGAGCCTGCAACGCTTTATCGTTTGCCTACGTGCGACTTGCCGTCTGCGGCCGCCTCATCCAATAGCGCTAACCAACGCCTGGGCATTGCCGAACCGGAAGCGGGGCATCTGCTCAGTAGCAATAGAATGGTGGTCTACCCCGAGCGTAATGTTGTCAATGTGTACGCGGGCGCCCGCTGGCATGAAGATGCCCCCGATCTCATCAAGGCACGCTTGATTACAGGGTTACAGCAGAGCCAGCTTTTTGCCGGTGTAGGTAGTGACCGCTTGCCGCATGATCTGCTGCTACTCAGTGAGCTGCGCCACTTTGAGAGCGACTATGTGACTAACCCGCCGACGGTTAAGGTGCAGCTCGATGTTCAACTGGTCAGCCCTGAAAACCGAACGCCACTTGCGGCCAACAATTTCAGCGCCAGCGCGCAAGCGAGTAGCGTCGATATTGCCGTTGTGGTGGATGCATTTGGCAGCGCTAGTGACGAGCTGACCGAGCAACTAGCAGCCTGGTTAGCGCAGCAGATTGATGTGATAGAGCGCTAAAACCACTCTATTGGTTAGTTAATTTTTTCGCATACTCCCGCGGGTCGCGGGGGTAATAGCGCTCTGGCTGTTTTTCCAGGTGGGTAAAGTAACGGGTGTCCTTGTAGGGCATTTTCATAAAGCCGGACACCCCCAAGCCTTCAATTTGGCTTACCGAGGCAAGAATACTGGCCAGCAGCGTGCAAAATTCATGCTCTTTAGCCGGATCAAGCAAACGGTAGTAGCTATGAATTTTAAGGTGCTGGGGTAACGCTTCAAAAATGATCATTCCCGTATGATGAATATCATTGAGCTGCTGCAGCACGCGCATTATCGATTCAGGCAGTATGAGTAGCTCTTCGGGATCGGGCCCATCTTCAAAATAGCTGTGTTGACGGGTGCGATCCTCAAGCTCCGGCACCGCACTCAGCTCATAGTTGATCGCCATATTCGGCTCGCTGACAAAGGCGTCATCCGCTGAAGCGCGCTCTAAGTGCAGCGTTTGGCGGGCATTAAACAGGCAACTTTTAAATACCCCTTGGCGATGAATCGCCCGGGCCAGGTGCACCATATTATTAACCGCCTCGATAAAGGCAGGCTTGAGCGCCGGGTCGTGCAAGTTTAACGACGAGTCAATATATACCCCTTCCCGCTCCCAGCGAACCGCCAGGCCGCCCACCACCGGATATTTCCCCAGTCGGCTTACCGACGCCAAAAAGGCTTTTTCGGTTTCCCCCATCCCCTGCATAAACTGCTTGTAGTAGCGGTCTAACTGCACGTCATTGACGTCATTCAGGGTTTCCTGGACATTCGCCTCACGCAGAAAGGCTTTGCGTGAGCTATATACGACCGTATCAATCTCCTGCTCAGCAGGTCGCCCCCAGACCGGCACTAAGGGCACTTGTACCCCAGAAGGCAAATCAATCACCACCACCCTTGCCATTCGCGGCATGTTATTTAAAAAGTAGTCGCCCGCTTTGCGCCGCACCTGAGGGTCTGGGTCGAGCATGCCATCCAGGGTGCGAGCGAACTCCATGGGCAAGCCCAACGAGCTGGCGGGAATGGCACGGTGGCCAAATCGGCACGACTGTGCCGATGCCAGCGCATACAGAGTCCCCGCTACTCCCTGCTCATCAAACCGGGGCGAAGAGAGCGCCCCGTTCAACTGCTCTTCACCGATGAAATAAACGTCACCCAGGCGTGCATTGGTCTGCTGTAGGTTATCGGACATCAGCTCCATTACGTTGGCGCCAACAAACTGCAGCTGGGCGTCTAGCTGAGCAAAGACCGACGAGCCCCAGTCGATTAGTGCAATGGATTCATGCTCGGCGTCAAACACCAAGTTAGAAGGTTTGATATCGCCATGCACCACTGGACGCGACTGGTGGCCAGACTCACGGCGTAGCGCAATCAGGATATCGGCAAGCTGCGCCGCGATGCGCACAATCAGGCGTGGAGAGAGACGCCCCTGCTTGAGCGATACCTGCTCTAAATTCCAGCCGGGCGCACGCTCCATTACCAGGATCGACTGCCCCCGAGAGCGCTGGTAGGCAATCAGACCTGGGATACGTGGGTGGGACACCTGTTCTAGCATAAACGCCTCCTCTTCGAGGCGCTCCTGTAGATGGGTGGGTAGGGTAATGCGTGAGAACTTAAACACGTAGTGGGCGGTTGAGCCCTTGTGGGCAGTGCTACCGGCAAACACAAAACCGTAGGCGCCCTTGCCAATTAACTCGATGCCTTGATAGCCCAACTGGGTGAGCTGCGCCTGACACAGCGCCACCCAGTCTTTAAGCTTGCGGGCATCGTGATGACTCAGCAGATAGACCGACTGCTCTTCGGGTATATAGAACTGCTGAAGCGGTGCCTGATACATTGGTATATACCAATACTGTTTTAAACCAACACTGTTTTAAACCAACACTTATTCACGCCAAGTGCAGCAGCATGGTTTCCGGGGCTTCCAGAAAGCCCTTCCAGGCATTACAGAAGCGCGCGATGGTACCACCGTCGATAAATCGGTGATCCCCCGCCCAGGTGATGGTCATAATTGCTCGGCGCTGCACGGCACCCTGCTCATCAAAGCGAGGCAGCCACTGAGTTTTACCAATCGCCACAATGGCGGCTTCCGGGGCGTTAATAATCGGTGCTGCGTAGGTACCACCAAGCGCACCGATATTGGAAATACTAATCGTGCCCCCCTTTAAATCGGCTTGGTCGACCCGCCCCTCCCGCGCAGCCGTGGTTAACCGGCCGACTTCCCGCGCAATTTCCAGCAGAGTGAGGCGCTCAACGTTTTTCACATTGGGTACCATCAGGCCGGCTTTGCTATCCACCGCCATACCGATATTGCACTGGGGATAATAATGCAGCTCATCCCCTGCGGCATTTAACTGGGCATTAACGATGGGTTCTACGGCAACCGCCAGCGCCATGGCTTTCATAAACAACGGCATCAGCGTTAGCCGCTCGCTCTGAGCCTCTGCCAACGGCTTCAAGCGCTCCCGCAGCGCCAGCAGTGCTGTAACGTCGATCTCTTCGCCGTAGTGAAAATGGGGAATGGTGCTGGCCGCCTCGACCATGCGCTTGGCCATGACCGCCCGTACGCCACGCAGTGGCTCCACTCTGGGTGCCTGGGTGTCGGCTTGGTCTTTAGTTTGGTTTTTAACAACGGTTTGTCTAGGTGAGGCTACAGCTTGGGATGCTTGGTCAAGATGCGCCAGCACGTCCTCTTTTAGCACCCGACCATCTTTGCCGCTGCCAGCAATCTCCGTGAGCTGTAAGGAGTGTTCACGCACCAGGCGCCTAACGGCGGGGCTGGCGGGAACCTTGTCATATATTGGGCCAGCATCCGTAGTGCCTTTAGCGGTGGGCAGCTCTGCCTCCCTCTCATTCGGTTTTTCACTGGCGGCCGGTTGTCCAGCTTCTGGCTCGGCCTCACTCTGATGGCTGCTACTTTGTTGACTGGCTTGGTCGCCGGTCTGGCTACCCCCCTCCACTTGATAGGCAAAGAGCGGCGCATGCACCTTAGCAATTTGCCCCTGGGCCACATAGAGTTTGGTCACGACACCGGCTTCGGGGGCGGTAATCTCCACCAGCGCCTTATCGGTCATGACTTCAACAATAGGCTGGTCTTCTTCAATTTGATCGCCTTCAGCGACGCGCCACTCGACCACTTCGCACTCGACGATGCCTTCGCCAATATCCGGCAGTAAAAAATCGCTCATTGTTTTTCTCCCCATACGCACTTAGGCATTAATAGCCTCTAAAAGTTGACGCTTTCGCGAATCGCTTCAAAAATCTTCAGGTGGTCAGGCAGATACTCTTTTTCCAACACCAGCGGAAAAGGCGTATCCAGCCCCGTCACCCGTGCAATGGGCGATTCCAGGTAGAGAAAACAACGCTCTTGAATAGTGGCAGCAATTTCTCCGGCAAAGCCGCCGGTTAAGGGTGCTTCATGGCTCACCACCAGGCGGCCGGTTTTCAGCACCGATTCAGCGACCGTATCCGCATCCCAGGGCAGCAGTGAGCGCAGATCGATCACTTCACAGGCAATGCCCTGCTCTTCGGCTAGCTCAACCGCTTTGCCGATCACCTCCATCTGGGCCCCCCAGCCTACTACGGTAATATCGGTTCCCTCCTTGGTGATGTCGGCTTCGCCAATGGGTAGCTGGTAATCCTCTTCGGGCACCTCGCCTACTGCAGCGCGGTAGAGGCGTTTAGGCTCCAGGAATAGCACCGGATCCGGGTCGCGAATCGCGGCAAGCAACAGTCCCTTGGCTTGATAAGGGTTGCGTGGTACCACCACTTTGAGACCAGGGGTATGGGTAAAATAGGCTTCGGGTGATTGAGAGTGATAGAGGCCACCGGCGATACCGCCGCCGTAAGGCGTGCGGATGGTCAATCCGCCCACATTAAACAGATCGCCTGAGCGGTAACGAAACTTGGCAGTTTCGTTAACAATTTGGTCAAAGGCGGGGAATATATAGTCGGCGAATTGAATTTCCGCGACAGGCACCGAGCCCTGAGCCGCTAAACCATTGGCAAAGCCGATAATGCCCTGCTCGACCAGCGGCGTATTAAAACAGCGCGCTTTGCCATACTTCTCCTGAAGATGACTAGTGGCCCGAAATACGCCGCCAAAAATACCCACGTCTTCACCGAAGCAGATAACTTTTTCATCCTCTGCCATGGCGATATCCAGCGCGTTATTGATCGCCTGGAGCATGTTCATAGTAGCCATATTACGCCTCTCCCTGGGTATCAGTCTCGGTGCCTACATCTAGATCCAGCGACTTTGCCCCGCGGGGATAGGCGTCCGGGTAGCGACGTATATGGCGCTTTAATTGATCAAACTGCCGCTGCAAGGCTGGGGTGACATCGGCATACACATCGCTGATCAGGCTCTCTAGCGGCGGCGGGGAGCGCTTCTCGGCGCGCTTCATCGTTTCCAGCACTTCACGGCGCAGGGTTTCCTGCTGGGAAGCCTCCTCTTCCTCGCTCCACCACTGCTTCTTCAACAGCCATTTTTGCAACCGCAGCAAGGGATCCTTGGCACGCCATATCTCCTCCTCATCTTTGGAGCGATAGCCAGAGGGGTCATCAGAGGATGAGTGCGCGGCAAGGCGATAGCTCATGGCCTCAATCAATACTGGCTGATTCTGCTCAACGGCGATTTTGCGAGCCCGGCGGGTTGCTTCAAAAACCGCCAGCACATCGTTTCCATCGACTCGAATCACATGCATATGGTAGCCAAAGGCGCGTGGGGCAATACCATCCGCCGCGAACTGCTCGACGGCAGGCGTGGAAATGGCATAGCCATTGTTACGGCAGAAGAAAATCACCGGTACCTGATGCACCGAGGCCATATTCAGCGCGGCGTGAAAATCACCTTCGGATGCTGCGCCTTCACCAAAAAAGGTGAGCGTGCAGTGGCCGTTACCGGCAAGCTTTTGCCCATAGGCATAGCCCGTCGCCTGGGGAATTTGAGTGGCTAAGGGAGAAGAGATGGTCATGTAGTGCAGCTTACGCGACCCATAGTGAATCGGCATTTGACGGCCTTTGCCGTAGTCCAGCTCGTTGCCGAACAGCTGATTCATAAATTCGTCGATAGAGAAACCGCGATACATCAAAGCGCCCTGCTCGCGGTACTGCGCCATGATCATATCGGCGTCATTAAGCGCGGCGGTGGCGCCCACTACGGCGGCCTCTTCGCCGGTACACTGCATGTAAAAACTCAACCGCCCCTGGCGCTGGGCGGCCATCATGCGTTCATCGAGAATCCGCGTGGCCAGCATTGCCTGATAGATACGCCGGGCGTGATCACGCTCAAGCACAGGCTCAACGGCACCGCTATGCAGCTCACCTTCCGGGTTAAGCAGACTGAAGGTAGGAATCGAAAACTCATCGCCGGTCATGAAGTCCGGCTGGTATACATACTGTGTCATCATTATTGTCCTTGTTTTGCCCCTTTTGAGGGCAGTGTTGTTGGTATTGACCGTTTATGCCAGTGGATTTATCTGTCATAAGCCAACGCAACATCTAGCTACCACAACGCATAGGACAATAACGCAGCACAAGGACTTTAGGGATGCTACTTAAGACGCAGAGACGTTAAAACACGGAGATTAGGAATCAGAGATACGCGAACGTAGTTGACGCTGCAGCAGTTCAAACAGGCTGTCAACCGTCAGGGCCAACAGCGCAATGGTCAGCGCCCCTTGAAGCACATAAGCCATATTGCCGTTGACGATACCGGAGATAATCGGGTCGCCCAGGTTACTGGCACCGACAGTTGCCCCGAGCGCTGCGGTGGCAATATTAATCGTCACCGAGGTACGAATGCCTGCCAAAATGACTGGTGCTGCCAGCGGCAGTTCCACTTGACGTAGGATTTGAGTCGGCGTCATGCCCATTGCGTGGGCTGCCATTTTAATTTCGCCTTCGACTCCCTGCAGACCGGCAAGGGTATTGCGCACGATGGGCAGTAGCCCGTAGAGCATTAAGGCGACAATAATCGGTAAGGTGCCGAACCCCAGTACGGGCACCGCCAACGCTAGAACTGCTACCGGCGGAAACGTTTGACCCAGCGATGCCAACTGGGCCACCAGGGGTAGAAAATCACCACCCCACCTGCGGGTAACGGCGATGCCAGCGGCTACCCCCACGATAATGGTCACCACCGCGGCGATACCCACCACGAAGAGATGCCGGCCCAGCAGGACGTAGAGCTCGGCGCGATCATAGATAACTTGTCGTGCATCAGGCTCTATCCAGCGGAAAAGTGATTCGGCAATGGGCATGGCCACAACGCTAACCAGTAGCAGCACTCCCCACAGCAGTGGCCATAGCCATGGCGGGGCTTTTTTATGGGGCGGGGCGACGCTTAGCGAATTACTCACGCGGGTTCCCATTATCCAGTTGAGCTTCCTTGATAATCCTACGCAACGATAGCTCGCCGACCGGCACATCGTGCTGGTCGACAACGGTCAACCGATCGCTATGATCGCGTAGCATCATGGAGAGCGCCTGACGCAGCGAGAAAGTCCCGGGGATACGCGACTGCGCGGGCAAGGTAGGCCCCATGGAGGTCATATGATCTTTTACCCGGGTTAGCGACGCCTGTTTAAGCCCCCTTTCCAACCCACCCAATAACGACTCAACAAAAGGGTCGACGGGGTTTTGTAATAGCCCCAAGGGTGAACCTTGTTGCACTATTCGACCTTCACGCATCACCACTAAGTGATCCGCCAGCTTTAGGGCTTCATCCATGTCATGGGTCACAAACAGCACGGTTTTGTGCAGCCGCGACTGCAGCTTGGCCAGCTCATCCTGCAGCTTTTCACGGGTGATAGGATCAAGCGCGCCAAAGGGTTCATCCATCAACAGAATATCCGGGTCTGCCGCCAAGGCACGCGCGACCCCCACCCGCTGCGCCTGCCCACCGGAAAGCTGATGGGGATATTTATGCGCAAACTCATCAACCGGCAAACTGAGTAAGTGCATTAACTCAGCCACCCGTGACTGGACATCGGCTGCTGACCACTTCAATAACCTCGGCACCAGGCCGATATTGCGCGCCACGGTCCAGTGGGGAAATAGTCCAGTGTGCTGAATCACGTAGCCAATTCGGCGACGTAGCTTCACCGGGTCGTACACATCTATCGCCTGCCCATCGAGGATAATGTCGCCTTCGCTGTGCTCAATTAAGCGATTAATCATGCGCAACGTGGTCGATTTACCACAGCCCGATGTACCCACTAAGGCGCAGAATTTACCCTTTGGCACCCGGAAAGAAATGTCGTCCACTGCGGTTTCATCCCCAAACCGCTTGGATACGTGGGACAACTCAATCATCTTGTTCCTCCGGGGCGCAGTGCTTCTGCTAAGGCACCTAAGCCCGCATCCACCACTAGAGCCAGCATTAAAATCGGCAGTGCGCCAAGTAACACCATATCCATGGCGGCCTGACCTAGGCCTTGAAAAATAAAAGTACCCAGCCCGCCCGCACCAATCAGAGCGGCAACGGCGGTGAGCCCAATGGCCTGTACGGTGGTAATCCGCACGCCTTCCAAGAGCACCGGAAGCGCCAGCGGTAGTCGCACTTGCCAAAACCGCTGCCCGGTGCGCATGCCCATACCCTTGGCGGCCTCTAAAGTATCGGCGCTCACTTCTTCAAGCGCGATATAGGTATTGCGCACAATGGGGAGCAGACTGTAAGCAATCAGTGCGATTAAAGCCGGCGTTGTGCCAATACCACTTACACCAAGCTGACTTAATACTGGTACATTCGCGGCAAGCCAGGCTAGCGGTGCTAGCAGTAGACCGAATAGCGCCAAACTGGGAATGGTTTGAAGAAAGTTGAGCACTGCGAAGGCGCTCTTCTGCAAGCGGGCATAACGGCGCATCAGCATAGCGAGCGCTAACCCAAGAACAACACTGACGCTGACGGCGATACCGACCAGCTTGATGTGCTGCACCACGGCGCTTAGAAACTGTTGATCACGCGCTCTGAACTCTTGAACGAGCGCAAGCCTCTCCAGCCCAAAAGCCACACATAGCCACCACACCAGCGCGACACCCAACAACAACAGCGTGAGCCATATCCGCGTAAGGTTTAAACGCAGACGTAGCTCGACCAAACATAACAGCAGCACAAAAAGCACGATCCAATATGCCGCACCTATACCTAAACGCGCTTGCGACATCTCCGGGTCAATGAGCAAATAACTGCTCGCCATCAAACCCACCGGCATTAGCGCCATCACCACCACCACCGCTGCCAGCAGCGCCCTGTAATGGCGATGGCTTGGCTGAGACGCAAGAATACCGATAAAGGAGAGTAGTAGCGTTACTAAAAGCGCGCCGGGCCAACCAAACGCATCAAGCGCACCGTAACCTGTCCCTGCCACAATGCGATTGGGTGCCATGCTAACCACGTCAAGTAACCAGAACGCGGCCAGCATCGTAAGGCTAAGCGTCACAAGCACAATGTTCGGGTGCCGCCCGTCCCAACGAAGCCGCGGGCTAGGCAGTGCATCCATTAATGACATTAATTAGTTATCCAGAGCATCAGCATTAGTTATTAAGGGTATCAAGATAGTCGCTGGCCACTTGGGATGGCGACAGCCCGTTGACGGCGACATCGGCATTGAGCGTTTGAAGAGTGACCAGATCAAGGCTGGAGAAAACGTCATTGAGTAGCGCTTCAATTTCTGGATATGTTTCAAGTACGCTTTCACGCACCACGGGGGCAGGTTGATACACTGGCTGCACCCCCTTCGTGTCTTCCAATACCACCAGTCCCAGCGCGGCCAAGCCACCGTCTGTGCCATACGTCATGGCGCCATTAACACCACTGGTCTGTTGGGCAGCTGCACGCATGGTAGCGGCGGTATTGCCTCCTGAAAGCACCAACAGTTGATCATCACTTAACTCAAAACCGTAAGCTTCCTGAAACGCAGGGAGTGCTTGCTCAGACTCGACGAACTCAGCGCTGGCGGCGAACTTGAACTTACCGCCATCGGCCAAATAGACGGCGAGATCTTCTAGACTCACCAGCTCATTCTCCTCGGCGAGATCTTCGCGGACGCTCATTGCCCAGGTGTTATTGGCACTAGCAGGCTGTAGCCATATCAAGCCTTGCTGCGCATCACGCTCGCGCACGGTTTCATAAGCTTGATCAGCATTATTCCATACTGGGCTGTCGGTCATATCGAAAAAGAACGCGCCATTACCGGTGTATTCTGGGTAAAGGTCAATTTCGCCGGCTTCTAACGCGGTGCGTACGACGCTGGTGCCACCCAGCTGCAGTCGATTTTCAGTGGCGATATCGTTCCGTTCCAAGGTTTGAATAATCAACTCACCCAATACTGATCCCTCCGTGTCGATTTTGGATGAGACCACGACGGGATCATTGGCACTGGCTTGAGAAAATGCCGCAACGGATAGGGCGCAAGCAGTGATCAGGGACTTGGCGGTAAAAGCATTCGCTGAAAAGCGCATCTTGGTGTTCCTTTTGAAGTAGGCTTTTTAACACTGAGGCTCTTAACCAGTATAAGAGCCTTCAGCTTTTACACTATAAGAGCCATCAGCTTTTTCACTATAAAAGCCTTCAGCGTTTACGTCATAGCCTTCAACGTTTAGGGAGCCTCAAACACCCAAGACGTACCTTCCCGGGAATCTTTAAGAATAACCCCTAGGTTGGCGAGTTCATCACGAATCGCATCAGCCTGAGCGAAGTCTCTGTTTGCTTTGGCCTCAATACGCTGAGCGATTTTCGCTTCGATCTCCCCCTCACTTAGCGGCATACTCTGCTGCTGGGTGCCTTTTAAGAACGTTTGGGGCGCTTGCTGAAGTAGCCCCAAAATAGCGCCTAGCTGCTTCAACTCACCTGCGAGCTTGACCGCTTCATCAGGCTGCTCTTGCTTGGCTCGATTGACCTCCCGAGCCAGCTCAAACATCACCGCCAAGGCTTCGGGGGTATTGAAGTCATCGTCCATTACCTGGGTAAAGCGCTCACGGTAGGCCGACACGTCACCGCTTGCATCACCATTTGAATCGCCCTGCTCAAGTCCTTCCAGCGCTGTGTACAAACGTGTAAGCGATTTGCGCGCTTCGGTCAGTGAATCGACCGAGTAGTTGATGGGGCTACGGTAGTGGCTGGCGACCAGCAGAAAACGCACCACTTCCGGGTCGTGTTCGGCCAGCACGTCGCGGATGGTAAAGAAGTTGCCCAAAGACTTGGACATCTTCTCCTGGTTCACCCGCACTGCCCCGGCGTGCATCCAGGTATTGACGTAGGTTTTGCCCGTGGCCGCCTCTGATTGAGCAATCTCGTTTTCATGGTGCGGAAAGGTTAAATCCGGCCCACCACCATGAATATCGAAGGTATCGCCCAGGCAGCAGGTCGACATTGCCGAGCACTCGATGTGCCAGCCCGGACGACCGTTGCCCCAGGGTGACGCCCAGTGCGCCTCCCCTGGCTTGGCGGCTTTCCAGAGCACGAAGTCGAGGGGATCTTCTTTATGAACATCCACATCAACCCGGCTGCCTGCACGCATATCGTCGAGCTGGCGATTATTGAGCTTGCCGTAATCGGCAAATTTACGCACCCGGTAGTAAACGTCGCCGTTATCTGCCGCGTAAGCAAAGCCTTTCTCAACCAGGGTTTCAATCATCGCCACAATATCGTCGATGTGGCCCGTGGCACGGGGTTCATGACTGGGCGGCAAAACAAACAGGCGCTGCTCGTCTTCGTGCATGGCGTCAATCATGCGCTCCGTCAGCGCAGTGATACTTTCGCCATTCTCGTCGGCACGCTTGAGGATCTTGTCATCGATATCGGTAATGTTGCGCACATAGTTAACGTCGTAGCCGCGCTCACGCAGGTAGCGGGTGATCACGTCAAAGGCAACCATAACCCGGGCGTGGCCCAGGTGGCAGTAGTCATACACCGTCATGCCGCAAACATACATGCTTACTTTTCCCGCCACTAATGGGGTGAACGGTTCTTTGCGACGCGTCAGCGTATTATAAATATGCATATGACGTTTTCCTTAACCCTTCTGTTTGATTTTCGCCCAGCTATCTTTTAAGCCTACGGTACGGTTAAACACCAAATGCTCTGGCGTTGACTCATGCCGATCCGCACAGAAGTAGCCGACACGCTCGAACTGAAAGCGCGACTCCGGCGTCGCCTCGGCAAGGCTAGGCTCGCCAATGGCTTGGCAAATGACCAAAGACTCCGGATTCAGGTGCTCCAGAAAATCAACGTCTTTATCGCGATCAGGCTGTTCAACAGTGAACAGGTTGTCGTAAAGACGCACTTCCATCGGCACGCCGTGGCTAGCGCTAACCCAATGAATGACGCCTTTGACCTTGCGCCCTTCGGGGTTTTTGCCTAGCGTATCGAAATCCACCGAACAGTGCAGCTCGGTGATCTCTCCGGCGGCGTCTTTAATCACCTCGTCACAGCGAATCACGTAGCTGTTGCGCAAGCGCACTTCTTTACCTGGCGCCAGGCGGAAGAACTTTTTGGGCGCGTCTTCCATAAAGTCGTCTTGATCGATATACAGCTCGCGGTTAAACGGCACTTTGCGCACCGTCATGTCCTCGCGGGCGGGGTGACCTGGGACTTCATATACCTCTTGGTGATCTTCAGCCACGTTGGTGAGCACGACTTTCAGCGGCTTTAGCACACACATCGCGCGGGGCGCGTTGTCTTCCAAGTCCGAGCGAATGGCGTGGGTCAGCATGGCGATATCCACCAGTCCACCGTCGGCGCGGGTAACCCCAATCATCTCGCAAAACTTACGGATAGATGCTGGCGTGTAGCCACGGCGACGCATGCCGGAAATGGTCGGCATACGCGGATCATCCCAACCATCGACGATTTGCTCGTCAACCAGCAGCTTCAGTTTACGCTTGGAGGTCAGGGTGTAATCGAGATTCAGCCGTGCGAACTCAATTTGACGCGGTTTTGAGGGTACCGGCAGATTATTCAAGAACCACTCGTACAAGGGACGGTGATCTTCGAATTCTAGCGTGCAGATTGAGTGGGTAATCCCCTCAATGGCGTCCGACTGACCGTGGGTAAAGTCGTAAGAGGGGTAAATTTTCCACTTATCGCCGGTTTGGTGATGGCTGGCGTGACGAATGCGATAAATAATCGGGTCGCGTAAATTGATATTGGGTGATGCCATATCAATCTTGGCGCGCACAACCTTTTCACTTTCGCCAAACTCGCCTTCACGCATACGCTCCAGCAAATCCAGATTCTCTTCGACGCTTCGCTCACGGTAGGGGCTCGGTTTACCCGGCGCTGTCAGGGTGCCGCGATACTCACGAATTTCATCCGGCGAGAGATCATCGACATACGCTTTGCCTTCACGCATTAAGTGCTGCGCCCAGGCGTAAAGCTGATCGAAGTAGTCGGAGGCAAAACGCACCGGGCCTGCCCATTCAAAGCCTAGCCAGCTGACGTCTTCTTTGATCGCATCGATGTAGGCCTGCTCTTCTTTGGCAGGGTTGGTGTCGTCAAAACGTAGATGACACTCGCCACCCATCTGCTCCGCCAACCCGAAATTTAGACAGATCGACTTTGCATGGCCGATATGCAGGAAGCCATTGGGCTCCGGGGGGAAGCGCGTCACGATTTTAGTGACCTGGCCGCCCTCGATTTCGTCGCGTACTTGGTTACGAATGAAGTTCGGCGCTGGGGTGGTCTCGTTGGTCATGATGGTGTTGATAACCTCGTGGTGAATGGCGTGCTGAGCCGTGAAAACATGCTATGAAAACGTAGGATACGCCTGTAGCCCTTCGCGGTGCAGGGCAAAACCGCTATTATAACGTGACGCCGATGCACAGCGCCAAGGCGAATGCCTTTATTGAACAGGAATTTATCTATGATCGTATTACAGACGAACCATGGTGACATCACCATCGCTCTTAACCACGAAAAAGCGCCGATTAGCGCGGCAAATTTTGAGCAGTACGTGCGCGACGGATTTTATGACGGCACCCTGTTTCACCGAGTCATTGACGGTTTTATGGTGCAAGGGGGCGGTTTCGATAAAGAGTTTAATCAAAAACCCACCCGCGACCCTATCGACAACGAAGCCGACAACGGCTTGAAAAACACCATTGGCACCCTGGCCATGGCACGCACCCAGGATCCTCACTCGGCGACTGCCCAGTTTTTTATCAATGTGGGCGATAACAGTTTTCTGGATCACAGCGGTAAAAGCCTGCAAGGCTGGGGCTACGCGGTATTTGGCGAAGTCGTTGACGGCATGGATGTGGTCAACGAAATTAAAAACGTAGCAACGACCCGCCGCGGCATGCATGCCGACGTCCCCGCGGAAGATGTCATTATCGAGCGTGCGTACGTCAAGGACGCGGAATAACACAGGGAGCCTTATGCGCACACTGCTTGTTGCCGACCTTCATCTGAGTAGCGATACCCCCGAGATCAACCAGGGGTTTTACCGCTACTTGGAGCATACCGCTCCAGGAGCCGACGCGCTGTATATTCTTGGTGATCTTTTCGATGCCTGGATTGGCGATGATCTACTCGACGCCAATACACACCCGCTTTGCGGCGTAGCCCAGGAGGTGATCAAGCGTTTACGCAAGCTTAGCAGCGATGGCACCGCTGTGTACTTAATGCATGGCAACCGTGATTTTTTGCTCGGCGAGCGCTTTGTTAATGCCTGTCAGGCGTTTCTACTCCCGGAAATTGAGGAAGTGGAAATTCAGGGCGTCCCCGTTGTGCTGCTCCATGGGGACAGTATGTGTACTCGGGATGAAGCCTATATGGCTTTCCGCCAACAGTCGCGCAACCCTGAATGGCAGTCACAAATGCTTGCGCTACCTTTGGAGCAGCGCGTAGCACTTGCCCAGAGTTTGCGCGCGCAATCGGGTGAAGCCAATGCTAATAAGGCTGAAGCGATCATGGATGTTACTCACCAGGAGGTCATCCATGTCATGGAGCGCCACGGAGTAACCACCATGATTCACGGTCACACCCACCGCCCCCACGTCCATGACTTAACGGTAGAAGATGTGCCGGCCAAACGTTATGTGCTAGGCGACTGGGATGCTCAGCATGGCTGGGATATTATTATCGAGCGCAGCGACCACACGGTGCCACGATTGCGTCAGTTTTCCTTAACACAACTGCCTGACGGCTAAGTACACTTTAAGCATCAACCCTTTAAGCATTAAAAAAGCCGATCGTGAGATCGGCTTTTTTGTCTTGCTGTTGCCTAACTCGCACTTAAGCGATTCTACCGCTCTATATCCGCATCGCTGCGCAAGTCATCAATTAATCCCTGCAACACCGATTGAGCGCGCAACTGCTCGGCCATTTGGGCAACAAACGCCTCCATCTGCTCATCGACCTCACCGACGCTTACGCTATCCAGAGCAACAACAGCGACACCTTGTGGTAGCTCAACCGTACGATAGACGCTCTCGCCCTCTTCTGGGCGTGGTATACGGAAAGCTTCCTGAATAATCAGCTGAGGCACAGTGGTATCGGCTTGACGGCTTACGCTGTTAGCTTCGAGCCAGTCAACATCCACCTGCTGATTTTCGCGCAGATTGGTGACCAGCGCCTGCGCTTGTTCACGCAGCGCCTGTTGCTGCTGCTCAGCGGCTACCGCAACTTCAACCTCTTCGCGCACTTCATCAAGTGGCAGCAACGTCGCATCGCGCTGCTCGGCAACGCGAAGAACCAAGCGCCGATCCTGATCCAACTCGATCACTTCACTGTTGTAGCCCTCTTCAAGCACATCGCTGCTAAACGCCGCTGACATCACGCCAGGCTCAGATAGCACACCTTCCGCCTCATCATCACGGGCGAGCCAATCGCTCTCCTGCAGAGTCAGATCAAGATCATCGGCAACGCTCTGCAGGTCATCGGCTGCGAAGCTCTCATCAATCAGCTGCTGTACGCGCTGATTAAACTCATCATCAACATCACGTAGCGCGACTTCACGTGCCAACTCTTCGCGCTGCTGCTCAAAGGTGGGGCCCTGAATATCCGTCACCTGAATGATATGGAAGGCGTTATCCAGCTCAACCGGCTGGGAAACATCACCCTCTTCGAGGCCAAAAGCCGCTTCATCAAAGCTGTCGCCGAAGAAACCACGGCTGATCACGCCCAGATCGCCACCCTCTTCTGCACTGGCCGTGTCGTCCGAGTAGCGTAAGGCGGTATCTGCAAACGACTCACCATTGTCCAGTGCTTCACGAGCGGTCTCAGCCAATTGCTGCGCTTCATCGCGGGTGCGCTCATTACCAAAGGTAATCATAATGTGGGATACGCGGCGATCAGCATCACGGTTTTTTTCACGCCATGCGTCACGCAGCACCTCTTCGTCTACGTCACGCGTCTCCGCCATGGCTTGGCGGTCAATTAACACGTACTCAAGGCGTACCTGTTCGGGCCGCTCATAGCGCTCTTGATTGGCATCGTAATACGCTTGGAGCTCCTCATCGCTAACGTCGATATTGGCGTTCAGATCGTCACCATCCAGCACCACGTAGCGGAAACTGCGCTGCTGGCGCTGTAATTCGGCCAGACGCTCTTGCTCGTTCGGCAAGCTAAAATCACTGAAGGCTAAGCCTTGCTGTAAATGCTGCCGCTGAATATCGACACGTAACTCTTCACGGAATGCAATCGGCGTATAGCCCGCACTGGCGAGACGATTTCGGAACACCTCTGCGGAGAAGCGACCATCCTGATCGTGAAATTCCGGCAGGCTGACAATTAACTGATCTAATTGCTGTTCAGAAACGGCAAAACCGCCCTCCTCAGCATACTGGGACAGTAGCTTCTGAGTGATCAACTGATCGAGCATATCGCGGCGCAGAGCGCGCTCTTGCTCCGGCGGCACTTGACCAGAACGTAGCGCGCGCTGAACTTCCAGCTCAAGCTGTTGGCGCATAATCGGCTGACCGTTGACGCTCGCGACTTCGTTTGGATCATCGCCAAAAAGCCCAAACAGTGACTCAATCCCGAAAAGTGCCATGGCCGCGACCATAACACCGATAATAATTTTGGCACCCCAGCTCCTGGAGCCATCTCGAATACTTTGCAGCATGCTAGCCTCAGATAGTCACAGCCAAACAGGTCGGCCCGCTAACCCGTCATAAATAGTGGGCCAGAAAATAACATGGGCGCATCGCCAATGCGATGCGCCCATTAGGTTACAGCAAACGCGGTCAAATTAGTTGACGGCGTCTTTCAGCGCCTTACCTGCTTTGAAGCTGGGTACTTTGGCTGCGCTGATCTGGATTGGCTCACCCGTTTGTGGGTTGCGGCCAGTACGAGCAGCACGCTCTTTGATCGCGAAGGTACCAAAACCTACCAGAGATACGCTTTCGCCTTTTTTAAGGCTATCGGTGACAGACTCCACCATGGCATCCAATGCGCGGGTTGCCGCTGCTTTGGGAATATCTGCAGACGCGGCAATGGCTTCAATCAGCTCGGACTTATTCACTCTTCACCCCTTGACTGTTTCAAAAAATGGCTCTGAACGGCATGGTCACCGATGGATACGACGATCAAAGCATAGCTGCGTTTTATAGCAATGCCTTGAAACATCTGTCAAGCAACCATGCCGCGAGATACCCGCCACACGAGTGGCGAGCAAATATTAAGTAAAATTAAAGACCAGAGAGGACTTTAACAGCTTAATGGGTACTAGCAACAACGGTATTACTAAACGATGCTTCGGTACTTTTCAATGGCGCACCGTCTTCTACCTTATCTGCTAGCGCTACGGCTAAGACATCATCTATCCAGCGTACCGGACGAATATCCAATGCACCTTTGATATTGTCAGGTACTTCCTTGAGATCACGACGGTTTTCTTCAGGAATTAGCACTGTCTTTATACCACCGCGGCGGGCTGCCAGCAATTTCTCCTTCAATCCGCCAATCGGCAATACTTCTCCGCGCAGATTGACTTCGCCGGTCATGGCCACATCACAGCGTACCGCACGCTGGGTATAGGCAGAAACGATCGCCGTTACCATGGCAATACCCGCACTGGGGCCATCTTTCGGTGTTGCCCCTTCCGGCACGTGAATATGCAGATCTTCTTTTTCGAACCGATCGGGGTCAATGCCATAAGCTTCAGCCCTGGCACGCACCACTGTTTGGGCGGCACTCACCGACTCTTTCATCACATCGCCAAGTGAACCGGTCTTGTTAATTCGCCCCTTACCTGGCGTCACCACGGACTCTATGCTGAGCAGTTCACCCCCCACCGATGTCCAGGCAAGCCCTGTTACTCGGCCGATCTGGTCGTCCTGCTCCGCTAAGCCGTAACTGTAGCGACGAACGCCCGCGTAGTGCTCAATTTGCTCTGCCGTTAAGCTCTGCCCCGCTTGTTTGGCTTGGGGGTCACGCTCTGCCTCAATCCGTTCACGCAATACCTTGCGCGACACCTTGGCAATCTGTCGCTCTAACTCACGCACACCCGCTTCTCGTGTGTAGTAGCGAATAAGCTCTAAAAGTGCGCTATCTTCCAGCGTTAACTCATCGCCTTTTAAACCGTTCGCGGCTAATTGCTTAGGCAATAAGTAGCGTTTAGCGATCGCCAGCTTCTCATCTTCGGTGTAACCCGGCAGACGAATAATCTCCATGCGGTCAAGCAGTGCACTGGGAATATTCATCGAGTTAGCAGTACAGATGAAGAGCGTCTCGGAGAGATCGTAGTCGAGCTCCAGGTAGTGATCGCTAAAGCTGTTGTTCTGCTCCGGATCAAGCACTTCGAGCAGCGCAGAAGCCGGATCACCGCGGTGATCCATACCTAGCTTGTCGACCTCGTCCAGCAGGAACAATGGGTTTTTTACCCCGGCCCGGCTCATCCGCTGCATCAGTTTACCCGGCAACGAGCCGATATAGGTGCGCCGATGGCCGCGAATTTCCGACTCATCGCGGACACCACCCAGCGCCAAACGCACGTACTTGCGATTGGTGGCACGGGCGATGGACTGGCCAAGCGAGGTCTTACCCACCCCTGGCGGCCCCACGAGACACAGCACCGGGCCTTTCATCTTGCGTACGCGCTTCTGTACGGCAAGGTACTCCAGGATGCGTGCTTTGACCTCCTCCAGGCCGTAGTGATCCTCATCCAGCACCTGTTGTGCTTTGACGAGATCATGTTTGACGCGGGTGCGCTTTTTCCATGGAACTGCAACTAACCAATCCAGGTAAGAGCGCACCACGGTCGCTTCGGCGGAGTTTGAGGCCATCATTTTGAGCTTATTGAGCTCTTGCGTGGCTTTCTCAGATGCCTCCTTCGGCATACCGGATTCTTTAATCGCCAGCTCGTACTTTTCAGCCTCATTGGGCACGTTATCCAGCTCACCCATCTCTTTCTGGATGGCTTTCATTTGCTCATTGAGATAGTACTCGCGCTGGGTCTTCTCCATCTGCTCTTTGACCCGTGAGCGGATGCGCTTCTCTACTTGCAGCAGGTCGATCTCAGACTCGATCAGCGCCATCAAATGCTCAATACGATCGCGCACGCGATCCATCTCAAGCAGCTCTTGTTTGTCGCCAATTTTAAGCGACAGATGGGCACAGATAGTGTCCACCAAGCGGCTTGGATCCTCTATCCCCGACAGCGAATTAAGCACTTCGTTAGGGACTTTCTTGGAAAGCTTGACGTACTGTTCGAACTGATTGAGCAACACGCGAACCAGCGCTTCCTGCTCACGACTGGTAAGCGGTTCGCTCTCACGGGGTGTTAAGTGCGCCTGAGTGTAGCCTGCCGCATTCTCTTCGACATTCAGTACATCCGCTCGAAAATTACCTTCAATAAGCACTTTGACCGTGCCATCGGGCAACTTGAGCAGTTGCATGATATCGGCCACGGTGCCCATCGCGTAAAGATCCGCGTTGTCAGGCTCATCTTGAGACGCTTCACGCTGAGCCACCAGTAGCACACGTTTATCAGCCTCCATCGCCGCTTCAAGCGCCTGGATAGACTTTTCACGACCTACAAAGAGAGGGATAACCATTTGCGGATAAACAACCACATCGCGCAATGGCAAAAGGGGTAGACATTGTGTCTGTTCGGCGTTCTGCTGCATCGCAGACGTTCCTCGACAAATCGGATGAGTACTTAAAAGAGTACTTGGAAAAGTACTACACTTTTCAACATGCTATCGTTTAAAGCGTTAGCACTGAATAGGCTAGACAGTAACACTTCACGGATTAGGCTTTATAGCGCTCTATAATAGCGCTCTATAATAACAAGGGGTCGCCTAGGCGACCCCTTGGTTTAGCGCAAGCGGGTTGAAGCTGGGCCGCGATACTCGACTAACCACTAACCATCAGTGCCGTCGACACGTGCTTCTTCTTGCTGAGAGTAGATCAACAGTGGCTCGCTCTCACCAGCAATCACCGAGGCATCGATGACGACTTTGCTGACGCCTTCAAGCGACGGAATTTCATACATGGTATCCAGCAATACTGACTCTAAAATAGAGCGCAGACCGCGGGCCCCCGTTTTACGTTCCATGGCTTTCTCAGCCACCGCACGTAACGCTTCATCTCTAAACTCTAGCGTTACATCTTCCATTTCAAACAATTTAGCGTACTGCTTGACCAGCGAGTTCTTGGGCTCCGTCAGAATCTGCACCAGAGCGTCTTCTGTCAGTTCCATCAGTGTCGCGATGATCGGCAAACGACCCACGAACTCTGGAATCAAACCAAATTTAACCAGGTCATCAGGCTCGACGTCGGCCAGCAGCTCACCCACCCCACGGGAGGACTCCTTGCTTTTCACTGCTGCATTGAAGCCGATCCCGCCCTTTTCAGCGCGGTCACGAATAACCTTGTCCAGCCCCGCAAACGCACCGCCGACGATAAACAGAATATTGCCCGTATTAACCTGAACAAACTCCTGCTGGGGGTGTTTGCGTCCGCCTTGAGGCGGCACAGACGCTGTCGTTCCTTCAATAAGCTTCAGCAATGCCTGCTGTACGCCTTCACCCGACACATCGCGAGTGATCGAAGGGTTATCCGATTTGCGTGAAATCTTGTCGATTTCATCAATATAAACAATGCCGCGCTCGGCTTTTTCGACGTCGTAATCGCACTTCTGCAACAGCTTCTGGATGATGTTTTCAACATCTTCACCGACATAGCCGGCTTCCGTCAGCGTGGTTGCATCCGCAATGGTAAAAGGTACATTCAGTAGCCGTGCCATGGTTTCCGCTAGCAGCGTTTTACCGCTACCGGTGGGACCAATTAGCAGAATGTTTGATTTACCTAGTTCTACGTCGCCGTCGCGTACATCGGTTTTCAGACGCTTGTAGTGGTTATACACCGCTACGGAAAGCACCATTTTGGCGCGATCCTGTCCGATAACGTAATCATCTAGTGTGTGACGTATTTCGCGAGGCGTAGGTAAACGCTCCTCATCGCTCTCGGCATCGGCTTCGAGAACTTCCTCGCGAATGATGTCATTACATAAGTCGACACACTCATCGCAGATATAAACGGACGGGCCCGCAATCAGCTTACGTACTTCGTTTTGGTTCTTACCACAAAACGAGCAGTAGAGCAGCTTGCCCCCTTCGTCCTTGCCTTTGCCGTCGGCCATTCGTATACCTCTGTCACTGCGGCGGCTTTCACCGCCGGAAAAGCTCGTTAGAAAAGCAGAATCCTATCACGCTATCAGGATGTAGGCCGCTTATCCAGTACTGCATCAATCAAACCATACTCTTTGGCTGTATTGGCGCTCATGAAATTATCCCGATCGGTATCACGCGAAACGGTTTCAATATCCTGGCCCGTGTGATGGGCAAGAATTTGATTCAGTTTTTCACGAATACCGAGAATTTCACGGGTATGAATTTCGATATCAGACGCTTGGCCCTGGTAACCACCTAGCGGCTGATGAATCATCACCCGCGAGTTAGGCAGACAGTAGCGTTTACCAGCAGCACCAGCTGTCAATAACAGCGCGCCCATGCTGGCCGCCTGACCAATACATACCGTAGAGACATCTGGCTTCACAAACTGCATCGTGTCGTAAATCGACATACCCGCGGTAACAGAGCCACCTGGCGAGTTGATATACAGGTGAATATCTTTATCGGGATTTTCCGATTCCAGGAACAGCAACTGGGCGACAACCAGATTAGCCATGTAGTCTTCTACAGGGCCTACCAAAAAGATCACGCGCTCTTTTAACAGGCGTGAGTAGATGTCGTAGGCCCTTTCCCCTTTGGCGCTCTGCTCAACCACCATGGGCACTAGACCGCCGGCGTTTTGAATATCAAACTCACTCATTCAGGTGATTCCTTGCGTCCGGGAAGGGAAAGGCGCACCGACATACAGGTGCGCCACGTTCCAAGGTGTTAGGCGCTCGCTTGCTCGCCCTCTTCGGCACCCTCATCTTGCTCTGCCTGCTGTTGCGCAGCGGCAAGGGCTTGTTGGTAAGACATCTCAACGTCTTTAATGTTCGTTTGCTCAAGCAGCTTAGCCACCGCCTTCTCTTCAAGAATGGCAGATTTTACCTGGGTTTTCAGCTGCTCATTACCCATGTAGTAGCTAACCACTTCATCAGGGTCTTGGTACTGCTCGGCCAGCTCGGTTACCTTGGCTTTGATAGCGTCATCGTCAGCATCAAGTTCGTTAGCCTTGATCACTTCAGCCAGCAGCAAGCCAACCTGAACGCGGCCTTTGGCCTGCTCTTCGAACAGCTCGTTGGGTAACTGACTAACATCAAAGTCTTCGCCCAGGCCAAACTGCTGGGCCGCCTGGCGCTTCATGCCATCTGTCTCTTGCTGAACGAGAGCGCTAGGCACAGGAATTTCGTTAACCTTTTTCAGCGCATCAAGTACTTGCTGCTTAACCCGGTTATCGACGGCTTGCGACGCTTCACGGGTCATGTTCTTTTTGATTTCAGCGCGGAATTTTTCCTGGTCACCGCCTTCTACGCCAAAGCGCTCGATAAACTCAGCATCAACCTCGGGCAGTTCCTGGCTGCTGACCTTGTGCACTGTTACCTTGAAGGTAGCGTCTTTACCGGCCAAATGCTCGGCCTGGTAATCTGCAGGGAAGGTGACATTAAGAGTCTTCTCTTCACCCGCTTTGGCGCCAATCAGTTGCTCTTCAAAACCGGGAATGAAGCTATTGGAGCCAATGACTAGGGTGTGACCTTCGGCGCTACCGCCTTCAAACGGCTCATCACCGATATACCCCTGGAAGTCAATAGTAACTTGGTCACCGTCGGCGGCCGCAGCGTCCACTTCTTCCCAGGCGGCGTTTTGCTTACGCAGCGTATCGATCATTTCGTCGACATCGGCATCGCTGACGGAAACCACCGGGCGCTCAATCTCTGTGCCTTCGATTGAAGCCAGCTCGACCTGCGGGTAGATCTCCATGACCGCAACGAATTCTAAATCTTTACCCGACTCATTGACCGATGGCTCAATTTGCGGGAAGCCAGCCGGGTTCAGGCCTTCTTCGGTAATAGCGCGCACGTAACGCTCGCGCATCACTTCGCTGACTACTTCATTACGTACGTCTTGGCCGTAGCGCTGCTGGACTACTGCCATTGGCACCCGGCCCTGGCGAAAACCATTCAAGCGAACATTCTTCGCGGTGTCTTTCAAGCGAGCGCTAACGGCCTCGTCGATTTCGGCAGCCGGCACCTGAATGGTAATGCGGCGTTCGATCTGGGAGGTCGTCTCGACAGAAACTTGCATGAATTGTCCTCTAACGGCTGGGCGTTGTGTTGATTGCGTGTAATTGTGCTGATTGCGTCTAAAAAGATCAAAGGGGCAATTTTAAGAACCCCAACGCATGGTGGCAAGCGCCATGCTCGCAACATGGGGGCAGTGATTATAAAAACAAGGCAATAAGCGAGCAATTAACCGTTTTAGGGTGTGTTTGGCTTCATTATTGCCCCTCACACTGCATAACTGTTGCCATTCTACTGCTTTGTACGCCTTGCAGCGACTTTTTCAATCGCTGCAGAAAAAGCGCTAGCTAGCTTGACGCTCACCTGACCACCATAGGCTTAGCGCATGAAGCAGCACCCCAAGGGTTGCTCCATGGGAGATAAACACCTGCCAGCTAATCCAGTCCGTAAATAGTGCGTGCCAACCGCCCATTACTGCCATTCCTAGCAGCAGCATGGCAACTAACCGTTTGCACAGTTGCGGCAGCCGCCTACGTGCCTCCACGGCCAATAAGCGCCATTGCACAACAGTCGCCAAGGAGACCAATACTAAAGCGAAGATGATCAGCGTTTGGCGGGTTTCATGCCCGCCCGCCATGTAGCGAGGCAGGGTCGCCAGCATAACGATACATAAGCCCAGCGCGACGCTAATGCGCTCAGGCGAGGTAGGCGCTCGCTGCATCGTTCAGGCTACCTCTAATTGCTGGGCAATGATCCACTCTTCCACCCAGGGAACAGCAGCATCGTCAGCCATAAAGGTTTCCATGGCATCAATCTCTAGGCGCTCGCCTAATCGGGTCGCACCATGATCCGCCAGCAGCTCGTCAAGCGCCCTGCCTGCGCCACAAAACGTATCGCCATAGGAGCTATCACCCAGGGCGATGAGACCGTAACGAAGCGACGTAAGCGCGGGGCTTTGATCGCGCAAATTGCGCACAAAGGGCACGAAACTGCCAGGAAAATCGCCACTGCCCGTGGTCGATACACAAAACAGCACCAAATCAGCATCGCCACCAACGATATCATCGACACTAGGCTGTTCCAGAATCGCCACAGCGTAACCGGCCTGCTCAAATAGGGGCTTCACCTGCTCTGCCACGTCTAAGGCACCGCCATACATGGTGCCCACCAAAATATTCAGCTTCGGCATCGTCACTCCCCTGTCAAAGTGTCACAGTGCCAACTGTCAAGTCGACAAATACCCGATGAATTTGCTCAAATATTAACATGGCTGGTTAGAATGAGACACATCACCCGTACCGGATGACTTACACGCAGCACACAGGAGTGGCTATGCAGCAAACCTTCGAGACTTGGATCACCCCGCTAATGATTGGCGGCCTGATCTTATTTATGTGTTTTATTATTTGGGACTTGGCCAAAAAATCGAACGCAGGCAAATTTGGCACCATCATGCTGTTTGTCGTACTGGGCGCAGGCATGCTGGGTTATGTCATTAAAGTGGTGATTACCTGGCTGATTGAAAGCGGTGGCATTTAAGGGGCACTAGGCAACCAACCCCACCAAGACGCTCGGATCATAAAAAGAAAAAGGAGCGCCAGAAGGCACTCCTTTTAAAAGACATAAGTCTCAATAGGCATCGACTCTGGCGGCCATGAGCGCAGCCAAGCTGCCTGGGATTGGATAACCCCCATAGCCTCAAAAAACTACTCACCGCCTACATAGTGCTCAACCTGCTGTTTGAGCTTCTGACCTGGACGAAACGTCACGACTCGCCGAGCAGAAATAGGGATTTCCTCACCGGTTTTAGGATTACGTCCTGGTCGCTCGCGCTTATCACGCAGATCAAAGTTACCAAAACCCGACAGCTTTACCTGCTCGTTCTCACGCAGACAGGCTCGAATCTCTTCAAAAAAAGCTTCGACCATGGCCTTCGCTTCTCGCTTGGACAGGGCTAGCTCAGCATGCAAATGTTCAGCCAGCTCTGCTTTGGTCAACGCACCCATAAGGCTTCTCCTTATCCTTGCAGCAAACATAGCAACAAACGCTCTGTATCAAATACACAGTAGCAAACGCATTGCCAAGAACGTGATAAGCATCGTGACGTGGCCCAGGTACTAATTCTAGCTACTTACTTAGCCGCGCAGCTCCGCATCCAGCTTGACACGCACTTGTGTCACAATTGAATCAACCAACTGATTGATTTCTTCGTCGTTTAGCGTGCGCGATGGATGCTGCCAGGTCAAGCCCAATGCGATACTCTTGTGCCCTTCGGCTACGCCTTTACCCGCATAGACATCGAATAGTTTGATATCTTGCAGATACTCCCCCGCTTGTTGCTTGGCACAATCCAGCAGCGCCTGCACAGGAGTAGCCTCTTTGAGTATAAACGCCAAATCACGGCGCACCTCAGGAAAACGCGAAAGCGGCTCAAAAGCGGGAATCCGTCCTTGGCTGAGCACATCCAGGCGCACTTCAAACAGCACGGCATCCATTTTTAAGCCAAGCATCGCGCGCACCTGCGGGTGCAGGGTGCCAATCCAGCCAGCGGGCTTTCCGCAATGCAGTAGCTGGGCACTCTGGCCGGGGTGCAGCGCCGGGTGCTCAGCAGGCTCAAAGCGCCATGCATCGGCGTCCCCGCCCAAGGCTAGGAGACTTTCTAAATCGCCTTTTAGATCATAGAAATCTACCCGATCTTTCGCATCACTCCAGCCCTCGGCCTCACGGGAACCGCATACCAAAGCGCCGAGCATCGGTACTTGTGACAACGCATCCAACTCTCCGTTAAAGACCAACCCGGTCTCAAACAGCCGCACGCGGGTTTGCTGGCGGTTAAGGTTGTACTCCATGGCACGCACCAAACCGGGAAACAGGCTCGCGCGCATCACCGACAGGTCAGCAGAGATAGGGTTAGCCAGCACAGGGCTTACCGCATCAGGCAGCATGGTCGCTTGCAGCTCGGGAGCCACGAAACTGTAGGTAACCGCCTCCTGAAAACCTCGCGCCACCATCTGACGGCGCAGCCGTGCCTGGGTGAGCGTTGCTTCATCCGCGGAGCGCAGCGCCAAGCGTGCCGCGGGGCGACGCACCGGCAAATTATTGTAGCCGTGGATACGCGCGACTTCTTCAATCAGGTCTTCTTCGATGGCCAGGTCAAAACGCCAGCTTGGCGCAGTCACCGCCCAACCGGCATCCTGTACGCTGACATCAAGCCCTAGACGTTGCAGAATATCGGTCACATCATCACTATCCAGGGCCTTGGAAAGCGCCTTTTCCAAACGCGCACTGCGTAACAGAATCGCGCGCTCTGCAGGCATATGCTCAGCACTTTGAGCCTCAACAACAGGGCCAGCCTGACCACCGCAGATCTCAATCAAAAGCTGTGTGGCACGCTCGACGGCGACTGGCGTCAACTGCGGATCAACACCACGCTCAAAGCGATGCGATGCATCGGTATGCAGCCCGTAGGATCGCGCTTGCCCCGCAATGGCAAGTGGTGTGAAGAAAGCCGATTCCAGGAAAATAGTCTGAGTATTCTGATTAACGCCGGAGTTTTCCCCCCCCATCACCCCTGCCATGGCTAGCGGGCCGGAATGATCGGCAATCACCAGTGTTTCAGGACGCAGCTCCACTTCATTTCCGTCCAGCAGCGTCAGCTTCTCGCCTGGCTTGGCCATGCGCACAACCATGCCGCCTTGCAGGTTGTCACGATCAAAGGCGTGCATCGGCTGGCCTAATTCCAGCATGACGTAGTTGGTAATATCCACCACCGGGTCAATAGAGCGCACACCACTACGGCGCAACCGTTCGACCATCCACAGTGGCGTTTCAGCCTTAACATTAACGCCTTTGATTACGCGGCCAATATAGCGAGGGCACTGCTCCGAGGCCTCAATGCTAACCGCAAAGCTATCGTCAACCTCAGCCGCCACCGGTGCTATTGCCGGCCCACTAACCGGCAAGCGGTTAAGTACGCCGACTTCACGCGCCATCCCTTTAATACTTAGGCAATCGCCACGATTAGGCGTCAGGTCGACCTCAATGGTCATGTCATTAAGGTGCATGAACTCTCGGAAATCGACACCCACTGGCGCTGAAGCCGACAGCACCAGAATGCCCGGCGACGTCTCCTCTTCAAGCCCCAGCTCGGAGGCAGAACAGATCATCCCCCGCGATTCAACGCCGCGCAGTTTGGCTTTTTTGATCTTGAAGTCACCCGGCAGCACGCCGCCTACCTGGGCAAAGGGAACTTTCTGGCCAACGTCCACATTGGGCGCCCCGCAGACAACCTGCACAGGCTCGCCACTGCCGTCATCCACGCTGCACACATTGAGCTTATCTGCGTCAGGGTGCTTCTCTTTGCTCAGCACCTCAGCCACCACCACGCCGCTGAAGGGCGCAGCGACCGCTTCAACAGCGTCGACCTCCAAGCCCGCCATGGTGATTTGGTCGGCCATTGCCTGGGTTTCAAGCTGCGGCGATACCCACTCACGCAGCCATTGTTCTGAAAATTTCATGGTTGATCCTGTATTCGGCGGCGGTCTTAAGCGAATTGACGTAAAAAGCGCAGATCATTTTCAAAGAACAGGCGTAAATCATTCACGCCGTAGCGCAGCATTGCCAAACGCTCAGCCCCCATTCCGAAGGCAAATCCGGTATAGCGCTCGGTATCAATGCCCGAGTGGCGGAAGACTTCAGGATGCACCATGCCACAGCCCATCACTTCCAACCAGCCGCTATGGGAACAGACACGGCAGCCTGCCCCACTACACATCACACACTGAATATCCACTTCGGCGGAGGGTTCAGTGAACGGAAAGTAGGAGGGACGGAAACGCACCGAAAGATCGTCGCGCTCAAAAAATGCCTGAAGAAAATCTTCGATTGTCCCTTTAAGGTCAGCAAAACTAACCCCTTCATCCACCAACAAACCCTCCACTTGATGGAACATCGGCGTGTGGGTCAAATCGGAGTCGCTTCGATAGACGCGCCCTGGACAAACGATACGAATGGGCGGCTCGCTGCTTTTCATAGTGCGCACTTGCACCGGCGAGGTGTGAGTACGCAGCAAACGTGTGGCGTCAAAATAGAAGGTATCGGCCATGCCACGCGCAGGATGGTGTGCGGGAATATTGAGGGCTTCAAAATTGTGATAGTCGTCTTCAATTTCAGGCCCTACCGCCACGTCATAACCAATACGTGTAAACAGGCCCTCTATACGTTCGAGAGTACGCGTCACAGGATGCAACCCACCACTGGCCTGGCCACGCCCCGGCAAGGTGACATCGATACTTTCAGCGGCCAAGCGGGCATTCAGCGCAGCGCTTTCAAGTTGCTCGCGCTTAGCATCAATTTCGTCCGCCAGCGTTTGCTTGGCTTGGTTAATACGCTCGCCTGCCGCCGGGCGCTCTTCGGCTGACAGCTTACCCAGGCCTTTCAGTAAGGCAGTTACCTCACCTTTTTTACCTAAGTAGCGTACTCGTAACTCGTCTAGTGCGGCGACACTCTGCGCAGCCTGAATGGCGTCGCGCGCCTCAGAGACCAGAGTAGGAAGGTGATCCATCCGTTTCACTCCGAATTAAGCGGTGTCCATCGGTAAAGATGGCGTGGCACGTTGAAGGTGACAAAAAAACAGGGGAAGAGCGGCTGCTCTTCCCCTGGATGGGTCACTCTGAAATGACCTCAGGCACGTAACACGGGCAAACGCCCCGTGCATACTACCTTATTGGGCAGCCTTGGCTTTTTCCACGATGGCGGCAAATGCAGCCTTCTCGTGAACTGCCAAATCGGCCAATACTTTACGGTCGATTTCGATACCGGCTTTCTTAAGGCCACCTACAAAGCGGCTGTAAGACATACCGTTGACGCGCGCACCGGCGTTAATACGCTGGATCCAAAGCGCGCGGAACTGGCGCTTACGGTTGCGACGGTCACGGTAAGCGTACTGACCGGCTTTAATAACGGCTTGCTTGGCAACGCGGAAAACGCGCGAACGGGCACCGTAGTAACCTTTGGCAAGCTTCAATACTTTTTTATGGCGACGACGCGCTACTACGCCACGTTTAACTCGAGTCATAACACACTCCTGACTTTAAGGCTGAGGCAAAAAAATTGTGCGCTCAGAAAAACGAAATCCCGACTTACAGATTCGGCAGCATACGCTGGATAAGCGCTTTGTCGGACGCGTGGATCTGCTTCATTCCACGCAGCTGACGCTTACGCTTGGTCGACTTCTTGGTCAAGATGTGGCTACGAAAAGACTGCTTGTGCTTAAAGCCATTAGCCGTCTTCTTAAAGCGCTTGGCAGCGCCACTGTTGCTTTTGATTTTCGGCATGAGGAAAACTCCGCTCGATATTTTTTAGAAAACCCAGGGCCGACCACCGGTTTAACGGTAGCCCGTTGACATCGCCGTTGGATCACTTCTTCTTCGGGGCAATAATCATGATCATTTGGCGGCCTTCCATTTTCGGAAAAGCCTCTACCACTCCGATCTCTTCCAGGTCTGCCGCGATCCTTTCCATCAGCTTGCGGCCGATGTCCTGATGCGCCATTTCACGACCACGGAAGCGCAGTGTGACTTTGCCCTTGTCACCACCTTCCAGAAAGCGCGTCAGGTTTTTAAGCTTGACCTGATAATCGCCTTCATCGGTGCCAGGACGGAATTTAACTTCCTTAACCTGGATTTGCTTCTGCTTCTTCTTTTGAGCCGCTTTCTGCTTCTTGGTCTCAAAAACGAACTTGCCGTAATCCATAATCTTACAGACGATGGGGTCGGCATTCGAAATTTGTACGAGATCTAAGCTTTCAGATTCAGCACGCTCTAGCGCTTCGGTGGTGGGCACGACACCCAACTGCTCACCGTCGCTACCTATTAGACGCACTTCTTCTTCGACAATTCGCTCGTTCATTGGTGGGCGTTTGTCTGCTGGACGCCCGCGCTGGTTGCTTCTCTTGATCGTTCCGTCTCCTTAGGCAATTGACGATGTCGCCAGGGCTGCTCTCTCGGCAGTATGGCGTTCAATGAATTCATCGACCGTCATTGTACCGAGGTTTTCGCCGCTGCGTGTTCGCACGGCCACTGAGTCAGCTTCGACTTCCTTATCTCCCACCACAAGGAGATAGGGAACTTTCTGTAACGTATGCTCACGGATTTTAAAGCCGATCTTCTCGTTCCTCAAGTCCGCTTTAACACGCAAACCACTTTTTTGCAGGCGATTCTCTAATTCAAGCGCATATTCACGCTGTGAATCGGTGATAGTCATGACAACCGCCTGCTGAGGCGCCAACCATAATGGCATAGCGCCAGCATAATGTTCAATCAAGATGCCAATGAAGCGCTCCATGGAGCCAACAATAGCACGATGCAGCATCACCGGCGACTTACGTTGCCCCTCTTCAGTGACATATTGGGCTCCAAGGCGCTCTGGCATCATAAAATCGACCTGCATAGTACCAACCTGCCATTCGCGACCCAGGCAATCTTTCATGTGGTACTCGATCTTGGGGCCATAGAACGCACCTTCGCCAGGAAGTTCCTGCCATTCAACGCCACAGCTTTTTAATGCACTGCGCAACGCATCTTCTGCACGATCCCAAACCTCATCACTGCCAATGCGTTTTTCTGGGCGAAGAGCAATTTTAATAGCAATATCGTCAAAGCCGAAATCGCTATACACCTTCAGCGCCTGGCGATGAAAATCAGTTACTTCAGGCTCAACTTGGGCTTCTGTACAAAAAACATGGCCATCATCCTGGGTAAATGCCCGCACACGCATGATGCCGTGCAAAGCACCTGATGGCTCGTTACGGTGGCAACCACCGAACTCACCAAAACGAACAGGCAGTTCACGGTAGCTGCGCAAGCCGGAATTAAACACCTGAACGTGCCCTGGGCAGTTCATCGGTTTAAGGGCATACTCACGCTTTTCAGACTCAGTAAAGAACATGCCGTCCGCGTAGTTATCCCAGTGCCCTGATTTCTTCCAAAGCGATACGTCCATAATCTGGGGACAGCGTATTTCTTGATAGCCACCCTCTTTGTAGACGCCGCGCATATATTGTTCGATCTGTTGCCATAGCGCCCAGCCATTTGGGTGCCAGAATATCATTCCCGGCGCCTCTTCCTGCATGTGAAAGAGATCCAGACGACGAGCCAGCTTACGATGATCGCGCTTCTCTGCTTCTTCAAGACGCTTTACATAAGCTTTAAGCTGTTTTTTATCGCCCCATGCAGTGCCATAGATACGCGTTAGCATGGTGTTAGCCGCGTCACCACGCCAATAGGCGCCTGCCAGCTTGGTAAGTTTGAAGGCCTTTAAGTGGCGGGTATTCGGCACGTGCGGCCCGCGGCACATGTCAACATACTCTTCATGATGATAAAGCCGGATTGTCGCGTCATCGGGGATATCGCGCACTATCTCCTGCTTATAAGGTTCATCACGATGCAAAAAAGTTAGCATTGCCTGGTCGCGATCAACATACTCGCGCACCACATCGTACTCGCGCTCTATCAGTGACTGCATACGCGCTTCAATGGCTTCCAGGTCTTCGGGTGTAACCGATTGACCAAACTCAATATCGTAGTAGAAACCATCTTCGATAACCGGGCCGATGGCCATTTTAGCCTCGGGGTACATCTGCTTAACCGCATGACCGACGAGGTGGGCGCAGGAGTGACGGATAATCTCCAGGCCTTCAGGGTCACGTGCGGTGATGATAGCCACTTCCGCATCTTGCTCAATCAGGTCAGCGGCATCCACCAACACGCCATCGATTTTCCCAGCAACACAGGCCTTAACCAAACCAGGGCCAATGGATTCTGCAAGCTGCATAATGGTCAGCGGTGCTTCAAACGTTCTTTGGCTGCCGTCGGGCAGAGTAACAATAGGCATTCAGATTCCTTGAGCGCAGTGGTGATCCATACCAAGGATCACATTTCGCTATCAATGGTCTTGGGGAGGTGCAAAACTAAAACAGCGGCAAGATTAGCAGAATTGCTGACTGCTTAAAATAAAAACGGGAGGCATAAGCCTCCCGTTTCTTTATCCGTGAATTGCAGCTAGCCTTTTATAAACCAATCAGCAAAACCCGGGTGATAAGTGAACTTAGTTCCACTCATCCAGTTCAACACGACGGTTCTGGAAACGACCTTCTTCAGTCTCATTAGAGGCGATCGGGCGCTCTTCACCGTAACCTACCGCACGCATGCGGTTAGAGGCTACGCCGCGGCTTGCAAGGTAAGACGCAACAGACTGGGCACGCTCTTGTGACAAGTTTTTGTTGTACTCGTCAGAACCGCGTGAATCAGTATGGCCTTCAATGCTTACGCGAACATCAGGGTTGTTCACCAAACGTTCGGCAACGCCGTTCAGCACATTCTGAGCGTTGGGAGTTAACTGAGCAGAGTCAAACTCGAAGTTAACATCCTGTAGAACAACGCTATCCGGGCAACCCAAGGCGTTAACTTCTACGCCAGCAGGGGTATTCGGGCACTGATCGCGGTAGTCCGGCACGCCGTCGTTATCGGAGTCAAGCGGGCAACCATTGGCATTCACTTCAACGCCAGCGGGTGTGCCTGGGCACTGATCACGGTAGTCCGGCACGCCGTCACCGTCAGAATCTAGCGGGCAGCCTTCGGCGTCAACAGCAACACCAGCGGGCACTTCGCCGTAGCTCGGGCACTGGGGTGCAACCGGCTCAGGGGTGCGATCGGCGCATAGCAGTCCGCCGATCGCAGCACCAGCTGCGGCACCAGTAGCAGCGCCGCTCTCTTCATCAGAACTACTGCTGGTGGCGTAGCCAATGCTGCCACCGATCAAACCGCCGGCTAGACCACATACTGCCGGGTGCTGGTACCAGCTACGGTCACTGCTGCTAGCGCTTGCTTGGCCGGAAGACTGTGAGGCCGAGCTGGCACAGCCAGAAAGGCCAACTACCAGTGCAGAACCGATTAGCAAGCCAGTCGTTGATTTTTTCATGCAAGACTCCTTCTTGATCCAATGCTGAAATGGCCTTAAGTGACCAAATCTATCCAATGCTTCTTATTGCGAGAGCATCCATTTTTCGCCTGTTCTGTGTCACCAGTTTTGCACCAAGCTATCAGTACAAGCTATCAGTACTAGTACCTGTGTACTAAATGCTCAGCACCCAGTGAACACAAAACGGTGTGCCTATCATTAACGCCTAAGCGCTAAAAGGCAACAATGCCAAGATATCAACTTCTTGCCAATACCGACATACTTCAGCATAGCAAAATTGCCGCGATGGTCACTAAAAATTAGTTTGCTATGCTTTTGCGCGGCCAAAACCGCTCAAAACCAGTAATCAATGCAGCGCGTTTTTACCTTGGGCACGCCATTTCAGCACTGCCCTAGCAGCTTCCAATACGGCTTCGCGCATATCATCTTCCGCCTTCAAGCGCTCTTTGTCTTCTTGCATACGTTCTCTAGCGGTCAGTTGCTGACGCGCGGAGTGCGTATTCAGGTGTTGAGTACGGTTGTAATGCTCGGCAAACGCCTGAAATTCAGTGCGTTCCGTTAAACTAGGGTCAATGATCTCTAATAGCACCTTGCAACGCCAAGCGCCCTCGGTAATATCAACCTGCTCCTGAACCAGCGCGCTCGCAACATAATCGAGGTTTTCTAAGCTATTTTGTTGAGCACGAGCATCTTCATCGCGTCGATAAGCTTCTCTGCGGCTGACCTCTTTACGTAACGACCATGCGTAGAAGCATAGCCCTATAACCACTGCAATCGCCACGGCCAGTAGTACCAGCGCTACCGTTGAGTTCATGCAACTCCTCATTAAGCGAATAAATTACTTGACGAAAATTGTACACCCTTATACCACCATTAGGCCAACAGCATCCAGACTTGTCTTCCTCTCTGGCTGAATGCCTGCCCCTAGGATCACTTTATACGCTGGATTACCAGACCAGCGCCGCAGCGTAGTGATCGAGTAGTAGTGCCCCGAAAACCCCCAACAGGTAGCGAATCGAGAACCAAAATGCGCCGATAGGGGCAGCGAAATCCTGTCCACGCCACACTCGCCAATTCCAGACCATAAAGCGTGCATTCAGACACACCACGATAAACAGGTAAAGCGCGCCACTCATACCTATCATCACCGGCAATAATGTCGCTAACACAGTTAACCATCCATACAGCCAAATCTGCAGCCGTGTAAAAGGGATACCATGAGTAACAGGCAACATGGGAATCCCCGCGCGCGCATAATCATCGCGCTTATGAATGGCCAGCGCCCAGAAGTGTGGCGGTGTCCAAGCAAAAATAATCAGCATCAGCAGTAGCGGCTCAGGGGTGATTTGACCAGTGATTGCGACCCATCCCAAGAGTGGCGGTGCCGCGCCAGCCACTCCCCCTATAACGATATTTTGTGGTGTAGCCCGCTTTAGAAAAGCGGTATAAATCAACGCATAACCAATCAGTGAGGCAAAGGTTAGCACAGCCGTTAAGTGGTTAACCTGCCATGCCAATAACGCAACACCCGCGACAGACAGCAAGCACGCCCAAGCTATGGCGATCGCCACGGGTAGTCGTTTGCTTGCCACTGGGCGGCGAGATGTTCGCGTCATTACCGCATCCAAGTGACGGTCGATGACATGATTAAAAGCAGCTGCACCGCAAGAGGCCAAACCTATACCGGCTAGACCGAAGGTGACACTCGTCAACGCTGGTAGACCTGGGGTGGCTAAAGCCATCCCTACGGCGGTACATACCAACATAACCGCCACCACTTTAAGCTTGCACAGGCCTAGTAGTTCTTTCCAGCCCCACACCATAGAAGGCAGTGCCGTGGGTAGCGTCATTGTTATATTTCGCATGGCATGCTTCCCTTTTATTGAGCGATAACGTTGTTATAGGGTGAATGAGTGGTCGTTGAGTAGACGCCAGCCTCTTGATAGCGCCAACGCCACCAGGCCCAAACGAGTCCAACAGCCAACGCGATGGCGCCAGCGGTGTGCAGCAGCGCCAGCCATAACGGCAGCCAAAGAAGCACATTGGCAACCCCCAACGCAGCCTGTAGCGCATACAAACCGATGACAATCGCTAACGGCCTTGCAGCACTCTGCCACTGCCGATAGCGCCACCAGAGCGCTATTAGCCCGACACCAAGCAGCAATGCACCCAGGCGATGAACTACTTGAATTGCGGTACGCGCATCGGCATGCAACTGCCCATGTAAATAATTGGGGCCTACGGTCTGGGTGAGATGAAAGCCCTCGCTAATATCCATCGCTGGCATCCACTGGCCATTGCAAGTAGGAAATCCCTGGCAAGCGATACCGGCATAATTGCTGGACACCCAGCCACCTAGCGCCAATTGTACAACCAGCAAACATGCCGCAATCCCCCACCATGCATTAACCCGCCGAGGCTCACTTGTTGACGTTGGCGTCGCGGCGAGACGTAAGCGAAGGTGCAGCCAAAAAAACAGTAGCAATACGCTCAGCCCACCCATTAGATGCAGGGTAACGACTTGGGGCCATAACTTGAGCGTAACGGTGAAGGCCCCAAAGGCGCCCTGGAGCAAAATAACCGCTAGCAGCATCAAGCTCATTCGCCA
This sequence comes from Halomonas sp. SpR1, assembly GCF_031010175.1. GTDB lineage: Bacteria > Pseudomonadota > Gammaproteobacteria > Pseudomonadales > Halomonadaceae > Vreelandella. Next base: position 347,127 of record NZ_JAUAMB010000001.1, read on the forward strand.
CGGGTAATCCCGACGACGGCGCAACGACCAACCTAAGGCGACAACGCTGAGCACCACCACCCCTAACAGAGTCGCGATATAGCGATGAACCATTTCCACCCACGCTTTGAAGGGCTCCAACGGCACATCTGGGTGGCGCAGCGTGGCAAAGTCGCCATCAGGGACGAGTAGTTTACCGTAGCAACCCGGCCAGTCCGGGCAGCCCAAACCCGCATCAACTAAACGCGTCCAGGCGCCTACTAACATAACCACTGCAGTAAACAGAGTACCTACCAGCGTTAATCGCACTAACCAACGTAAGCGGCGTTCACATGAATCGTGCATGGTGTTTCCTTAACAGCAGGGAGTTAGCCCGTTTTATTGAGGATTCACTTTGAGTAAATGCTGGATATCGTCGAGCACGTACTTAGTGGCTACATTTGCATCGAATGCCAATGCCGGGCGCCCCATAGGATCAAGCAACCACACTGCATTATCTTCACGCCATGGTGGCAAATGCTGCCATTCGCTGGTCATCTCTCCCGGTAGCGGTTCGGGGTCACCGCCAATTCTCAGACGGGTTAATCGCGGCGCTTCGCGTCCTAAAGCGCGATGTAAACGCCAAAACTCATCCTTACGCTGTTCACACTGCTGAGCGCAGTCAAAGGCCAGTATCCACGCTTCTTGGCCATTGGCAGCGGCGGTTGTTAAAGGCCACTCATCGAGAACGGGTAACGCCACATCCACCTTTCCATGAGCTGTATGCTGATCTGGAATACCAATCCGGAACTCGACCATCCCCCAGGCAGCCACCATGGGCGCCGCAAATATTGCAAAAATAAGGATTAATTTTAGCCGTTGGCGGCGAATGTGCTTGGCATCCTGCATAGGTCTTCACCCCTGTTTATTTTTATTACCTAAACGCTTTGTTGTACCTTATCGCGACGTAATTTCCGACCACCGATGAACATGACTATCAACGCCGCCAGGGCTAACCCCCACCACTGAAAGGCGTAGCCCATATGCCGACTAGGCGGCATTACATTGGCCTCCCACCAAGGAACCAAAACCCCGTCGCCCTCGCTGGCGTGCAACCAGCCTGGGTAGCTAAATGAGCCTAGTGAAGCGTGCCAGGGCTCATGACTAAGCTGTTGCAGCCTCACACCTTCTCTATTCTCCCCATATAACGGCCCTCCCGTTTGAACCTCCTGCCACTCGCCGGTCAACTCAACCACGCCACTGGGTGTGGCTACATAAGGTGACTCGCGACGCGGCCCGGTGGCTAAAAAACCTCGCTGCACAAGCCAAAGCTGCCCGTGGTCATCACGCAGCGGCGTTAATACCGCAACGCCCACTTTTCCGTCTACAACGCGGTTATCCAAATAGAGCGTTTGCTCGGCTAAATACTGCCCCCGCAACGTTACCCGGGCACCTTGAGCTGGCTGCTCGGTGGGATACACCAAGGCAGGGGCTGCAGCACGAAGAGCGATGGCTAACTGCTTGTCATCTGCCCTCTCCCACTGCCATAGTCCTAGATAGGTGCCTAACACCACCAGCAGACTCCAGAACAGACACCAACTATAAAAACGCCATTGCCGAGAGGGTTTCATCATGTGGTTACAACTACTCATTGCCGCCGTATTTATTGCGATGGTCATCAGCTTGGCCATGGGAGCAGGCTTCCTATTGCGCGACAACGTGTCTTCACGCCGCCTATTACGCTCTCTCAAATGGAGAATTGGCTTAGCCTGCCTGCTCATGGCCCTTATCATTTATGGCTACTGGTCGGGTCAATTAGGCTGATCCGACTACAAGACATAAACAAAAATAAACAGCCCCACCCAGACCACATCAACAAAGTGCCAATACCAGCATGAGGCTTCAAAACCAAAATGGTTTTCGTCAGCGAAGTGCCCTTTAATAATACGCACCAGCATGGTGGCTAAAATCAGCGTGCCGATAATGACGTGAACCCCATGAAACCCCGTCAAAATAAAGAACGTCGCACCAAAAATCCCGGCTTCCAGGGTAATTCCGTAATGCGCGTAGGCCTCGTAGTACTCGATGCCCTGAATAAAAATGAAACAGACACCCAGAAGTACCGTACCCGCTAACCAATTGCGGCATGTCTTGCGATAGCCCTCCTTTAACGCCTCATGGGCAATCGTTAATGTAATACTGGAAGTTATCAAAATCAGCGTGTTAACAAGCGGCAACTGCCACGGACTAAACACTTGGCGGGCCCCAACGATTGACGAGTCAGGCGGGTTTAGCAGCGGCCATGTGGCTACAAAGTCAGGCCATAGCAACGCGGAAACGCCTTTTGCCCCTTCCCCTCCTAGCCATGGGATAGCAAACATCCGTACGTAAAACAGCGCGCCAAAAAATGCGGCGAAAAACATCACTTCCGAAAAAATAAACCAGCCCATGCCCCAGCGAAATGAGCGATCCATTTGAGCATCATACAGCCCTCCCCGAGACTCGCTAATAACGTCACGGAACCAGAGAGCCATCACCGCAATAATGCCCACCACGCCAATTAGCATCAGCGGCAAGCCGGTGTCATAGACAAGCTTGATACCGGTACCGACCATCATGGCACCAAGGGCCACCGAGCCAAGAACAGGCCACCGACTGCTCGCCGGAACGTAATAGCTACCACTGCTCATATCGCTTCTCCCGCCGCTTTATTGTTTTTGAGCTCGTTACTGAGATTGTTTTTAAGGTCGTTTTCAAAGTCACTGTTAGCGCTGCTCTTAAGCGTATTATTCAATGCTGCATTTTGAATCGCATGCTCTACCGGGTAGAGGGTATACACCAGCGTAATGGTATTAATATCGTCAGGCAGATCACGCGATAGCTGGAATACCAACGGTATGGTTAACCGCTCATTACCCTGCAACTGCTGCTCCTGAAAGCAGAAACAGCTGATTTTACGTAGATGTGTCGTGGCAGTAGAGGGAGACACACTGGGCACTGCTCTCCCCCAGCTTTCGCTATGGCTATTGTTGGTGAAGGTAAAATCGACTTCTGCCATTTGCCCGGGGTGCACGCTCATCTGGCGCATTTCAACGCTCATCTGCCACGGCAAGCCGGGGCTGCCGCGAGTGATAAATTGCACGTTGATATAACGCGACTCATCCACCTCTTCATGCACGATGCTTTGCGCCGTGGCATCTACCTTGCCGTTAAGACCGGTGATCTGGCAAAAAACGTCATAGAGCGGCACCAGTGCAAAGGCAAACCCAAACATGCCGACCAGTACGGCGACTGTCCTAATAACCGTACGGCGCACCCCCACTTTTGCCTGTTCTTGATCGTCCATAACACCTCTTGGGCTAGCGCCCCATGTGCTCTATTTCGTCATTAGTGGGACGTACGATGAAACACAGGTGGCGTTTCAAACGTATGCAGCGGCGCTGGGCTAGGCACCGTCCACTCTAAATCTTCTGCACCCTCCCAAGCTTTTGCTGGCGCTTTTTTGCCGCCGCGCACACACAGTATGACGCCCAATACAAATAGCAGCTGAGATGCGCCGAAGAAGAAGGCACCGACACTTGAGAGCAAATTAAAGTCGGCAAACTGAAGGGCATAGTCAGGGATTCGCCGCGGCATACCCGCTAAGCCCGCAAAGTGCATTGGGAAGAAGGTTAAATTGACACCAATAATCGAGAACCAGAAGTGCCACTGGGCGAGCTTCTCGTTGGGGTAATGCCCAGTCCATTTAGGCAGCCAGTAATAGACCCCAGCCATAATGGCGAAGATTGCCCCAGGTACCAGCACATAGTGGAAGTGAGCCACCACAAAGTAGGTATCGTGATACTGAAAATCCGCCGGGGCGATGGCCAACATCAGGCCGGAGAAGCCGCCGATGGTAAACAGCACCACAAAGGCCAGGGCAAATAGCATCGGCGATTCAAAGCTGATTGAGCCGCGAAACAGTGTAGTAACCCAGTTAAACACCTTAACCCCGGTAGGCACGGCAATCAGCATGGTGGAGTACATAAAAAACAGTTCTGCCACCAGCGGGAGCCCGACTATAAACATATGGTGAGCCCAGACTAGAAATGACAGTAATGCAATGGCAGCCGTGGCATACACCATCGATGCGTAACCGAACAGAGGCTTACGCGCAAAGGTAGGGATGATCGCCGACACAATGCCAAAGGCAGGCAGAATCATGATGTACACTTCGGGGTGGCCAAAGAACCAGAACAGATGCTGAAACAGCACCGGATCCCCACCGCCTGCAGCATCGAAGAAACTGGTTCCAAAGTTAATATCCATCAGCATCATAGTAATCACACCCGCCAAAACCGGCATCACAGCAATCAGCAGAAAAGCAGTAATCAGCCAAGTCCAAACAAACAGCGGCATATCCATTAAACGCATACCCGGCGCACGCATATTTAGTATGGTCGCGATAATATTGATGGCGCCGAGAATAGAGCTAATACCGGCAATATGCAGGGCGAGAATAAAGAAAGTTGTCGAGGGGGGAGCAAAATTCGTCGATAGCGGCGCATAGAATGTCCAGCCGAAGTTTGGCCCTCCACCGGGCATAAGCAGCGTTGACAGTAACAGCGTGAATGAAACAGGAAGCAGCCAAAAACTGAAATTATTTAACCGGGGTAACGCCATATCCGGCGCACCGATCTGCAGCGGTATCATCCAGTTGGCTAAGCCGGTGAAAGCGGGCATTACAGCGGCGAACACCATGATCAAACCATGCATGGTGGTCATCTGGTTAAAAAACTCTGGTTCGATCAGTTGCAGGCCGGGTTGAAAAAGCTCGGCCCTCACCACCAGGGCAAAGATTCCGCCAATGAAAAACATCGTCAGCGAAAAAATCAGGTAAAGAGAGCCGATCTCTTTGTGGTTGGTGGTCAGTAGCCAGCGTAAGATACCTTTTGGCGGCGCAGCATGACCATGACTCTGGCCATCGGCGACGGCTGTAGTGCTATGTTGCAGCGAGGGCTGTGGAGGTAGTTTGGGCGCCATGTGACTCTCCGAAATATTGTTGTTGTCTGATGCGTTGGCTTACCAGGATCATTGGGCTATTAATTCAGCCACTTCAGAAGGCTGCACCGCATCTCCCGTATCATTACCCCAGGCATTACGTGTATAGGTGACTACAGCCGCTATCTCTACCGGGTTTAGGGTGTTACGAAAAGCGGGCATGGCAGCGCCTGATACGCCGTTTATAACCTTATCAAGGTGCCAATCCACGTCGCTGATAAGCTGTTCGTTATTCGCTAGTGCCGGGAAAGCAGGTGGCGCGCCTTGCCCTTCAGCCTGGTGACAGGAGGAGCAAATCGATTGATACACTGATTGACCCCGTTCTACTAGCTCCTCCATTCCCCACTCACGATCAACACCCATCGCTTCTTGTTCGGCGGCTTCTTTCCGCTCGGCAAGCCAACTCTCAAACTCATCTTCTTCTACAGCATGCACCACCACCGGCATAAAGCCGTGATCAATACCGCACAGCTCAGCACATTGACCACGATAAATACCCGGTTCGTTGATCTTCACCCAGTTCTCATTGATAAAGCCGGGAATCGTATCCTGCTTGACCGCTAGATCCGGCACCCACCATGAGTGAATAACGTCGTCGGAGGTCATCAGAAAGCGAACTTTACGGTTAATCGGCAACACCAGCGGTTCATCAACCTCTAATAAGTAGTGCTCCCCACGAGCCTCTTCACCACTGATTTGTGCTCTCGGCGTACTCATATTTGAGGTAAAGGCGACATCCTCGCCAAGATACTCGTAGCGCCAACGCCACTGCTGGCCGGTGATCATTACGTCCAGCTCTGCGTCTGATGAGTCGTACATATTTTTTAAGGTGGCGGTGGCGGGCACCGCCATACCAACCAAAATCAAAATGGGGATGGCGGTCCATAATACTTCCACACTAGTGTGCTCGTGAAAGTGGGCAGCTTTTGCCCCTTTGGAGTGGCGATAACGAAACAGGGAGTAGAACATTGCTCCAAACACCACCACGCCAATCACCACACATATCCAAAAAATGGTCATGTGCAGGCCATAAATATCGCTGCTCACATCGGTTACACCAACAGGCATGTTCCAGCCGTTAGACTGAGCTTGCGACTCGCTTGCAGCAAGGGATATGGCCATTAGCCACCACCACCGTGAACGCATAGATACCTCCAGCTTATTGTTGTTATTACTTATCGTTAGATTAGGACAGGGTTAATTGAGATATTAGCAGTATAGAAAATATGTGCCATTCGTCACGCTTTGCTTATTTAACGCTATCAACGTTTTTCAGCGGGCCGCAAACATGGCCAAAAAAACAAGTACCAAAACAAATAGCAGCGTAATCAACACACCAGTGACAAGATAGGCCGCTGGCCTGCCACTACTAAAGTCTTCCTCACGCTTTTGGTTGCTCTGGACACCCAGTAAGGCTGCTAGCACTGATTTCACCACCGACCACATAGAACCTCCGAGGGAATCGACGCTCTCGCATTTATGCAGGCTAAAGGGTTAACCGCTATTATCATAGGCATACATAAGCATTACGTCAGGCAAATGACTACCTATAGTTTCTCAATGTGAGATACTCAGCTCATTATCAGGATCCGCACCACCCAATGGAGTGCCTTATGCTCAAGCGCCGCAACGCCTTATTCGCCTCTACGTTACTGGCTATGATGCCTCTGCTGTTAGCAGGCTGTACGACTTATACATGGCCGGACGGCTCTCAGGAAACCGTCATCGGCGTTGTGCCTGAAGAGGAGAATCAACGCTACGAGGAAGAACGCGTTGATGGTGTGCGCTACCGCATTCCAGACGAACTCCCGGAAAAGCGTAGCGAGTAGCCCCCGTGTCGTGGTCGCTTTAGTTTCACTCCTTACGCTTGGTATGCGCAGTAGCTAGTGCTGTTAAAGGATCTTCTGGCCAGGGATGCTTGGGATAGCGACCACGCATCTCTTTGCGCACTTCAGGGTAGCCATTTTGCCAAAAGCTGACTAAATCCTGGGTTACCTGCAACGGCCGACGCGCAGGTGAAAGCAGATGAATCATCACTACAACGGCTCCATTCACAACGGTCGGCGTTACCTGCCAGCCAAAGGCTTCTTGCAGTTTCAACGCTAAAACAGGTGGGCGTTGGGAAAGGCACGGCAGGTAGTCCAAGCCAACCTGCTTGCCGCTAGGAACCGCCAGCGTTAGTGGCGTTAACTGCTCAAATTCACTTTGCATCTCCCAAGGTAGTGAATTGAGCAAATAACGCTCCAGGGGCAATTTATCAATTTGGCTCAGCCGCTTGATGCCAACCAGGTAAGGGGCCAGCCAGCTATCCAGCGAGGCTAAGAGCGCCTGCTCCGACCAGTCGGGCCACGCTTCTCCCTGATATTCACGCAGTAGCGCCATTCGCCCGCGCAACTGCTGTAGTTGATCGCCAAATAACTTTTCAGGCTGCTGGCGTAGGGCGCTCAATAGCGCCTCTTTTACCGCCTCTTGCGGCAGGTGGGCTAAAGGTCGTTTGGCAATGGTGAGGTTGCCATGCGCCTGCACCTCTTCACCGACTAAACGCCCCTCTTCTTGCAACCACGTTACCCGCGGCTGCCATTGGCGAATACCGGGATATAGCGAAAGCAGCCATTCACGTGACAATGGCTCACCTACGGTAATTCGTGCCTCACCACCTGCCTGGCTATTTAACGCCACGCCCACTAAATAGGATTGATGCGCTAGCGCATCGTTTAACGGCAGCGTAGCCGTTTTGCCATTGGCAAGGCGAAACTTACCCGGCTCTATTAGCTGGCCAATGCGCTCCGGGTAGGCCAGCGCTAAGAGTGGCCCCAAGGGGATTAGCTCGGCGTCACTAAGTGTTACTCCTGCTCGCTGGGACAACCTAAGCGCTTCACGCTGCCAAGCGGGGAAACGTTTAGGCTGACGCAGACGTAGTGCTAACGCATCGTGCAGCGAGCGCTCGGTACTGTCACGCTCCTCCAGCAGTGCAGCTAACCCACAAGCCAGTGGCACAGCTTTGAAGTCTGCAGCTCGCTCCAGCATGACGGCAATTCTCGGTTCAACAGGCCAGCGGGCACAGCGACTTCCCAGCGGGGTTAGCTTGTGGTGCTCGTCTAATATCCCCAGCTGTGTCAGCAGCGCTTGTCCACTGCGCCAGGCGCCCTCCGGCGGCGGCGATACCCAGCTGAGCGCCTGGGGCGATGCGACGCCCCAGCACGCCAGTTCGAGGACGAGCGATGAGAGATCCGCCTGCTGAATTTCCGGCTCACCGTAAGGCACCAATGTCTGATCCTGAGCCCAAAGCCGAAAACAGCTGCCCTCCTGCTGCCGCCCTGCGCGCCCCCGGCGCTGGTCAGCGCTGGCGCGATTAATGCGTCGGGTAGTCAAACGGGTTAACCCGGTGCGCGGCTGAAAAAGCGGCACTCGCTCCAGGCCACCGTCAATTACCACATTTACACCCTCAACGGTAATGCTCGATTCGGTGATAGCGGTGGAGACAATAATTCGCTGCTTAGATGTGTTCGCCGCCAAGGCTGCCTGCTGTTCAGCAATACTCATTCTGCCGTGCAGCGGTCGAATCGCCAGGCTAGGAAATGTCTTTTCCAGCACTTGTACTAAGCGATTAATTTCAGCGACACCGGGTAAGATGACCAGTATGTCCTGGGAATTGGGTAGTGATAGCGCCTCTTCGACCACCCGAAGCGCGTGGCTGGCGCTCTCTTCACCACTTAGCGAAGGACGATAAACCGTCGTCACCGGAAACTGGCGCCCGTGGCACTCAATCACAGGCACCTGCTCGCCCAACACTCGCTTGAGCGCTTCGCTATCCAAGGTTGCCGACATCACCAGTAAGCGTAAATCGTCACGAATACTGGTTTGCACATCCAGCGTTAACGCTAGGCCCAGGTCGGCGTCTAAACTGCGCTCGTGGAACTCATCAAAAATAATCCCGGCGACGCCTTCTAACAGCGGATCATCTTGCAGCATGCGGGTGAGCACGCCCTGGGTCACTACCTCCAATCGGGTTTGTGCACTGACACAGCTATCACCGCGCATGCGATAACCGACCGTTTGACCAACGCTCTCACCCAGTTGCTGGGCCATAAAGCTAGCCGCCAAACGCGCCGCTACCCGCCGTGGCTCAAGTAATAGTAGCTTTTGCCCTTTGGCCCACTCCTCGTCAAGCAAACAGAGCGGCACGCGGGTGGTTTTACCCGCCCCCGGCTGGGCAATCAGCACCAGACGGTTATGGGCAGCAAGGAGGTTTTTAAGCTGCTCAAGGTAGTGATCAATAGGTAAATTGCTCATTCAGGGATCACTTTTCCACACTGTGAGTGTCAATACCCTGCTTCACAGAAGGCGCAGTGACACCGCAGCCTTTTAGGATAACCTGTTCAAGGAAGGCGGAGATCGACTCGAGATCATCCTCGGTTAACGCATCGCGGCCTAGAATACCGCTGACCTGAGCACTATATTCAGTGTAATGCTGGGTGGCAGACCAGATCAGGAAAATAAGCCAGCGCGGATCAACCTCATCCATTTTGCCTTGTGCCGACCACTGACGGATGATCGCAGTACGAGAAGCCACCCAGTCCCGTAACTCGCCCTTCAGATACTCAGTTAAGAAGGGAGCACCGGCTAAAATTTCCGCTGCAAAGAGTTTTGAGCCTTCGGGATAGCGCTGCCCAAGCACCATTTTAGTGCGAATAAAGTCACTGAGTACCGTCGCGGGATCGCTATCAGGGGTAATGTCTTCAAGCACTTCGTTCCAGCGATGCATCATGCGGTTAAGCAGCCGCACATAGAGCGCTTGTTTACTGCCCATGTAGTACAAAATGTTGGCTTTGGGGAGACCGGCTTGATCAGCGATCATTTGCAAGCTCGCCCCGCGGTAGCCGTGCTGAGAAAACACTTGCTCCGCAGCAAGCAAGATACCCGACTCGATTTTTTCCCGGCCAGGGCTTTCAGAAGTGGCAGATGCGACGGTCATTAACAAGGTTCCTTAGTGATATGGCTAGGCTAGCGAATTGCCCCGAAAGTTGGCATTTCACACAAGCTTGCCCCACTCCTGTGCAGTGAGCAAATACTTGCAAGGTAGGGCGTTTTGTCCCAAGCTCAACGTATATTGACCGATCGGTCAGCACGATCCCGGTCTATACAATCACAATGGAGTTCGGCATGGCTACGATTGCGTTCCTGCTCAATGGTACCCCCCAGCGGTGTGACATTTCACCCGACACCAGTATTTTAACCCTACTGCGCGAGCATTTGGCCCAAACGGGTACCAAAGAGGGCTGCGCCTCGGGCGATTGCGGCGCTTGCACCGTAGCGATTGGTGAGTCAACGGCCGACAGACAACATTTTACCAGCGCTAACGCCTGCATTACGCCTGCTCACCAACTTCGGGGTAAGCACTTGGTCACTGTTGAAGGGTTGTCGGTAAAAGGTAACCTGCACCCTGCCCAGGAAGCGATGGTCAAATGCCATGGTAGCCAGTGCGGTTTTTGCACGCCGGGTATTGTTATGTCGCTGTTCACCCTGCATAACGACCTTACTCAGCGGCCCTCACCGCTAACACCAGTGCGACTGGAAGCCGCGCTAGGCGGCAACTTGTGCCGCTGCACCGGCTATCGACCGATTCGGGATGCTGCGCTGAGTATGAATGATATGCCCTACGAGCGTCCTCAGTGGTTCGATGCGACGCTGCCAGCACCAGAAAGCGATGCTCAGACGACAGAGTCGCCGGGAACAGCGCCATTTTTCGCCCAACCAGCGTCGCTGGCAGCGCTAACGCAGTGGCGTCAAGCAGCTCCTCAGGCACGCTTGGTGGCAGGCGGCACGGATCTTTGGCTGGAGAGCACTCAGCGCCTGGCAACCCTTGATCAGTTGATTGACGTTTCTCGCGTTGCCGAGCTACTAACCATTGAAGAGGCTCAGCTTGACAATCAAATCGGCTGGTGGATAGGCGCCGGGGTGACCTATACCCAGCTCGAACCCCTGTTTGAAGCGCACTTCCCTGCGTTTGCCCATCTGCTGCACCGGCTGGGCTCACAGCAAATTCGCAACCGGGGAACCCTGGGCGGCAATATCGCCAATGCTTCCCCTATTGGCGATACGCCTCCCGTGCTACTGGCCTTAGGTGCCCAGGTAGAGCTTGCCAGCGTAACCGGCAAGCGGCGCCTAGCGCTTGAGGATTTCTTTCTGGATTACAAAAAGACCGCGCTGGCGGCTGATGAAGTCATTTCCCGAATTTTCGTTCCCCAGCCGGTTGAAGGCAGCCAACTACGCGTCTGGAAGCTCTCCAAGCGTCGCGAAGATGATATCTCCGCGCTGCTCGGCGCCTTTAGCTACCGCGTTGAGCAGGGTGTTTTGCGTGATGTGCGGATCGCCTTTGGCGGTATGGCCGCTACTCCCAAACGCGCGCTAGCAGCCGAAGCAGCGCTTGAGGGCAATGCTATTACCCGTGAGGCGTTTCGCGCCGCTCAGCAGGCACTCGATAATGACTTCCAGCCCATGAGTGACGTGCGGGGCAGCCAGCAGTATCGCCAGCAAGCCGCCAAGAACCTGTTTGAACGCCTCTATCTCTCTCTCTCAGCGCCCGACCACGAGGTGATGCTCCATGCGTACGCTCACTAAACTGGACGGCGATAGCAGCCGTGCCCGCCGTGAACTACACGACCACATTCAAGGCTCTGGCCCCTTGGCACGCCATACGGTCGACAGTACCGGACAGCGGCAAGCAGGTAGCTCAAGTTTTCATGAAAGTGCCGAAAAACATGTCACCGGCAAGGCGGCTTATATCGACGACTTGGCCGCACCGGCCGATGCACTGCATGTAGCGTTAGGTCTCTCGCCCGTGGCCCACGGCACCTTAACTCAGCTTGACCTCAGCAAGGTCAAAGAGGCACCTGGGGTAGTCGATGTAATTACCTTTCATGAGGTGCCGGGGCATACCGATATTGGGCCGGTTTTTCCCGGTGATCCTATTTTTGTCGATCAGGAGATCAGCTACGCGGGCCAATGCCTCTTCGCCGTTGCAGCAACGTCGTTGCAGGCAGCACGCCGAGCCGTCAAGTTAGCCACCATCAGCATCGATGAGCAGCCCGCCAGTTTAGACCCGGTGGCCGCGACGGAGCGCAAAGAGCTTGTGCGCCCGACGCATGTGCAAACACGCGGTGACTGGCAGCAGGCGCTTGATCAAGCAGAACAGATTATTGAAGGCGAACTCTTCGTCGGCGGGCAAGAACACTTCTACCTGGAGGGTCAGGCCTGCGTGGTTTACCCCAGCGAAGATGAGGGTGTTATCGTCCACACTTCCAACCAGCACCCCAGCGAGACCCAGAAGCTGGTGGCGGAGGTGCTCGATATTCCTTTTCACGCGGTCACGGTGGAAGTCCGCCGCATGGGTGGTGGCTTCGGTGGAAAAGAGACTCAGGCGTCTCCTTGGCCGTGCATTGCAGCGATTATTGCCCGCCGCACCGGCAAGACGGTTCGCCTGCGCCTACCGCGCAGTGAAGATATGCGCGCAACGGGCAAACGCCACCCCTTCCATAACCGTTACCGGCTCGCTATTGATGCTGAAGGCGTTATTCAGGGGGGTGAGATCACCGTGATCGGTGACTGCGGCTACTCGCCGGATCTCTCCGACGCCATCGTTGATCGCGCCATGTTTCATGCCGACAACGCCTACTCGCTGGGAGATGCCCAGGTGGTAGGGCATCGAGCCAAAACCCATACCGCCTCTAATACCGCCTTTCGGGGTTTCGGTGGCCCCCAGGGAATGATGATTATTGAAGCGGCCATGGATGACATTGCCCGCCAGATTGGTGAAGATCCATTGACCGTTCGCAAGCGCAACTTTTACCGCGATGGCCGCGAGGTGACCCACTACGGCCAGCAGGTCGATCAGCGCCAACTCCTGCATACACTCGTTGAAACGCTAGAAAGCGACAGCGAATACTGGGTACGTCGCAAAGCGGTCAGTGACTTCAACGCCACTAGTCCGGTTATCAAGAGAGGCTTGGCACTAACCCCGGTGAAATTTGGTATTTCGTTTACCGCTCAACACCTTAACCAGGCAGGCGCCCTGCTGCATGTTTATACCGACGGCAGCGTGATGATTAATCACGGCGGTACCGAGATGGGCCAAGGGCTGCATACCAAGATTTGCCAGGTAGTGGCCAGGGAGTTGGGACTCGATTTAGACAAAGTGCGCATTACCGCTACGCGAACCGATAAAGTCCCCAACACCTCACCGACCGCCGCTTCCAGCGGAGCTGACTTAAACGGCATGGCCGCACGGGATGCGGCCGGCAAACTACGTGAACGTCTGTTCGATTTTGCCGCCGGGCACTATTCAGAGGGCTTGGATCGGGAAGGCATGCGCCTGGAAGACGGTATGCTGGTGGCCGGGTTTGGTGAAAGCGAACGCACTATCCCCTGGGGTGAATTGGTGCAAACGGCCTATCTCAATCGCGTATCACTGTCTGAAAAAGGCTTTTATGCCACACCGCTGATTCACTACGATCGCTCAATCGGCCAAGGCCGCCCTTTCTATTACTATGCGTTTGGCGCTGCAGTGGCTGAAGTGAGCGTGGACACCTTGAGCGGTGAGTATCAGGTCGATCGGGTCGATATCTTGCATGATGTGGGTGACTCGCTAAATCCCGCCATTGATATTGGCCAAGTAGAGGGTGGCTTTATTCAAGGGATGGGCTGGTTAACCAGCGAAGAGCTTAAGTGGAACGATAAAGGCGTTTTGGTCAGCGATGGCCCGGCGACCTATAAGATTCCTACTTTCGGTGATTTACCGCCGATCTTCAATGTTGCCCTGCTAGAGGGGCATCCTAATTCCATGGCCAGTCTCTACCGGTCAAAAGCAGTGGGCGAGCCCCCTTTTATGCTGGGTATCTGTGTCTGGTCGGCGTTGCGTGATGCGCTATCGAGCCTTACTGATTACGTCATATCACCCCACTTAGACACTCCGGCCACACCGGAGCGGGTGATGCTGGCGGCCAATGCCATCAGGAAGAAAGCGCTGTGAGTTTTACTCAAACTCCTGAAACCTGGCATGCGGCACTGCACCGTTTACAGCGCGACGGCATTCCCCATGTATTAGCCACCCAGGTGACCAGCGCGGGCTCGACACCCCGCGAGCCGGGTGCGCGCATGGTGATTACTATTGATGCCATCTTCGATACCCTGGGAGGCGGTACCTTTGAGTGGCAAACCATTTCCGCTGCACGGGCGTGTTTAGCCGAACAGCGCTATGGCCTCAGCTTAGAAGCCTTCTCTCTGGGGGGGCGAAGCGGCCAGTGCTGCGGCGGTTTCGTGAATATCCTCTTAGAAGCCTTTCCCGGCGCCACCTCTCACATCGCCATCTTTGGTGCAGGCCACGTCGGTCAAGAGATCGTCAAACTGGGCGCCCCGCTCCCTTGGCAACTACATTGGTACGATAGCCGTAGTGATGTGTTTGCCGGGCAGCAGCAACCACGACTTCACTGTTATTCGCTTGATGATGCTGAGAAATGCGTCGCTGACTTGCCTGCAGATACCCATGCGCTGGTATTGACGCACAACCATGATGAAGACTACATGCTGATCAAAGCGCTAATTGAGCGAGACGACGTCGCATCAATTGGGCTGATTGGTTCTGACAGCAAGTGGGCTAGCTTTTCAGGACGGCTGAAACGCGACGGTTATTCTGATGAACAAATAGCGCGGGTGCGAAGCCCCATTGGGCGCATCCACGCCACTAAGCTGACTAATAAAACGCCCTATGCGATTGCGCTTACGGTGGTGGCTGAGCTGCTTTGGCTAACGGACACACCTACTTCTCAAGAAAACCGCGGGCTGGATTCCCAGTCTCTGCGGGCGCTATTGACCGATCCTCCTACGACCACGAGTTAATATGAATTCTTCTCCCAATACGTTTATTCGTGCCGAATTGATCAGCTTTGTCCGCGACCCTGGGGATGGCGATATGCCCGCACCGGGCAGCTTAGAGCACTACGGCGACGGCTTGCTGTGGCTGAAAGGCCAGCAAATCCATGCCGTTGGCCATTTCGCTGAGCTTTCACCTTCATTACCCAAAGGTGTGGAAGTTCTGGATTACCGTGACAAACTGATTATGCCGGGATTTATCGATACCCATGTGCACTATGTGCAGTTGGATATCATGGCCTCTTATGGGCGTCAGCTACTTGACTGGCTAAACGACTACACTTTTCCTGAAGAGTGCCGTTTTGCCAATCACGCCCATGCGGAAGCGCTCTCTAACGCCTTTTTGGATGAGATGCTACGTGCAGGCACTACGACTGCCCAAGTGTTCGGCTCTAGCCACCCTGGCTCCGTGGACGCTTTTTTCACTGCCTGCCAAAAGCGCCAATTACGCATGCTGGTGGGCAAGGTATTGATGGATCGTAACGCGCCCGAGGCGCTAATGGACGGTGCTTCGGGCATCGCCGACAGTGAACGCCTGATTGAGGATTGGCACGGCAATAGCCGACTGGGCTACAGCGTCACGCCACGCTTTGCACCGACATCAACAAAAACGCAAATGGACGCTGCCGGCGCCCTTCTGCGTAATGACCCCACTCTTTGGTTGCAAACTCACTTGGCTGAAAACAGCGGTGAGCTGGACTGGGTAGCCGAACTGTTTCCAGGTAGTCGCGACTATTTGGCCGTTTATGAAGAAGCAGGCCTTGTTGGCCCCCGCAGCACCTTTGCCCACGGTATTCATCTCGACAATGGCATGCGCAAGCGTTTGGCAGATCGAGGCGCCAATATAGCTTTTTGCCCCAGCTCCAATCTTTTTCTAGGTAGCGGATTATTCGACCGGGAAGCAGCCAAACAGACGGGTATGGCATATACGTTTGCCAGCGATATTGGTGCAGGCACCGATTTATCAGGGTTTGGCACGCTTAAAGCAGCCTATCAAGTGGGTCAACTAGGCGGGCAGCCCCTCACCGCATGGCAGGGCTTTTATGGCTTAACCATGGGCAATGCAAAAGCGCTTTCGCTGGATAGTCACATTGGGCAGTTAGCCCCTAGCCTTGAGGCTGACTTTGTGGTGATTGATCCACAGGCAACATCGCTGCTGTCACGACGCATAACCCACTGCACTACCCTTGGCGAACGGCTGTTTGCATTAATGATGCTGGCTGATGATCGCGCCATTTATGAGACCTGGGCCGGTGGCATCTGCCAACACCGTAGGGATGTATAAGTGAGGAGTGAGGGGTAAGGTGTGAGGTGTGAGGTGTGAGGTGTTTAAGTTTACCCCTCACTCCTCACTATTTTCCCCTCACAACCTAACTTTCACGCAAAAAAATCCCCCAAGGCGTAAGCCCTGGGGGATTTTTCATAATAAGTGCCTGACGATGACCTACTCTCGCATGGGGAGACCCCACACTACCATCGGCGCTAAGCGGTTTCACTTCTGAGTTCGGCAAGGGATCAGGTGGTTCACGCATGCTATGGTCGTCAGGCGTAACTGGCTATGTACATCATGCTGACTAGCTTTCTATCGTTGCTTGCTAAATTGTGTGCGTCTCATTGCCAAGCTCTGTATTCAACAGTTAGCTCAGCCTGCGTATCCGGTTCTTCACGTTATCATCACGACCAGACCCCTTGGGTGTTATAGGGTCAAGCCTCACGGGCCATTAGTACACGTTAGCTCAACACCTTGCAGCGCTTCCACACCGTGCCTATCAACCAGCTGGTCTCGCTGGGCCCTTCAGGAGGC
>NZ_JAUAMB010000020.1 GCF_031010175.1 Halomonas sp. SpR1
GAGTGGCGAGAAGGTCAGTTTTTCAGGTACCATTTTGGAAGCGGCTGTTGGTGTTGGTTTTTGGTGTAAGGCCCTGAAACTTTAACACTTTCAGCCGCTTCCTTTTATGCCTCGTGAGAAATTCGGGCTAGATGGTCACGAAAAATCGTAACTAACGATATTTCGTTGTTTTATTGACGAAAAGTCGTAAGTGGCGTGGGAATTGAATGGTTAAGTGGAGACCACCTTGAAACCTGAGTTATGTGCCAATGGGTAAACAAGAACGTACTCACACCGCAGCTCTAATGGGCGATTTTTCACCGCTTGCAATGATCGTGATTGATCCTTTTGCCGATCAGTTGTTGGACGCTAACCCAGCTGCCTGCGAGATGCTCAATATTGATCAAACGCTGCCTTTAGCGGCCCCGTTTAGCCACCGCTTGAGTGCTTCACTGCCGCTTTGGGTGAGCTTTACCGACGAGGCTCTGACACAAAAGTCGGCCTGGTCGGATGATTTGGTAATGCTGGATATGCTCCGTCAGCCGTATCGCGTTGAGGTTTATGCTCAGCGTATCGACGACTCTTCTCAGCTGTTATTAACAGTGATTGACCGCAATAAGGCCGAGCAGCGGCGTGCCAAGGCCGAGCTAGGCCGCCAGCACCGCCAGGGGGAAGTGGGCTGGCAGCGGGTTGAGCAGGTGTTTGAGCGGATTGAAAAGCAGAACCAGCTTATTCTGGGCGCAGCGGGGGAGGGCATTTACGGGCTGGACGCTGAAGGCAAAACCACCTTCGTTAATCCCGCAGCAGAACGCATTCTGGGTTGGAGTACCGAGGATATGGTGGGCCACGATGCGCACCTAATGTTCCACCACACTCATGCTGACGGCAGCCATTTTCCGGTGCAGCAGTGCCCTATCCACGCCTCGTTTAGCGACGGCCAGGTACATCACGTCGATAACGAAGTGTTCTGGCACAAAAATGGCGAGGCGATACCCGTCGAGTACACCAGTACACCGATATTCGAGATGGGGCGACTGGTCGGGGCGGTGGTGCTGTTTCGTGATATTCGCGAGCGCAAACGCGCCGAGCAGCAACTGCGCGATGCCCTTGCTGAAGTGGGGTCTCTCAAGCAGCGCCTTGAACTTGAAAATGAGTACCTGCAAGAAGAGATAAAAGCAGAGCTCAATCACCGCGATATTGTGGGCGATAGCCCGGCGGTGGCAAAGCTGATCCAGCAGATTGAGTTGGTGGCCCCCACCAGCGCTAACGTATTGATTAGCGGCGAGTCGGGCACCGGTAAAGAGCTGATTGCCCGCGCCATTCATGCCGGTAGTACACGTAGCGATCGACCGCTGATCCGCGTGAACTGCGCAGCTATTCCCCGTGACCTGTTTGAAAGTGAATTCTTTGGCCATGTGAAAGGCGCTTTTACCGGTGCCGTGCAGGATCGTACCGGGCGCTTTGAGCTTGCCCACGGGGGCACGCTATTTTTGGATGAAGTCGGTGAAATACCCCTGGAGCTACAGAGCAAGCTGCTGCGAGTGCTGCAGGATCAGCAGTTTGAGCGCGTGGGCGATAACCGTACCCGCGAAGTGGATGTGCGGGTGATTGCCGCCACCAATCGCGAACTGCGCGACATGATAGATTTAGGCCACTTTCGTGAAGATCTCTATTTCCGTCTCAACGTGTTCCCCATTGATTCGGTACCGCTACGCAAGCGAATTGAGGATGTACCGCTGCTAGCGAGGCACTTTTTACAGCGCGCCTGCCTGAAATTTAATAAGCCTGGGGTGCGGATTCCCCCAGCCCAGCTGGAGATCCTGCAGCGCTATCCTTGGCCAGGCAATATTCGTGAACTGGAGAACATCATTGAGCGCCAGGTCATCGTGACCCAGGATCGACGCTTGATGTTTGATGACCTGCTGTTGGGGGAGCCGCCACGCTCGATGGGGGTTACTAAATCGATGCCGCCTCCGCCCCAGTCCTGCGAGAACCAGAGCAGAGCAACCCTGCTGACCGAACAGGCGCTTAGCCAGCGCCAGCGAGCGAGCACGATTGCCGCTCTGGAGCAGGCACGAGGTAAGGTCTCTGGGGCAGGGGGCGCGGCGGAGCTGCTTGGTATCAAGCCCACTACCCTGGCCTCACGGCTAAATAAATGGGGTATCGACACGCGTGATTTTCGCAAAAGAGCGCCGCATTAATCGCCAACCCATCATGCTTTGGACTAAGGTAAGCTGGAAGCGACTTGACAATAGGCTGTTCACACATTTTTAGATTGTTCAAGGCTAGCATACATACATGAATGTAACTATAATGCTCATCTTTCTGAATGGCACCGTATTTCGAGTGATTTAGCGCGCTAACTGGCTTAGTTTTCTGTAGCACAAATCAAGTAAGTTGAGAGACTAAGCGCGTTTACCATCTGACACTGATATCTAGAGGCAATCCCATGCGACTGGCACACTGGGCAGTCAATGCCCCTTTACGACCCCTACTGCTGGCGGTATTAACCGCTTCTTTTGTATTGCCTGCTCAAGCTGCCGATCTCATCACCATTACCCGTGATGCGTTAGACAACAACGCTGAGCTTGCTTCGGCGCGCTCGACGTATCTGGGTGTTGAGGCAGGCAGAGACGTGGCACGAGGTGGGTTGCTCCCGCAAATTAACGCTTCGGGCACCGTGGCGCACAACGAGCAGTATGAAAGCCAGGGCTCCTCCCAAGCCGGAGCGGGTGCTGGCGCGGGCGCGGGCCGTGTGGGTGCCGGTGATGACCGTTACAACACTGTATCGCTCACCCTTGAAGCCACCCAAGCGCTTTATGATGAAGTGACACGCCAACAAGTCACCCAGGCCGAGCGCCAGATCGACCAGCAGGTATATCTGCTCGCAGCTACCGAACAGCAGCTGCTAATTGACGTGGCCAGCGCCTATTTTGACATTTTGCGTGCTCACGAAGTGCTCGAAGCGCGTTTTGCCCAAGAGCGTGCCATCGGACGCCAGCTCGAGCAGGCGCGCGAGCAGTTTGAGGTTGGCTTAATAGCGATTACCGAGGTCGAAGAGGCTCGCGCCACCTTTGACCAGTCACGTGCTGACCGGATTGCCGCAGAGAGCAGTCTGCAGGTAGCTTTTGAGGCACTCGAGCAGTTGACCGGCCAGCGCTATGCCAGTATCGAAGCCCTGGGCGACAGCATGCCGATTGCACTCCCTGAGCCAAGCAGCCGCGACTACTGGGTAGAGCAAGCCATTGAGCGTAATCCTCAGGTATTGGCGCAACAGGCGGGGATTGAGGTATCACGCAGCGGTGTGGAAATTGCCCGCGCGGGTCGTTTGCCCACTCTTTCAGCCTTTGGCAACTATCAGTATGGCGACAGTGATATTGATAACGCCACCGGGAATGACTCCTCTAGCCAGGTAGGCATACGCGCTAATTTACCCATCTACACCGGCGGCAGTACCAGCGCCAGCATCCGCCAAGGGACTTATCAACTGGAGAGTAGCCAGTATGATTTCGAGTCTCAGCGTCGCTCCTCGATCCAGCAGGTTCGCTCGCTGTATACGCAAGTCAGCAACGATGTGGAAACCGTCGAGGCCCGTGAGCAGGCGATCGTCTCGAACCGCAGCGCGCTGGAAGCCACCCGCGCTGGCTACGAGGTCGGCACTCGTAACATCGTGGATGTTTTGAATGCTGAGCAGAATTTGTATAACGCCATCGCCAACTACGCAGAGGCTCGCTACGACTATGTCGTTAATCTGCTCTCGCTGCGTCAGCAGGCAGGACGACTTGATGTGGACGCCATTGAGGAAGTTAATGCGTGGTTAACCGGTGATGAGGTGAATTTTACCTTGCCAGAAAGCATTGGCAATGACCGCTATGAGCCGGCGCTCAACATCGGCGCACCGCCCCAGCCTGGCACCTAATTGCCCGTTGGTTGGAAGTGATTCAGGTGCGCATGTGCTATCGGTCACCTTAAAAAAGATATATGGGAATGCAACGTATGAAGAAGATGATTCACTCTCGCCGAGCGAGTCTGGTGACGCTAGTAGCTGCGCTGGCACTTTCAGCCTGTGGGCAAGAACAAAACGAAGCGCCTCAACAGGGCCAAGGTGCCCAGCAAGAAGCCCCTCCCCATAAGGTCGAAGTGGCTGAAATGGCGCGTCAGGATATACCGCTGGATAAGTCGTACCCATCACTGCTGCGCAGTGATGCTGAAGTCACTTTGGTCGCCCGTGTCAATGGGTTTCTGGAGGAGCGCCACTTTGAACCTGGCCAGTTAGTGGAGCAGGGCGATCGTCTTTACACCATCGAACCGGATCTTTACCAGGCAACCGTCAATCAGCGTGAAGCAGATCTACAGAGTGCCCGTGCCGAGCTTGCCCGCGCCCAGCGCGACGCTCAACGTTTTGAGCAGCTGCTCAGCCAGAACTCGGTGAGCCGTCAGCAGTATGATCAGGCACTGGCAGACCAGCGGGTCGCCCAGGCGAGCGTGGCACAGGCTGAGGCGGCGCTCTCCAGCGCTAACCTGGATCTGGGGTACTCCCAGGTGACTGCCCCTGTATCGGGCATGATCGGGTTGAGCCAAATCAACGTGGGCAATCTGGTTACCTCCGGTACGGAATTAGCGACAATCACGCCGTTGGATCCACTTGAGGTGCGTTTCCAACTTCCCCAGCGGGATGCCTTTGAACTGCGTCGCCAGTTGCGTGACGGCGGTGATACGTCGGATATTCGTGCGCGGTTGAGCATCCCAGGCGTGAGTGGCGGCAGCGATTCTGAGTTGGAAGGGCATTTAGACTTCCTCGGGTCGCGGGTAGATAGCGGCACCAGCACCGTACAAGCGTCCGCCACCTTTGAAAACCCCAATGCGGCTGTGCTGCCTGGCCAATTTGTGCGTGTGCGTATTGAAGGCCTGAAACGTTTTGATGTCATGGCCGTGCCGGAAATTGCCGTTACCCAAGGGTTAATGGGCCCGCAGGTATTTGTCTTGGATGAGGACAACAAAGCCCGCGAAAGGACTGTTTCATTGGGTGAAGTGGCTGGTCCGTGGCAGTTAATTCGTGAGGGGCTAGAGCGGGGGGATCGTGTGGTGGTCGGCGACCCTGCTGGTTTAGAGCCGGGCGTGACGATTGATCCTCAACCGTTTGATGGCAACGCTGAAAACATCGTTGAAGATGTGGAGCAAGAAGAGACGCAACAGCAGGCTGAAGCGGCAGAGGCAATGGAAGAGGGGCCAGCAGCAGATGGTCAGCCCGCTGAAGGGGAAGAGGGTGCGCAATAATGAACTTCTCTAACTTCTTCATCAGCCGCCCGATATTTGCCACAGTACTGGCGATTATCGTGACGTTGGTTGGCGTGATGTCCATGCGGATTCTGCCGATTGAGCAGTACCCCAGTGTGGTGCCGCCGACGGTATCGGTGCAGGCGCAGTTCCCTGGGGCGGATGCCGAAACCGTTGCACAAACGGTGGCAGCCCCCATTGCAGAAGCCATTAACGGCGTTGAGGACATGCTCTACATGACCTCTAATAGCGCTGATAACGGCCTTATGAGCCTGAGTGTTGCCTTCAATATCGGCACCGACGGTGATATTAACACCATCAACGTTAACAACCGGGTTCAGGGGGCACTTTCGCAGTTACCTGAAGCCGTGCAGTCACAAGGTGTCACCGTTGAGCTGCGCTCTGACTCTATTTTGATGTTTATCGCGTTGACCTCACCTGATGGTGACTACGACAACATCTATATGCAGAACTACGCCACGTTGAACGTGCTTGATGAACTGCGTCAGGTGCCGGGTGTGGGTAATGCAGAAGTGCTGGGCGGCGGTGAGTTTGCCATGCGTATCTGGATGGATCCGGATAAACTGGCCCAGTACGACCTGACGCCCAGTGAAGTGGCCAGCGCGATTAGGGCGCAAAATACTGAAGTACCGGCGGGCAACTTGGCCTCGACGCCGCAAAGTGACCCGCGGGCGTACACCTATACGATTACCGCTGGCGGTCGCCTCAGTAATGTCGACGACTTCCGTAATATTTACCTGCGTACCAATAGCGACGGCTCTTCGCTGCACCTGGAAGATGTCGCGCGCATTGAGCTTGGGGCATCTTTCTACGGGGTTGATGCGCGTTTGAACGGCTCAACCATGACGCCGATTATTATTAACCAACAGCCCGGTGCAAACGCGCTGGAAACTGCTCAGGGTGTGCGGGACACGATGGAGGAGCTGTCGGGACGCTTCCCTCCCGGGCTCGAGTATGTTGCCCCTTATGATACAACCCTGTTTATTGATGCCTCTGTGGAAACGGTGCTCCACACCTTTATTGAAGCTTTTCTGATCGTTATCGTCATTCTGTTTATTTTCCTGCAGAACTGGCGTTTCACCGTGATCGCCATGTCGGTGGTACCGGTCGCTGTTGTGGGTACGTTTGCTGGCTTCTATGTGTTTGGTTTTTCGATCAACCTGCTGACCCTGTTTGCCTTGGTTTTATCGATAGGGATAGTGGTCGATGATGCCATTCTGGTGGTAGAGAACGTCGAGCGCGTGCTGAGTGAAGAAGACGATATTAGCGTTCGCGACGCTACTATTCGGGCGATGAAAGAAGTGGGCGGGCCGGTCATTGCGACGTCGCTGATTATGGCCGCAGTGTTTGTACCCGTGGCGTTTCTGGGCGGTTTTACCGGTCAAATTTACCAGCAGTTCGCGATCACTGTCGCCATCTCGGTAGCCATTTCGGCGCTAATGGCGTTGACCTTTACGCCCGCCCTGTCGGCGATTTTTATCAAGCATAAAATCGCGGGAGCAGGACAGTCCAAAGTTAAGCGTGCCTTGAACACACCGCTGCGCCTGTTTGACCGACTGTTTGCTGGTATTACTGCCGCCTATATGTGGGTAGTAAAAGGCCTGGTGCGTTTATGGGTGTTAGCGTTAGCACTAACGGTGCTTACCGGGGTGGGCTCCTACTGGCTCTATGCCAATACACCTTCGACGCTGGTGCCGGAAACTGATCAGGGGGTTGTGTTGGTGAGTGTATCGCTCCCCGACGCCGCGTCGCTGGATCGCACCCAGCGCTATATGGCAAAACTGAGTGCGGCCATTGAAGATATTCCCGGCGTGGAATACTCCTCAGCGGTGGCGGGCTACGACATTTTGTCGAGTGCCGTGAATACCGCTCGGGGGGTAATGTTTATCAATCTAAGCCCTTGGTCTGAGCGTGACCTTACGGCCACCGAACTCGTAGGGCGTATTATGGGGTTGGGCGCCAGTATTGATGGCGGTTCCGCGATGGCCTTTAACTTGCCACCTATCATGGGGCTTTCGACCACCGGCGGTTTTACCGGCTACTTGCAGTCCTTTGATGGGGCATCGCCCCGTGAGCTGTATGAAGCATCGCTGCAAATCATGCAGAAAGCTAACCAGCACCCTGCCTTGAACCGGGTATTTACCACGTTCAACGTTAATGTACCGTCCTACCGTGCCAACATTGATCAGCAAAAAGCATTAAGTTACGGCGTGGCGCTGGAGAACATTAATTCGGCCCTGGGCAATACCTTTGGTAACGGCTTTGTGAACTACTTCAGCTACCAAAACCGTAATTTCCAGGTTTATCTGCAAAACGAAGATGAATTCCGCAAGACGCCGGAAGACGTCAGCAGCGTTTACGTGCGTGGTGGAAATGGCGAACGTATCCCGCTCTCTGAATTTGTCGAGCTTGAGCGCCAAACCGGTCCGTCGGTAGTGTCCCGTTTCGGGGTTTACGCCGGTGCAATGTTCCAGGGTGAGCCAGCAGCTGGTTATAGCTCAGCTCAGGCGATCGAAGCGATGAACGAAGTCGTGGAGGAAGCGCTGGGTAGCGACTGGGGCATGGGCTGGACGGGTACCGCATACCAAGAGTCCAATATGGGTAGTGCCGCGACGCTGGCGATTGTCTTCGGCCTATTGATGGTCTTCCTGATCCTGGCGGCTCAGTATGAGAGTTGGTCATTACCGCTAGCGGTATTGACTGCAACGCCTTTTGCTTTCCTGGGAGGGATTGGTGGTATCGCGTTGCGCGGGCTGGACACCAGTGTGTATGTGCAGATCGGCATGCTGGTGGTGGTCGGGTTGGCGGCGAAGAACGCGATCCTGATCGTTGAATTTGCCGAACTGCAGCGTAAGGAGCAGGGAAAATCAATTCGTGAGGCGGCTATTACCGCAGCGGAGCTGCGCTTCCGTCCCATCGTGATGACCTCCCTGGCATTTATCTTTGGTACCTTGCCGCTTGCACTGGCAACTGGTGCCAGCGACGTGAGCAGCCACCACATTGGCACCACGGTTGCTATGGGTATGTTCTCTGTTGCCACCTTGGGTAGCCTGTTCATTCCCAGCTTCTATGCCATGATTGCAACTGTTTCTGATTGGCTAAGTCGCAAGATGAAAGGGCATAAGCATGATGACCCGCAACCGGCACTTGAGCATGACAAACACTAATCCTTAGCGATTAATCACGAGCAAAAACAGCGGGTGTCATCTTCGGATGGCATCTGTTTTTTTATGGATCTGACCGAGATCAAGGTAGAGGTGGCGCTCAAAAGCTAACCTGGACTAAGCTGGAAGTAACAATACATCACCGGCTAAGTACCGGGGGAGGTGTCATCATGAATGATCTACTGCACGCTGCTATCCAATTTCCGACCATCGTCTTTACGTTGCTTATCGGATTGTTAGGTTTCTATTGGCTCTTAGTGATTATTCGTCTAGCCCCGTTGGAGCTGTTTGAGCGTGATAGCTTAAAAGAGGATCATCTCGCCAGTACGCTGGTATCTCTAGGTTTCGCCGGTGTTCTCGCCACGCTGGCATTAACGGTAATTTTAACCATTGCTGCGGTGATTACACTGGCGATCGAGCTGCTGGTGTTACGTTGGCTGCCGCTTGGCTTGATACGCATACCGGTAGGGGTGTTGGTGCTATGGGGCTCGCTGGTGGTGGCCTCGCCCGTAGCGGCGATGCTCTGCCAGGCGTTGCACAGTGCACTGCACCGGTATCGCCCCTTTACCCGGCGTTGCCTGCTGGGCCAAACGGTCATCGTGACTGAGCGCCAAGGCGCGGGGGAACAGGCGTTTGCGGTGATTGATAATGAGCCTAACAGCACGGTGAAGCTACTTAGCAAACGTGATGCCCTGCCTGTGCAGGGGGAGCGCCGAGTGCTGGTGAAGTATTTACCTGAAGAGGGTGCTTACCGCAGCGTCTCCGAGCAGGCGTATCTCGAAACGCGGGTTCGCTTAAATAAATTGCGGCTAAACCAGAAAAACCGCCATTCAACCCATTACTCTACTTCTCACTGATACACTCTTTTCACTGCGGATGCCAGGGCCTGTTGACGTTTCACTCACGGCCGCGCTGAACCGTCAACAGGCCCTAACCGGGAGGCAAATAGCTTAAGCATCCCGGTCTACTTCCGCCACCGTCGCCACAGCTGCGCCAGCCACTGCACTGCACGCTGCCAGCCAGTGGCGTTGTGCGTTTTATCCACTGGGGCTGGACGAGGAGCGGGGCGATTTAAAAAGTCGCGGATGGGATCAACCTGTGCGGGCTTATCCAGCATAGGCGCGTGACCGCAGTTAGGCACGTTTAGGGTAACAAGTTTAGGTTGTACCTCGGCCATCCGCGGCAGTGTTTCCGGGTCTAGAAGCGTCGATTCCTCCCCGCGTATAACCATCAGCGGACAGCGAATTTTCGCCCAGTCAGCCCACATGTCCCGCGGCGTATCGTGCACAAACTGCTCGCCAATGCGGGGATCAAAGTGATACGTCCAACTGCCATCTGGTAACCGTCGGGCACTGTTGAGCGCTAGTTCGCGCCGAGCAGATTCAGCGGTAATACCGAAACTGGCGTAGTGCTGGTTGAGCTCTTGTTGGAGTTCGCTAAAAGTAGAGAAACGGTGGGTGACGCCGAAATAGCTGGAAAGACCTATAAGGCCCTGGGTGTTCAGTTCGGGGCCTACGTCGTTAAGAATCAGCCGGGAAATACGCAAGCTGTGCTGTGGGTCAGCAGCGATCAACATACCAAGCAGGCCACCCATTGAGGTGCCCAACCAATCCACGTAATCGAGTTCAAAGTGATCGAGCAGTGCAATCGCTACCGACACGTAATGGCTATAAAGGTAGTCATGGGCAGGAAACAGCGACCAGCTGGATAACCCGCGACCGGGGGTGTCCGGGGCAAGAATCCGCCATTCACTGCCGAGCTCTCGTGCCAGTGCGCTAAAGTCGCCGCCGTGACGGGCAAATCCATGCCAAGCGATTAACGTGCGCGGGGCGGTAGGGTTCCAAATGCGTACGGCCACTTCCAATTCGCGTACGCGGACAAATTCCAAGGCATCCATAGTGTGCTCACACGGCTATAACAGTAGGGCCAGTATAAGCATACCTGCTGCATTGCAGCGAGAGCAGGGGGAGGTGTTTAGCGCTGCATCATAAGAATAGCGGCATCAATCAGTTCGCCACCGCGTTCACGAATCGAAAAAGCCTCGGGGTTACGTAGCCAGTCGTGGAAAAGGCCGCCTAGCATGGATTGCATTATCCGCGTCGCCATTTCGGGGCTGAGATCTTCGCGCAATAGCTTCTGTTGCTTAGCTAGCACGAAGACGTCGAGCATTTCTTCAAAACACTCGTTGCCGATCTTGTCCTGCATTTCTAACGGATTAATATCGCTAAAAAATTCGCAGCGATGCAGTAAAATCGACAGTATCCGCTGGTAAGAGGGTTGCTCAAGGCGCACCAGGCCCGCATGGCAAGCTAACCGTATGGTTTCTAGCGGCGATAGTTCGGCGTCAGCTTTGTCGACCTCATCCATCAACGACTGAAACGGCATGCGCACCTGCTCAACCAGCGCCATGAACAGGTCGCCTTTATTCTTGAAATGCCAATAAACGGCGCCGCGGGTAAGGCCAGCATGGCGAGCAATTTGCTCGAGGGAAGTGCGTGCCACACCTTTGGCAAAAAATACCTCTTCAGCAGCTTCAAGCAGCGCTTCTCGGGTAGCAGCCGCTTCTGCTTTGGTCTTTCTTGCCATGGAAATGCAACCTCATAATCGACACTGTATGGTCACATTTTAACCTAAGCTGAAGCACATTTACATTCAAAACTGTATGGATAAATGACCTACCTCATAACGTAAGTTAACAAATTCGTCATTTCGCCACCAAAAGCGTATAAACAGGTTATGAAACCAGCCACATGCGTACTAGCGTCGTGAGCAAAACGGATTAAAAAATACAGGAAAGAAAGCATGGCGCGAGCTCCTTTTCAGCTGGGCGAACATACCATTCAGCCCGGCCAACGCTTACAAATTGATGTGCCGGTGGCGCGCTTATATACCCATACGCCCCTGCATATTCCTGTCGAGGTCGTCCATGGTCGCAAGGATGGCCCGGTGCTGTTGGTATGCGGCGGCATTCACGGCGATGAGATTAATGGCGTGGAAATTGTCCGTCGGGTACTGCGTGCGAAAGCAATCAATAGCATCCGCGGTACCCTGATCGCTGTGCCGGTCGTCAATGTATTTGGCTTTTTACAGCAAACCCGCTACTTGCCTGATCGGCGTGATCTCAATCGCTGCTTTCCGGGCAGTGAGTCGGGCTCCTTAGGTGGCCGTATCGCCGCGCTATTTCGTGAAAAAATTGTTGATCACGCCACGCATATTATCGATCTCCACACTGGCGCTATTCACCGCACCAACCTGCCGCAAATTCGTGCTCAGCTGCAAACCGGCAGCGAAACCGAGCGAATGGCCGATGCTTTCGGTGCGCCTGTGATCCTGAATGCGGAGCTGCGCGAAGGTAGCTTGCGCCACTACGCCCAGACCCGCGGGATTCCAGTACTCACCTATGAAGCCGGTGAAGCGCTGCGTTTTGACGAGTGGGCGATTGCCCCTGGGGTTCGTGGTGTACTGCGGGTAATGCGTCGACTAGGCATGCTGACAGGTGAGCAGCGCCGCCGCACGCCAGCACCCGCGGAGCTGGCCAAAGGGTCAAGCTGGGCACGTGCGCCTATCGATGGCATTTTACGTCCCAAGGTGCGCCTAGGTGCACGCGTGGCCAAAGGCGAGGTGCTAGGCAAAGTCGCTGACCCCTTTGGTAACGATGAGGGCGAAGTGCGCGCCGTCGCCGATGGTATCGTGATTGGTATGAGTCGCTTGCCGCTGGCCAATGAAGGCGAGGCACTCTTCCATATTGCTCGTTTTAATGAAATTGATGAGGCTGAAACGGCTATTGAGAGCTTTAATTCAAGCTTGGTACCGCCGCCTGATTCGTTTTATTAATCAGTTTTGATAATAAAAAACTATCGCTTTGATAGTTAAGAACTCGCTACTATAAATGGCAAGTTAGCAACCGTTTGACTATACCTAAGGTTGGGCTTTGTTAGCGGCTGCTAAAGATGACAACTAAAACAAACAGCTAAGCTTTCATCGTACTCGAACGAGTGGCGATCAAACGCCACGTCTACCGTGACATGGAGGAAAAGCGATGACGAGCGATAAACCCAAGCACACCACGACGGATGCGGGCATACCGGTCACCAGTGATGAACACTCGCTGACCATTGGGCCCAATGGCCCTATTCTGCTCAACGATCACTACTTGATTGAGCAGATGGCAAACTTCAACCGTGAGCGTATTCCTGAGCGCCAGCCTCACGCCAAAGGTGGCGGTGGCTTTGGGCGTTTTGAAGTGACTCACGATGTGAGTAAGTACACCAAAGCAGCGGTATTCCAGCCGGGCACAACGACGGAAACGCTGATGCGCTTTTCAACCGTGGCAGGCGAACGGGGCAGCCCAGACACCTGGCGCGACCCGCGCGGCTTTTCGATCAAGTTCTACACCACAGAAGGCAACTTCGATATGGTGGGGAACAATACCCCGGTGTTCTTTGTGCGTGATCCGATGAAGTTCCAGCACTTTATCCGCTCGCAAAAGCGCCGTGCGGATACCAACCTGCGCGACCATGATATGCAGTGGGACTTCTGGACACTGTCGCCTGAATCGGCTCACCAAGTGGCTTGGCTAATGGGCGACCGGGGTATTCCGAAAACCTGGCGCCATATGAACGGCTATTCCAGCCATACCTATATGTGGATCAACGAAGAGGGTGAACGGTTTTGGGTCAAGTACCACTTTAAAACCGACCAGGGCATCGACTTCCTTACCCAGGAAGAAGCGGACAAAATGGCCGGTACTGACGCTGACTACCATACCCGCGATCTCTACGAAGCCCTCAAGAATGGCGACCACCCCAGCTGGACGCTGAAAGTGCAGATTATGCCGTTCGAAGAGGCGAAGACCTATCGCTATAACCCCTTTGATTTGACCAAGGTGTGGCCCCACGGGGACTACCCGATGATTGAAGTGGGTAAGCTGATTCTGGATCGTAATCCCACGGATTATCACACCGAGATTGAGCAGGCGGCATTTGAGCCCAACAATATGGTGCCGGGTACGGGTTTGAGCCCTGATAAAATGCTGCTAGCGCGTGGGTTCTCTTATGCCGATGCCCACCGGGCGCGGTTAGGGGTGAACTACAAGCAGATCCCGGTGAATTCACCTAAAACGCCGGTGCACAGCTACACCAAAGATGGCGCAATGCGCGTGCAAAACGTGACCGATCCGGTGTATGCGCCCAACTCAAAAGGCGGCCCCTCGGCCGATGCCGAACGCTACCCGATGGATAATACCTGGGAAGTCAGCGGCGATTTTGTGCGCACGGCTTATACCCTGCGCCGGGATGATGACGATTGGGGGCAGGCGCACACACTAGTGCGTGAAGTGATGGACGACGCCCAGCGTGACCGCTTGGTTTCAAACGTCGTCGGGCACTTGTCGGATGGCGTTACGGAGCCCGTGCTTCAGCGTGCGTTTGAGTATTGGCGCAATATCGACCAAGAAGTCGGTGACCGTATCGCTAAGGGCGTGAAAGGCGGCTAACGAGCGCGGCTTTTAAGTACACGGCGCGCCGCCTCAACGTTTAACGTTAAGCAACAACGGTGGCGGGCTGTGTGGCTTGGGCCTCTGGCTCGCGCACTAAACTTAATGCTTCATCAAATAGGCGCAATCCTGCGCCTTCTTTATGGGCGTGTTCCGACAAATGACGCCGAAAGCGCCTGCCGCCAGGGCAGCCCTGAAACAGACCCAGCAGGTGGCGGGTAATGTGATTCAGCTTCGCGCCTTCATCCAGGCGCTGTTGAATATAAGGCCGGAAAGCAATCGCGACATCCAAGCGGCTTGCTGCCGGGCCTTTTTCTCCAAACAGCTGCTCATCAACCCCGGCGAGCAGCCACGGATTTTGATAAGCCTCACGACCCACCATTACACTATCCACTTGGGTAAGCTGCTCTTGGCACTCCGCCAGCGTTTTGATCCCGCCGTTAATACCAATATGCAGCTCAGGGCGGCTTAGTTTTAAGCGATGGACGCGAGGGTAGTTGAGCGGTGGCACATCGCGGTTCTGTTTTGGCGATAACCCCTGCAGCCACGCCTTACGGGCGTGGACGGTAAACACTTCACAGCCTGCATCCGCAACGATAGCGATAAACCGCTCAAGGTCGGCATCTTCATCCTGATCATCAATACCAATACGGCACTTCACCGTGACCGGAATAGACACTGCGTCCTGCATCGCCCGCACCGCATCGGCGACCTTTTCGGGATAACCCATCAAGCACGCGCCAATCATATTGTTCTGCACGCGGTCGCTCGGGCAACCGACGTTCAGGTTCACCTCATCATAGCCCCAGGCCTCGGCAATCGCCGCGCACTCTGCTAGCTCACCGGCATCGCTGCCGCCTAACTGCAACGCAAGCGGGTGCTCCACCTCGCTATAGCCCAAAAAGCGCTCACGGGGCGTCCCATGCAAAATCGCACCGGTAGTGACCATCTCGGTATACAGCAGCGCACGCTTGGTTAAGGTACGTGCGAAGGCTCTGTAGTCCCTTGTGGTCCAGTCCATCATGGGTGCCACAGAAAATAGACGACCCCGATTTGCACTGTTTTCTTTATATAAATTAGTCATTTAGTAATGTCGGTGGATGTGCAAAATACAGCTATATTGCCTCTTAATAACGCAATTAACGCACTCGATGTACCCAAAGTCTACCAAGCAGCCTTATTAGCTAATGACTCGAAAATTCAGGTACACCTTAAGAGCTTTTCAGCAATAGCACTTTGTATACGCGCTATTGTACGTAAGAAAGGGCGCCCAGCACAGAGTTGGAGCAACTTCAAAAAATATCTATGCGAAGGGTAGGAGATGCAGTAAAAAGAATTACTCATCGGCATACAGCGTAGTGTACACCACGACAATAACGGCATAGCTCTACTCTTTAAAGTCTGACCCTATGCGATTATTTTTAGCTATTGGCTAAAAAATCGCTTTATTTTAGCTTATAGCTATAATTGTTCTGATGAAGACTATCACATACCGGAAAAACGCCTTAAAGGTCTTGCAGCGTATTCCGCGGCCGGAATCTCAGCGTATACAGAGCAAAATCAAGGCTTACGCGGAAGACCCTGCAAGCCAGCTCAATAATGTGAAGGCGTTAAAGGGCAGTGACTACATTCGACTGCGGGTAGGCGATTGGCGGGTGATCATCGACGAACATGGCGATGTATTGGATATCGTTAATATTGGTGCCCGTGGTGGAATTTACCCATGATGACAATAGGAGGCAGCATGAGCGCACCTCAAATTATTAATACCCCAACCGGGGAGCGGCTTGTGGTGTTAGCGGAGCAAGATTACCTCGCTTTGCTGGAGCGGTTGGAAGACCTGAATGATATCGACGCGGCTAATGCCGTGGTGGCGCGTGGTGAAGAGTCCTTTCCTGTGGCGGTAGTTGATGCGCTTTTAGACGGTGTCGCACCGGTTAAAGTGTACCGCGAGCACCGGGGTTTGCGGGCGGGCGAGCTGGCCGCGAAAGCAGGTATCAGCCAAGGCTATCTCTCCGAAATAGAGTCAGGCAAAAAGACAGGGTCGCTAAGTGTGCTCCAGCGTATCGCTCAAGCATTGAATGTTGAGTTAATGGATCTCACCTGAAGATCTCCATTCACATGCGCAAGCCAGCCCAAAAGGCCTAGCGGCTCGTTCCTCCTCACGCCGTAAACACCGCATACACCATCTGCAGTGCCAACCCCATCAACATAAACGCGAATACCCGTTTGAGGAGTTTGACGGGTAGCTTATGCGCTAACTTTGCTCCGATGGGGGCCGTAAGGATACTAAAAGGCGCCATTAGCAGTAACGCAGGCAGGTAAACGTAGCCTAGAGCCGCACTGGGTAGCCCTTGAGTAGACCAGCCATTGATTATGTAGCCCAGTGCCCCGGCGACGGCAATTGGCAGGCCTACGGCTGCGGAGGTGCCAATCGCGCGGGGGAGTTTGACGTTGCACCAGGTTAGGAAGGGGACTGTCAGTGAACCACCGCCAATGGCGACGAGCGCTGAGATACCGCCGATGCCCAGGCCGACACCGCTTATGCCGATAGGGCCGGGGAGGCCGCGGCTTGGTTTGGGCTTGATGTTGGCCAGCATCTGAAGCGACATTAGCACCATAAAGCAGGCGAAAAAGATGGCAAGGCCTCGCGTGGGAATCAGCGCCGCGATAAAAGTCGCTAAAAAGGTGCCGACTAATATGCCTGGGGTAATAAAGCGCACGATGTCCCAGCGAACGGCTCCGTGCCGGTGGTGGGAAAATAAGCTAGCGGTAGAGGCAGGAATAATGGCCGCCATGGCAGTGCCTAATGCCAAGTGGGCAAGGTGATCGTGGGGCACGCCTTGAAGTACAAAAAGGGATGTCAAAATCGGCACCATAATGCCGCCACCGCCAATCCCCAATAAACCCGCCATCAGGCCCACAAAGCCGCCCAGTGCTACATAAGCCAACCACCAAATGATGTCCAAAGCCATTGCTCCTAGAAGTGTCTTGTTAGCATGATAAGCACATTGTACCGGAAGCGTTGCCAGCAGCGGGGTCAAAAACGAGTATTCCACTGTGGTGGCGGCAATGCAGTGGTAAGCTGCAGAACAAGTAATATTTCGGAGTTCGTATGCGCAATGTAATAAGCAGTGTTGGCGTGTTGATGGTAACCGCTGCGCTACTGACAGGCTGTGGTGAAACAGACGCACCGAATGAGACGGCGGCAACCGCAGAGCAAACTTCAGCCCCTGAACCGTCAGCCGCCGAGATAGAAGTGGCTGAAACGGAAGAAGTGACACCACTTGCCGTCGAGATAGTGGCGCATGTGTCCCTGCGTAGCGACCGGCGTCTAATGGTGGAAGGCGAAAGCAACTTACCAGATGGCACACTGGTACAGGTTATTGTCGAGCGTGAGATTAGCAGCGTACGTTGGCGCGAGCGAACACGAGTAGACGATGGCGTGTTTGCTGCGGGGCCATTTGGCCCTGGCAGTGGCTTGCCCGATGGTGGCTATATAGTGAGGGTTGAAGTTTCCGAAGGCAGCGTGCAGCCGGAAGCCGTTCAGGCCCTTATTGGCCACCAGGGCCAGCACCTGGCGGGAGAGTTGGTTAGACAATCCCGCCATGGGCTGGGCCAAGTGGCCACCTACTCACGTCGCTTCTTGGTGGGGAGTGAGCCAAGGCAAACGCGTGACCAGGTGGAGGTGCTAGAGAGTCCGGGGAGGTAGACGCTTTAGGCAGGATGCCAATGGGCTAACAGTACTGCATGAATCGATGTGTCGCTCGGGGCTTTGGCGAAGTGCTCAATGACGAAACGATCGTCGCGTTGCACTACATAGTGGCCCGCTTTGTGAAACACATGAGTCGGCCCGAGTAGCAGAAGGTCACCAGCGTTAACGGGTGAAAAATCTGTTCCTTGGGCAGGTGTTGCCATTACACACGGTGCTTTCCAGTCAATGTTCAGCGGGAGATGACTGGGCACTTTAATGGTTGTTGCCTGTACCTGTTCCCAGGGGAGGGGGCCGGTATGGGTCAACGTTAATAGCTCGGGCGCGCTATCACCTTCCAACAGTGTTGCCAGGGAGCAGTCGAGGGCATCAGCGAGCGCCACAAGGCGTTCGTGACCGATCTGTTTGATCGCCCCAGATTCCCAATATGAAATGGTGACATCTGACACGCCAACTTTGCGCGCGAGGGCAGCTTTGTTGAGCTTGGCCCTAAGCCGCAGTTGCTTGATACGTGAGCCTAGCGATTCCATTTCGTCTTCCTGATAATGAGCGAAAAATGCTCGTTGAATGACTTCCACTACAATAATATTTTCTAATATAGATAGTGGCGCTATGAACATACGTTATTGGTCTGTCTCAAGCTTGGGGTATGTGCCCAAGGTTTTGCTGCAGAGCCATACTAAGCGATTGTGCTTTAGCGCGCATTAGTGGACAAATAACGTTGAGTTAATTTCTCTGACGCTTTCTTGCGCTAGTCGTTCCCTAGGCAACGCTGTTGGTTGCGCCTAAGGTGCGTATAATATCGCCATGCATTTTTGCCAATAGGACGTTTTCATGACCGTACGTACTCGCATCGCACCTTCTCCCACTGGAGACCCCCACGTTGGCACGGCCTACATTGCGCTTTTTAACCTGTGTTTTGCGCGTCAGCATGGTGGTCAATTTATTCTACGTATTGAAGACACTGATCGGGTGCGTTCTACGCCTGAGTCGGAACAGATGATTCTTGATTCACTGCGCTGGCTGGGTCTTGAATGGGATGAAGGCCCGGACGTTGGTGGCCCCCACGGCCCTTATCGGCAAAGCGAGCGGGGCGATATTTATGCCCAATACGCCCAGCAATTATTGGATGCTGGGCATGCCTTTAAATGTTACCGCACTAGCGAAGAGCTGGATGAACTGCGCGAAACCCGCAAAGCAGCGGGCCTACAATTGGCATTAAAACCGGCTGATTTGGCGCTGGATAGCCACGAGCAAGCCCGCCGTGAGCA
The DNA here is from genome assembly GCF_031010175.1 of Halomonas sp. SpR1. Lineage (GTDB taxonomy): Bacteria > Pseudomonadota > Gammaproteobacteria > Pseudomonadales > Halomonadaceae > Vreelandella. Next base: position 18,919 of record NZ_JAUAMB010000020.1, read on the forward strand.
GGAAGGCTGGCCTTATGTGGTGCGTATGAACGTACCCGCAGAAGGCGTTTGTGTGGTCAATGACATGCTGCGCGGCACTATTGAAGTCGATTGGGCGCAGGTGGATGCACAAATTCTACTTAAATCAGATGGCATGCCCACTTACCATTTAGCCAATGTGGTCGATGATCATCTAATGGCAATCACTCATGTATTGCGCGGAGAAGAGTGGATCAACTCAGCACCAAAGCACCAATTGCTGTATGAGTATTTTGGTTGGGAAATGCCGCAACTTTGTCACATGCCGCTGCTGCGCAACCCGGATAAATCCAAGCTCTCTAAGCGCAAGAACCCGACCTCTATCAATTACTACCGTCGAATGGGCTTTTTACCCCAGGCTGTTACCAACTATTTGGGACGAATGGGGTGGTCGATGCCCGATGAGCGCGAAAAATTCAGCCTGCATGAGATGATGGCAGAGTTCGACGTGCAGCGTGTCTCGTTAGGTGGCCCGGTGTTTGATCTGGAGAAGCTGACCTGGCTGAACGGTGTGTATATCCGCGAAGACCTGGACGACGACGCACTGTTGCGCGCACTTCGCGACTGGGCTTTCAACGAAGCCTACGTTAAGCAGATACTGCCACAGGTACGCCCACGGGTAGAGACGCTCTCCCAGGTGATGCCGTTGGCAGGGCACTTCTTCTCGGGTTTACCTGTGCTGACAAAAGCGTCGTTTGATAGCGTGAAGCTTGAGGAAGAGGAGCTGGTCAAACTGCTTCAGTTCCTTGTCTGGCGGTTCGAGGGCGTTTCGGCTTGGCACAAAGAGGCGCTGCTGAGCGAAGTAAAGACGCTGGCTGAGCACTTTGACTTGAAAATGAAAGCCTTTCTGGCGCCGGTGTTTATTGCCATTACCGGTAGCACCTCCAGCACCTCGGTCATGGATGCCATGGCGATTCTGGGTTCAGACGTTACCCGGGCACGCCTGCGCAGTGCGATAGAGGTATTGGGCGGCGTCTCGAAAAAACAGGCGAAGCGCTTTGAAAAAGAGTTTCGTGAAATAGTTTTGTGAAATAGCTTCGTGAAGTCGCATAACCGCGATTGATAAAGCGTTAGCGCCAATTTCCTATTCTCAGGAAATTGGCGTTTTTGCAGTTGACGAAGGTCAGTGGAATCAGTATTATACGCTCCGTCTTCGCGACATGTGGGGCCTTAGCTCAGCTGGGAGAGCGCAACACTGGCAGTGTTGAGGTCAGCGGTTCGATCCCGCTAGGCTCCACCAATTCATATGGCTACTTAATCGTAGCGTGTGGATAGCAGCTCAAGAAGTCATGCTTTAAGTGTTATATTGCTTCAAAGCGCCAAATAGACAGTGTCACACGTCCCATTCGTCTAGTGGTCTAGGACACCGCCCTTTCACGGCGGTAACAGGGGTTCGAACCCCCTATGGGACGCCACTACTTCAGCACCCTCCTAATCGTTTATTTCCCCTGGCAATGAGTTTCTCATCTGCTAATTTTTTGTCTGCCTCTCGTTCACAAAAGCGCTACAAATCGTCAATTTTTGGACGATTTTGTGCTTGACTTGTCCACTTTTGCGATTCTGGTTTAAAGGTTGTGCACAACCCCTTGTTGTTGACGCAAAAAATCTATAACAGAACTTAAATTGTTTAAAAACAATAACTTAAAGTAGGTTAAAAAATGACCAATTTAAGGCTGGCCCACTGCCCATGGCGATTTCGGGACGTTTTGAAGTGGTTGTGAACAGGGTTATCCACAGATAGTGTGGAAAACCCTGAGCCAGATCCAGAAGCAAAAAAGTCAAGCGATAATAGGGTCGAATTCGGCGTTTTTGAAGTCCTTCAATGGTGCATCTGACAATCGCAGCGGCCTAGGCTCAGAAAGGGCAAGGGGTAGCCTCTAAGGGGAAAGCTTGCTCAAGTCATCTGGAGGTTAGTGATTGGCCGCGAAGGCTTGTGGCGGCCCGTGCTGGCCTATTGAGCCAGAGTGTTAATCAGCTCATACGCAAAAGGCCACCCGAAGGTGGCCTTTGATCGTACTATCAAACGGGGAGGTTTATTTTTTTGGATAGTCACGCTGCTCGTGGCCAATATAGAGCTGACGCGGACGGCCAATTTTGTAGCTTTCGCTGAGCATCTCGTGCCAATGCGAGATCCAGCCAATAGTACGCGATACCGCGAAGATCACGGTGAACATATTGGTGGGGATACCCATGGCTTTCAAAATGATGCCTGAGTAGAAGTCGACATTCGGGTACAGCTTACGCTCAATGAAGTACTCATCTTCAAGGGCGATCTGCTCAAGGCGCTTGGCGATTTTGAGCTGCGGATCGTCGGCCAGGCCGAGTTCTGCAAGAACTTCGTCGCAGGTCTCTTTCATTACTTTGGCGCGCGGATCGAAATTGCGATAAACGCGGTGACCAAAGCCCATCAGCTTGAACGGATCGTCTTTATCCTTGGCTTTATCAACAAAGCGCTGGATGTTCTCTTCGGAGTCTTCGCCGATTTCGTCAAGCATGGCTAGAACAGCTTCGTTGGCGCCGCCGTGAGCGGGGCCCCAAAGTGCCGCAATACCTGCGCTAATACAGGCAAATGGGTTGGCTCCCGTAGAACCTGCCAGGCGTACCGTCGAGGTGGAGGCGTTCTGCTCGTGATCCGCATGCAGCATAAAGATGCGGTCCATGGCTTTCGCGTATACCGGGTTGATTTTGTACTCTTCGCACGGATTGCTGAACATCATGTAGAGGAAGTTCTCTGCATAGCTCAGGTCGTTGCGCGGATAGTTGAACGGCTGACCCACATTGTACTTGTGCGACATGGCCGCCAGCGTCGGCATTTTGGCAATCAAGCGGATTGCGCTGATGACACGATCTTCTTCTTGAGTGATGTCCATGTGGTCGTGATAGAAGGCCGCTAAGCCGCCTACTACGCCACACAAAATAGACATCGGATGCGCATCGCGGCGGAACCCTTTAAAGAAGTTATTGATTTGATCGTGAACCATGGTGTGGTTACGAATGCGCGATTCAAAATCCGCGTATTGCTCGTCGTTGGGGAGCTCACCAAATAGCAGGGTGTAGCATACCTCCACGAAATTAGACTCTTTGGCCAACTGATCAATGGGGTAACCGCGGTGAAGCAGTACGCCCTTGCCACCATCAATATAGGTGATAGCAGACTGGCAGGAAGAGGTGGCCATGAAGCCGGGGTCGTAGGTGAACAGGCCTTCGGCGCCTAAGCCGCGTACGTCGATGACGTCGGGGCCTAGTGTGCCGGAATACATGGGTAGCTCGATCGATTTATCCAGACCGTCTACCGTCAATGTCGCTTTCCTGTCAGCCATGCTGGCCTCCTTTCGAATTCGGGTTGGGACGTTAAAGTCATTGCTGCGCATACCGCGCCGGCGAAAAGGCTCGCCCACTATAGAAGCGTGCGACATTTTGTCAATTAGCCTAAGCGCTAGCTGCGGGTTGTACAAGTATTGTTGTTGTGGGTAATTTTTGTATAGAATTATGGGCGTGCAGTGTAGCAAGCCGCCAGAGATTTTTGGCCTGCATACTAACATAATTTGTTAACAGGCTTATCAAGCTGCTAGTCTCTTGCCACTATAACCATGCTGCAGCGCAAAATCGACTCGAGATGAAGATAATTTTCTTGCACCATAGTCGAGTTAGGCCTGAGTTCGGTTTGTAAGCGAGGGCGAAGGTTCTTATAATCTACGGCGCGCGACCGGCAGGTAGTAGGTCGTGCCCAACTTGGCAACGGCCGAGCCCCTTCCCGAAACCACCGCCCGCTCGGGCTATGCCCGACCTGTCTCAGAGCGGACCAAGAGAGTGTGTACAAAGCCGTGAATAGTAAACGACCCGTAAACCTAGACCTTTCCACCATACATTTTCCACTGCCAGCGCTGACCTCGATTACCCACCGCATCACGGGTGTCATCCTGTTCGTTGGCCTGATTTTCGCTTTTTGGGCGCTGGGCAAATCCTTGTCATCTCCTGCGGGTTTCGACGCCGTTAGCGATGCACTGGCCAATAATTTTTTGGCTAAGTTGATTGCTTGGGGGCTGTTGTCCGCACTGGCATTTCACTTTGTAGCAGGTATCAAGCACCTGCTGATGGATGCCGACATAGGGGTAACCCTTGAGGGCGGCGTTAAAAAAGCGCAGATCACTGTCGTGGTCAGCGCCGTTCTGATTATTCTGGCAGGAGTTTGGGTATGGTAACTAACATTACAAGTTTTGGCCGTAGTGGGCTGTCCGATTGGCTGATGCAGCGCGTTTCCGCTGTTATTTTGGCCCTCTACACGGTCTTTATCGTTGCCTTCCTGCTGTTTAACCCGAACCTCGATTATTACGCGTGGAGCAGTCTATTCAGCCAGACGTGGATGCGAATTTTCTCGCTGCTGGCCTTTATCGCCTTAGCGGCACACGCCTGGATCGGTCTGTGGACCGTGACCACCGACTATCTCAAGTCCACTCGCCTGCGCATGGGTGTCCAAGCTGTCATTCTCCTGGGCATTTTCGTGTACTTGGTGTGGGGCATTCAAATTTTGTGGGGAGCTTGATACATGTCTAATCTGCGTAGCCTGACGTTTGACGCCATTATCATTGGTGGTGGCGGCTCCGGCCTGCGAGCCGCACTTGAGCTGGCGAAGTCCGGTAAAAAGACGGCCGTGTTATCAAAAGTGTTCCCGACACGCTCTCACACCGTTTCTGCTCAGGGTGGTATCACCTGTGCCATCGCGTCCGATGACCCGAACGATGACTGGCGCTGGCACATGTACGACACCGTTAAAGGCGGCGACTATATCGCTGACCAGGATGCGGCAGAGTATATGTGTTCAGAAGGCCCGAAAGCGGTATTTGAGCTCGAACATATGGGCCTGCCGTTCTCGCGTTTAGATAATGGCCGTATCTATCAGCGCCCGTTTGGTGGCCAGTCGAAGAACTTTGGTGAAGGCGGCCAGGCAGCACGTACTTGTGCAGCGGCTGACCGTACCGGCCACGCGCTACTGCACACGCTTTATCAGAACAACCTGAAGAACAACACCGTTTTCCTGAACGAGTGGTACGCGGTTGATCTGGTTAAAAACGCCAGCGGTGACGTGGTCGGCTGTATTGCCATGTGTATCGAAACCGGCGAAGTGGTGCACGTTAAATCCAAGGCCACGGTACTGGCCACCGGCGGAGCCGGGCGTATTTACGCCTCTACGACCAATGCGTTGATCAACACCGGTGACGGCATTGGCATGGCGCTGCGTGCGGGCTTCCCGATGCAGGATATGGAAATGTGGCAGTTCCACCCGACCGGTATCTACGGTGCGGGCACGCTGGTCACAGAAGGCTGCCGCGGTGAGGGTGGCTACCTGATCAATAAAGATGGCGAGCGCTTTATGGAGCGTTATGCGCCCAACGCCAAAGACTTGGCGGGCCGTGACGTTGTCGCCCGATCTATGGTCATGGAAATTCTGGAAGGCCGTGGCTGTGGCGAAAAGGGCGACCACGTCTTCCTGAAGCTCGATCACCTGGGTGAAGAAGTACTTGGCAAGCGCCTACCCGGTATCGTTGAGCTTTCTAAGACCTTTGCGCATATCGATCCAGCGAAAGATCCGATCCCGGTTGTACCGACCTGTCACTACATGATGGGCGGTATTCCGACCAACATTCATGGCCAGGCGATTACCATGGATGAAAGCGGTAACGATCATATCGTTAACGGTCTGTTTGCCTGTGGTGAAGCGGCCTGTGTATCGGTTCACGGTGCCAACCGCTTGGGCGGTAACTCGCTGCTGGATCTGGTAGTCTTTGGCCGCGCAGCCGGCATGTTTATCGAAGGTGCGCTGAACGAAGGCATTGAGTACCTGGACGCTTCCGAGTCTGACATTGAGTCGGCCATGAAGCGGATCACACGCTGGAACGAGTCGGAAGGTGGCGAAAGCATTCCTGCGCTCAAGGCTGAGCTTCAGGACATCATGCAGACCTCCTTCGGCGTATTCCGTGAAGAGAAAAACATGCTGGAAGGCGTCGATAAGCTAGCGCTGCTGCGTGAGCGCATCGCCAATGCTCACCTGCCGGACAAGTCCAATGCTTTCAACACTGCCCGCGTAGAAGCGCTTGAGCTGGATAACTTGATGGAAGTGGCTGAAGCGACGGCGATCGCTGCCCTTGAGCGTAAAGAGAGCCGTGGCGCCCACTCGCGCTACGACTATCCAGACCGTGATGACGTCAACTGGCTGAAGCACTCGCTGTTCTTCCCGGCGACGAAAGAGCTGAAAAAACGCGACGTTAACTTCAAGCCGAAAACTGTTGATACGTTCGAGCCTAAGGTTCGTACCTACTAAACGCCGCATAGACGAGAGGGAGTCACTATGTCCAATCTTCAGGTATCCGTATACCGCTACAATCCGGAAACCGACTCCGCACCTTACATGCAGGAGTTTCAGGTCGATACCAAAGGCCGCGATGTAATGGTGCTGGATGTTCTTCATATGATGAAAGAACAAGACAGCGGGCTAGCATATCGTCGCAGTTGCCGCGAAGGCGTCTGCGGTTCTGACGGCATGAACATGAACGGCAAAAACGGCTTGGCGTGTATCACGCCGCTGTCAGACGTTGTCAAAAACAACAAGCTGATCCTGCGCCCGCTGCCAGGCTTGCCGGTTATTCGCGATATGGTCGTCGATATGGGGCTGTTCTATAAGCAGTACGAGCGTATTCAGCCGTACCTGCAGAACGATACGCCCGCGCCGGCTATTGAGCGTCTGCAGTCGCCGGAGGAACGCGACAAGCTAGATGGCCTGTATGAGTGTATTCTGTGTGCCTGCTGTTCAACGTCTTGCCCGTCGTTCTGGTGGAACCCAGAGAAGTTTGTGGGCCCAGCAGGGCTGCTGCAATCTTACCGCTTCTTGGCCGATTCGCGTGATACCGCCACCCGTGAGCGGTTGAGCAACCTGGAAGATCCGTTCTCGGTGTTTCGCTGCCGTGGCATCATGAACTGCGTAGCGGTTTGTCCGAAAGGGCTTAATCCTACTCGGGCGATTGGTAAAATTCGCGAAATGCTACTTGCTGATGCTACCTAAGCCTATGAGATATTTGTAAAAAAGCGCATGCCACTTAAGTTGGGCAATAATGCCACTTAAATCATGGCGCTAGGCTTGTTATCATAGGGTTTGTCACGCGGTGCGGCGTCACGTCGCACCGCTGGTCAGACAAGTTTGAAAGCCGGTGCCTGAGGTACCGGCTTTCGAGCATGAACTGAAGACGAAACACAGTATGACCGCTAGAAACACTGAATGATCGCTAGATGTGGCATGAAGTGCTAGATGATGAATAGCTAGACGAACAGGGTTTCCGGCCGTTGGCCGGCGCCGCCGGCAAATGTCCCGCCCCGCCGGCAGGGCAATAGCGATGTCGCCGCACCTTTGCGACGATACCGATACCACCCCATCAGTGCAGGGTGACCGAGAGATGCAACAAGGCATAATGGAGTTGATGTGGCGTTCCTCTCACGTTAGTGGCGGCAATGTTCACTACGTGGAAGCGCTTTACGAGCAGTACCTCGCCGATCCTGAGTCTGTCCCTGACGAATGGCGCAGCTATTTTGACCAGTTGCCGCGCCCCGAGGGCAGTGCCTCCCACGATGTACCACTAAGCCCAGTCCGTGATCAGTTCTACCAGTTGGGGCGCGAAAGTCGTCCGGGCCGTGTAGTCGCCGCTGCCGATAGCGGTGAAAACAAGAAGCAGGTAAAAGTCCTGCAGCTGATTAACGCTTACCGCTTCCGTGGCCATCAAAAGGCCAATATTGACCCGCTAGGACTGCGTAATCCTACCCCCGTCCCCGATCTCGATCTGTCCTTTCATCAGCTCTCAAAAGCTGATCTGGACACCGAGTTCCAAACCGGTTCTTTCTTTTTAGGCATCGACAAAGCGCCACTGCGCGACATCGTGGATGCGTTGGAGCGCACTTACTGCCGCTCCATCGGCTGCGAGATCATGCATATCGTCGATACCGAAGAGAAGCGCTGGTTGCAGCGGCGTTTTGAGTCGGTACGCAGTGCGCCTGATTTCAGCCCTGATGTGCGTAAGCACGTGCTGGAGCGTTTGACGGCCGCCGAAGGTTTGGAGAATTACCTGGCATCCAAGTATCCAGGTACCAAGCGTTTTGGTCTGGAAGGTGGTGAGTCATTTGTGCCGATGATGGACGAACTTATCCAGCGTGCCGGCGGTTATGGCACCAAGGAAGTGGTCATCGGTATGGCGCACCGTGGGCGACTCAATCTGTTGGTCAATATTTTGGGTAAAAACCCAGCTGACTTGATCGATGAGTTCGACGGCAAGAAAGTCATCGAGCGCGGCTCAGGCGATGTGAAATATCACCAGGGTTTCAGTTCAAACGTCATGTCCCCGGGCGGTGAAGTCCATTTGGCGATGTCGTTTAACCCGTCGCACCTGGAAATTGTCGCACCTGTCGTAGAGGGTTCGGTGCGTGCCCGCCAGGATCGCCGTAACGACGAAGAGGGCAGCAAAGTGCTGCCGATCAACGTCCACGGCGACGCGGCGTTTGCCGGTCAAGGTGTGGTGATGGAGACATTCCAGATGTCCCAGACCCGTGCTTATAAAACCGGTGGCACTGTCCACATTGTGATTAACAACCAAGTGGGCTTTACCACCTCGCATCCGCTGGATGCGCGCTCTACCGAGTACTGCACTGATATTGCCAAGATGGTTCAAGCGCCTATTTTTCATGTTAATGGCGATGACCCAGACGCAGTGCTACACGCCACCCAAGTCGCTCTCGACTATCGCCAGCAGTTCAAGAAGGACGTGGTGATTGATCTCGTTTGCTACCGTCGTCGTGGCCATAACGAAGCTGACGAGCCGTCAGGCACGCAGCCGATGATGTACGCCAAGATCAAAGATCATCCTTCTGCGCGTTCGCTATATGCCAAGCGCTTGGTTGAGCAAGGCGTGCTCTCCGAAGAAGACGCCAAAGCGATGGTCGAAACCTATCGTGATGATCTGGTGGCAGGCAACCACGTTGCCAATGCTCTGGTGCAAGAGCCCAACGCTTCGCTGTTCGTTGACTGGGCGCCTTACCTGGGCCACGAATGGTCTGGCGATGCCGACACGACCTTTGATATGAAGCGTCTGCAGCAGCTAGCGGCGCGCATGTGCGAGGTGCCGGATGGCGTCGAAGTACAGCGCCAAGTGGCCAAGATTTATGAAGACCGGCGTAAAATGCAGGCCGGTGGCTTGGGGCTTAACTGGGGCTTTGCGGAAACGCTGGCCTACGCCACGCTGCTTGATCAAGGCCACCCAATCCGAATTACCGGGCAAGACGTGGGACGCGGTACGTTCTCCCACCGTCATGCGGTGGTGCATAACCAGAAAGACGGCACTACCTATGTGCCACTACAGAACATGGCCGATGGTCAGCCGCGTTTCACTATCCACGACTCCTTCTTGTCAGAAGAAGCCGTGCTGGCGTTTGAGTATGGCTACTCAACCACCGCGCCAAATGATTTGGTGATTTGGGAAGCCCAGTTTGGTGACTTCTTCAACGGCGCCCAGGTAGTCGTGGATCAGTTCATCTCCTCAGGTGAAACCAAGTGGGGCCGGGTGTGTGGTTTAACCATGCTGTTGCCACACGGCTATGAAGGCCAGGGGCCTGAGCACTCTTCGGCGCGCTTGGAGCGCTTCCTGCAAATGTGTGCTGAACACAATATGCAGGTCTGTGTACCCACCACGCCCGGGCAGATTTACCATCTACTGCGTCGTCAGGTGATTCGTCCGCTGCGGAAGCCGCTGGTGGTAATGACACCTAAATCGCTGCTGCGTCATAAAGAAGCGACGTCGAGCCTTGAAGATCTGGCCCACGGCAAGTTCCACATGGTGCTCGCCGACCAGGCAGATCTCGCGCCGGAGAAGGTCACCCGCGTTGTGCTATGTGCTGGCAAGGTCTACTACGACTTAGCCGCGTGGCGCGCTGAGAATGAGCGTCATGACACGGCAATTGTACGTCTTGAACAGCTCTACCCCTTCCCGAAAGAAGAGCTTCTGGAAGCGCTGCAAGACTATACCAGCGTAGAGGATATTGTGTGGTGCCAGGAAGAGCCGCTCAATCAGGGGGCTTGGTACTCCAGTCAGCACAATATGCGTGCAGTGGCCGATATGATTAAAGATGGCCTCGGTCGCGAGTTGAAATTTGCCGGACGTCCTGCCTCTGCTGCCCCAGCAGCTGGCTATATGTCCGTCCACACTGAACAGCAGCGCCAGCTGGTGGAAGACGCTTTTAATTTATAAGCGGCCACTGGATTTAGAGAACACATAAGGGAAACGACATGGCTACTGAGATCAAAGCGCCAACCTTTCCGGAATCCGTTGCCGAAGGCACAGTGGCGGCGTGGCATAAAAAGCCGGGTGACAGCGTTGAGCGTGACGAGCTGATTGTTGAGATCGAAACCGACAAAGTGGTGCTAGAAGTCGTCGCACCGGAAGCGGGTACCCTGACCGACGTGATGGCCGAAGAGGGCGATACCGTTCAGTCAGAGCAGGTGCTGGGCAAAATCGGTGAAGGCAGCGCGTCTGGCGACAGCAGCAAGAAAGAAGAGAAATCTTCTGGCGATGACAGCGCTGAAAAATCTGAAGAGAAATCTGAAGGCAAGAAAGAAGAGAAAAAAGCCAGCGGTGGCGGCAAGCAGCATGATGTAAAAGCCCCCAGCTTCCCTGAGTCGATTCAGGAAGGCACCGTGGCTACCTGGCACAAAAAAGTCGGCGAAGCGGTCAAGCGCGATGACGTGCTGGCCGATATCGAAACCGACAAGGTTGTGCTGGAAGTCGTGGCACCGGCCGATGGCGCCCTGGCTGAAATTAAAGCCGAAGAGGGTAGCCAGGTGGAATCTGAAGCCATCCTTGCGACCTTCACCGAAGGCGCGGGTGGCGACAGCGGTGACGATAGCGGCAGCGAATCAGCGTCCGCAAAAGCAGACAGCAGCGATGACGATGGCGCCGATGAGAAAGTGGGCGACAAGATCCTCGCCCCGGCTGCGCGTAAAATGGTTGCCGAGCATGATCTGGATGTTGCCAAGATTGAGGGCACCGGCAAAGGTGGCCGCATCTTGAAGGAAGACGTTCAGAAAGCGGTTAAAGATGGTTCCGCCAAGAAAACTGCGAAAGCTGCTGCCGCACCGGCGAAATCAGCCGCTGCACCGGCTGCCGAAGGTGAGCGCGTCGAGAAGCGTGTTCCCATGAGCCGCCTGCGTCAAACCATCGCCAAGCGCTTGGTTCAAGCGCAGCAAACTGCGGCGATGCTGACCACGTACAACGAAGTGGACATGACTGAAATCATGGCCCTGCGTGCGCAATACAAAGATACGTTCCTAAAAGCTCACGATATCAAGCTGGGCTTTATGGGCTTCTTTGTTAAAGCGGCTTCAGAAGCGCTCAAGCGTTATCCGGATGTGAACGCCTCCATCGACGGCACCGACATCGTCTATCACGGCTATCAGGATATCGGCGTTGCCGTATCCACCGATCGTGGTCTGGTCGTGCCGGTACTGCGTGACACCGACAGCATGAAAATTGCTGACGTCGAGCGCACGATTGTTGATTTCGGCAAGCGTGGTCGTGACGGTAAGCTGGGCATGGACGACATGATCGGCGGCACCTTTACCATCACCAATGGCGGCACCTTCGGTTCCTTGATGTCGACCCCGATCATCAATCCGCCGCAAACCGCTATCTTGGGCATGCACAAAATCCAGGATCGTCCGATGGCAATCAACGGCAAGGTCGAGATTCGCCCGATGATGTATCTGGCGCTCTCTTACGACCACCGTATGATCGACGGCAAAGACGCCGTTCAATTCTTGGTCACTTTGAAAGAATTGCTGGAAGACCCGGCACGTCTGTTGCTGGATATCTAAAGCATAAGCGTCGTATTGATTGTAATAGTGATTGATTACGCTACGGCTTAACCAGGATATATCTGCAATTGCACACAGCCTCTCGCCCGGTTTTGGTCAATAACGGGGGGAGGCCAGCAAGCTAAAGGAGCCAACATGGCTGATAAGTTTGATGTGATCGTTATCGGTGCCGGCCCTGGTGGTTACGTCGCCGCCATTCGCGCAGCACAAATGGGCCTAAAAACGGCCTGTGTCGAAAAATGGGTTAACAAGGAAGGTAAGACGGTTCACGGTGGCACTTGCCTAAACGTGGGCTGCATTCCCTCGAAGGCCTTGCTGGAAACCTCGCACAAGTTTGTTGAGGCCCGTGACCATTACGCCGAGATTGGTATTGAGATCAGCGATGTGTCAACGAACATCGCCAAGATGCTTGAGTTCAAGGATCAGGTCATCGCCAAGAACGTCGGTGGTATTAGTGCGTTGTTCAAAGCCAATGGTGTTACCGCCCTTGAAGGCACCGGTAAAGTAGTAGCGTCTAAGCAGGTAGAGGTTACTGGTCATGATGGTGAAAAAACCACTTATGACGCTGACAACATCGTTATCGCAGCGGGCTCTGTGCCGGTTGAAATCCCGCCGACTCCGATGACCGAAGGCTTGATCGTTGACTCTAGTGGTGCGCTTGAATTTACCGAAGCACCTAAGCGTCTGGGCGTGATTGGAGCAGGTGTCATCGGTCTCGAACTGGGCAGTGTGTGGAGTCGCCTGGGCAGTGAAGTGACTATGCTTGAAGCAATGGACACCTTCCTGCCAATGGTGGATACCGCTATCGCCAAGGAGACCCAGAAGCTGCTCAAGCAGCAGGGCCTGGAGATCAAACTCGGCGCACGCGTTACCGGTTCTGAAGTCAAAGGCGAAGAAGTCGTTGTGAAGTACACTGATGCCAACGGCGAACAAGAGATGACCTTTGATAAACTCATCGTTTGTGTTGGTCGTCGCCCATACACCAAGGGCGTAATTGACGACGGCGTTAGCGTTGAGCTGGACGAGCGAGGCTTTATCTTTGTTGACGACCAGTGCCGTACCAACGTACCGGGCATTTATGCTATCGGCGATTGTGTTCGCGGCCCGATGCTGGCGCATAAAGCCTCTGAAGAGGGTGTTATGGTGGCGGATATTATTGCAGGCCATAAAGCCGAGATGAACTACGACACCATCCCTAGCGTGATCTATACCTCACCAGAAGTGGCATGGGTCGGTATTAACGAGCAGGAAGCCAAGGCTGCTGGAATTGAGGTTAAAACGGGCTCTTTCCCGTTTGCAGCCAATGGCAGGGCGCTTGCCAATAATGCTTCAGATGGCATGGCTAAGATCATTGCCGATGCGGAAACTGACCGTATTCTCGGTATGCACATTGTGGGTCAACACGCTGGCGAATTGATTGCCCAGGGTGTGATTGCCATGGAATTCGGCTCCAGCGCTGAGGATTTGGCATTGACGTGCTATGCCCACCCAACGACCGCTGAAGCAATTCACGAAGCAGCGCTTGCTGTCGATGGCCACGCGATTCATATGGCCAATCGTAAGAAGCGTAAGTAATTCAGTCAGCAACAACGAAGCGCCACCTTTTAAAGGTGGCGCAAACTTTCGGCTTTGTCTTAATCCACAAAGATCGAAAGAACGGGGGTGACCAGCTCTTTTAAGACCGTTCTTGTAAGACGGTTCTTAAAAGAAAACTGGTCACCGTTCGAGTCACATGCAACCAATGGCATGAATCGATGAATCTTCACGAGTATCAAGGTAAACAGCTGTTTGCCGATTATGGTTTACCAGTGTCTAAAGGCTTTGCAGTCGACACTCCCGAAGAAGCCGAAGAGGCTTGCAAAAAAATCGGTGGTGACATGTGGGTGGTTAAAGCCCAGGTGCACGCCGGTGGCCGTGGTAAAGCGGGTGGCGTTAAGCTGATTAAAGACCCGGCTGAAGCCAAAGCTTTTGCTGAGCAGTGGCTGGGTAAGAACCTGGTGACTTTCCAGACTGATGAAAAAGGTCAGCCAGTTGCCAAGATTTTGGTTGAAACCTGCACTGATATCGCCGACGAGCTGTATCTCGGTGCCGTTGTCGACCGTACTACCCGCCGTGTGGTCTTTATGGCCTCTACCGAAGGTGGTGTAGAAATTGAAACGGTTGCAGAAGAGACACCGGAAAAGATTCTTAAAGCTGAAATCGATCCGCTGGTCGGCGCACAGCCGTACCAGGCGCGTGAGCTAGCCTTTGCGCTGGGCCTGAAAGGCGACCAGATCAAGCAGTTCACCAAGATCTTCCTGGGTCTTTCCAAGCTGTTCCACGAGAAAGATCTTGCCCTGTTGGAAATCAACCCGCTGGTCGTGACCGAAGAAGGCAACCTGCACTGCCTGGACGCCAAGCTGGGTCTGGATAGCAACGCGCTTTACCGTCACCCCGATCTGCAGGCCATGCGCGACCCGTCTCAAGAAGACCAGCGTGAAGCCGATGCGGCGAAGTGGGAACTTAACTATGTCGCGCTTGATGGCAACATCGGCTGCATGGTTAACGGCGCAGGTTTGGCCATGGGTACCATGGACATCGTCAACCTGAGCGGCGGCAAGCCAGCTAACTTCCTGGATGTTGGTGGCGGCGCTACCAAGGAGCGCGTGGCAGAAGCGTTCAAGATCATCCTCTCTGACGACAATGTTAAAGCCGTACTGGTCAACATCTTCGGCGGTATCGTACGTTGTGACATGATTGCTGAAGGCATTATCGGTGCCGTTGAGCAAGTAGGTGTCAACGTACCGGTTGTTGTACGTCTTGAAGGTAACAACGCCGAGCTGGGCACTGAGAAATTAGCGTCTAGCGGTCTGAACATCATCGCGGCTACCAGTCTGACCGACGCGGCTCAGCAGGTCGTTAAAGCGGCGGAGGGCAAGTAATGAGCATCCTGATCGATAAGAACACCAAGGTCATCTGCCAGGGCTTTACCGGTGGCCAGGGCACGTTCCACTCCGAGCAGGCGATTGCCTATGGTACGCAAATGGTCGGTGGTGTTACACCGGGTAAAGGCGGCCAGGAGCACCTCGGCCTGCCCGTTTTCAACACCGTGAAAGAAGCGGTCGAGAAAACCGGCGCGGAAGCCAGCGTTATCTACGTACCGGCACCGTTCTGTAAAGACTCAATCCTGGAAGCGGCTAACGCCGGTATCAAGCTGATTGTGTGTATCACTGAAGGCATCGCTACGCTCGATATGCTCGAAGCCAAAGTGAAGTGTGACGAGCTGGGCGTTCGCCTGATTGGCCCGAACTGCCCGGGTGTTATCACTCCGGGCGAATGCAAAATCGGCATCATGCCGGGGCACATTCACCAGCCGGGTCGCGTGGGTATCGTATCGCGTTCGGGTACCCTGACTTACGAAGCCGTTAAGCAGACCACTGATCACGGTTTCGGTCAGTCTACCTGTGTTGGTATCGGCGGTGACCCGATCCCGGGTTCTAGCTTCATCGACATCCTTGCGATGTTCGAGAAGGATCCGAAAACCGAAGCCATCGTCATGATCGGTGAAATCGGTGGTACGGCTGAAGAAGAAGCGGCGGCTTACATCAAGGCCAACGTTTCCAAGCCTGTGGTTTCCTACATTGCCGGTGTGACTGCACCCCCTGGCAAGCGTATGGGCCATGCGGGCGCCATCATCTCTGGCGGTAAAGGTACTGCTGATGAGAAGTTTGCTGCTCTTGAAGACGCCGGTGTCAAAACCGTGCGTTCTTTGGCTGAAATCGGCGACGCGCTGAAACAAGTCACTGGCTGGTAAGCCATCGACGTTCTGCTGCACGCTATAAGGGCGCCCCTAGGGGCGCCCTTATTCATTCCAGGTCATTAAATATTGCTATGGAGTGGGTGAACGGTGCAGCATGCGGCAGCTATATAAAATAAACAGCGGTGCGCCCGCCGCTAGATAAAGATGGTAGCTCACCAAACGCCATACCAGTACCGCTGCAGCGGCTTGTTCGCGTTCCATCAGCGGCAGCAATAGCGTCCCCACGCCCACCTCCGCAGCACCTGCGCCGCCGGGCAGAAAGCTGAACTGGCTGGCAGCCATGGCCAGCATTTGGGTTAGAAACGTCCACATCCAATCTGCATGGCCGCCTACCCCCAGCACTGCTAAATAGAGCAAGCTATAGCGCATCAGCCAATGCATAGTGGTCAGTAGTAGCATCGCGAACAGCGTAGTGCGGGGCAGCTCAAGCGTCACCTTTAATGCATGCCGGCAGCGTAAAAGGCGCCGTGCCAGCCAGCGTCGCCGATAGCGGCTTGGCCAGGGCGTGTTCACACTGGTTGAGCGCAATAGGCTAGGTAAATAGCGCATTACCACAATCATCAATGTGGCCATAAAGGCTAAACCGGCCAGTGCCCACTGCACTAAAGATTGATGTGGCCATTGGGTGTCGCTTAGCAACGAAAACAGCACCAGACCGCTCAGCATCGCCAGGAAGAACAGTAGGTCACAGCCTTGATCAATCAGGAACATTGCCGCGCCCTTGGCAGGCGGAAAGCCACGTTGGGCAAGCAGCATCAGTAGGGTGACCGGGCCACCGCTGCCGCCTGGGGTGGCACATAGCGCAAACTTGGACGCCAGCTCAATACCCAGTGCGCCGCGCTGACCTAGCCTGCCGGCTCGACCATCCAGCATCAAGCGCATTCTCATCGCATTAAAATTCCAGCATAGAAACGCTAACAAAAGCATTAATAGCAACAGTTCGAGTGGAAACTGCTTTACCCGCTGTAACGCCTCTGCGCCGCCCAGCCAGGCGGTAAGCACCAGTGGTGCCATCAGCGCCAAGGCAATCATTACGCTATGGATGGGGCGCCACTTGAGTAGCTGGTGACGATTAGTGGTGTTGGTTGAGTGCATACGGCTGGCTGTCGTGGCAAAGATGCTGATAGTGCTCAAGCAGTGAATGCATAACGCCATCCCAGTTGAAGTGGCGCTCCACATGGCGGCGCGCGTAGTGACCGCTGGCAGCAATATCATTACTGAACAGCGCCACACACGCCTCAGCCATGGCCGTCGGGTCAAGCGGCTTACATAAAATGCCCGCCCCCAACGGCACGTTTTCTGCCAGCGCGCCCGCATTTGCTGCTATTACCGGAAGGCCACTGGCCATGGCTTCCTGGGCAATTAAGCCAAAGGTTTCGCGGGTGCCAGCATGCAGCAACGCATCGCTACTGGCGAGGGCTTTGGCCACCTCGTGGGCGCCACAGCAGCGGTCGACAATGGTGACATTGCTGGGTGTCTGGTGCGGCATGCCGGGCCCCATCAGCAGCAAATGGAAATTGCTGCCTAACTGGCGCATCGTCGCCAGCAGTACGTCAATATTTTTCTCGCGGGAGTTACGCCCCACAAAGATCAGTAGCTTTTTGTCGTTGGGTATGCCCATGGCTTGGCGAAAAGCAGGGTCACGCTGCTGGGGATTAAACTGTGCCAAATCGACTCCCAATGGCTGAACGCGAACGTTATCGATGCCCCAATCCCGCAGGCGGTTCGCCATGGCGTTACAGGGGGCCAGTACGCTATCAAACTGACTATAGAGTGTCGTGACATAGTGGGTTAAGCGTTTCTCAACGTAGCGCCCAAAGCGATCCCCCATCAAGCGCGGAAGATCAGAGTGATAGAAGCCCACCACCGGTACGCCGAGCCGCTGACCCGCGGCCAGCGCTGCCCATGCCGTTACGTACGGGTCGCCAGCCTCAATCAGATCAGGCCTTAGAGCAATCAAGGTATCGCGCCAGGGTGAACTACGTAGCGGAAAACGGTAGCCCTGGCCCAGGGGCAGGTGTAGTGCCGGTAAGGTGTGATGGTCGCCCAAACTATCGCGCTCCGCTCCCGGCACCAGCAGGCTGGTACGCAACTGAGGAATGCGCGAAAAAACGCGATGCTTGGCCTGCAAATAGGTACGCACGCCGCCGCTGGCGGGGGCATGAAACATCGTCACATCGGCAATGTGCAAGCTAACCTCCAACCCTACAAAGTGTCATCGTTTCACCATAAAGGAGAAATAAGTCAGTTCGACGACACCTGAACCGGTGCGCTGGGCTAGTTCTAAAGCTAAGATAGTATAAATACCATCCATATGGATGGTATGTGGAGCCTATTTGAGTGTTATAGTGCCAATGAGATGTTCAATGACGAGCACAACGAGGCTTCACACATGAGCGTGCATGAACTGCGCCGCAAGGGCGGCGACTCCAGCGAGAAGATCACTATCAATCTGGGCGTGGTTGATCTGGGGCAGATCGATCTGCTGGTACAGGAAGGGTTCTACTCCAACCGAACCGATCTGATCCGAACAGCCATTCGCAATCAATTGGCGAAACATGCTGATGTCGTCAGAGAGACGGTTACTCGCAAGTCGTTTGTACTCGGGCTTGAGCACTACAGTCGCTCGGATCTGGAGGCTTTACAGTCGGCAGGGGAAAAGTTGCAGATTCAGGTGTTGGGCATGGCCAGTATTGCCGACGATGTAACACCGGAGCTTGCCCTTGCCACTATCGAGTCGGTGGTGGTGTTGGGGGCTTTAAATGCCAGTAAAGCGGTTAAGGCCGCTCTAGCGGATCGCATTCACTGAAGCACGCCAGCAAACAGCTACCGGCCTCTCAACTGGCCACCACTGAATCATTAAATAGGGATATTAATCATGATCGACGCCGCTATGTCGAAACGAATGGAAGAAGCGACGCGGCTCACGCGCGCGGGAAAACTGCACGAGGCCATGGCCCTCCTCCAGGGCAGCGTGCCCGAAGCGAGAAGTACAGAAACTAGACGTTCAGAATCGCCGAATAATGTTTACCAGGGCGGCAATACCTTCGATGGGATCTGGGAGGTTGTTGGTAAAGAAGACACGGTAACGAAGCCTGAGTCGGAGGCACGATCTGCTACGGGCGCCTTTACGGCGGGTAGTTTCAGCAATCGAGTAGGCACGCGTGATTATAAACTGTATGTGCCTAGCGGCTATCACGGGCAAGCGTTGCCACTGGTGGTTATGCTGCATGGCTGCACGCAGAATCCTGACGATTTCGCTGCTGGCACCGAAATGAACCGACTGGCCGAAGAGCAGCCGTGTTGCGTGCTTTATCCTGCTCAGCCGATGACCGCAAACCACTCCAAGTGCTGGAACTGGTTCAAGGCTGAAGACCAGCAGCGCGAGGGCGGTGAGCCGGCAATTTTGGCGGGCATGACTCGCCAGATCATCGACACCTATGGGCTCGATGCTACCCGTGTCTATGTGGCAGGGCTCTCGGCAGGTGCAGCCATGGCGACCACACTGGCAATGACCTACCCGGATCTCTTTGCCGCGGTGGGCGTGCACTCTGGCCTGCCCCACGGAGTGGCCAAGAGCCTCCCCGATGCTTTAGGGGTGATGCAGGGCGGTACCGGGCCCCTGGGGGGCGGGAATAAAACCAAAGAAGCCGGATGGGCGTCGGGCGTTCCAGCGATTATCTTTCATGGCGACCGTGACACGACCGTGCATCCCAGTAACGCGGATAGTGTGGGAGCCCAGTACAGTACATCGCGTCAAGCAGGGGAGACGGTAGAGAAGGGGAAGGTCGTCAATGGCCACGGCTACACCTGTACCACCCACCGTGATGCTTCAGGTAAGCCATGTTTAGAGCAGTGGCGTATCCATGGGGCGGGCCATGCTTGGTCAGGAGGCAGCACGAAAGGCAGCTATACCGACCCGAAAGGCCCCGATGCCACCAAAGAGATGCTGCGTTTCTTTTTGCAACATCGTCGGTAACACCGTCGGTCTGCTGCGTAGCAGTAGTAGCAAACTAAAGCATACTGAGTGTTTTACGCGTCAAGAAAATATATCGCGAGGAGTAGCCATTATTAGTGCTAATGAAAGTTAATACATTGCGTGTATTAGTAATCTTTTGTATGCATATAGAACTAAAGGTTATGTTTTTGGTGCCGATAACCATACCTCTCTTACTTATTAGGAAGTTTCCATGCTTTCACGGTTCAAGATCGGCACACGCTTAGCGCTGGCTTTTGGTTTGGTCTCGCTATTTCTTTTGGGGACGTTAGTGGCGGGGGTGGTAGGTATCACCGTCACTAAAGATACGGCTCAAAAAACCTTGGACACGGATGTGGCCCTGGCAAGCAATGCGGCTGAGATTCAGCGGTTGGCATTGCTTGCACGGCGCTTTGAAAAGGATGTATTTATCAAGATCGACAGTCCCGAACGGGCAGAGGATCAGCAAAGTTGGGCGGCGTCCATAGAGGCAATTCGGACTGCCTTTCAGGAGGGAGAAGAACTTGCGGATCAAGATAGTTTAGATTCTCTCTATCTACAGGCTCAAAGCGCTCTTCAGGGGTATGAGGAGGGCTTCATGCAGGTGTATCGACAGATTGAGGGAGGCAGTCTTTCTGATGCCGCGCAAGCTAATCAGGCGTTTAGTGAACATAAAGAAAGCATCTATCGGTTGGCGGAATTGGCTGATGAAATCAGTCTGGTAGCGGACTTGAACGTTGAAATTGCTAATGAAGCGATAAACGCTGAGTACCGTTTAGCCCTTTGGCAGCTGTGTATCTTCGCGGGGGTGGCTTTGTTGATGGCGCTGGGACTAGCCGTTGCCATTACGCGTAGTATTGTACTGCCTTTGCGGAGAGCCGTTGAGGTTGCCCAGCGCGTTGCAGAAGGAGATCTGCGACACGATATCGTAGCCACAGGTCGTGATGAAACAGCACAGTTGTTAACCTCTATGGCTGAAATGAGTCAAGCGCTCACTACCCTGGTTGCATCACTACGTGACTCTAGCGAGAGTGTCTTGAACGGAGCCAATGAGATTGCTCAGGGTGGGCAAGAGCTTGCCGCTCGTACTGAGCAGCAGGCAGCGGCCTTGCAGGAAACTGCTTCAAGCATGGAGGAGATGACGGCAACGGTTCGTCAGAATAGCGACTCAACCAAAGAGGCTGATACGCTGGCTCATAATGCGTCGCAACAGATGCAAAGTGGTGGTCAAGAAGTCTCCCATAGCGTGGAATTAATGCGCGAAGTGACCGCCGCATCGCTTAGCATGGATAAGATCGTCGAGGCCATCGATACCATTGCGTTTCAAACCAATATCCTGGCCTTAAACGCCTCTGTTGAAGCGGCGCGGGCTGGTGATAAAGGCCGTGGGTTTGCGGTAGTAGCGACAGAAGTTCGTGCGTTGGCAAGCCGCAGTGCCGCGTCAGCCGGTGAGATTCGCACTATGCTCGATGATACGCGTAGCAAAATAAAGCTATGTTCTGAGCAAGCGGAGCGAGGAGCTGCCACTATTGGTGAGACGGAAGCGGTGATCCAGCGCCTTGCTACGTTGATGGTCGAGGTATCCTCTGCCACTCGGGAGCAGAGTAGTGGTATCGAGCAGATCAATACGGCTATTACTGAAATGGACTCTACCACTCAGCAAAACAGTACCCTGGTTCAGCAATCGACTAACGCCGCATTTTCCTTGGAAGATCAGGCTGGGCGTCTCCGCGAGCTGGTGGCTGCCTTTCAAATAGATGAAGCTATCGTGAAAAAGGCTTCAGAATACAAACCCGCAAAGGCCTTGCCCTCAAAGACAAGACAAGCAGAGTTTTAATCCAGGATAAGTTGATAGCAGCAGCGCCTTAAGGGCGCTGTTGTCATTTGTCATGGCCTAGTAAAGTTTAACCGCGGCTGGGCCATCAGCAAGCAGATCTCTTCCTAAGCTTAAACGCTCTTCATTCTTGATCCGGATACAGTCAGGTTATAGGCAGGATTTATATAAAACCTACCGCTGAAAAAAGAAGGAGTGTCTGAAAAGTCACTCCTTTTGTCGTGTTGTCGGATGAAAAAAATAGTACTCCAGACTAGATTTTTAAACCGCCTCTACTCTTGACAGTAAAAGTGCCGTCTCTTATTTTTAATGTAAGTTTTGGTATTGTTTTTGTTTCAAAATGTGAGTGTCTGGTGCCGTTGTTTGTTTTTGATAATGATTAGTAAATAGGCACGTGGGTAAATAATTAGTTAATGGCTAGTAATAAATAGCTGTTAGATAGATCGCTGTTAAATGGATAGTTATTAGTAGTGGTTGGGTTTTAATGTTTAATTAAGAGAAATAAAAATTTTATAATAATGATGTTAATCATTAATGAGGTGGTGTTTTGAAAATCTTAATCGTGGGGAACATGGGCTATGTTGGCCCCGCTGTGGTACGGGAGTTAGCCTTGCGTCACCCATCCGCCACGCTTCATGGGTATGACACTGCCTACTTCGCACACTGTTTAACGGGGGCCGAGCTTCTTCCAGAGCGTTATCTCGACCAACAGTTTATGGGGGATGTGCGAGATATCCCGGCTAATTTTTTTAAGGGTTATACGGCAGTGGTTCAATTGGCGGCGATTTCCAATGACCCCATGGGGGATCGTTTCGCCGCAGTGACCGATGAGGTTAATCAGCAAGCGACGGTTAGTATTGCCAAGGCGGCGGCTCAAGCGGGGGTAGAAAACTTCGTTTTCGCCTCAAGTTGCAGCATTTATGGCGTCGCTTTAGGAGCTCCGCGCAGTGAATTAGATCCCGTGGCTCCTGTTACCGCCTATGCCTGCTCGAAAATAGCCGCTGAAGAGGCGTTGGCGAGCATTGCGGGCGACATGGTGATTACCAGTTTGCGCTTTGCGACTGCCTGCGGAATGTCAGAACGTTTACGGCTGGATCTGGTGCTCAATGATTTCGTCGCTGGAGCCCTGAGCCAGCAGCATATTAGTGTGCTTAGCGATGGATCTCCCTGGCGGCCCTTGATCGACGTCTCCGACATGGCCCGCGCTGTCGACTGGGCAGTACAGCGCAAGCCTGAAAACGGCGGGCGCATCCTCAATATCAATACCGGCTCGAACGCACGCAATCATCAAGTGCGAGACTTAGCCACCGCAGTGGCCAAAGCGGTTCCCGGCACCACGCTGAGTATCAACACCCAAGCCCCCGCGGACAGCCGTTCCTATCAAGTGGATTTCAGTCTGTTTGCCAAGTTAGCCCCCGAGCATCAACCGCAAATGACGCTTTTGGATTCGATCAGGGGGTTGATCAATGGGCTCAAAAGCATGGAGTTTTCGGATGCCCAGTTCCGCGCCTCGCGCTATATGCGTCTGCATGCGCTACAGGCTCATATTGCTGCGGGACGGCTATCTGAAAGCCTGCGCTGGCAAAGGTGCGATGCAGTTACCCCGAGTGCTTTGCCCGTTACTACCCACGTTAACCTTGAGGCCTGAAACGGAGGCTTGACTATGAAAGTCGCAATTTTCGCGGGAGGGTTTGGAACGCGCTTAAGTGAAGAAACTGCGATTCGCCCCAAGCCTATGGTAGAAGTGGGTGGTAGGCCGATTCTTTGGCACATCATGAAGATGTACGCCCATCACGGTTTAAAGGAATTTATCGTTCTAGGTGGCTATAAGGTGGAGTACATCCGCGACTATTTCCTCAATTATCGCGGCAATCGCGTCGATTACACCATTGACCTGAAGACAGGCAACGTCGACTGGCTTCAGAGTGTCAATGATGACTGGAAAATTACCGTGCTGGATACCGGTGCCGATGCCATGACCGGAGGACGGCTCAAGAAGGCCATGTCCTACCTGGCAGGCGAGCCTTTCTGTTTGACCTATGGCGATGGGTTAAGTGATCTAGATATTAATGCGCTGATTGACTCACATCTGGCCTCGAATAATTGGTGCACCCTAACAGCAGTAACGCAGCCGGGCCGATATGGCGCGCTGCGTTTGAAAGAGGGCAATAGCCAGGTAGAGGGATTTCGTGAAAAGGGCGAAATAGACGGAGGGCTGATCAATGGCGGTTTTTTCGTCTGTAACCCGGAAGTGTTCGAGATGATTGATGATAGCCAGACCGTATGGGAAAACGAGCCCATGAACCGGATGATTGAACTGGGTAAATTGGGCTACTTCCATCATAACGGTTACTGGCAAAGCATGGACACGTTGAGAGACAGAATGGTGCTCGAGACCGCTTGGGCAGAAGGCGCCCCCTGGAAGCTCTGGAAGGAATGAACCATCGATGATTATTGTTGATACCGCGCTTGCTAAACGAGAGGCGCAAGGTCATCCCATTCGAGTGGGGATGGTCGGGGCGGGGTTTCAAGCTAGCGGTATCGCCCTGCAGATTATGACCGCGACGCCCGGAATGCGACTTTGTGCCATTGCCAACCGCCATCTCGATGCCGCGGTCAATGTCTTCCAGCAAGCTGAGATTGAGCCAGTCGCCTGTGAGACTCAGCAGGAACTTGAAGCGGCAATTGCGGCTGGGCGACCAGCAGTCACTGAGGACGCGGTGGCACTGGCGCGCGCTGAAGGGCTGGATGCGATCATTGAAGTTACCGGCTCATTGGAGTTCGCGGCGCATGCTGTCCTGGCGGCGTTGGAAAGCGGTAAAGACGTTATCCAAATGAATGCAGAACTCGACGGTACGATCGGCCCTATCTTAAAAGCGAAAGCCGATGCGGCAGGGGTTGTCTACAGTTTTGCTGATGGCGACCAGCCTGGTGTGCAGATGAATCTCTATCGGTTTGTTGCTGGGCTAGGTATTAAGCCGGTGCTGTGTGGCAACATTAAAGGTTTGCATGACCCCTATCGTAACCCCGCTACGCAGGAGAGTTTTGCCAAACGCTGGGGGCAAAAACCGGCAATGGTGGCCTCTTTTGCGGATGGCACCAAAATATCGTTCGAGCAGGCGATCATTGCCAACGGCACCGGTATGCAAGTGGCACAGCGGGGCATGCTGGGCCCTGATTTCTCTGGTGGCCTAGCCGGTGGGCCCTTAGTGCCCATCGAGCAGGCGGTGTCAGCATTTGAGCCCTACCTGAACCCAGAGGGGCCGGGTTTGGTTGATTATGTTGTTGGAGCGCGGCCAGGGCCGGGCGTATTTGTGCTGGGAACTATCGATAGCCCACGCCAGCGGCACTATCTCGAACTCTACAAGTTGGGCGAGGGGCCGTATTACTGCTTCACAACGCCTTATCACCTTTGCCATTTCGAAGTACCCACCTCCGTTGCCCGCGCCGTGCTGTTCCGTGATCCGGTGTTATCTCCCTTAGAGGGCCCAAGTGTTGGGGTCATCGCCATAGCCAAGAAGACCTTGCAGGTGGGCGAGACCATCGAAGAGCTCGGCGGTTTTGAAGTCTATGGGGTGGCGGAAAACATCGAGGTAATACGTAGGGAGCGGCTGTTGCCTATTGGGCTAGCGCTGGGCTGCCAGCTAGTGAACCATGTGGAAAAGGATGCGGCGCTGACCTTTAATGATGTGCATATACCGCCAGGGCGCTTGATCGACCGCCTGTATGCCGAACAGGAAGCCATGTTTGCCCTGGAGTCGATATCGGGTGTCGCGACTACTTTCACGGAGTAGAACATGCTTTTTCATCAAACGAACCTCAAGGATGCCCGCCTGATAGCGCTTGAGCCACATGGTGATGAGCGCGGTTTTTTTGCCCGCACCATGTGCCATGCGGAGTTTGAGCGCCATGGCCTGCTGAGTAACTTTGTTCAGCAGAACACCTCTTTCTCGGCTCAGCGAGGCACTCTAAGGGGGTTGCATTATCAGCGCCAGCCCCATGCCGAAGCCAAACTGGTACGCTGCATTCGAGGCGCGATTGTCGATGTCATCGTGGATATCCGTAAAGACTCAGAAACCTACTTGCATCACCAATTGTTTGAATTATCCGATGCAAACCGTCACCAGCTTTATGTACCGCCAGGCTTTGCGCACTCCTTTCTGACGCTGACCGACGATGTTGAAGTCAGCTATCTTGTCTCGGCGGCTTATCACCCCAAAGCTGAAAGTGGCTTGCGCTATAACGATGAACGCCTTGCCATCGAGTGGCCCATTCCGCCCACGGTGGTATCTGAAAAAGACGCTAACTGGCCCTTAATCAGTGAGCGAGACGAAGCGCTTTTTTAACTGTTAGCGACGCCAGTTGCGTGCAACGCACTAAAAAAGGGGCAGCGTGATCGCGGCCCCTTTAGGTAATGCATGGCTAGACGCCCCATCAATCAGCAGGCTTTGCCACCAGCGAACGGGTCTCTTCTCGCGCTTCCGTCAGCACTACGCGTAACGGATCGCCAAGCTTGTAACGCTCTTCGCCTTCGATCTGAATACGCCCCTCTTTATCGTCAATGACCACTTTGCTGCGGTCACTGTGCATCAAGGGGGCAGGTACAAACGCCGTCGCGCCATTTTCCAGCAGTCGAACGCGCATACCGCCACGGTTGATGGCCATGATTTCGGCCTCAAAGGTGTCCTGGTTCTGCGCGGAGGGCGTTAAGTAACGCACGTAGAGCCAGTCTTTCACATCGCGCTCGGCCATACGGTTCAGGCGGCGGCGCTCGGTCAGCTGCTCGGTCAGCTGCTGGGTGGCTTCGGCAGGTGCCTGCTCGCCTTTCAGCACGCGCTTGATCAAGCGGTGATTGACCATATCGCCATACTTACGAATCGGCGACGTCCAGGTGGCGTAGGCAGCCAGGCCAAGGCCAAAGTGCGGGCCGGGCTGGGCCGACATACTGGTGAAGCCCTGGAAACGGCGTAGGCGCGCATCCAGCCAGGCGTCATCGCGGCTTTCCAGCGCCCGCTTCAGCTCGGTGTAACGGGCAAGCTCGGTCAATGCTTCGCGCTCGACCACGATCTCCTGGCCTGCCAGGAACTCTTGCGCAGCTTCGGCTTTCTCCGGCTCAAAGGCGCGGTGCACGTTAAAGATACCGTGGCCGATATGCTGGGCCAGGAAATCCGCGCAGCAGGCGTTGGCCACAATCATCGACTCTTCGATCATGCGGTTGGCAATGCGACGCTCTTCGGTACGCACCGCCAATACATTACCGGCGGGATCGAGATCGAACACGTAGTCGGGGCGGTCTTTAAACACCAGGGCGTGTTCGTTACGCCAGGCGGTGCGCGCCTCGGTCAAATCGCGCAGCGCGGTGAGCTGCTCGGCGATCTCATCTGCGGGTGCCCAGTCGCCTTGACCCTCGATCCAGTCGGAGACGCTGTCATAGGCGAGTTTGGCGTGGGATTTAACGTTGGCGGCAAAAAAGCGGTAATCGCCCAGGCTGCCGTCGGCATTGATATCCAGCGTACAGGCCAGCGCGGGGCGCTCTTTGCCTTCCCACAGCGAGCAGAGATCATCCGCTAACTGCTCCGGCAGCATTGTGACGTTCTGGCCCGGCAGATAAACGGTAAAGGCGCGGGTACGGGCTTCTAAATCCGCCGCATGGCCCTCTGCCACGTAAGCCGTGGGATCGGCAATCGCTACGCTCAACTGCCAGCCGCCTTCAGAACGGGTCGCGACGTGCAGCGCATCGTCCATATCGCGGGTCTTCTCACCATCGATGGTGAAGAAGGGCGTTGCGGTTAAATCTTCGCGCGTCAGGCCTTCATCCATCAGCGGCCAGTCGGTGCCCGCATCGGGGCACTCTTGCTCCAGCGCATGGCGGGCAAGCGTTACGCGCCACGGCACCGCCGGATCATCGCTCTTAGCAACCAGCTCATCAATCTGGGCAAAGAAAGCGCGGTCGTCGGCTTTTAGCGGATGGCGTACCAAGCGGGCAACCACCCAGTCGCCGTCAGCAATGCTGTCTTCATCAAGGCTGTTCTTAATCCGCGCCTTAATAACATTTTTAATCGACGGATGGTCAGGCACGACGGCCAGGCGGCCTTCGCGCTTCTGCACGCGGGCGACAAACCGATCCAGCCCAGCTTCGATCAGCTTTTCCGGCTCAATGGATTTTTTGTCACCGTTTTCGTGAATCACACCTTCCACGCGATCACCATGAATCACTTGCTTCATAGCGGGCGGCGGCACGAAATAGGATTCACCGTCGTCGGTTTCGAGAAAACCGAAACCTTTGTCGGTGGCTTTGATCACCCCTTCAGCACGGGGGGTGGTTTGACGAATCTGTTGCTTGAGCTGGGCAAGCATGGCGTTGTTCTGAAGCATGAGCTCAATCAGTTGGCGAGAGTTAGGGTGCCACTATACGGATTCCCAAGGGCTGCGCCAATTGTCACCATGGGAAGTTCTCTTTGATCTCAATTTATCAATAACCTACATCCCCTCTGCCAGTCGTGTCATCTCCTTATTAAATGAAGAAAGTGTCCCTACCAAAACATGTTCGTGGATTATTGGTACTTGAATGGTATTAATTATTGACTATATTGGTATCTAATTGGTCTTGTTTGTCTTCAGGAGAGATCCATGGATTCACGCTTTACCCAGCTGCGCCTTGACCCTAAGGGCGCGACACCTCTTTACCAACAGTTGGCCCGCCAGTTGGAGCATGCCATTGAGACTGGCACTTGGGAGAGCGGTGAGGCGCTGCCTTCAGAGCGCAACTTGGCCGATACCCTCAATGTCTCTCGTATTACCGCGCGTAAGGCTTTGGACTGTCTGGCTGAGCTGGGGCTTATTCGTCGTAGTCGCGGTTCCGGAACGTTCATTACGCCGCGTCTCAATCAGTCGTTAACCCGGTTGGTGAGTTTCACCGAGCTGCTTACTCAGCGCGGTTTTACGCCAAGTTCTCAATGGTTAGAGCGCAGGCTTGCAAATCCCAATGCGGAAGAGAGCATGCGTCTTGGCTTGGGGGCCGATGCCCAAGTTTCGCGCCTGAAGCGCTTACGCTTGGCCGATGATGTGGTGATGGCGGTAGAAGATAGCTGTCTACCTGTCTCAGTGCTGCCCGATCCTCTGTCAGTAGAAACGTCTCTCTATGCGGTACTGGAGTCCAGCGGTAAATCAGTGACTCGAGCTCTGCAGCACGTCACAGCCATCAATGCGGACGCAGAGCTAGCGGCACTCGCTGAAGTAGCCGAGGGGCAGGCGCTGCTTAAGATTACTCGACTAGGCTACTTAGCCAATGGCACGCCAGCAGAGCTCACGGTTACTTACTGCCGCACCGATTACTACGACTTTATGGTCGAGCTGACTCGCTAGGAGACGCTATGCAATTCGGTAATCTTTATACCCCCAAGGGCTGGCGATTGGGAGAAATTCACTGGGAGGAGGGGCGTATCAGTCGTATTAGCGGCGATCCGGTAGATCCCGACACCAATGAACATCCCCGCGTGCTGCCCGGCTTTATCGATTTACATGTGCATGGTGGTGGCGGTGCAGATGTCATGGAGGGAGGCGAGGCACTGGCTACCTTGGCTCGCACCCATGTGCGCTTTGGAACCACGCGGCTGCTAGCTACTACCATGACGGCGCCAGACGCCCATATCAGGCGGACACTGCGCGAAGTCGCTGCCTATATGGAAGCACCAGTACCCCAAGCTGCCAAGGTGTTGGGCGTGCATTTGGAGGGGCCCTACATTAACCCAGGCAAGCTGGGCGCCCAGCCAGCCTATGCAAGAATTGGAATAACAGAGGAGTTGGACGAACTCTGTGCGCTGGCGCCGATTCGCTTGATCACTCTGGCCCCAGAGTTATCTGGCCACTTGGCGTTGATTCACCACCTTAGCGAGCGCGGTGTACGGGTGCAGTTAGGTCACACATTGGGAAGCTACGAAGAAGGCGTCGAGGCCCTGGCCCACGGTGCTAGTGGCTTCGCTCACTTGTTCAATGCCATGACTGGCCTGCATCATCGCAAGCCTGGCATGGTGGGCGCGGCGCTGGCTCATGCTCAGTACGCCGAAGTGATCCCTGACCTGTTACATGTCCACCCAGGCGCCATTCGTACAGCCCTTCGCTGTATCCCCAATCTCTATGCGGTCACCGACTCGACGGCCGCAGCGGGTATGCCTGATGGCGACTATCGGCTGGGGGAGCACACCGTCACTAAGTGCCTAGGCGGCGTGCGGCTAGCCGACGGTACCCTGGCAGGTAGTACGCTAACTATGGATCAGGCGCTGCGCAATTTGGTCTCCCTAGGTCTCTCTCTGGCCGAGGCCTCCGATCGCCTCTCTCGCTACCCGGCGGATTTCCTGGGTATTAGCGGTATTGGTCGCCTTCAGGAAGGCGCCTCAGCTGACCTGATTGTTCTTGATCCCCAGCTCCAACTCCAAGCGGTCTTCGTCGAAGGCCGCGCCATTCAAGGAGATGCCTGATGTCCCAGATGCTCTTGGAAGCCCGCAACGCGCCGGTGCGTATTCGTGGTCAGTTGCAGCGTAATGCCCCCCTCCTGGCCGCATTGGGCGAGCAACTGCGCCAGACGCCGCCTTCTGCCGTAGTGACGGTAGCCCGGGGCAGCTCCGATCATGCTGCCAGCTACTTTGCCTATCTCTGCATGCAGCAATGCGGCATCCCGGTAGCCTCGTTGCCGCCCTCCCTGACCACATTGAGCAAGGCGCCTTGGCGCGTTAGAGGGCAACTGGCCTTGGCGGTCTCTCAGTCGGGGCAGAGCCCTGATCTGGTCGCCACTCAGCAAGCACTGGCGGCCGCTGGCGCTCAAACACTAGCGCTGATTAATACGCCACAGTCACCTTTGAGCGCGGCTAGCGACAATGAGGTTCCGCTCTATGCAGGCGAAGAGAAGAGTGTGGCAGCCACTAAAAGCTATCTGACCACGCTCTCCGCCATGGCCCAATTGATTGGCCACTGGAATGAGGATCGCCGCTTGCTGGGTGCCTTGGATGAACTGCCAGGACGCCTGGAAAGCGCTCTGGATCAGGACTGGGCCCCCGCCATTGAGGCCTTGCAGGGGGTTGATCGACTTATGGTCATTGGTCGCGGCGCAGGCTTGGCGGTGGCCCAGGAAGCGGCGCTTAAGTTCAAGGAGACCTGCGCTATTCAGGCCGAGTCCTTCAGTGGCGCCGAAGTACGCCACGGCCCCATGGCACTGATTGGCCCCGACTATCCAGTGCTGATATTTGCGCCTCCAGGGCCAGAGCAGGCTGGGTTGCTGGCGTTAGCCGAGTGGCTTGAAAGCATTGGTGCTCGCGTTCTGTTAGCCGCCGATGAGAACGTCTCTGAGCGCCAATTAACGGTGGTGGAGGCAGGCCACGAGGCTCTGCAGCCGCTATCTGTCATCCAGAGCTTCTACATCATGGTGGCCGGCTTAGCGGCGGCCAGAGGCAGTGACCCGGATCGCCCCCAGCACCTAAATAAGGTCACCTGCACTCTGTAAAGATAAATAAATCAATAGCTTCATAATAAAGACAACGCGGGAGTTTCCCCATGTCCGATCCAAGTCAAACCTTAATCTTGCAGTCACCTGTGGAGGGGGTTGTGGTTCCCCTAAGCGAGGTGCCCGACCCGGTCTTCGCCGGTCTGTCTCTGGGTGAAGGTATCGCCATTGATCCCCTCGGCGAGTGTCTTCATGCCCCCTGCGATGGTGAGATAGTGCAGTGCGCCCGCACCCGCCATGCTCTGACCCTGAGAACAGACGCCGGGGTGGAGCTATTGCTCCACCTGGGGCTGGATACCGTCGAGCTAGAGGGTCAAGGCATCGAGCTGATGGTGTCAGTGGGTGACAGGGTGCGCGCTGGTGATCCGCTGTGTCGCTTTGATGCCGATAGGTTAGCACAAGCGGCCTCTGCGCTGATTACGCCCCTTGTAGTTACGGAGGCCGCGGGCTGGCATCTGCTGCCGTCACACCATGACAAAGGCGCGCGGATTGCGCTTGGTGAGAACCTGCTGGTACTCGCTCTCAGCACAGCGAAGCCGGTTGAGGCACCGACACAAGGCCCTCTGGTTGAACGACACTTGACGCTAGCCCTTGCAGCAGGGCTACACGCCCGCCCTGCGGCGCGGCTAAGAGCCATCGCCCGGGAGTATGGTGTTAGTTTGGAAGTACACCATGAGGGAGCAACCGAACGTTCTAGCGCTAGCGCCGAAAGCTTAAGTGCGTTGATGAACCTGGGCTTGGTGGCGGGAAGCGCTTTACGTCTGAGTGCCCAAGGCGCTCGAGGCGAGTCAGCTCTGGACGCCGCTGAGACGCTGTTGACAACCCCCGAAGCAGACGAGCAAATCGCAGCCGAATCCAAGTCGGCGCTGACCAATGCCCTGGGAGTGGGGGAGTTGGCTGGTCTAGTGGCCAGCCAGGGGCTAGCGATTGGCCCGCTGGCTATCTATTGTCCGCCACTGCCTGGGGTGCCATACGACGGCGAAGGGGAGAGCGTAGAAGCTCCGCGCCTTAAACATGCATTAAGCCGTGTCGCTAAAGATTTAACGAAAGCCGAAGCTCAGGCGGCGAGCCAAGATCAAGGCGCTGAGGCGGAAATCTTTGCTGCCCATAGCGCCTGGCTGGAGGATCCGGCCCTAGTGTCAGCGGCAGAGGTATATATTGGTGATGGTCGCAGCGCCGGTCAAGCCTGGCGGGAGGCACTAGACGCTGAAGCAGAGCGGCTTGCCGCTACTGGTAACGACTTGCTGGCTGCCCGGGTCGCTGACCTGCGCGACTTGCAGCGACGGGTGATGGCGTCGCTGAGTGACGACCATCATGCGGCAGCTCCTGATCTGCCCGAAGGCGCCATTTTGGTGGCCGAGGACTTGACCCCTTCTGAGCTGGTGGCTGTTGCCGACCAGCGCCCCGCGGGGCTGTGTCTTGCAGGAGGTGGCACCACTTCTCATGTGGCGATACTGGCTCGGGCGCGGGGCATCCCCTGTCTAGTCGCCATGGGGCAAGCGCTATTGGAGTCAGCTAGCGATGCTTCAGATGAAAGCGTCATTCTGGATGCTGAGACCGGTTATCTGGCGTTGAAACCAAGTTCTACCCAACTGGCTGAGGTGGCGGAGCGGATTGAGGATCGCCGGTATGAAGCCGAGCAGGCGCGGGCTAAAGCGCATGAGCCAGTGGTCACGCTGGACGGGCGTAAGGTTGAGGTGTGCGCCAATATTGGCGGTGCCGAAGAGGCGCGTCTAGCAGCATCGAACGGTGCCGATGGCGTGGGCTTGCTGCGTAGTGAATTTCTATTTCTGGCGCGCGATAGCGCTCCCGACGAGGCGACACAGCGTGCAGAGTACCAGGCGGTTCTTGATGCCCTTGGCGGCAGGACGGTCGTTATCCGCACGCTGGATATTGGCGCCGACAAGCAGCTTCCCTATCTGCGCTTGCCTAACGTACCCAATCCCGCCTTAGGAGTGCGCGGTATTCGCCTATGGCAGAGCCAGCCCGAGCTGCTGGAGACCCAACTGAGGGCTTTGCTCGCCATCACGCCGCTCTCAACGCTGCATATCATGCTACCCATGGTCAGCGAAGCCGCTGAGCTAAGCGAGGTACGTCGGCGCCTGGAGTCGCTGGCCACTGAGCTGGGCCTCAACGAACGGCCACGTCTTGGCGCCATGATCGAAGTACCCAGTGCTGCGCTCTGCGCTGCCAGCCTCGCTGCCGAGGCAGATTTTCTATCTATCGGGACTAATGACCTGACCCAGTACACGCTGGCCATGGATCGAGAAGATCCGTTTCTGGCCGCCCGTGCCGATGTGCTTCACCCGGCAGTACTGCGGCTGATTGAGGCTACTGTTTCTGGAGCAGCAGGGCGTTGCCCGGTAGGCGTATGTGGGAGTGCCGCCAGTGATGACCTAGCCGCTCCTCTGTTGGTAGCTCTGGGCGTTGATGAACTCTCTGTAGAGTCTGCACGCATACCAGCAGTGAAAGCGGCTTTGCGTCGCCTGGACGCCGCCGACCTGGCGGCTGAACTCCCCGACCTGCTGGCCCTCCCTGATGCCGCCGCCGTGCGTCGGCGCCTCGCTGAGCTGGTCGCCCGGGATGATAAAAATCAGCCAATAACAACGTCGACAACAACTCCCCTAGTGAGGTGCTGATATGGCTATTATGACCTTTGGGGCCCGCCTGATGGGTGGGCTACAGCAACTGGGCCGTTCCCTGATGCTGCCCATTGCGGTGCTACCCATCGCTGGCCTGCTGCTACGTTTGGGCCAGCCTGATCTGCTGGATATTGCTTTTATCGCCAGCGCGGGCGAAGCGATATTCGCCAACTTGGCGCTGATTTTTGCCATCGGCTTGGCGGTAGGCTTCGCCAATGACAGTAACGGTGCTGCCGGCCTGGCCGGTGTGATTGGCTACCTGGTGCTTGATGCGGTGCTGAACTCGCTGAATCCAGAGATTGATATGGGCGTGCTGGCGGGCATCATCATCGGCAGTATAGCGGGTTTGCTTTATAACCGTTTTCACACCATTCAATTGCCAGACTACTTGGCTTTTTTCGGCGGGCGGCGCTTTGTGCCTATTGTCACAGGTCTTACCGCTGTGGTTCTCGGTGTCGCCTTTGGGATCACCTGGCCGCCCATTCAGCATGGCATTGACTTATTAGGCCAGTGGCTGATCGATGCCGGCGAGCTAGGGCTATTCGTCTATGGAATGCTCAACCGGCTATTAATAGTCACCGGCCTGCACCATGTGCTCAACAGCTTAGTATGGTTTGTTTTTGGCAGCTTTGAGACGGCGTCTGGGGCGGTAGTAAGCGGGGATCTTAATCGCTTCTTCGCGGGTGATCCTACCGCAGGCCGCTTTATGGCAGGCTTTTTCCCGGTGATGATGTTCGGTCTGCCAGCTGCAGCGCTGGCCATGTACCATGCCGCGCCGAAGGGCCGGCGTGTCCAGGTGGGCGGTCTGCTGCTGTCGCTGGCGTTGACCGCCTTCCTTACCGGTGTTACCGAGCCTATCGAATTCACCTTTATGTTCCTGGCGCCGCTTCTTTATGGCTTGCATGCTTTATTAACCGGTATCTCAGTAGCCTTGCTTCACTGGCTCGACGTTAAGCTGGGCTTTACTTTCTCTGCAGGGGCCTTCGACTTCGCGCTCTCGTACGGGCTTTCTACCAATGGTTGGCTGATGCTGCCGGTAGGGTTGGCCTATTTCGTTATTTACTACACGATTTTCCGCTGGGCGATTGTACGTTTCGACCTACCTACGCCGGGCCGTGACCCCGAGATAATCGCGCCCGTTGTGACGGAAAACGCTCCTAGTGACCGTGGCCCAGCCTTTGTTGCGGCCCTGGGCGGGGCAACCAACCTAAAAAGCGTTGGTGCATGTACCACTCGGCTGCGTTTGGTGTTAGAGAATCCTGACGCTATCGACGAAGCTTCCCTTAAGGCACTGGGCTCGCGGGGGCTGCTGCGTCTTCAAGGTGGTGGTGTTCAGGTCATCGTAGGGCCGATTGCAGACGGCGTAGCTGATGAAATACGCGCCGTACTAGACGCTGCCGGGGAAGCACCTGAGCGGCAGGCCGTCCAAGGAAATTCTAATGCCGAAGCAACTTCAGCAACCGATGTAGCGCCTATTGACTCTCAGGATAGACTGGCTTGGCAGCAGGCTTTGGGGGGCGAACGGAATGTGCGCAGCGCGACGGCAGTTGCCTCCACTCGTCTGCGCTTGGAGCTGGCCGATGCCGCTGCGCTAGACGAGGCGGCCCTGACTAATCTGGGCGCTCACGGCGTGCAGCGTTTGGAGCGTGGGGTAATCCATGTGCTAATCGGTGAACGGGCAAACTCGGTGGCCTTGGGGCTATCATTGCCCTAATTTAGCGATCAGGCCGCCCCAGAGGAGTAAGGGCGGCCATTTCCATTCGGTCTGGTTGTTTAATCTCGATCTGTCTAGGAGCGTCAGGGATGAATCGGTTAAGCTAAAGTTACATACTTATGGAGCGCGCTATGACACCTCGGCTGATTGTTTCTGACCTGGATGGCACCCTATTAGGAAGCGACCACTCCCTACACGAAAGCACTGTAGAGGTGCTAAGGGCATTGGTGGAGCAGGGGCATCATGTCGCGCTCGCCTCGGGTCGCCACTACCACGATATGAAGGTGTTTCGCGATCAGTTAAATATTCCCGCGCATCTTATCAGCACCAACGGTGCCTATGTTCATGATCCTGAAGATGCATTGCTGGCGGCTAATCACCTCGCGCCCGAGCATGCCAAGACGCTGATCGGTCTGCCGCGTCCGCCCCAGGTACGGTTGAATCTCTACCGCGAGAGCGGCTGGCATATTGATGCAGAGGCTCCACACCTTTTATCGCTCCACGCCACTACCGGCTTTGGCTATCAAGTCGTGCCGCCTGAGCAGATGGATACTAACGGCGTGGGCAAAGTGCTTTATCTGGGCGATCCAAAGGCGCTAAAAAAGCTGGAAGGAGAGGCCCATGACGCCCACGGCGACGCGCTGCATATTACCTACTCCACGATTGATTCACTGGAAATTATGGCGGGCGGGGTCAATAAAGGCGTGGCGCTGTCATCACTGTTGGAACGGTTGGGCTTAACGCCCGCAGAGTGTTTAGCATTTGGTGACAATCTTAACGATACCGAAATGCTCGATTTAGCAGGAGAGGCCCAGGTAATGGCCAACGCCCACCCTGACCTGTTTGACCGTGTCACCGGCGCTGAACGCATTGGCCATCACGGCGAAGCCGCCGTTGCGCAGTGGCTGAAACAGCGGTTTGGGTTGTAGAGACTCGTATTCTTTAGGTCTCTTTGCTTAATCACTTGCAGCGGCTTGGGGCTGAGGTCAATCTGAGCCAGCTCAACAGTTTGGTGGAGGACAAAGATATGTTGGCAGAGAACTTAGAGAACTTGGTAAAAAAAGAGCGTTTGGAAGGTCGTCAAGAAGGCCGACAAAAAGAAGCCCAGCGTATCCTGCGCAAGCAACTCGGCCTCAAATTTGGCGAGCTGCCTGTTTGGGAGGAACAGCGCTTAGGGCAGGCAACGCCTGAGCAGTTGGAGGAGTGGTCGGCTGCTATCTTGACCGCCAACTCCCTTGATGAGCTGTTCAAAGACTAATGTTACGCTTTACTTATTCGCTGGCGGTTTCAACCAATCAAACAATTTCGTTAAAAAACCGCGCTCGGAAGGTTTTTCATCGTTCTTGCCAATAAAAGCTTCTAACAGGCTTAAGTTAAGCCGTTGAGGTAAGTCTTTGGCATCGGCCATGAGCGCTTCGCGTGAAGTGTCTTCTTCAGCGCTGGAAGTGTCTCGGGGGATATTGAGCGTTACCTCATCCGCCGTATGCATGATGTATTTGTTTTCGTTATAAGCAAAGGTGGAGAACTTCGGGTCGAGCGGGGTGGTATTGTTGCCATTGGTTGAAAATCTAGAAACCATCTGCTCAAGAAACTCAAAATTGCTGCTGCGACCAATACTGTGACCAGGGTCTAGGATATAACTCAGGAAACCTTTGTCTATCCGCGTGGAGCTAATAGCATCGCTATTCTGAATACGTTCAGCCGTAGTAGCGTCTGCATCGGTAAAGCTGACCGTGGTTAAACGTCCCTCACTATCGTATTGATGACCGTCATTAAAATTCCCCATCATACTGCCATTATCATGCTGTCGATATGAACCAAGATCCCCTGCTAGCATGCTGACGTACCTTAAATCTGCCCCTTGTTCCTGCGCTAACTCATACATATCTGCTAGCAGATTTCGATCCTCATGGGTCAAAAAGTGTTGAGGTGAAACCCCCAGATAATCCCCATTAGTGCGAACGCTTGGCAACACTGGCGGCTCTTTGGCACCAGAGCCAAACAGTTTAGCAATCATAAGAGCACGACCACTTATTGACACCGTGCTACTTGCTTGATCTTGCTTATCGTTAATGACGTTAGTGTTTTTATTTTCAGTGAAGCTGGCATTTTTGCCAGCTTCATATGTTTTAGGCGTTATTGTGGAATTGGTGAGATACCTACTCCCTACACTATTTCCTGAGCTATGGATTTCCATGTCCTCTCCAATCAGTAACTAAAATGAAAAACGACCCTATCCTTTCCAGCAGGTGCTACGTGCCTAGGGAGAACTCCTGTGGCACTTTTTGCTCTATATACAAGTTGAACTTCAGTTCCTTCATTAAACCGCTGGCCACTGAAGTGCGTCGTGCTACCCGAAGAGTTAGGGGATACCTGTATGCAGCCTACGTGGTTTCTAGAATAAGGCCGGAAATAGCAGAGCTCGACACTCTGCTCAATTGCTTCAGGATACCAAGTAGTTTGCCACTCTATGGTTGTAACTCTTTTACTCGACAATCCCGAATCTTTTGGAAAGTCGTGTCTCGCTGGACGAAGGTGTGATCGAGTTACTCCTCCAATACCTTCACCACCAAGCACTAGCATCCGGCCTGGGGTGCTTTCAGTTGTAATGGAAGCATCAGTAGCGTGAGCATTGACTGAGATACTTGCCCCTACAAATGCTAACCCTAATAATGCCGATTTAAAAATTTTCACACCGTTCCCCTAATAAAAATTGGTAGGTTTTCAATTGTGTCTGATGCTAGTGTATTAAGGTAAGTTAATTATCTTATGTAATGTATCGGCATCCTGGTAAAAACATTAGCAATAAGTTGTGTTGTTTTGTTTCTTTTAATGGAGTTGTGTTGTGAAAATGTAGCTTTCACTAATTACAATAAAGCTAACGAGCCTCCGCCAAGCATAAATTGCTGGGGGTTCTTGGGTCTGTTGACGTTTCACATGGGCAGTCATAAAAAGCCACAGGCCAATGCCATCATGCTTTCGTAGTTTCGCTTGAGCTTGTCGTAGCGCGTCGCTATGGCGCGATACGGCTTCTATCGAGCAAAGGCATTCTCAACAAGATGACGATAGCGATATAACGCTCTGTCTAAATTGCTATTGCCTGCTTTTGAGTTGCGCCTGCGTGGAATGACCGACTCCATACCCTTGGTTTCGATCTGCTCACGAATACGCTCACTGTCATACCCCTTGCCAGCTACTAATGCCCCACCTGCTGGCAACTCATCAATCAGCGCCTGTGCCTCGGTGCTGTCATGCACCTCACCTCCGGTGATCCTGAAGGCAATCGGCAGCCCATAAGCGTCAACGGCTAGGTGATTTTGCTTGTGTTGCCTGCACGGCTTTTACCAATGGCTTGTGCTTCCTCTGTGGCAGCCCCGGTGCTGTCTTGATGGGCCTTGATATAGGAGCCATCAATAAAGAGCCATTCCGTATCAGGATCTTCCACTAACTGATTAAAAACAGTCATCAGTTTGCCTGCAGCCGACCAAGCATTGAAGCGCTTATAGACCGTATTCCAGTGCCCGAAATCGTCAGGTAAAACCCTCCATTGGCAAACGGTATGCACTCGATAAAGGATGCCTTCCACCGTACTTCGCAGGTCAGGCTTGTCATAGATACTTTGTTGAAGCAGGATAGGTTTCAGCTTCGACCAGTGTTCATCCGTGAGCATTAGTCGTGGTATAGCAGGCTCGCAGTCTGTTGGCGTGAGAACCTCTATTCTGCGAGCTTGCCCCTATCCTGCCAAATCTTCTTTGCCCAAACGTCAACAGACCCTAACTTTCTTCCGAGTCTTTTTGCTCAAGGCTACGCAGCGCCATCTTTAGCAGGCTCATGCCTTCTTCTTCGTTTTCAAGCACTGATCTGATGTCGATGCTGCGCAACACACCCCCGTTCTCATCGCCCTCTACGACGAAAAAACTTTCCAGCGATGCTTTTACTCCATTCGTATAGGCGGGTAATTCAGCAAGGTTCCCATTATCTGCTTGAGCTAGCTTGTTTTCTTCGGGAACTGCCGACACACCGCGCCAAGCTCTCTCTGCCTCCGTCATACCAGAAATCAATTTGGCATCTACTCGCCTGGCCATGTGATCAATGGCGGCGCCAGCGTAGTTATCTTCCGCTGCATAGGCGTTGTCACGCAATTCAAACGCCTGGTTTCTGAAGTCAGTATCGTTTTCCGTCATCTGTAGAAATGCTAAATAGCGCTCTGCCGACGTAAAATCGCCAGAGTCATCAAAGGCGATTGTGGAGAGTGAGTGTCTGTCCAATTCGGCAAAAGGGTTTTCGGAAGGTGCTTGTGGGTACGGCTCGTCGCTATTATAAAATTTCGACATCAAGTGGTTGGCCGCCTGCTCGGCGATAGCAAGCCGGGTGGTGTCAACGCTGTTCGGGTGCTCCAACAGTATCTCCGCTATATTGCCCGCTTCCTGCTCGACCATTTCCTGAAGCTGCCCATGCATTTTTTCTAGAAAATCATCAAATTCGGCGGGAGAGGCGGTTGCTGTATTTTCCTTCAAGAGGATCTTTGACATCTCCATCGC
Source organism: Halomonas sp. SpR1 (assembly GCF_031010175.1). Lineage (GTDB taxonomy): Bacteria > Pseudomonadota > Gammaproteobacteria > Pseudomonadales > Halomonadaceae > Vreelandella. The sequence continues at coordinate 58,841 of NZ_JAUAMB010000020.1, forward strand.
CATGGAAGAGAGGTTGACCACGGCGCTTTTTTCTTCGCTCTTGGTCAGGGAATGGCTACTGCCTATTCTGGATGAGCCCTCTATCAGAGGAGAGTCGCCAGCCTGAAATCCATAATAATTTGGTGAATTGATATGGCTGGCGCTCATGGTGCCGCGCCCTAGCACTTTTTCGTTATAATGATTATTGGTGTTCAAAAGGCTAAAGGCATAAGAGTATGTTTTCACGACTTGTCTCCGCTTATAAATTGACGAATAGGGCCCTCGGCTTTACCGTGCCGAGGGCAGTCGGTGATCAGTAGACCCTAAAGGTTGCGGTATATCGGTAAGGCTCGGACCACTTTTGTCTACTCAGCCGATCCATGCAACTAGGGCCGCCTCCCACTCTATTGGAGCTGCTTTCGTAAGCGGGAACATAATATGAGCCTGCTTCCACCATATAGAGCTGGGAAGTGAACTCACAGCTTCCTGTGCCACCCACTCGCTTGTAAGTCGCTTCGAACTCATCGTCAATGACAATAAAGCTGTGCCTTAGAGCAATAGTCTCGGTACCCCCCCTGCTGGAATAGTGCTGGGTGCATCCCACGATCCAGAAGTTTTTTGAAGAGGGTAAGGAGAGCGATTTACTATAGTAATCTCCTGCTATTGTCTCTGGTCAACTAACCGATGAGTTAGCAAAGCGTTTGCCAAGGTTGGCGAAGTCTTCACTCGATATCAGTATTTCAAAAATATCTTCAGGTGCCCCTTTGCCTTCGGCGCGGTGGGTCATAAAGTTGAAGTCCATCTCAATCAGGTGCTCAAGGCGTGGGGCATAGAAGTCGGGGTATTGCGCCTGCATGATAGGGGGCAGCTCGTTGTAATTACCCAGCACTTCTTTGAAGAATTCGGTCATCTTGCCGGTTTGTTCATACTCCAATTTACCTCGAGCAACAACCGCCTGTTTCCATGCAGTTTCTTGTGCACGTCCTTCTAGCCAAGCCGCACGTCGCTCATTGGCCGTAAACATGCCGCTATCGTCATAAATAACCAATGCTAGTTGATCTTGAGATAGGCCGCTAAAAGGGTTGCTGCCTCTGCCATTAACAAAGGAGGTGGCTTGTTTTGCTCGCTCCAGGAGCTCTGGGTTATCGGTGTTGGGCACTTCGGCGTCATATCGTGCTCGGTTGTTATGATAGCCTTGTCCGGTAATCTGGCTGAGTAGCGTATCGGCTTTTTGTCCTAGTGCTTTACGATCCATGCTGGCATCACGCTCTTCAGCACGTAGGGCGCTGTCGCTTAATTGCTGAGCCAATGTGGAAAGTTGGCTTGTTGGCTTCGATGAGCCAGAAGTAGGCGCTGTGTTTCCTCCCTGTTCGATGCCATTGGTTGATATGTCCTGAGTGCGGTTGCCAGACGTCGTTTGCGACGTCGCTGGGGTGGATGAACCAATACCGATTGCCATTGCGATACCTCCTTGTGGCTTTGCTTAATAGCCATTACGTGTGTAGATGCACTATGTAGAAGCCCACTGTGCTTATTAATGATTATAGTTACTATCGGCAGCTTAACCCAAAAAGTTAAGAAGATTTTGTAGTTTTATGTAAATTTTCTTATTAAGTGTCTATGCATAAGATTTTTCCGTAGGGATAGTGGTGTAAGTCAATGAATTAAATTAAATTTATGCCTGATTTTGTTTTGCGTAGGCACTCAACCGGCGGGATAAGTCTAGGGCTGAAACCGATGCCCGAAAGCTAAGGTCTGTCATTGCAAGTGGCTTTTTGCGTTACTTACTCCACTCATAGCGCATCAAATCAATTTCGATAATGCGCTGCACTCGTTACTTTTTTATCGTTCTAGCCAATCAAACCCCAATTATCTCTTTTCAACTAACCGTTGAGTTAGCAAAGCGTTTGCCAAGGTTAGCGAAGTCTTCACTTGACATCAGTATGTCAAAAATATCTTCAGGGGCCCCTTTGCCTTCGGCGCGGTGGGTCATAAAGTTGAAGTCCATCTCGATCAGGTGCTCAAGGCGTGGGGCATAGAAGTCGGGGTATTGCGCCTGCATGATAGGGGGCAGCTCGTTGTAATTACCCAGCACTTCTTTGAAGAAGTTGGTCATCTTGCCGGTTTGTTCATACTCCAATTTACCTTGAGCTACGACGGCCTGTTTCCATGCTTGCCTCTGATCATAATCTTCTTGCCAGGCTGCGCGCTGCTCATTGGCCGTAAACGTGCCGCTATCGTCATAAATAATCAGTACTAATTGATCTTGAGACAAGCCGCTAAAGGGATTACTACCTCTGCCATTAACATAGGAAGTAGCCTGTTTTGCTCGCTCCAAGAGTTCTGGGTCATCGGTGTTGGGCACTTCGGAGTCGTATCGTGCTCGGTTATTATGGTAGCCCTGGCCGGTAATCTGGCTGAGCAGTGCACTGGCTTTTTGGCCTAATGCTTTACGATCCAAACTGGCATCACGCTCTTCAGCACGTAGGGCGCTGTCGCTTAATTGCTGAGCCAACGTGGAAAGTTGGCTTGATGGCTTCGATGAGCCAGAAGTAGGCGCTGTATTGTCGCCTTGTGCAGTGCCTTTGGCTGATACGTCCTGAGTGCGGTTGCCAGACGTTGTTTGTGACGCCGATGGAGTAGGTGAACCAATACCGATTGTCATTGCGATACCTCCTTGTGACTTTGCTTAACAGCGATTACTACGTTTGTAGAAGTCCTAGGTATTTCTTAATGATGATAGTTAATATCGGCAGCTTGTTCCAAAATGTTAAGTAAATATTGTATGTTTATGTAAGCATTTTTATTAAGGCGCAGAAATAGCGTAGCCACGGGGAATTTCATCATTAGTCGAAGAGGGCTTGAGATGTACAGAACCCTCGACCATCATCAATGCCCAATAAAACGACAACAACGTAGGGCGACAACCGCTGCGATGACGACACCCCCTGCTACCTTGATTGTGGTCGATGATGATCCGGAAATTTGTGAACTGCTCGCGGACTACCTGGGGCGGCATGGCTACCGGGTATTTACCGCGGAGGGTGCTGAAGCGCTGCATGTTCTGCGCGCTGAACATGCCCCTGACTTGCTGATTGTCGATCTAATGCTGCCCGGTGACGACGGCTTTACCATCTGCCGCGACGTTAGAAAGCACAGCGATGTGCCGATTATTATGCTGACCGCCAGCGCCGATGAGACCGACCGTATTCTTGGCCTTGAGTTAGGCGCTGATGATTATCTAGGCAAGCCGTTTAACCCCCGTGAACTGCTGGCGCGTATTAAAGCGGTGCTGCGGCGTACCCGCAGTGCGCCGCCTGAACTGCCCGCCGGGCAGGCGCGTTGGGTCAGTTTTGGTAATTGGCAGCTCGACCGCATGACCCGCGAGCTGATTGACCTGCAGGGCGAGCGTGCCGCGCTTTCGGGGGCTGACTTTCAACTGCTACAGGTGTTTTTAGAACACCCGGCTAAGGTGCTCACCCGGGACGATCTCTACGTGCTTACCCGTGGGCGTGATGCGCCGCCGCTCGATCGCTCCATTGATGTTCACGTTTGTCGCCTGCGCCAACGGTTGGGTGAAGACGCCCAGCACTCGCAGCTGATTCGCACGGTGCGCGGGGCGGGCTATGTATTAACCGCCCAGGTAGACGCGTTAACGTGAGTCGGGAGTGGTGGGCAAATAAGTGGTGGGCGAATACCCGGCGCCGCTTATCCCGCTGGCTACCGGCTTCGCTGCGCGGACGCTTTGTGATCATTATGATCGCTGGGGTATTGGTCGCCCAAGGTGCCAGCTACGCGATCTGGACATCCCAGGTGCGCTCCAGCCATTTGGCCCAGCTGGATGAGCTGTCCACCAATATGGCGTTTAGCATCGCCTCCACCATGAAGTTTTTCCGCTCTCTGCCCGTGGATTACCGTCATATCGTGCTGGATCAACTGCGCAATATGGGCGGCACGCGGTTTTTTGTTAGCGTCAACGAACGCAGACTCGCCATCGACGATATCGGCTCGGGGCCAGAAAAGCAGGTGGTGGTCAATAATGTGCGCTCGGTGCTTACCCAGCAGCTCAATATCGATGATGTGATTGTCGAGTTCTCCCGCCCCGAAAACCTGCGCGTACTCAATAACGAAGTGCTGCTTTACGACTTGCCGCCGCGCTGGGGGCAGCACAGCCTGCTGATGGAACCGCTCTCGCCGCCGATATTAGTGGTTCAGTTAGAGCTTGCCCCGGATACCTGGCTTTACGTTGCTACGCTGCTGGGCGTCCCGGATATCTTCAGCGGCTATCGTTGGCTCTCTGAAGAGCGCTTGCTGGTCGGCCTGCTGGTGCTGCTAAGTGTGCTGGCGCTCTCGTTTTTGGGTATCTCCAGCGTCACCCGGCCATTGGCGCGGCTTTCACGAGCAGCGCATCAGTTGGGCGATGACTTGGATATGCCGCCGCTAAAAGAGAGCGGCCCCAAAGAGGTCGCCGCCACTGCAGCGGCGTTTAATCGAATGCAGCGGCGCATTCGCGAGCAGATAGAGGAGCGTGAGCGGCTGTTTTCGGCGATTTCCCATGACTTGAAAACGCCGTTAACCCGTATGCGCCTGCGCGCCGAGATGCTCGATGATGACTACCAGCGGGAGCGCTTTTGCGCTTCGCTGGATGAGTTGGATAGCTTGGTAAAGGGGGCCTTGGCTTCAGTAAAAGGCTTGGATCTGCACGAAGAGCCAGCCCCCGTCTCGCTGGCGTCACTGCTTGGAGAACTGGGGGAAGAACTTAGCCTGCAGGGTGGCCAAGTGACTATTGAGAAAAACAGCCCTCCAGTAGCACCACTGATCGCCAAGCCGATGGCACTCAAGCGCTGCCTAGCTAATTTGCTTGAGAACGCGGTGTTCTATGGCAAGCAGGCCGATGTAGCGCTAATTGACTGGGGTAGCGCGGTCACACTGCATATTCGTGATCATGGCCCCGGCATTCCCGAAGAGCAGCTAGGGCGGGTGTTTTCGCCCTTTGTTCGTCTGGAGCCCTCACGCAGCCGTCATACCGGCGGTAGCGGCCTGGGATTGGGCATTGCCCGGCATATTGCGCGTGCTCACGGCGGTGACATTACGCTCGCCAACCATGCCGATGGGGGGCTAGTGGTAACGCTGATACTGCCTCGCCAGGAAACTATTACAGGTTTGTAATAAAACCCCAACACTATGCAGTACTCGGTAACTCACGTTGACGCTCGCCTTGGCGTAACCTCTTGGATGTCGCACGTCCGAGAGGACAATAACAATATAAGGAGTGACTCCATGTCGACGCTAAAGAAGACGACCCTCGCGCTTGCTCTGGCAGGCGCCACGCTCGCCACTACCGCTCAAGCTAATGAAGTCGAAGTGCTGCACTGGTGGACGTCCGGCGGCGAAGCTCGCGCTGCCAATGTGCTCAAAGAGTTAATGGAAGCCGAAGGCTACGGCTGGCAGGACTTCGCCGTGGCTGGTGGCGGTGGTGAAACCGCCATGACGGTTCTTAAATCTCGCGCCATGTCGGGCAATCCTCCCTCTGCAGCGCAAATCAAAGGCCCCGAAATTCAAGAGTGGGGTGAGCTTGGCTTGCTCGGTGACTTGAATAGCGTTGCCGATGCCGAAGGTTGGGATGAACTACTCCCTGAAGTCGTCGCCGATATCATGCGCCACGACGGCCAATACGTGGCGGTGCCTGTCAACGTGCACCGGGTAAACTGGCTGTGGGCCAACCCGCAAGTGCTGGAAGCGGCAGGGGTTGAGATGCCCACCACGCTGGACGAGCTTTTCGAGGCAGGCGAGGCCATCCGCGAAGCGGGTTTCGTGCCGCTGGCGCACGGTGGCCAGGCATGGCAGGACGCGACGGTATTTGAAAGCGTGCTGTTAGGCGGACAGGGTAGCGAGTTTTATCAGCAGGCGCTGGTAGAGCTAGACCCTGAAGCGCTGGGCGGCGAACAAATGATCGATGCCCTTGAGGACTTCAAGCGTACCCGAGAGTTGATGGATGAAGGCATGCCCGGACGCGACTGGAATGTTGCTACGGCCATGGTGATTCAAGGCGTTGCCGGGTTCCAGCTCATGGGCGACTGGGCCAAAGGGGAATTCACTGCGGCTGGATTAACCGCCGGGGAAGACTATCTGTGTGCGGCAGCCCCGGGCACTGAAGATGCGTTCACTTTCAATATCGATAGCCTGGCCATGTTCCGGGTCACCGACGACGAAGAGCGCGAGGCCCAGCAGGCGCTAGCTCGTTTAGTGCTTGAACCCACCTTCCAAGAAGCGTTTAACCTTGCTAAAGGCTCGATTCCTGCGCGCCCTGACCTGGACATGAGCGAATTCGATAGCTGTGCCCAGCAGTCGTTGGCCGACTTTCAGCGCACCGCCGAAGAGGGTGGTTTAGTGCCGAGTATGGCTCACGGTATGGCCGTTCGCGCGGATATTCAGGGCGCCATTTTTGATGTAGTGACTAACTACTTCAACGACGCCGATATGCCTGCTGAAGAAGCGGCGGAACGTATGGTGAGCGCCGCCGAAGCGGCCTCTTTCTAGGCTTTTCTAGCGTTAGCGTTCTTCAGGCGCCGCTGCAACGGCGGCGCCTAATCTGCTTAGCAAGAACACTGTGCTGCTTGGCAAGGACACTTCTGAATGAGAGCTTCCCTCCCCATGAAAAATACCTCTGCGACGCCTTTAGCGCCTGGCGCTAAGCGGTCGACGCCTTCCGGCGGTTTGCAGGCGTGGTTACCTCGTTTGGTGTTAGCGCCATCCGTGGCGATATCACTGTTCTTTGTTTACGGCTTTATGCTGTGGACATTCGTGCTGTCGCTCACCAGCTCACGCATGCTGCCTAGCTACGACTTTGTCGGCTTTGGTCAATATGCACGCCTGATGGCCAATGAGCGCTGGTGGGTCGCCTCTACCAACCTGATGATTTTTGGCGTTTTGTTTGTAGCGGTCTGCCTAGTGATTGGCGCGCTGCTGGCCATATTGCTTGATCAGAAAATTCGCCAAGAGGGCGCGCTGCGCACCATCTACCTCTACCCCATGGCGCTATCGTTTATCGTTACCGGCGTGGTGTGGAAGTGGTTGCTTAACCCGCAGTTAGGTATCCAGGCGATGGTGCAAGGCTGGGGTTTCGAGTCGTTTCGTTTTGATTGGATCGTTGACCCGGACATGGCCATTTACACCCTGGTGATTGCCGCCGTTTGGCAGGCGTCCGGCTTTGTGATGGCGCTGTTTTTAGCCGGGCTGCGGGGTATCGACGACAGCATTATCAAGGCAGCCCAGTTGGATGGCGCCAGCCTGCCGCGGATTTATCTGCGCGTGGTGATGCCGTGCCTGCGCCCGGTAGTGTTCAGCGCCGTGATGATTTTGGCGCATATCGCGATCAAGAGCTTTGACCTGGTCGTCGCGCTCACCGGCGGTGGGCCAGGCTACGCCACCGATTTACCCGCCACCTTTATGTATGCCCATGCCTTTACCCGGGCGCAAATTGGCTTGGGCTCGGCCAGCGCCATGCTGATGTTGGGCGGCGTGCTGGCGATTTTGATTCCTTATCTCTACTCCGAACTAAGGAGCCGCAAGCATGGCTAATGTGATTCGTCGGCAGACGCCCGCTGCGCGGCTGGGCCGTGTCCTGCTGTATAGCGTGCTGATACTCGCCGCGCTGTTCTATATCCTGCCGCTGGTGGTCATGCTGATGACCTCGGTGAAGCCGTTGAGCGAAATCAGCGCCGGTTCGCTGCTCTCATTGCCGCAAAACCCCACCCTGGCACCGTGGACAAAAGCCTGGGGAGAAGCTTGCACGGGGATGCGTTGCGATGGCGTTGGCGGCTACTTCTGGAACTCCTTTGCGATTGTGATTCCAGCGGTGCTGATTTCTACAACGATTGGTGCGCTGAACGGCTACGCGCTGACCAAATGGCGTTTTAAAGGCTCTGAGTTAGTCTTCGCGTTGATGCTATTTGGCTGCTTTATTCCCTTTCAGGTGGTGCTGTTGCCCATGGCGCAAACCCTCGGCTGGCTGGGTATCTCCAGCTCCCGCGCTGGGTTGATTCTGGTTCACGTGGTATTTGGGATCGCTTTTACTACGCTGTTTTTCCGTAATTTCTACGTGGGTATTCCCAACGAGCTGGTGTCGGCGGCGAAGTTGGATGGTGCGGGCTTTTTCCGCATTTTTTGGCGCATTCTGCTGCCGGTTTCCGCGCCCATCATCGTGGTGTCGGTGATCTGGCAGTTCACCCAAATCTGGAACGACTTCCTGTTTGGCGTGGCGTTTTCAGCCCACAACACCCAGCCCGTTACCGTGGCGCTAAACAACCTAGTGAATACCTCCACCGGCGTGCGTGAGTACAACGTCGACATGGCGGCGGCGATGATTGCTGCGCTGCCTACCTTGGTGGTGTACGTGCTAGCGGGAAAATACTTCGTACGTGGGCTAACTGCGGGCTCGGTTAAAGGCTAATAACAAATAGGATTTTCATTATGGCAGCGTTAGAAATCCACAATGTACGTAAAGAGTTCGGCAGCGAGCGGGTGCTTAAAGATGTCAGCATCTCGATCGATTCCGGCGAGTTTTTGATTCTGGTTGGCCCTTCGGGTTGCGGCAAGTCCACACTGATGAATGCCATCGCCGGGCTAGAGCCGGTGACTTCCGGCAACATCTATATCGATGGTGAAGACGTCACCTGGCGCACCCCCGCGGATCGCGACATCGCCATGGTGTTCCAGTCCTACGCGCTTTACCCCAGCATGACTGTACGCCAGAACATCAGCTTCGGGCTGGAGATGCGCAAGGTACCCAAAGCCGAGCGGGAAGCCGCCGTGGAGCGGGTGGCGGATCTGCTGCAGATTACTCACCTGCTGGATCGCAAGCCTGCCCAGCTCTCCGGCGGGCAGCGCCAGCGGGTGGCCATGGGGCGGGCGCTGGCCCGGGAGCCCAAAGTGTATCTGTTTGACGAACCGCTCTCCAACCTGGATGCCAAGCTGCGCGTGGATATGCGCACCGAGATCAAAAAGCTCCACCAGCGCCTGGGCACCACGATTGTTTACGTCACCCACGACCAGGTCGAGGCTATGACCCTGGCGGACTGCATCGCTGTGATGCGCGATGGCCATATTCTGCAGCTGGGTACACCAGATGAGGTCTACAACAACCCGGTGGATATGTTTGTGGCCGGCTTTATGGGCTCGCCGTCGATGAACTTTATTCGCGCCACTCTGGAAGATAACAACGGTGGTTATCAACTGCGCATTGCCACCCCAGGGGAGGAGGAGCTGGTGCTGCCCTGGCCGGAAGCGCGTATCGCACCCGACATGGCCGAGCGGCTTAACCAGCCGGTTATCCTTGGCCTACGCCCGGAGCACTTCAGCGAAGAGGATGAGCGGTTAACCTCCCAAGCCGAAGGCACGCTGCTAAGCGCCAGCGTGGCAGTGGTGGAGCCTACCGGGGCGGATATTTTGCTGCGCCTACCGCTGGGCGAACAGGAAGTGACCGCCCGCGTCGGGCCTAAATGCGCGGTGGTGGCTGGGGAGCGCTTAGAACTGCGCGTCGATATGGGGCGGGCGATTTTGTTTGATGCCGAGACCGAGCAGCGCATTGCGTAAGCGACTTGATTCGAAACTGTTGTGAAATAGTAAAAAGCCCCTTGCTGGTTTCAGCAGGGGGCTTTTTTTTACAGTTGCCTAAAGGTTTTAGCTGCAGGGATCACTTTCGTATAAAACGCAGCTCACCATTGAGTGCCTTGATGATTGAGTAGCACATCAGCAACATCACAATCGAGAATGGAATAGCCGTGGCGGTGACCCCCGCCTGAAGCGCTGTCAGACCACCGCCGATCAGCAGCACAATGGCGATCAGGCCCTCCACTATCGCCCAGAACATGCGCTGCGGGCGGGGAGCATCGATTTTGCCGCCGGCGGTGATGGTGTCGATCACCAATGAGCCGGAATCAGAGGAGGTGACAAAGAAAATCAGCGCCAGAACGATGCCCAGCGTCGACATCAATCCCGTCAACGGCAGTTCATTGAGCATACCAAACAGCGACAGTTCAGGCCTATAGCTATCAATCACATACTCTTTAACCAAGCTGGTGGAAGGGTTGGCATAGAGCTGCTCAAGCGCGGTTGAGCCGAAGACGCCCATCCAGATAAAGATAAACAGGCTGGGAACCAACAGTACGCAGAGGACGAACTCACGCACGGTACGGCCCTTCGACACTCGCGCGATGAACATGCCGACGAAAGGTGCCCAACTGATCCACCAAGCCCAGTAGAAGATTGTCCAAGCCTGACGATAAGCATCATCGTCACGCCCAAAGGGTGCCGATAACGGCAGAAAGTCAGTCACATAGGTTGATAGACCCGCCCAGAATCCACTTAACGCCAGTAGGGTAGGGCCAGCGAACAGCACGAAAAAGAAGAACAGGACGGCCAGCACCATATTGATCTCGGAGAGCTTTTTAACGCCACCCTCGAGCCCGCGCCATACCGATATCAGCGCCACCGCCGTGACCAGTACGATCACGATGACCTGGGTAGTGGTACTTACCTCCAGCCCGAAAACAAAGTTCATTCCCGCATTAGCCTGCTGCGCCCCAAGCCCTAGCGATGTCGCCAATCCAAATAGGGTCGAAAATACGGCAAGGATGTCGATCACATGTCCCCACCACCCCCAGACGCGATCACCGAGAATGGGAAAAAACGCCGAGCGGATCGAGAAGGGCAGGCCCTTGTTATAGGTAAAAATACCCAGTCCTAGCGCCATGACGACATAAACTGCCCAGCCATGGATACCCCAGTGGAGATAGGTACCCGCAAGGCCTAGTGCACTGGCGTCGGCAATCGCGTCAGGGTTCAGCTCGCCATCGGCACCGAAGGGAGACTCAACGCCTAGTGGCAGCGAAACGTTGGCGTGATAAACCGGTTCCAGCACGCCAAAGAACAGCAGACCAATACCAATGCCTGCGGTAAACAGCAGCGCAAACCAGGAAAGGTAGCTGTGCTCCGGCCTGGCATCGGGGCCGCCCAATCTTACCGAGCCGTGAGGAAGGACCACCAGGGCCAGGCAGAACAGAATGAAGAAATCCACCAGGATCATGAAATACCAGTCCAGCGTTCCTGTAGAGAAGGCAACGATAGACTGGAAAACGCTACTCGCGCGTTCAGGAAAAACGAGGGTGAGAACGATAAAAATTGCCGAGGCAACCGCGGAGACTACGAAAACGCGGTTGTGGATATCAAAACCGAAGGGGCCGAGCTGTCCCTTGATATTATCCTGGCCAACGACATAGTCGGTCTGCATGTCGCTCGTTGCTGAAGGCGACGCAGGATCAGTGGGGGTGTTCATAAACAGTTTCTCCGCATTGGAGGATGTTATGCCAACTCCCCATCATGAGGATAACCAGCGTTGAATCGCAAATTGTTGTCGAAAACAGAAGGCGCCGTTGCCCCTGCTTCATTCGCGGTTCTGTGGCGCCTTGTCTTTGTCGAGGCGCTTGATCTGCCGCCACAGGTCTTGACGTAGATCGGCGATCTTCGGCTGCTCATCGAGTGTAAAGGGCACCGGGCGGCAGAGGCGCTGGGCACGAAGACCCAGGCGCGCGCTAAGTAGTCCGGTAGCCAAACCCTGCCCAGCGCGGGCAGAGAGACGTCCGGCTAAGTCCAGGGAGAGCATATCCATGCTGGCCTCGGTGGCCAGTTCGCTGGCTCCTGCAAAGGCCATGTTGTGCAGCACATTGCGAAACAGCCGCAGGCGGCTGGCGTAACCCAGCTCAAGGCCATACAGGCGGCAGAGTCGATCGACCATTGCCAGGCTGCGCCAGGCCACCAGCGCCATATCCACTAGCGTTAGCGGGCTGATAGCGACCATGATGGCGGTTTCACCGGACATCCGGGTAATCAGGCGCTGGGCTTCGCGGTCACGCGGGGCCAGCAGGTGGTAACGCAGCAGGGTCTGGATCTCCTCGCCGCTATGGTGCGGCTGGCTGGCACGTTGAAAGGCCAGCCAGTGCGGGTCGTCGTCGGCGAGTTTGAGCTGGCGCCTTAGCTGCTCGGCCATCGCCCGAGCCTGCTTGGGCGAGCGTAGCGGCAGCTCGGCAAGCTCGCCGCGTAGTTTGTCGTGGCGTTTCAGACGACGCAAACGGCCCAGCTCTTTAAGCAGTGAGATGCCCCCTAGACCGATCAGGCTGATCCCGAATAGCTGCCAGGCAATGGCGAGCCACTGGGATTGGGCCAGCGCATCAGGAATGCCGGTCACCAGCTCCGCAGTGCCCAGACCGGCGCCTCCCACCAGGGCGAATATAAGCCCCCAGCGGCGTTTACGTGGCGCACCTAAACTGGCAGCGGGCAGGGCTTTGTCTTCTGGAAGGGGCGCTAGTGGGTGGTGCTCGCTGGTGCCAGCAAAGGCTTCGCGCTGGCGAAGAGGTGTTTCTACATCAGCGACCTCTTCGGGCTTGTCATCCAGAGAAAAGTGGCGGCGTGGCTGCGGGGTGGTCATGTCAATTTATCTCCAATCAGCCAGTCGATGGCGGCGTCCATGCGAATATGATCCAGCGCTTCTGAGCGGGTCGGCATCGGGCGAAAGCCTGGGAAGTCAAAGCCCTGCTGCTGCCAGAAATCGGCAGCAGGTAGTCGGGCGGGAACGTCGCCAGGGTAAACCAGCACCTCTTCACCCTCCAGGGTGGTGCCGCGTAGCGCAGGTGAGCGCTTACCCTCATGGGTCACCTCACGGGCTTCGGTAGCGCGAATAGCTGCCAGCGAGAGCGCTTTAACCGGCACGTTGGCAAAGCGCAGGTCTTTAAGTGGCTCTGCCAGCAGCGCTTCTAATAACTGCACCAAATGGCCGTGCTGGTCGGGGGTTACATGATCCGCTTTGGTGGCGGCAATCGCCAGCCGGTCGATTTTAGGCGCGAACAGGCGCGTAAGCAGGCTGCGCTTGCCGTAGTCGAAGCTGTGCATTAACTGTCGCAGTGCTTTGGAAAGGTCTTCAAAGCGCTCAGGCCCGGCATTGAGTGCGCCAAGTACATCCACCAGTACAATCTGGCGGTCAAAGCGGCGGAAGTGGTCGCGATAGAAAGGTTTGACCACCTGCTGTTGGTAGTAGCGAAAGCGCGCCGCTAGAGTGGCGTAGAGGCTATTGGCGGGCAGGGCCTCCAGCGCTTCTCGAGAGGTATTGGCTCGAGACGCATTAAGCTGGGGCAGTGGGAAAAACTGCAGTACCGGCGCGCCTTCCAGTTCTCCCGGCAGCAAAAAACGCCCCGGTTGGAGGTCGGAAAACCCCGCCTGCTTGGCGCGACGCAGGCCTTGAGCGTACTCCTCGGCCAGAGCAGCCAGTTGGGCCTCATCCGCTTCGTCAGCCGGGTCGAGCTGCTCCACCGCTGCCAACCACTCGCTAAACAGGCTGCGGCGCTGTTCGCCTGCGTATAGCGCCTGAGCTTGGCTCCAGCTGTAAAAGTCGTGCTGCAATAGCGGCAGGTCGAGCAGCCACTCCCCTGGGTAGTCGAATAGATCCAGGGTCAGGTGAGCAATTTCCGGTGTTAACCAGCCGCTGCGGGCAGGGCGGTAGCGCAGCTGTAAGCGTAGCTCGCTGATGCCGCGGGTGGGTTCGGGCCAGCGCGGCGGGGTATCGCGCAGCGCGGCCATTCCGGGGTCGTAAGGAAAACGCGGTACGCCCAAGTCGGGCTGGTTAAGCCGTTGGGCACCCAATAGGCGGCCTTCCCTAGCGGCGGGCAGTAAATCGAGCTGTGCCTCAACGCCGGCATGGCGCAGTTGGTTGACCAGCGAGGTCAAAAACGCGGTTTTGCCTGCTTGGGAGAGGCCGGTGACCGCTAAGCGCAACTGGCGATCCCTTCCGCGCTCCAACAAATTGCTCAGTTCGCGACTTAACGGCTGGCGCATCCTATCGATCCCTTTGCTAGTCTTTATTGGCTAAACATTAATACCAGTTGCGAAAGCATCGGCAAGGTGGCGATTAAAAAGCCAACTCCCGCCAGAGTGTAGCCTGGCCAGCGGCGGGTCATCTTCTGCGCCAGGGTGAGACCGATCAAGCACACCACCATACCGATTAAATTAAACGCCAGCGTGGCAGCTTCTAGCCATTGTTGCGGATCCATCGGGTCTCCCTAGCGCAAATAATAGTGCGCGCATAATAACAAAGCGTTAATGAACCGAAGATTAACCGCGGCTGAGAGTGGTACCTAACAGGTGCTGGGCGCCAGGCACCAGCCACACCGGGTCTAGGCGGGTATTGGCGGCTTCAACGCAAATAAAGTGTCGCGCTACGTCTACGGGAGTGTCGCTGGGCAGGTCGTCGTTGGGGTGCCACACCACCGTGGAGTCGCTCGACTGCTTACCGATGCGCAGGGTGCGCTCGCCATCGTTGAGCAGCACGGCTTCATTGGTGTGGTAAATGCGGTCAACGGCGCCTTGAACGGCCAGCGTGCCCTGCTGTTCAGCCTCAGCAAAGTCGCGCAGCTTGTCGAGATAGCGCGCGCCGGAGAGGCCTTCCAGGCGGCACTGATGGGTATCGGCAACCGCTAAGTAGGTGTGCAGCGCGCCGCTGGTTTTGATCGGCGTTTCGCCAATGTTTTCGCTAATCAGCTCAACATTTAAGCGCTGGGCGTTGGCTTGTACCACTAAGCGCGCGGTGAGTAGTGTGTGCAGGGGCTGCGACGGGGAGAGGTGGAGCTCAATGCCCTCAGCGTGCTCATCAACGGCGTCCAGGCGCCAGTCAGCGTGGCGGGCAAGGCCATGGAAGGGGCCATCGTGATTAGGGCTTTCGTCGGCAAAGCGCTCGTCGGCGAACCATGGCCAGCAGAGCGGAATACCCCCACGAATAGCGCTTGGCAGCGCTTGGGGGGTGGGTGTCAGCCATAACCAGTCGGTATCTCCGGCAGGGCAGAAGTGCAGCACTTGAGCGCCCTGAAGACTCATCACCAACTCTCCCCAGGGCATATTGAAAAGCACCACGTCCCGGCCCTCCCACTGCGCCGTTTGCTGTCCTTGAGTGCTTTTAACCAGTTGATTGAGCGAGTCGGGGATCATGAATTTTCCTTTAAGAATTGCCAAGCATCGATACCGGTAGGCGCCGAACACTAACGCTGTGTGCTATGGTAGAACAAGCGTGGCTAGTAGGTAAAACGCCTACTAGCATACGTAATTGATACACGTAGTTGATACACATAGTTGATACACGTAGTTGAAACCCATCATAAAATAGTAAGGAGACTATATGGGATTTATTGCATGGTTAATCATTGGTGGTTTAGCTGGTTGGATTGCTGGCAACATCATGCGCGGTGGCGGTTTCGGCATCCTGGGTAATATTGGTGTCGGTATCGTGGGTGCGGTTATTGGCGGTTTTTTATTCAGCCTTTTAGGCCTTTCCTCTGGTGGCTTTATCGGTTCGCTTGTCACCGCGATAGTGGGTGCCGTGGTGCTCCTGTGGGTGATTAGTAAGGTTAAAAAAGCGTAGCGATTGAGTTGCTACCTGTATAGCACCGCCCGGCCTTGTGCCGGGCGGTGTTGTTTTATGCCTACCGATACCAAGAGCTATCGGTGTTCGCGCCACTTTCCGTTACACTAGGCGGCTTTAGTTCCGGCTTTTTGCTGGTGTCATTGTGCTTTTCCGAGGTGCCTCTTGATCGACGCGTTAAATGCCTGGTGGGCCCAACAGCTAGTGCTGTGTGATTGGGCGTTTACTCCTCATCCGTTGGCGGTCGATGCAGGGGCGGCAGAGCAGCGCCTGTTACAGCTGGGAATTACCAGTCGAGGCGAGCTGGCCGAGCAGCTGTTTCACGGGCTGGGAGCTCCCGCAGGCAGTGCTGACCGTTTGCTAGGCGCGCTTGAGTGGGCCGCACTGGCGGGGGCGGCGGGTTGGTTAGACGCTGATCAGGCTCGCAATTGGGCGCACCACCTGACTCGTCGCATCACCAGCGATTACAGCGATCTACGCGCCTGGCTGGCGGATTTACGCCGCGCGTTAGGCGCACGAGGCTGGGAAGTGGGAGCTGATGACCGTTTTATTGACGCCTGCCAAGCGCTGGCCAATCTTGAAACCGATGGCGAAGGCATTACCTGGGATGCGCTTGAAAATGCTCTGGCTGAACTCCCAGCACCTGCTTCGCTATGGCCTCAGCAACCAGAAGCGCAGAGCTGGCGGTTATGCGCGCTGTTCCGGCCGATTATTGCCTACCCCGCCAGCCAAAGCGATTGGCCTGAAGCCTCCGAGTGGCTCGCCCACGTATGGGATGTCCATGACCGTGACGCACTTATTGGTGTGATGCTCTGGTTAGGTGCTCAAGGCGAGCGCCAGCGCTGGGATATCGAAGCACGCGAATTGCTCAGTATGGACAATGCCCAACGCATGGAGTGGCAGCGTAGTGTGGTAGAAGAGTCGCCCTATGCGCCGGTACTGAATAAGTTTGTCACCCAAGGCGAGCCGCTTGAGTGGGCGGCTTGGGATTGGCTGCGGATTGTTGAGCTCGCCTGGGCCGGCGCCTGCTGTGGCTGGCTTAGCCAGGAGGAAGCCGATGACTTGGCAGGGCATGCCGCCGATTTGATGAGTCGCCGCTACCATGATTGGTACGCTGTTCTTAACGCCTACGGGCGGGGGCAGAGTCTGTTTGACGGCATCGACCGGCGGGGTAAAACACCCAGCGAGCGGCATCAGTTGCTGCTGCACGGCACCCATAGCCCTTGGAAGCGCCCAGCGGGGGAACTATTGGATGAGCCTACTCGCAAGGCCTCCCAGGCGCGCATTCGGCAATGGCGTAATACGCCTCATCACTGGCTATTGGCGCTGGCCAGCGTACGCGAACCGGATGCCATGTTGCGCCAGATAGACCCCTCAGGGGCACTGCCGGAAGAGCAGCGTGCCGATGCAGCACTCTATTTGCAGGAGTCTCTTGGCCTGCATGCCGATGAAGGCGCTCATGCACTGGCCCGCTATTGGCTACCCGCTCAGGCCCATCATCTTAACCAGTTGGCGGCCGACGCGGTGCACGGCGTTTTACCTCCTTCGCAAAGTTGGTTTGGCCAGCCGACCCCGGAAGAGCTTAAGCAGCGCAATGCAGTTAAAGGGGTAAGTCGCCATGCGGCCACGATTCATATGGCCGAAAAATTCGCCTTCTATCTGCATATGTCCCTCGACAGCGGCTTATTCGATCGCGCGCCGTTAATGGCGTATGCCAGCGCACTGCGCAGCTGCCTGTGCCGTTTTTATCCCAATGCCAAGCGCCTGTTGGAAGCCTGGTTCGCTTGGGAAAGCTGTCTGCCCGAGCCTGAGCACGCTTCGCTAGTGAATGAAATTATTTGGCACATTGAAGATCCCGGCAGTCTGTTTCACTGGCTGGATTGGAGTCACGACGCTTGGCGCGAGCCCGGTAGTCGCCCCACCTTGAGTCATTTTACCGCCATGTCGTTGGTGGGGCCGCTGAACAGTGCGGTGTGGAGCGAGCCCCAGCCCGAGAGTGCCAGGGAGTGCGCCGAGATTCGCGAATGGGTGGAGAGCCATTACCACTTGAGCAACGCAGGCGATATGCAGGAGTTCTTGACCTACATGCTCGAGTCAGGGGATCGCCAGGAGTATCAGATTAACTATGCGCCCTATACCCTCAACACTGAACGCTTAAGCGCTGAGATCGCCATTCTTGAATCCGGCGACTGTGCTGAAGACGAACGTCACCATCTGCTGCGCTTGCGTCGTGTGCGCGACAACGAAGATGGCTGTAATGAGGTGGATATGGCGGCCTGGGATATTGCCCAACTGGTCGATCTGGCCATTGCCGCTCGGCAGCTAGGTTGGCTGGATAGCGCTGCTTTCGCCAAGGTGTTGGATCGTGCTTACCAATTGGCGGCGGATCATTATGCCGGGTGGCAGGAGTATGCCATGGGGATGTACGCAGGCTTTTCTTTCTTTATGGGCGAAACCCCTGAACGGGAGAGCTTTTTAGCCGGTTTCCGCCAGGCGCTGGTGGCTTGGATATGCGGCGCGCCGGTCTTGGCTGGCCCATGGGTGAGCCTGGATTTTCCGGGCAACAAGCCACGCCATTTTGCGCCACTGCATATTGATACCCTGCCGGGTGATCAGCGCACCTTACATTGATGCTCGCCAAACATATGATAACTAGCTTATAGTCGTGCCTGGAAAAATGAGTTTTGTCATACCTCCCTCTTATCAATGTCACGAGGTTAATCGCATGGTTGCGTTGCCACGCCCCGCTGTGACCGCTGTCCGTGTTGTAAGCGTTTGTTTTTTAGTTACATTGGTCGCGGGCTGCGCAGGTTCTGCGCGACAGAACAATATGCAGGCTCCCGAGAACTATTTCTCGATGACGTTGCCGGGAATGGGGGCGAACCCGCAAATGTCCCCGGTTGATCCCATTGATGCGCATCTGCGCAGCTTGCAAGTACCGCCGCCAACAGTGATTCGCGAGGCGCTGCTGGCGCAGCATCAGCGCTGGGCGGGAACGCCTTACCGAATTGGCGGCACCTCAGAGAGAGGCATCGACTGTTCGGCCCTGGTTCGCAACGTTTACCGTGACACTTTCAATTTGGATCTTCCGCGCTCCACCCGGGGTCAAGTACACGAGGGACGCCCGATCGACCGCCAAGAGCTGCAGGCGGGCGATCTGGTGTTCTTCCGGCCCCCGGGGCGCTATAACCATGTGGGGATCTACGTGGGCGATGGTTATTTTCTCCACGCCTCGACCTCAAAAGGGGTGATCATTTCCAGCCTGGATAATAGTTATTGGCAGCGCTACTACTGGCAGTCACGTCGCGCCCTGGAGCCAACGCATCTGGCCCAACTGGGCGGCACTGTTTTTCAGTAATCTGACGTTATTAATCTAGGAATGGCATGATTGAAGCCAAATCGCGCGCCTGGTGGCGCGCCACCTTGGCGCTTTGCCTCGGCTCATTTCTTGTTTTTATCAACTTATACGCACCGCAGCCGCTGCTGCCAGGTTTGAAGGAGACCTATCAGGTCTCTACCTTGGGCGTCAGCCTGCTGATGTCGGTATCGACCCTCTCTTTAGCTATTGCGCTGTTGGTCTTCGGCCCCCTCTCTGACGCCATTGGCCGCGAAGGCATCATGCGCATCACCCTGCTGTTAGCCGGCGGATGCTCCATTGCCTTGGCCTTTGCTCCCACCTTTGAAAGCTTACTGCTGCTGCGCCTGGTGCAGGGCTTTGTGCTGGGCGGGCTGCCGGCGGTGGCGATTGCCTGGATGGGCGATGAGTTTGACAAGCCTGCGCTGTTAAGCGCTGTGGGGCTCTATATTGGCGCCAACTCGCTCGGTGGAATCAGTGGGCGTATCGTCGGTGGGGGCGCCGCTGAAGTCGGCGGCCCCACTGCGGCATTTCTAGCGGTCGGTATCATGACGCTTGTCGGCTGTGCGGTGTTTTGGCGCCTGTTGCCCAATAGCCGTGCCTTTACTCCCCAGCGCTTCGAGTTGCGCAAAGCAGCAAGCGATTTAGTCACTCATTTACGCAACCCGGTGCTGCTAGCCGCTTACTGCTTAGGGGGTATCAACTTCCTGATCTTTATCAATCAATACAGCTATATCACCTTTCGGTTGGCGGCCGCGCCGTATCAATTAGCCGCCAGTGGTCTGGGGTTGATTTTTCTGACCTATCTCGGCGGTACCTTCGGTTCGATGATCTCTGGGCGGTTGGCCGGGCGATTTTCTCCTGCGGCCTGCATGATGCTGGGGGTAGTAATTGTAATGCTGGGCACGGCGATTACCTTAGCGGATTCGCTGCTGCTGATTATTGTTGGCTTAACCGTCAATGCCTTCGGCTTTTTCCTGGCCCATTCGTTGGCTTCCAGCTGGGTGGGGCGCTATGCCCAGGGTGCCCGGGGCAGTGCCTCGGCGCTCTATCTGGTGTTTTACTATGTGGGCGCCAGTTTGGGCGGCTTCTGGCTGGAGCCGTTCTGGCAATGGGCCGGTTGGTCGGGCGTCACCATAGGCTCGTGGCTGCTGCTAAGTATCACGCTAATGATTGCTTTAGGCCTATGGCGTTTTGAGCGTCGCCAGGCTATCAGCTAGATGAGCGTCAATTGACCATCGCGTAAGTGGTAGCATTTTGGACAGAGTCGCTCAAGCAGAGCGCTGTCGTGGCTAATCACCAGCACGCCAAGCTGGCGTTGTTCCGCCTCTCGTTTTAGCGCCTGCCAAAGCTCAAGCTGGGTGATTGGGTCGAGCATGGTGGATATCTCATCGGCGACCAGAAAGCGCACCTCCGGGGCGAGTGCCCGCAGTACGCAGACCCGCTGTAGCTCTCCACCTGATAACGATTGTGGCAAGCGCGACAGCCAGCTTGGCTGTACGCCAAACGCTTGACACTGGGCGTCAGAAGGTGTCCAGGCTTCACGTAGTATTTTGCCTACTCGCCAGCGGGGGTTGACCGCCAGCTCCGGTGATTGTGGCAGCCACTGAACGGGCTGCATGCCGCTTTTAGGTAGCGCCGCACCATCTAGGGTGACAGCGCCCGCTTGCGGCGCTAAATAGCCCGCCAGCAGTTTGCCCAGCGTCGATTTACCCGCCCCCGAGTCACCGCTTAATCCTAACCACTGACCCGCTTCCAGGGTGAGGGAAACGTCTTCCAGCATCGGTGTGTCGGGTGAAAACCGAAAGCTCAGCCGGTGCGCGTTAAGCAACGTTCGTCTCCTGTTCACGCCTGCTTACGGTGGTCGTGGCAAAAGCGTTGTCCGGTAGCGCCAGCCACAGGGCCTGTGAATAAGCGCTGGTAAGAGAGGCACCGCTGCCTTGAAAGGCGGTGGCGAGCGCGGTTTCAACCCGCTTGCCGTCACGCATAATGGTAACGTGGTCGGCAATCGGCAGGGCATGGCGCAGGTCGTGGGTAATTAACATCACCATTTTACCCTGGTCGGCGAGCTCACGTAGTGCAGCTAACACACGCTGGCGCTGGAGCGGGTCAAGACCCACGCTCGGCTCGTCGGCAATCACCAGCTTGGCTTGGCTGACATGGGCCATGGCCGTCAATACACGGCGGGCCATGCCGCCGGAAAGCTCGTGGGCATAGGCCTGCTGCGCACGGGTGTCCAACTGATAGTGGTCGAGGGCTTGTTGGGATGAGCGCCAAGCGTGCGCTGATGGTTGGCCCGCACGCTGGGCTGCCCAGGCCACCTGGCGTTGAGTACGCACCAGTGGGTCTAAAGCACTGAGTGACTGGGGAATCAGCGCCATCTCCCGGCCGCGAAGCTGGCGTTGGCGTGACGCATCAAGGGGTTTTCCTTGGTAGTAAAGCTGTCCGTTTAAGCGCGCAGGTATGGGCAGTAATCCCATAATCGCATACGCCAACAAGCTTTTTCCGGCGCCGGAGGCACCCACCACCGCATGTACCTCGCCAGGGGAAAGCGTTAGCGAAAATGCATCCAGGCAGGTGGCCCAACGACGTTTCCACCATGTGGCATAGCCGTCTGCATAGTAGGGCAACTGGAGTGTTAAATGGTCGATAATAAGCATTGCAGACCTCCTAAAGTGCACGGCGTAGCTGGCTGGAGAGTCGCTCGAAACCCAGCACCATCAGTAACAGCCCCAAGCCGGGAAATACCCCCAGCCACCAGTAGCCGCCACTTAGGTAGCGCGTGGCATCGGCGAGTAGCACGCCAATAGCGGGCTGGCTGGGGCTTAAGCCAAAGCCTAAAAAGGTCAGCGCGGCTTCGTGAAGAATCGCGTGGGGGAACAGCAGTAGAGCGCCCACCAGGCAGTGGGGCAATAAGTGGGGGAGCAAGTGGCCGTGGAGCACAAACCAGCGCGACTTACCCAGCGCACGGGAGATACGCACATAGGGCGCCTGCCGCAACTGCCATAGCTCGGCGCGTAGCACCCGAGCTAGGCTGGGCCAATGGGTCACAGCCACGGCAATAATCACTGCCTGGGTGCCGCCGCCCAGGGCAAAGGCGATCAGCATCAATAAAATCAAGTGGGGGACGCTAAGTAGCGTATCGATCAGCAGACTCACCAGTGCATCCAGCCGCGCTGACAGCGTGGCTAGGGCTGCCAAGCTAAGCGCAATCAGCGTGCTCAGGAGCGCGGCCAAGCAGCCCACCCAGAAGCTTAGCGCCAGCCCGGCAAGGGTACGCGCCCAGAGTTCACGGCCTAGCGCGTCGGTGCCCAGCCAGTGATCAACGCTAGGTGGGGCCAGACGGGCATTAAACTGCATCTGCTGGGGGAAATCGCCCAGCAGCCACTGGCTAGCGACAAGCCCTACGACCAGCAGAGTGGTGACGCCCAGGCTGAAGGCGGCGCGCAGGCGCGGCTGAGCCTGTCTCATAGCTCACCTGGCTGAATGCGCGGGTCGATAACGGCGTAGAGGCTATCGGCAATCATATTGCCAACGCTGACAAACAGCGCGGTAAATAGCGCGATGCCCAGCAGCAGCGGAATATCACTGCGTAGGCCCGCTGCCACCGTGGCTTGGCCTAAGCCGGGGTAGGCAAACACCTGCTCGATTAAAATGGAGCCGCCAAACAGCTCGCCGAGTGAGGCAAACGCCAGCGTAACCGCTGGTAAGCTGGCGTGACGGAGACCGTGGCGCCAGGCCACATCTATTCGGCTGGCGCCCTGGGCAAAGGCGTGGGTAGCAACCTCAGAGCGCATTAACTCAAGCATGCGGGCGCGGGTATGCAGGGTGATATTGGCGATGCCCAGCAGTGCCAGAGTAGTCACCGGCAGCAGCAAATGGTGCAGTCGCGTCGCGAAGGTGACTTCCTGGTTCAAGGCTCCGGCGGGCCCTGCACAGCAGGTGGGCGTCCACCCAAGCGTTACCGAAAACAGCAGCACCGCAAGTATCGCCAGCCAAAAAGCTGGTGTGGAGGCGGTAATGAAGGCGTAGGTACTGATGATGCTATCCAGCTTGGAGCCCTCTTTGGCACCTGCCACCACGCCGAGACTAAATCCCAGTAGCGCCGAGAGTAGCCAGGCGCTGCCGAGTAGCACTATCGAGCGTTGAAAACGCTGGCCGATCACCTCGCTAACCGGCTGGTTGTAGACATGGCTCCAGCCTAACTCGCCGCTGACTAACTGACGCAGCCAGTGGCCAAATTGAACGGCCGGTGGCTGATCGAACCCCCAGCGCTGGGCAATCAGGGCGCGCTGTTCGGGGCTGACCTGGGCCATTTGCGGGCCTAGGTAGGCATCAACGGGGTTAATCGGTGAGGCCATCATCAGTCCATAGGACACCAGGGCGACGCAGATAAGTACTAGCCCCAGACGGGACAAGCGCTTGACGATAGGCGCAATCAGTCGCACGTCCAGCGCCACTCAAGCAGGTTAGCGGTGATCGGCCAGCCGTGGCCGTGGGGCGCCACGCCCAGTTCGCCAACATCTAAGCAGGTATCAGCTAAGTAGACGTGCTCAAGATTGACCAGCCAGGCCCAACTACTGTCGCCGCGCAGGCCATACCCTGTCGTGCCATCCCACTGGGCTGCTTGCCAGTACTGGTTGGCTTGTTCGATGCTGTCAGCCGCCTGGGCGGCATCAAGGTGGGCATCAACTTCCGGGTTGGCGTAAAAGCCGCTGTTATAGAAGCCATTGCCCGCATGCTGGCTATGGAAAAGGTAGTAAATCTCCTGGGGGCTGTGGCTGCCAAAGCCGAACATAATGGCATCCTGGTGCAGCGCTTCGCGCTGAATTTCATCCCAGTGGCGGCCGGTGGGCTGCATCTCAATCCCCAGCGGGCGCACCATTTCAGCGCTCACTTCTGCAAGCAACTGCCGGGTGGTATCGCTTGAAGGGTAGGTAAGCCGAAAGCGTGCGGGCAGGCCCTCTTTATAGCGCAGGCCATCGTCGCCTAGCCGCCAGCCTGCGGCGTCGAGTATCGCCTCTGCCTGGGCAAGGTCGGGTGCGTCAAGGCGTTCATTGCGACTGCTCCAGGGTAAGCCGTCTGCTGGGCCGAAGGCGGGGCGTCCGTAACCCTGTAAGGCCACCTCCACCAGCGTATCGCGGTCAATGGCTAGGTTAATCGCCTGACGGATGGCAACGTCTGCGGTTACGTCGTTGCCTATCGGTGCACCAGAGGCGGCATGCTCGCCATTAACGGGCTGCATGGGGAACAGAATGCCGCGGTTATCGACGCTCTCCATAATCAACCGCTGCATATGCGCCGGAACCTTCGTTGCCAGCGCTGGCGGAACCGCGGCGATATCCAACTGGCCTGCATGGGCGGCACTTAACGTGGCGTCTTCACCGGTAAATAGAAATACCAGCCGTTCAAACGCGGGCGTAGGGCCGTAAAAGTAGGGGTTGCGTTCAACAATCAGTTGCTCGCCTTCCTGCCACTCGACCAGTTGATAGGGCCCAGAACCCAGGGGCTGACGGCCATACTGCTCGCTATAGCCGTTGTCACGCTCGGCGTTTGGCACAATGCCCAGCGTCATTAGCTGATCAACAAAGGTAATGCGTGGGGCGCGGAGGTGAAGCGTGACGGTATGCTCATCCACGGCTTGGGCATGATCCAGGGAGCTTAGATCGGCACGCCCGCCTGCCTTGGCCGCTGCGTGGAAGGTATAGGCCACATCTTCAGCGGTCAGCGGCGTGCCGTCGGCAAAGCGGGCATCATCCCGCAGCGTGAGTGTCCAGGTCAGGCGATCTTCGGAGAGCGACCACTCGGTGGCCAGTTCTGGCTGTGGCGTAAGGTCTCTGCCCCGGGAGAGCAGCGTCGATTGAAACAGCGGATTACCGTACTGCCCCCAGCCCAGTAGCGGGTCGAAGCCCTGGTCAGGCTCGCCTCCAATGGCGAGCACCAACTGCTCTTTTGCCTGCACGGCGGTTGAGGCCACTAAACAACTAAGCGTAATACCCAGTAAGATAGGCCGAGGTAATCCAGGCATCGCTTTATCCTTGCTGTCATTAGTATGATCTTTTTTCAATAACATCATACTAACGGCATGGACGACACTTGCAAAGTGAATCAATTGAGGGAGGCGTGAATGCAGCGTGTAACGGTAACGCTTGATGAGGAGCTGGTGGCAGAAGTCGATACGTTAATGCGTGAGCGTGGCTACCAAAACCGCTCAGAGGCGATTCGCGACCTGACCCGCAGCGGTTTAAAACAGGTGAGGGAAGAGGCCGCACCGGATTCGCCCTGCATGGGCGCGCTGGTGTATGTCTATGATCATGCCGCCCGTGAGCTGTCCAAGCGCTTAACGCGCCACTCCCATGACCATCACGACCTGACGCTTTCGACCCTGCATGTGCATATCAACCACGACAGTTGCCTGGAAGTGGCGCTGCTCAAAGGCCAGGGGCGGGCGCTAAAGCAGTTTGCCGCCGAAGTCACATCGTCGCGAAGCGTGCGCCATGGGCAACTGGTGCTAATACCGGACGAGTAGGGCTGCAAAAGGTTGCGGGCATAAAAAAGGTGACCCGAGGGTCACCTTTTCTGATCGGTAGCGCGAGCACTCTTAGTGCTCAACGCCGCCTTCGCCGTGCACGTGGCCGTGCTCAACTTCTTCAGCGCTGGCTTCGCGTACTTCAGCGATCTCAACATCAAAGTTGAGCTGTTGACCGGCTAGCGGATGGTTGCCATCAACAACGACTGTGTCGCCTTCGACTTTCTTGACGGTAACCATGAGCGGGCCGCCTTGGGTCTGGGCTTGGAACTGCATGCCCGGCTCAATGCTTTCAACGCCTTGGAACGCGTCCCGTGGTACTTCTTGCATTAGCTGCTCTTGCAGCTCGCCATAACCCTCTTCAGGAGATACGGCAACGTTCAGCTTATCGCCCGCAGTACGACCTTCCAGCTCTTTCTCTAGACCCGGAATGATATTGCCGGCGCCATGGAGGTAGGTAAGCGGCTCACGGCCTTCGGAACTGTCTAGCACTTCACCTGCATCGTTGGTCAGGGTGTAGTGAAACGCGACAACCGAGTTTTGCGCAATTTGCATGGAATAACCTTTCGGTGAGTGCATGTTCCAATATGGTAACGCGTGTGGGCTGGCTTGTCAGGGGGTAGCTGCGCTTTTTCCTACTCACCACTTTCGGCGGTATTGCGCACCAGGGTGACCAGGGATACCCTACGACCAACACTTTTTCCTTTGCCCTATCACTTTTGGAGCATGCAATGACGATCTTGATTATTTGGCTTGTCGCATTTTGCCTGATTGCTTATTTTGCCTATCAGCGCTGGAATAGCGGCGTTAGCGAGGGGTTGGACAAGGTGTTGCCGGGTTTTTTGAAAAGCCATGGCGACAACCGCTATCTATGGGTAATTACACTGGCAGTGCTGGGCGCTACTACCCTGGTGCAACCGGTCGAGATGCTGCTGGTCGTTATCCTGCTAGGCCTGATTGGCTGGGTTATTATGGCACTGGCTAGCTGGGCAGGTAATAAGACTCACCGTTAAGCTGATTGCAGCTAAAAGCCCGGCCATCAAATGAGATGGCCGGGCTTTTTTATAGTGCGCCAGGCATGGCGCGCAGCGCCTTGACTGGCGCTGTTCCTGGGGGTGGTGCCTCAGGATGACTTGGGGGTGAAAGTCCCCTGCACGCCCGGCAAGGGGAAGTGCTAGCCGAC
>NZ_JAUAMB010000021.1 GCF_031010175.1 Halomonas sp. SpR1
CCAGGGACTGATCTCGATACTGGACGCGGTAAGATGGCTCAAGCGTTCTTCATGAACCGCCGTGGTACGGAACCGTATGCCCGGTGGTGTGAGAGGACAGGGGAGGCGACTCCCCTTCCTACTCGATGGAAGGCCTGAATGCTTCAGCCTACATCGTGGGAGCCGTCGCCTTTGTGATAGGGAGTCTCTTTTTCCTGCCGGCCTTTGAGAAACACTTGGCGGCGGGTGCCTGGCTGTTCATCTTGGGTTCATTAATCTATTTGGCTGTGACAGCAAACGATTGTGTAGAAATCATCAGCCATTATCGCCGTCACCCCTCGCACGGCACAAAAACAATGCTTGAGTTTGTAATGTCGGCAGGCTACATCATCGGTAGTGTACTGTTCCTGGTAGGCAGCGCCTTGTTTTTGCCGAGTGTAGGCTGGGAGAGAGGCGGAGCCTGGTGCTTTATCATTGGCAGCATTCTGTTCACGATTGGTGCGACGGTTAACGTGACGCAAATCACACAGGCTGGAAACATAGTTGTCTTGCAACTGCTCAATGCCGTTGCCATCTCGTTTATTATCGGTTCCATTCTGTTTCTGGTCTTCTCGATTCCTTATCTCTGGCCGAGCTATCAGACGCCGCTTGCCCATACACTGCATACCTATTTGGGTGCTCAGTTCATTTTCGCCAGTATGCTGTTTCTCGCTGGGGGAATAGTCAACTTCTATAGAGCTTATAGGGCTCACCAAGACCATCAAAAAAAGGAAGACGTCAAAAACCAGTGCCTCTCCTGATTAGCCAGCATCGCTTCCGAATGCTTGTACATCATGGCTAATCGGCAGGGGAGAATAAGCATTGAGTTGTGCTGAAGGGCGATGGCGGGAACGTTGAGGTATGAGATAGGAACATCCCCGAGCACTGATGTGCACAGGGATGTCGATCAAACATTTGACGAGGGCCTGATGCGTTAGGGAGCAATCTCTAGCAACATAGATTAGCGTTGCTCATCGCTATATTCTGACCAGGCCGTATGATCAATATCCAGGTCATTGAATTTATTGGAATCAAACACCGGGCGTTTAATACCTTGAGCAAGCTGCTCGCGAAAATCTTTCAGCAGGCGTAGGCAAGTAGGCAGCAGCATCATAATGGCCACCAAGTTAACCAAGGCCAGTAGCCCCATCATCGGGTCTGAGAAGAAGAACACCGATGTTGCCCCAGGCGCGATGGCGCCTAGGAAGACGATGCCGATAATTACGACGCGTAGTACCTGAATGGCTATCGGATTTTGGGTCATCACGGCCACGGCATTCTCGCCAAGGTAGTAGTTATAGATGATCGAGCTAAATGAAAATAGCAATATCATTAAAGACAGCAGATATTGCGTCCAATCCCCCCAAATGATAGGCCAACGACTGCTGTGTCAGCACCACGCCGTCGATATCACTGGCACCAGGCTCATAAACGCCTCCTAGCAAGATCATAAACGCCGTGCATGAACAGATAAGCATGGTATCGATAAAGACTGAGAACGATTGCGTGATTCCTTGGCTAATGGGGTGACGCACATCAGCGGCAGCGGCAACGTTTGGCGCTGACCCCAGACCGGCTTCGTTAGAAAACAGCCCGCGCCGAATGCCCTGCGCAATCGCGGCCCCCATACCACCGCCTACCGCCTCCTCGAAACCAAACGCATTAGCAACAATAGTGGCGATGACGCCGGGAATTTCAGTGATGTTCATTACGATGATGAGCAGCGCCATCAGTATGTAACCCATCGCCATCACCGGCACCACCGCTTCGGAAACCTTGGCAATGCGTCGAATGCCGCCAAACACGATCAAGCCTGTTGCACCGGCCAGCAGCGTACCTGTGACATAGCGGCTGACGCCCAGGCTGCTCTCGATTGACCCCGCCACGGTATTGCCCTGAAAGGCATTAAAACCAAGGCCAAAAGCAGCCAGCAAACACACTGCATAAAAGACCGCGAGCCATTTGTACTCAGCGCCTAAGCCGTAAATAATCGAATTGGCGGGGCCACCTCTGAAGGTGCCATCGGCCTGGCGACGTTTAAAAAGCTGTGCGAGCGAAGATTCCACCAAGCTTGTGGCCATGCCCACCAAGGCAATCGCCCACATCCAGAACACCGCCCCTGGGCCGCCGAGGGTAATCGCCACAGCAACCCCCGCAATATTGCCGCCGCCCACACGCCCACCCACAGAGAGCATCAAGGCAGCGCGGGCGCTCACGCTATTCGGGTCAGACGACTCACTTTTAGCGGATAGAACGCGGAACATACGCGTGAAGAACCTGAATTGAACAAATCCGGTCATTAAGGTAATGAACAGCCCAAAGACGACCAGCAGGGGTATCAGTGCCCATCCCCAGGTTAGGTCTTCCAGTACACCAAAGAAATTTTCGATAAAAGCCATAGTCTCTTACTCCGCCTATTAGGTGAGATGTTGGTGAGATTCGGCGTCAATTCTGAAAAAGCATCGCGTATTTTTTTATATGACTAACTCGAGTGACTAGATTGAGCATATGGACATTTTTGCGAGGAAAGCAAAATTTTTTAGATTGAACAGCTACATGGGGCAGGGTAATTTTAAGGCATATATCCAAAACGATGACCATCAGCGGCTATACCGCCGCCATTGTTCTGTAGAGCGAAAGAGAGGGTTCTCAATAGCCACGCAGGGGGTCGATGGTTCCCCCCATCTCGCGGCCTGCCGTGGCGTGCAGTTCGATGCTCATGCTGGCGCCTGCTTGCGTGCCAGCACCAGCAGTAACACCAGTGCGAATGAAGCAGCGGTTAATAACGTGCTGATGGCGGCGATGGTCGGATCAATCTCGTCGCGCAGCGCGGTGAACATGCGTACGGTCAAAGGCTGGTTCTGACCACCCGAAATAAACAGCGCCACCATGGTTTCGTCCAGCGCCTGAATAAACGCAAAGATCGCGCCGGTTACCACGCTAGGCATGATCTGCGGCAGGGTGACGCTCATGAAAGCGCGGAAGCGATTCATACCCAGGCTTCTAGCCACCATCTCCTGGGTCTGGTCAAAACCGTGCAGCCCTGCCGTTACCGCGGTGATCACATAGGGGAGCGCCAACATCACGTCCGCCATGATCAGGCCTGGAATGGTGTATAACATTCCTGCCAGGGCATAGATGAAGAATACGCCGGTGGCGACGATAATAATCGGCACGATCAAGGGCAGCAGAAGCACTATCTTCAGATAGCGCATCAGCCAGTGTGTCGAGCTATTGATGGCATAGGCCGCTGCCACGCCAATCGGGGTCGCGATCAATGCCGCGGAGAATGCCACGATCAGGCTGGTTTTCGCGGCGGGCATCCAGCCCGGGTTATTGAAGAAAGTGTCATACCAGCGAAACGAGAAACTGCTGGGTGGAAAGGAGAGAAAGCGGCTGTCCGAGAACGACATGGGCACAACGATCAGCAAGGGCAGGATCAAGAAGGTCAGCACCACGACCACATAGCCAATGAAGATGATTCGGCTCAAGGATAATTTATTCATTTGGCACCCAGTATCTTCTCAAGGGGGACGAGGCGGCTCACCACATAGAAAATGACCAGCACACAAATCAGCAGCACGACACTCACGGCACTGGCGGCGCCCCAGTCGCTATACAGCTGGATGTTGCGGCTGACCAGCATTGAGGCCATGACCGTACGCCCTCCACCCACCAGCTCCGGGGTGATATAGAAGCCGAGGCACAGCACAAACACCAGCGTCATACCAGCTAACACACCGCTAAGCGAAAGCGGGAAGAACACGCGCATGAAAACGTGCAGTGGGCTGCCACCGAGACTGGCGCCAGCCTGTATTAAGTCGTGGGGAATTTTCTGCATGGTGGCGTAAAGCGGCAAAACCATGAACGGCAGCAGAATATGCACGGTGGCAATGATGGTGCCCAGCTCGTTATGCACCAACGCAAGCGGTGCATCAATAAGACCGGCGCTCATTAAGGATTCGTTAACCACCCCTGAGCGCTGTAGCAGAATCAGCCAGGCGTAGGCTCTGACCAAAACGCTGGTCCAAAACGGCAGAATCACCAGCGCCAGCACCACCATTGACCAACGCCGCGGTAATATCGAGGCGGCATAGGCGATGGGGTAGCCCATCAGCAGCGCCAGCAGGGTGACGATAAAACTGATGCGAAACGTGACCCAGAACGTATTCCAGTAGATGCCTTCGGTGAGAATCCGTTGGTAGTGTTCCAGCGTGAAACCGTCGGCATAGAAGGACTGGCCGATCAACCAACCCAGGGGAATAAGCAGCAGCACAAAAACCACCAGCACGGCGGGCGACATCAAGAGCAGCATGAGCGCATGCTCGCGCCGCCGATAGCCACGTGAAGCATCGCGGTGACTGGCGGAGGGGGAGAGGTCGTGTACAACGGTCGCTTTCAAAGGATGTCTCCTAGCAGGGAAATCGACGAGCGTTGCCGTATCTCACCAACGGGATACGGCAACGGCACCCTTATCGCTGCATGAAATCTAGCCAACGACGCTCAGCCTCGACACCATCGTCCGATGTCCACCACTCATAAGAAATCAACACTTGCTTAGCTGCATTGTCAGGCGAGCTTGGTAGTTCTCTGGTCCGCTCGTTGGAAATCTTGCCTGTATCGAAGGCGGCCGGATTGCCGGGGCCGTAGTCGATGTGTAGCGGTAGGTTCGCCTGATACTCGGGGTCGATAGCCGCATTAACGAACTCGATTGCCGTATCCAGGTTAGGCGCATCTTTTATGATGCAAAGGTGAGTGCTCTGCAGGAAGCCTTGGTTATAGGTGAAGTCAGCATTTGCGCCTTCATTCATTATTGAGCTAACTCGTCCATTCCACATCATTAGCATGTCAACTTCACCATCATGAAGCAGTTGTGCAGACTGCCCTCCTGATGTCCACCAGGTGGTGATATGCGGTTTGATTTCCTCAAGTTTTGCGTAGGCTCTATCCACATCAATCGGATAAATGTTATCGGGCTCAACACCATCGGCAAGCAATGCCGCCTCAAGTGTACCTACTGGGTAATTACGCAAGGAACGATTACCCGGGAAGTCTTCGACATTCCAGAAATCCTCCCAACTTTGTGGTGAATTGCCATTGAAGGCGGCGGGGTTATAGGCGAGGACACTAGAGTAGAACTCATAGGCCACCGAGTACGGTGTCTTGTAGTCGTCAGGCATGTTCTCAGCGTTAGGGATGCGGCTAAAGTCGAGTGGCTCGATAAGATCTTGCTCTCCCCCTTTAATGCAGTTAAAGGGGGGCGTATCGACCACGTCCCATACCGCCTGGCCGGTGGTGCCTTGGGTCTTGATCATCGGCCAGGCGTCGGGGGCGCTCTCCTGGCGAATGGTGATGCCTAGCGCTTCGGCAACTGGGTCGAGTATGGCCACCGTCTGTGCTTCCTGGTACGCCCCTCCCTGGGAGACGAAGGTAATTTCGCCGTCTGCCAAACTATCACCAGCACCGACGCTACCTACCGCAACTACCGAGAAACCAAGCAAGTATTTGAAGCAGTGAGTATCTTTCATCTTGCTATCTCCATTGAGTAAATGCACCGACGCCGGATCAGCGCCCGATGGCATCAAGGAACTGGTAATAACCGGCTACCAGTCGAATACCAACTTCACGTAAGGGGTAAAACGGCACGGCCTTGAGCCGCTCCGCCGCCAGCAGCGCGACATCAGGGCTTTCACCCATGGCGTAGTCCGCCGCCAACCGCCCGAGCAACGTTGACATGGCCACGCCGGCGCCGTTGTAACCGGCGGCGTAGCAAACACGGTCGTCGAATCTGCCCACATGAGGGAGAGCATCGAGCGTCATGCCGACATGCCCTGACCAGCGATAGGCAATGTCGATATCGGTGAGCGCTGGAAAAAGCGACACCATAGCGCTCTGCAGGGAGTCGAACGCCGCCTGAGAGTCACGCTTCCCAAACGCCCCGCGCCCTCCAAATACGATCCGTCCATCGACCTTGCGAAACCAGCGCATCATCCGGCGGGTTTCGCCATAGCTTCTTTCCTTGACCAACAGATGGTTCTTCAGCGCCTCCGGAAGGGGTTCCGTCGCAATGATCGAACTTCTAAACGGCACTAAACGAGACTTGATTGCTGCACTTACAGGGGTGATGTCCGAATAGGCATTGGTAGCCAGGATCACCTGTCGCGCCTTGATTTCGCCGCCTGGCGTCGTGATACATACACCATTATCCAATCGACGAATGCTAGTGGCGGGGGTTCGCTCGAAGACTACCTCGCCATGGCGTCGATTAATCCCTTCCGCCAGTCCGCACACATGGTCAAGCGGGTGCAAGGTGCCAACGCCAAGCCCCAGCACCCCGCCTGTAAATGCCTGCGATCCAGTCTCTTCGGCTACTTCGCCTGCGGAGAGGCAGCGTAGCGAATCATCGCCCATTTCCCGCCGCATCCACTCGGCTTCTTGGGTAATTTCTTTCAAAGCCTTGGCCGTATGGGCGCAGCGCAGGTTGCCGCAGCGCGTGAAGCGGGCACCCGCTAGGCCATACGCCTGAATCAGGGCTTCCACCTCATCTACCGCCTCATGGCAGAGCCGATGCATGGCGTTGGCAACCGACATGCCGTGTGCCTGGGCGATGCTGGGAAACGATAGCCGGAACTTGGCTGATACCACGCCGCCATTGCGCCCGCTTGCTCCCCAGCCAATAGGGTTGGCATCCACCACAATCGCTTGAACGCCCCGTTCTGCCAAGCGGTGGGCCGCGGTTAATCCCGTGTAGCCACCGCCGATAATGGCGACATCAACGGTTTTATCGCTGGAAAGCGGCGCGAAATTAGCGGTGGTACTCGCCGTGTCACGCCAAAGCGAAGCAATCGGAGATCCAGACTGCGGCCCACTCATATCACACCTTCTCTACGGCGTCGGCCAACGCCTTAAGGGTTGGAAAATGGAAGTCCGGCGTTGTGAGCTGCTTTGGCTCCGGCGTGCCGCCGAATCCCGCTTGACCCTGACGACGCTCTATCCAGCAGGTGGTGTAACCCAGCTCCTTGGCAATGCCGATATCGTGGTACTGGCTCTGGGCAACATGCAGTATTTCCGAGAACTTATAGCCGTGGGCCGTCTGACGGCCACGGTTGTAGGCGAAAAACTGTGGGTTAGGCTTGGCGACCCCGGTCTCGTCGCAGGTTACGCTATCGTCGAAGGGGTCATCGAGAGTATGCGAGTAACAAGAGAAGGCGGTGCGATCAGCATTGGTCATGGCGACCAGACGATAGTGCTTGCGCAGGCGCTTCAGTGCCACCACCGAATCCTCAAAAGCAGGCCAACGAAATACCGCCATTTGAAAGGCATCGGCCGAAGCCGCATCGGCCGGCAGCTTTAACTCTTCAGCCAACGAGCGGTAGACATCCGCCATGGCACTGCTTGAACGCCCGGGATAACGATCCCGACCGCGCTTATAGGCCTCGAAAATGGTGTTGTTGTCCAGATTCTGGGCCGCAGTCCCGCCAAGTCGCCGGATTGCTTCCAGTACACCTTTCTCGAAATCAATCAGCGTGCCCACGACATCGAATGTCAGAACTTTAAAGTTGGAAAGTTCCATGATCGGCTATGACTCCTGTTTTTTTACTTCACAGTTATATCAGGCAACGTTTGTCGCCGGAGTGGGGCATCCCGCACGAGGCACGATGATGGTGTCCTCTGGATGCAGTACCACGCTCAAGCGCTCGCCGAGCGGTGGAATCTGTAGCCTTGCGGCGTGGTGGCTGGGTTGGCGCATACTGATGGAAGTGCCGTCTTCAAGTTCGAGGAACAATCGCAGGCTATCGCCCTGGTATACCGCCTCAATGACCCGGCATGGCAGGCGATTGGCCCCTGGTTCATGACGCCCATCGTCGATCAGCAATTTTTCTGTCTGTATGGCCAGCAGCAGCTCTGCATGAGGGGCGACGGGCTTGGTCGAACGCAGCGTGTGAGTGCCGAGCCGGACACTATGCTCATCAATGCGGGTCACCGGTAGCAGGGTGGAGTCGCCGATGAAGCTGGCCACAAAGGAGTCTTTAGGGTTGTTGTGCAGCGTTTCGGGGGCGCCGATCTGTACCAGTTCACCATCCTTAAGGATCGCCACCCGGTCGCTCATGGTCAGCGCCTCACGCTGATCGTGGGTCACATACACTACGGTGGCTCCCAGCTTACGGTGTAAGCGGCGAAGTTCTATCTGCATCGTCTCGCGCAGCTGCTTGTCCAGCGCTGACAGGGGTTCGTCCATCAGGATTAGCCGCGGCTCGAACACAATCGCCCTGGCCAGGGCGACCCGCTGCCGCTGTCCGCCCGACAGCTGCGACACCCCACGATCCTGATAGCCATCCAGCTCGACCATGGACAGCGCCTGTTTCACGGGCTCCGGCCACGTTGACTTGGGTAAACGACGGGCACGCAGCGGAAAGGCGACGTTTTCGCCAACGCTCATGTGAGGAAAGAGCGCGTAACTCTGAAAGACGATGCCGATGTTGCGCTTATGCGGCGGCATGTAAGTCATATCCTGATCGCCGACCCACACCGACCCTGATGAAGGCATCACGAAACCACCCAAGGCACCCAGCAGGGTCGTTTTTCCAGAGCCTGAAGGGCCCAGCAATGATACGAACTCACCCGGCTCAATAGTTAAGGTTATGTCCTTCAGGGCTACCGTACTGCCATAACGTTTGCTGATGGAGCGTATGGCAACTCCCACACTGTCTCGCTCATCCATAGGGGTTATCGCCTTTCATTGTTGTGATGCCTATCGGTTGTCATTGAGTACAGCAGATAAGGTGTTCGCGGACAATTGCGAAATTCTTGGCTGTGGCATAACCTGAAGTCATGCCTACATTGCGCCGACAACTGCCCAGTGCCAACGCACTCTTCGTTTTTGAGTCAGCGGCCCGCTGCGGTAACTTCACCAAAGCCGCCGCCGAACTGGGGGTTACCCAGCCGGCGGTCAGCCGTATGCTGGCGCTTCTAGAAGAGTATCTGGAGGTCAAACTGTTCTTGCGTACTCCCGGCAAGACCGAGCTGACCGAGAGCGGCGAGATACTTTACCAAGGCGTGGTCGACGGCTTTCACAATATCGAGGCGGCGATTCAGGAAATTCGGGCACGCAATACCGGACTTGAAACTGTCACGCTATCGGTCTCTACCGCCTTCACCACCCACTGGCTGATGCCGCGTATGCACAAACTGCAGGCGCAGCTACCCAATATCGACCTTCGCTTTCAACTGATTTCAGGGTCGATAAGCGGCTCAGTCGAGGACGTGGATCTGGGGATTCGCTTTGTGACGGGGGAGGACATACTGCATGACGCTTCACTACTACTGCCGGAAATACTGGTACCTGTCTGCAGTCCCGCCTATCGCCAGCAGCAACTCGAATCGCCCAGCAATGACATTGCCACCACCCTGATCAGCCTGAGCGACAGCCGAATTGACTGGTTCGAGCTTCTGCCCAATTTCCATCTGCAGGCTTATGGGGCGACTCACTCGCTGATATTTTCGGACTATGCGGTAGTACTCCAGGCCGCTCTGCTCGGGCAGGGAATCGCCATCGGCTGGCTGAACATCGCCTCCCACTGGCTGGAAACCGGCTCGCTGGTACCCGCCACGCCCACTGCGATTGCCACCGAGCGGCTTTGCCACCTGGTGCACTCACGCAAAAAGCCGCTGAGTGATGCGGCCAAGCAAGTACGCGAGTGGATAATAGAAGAGACCCGCAATGACGTTGCGAATGTGGCGAGGCAGTATCCAGAGTTGAGGCTTGATGCCTATTTAAAGAATTGCTAACTCTTTCCAGACTGTGAGGGCCACTAGCTAATAACTAGCGGAGACACCATGCCGCTAGAGCTATGGCCAAGCGCGCGAGATTCTTGCTGCGCGCTTGAGTCACTGCATCATCCATGCGGGTCTATGTACGGGGTGGAGCTTCAGCCATCGGTTGAGCGTGTTAGCGTCTCCCATTCGCTAATTTCGTCGATAAGCGCCGACAATTTTCTGCGCACCAGCTCTAGCGCATCACTTCCCAGCAACAGATGTTCCGGCGGTGTGTCGCTGGCTATTGCAGCCAGCATTGCGCGCGCGGCTTTTTGAGGATCACCCAGTTGCTGACCGCTTTTCTCCTCGCGGGCGTTGCGGATTGGATCGAACTGCGCGTCGTAGTCAGGGATGGAGCGTGGCGTGCGGGACATCGAACGACCAGCCCAATCGGTGCGAAACGAGCCGGGCGCCACGGCGGTGACGTGAATGTTGAAGGGTTTAACTTCTTTGCCAAGCACCTCGGAAATACCTTCCATAGCAAATTTACTGCCACAATAATAGGCAATGCCCGGCATCGTGATGAAACCTCCCATCGACGTGATGTTGAGGATGTGGCCGCTCCGGCGTGCGCGCATGAATGGCAAGACAGCCTTTGTCACGGCGACCGCGCCGAATACATTCACATCGAACTGTCGACGCATCTCGGCTATCGGGGATTCCTCCATAATACCTTCGTGGCCGTAACCGGCATTGTTGACGAGAATGTCGATCGCTCCAACGTTCGCCTCAATCTCGGCTACGATACCATCAATGGCATCGAAGTCGGTCACATCAAGCACACGGCCCACTGCCTTCGCGGGATCGAGCTCTTCGAACGCTTGCCTGGCCCGTTCGCTGCGGACCGTGCCGGCCACGTGATGGCCGCTAGCAAGTGCTTCCTGAGCCAGCGCCTGGCCAAAGCCGCTGCTGACCCCGGTGATAAATAAGAGTTTGCTGTTAGACATTACATATAGCTCCTGTGCCTCAGTAGAAGATGCACATTACGCTGTTGCATTGCCTTATTTTAGGCTCATAATTCTTATATTATTGCCTATTCTAATAATTCCAGTTGGTATCGCATGGAAAAGACTTTTCCCTCTCCGCAGGCGGCTGAACAGCGGGACATGGTGACGTTGCTTCAGGCGCTGGCGCCGGAAGAAGGATACAACCTCACGGCCCTGCCTGATGTACGCATCCTGCGTTCGGATCGCCCCTTGTCGCGTACCCCCGTTCTATACGACCCTGGTATCGTGATAGTTTGCCAGGGACGAAAGCGGGGTTATTTCGGCGATCAGGTTTATCTTTACGATGAGCAGCACTATTTGGCAGTTGCGGTGCCGGTGCCCTTCACGATGGAAACTGAGGCGACCCCAGAAAACCCACTGTTAGCCATTTACATGCATCTAGACTTCCAGCTCGCAGCGGAACTGATGACCCAGATCGACCACCATCAGGCCCTCGCCCAGGAAAGCGCGGCCCAGAGTCTAATGTCCAGCCCCATGGATGCTGCTTTGCGGGTGTCCGTGACACGTTTTCTCGAAACAATGAGTCAGCCGCTTGAGGCGAAGATTCTCGGCCCCGCGCTGGTGAGAGAACTGTATTTTCGTGTGCTCACCGGTGCGCAGGGCAATGCCATGCGTGCAGCGCTGGCAATGCAGGGGCAGTTCGGGAAAATCAGCAAGGCGTTACGCCACATCCACGCGACCTACGCTCAGCCGCTTAACCTGACGCAACTGGCCAGCGAGGCCGGTATGAGCGTTCCGACGTTCCTTAATCACTTCAAAGCCATTACGCACACCTCACCAATGCAGTACGTTAAATCCACGCGACTGCATCAAGCGCGACTGCTGATGGTTCGCCAGGGCATGACGGCAGAGGCCGCCTGCCATGCTGTCGGCTACCAGAGCCCTTCGCAATTCAATCGGGAGTTCAAACGGCTTTTCGGCTTGACGCCAGCTTCCGAAACGAAGCGGATGCGGGAGAACTTCGCGTTGCCGCCAGCTTTTGCCAGTTCGGACTACGTGTCGTCACATTGAGAGGGAAGACTTGATCCGCTACGGCCAGCCGATATCGACGATATTCGCGCTATGCGTAAACGTTTAGGATAATAGTGCCGCGCCAGACGCTCCGTTTTAACCTAACTGCCACTTAGTGAGAACCACCTGATGCACTACCGCACCATGACCATCAACGACTATGACGCCGCCATTGCCCTGTGGAGCGAAAGTGAAGGCGTGCGGCTGCGCGATGCTGATTCACGGAAAGGCATTGAGAAATACCTGCTGCGAAACCCCGGCCTAAGCTTTGTAGCAGAAGGAGAAAGAGAAGGGGAACTGGTGGGAACGATCATGGCGGGCCACGATGGCAAGCGCGGCTATGTTCAGCACTTGTCGGTGGCGGACTCACATCGTCGAAGGGGCATAGCAACAGAGCTGGTAAACCTTTGCCTGGATGCGCTTAAAAACGAAGGGATACTAAAATCACACCTGATGATTCTTCCCGAGAACAAAGCCGCCCAGAAGTTCTGGGCAAGCCAGGGTTGGGCTTACCGATCCGATATTCTGCTCTATTCGTTTGTTAATGGGGATAATTTAAATATCTAGGCCAGGACTGTCATGTCCTTGTCGACTCCCTATCCTTATTTGTACTATTGAAGTTCTTTCCACGCTAAGCAGAGGTAGTTGCCCAATGAGCCATTGATGCCTGCCGTTGTTATGACGGCCAGTCTCCATTAGCCCCTGACTCAGGGGGAGTACTCGGCATCTCTGGAATCAACTATGACCACTACCCATCTCACCTTAAAGGGTGTCTCCTACGTTTTGCTGAATGGCAGAACGCTTTTCACCGACCTTCATGTGCAGTTCGATGCACGCCCAACCGGGCTGGTGGGCCGCAATGGGGCCGGCAAAACAGTCTTAGCCAAAATTATCGCGGGCTTGTTGCAACCCACCAGCGGCCATTGTCAGCGCCCCGACAATGTGCACTACCTTACCCAGCAAGTGGGTCAACTGAAGGAAGCTTCTGTTGCTGATCTCGCAAATGTGCGAACAACCCTGGATGCACTGGCGCGCATCGAAGCTGGTAGCACGGCACCAGAGGATTTTGAGGCAGTCGATAACCGCTGGGATATGCCCCAGTGCTTCCGCCATGAACTTGATCGCAATGGCTTGGGCTATCTTGAAGCCACTACCCCGGTCAGCACTCTGAGCGGAGGGGAAGCCATGCGGATTGCCCTAATGGGCGCCATGTTCTCGGATGCCGAATTCCTGATTCTTGATGAGCCAAGCAACCATCTTGACCGGCCCAACCGACAGGCGCTCATCGAACAGTTAAGCCGTTGGCCGCGTGGGCTGATCGTGGTCAGCCATGACCGGCAATTGCTTGAGTCCATGGAGCGCATTGTGGAACTTTCCCCTCTGGGGCTGCATAGCTACGGTGGTAACTACACTTTCTATGCCGAAGCGAAAGCCCACGAACAGCAAACTGCGATTGACCAACTCAATCAACATAAGCTGGAGCGCCAACGCCAGGAACGGGAGATGCGTAAGCAGCGTGAACGTCAGGAGAAACGACAGGCCCGTGGTAACCGGCAGGGCAAGGAAGCCAATCAGGCCAAGGTAATACTGGATGGACAGAAAGAGCGCAGCGAAAACTCCACCGGCGCGTTGCACCAAAAGCAGGCAGCCAGCCGTGATCAACTTAACCAGCGCGTGCGGGATGCCGCAAAGGAAGTTGAAGACGAAGCGCACATCACCCTGCATAAGATACCGATTAATCAGGTAGACAAGCGCTGTTTGGTTGAATTAGAAAGGGTAGAGCTACCATTCGTCATGGGAGCTACTCGCCGCATTAGCCTAATGCTGAGAGGGCCGCAGCGCATCGGCATCGTTGGCCCCAACGGCTGTGGTAAATCCACACTGCTTCGCGTGCTAGCGGGCCAGATCGAACCATTATCCGGAACCTGCAAGGTAACCCCAGAAAAGGCTTATCTCGACCAGCGGCTGGAGAGTCTTGAGCCGGGAAAAAGCGTGCTCGAACAACTTCAGTTGGCTAACCGCTCAATGACAGAAGGTGAACTGCGCATGCTGCTGGCCCAGCTAGGCCTGGACGCGCAGAAGATCACCACGCCCAGTGGACTGCTTAGCGGCGGTGAACGCCTGAAAGGGGCGCTGGCCTGCATCCTCTATGCCGATTCGCCCCCGCAATTGCTGCTGCTCGACGAGCCAAATAACCACCTCGACCTGCCATCCGCGCAGGCCCTGGAAGCCATGTTGCGCAGTTACCAGGGTGCGTTACTGGTGGTATCCCACGACGACGCCTTCCTGGAAAACCTGGCGCTAACAGACCGCCTGCTGGCAACCGAGCAGGGTTGGCACTTGGAGCCGGTTTGATGAAGATTCATGGTCAGAAAATGGCCTAGACCGAAGGGCTATTATAGGGAGGGTGGTTATACCGGAAAGCCGTGATGACTCCCATCAGGAAGTTCTATATCTACACGGACTCGGCCGCCCAAAGCTTCAACATAGCGCTTGAGTGAACTCAGCCGCATATCCTGGCCAACCTTCTCAAGCCCTGCGATGGTGGGTTGTTTTACGCCCATTGCATCAGCTATGTCAGCTTGAGTTTTCTCCGCAAGCAGGCGAATTTCGGCAAGCCTGATCTCGAATAACATATCATTGGCTTTCGCCTCAGCTGCTGCAACGACCTCAGGCTTTTCTCTTGCTAACAAGTCTTCCAGTTTACGTGCCATGGTTATCACCTCACTTTAGTGGTTCCAGGTGAGCCGTATACTCTTTATCGGCGATTGGAATCATCTCATTATAGAAGCGCTTGTCATTTCCACCTTTATCGCCTGCGCATAGCAAGATGCCAGTACGACGCGGGTCAAACGCAAAAAATACCCGGATTGGACGCCCAAAGGACTGAACGCGCAGTTCCTTCATGTTGGGATACTGTGAGCCGTTTACAGTGTCAGCGTGTGGCCTTGAAAGCATCGGGCCTCGTTCACGAAGAAGAAGCACAGAAGCCAGAACATTTTCACGTTCAACCTCTTCGAGTGAGAAGAACCAATCTTCAAATGTGTCTGTTTGTTCTATAGACCACGTGGAGACCTCTTTGTTTATAGGTTTTATCCTATATAGGCTATAACCTATTATCAAGTGTTTTCTCAATCTAGAAGAGGCCGCTGCAGTCGAGCAAATTTACGCAAAATTCGCTACATTCTCTACGCCGATTCGCCCCCGCAACTACTGCTACTCGACGAGCTACATAACCACCTCAACCTATCATCCGCACAGGCACTGGAAACCTTATTGCGCAGTTACCAAGGCGCTTTACTGGTGGTATCCCATGACGATACCTTTCTGGAAAACTTGGCGCTAACAGACCGCCTACTGGCAACCGAGCAAGGCTGGTAACTGGAGCCTGTTTCATGAGATCTCTGGCTTTATTAACCTCCAATAAGCGGTGGTTGGTGTAGCATAAAACTCGAATAGGCTTGGCACAGTATCCGAATCAATAGGCAGTACCGTCTTTGTTTTAGGTGGACAGATGCTGGGCCTGACGAGATCGAATTAGTCGATTATCACTAAGAAGGAGACTAAAAGGAGAAAGCTATGATCCGTGTACCCACACATCGCGAGCCGACACATCCCGGCGGAATGTTGCTGGAAGAGTTTTTGCAGCCCATGAAAATTACCCAGCGTGAGTTGGCCGCTGCTATCCACGTTCCTTATCAGCGGATCAATGAGATGGTAAATAAAAAGCGGGGTGTTACGCCCAGTACAGCACTAAGGCTGGCACGATTTTTTGATGTTTCAGCAGATTTTTGGCTGAATTTACAGATGCGCCGGGATCTCTTCAAAGCAGAGCAGTTAGAGCATGAGGAGCTCTCTAGTATCCAGCATTGGCAGAAGATGGCGTAGCCCTAAGCATCATGGCAGGGGGAAGCCGTGATGACTCCCATTGCAACAGCTACCTCAGCTATATGATGAACACTTACCTCCTGAAAGGCCGCCAATGACTGATTTAATAATCTTGCGAGATTTTCTGGTTCTTTGCGAGACCAAAAGTTTCAGTCGTACGGCGGAGCACCGACATGTATCGGTGTCAGGGTTGAGTCGCCGTATTCAAGGGCTTGAAGAGTGGGCAGGCACCGCGCTGTTTGAGCGGCGTAAAGGGACGTTAGTGCTGACGGAGGCAGGCCACAGACTGCAAACGGTAGCCTCGCAAGCACTTAGCTCTTTAGATTGCTTTCGGCGCTCCGTTGCTGACGATATTAATGATCAGAAACAGCGGATACGTTTTTGCTCACCACACATTATGGCGACGATGTTCTTTCCCCAGTGGTTGCCGCGCATACAGGAGCAGTTCACACAGGCTAAATTTAGTATTGAATCGAATACGCTACCTGAGTGCCTGACCGCGCTCAATCAGGGCGATACCGACTACATAACGGCGCTATTCGATTGCGAACAGCTTATTGCAAAGCGCTTGGGAATAGCGAGTGATAGCTACGCATCTGTTGAGCTAGATACCGAGTATCTCATCCCTGTTAGCGCGCCAAATGTTGCCGGTCAACCGCTGTTTAATTTACATGTGACAAATAGCATCCCACTCTCATTTTTGAATTACTCACCAGAGTGTCACTTAGAGTGGTCGCTGAGTGCCATGCTCGCACAGCAAGACTTAAATTTGCAGCAACACCATGATGCTGGCCTCGCTGACAGCTTGCGCCATATGACGTTATCAAAATTGGGTGTTGCGTGGCTTCCCTATTCGCTCGTGCGAGAAGATCTCGCTGCTAAGCGGCTAGTTCGAGCAGGAGGTACCGTTTTCGATGTGCCATTAAAAATTATCCTGCTGAGACGAACCACGCCCTTACCAACAGAAGCCCAGCGGCTATGGGACCGTCTTGTGGAAATGAAGGATTTGAGAGCGTTTCCTGAGCTTGTTTGATTAATATTCCCCCATAGTTCAAATGGATAGTTTAAGTGGAAAGGCAAAACCCTGGTAAAGCGTTATGCCTTCTTTCGACGAATCTTTGCAGCACAACCGGGGGCTGTTCAAAAAACGTTTATGGGAACTACTATAATCAGCCCTATAGCACCCGTCTGGCCTTTGGTGGCCAGCCAGGGCGTTATTAAAGAGCGTCTAAGCGGGCCAGTAGGTCAATGCGGCGTTCTTCAGTAACAAACGCTTCTTCAATCGCATTACGTGTGAGCTGACGAAATACCGCTTCGCCCCAACCAAAAGCCTCAGCACAGGCAAAATGATTAGCTAGCATTCCGCCGCCAAAATACGCCGGATCATCAGAACTAATTGTGACCTTGAGCCCTTCTGCCAAAAGCTGAGGCAATGGGTGATCGCGCAGGTTCTCGACCACGTTAAGACTGACATTGGAAAGCGGGCAAACTGTCAACACAACTTGTTCTCGACACAAGCGCTCAACTAACGCGGTGTTTTCCAAGCAGCGCACGCCATGGTCAATCCTTGTTACTTCCAATTGATCTAGTGCCTCTTGTATGTAGCTTGCAGACCCTTCCTCACCAGCATGTGCCACGCGCATAAATCCCAATTCCTTAGCGCGCTGATAAACATCTACAAACTTTATCGGTGGATTATCAATTTCTGCGCTATCAAGGCCAACGGCGTCTATCATTTTCCAGTACGGTGCAGCCTGCTCCAGCACATGTAGCGCTTCATCTGCAGGACGGTCGCGCAGAAAAGCCATGATCATGCCGATGGAAAGGTCGAGGGTTTCCTCAGCTTCCTGCTTGGCTCTTAAAAGCCCGCTCATGACCTCTTCTAACGGTAAGCCGCGCTGAAGGTGCGCCTGAGGATCGAAGTGCATATCGATATGCACAACTCCTTCCCCCCGTGCCCGCTTAAAGTAATCCATTGCTAGGTCGTAAAAGTCGTCTTCGTTACGAAGCACACTCATACCTTGAAAGTAGAGGTTTAAAAACCCCTGAAGATTACTAAATTGGTAAGCATCTTTCGCTTCTTGTACCGTGCTATAGGGGAGCTTAATGCCATTGCGTTGTGCCAAAGTAAACATTAACTCTGGCTCAAGTGATCCTTCAATGTGTAAATGCAGTTCCACTTTAGGTAGTTGCTGTAGAAAATTATGCATAGTCCCTCCTTTTAATATAAAAAAGTTGCATTTTTTATTTCTTCATAGCGTTTCAAAAAATCACTTTCATCTTCTCTCCAACCTCTTTCAGAAATCATATCGGAAGAAAAGGGATAAGGATCTCCATTCAGTTTTTTTACCCAGCTATAATCATTGAGCAAAGCCATGCTCTCTGTAATTAACATCCTGTCATCGATTTCTAAAACCTCTTTGCTTAACACCGGGGGAAGGTTGAAAGCGGGAGCGATGGCGTTTCTATATATATTGGCCTCCAGCTGTACATATTCCGCCAGTAATTTTTTTGTAGGCCTTGAAATGTCTGAAATATAAGCTTCA
The DNA here is from genome assembly GCF_031010175.1 of Halomonas sp. SpR1. Lineage (GTDB taxonomy): Bacteria > Pseudomonadota > Gammaproteobacteria > Pseudomonadales > Halomonadaceae > Vreelandella. Next base: position 18,287 of record NZ_JAUAMB010000021.1, read on the forward strand.
GTTGCATCATGAAGAAGCGCTTCCATCTGCCTTTCAGGAGATGCCATCAATGAGCAATTAATGCTATGGCGGGCGACAGAGAGTGGGAATTTTGAATGTCCAGAAAACCTGTTAGTTAAAGATAAGGCATGCGCAATATCCTCAATATCTATCATGGAGGGAGAGGGAGATCCTGGGAAAAATTTGATGGATTTATAGGTTATAATATATAGCATTAAATAATCTCTATCTTTTTTAATTGACAAGAGAGTAATTGTTTCAGAAAAACTGTCGATTTTTTTATTAAGCATTGTGCTAAAGTGTATGCATAAGCCAATTAAATTAAAAAAATAGGACAGGTTTCTGTTGTCTGAAGGGCAGATAAAATTCTGCTGTACTATGGTATTTCAGTGCATTGGTTAAGGGCGCTATAAAAATAAGCAGATATAGGTTGGAAAACGCTATTAAAATAGAGTTTGATAGGGCTGAAAAATATGTTGTATATAGCATGATGCCTCCTCTCTAGTGTACAGAGTAGGCTGTCAGCGGTAGTTGGTCGTTTGCGAAGAACAAAAAGATTAAGTTAATCCTTAATCCCGCACAAAAAAAACCTGACTAGAAAATGCCTGACAGCACTTTCGTAATCAGGAGTTTACGGTTCCTGGTAGACACCCCCGACCCATATTGTCGGGGTTATACGAAAAACTTACGTGTTTTTAGGCTACAACGACTTTTTTTATTTTGCAAGATTTTTTTTGGCTGACTTTAGAAGCGAAAAAAATCATCTCTTCTTGGAGTTAAATTCCCATATTTTCAAGGCCTTAAGTAGTTAATCTGGATGGTGAATTACAATAATTGGCACTGACTTGAATATTTAACTTTTCAGCATTGACTGATGGCATAGCCCTCTGAAGAAGGGGGCTCATGGGGAAATCACCTATTACGCTGCCAAGCATAATCAGCGCCCAGAGTTGCAGCGTTGGCAATGTTTTCGTCTTTTTTTAGCCTGTAGTGCAACCTAGCAAGAAAATTCGCGGTGCTTGCTGATTTGGCAACAGGCGTTGCGATATCGTCGTGGCGTGACATCCATAAATGGCTAATGCTAGGGAAAGGTCCAATTTACAGAGTCTCCCTATGACGACGATGCTGCCGATGGCTTCTGTGCAAACCTACCGCTGGATCATTCTGCTGATAGCCACCCTTGCCCAAGCAGCGGCGTGTTTCTTCGTTCAAGGTATTGGCGCCTTAAGCGTTTATATACAAGCAGATATGGGGCTCTCTGCATTTCAGATTGGGGCGCTGGTCTCGGCGGCTCAACTGGTGCCTTTGATCGGGCTGTTGGTTGCCGGGGAGTTGCTGGACAGGTTCAGTGAGCGTTTGGTGGTGGGGGGAGGCACTCTCGTAGTCGGTATCGCGCTGTGCGCTGCCGTTCTGGCTGATAGCTACTGGGCCATGCTGCTGTTTTTGGTTATCGTAGGGGCGGGCTACAGCACCGCCCAACCCGGCGGTAGTAAATCGGTAGCCGCTTGGTTTGATAAATCCCAGCGCGGTTTTGCCATGGGTATTCGTCAGGCGGGCTTGCCGCTGGGCGGGGCGCTGGCGGCGATCATCCTGCCAACCGTCGCGATTACCTGGGGGTGGCGCGCCTCTTTTCTAGTGGGTGGACTGATAGCGATTTTTGGCGCGTTGGTCTTTATGCTTTTTTACCGTGCACCTGCTGGTGTGGTACCTGTCGCAAGAGCCTCTGAAGGCAGCCTAACAAACGTCGTCTTGTCGCGACTGGCGATGATTCACGAACCGGCTATGAAGCAGATTATGGCGTCCGGTATAAGTTTGATCTCGGTTCAGTACGGCATTTTGATTTTTACCGTGCTCTATCTGCACAGCCGTTTGCAGATAGAGGTACTGCAGGCCGCGACGTTGCTATTTGTGGCCCAGGGGGCTGGGGTTGCCGGGCGTATTTTGCTGGCGGCCTGGAGCGATCGCTGTCGGTCGCGCTATTTCCCGGTAATGGTGTGCATGGTGGCGGTGATCGTCGGGCTGCTGGTATTGGTTTGGCTACCGCTAAACTCGACGTTCATGCTGGGCTGCTTGATGGCCTGGCTAGGTTTTTTTGGTTTCGGCTGGTACGGCCCTTGGGTGGCTTATGTGGCAGAGTCGGCACCCGCCAATAAAACTGGTTTTGTGCTGGGCCTGGCCATGGCGATTAACCAACTGGCAATCGTATCGGTACCGCCACTGCTTGGCTGGATGCTGGATGTAACGGGCAGCTTTATGCTCGGTTGGAGCCTGCTGATTGCCATGACACTGCTGGGATTATTAATGACCCTCCAACGGCAAGGAGACGTTAATGAAAGCCATCGTGTTTGACGTGTTCGGTACTATTGTCGATTGGCGTTCCAGTTTGATTAATCAGTTCGGGAAGCTTGAGAAAGAGTTAGGGCTTGAGTTACCAAGTGACGGGTTGGCTGTTTGGTGGCGTCAACATTATGTGCCTTAAGCATTTGAATCTGATGGTTAGCCAAAATGACGATACGAGCATTCCGAGACAGCGATTTTGAGGCCTGCTACAACCAAGCATTAAAAACCAAGCATTAGCTTCATAGGAGATAGCATGGTACCTATCGAAACCTTGATGACGTATACCGTCGCATGCATTTTAATCATTCTTGTGCCGGGGCCTGACAATATTCTTGCCGTTAGTCGAGGGCTTAGTCAGGGTCGTCTAGCGGCTTGTATCTCTAGTGCCGGGGCTGGTCTTGGCCTGATGGTGCATGTTTTAGTCGCTTTCCTGGGTTTGGCGGTTCTCATTCAAACCTCGGCAGTAGCGTTTAGTGTGGTTAAATTCGCTGGGGCTGGATATTTGATTTGGCTAGGGATCAAAGCCTTGCGCTCAAGAGAGTTGATTGCTTTCACGTCTCAGAGCCACTTGTCCCATCGGGCAGTGTTTCTCACCGGCTTTTTAACCAATGTACTCAATCCTAAGCCAGCGCTGTTTGTTTTGGCCTTTGTTCCTCAGTTTGTATCTCCCCTGCATGGAGCAGTCGAGCTACAAACGTTCTTGCTAGGCACATGGTTTGCGTTGCTAGCATTCGCGGTTTTTACAGTGTTAGGTACCTTTTCATCCTTATTTGCGAGATGGCTAGAAAGCCACCCGCGCGCTATTTTTGGTTTGAACATTGGTGCTGGCATTACGTTTATCGCCGCGGGTTTATCTGTCTTGTTGCTTGGTCGGGCGGAGAGAAGCTGATAAAGCCTCAGAGGTCAGCCAGCTACCTCATTCAAGATGCAGTGAGCTGAGGCTCATCTATAGCCACCGCCTCACGCAAGGTTTCAGCGAAGCTTGCCAGAGCGGGTGTCCATGTCTCGGGTTCGAAGGCGGCAAAGTAAGTATCGACATTGGCGATGGACGCGGGCAGTTCCAGGGTATGAATCCCGAACCGGTGTTGGTGGGCTTCGACTGTCCCACGGGGCAGTACCGTGTAGCCCATTCCTGCAGCGACGCAGCCTAGCATCGCGTCCAGTGAGCCGAACTCAAAAATCCGGCCAGCATTCACGCCGTGGGAGGCCAGCAACAGCTCGATACGTTGGCGGTAGCTACATCCTTGGCGAAACGCCAGGAAGGCCGAGGTCAGCAGCTCCTGAGAAGAGGGCATCGTCGTCATCGGCGTTGAACCCACCAGCACAAGCTGCTCGCTGAAAGCCTTGAGCAAGTGATAGCGGCTATGCTCAAGCCGCCCGGCCACAAAGACGCAGTCCACCTGTCCGTCCAGCAACAACTCGACCAGTTCGGCCGTTGGCCCGGTTTTGATCTGGATATCAACGTCAGGCTGTGCTGCGTGGTACGCCGCCAGTATCGGCGGAAGGCGCACAGCTGTGGTGGTCTCCATGGCGCCAATACGCAGGCGGCCACACGCCTTCTCCTGACCCCTGAATAGCGATACCGCTTCATCGTGGGCCGTCAGCATGCGCTCAGCGTACTCCACCAATGCCAAACCAGCGCTCGTAGGGCGAACGCGGCCCGCACGCTGAATAAGCTGCACGCCTAGCTCATCCTCAAGTTTTTTGATGTGAGCCGTCACGTTGGATTGCACCGTGTGCAGCTGATTAGCCGCCGTCACGAAGCTGCCTGTTTCGGCGACGGCCATGAATAGTCGCAGTGATTTCAATTGCACGCGCCGTCTCCCTGTCAGGCTATCTCAAAAAAAGATAGTAACGATCAAAACTAATCGTTTCTAGAAATAGTTTCTCACGCGTAGTCTGGCTGTGTAACAACGCGCTGCCCACCTTGCCCTAATGGCGGCACGAAAAGGACACAGCATGATGAATCGAACACTCACTACCCAAGACCTACCCGCCCTAATCACCGGGATAATGGCGACCTTGGCGGGCATTGGTATTGCGCGCTTTGCCTACACGCCGCTACTGCCTGCGATTATTCAAGAGGGATGGTTCACCGCCAGCCAAGGCGCCTACCTGGGGGCTGCCAACCTACTGGGTTACTTTATCGGCGCGCTCTCCGCCCACGCCTTGAGTGAGCGCTTTTCTTCCCGCTGGGTAATTGGCGCAAGTTTTGCGGCTATCGCCCTCAGTTTTATGCTCTGCGCTGGCGCGGGCAGTTTTGCCTGGTTCTTCTTTTGGCGATTAGTCTCCGGCATTGCTGGGGCCATTTTAATGGTGGTTGGCCCATCGCTGGCGCTGGCGGCTACTCCGCCTGAAAGGCGAGCCAGTGTGGGTGCTATGGTGTTTACCGGGATTGGCCTCGGCGCGCTGCTTTCGGCCTTCATCGTTCCTGTGCTTCTGGAGTTAAGCCTAATGGTCACCTGGAGCACGCTGGGGTTGCTCTGCATTGCTGCGGGCCTTTTAAGCGACGCTTTTTTACAACGCGTGACGCCCTTAGCACTAACTTCAGGTGCTAGCCCATCGGCCAATAGCCAGAAGGGATATATGGGTATAAAGCTAGTGGTATGGCTGGTGATAAGCGCTTATGCCCTGGACGCGGTTGGCTTTGTGCCCCATACCGTGTTCTGGGTGGACTATCTCGCCAGGGAAAACGCCCTGGGGAATCACGCTGCTTCCCTACAGTGGGGCATCTTCGGTTTGGGCGCCGTATGTGGGCCGCTAATGGTGGGTGCCTTGGCGCATCGAGTGGGTTGGCATCGTGGCTTAGCGATCGCCTTTGTGGCGAAGGCTGCCGCTGTATCGCTGCCGGTATTTTCGCTAGCGCTGCTCAGCCAATCGATATCCTCTTTCATGGTGGGAGCAATGATCCCCGGTATAGTCGCGTTGACTTCTGGCCGTCTTGCCGAATTAGTAGGCCCGGCCGCACACAAGAAGCTATGGGGGCAGGCAACCGCTGCTTTTGCTGCTGCCCAGGCAGTGGCGGGTTATGCCATGTCCGCGCTTTATGGTACCTGGGGTACCTATGCGCCGCTATTTGCCATCAGCGGCTTTATGCTAGCGGCAGGCTTTTTGTTGGTGCTGCTTAGCCGTGGCGTACAGCAGCGCCACGCGCACCTTTCTACTTTGCATTAAACCCAGCAATCTACATCACACCCAGGGAGGCAATAATGGAACTCTACCTGAACGCCACATCACCCTATGCGCGCCTGGCGCGAATTGTGTTACTGGAAAAAGGCTTAGCAGACGCCGTCACGTTGAAGTGGTGCGACCCCTGGGCAGACGATGCCGATTTATTGAAAGCCAACCCCGCAGGGCGTATTCCCGCGCTGATAACGGAGGAGGGCACCACGCTAAGCGAGTCACTGCTGATTGCCGTTTACCTGGATGGCGTAAGCCCTAACAAGCCAATGATTTCCCAAGACCGTTTGGGTGCGGTGTTGCATCTGGCAGGGTTGGGCCAAAACCTGATGGATGCCGCGTTCAACACCGTGATTGCCCGAAAGCATTACGGCAACGAGATAGATGACAGCGAGCTGGGGCAGAGGCGTTCTCGGGCGATTCAGCGGCTGTTAAAACAGTTGGACGGTGAGCTTGGTGAAAAACAGCAGACCTCAACCATTAACCTGGGAGAAATCGCCATTGCGGTGGCGCTTGATTACCTCGCCTTCAGGCAGCCAGAAGTCAGCTGGAAAGAAGACTACCCACAGCTTCAGGCATGGCATGCTGGCGTTACTGCGCGCGAGAGCTTTCAGCAGACGGCATTCTGTTAGTCGAGACTTAAGAAAGGGGGGACTTGGGTTGGTTTGAAAATGGTTACGATTGAGTGATTGCCAAGCAGTCGATGATCATGCATTGGTTTCGTCCCTTATCACCCACGCTAAATTTACATATGCAAAATAAGAATATTAAATCTTTCTTTTATGCTTTTTGTTAAGTTAAGTATGCACTAAAATGGCGCCCTTTCTGAGCCGGGCCGCTGGGTGTCTTCTCCCTTGTTAGGCCACAGATGGGGATGTCACCATGAGTGAGCCAGCAAGCGATCAAAACCCTTCTCAAGAGCGTGCGCACTTCAAGCGCAGTATGCAGACGCGCCATTTGGTGATGCTCTCTTTAGGGGGCGTGATTGGCACCGGGCTATTTTTGAGTTCCGGTTATACCGTGCAGCAAGCCGGGCCTATTGGCGCGGTGTTGGCCTATCTGGTAGGTGGCATTGTTGCCTGGCTGGTGATGATGTGCCTGGGCGAGCTGGCGGTGCATATGCCGAATTCAGGTGCCTTCAGCGCCCATGCCAGCCGCTATATCGGCCCCGGCACCGGTTATATGGTGGCCTGGATGTACTGGCTTATCTGGACGGTGGCGCTAGGTTCGGAATTTACTGCGGCGGCGGTCTTTATGGGGCGCTGGTTTCCCGACATCCCCGGCTGGTACTGGAGCGGCATGTTTGCGGCGATTGTCTTTGGCGTTAATGCGTTTACCTCGCGCTTCTTTGCCGAGTCTGAGTTCTGGCTCTCACTGATCAAAGTGATCGCAGTGGTGGTGTTTGTGCTGGTGGGCGCCGTGGCGATTATTGGCTGGGTACCGCTGCATGATGCCACGGGCACCGAGGTCGCCTCACCGGGGCTATCGGCCCTATGGGGAGAGGGCGCCATGCCGCCCAACCTGCTGGCCATTGGTACCGCCTTACTGGCAGTGATGTTTGCCTTTTCGGGCACCGAGCTGATCGGAATCGCCGCCGGAGAGACGGTAGACCCAGCTCGCAATGTGCCCAAGGCGATTCGCGCGACACTGTGGCGGTTGATCCTGTTTTTTGTCGGCACCATCGTCGTGATTGCAGCGCTGTTACCTCAGGATCAGGCCGGGCTCAGTCAAAGCCCCTTTGTGGCCGTATTCCAACGCCTTGGGGTACCGGGCGCAGCCGATGTCATGAACTTTGTCATCATTACCGCGCTGCTGTCGGCGGCCAATTCTGGGCTTTACGCTTCGTCGCGCATGCTGTGGACGCTCGCTGACCAGGGCACCTTGCCCAAGTCGCTTGGCCGCCTCAACAAGCGTGGTATCCCGATGAACGCCCTGTTACTTAGCATGGTCGGCGGCCTGGGCGCTCTGTTCTCCAGTGTGTATGCCCCTGAAACCGTCTACCTGGTGCTGGTCTCGATTTCCGGCCTGGCTGTGGTGGTGGTCTGGATGGCGATTGCGCTTAGCCAGTTCAACTTCCGGCGCCAATACCTGCGTGACGGAGGGCGGCTGCAGGATCTGGTCTATCGCACGCCGTTCTATCCCTGGGTGCCGATTATTGCGTTTGCAGCCTGCCTGGCCGCGTGCATTGGCATTGCCTTCGACCCGCATCAACGCGTGGCGCTCTATTTCGGTGTGCCTTTCATTGGCCTGTGCTACCTGGTGCACTATGTGCGCCACCGTTCGGTCCCCCAACGTTCTGAATATTCGCCCAACGCCATTGAGGAAAAGACCGTATGAGTGCCCCAATGAATGAGCTGAATCCGATCAAAGCGCTGTTGGCCGACGTGCCCTTTATGGTTATCGACGGTGCCCTGGCCACCGAGCTGGAAGCGCTCGGCTGTGACCTCAATAACGCCCTCTGGTCGGCGCGCTTGCTGGCCCAGGCCCCAGAGAAGATTCGTCAGGTGCATCAGGCCTACTTTGAAGCCGGGGCCGACTGTGCGATTACCGCCAGCTATCAAGCTACGGTGCCCGGTTTTATGCAGGCGGGGATGACGGCAGAAGAGGCGTGGGAGCTGATTCAGTTATCGGTCACGCTGGCCCAGCAAGCGCGGGATGCGGTCTGGCAGCCCGGCCAGACCGACCGGCCCAAACCACTGGTGGCCGCATCCGTCGGCCCTTATGGCGCGTATCTTGCGGATGGCAGTGAATACCGCGGCGGCTATGACCTGGATCGCGCCGGGCTGGTTGAATTTCACCGCGAGCGTTTTGAACTCTTGCTGGCGTCGGGGGCGGATCTACTGGCCGCTGAAACTTTGCCTTCATTGGAGGAAGCGTTGGCGATCACCGATTTGTTGGCTGAAAACCCAGGCGCCCAGGCCTGGATAACCTTCTCGGCGAAGGATGGCCAACATATCAGCGATGGCACGTCGATTGCGGAATGTGCGAGAGCGCTGGCCAACTGCCCAGGCGTAGCGGCGATTGGTGTGAACTGCACGGCGTTGGCCCACATCGAATCGCTGATTGAGGAAATCCGCCGCGAGTGCGATCTGCCGGTGTTGGTTTACCCCAACTCGGGGGAAGTCTACGACGCGGTGACTAAAACCTGGCACCCGGCCCAATGCGATCACACCGCTGCCGATCTTTCCGGGCTGGCGCAAGGGGTTGAGCAATGGCTGGCAGCAGGTGCGTCAGGCATTGGCGGCTGCTGCCGGACGACACCGGGGGATATTCAGGCGCTGGCTGAGTGGCGGCGGTCTCGATAACTTATTTAGGCCTTAATGCTGAGTCTCTGCCCGTAACTTTTCCACCTCTTCGACGGGCAGCTCTTCAATATCCGCGATCATCTGATCATCCATTTCGGTGCGAGCGATCAGCTTACGGGCCGCGTTGCGCTTGCTTTCCAAAGCACGCTTCTCGGCTTCTTGACGCCCTTTTTCAATACCCAGTTGCTCACCAGCCCGACGCTCTTTTTGCACCAGGTTTTCTAAATTCTCTGCCAACATATCTTTATCCTCCACCAAACTGTTGAGCTGCTCCAGATTCACCTCTGCCCCAAGCCGTTGCAGGTGACGCTTGATCCAACGTGTAATGACCTTATCAATGCGCTATTTGTTCGGATCCGTTTTGATAATGGCCACAATACGATCAACGGCTCGCTGCAGGGTCGGTTAGTTGAAGCGGATATCCTGGAAACTCGGCCTGCTTAGGATGGCACGGCCTATCAGGAGTACGTGCTGGCCCCATACGATGCGGTGGTGAGAAAAGTTAATAAAACAAGGTTTTAGGACAGTGGCCATTGCCAGTAAAGGTGGGTGATATCAGCGAGGGGCTCACGCCTTGTCACTTCATTAACGCGGAAAGCGTAAGGAAGTCGGCAAGCTACAAGCACCCGTGGGAGGCTGTTCTAGTGCCCAATCGTTAGGCGCCCAGCTAACGATGAGACTCGCCTCGGGAGCCGTTAGCTCTCAGTGTTTATCTTCGCGACGCAGCTTAGCGATATCATCAATCGTTACCCCTGTTGCCTCAGCAATCTGCTCATCGGTAAGCACACCAAACGCCAGCAAATGGCGAACAGTATCACGCTTGCTCTCCAAAGCGCGTAGCTCGGCTTCCTGTCGACCCTCCTGACGCCCTTGTTGGCGCTCTTTTTGCACCAGATTTTCTAAGTTTTCTGCCAACATATCTTTATCCTCCACCAAACTGTTGAGCTGCTCCAGATTCACCTCTGCCTCAAGCCGTTGCAGGTGGCGCTTGATCCAGCGCGTTATGACCTTATCAATGCGCTCTTTGTTCGGATCCGTTTTGATAATGGCCACAATACGATCAACGGCTCGCTGCAGGGTTTCCCAGCTCTCCCCAGCGTTTTCGACGCTGAACACGCCACTGAGCGGTGTCTGAACCAAGCCTAGCTGTTGATCAGTATAGCGCCCTTCATCGACTAGGTAATAGCGCAGGTGGGGCTGATAAATCTGCAGAAAGTCGGGCGGTTCAGGGGTGATCATCTCGAAGATATCCAGCGGTGCAGTCCAGCGCTCCGAGCCGTTGTAAAGTACCACCGGAAACACGGGCGGCAAGCCTTGGCCGGGCGTGATGATTTTCTGCTTGAGTAGTTCGCTATAAAAACAGGCGGCGTAGTGCAGCAGCCGAATAGGCATGGTGCGATCCACCGAGGATTGAAACTCCAGCAGTATGTAGAGAAACACTCGTTGTGTGACGCCTTCCCAGGTCACTTCAACCGACCACACCACATCCTCAATCTTCTCCTCAAACAGCGGCGTAATGTAGTTGCCGCTGTGGCTCTTCAGCGTGGAGAAATCCATCAGCTTAGCAATCTCACCAGGCGCAAAGCCTTCAATCAACTGCTGCACAAACTCTGGGTAGCTAAACAGTTCCTTGTAGCCGGTATCGTGGTTATTGTGGAAGGTGTCTACCATGCGCGCTCCTTGTTCAATGCGTTAGCGGGATAGCACCGCAAAAAACAGCATTTCTAAGAGAATAAATAGCGGTGTGCAGACAAGCAACTATTGGCACGAACCTTCGCCTAACCCGCTCACCTTAACGTTGCATGCCATTGAATGGCTTTACTCCGTCGAACGAATAAAGGCTTCAACGGCAGGAGATAAATGGCGGTAACCCAACACGAGATCGAAGTGAGCTTCCGAACCCGGTAACGAACGATAACAGATTCGGTCTGCCTGAAAGCCACGCATGCTTTCGGGAACAACGGAGACGCCGCCTTCGACGGCGACCAGAGACAGCACCGCATGCATCCCGTATGCCTCTTGCTCCACCCTGGGTACAAAGCCTGCATTGGCACAAAGGCGGATAACCTGCAGATGAAAACCGCGTCCTTCCACCATCGGCCAGAGGATGAACGGTGCCTCAGAGAGGTCGGCGAGCGTAAGCGTTGGCCGACTACACAGAGGATGATCTTTCGGGATAGCCATGCACAAGCGGTCACTATCGAAGTGTGTTTGCTCGATATCTTCAGCCTTCGCAAGCGGTGGGATCAAAACGCCCACATCCAGTGTTTCGTCACGTAACGCATCAATTTGTGCAGCCGTCGTGGCCTCGCGTAGCTCAAGACGAACCTCCGGATGGCTTGTCCGAAACTCACGAATGACATCGGGCAGTCGCCCATAAAGCGAACTTCCCACATAGCCCAGGCGCACTAAACCTGATCTGCCTGCCGCGACATCTTGTGTCGCGGTGACCGCTTGTTCTGCTCGTCGAAGGGTTTCGTAGGCTTCCTCAAGGAATCGCTTGCCCGCAGGGGTCAAGCCAAGAACACGGTTGCCGCGTTCTATGAGAGTGATATTGATATCGCCCTCCAGCTTGCGGATCGCACTGGTAAGCGGGGGCTGCGACATATTCAAGCGCGCAGCAGCACGGTGAAAGTGTAACTCTTCCGCCACAGCAACGAACTGCTCCATGGCGCGCAAAGTAATACGAGCTTTGGTGTCTGGTGTCATGCTGCAACTCTGGATATATCGCTAGTTACTTGATACTTTAATGATATTAAAAATGTATCGCGCCTCTATATTATTAGTATTTTATATATTGCTTTGCCCATTTCACACTTTCTGCTCGTGTTCTTAAAAAACTGGAGTGTGAAATGGTGAACTTTGAAGGGCAGGTGGTACTAATTACCGGAGCAGGTCGTGGGCTGGGTTTAGCGTATGCTCGGTGTGTTGCACGCTTGGGGGCAACGGTGTTGCTTCAGGATAATGGTGCCAATTCTGCGGGGGATGGAGCTGATCCACGGGTGGCGGAGCAAGCCGCCGAGCAGCTTCGGTTGGAAGGTTTGGATGCAAGGGCCGTGTCAGCAGATATTGGAACGCGAGAAGGCTGCCATGCACTCATACGCACTGTTCTGGCCAGCAACGGACGATTGGATGCGCTGATTCACAATGCAGGGTGGGTCGCCTACGACAACATTGACGCGATAGAGGAGAGCACCTTCGATCACATGATGGCCATCGCCGCCAAGGCCCCGCTTTGGCTGGCACAGGCGGCTTGGCCTGCGATGAAAAGCGCGGGCTATGGCCGCATCGTCATGACCACGTCTTGTCGGGCGCTCTTTCCACAGTATGTTCAGAACGGGCTGGCTTCCTACGCCGCTGCCAAGCTGGCAGTGGTGGGAATCATGAATGTACTGGCTGCCGAAGGCCAACAGCAGGGGATTATCGTCAATGCGGTTTCCCCCGTTGCCAAGACACGCATGTGGGGAGTAGAGGGAGAGCCAGACGAACTACGGCCCTCCGATGTTGCGCCAGGCGTGGCGTTTCTTGCCTCTTCACAATGCACAGAAGGTGGCTGGATACTGCGTGCCGCGAACGGGCAGTATCATGCCACCAGGGCGATGGAGGCCGAGGGAGTGGACTATCCGCGTGATCTGCGTGCAGCCACTGCCTCAACAGCGGATGAGATAGCGTCGAACTGGCCGCGGATCGCTGTTCCTAGTGTGGAGCCCCGTTCATGAACGGGGTGGCCGTGGCCTTTGCCAGCCAAGCCGTGCTGGGAGAGTCGCCGGTATGGAGCGCTTCCACCCATCGGCTGTTATGGGTAGATACCCTGGGCGCCTCACTCAATCTATTCGACCCCATAACAGGCAAAAATGATGCCTATGTGATGCCCAGCCCATTAGGCTTTGTCGCGGAGACTCCGGCAGGCCAGTGGATCATCGGCAGCGGTTGCCATGTTGAGAGTGTTAGTCGGTCAGGTGAGAGGCAGCGAATAGCGACCGCGCCGCATAATAAAGCAGTGTATCGCTTCAATGATGCCAGCCTCGACCCGTTCGGCCGCCTGTGGGTGGGCCTGATGAACGAAGCGCTCACCGAGGGCTCGGGCTACCTCTACCGGCTTGATCCTGACGGCACGTGGCACACGGTCGATTCGGGATTCACGCTCATCAATGGCATCGACTGGAGCCGTGATAGGAGCACGCTCTACGTCACAGACTCCCGCAAAGGTGTCATCTACGCCTATGATCACGACTCCTTGTCCGGTGAGGTTAGAAATCGACGTTCTTTGATCAGCATAAGCCCAGATAAAGGTAAACCTGATGGGCTGACGGTTGATCGAGAGGGCTTCTTACTCAGTGTGCTCTTCGATGGTGCTGCTATCGCGCGGATATCTCCAGAAGGGAATACTGCCAGTACGATAGCGCTCCCCGTTCCACGCCCAACGAGCTGTGCCTTTGATGCGACAGGCCAATACCTCTTCGTCACTTCAGCACGGCTGGGTTTGTCCAAAAGCGAGATAGCAAGCGCGCCCGCATCGGGGGCGCTGCTTCGAATTGACTATCAGCAGGTGACGGGATGAATTGTCGACTAACCTTCATTCAATAATGTGAAGGTCGCAGGTACGCGTTGCCCTAGAGAGCATTGCGCATCGTCTGCCTCTCATTTAGCGGTCATGAGCACTGTTCAAAGGTGCGCATCATCATGGGGAACACAATGACAAAACAAAAACTGATCCTGCTATTTGATGGAACGTGGAACGACCCTGAAGACCAAACCAATGTTTATCGTATTACCCGACTGATCCATGATGACGATGGCGGTATCAGGCAACGGTTCTATTACAACCCCGGAGTAGGGACATCCAAGTTTCAGCGCTTTACCGGCGGAGCCTTCGGTTATGGGCTGAGCAAAAACCTTCGGGAAGGCTATGACTGGCTGGCCAGGCGTTACAGTGAAGGCGATGAGATCTGGATATTCGGGTTCAGCCGCGGTGCCTACACCGCCAGAAGTCTGGTGGGGCTGATTCGTAAATGCGGGCTAGTGCATGTCGTCACGCCAGGGTTGCTCGATAAGGCCGAAAGTATTTATCGAAACCGCGATTTGCACCCCGATTCTGAGGTGTGCACAGGGTTCAAGGAGAGCTTCAGCCGCCAGCCCAGGATTCATTTCATTGGTGTGTGGGATACCGTTGGCGCGCTGGGCGTGCCCGGAACCAACCTGTTCAAAAGCAAATACGACTGGCACGATACCGAGCTTTCCAGCATTGTCGACCATGCCTATCAAGCGGTGGCGCTGGACGAACACCGGTCGACCTACAACGTATCGCTCTGGACGAGCAAGGATGGCAAGCAGAAGACGGGCAACCGCAACGTCGAGCAGCGTTGGTTCATCGGTGCCCACGCCAATGTAGGCGGCGGCTATGGCACTGACGACACACTGGCCGATCTATCGCTGAGCTGGATGTTAGCCAAGGCGCAAAAAGCAGGCCTAAAAGTGGCACCCTTTGATGTTGTTGAGGATGCCTGGAAGACAGCACCAAAAGACTCGTTTACCGATTTTCTGAAGGGGTTTTACGCCAGATACAAACGCCTTGGAAATACCACTGACGGCCGATTTTACCGACAATATTCAGAAGGAATGCCAGGGCAGCGTGCGGTGAATATTTCAGTCGATGCGAGTGTATGGAAGCGCTGGGCCGATACAACGTGTGAGTACCGGCCACGTACCTTGACTGATGTCCCCCTTTCCCCACCGGATAAGTAGGCGGGCGGGCACTTTTGATTGGCATGGGCAGCCTTCAGGTTAGCACCCACCCCAGTCACTCCTCTTACGCCGCCGCCCAACAAGCGGACGTTTACCTAGCCAGCGCGCTGATCTCCCCAAGCGGTTACGCCAAAGATGCTGAGCTATTCGCCGCCATTGCCCAACGTCACCAACTGCCGGTACTGCTCGCTAACCACGTTTCCAGCACGGGCGGCTGGCAAACCTGCGGCAACAGCGGTAGCTGGAACGCAGCGGGGGAGCTAACCGTGAAAGCTAATAGCACGCAGTCTAGTCTAGTGCTGTGTCACGTTAACCAAGGTGCCATAAGCAGTAGCATGGAAGTGATGACTGACCTAGATCACGAAGTGGCCACTATCGACTAAAAACTAAGTATTCAAAGTAGGCTTAATCTAAATGAAGTGCTAGTCTCGAAGTATTAGAGCGAAAACGCCGCAGGGAATTGACGATGCAGAATACCCGCATAACGCTTCATCCAAGCAAGCAGCGCATACAGGTGCAGGTTGATGGCATTCTGTTAGCCGACTCCACCAATACGCTTGAACTCCGCGAACACGGCTACCCGCCACGCCACTACTTCCCACGCGAAGACGTGCGGGTGGACTTACGAACCGTTTCAGAAACCACCACTTATTGCCCATTTAAAGGGCATACAGTGTATTTTTCGATGGATGAAGGTCGAGATATGGCTTGTAGTTATGAGGAGCCGATTGAGGGTATGGAGCCTCTAGCGGGTAGGGTGGCTTTTTATGAAGAAGTGCGCGAATGACTCTTCTCTGCCCACAGCGAACATGCTGGCAAAGGCAGCGTGTGCGCTCACTCGTATTATGCCGCACACACGATGATCTGTGCTATACAGCCTATTTTCAATTCATTTCCATTAATGGGATGACGGCATGCGCGGTCAAGTAAGAAAAGGCGCGTGCTACCTAATATCTGTTAGCTTATCGAGCTGTGTTTCGAGATAAACAAAAAAAATAGTTAAAAGGATGTTGTAGTGATAAATGAGTTGGAAATATCTGAAGGGGCATATTTCTATAGAATAAAGCCAAATAAAAGGCTCTCTAACACGGCTATATCTAAGATATTTATAGGTTTGTCAAAAGATAGGATGACCAGAAGCGTTACGCTGCAAAATATTAGAGATGAAGTTATCATAAACGGTCACCCTTCAAAGCTATCAATTTGCGTATTCAAGATAAAGTCGAAACCTAGTTTCTTTAAAAACTATATCGAAGGCGAACACGAGATAAAGTTTTGCTACGTTCTTATTTTTGAATATAGAGACTACATAGTCATAAGCAAAAAAAACGTATCATCTTCATCTGATCTTGATGTATATCTTGACGATGTGGATTACTCAACACTGTCAAGGCTATACGCCGATAGCGACTCCAATTTCCACAAATTGGCACTCGATAACCTTGATGTGTCTGATTCTGCTATAAGAAGTAAATCCGTAGAAGCTAGAGCCCTTGAGGATTCATATTCTACTTTTGGAGCTAATAACTACGCAGTGAAAAATATGCGTATAACTTCCAGAGGTCACCTGTATAGTTTAACCCTAAGCACGGCTAGAATTAATAGACACAGTGGAAAGGTGAGCATTCAAGTGCTTAGAGAGTGGATGGCAGAGGTGTGCGATGATATTGAAAACTTTTCTGCAACAAGCAGTTTTATGGACAGCTTTGCGCTTCCTATTAGCTTTGAAGATAGAATTAAATCTCTAACGCCAAATGGACTTCTGTTGAAACTTAACTCTCTGGTTGATGCGTCTAATGACGAGGTCTTAGTTCGATCATATTTAAAGGTGGGTGTTAAAGATGTTGATTTAGAGCTGGGAAGGTATATTTCGAAATACGATCAAGTTCTTGATATTGAAGCAGACAAAGATAAATATGTTGCTATATCCTCCAAGAATAAACATCTCTTTAATCTAGTCAGAATTGAAATAAAGATATTAAAGAAGTCTATAAAGATAAAGTCGGATGCTTTTAGATCGATATATCTTGAATTCTCTAGTGGTGAAGTTCAATCCTTAGAAGAATATATAAATAAAAATAACTGCTTTGTCATCACGTTCGATAATCCCGAAGTAGCATACAATTCAAAAAAACTTTTTGAAAATACTCAGCTATTGTCAAATATCAGTTCATTTATGACTGTTTTTGAGCCATGTGACGAGTTAAGTGGCGTAAGCTCTGAAAAAGGAAAATTTAGTACGGCTAGCGTTAGCTTTAGTCCTTGTTCGATCTTTAACAAGGTAGAGAGCGTAATTGATATAAGTTCTACATATTTATTTTTGGACGATCTCGGCAATGAATGGGCAGACCATATTGCACTGTCTGATGGAATAATTGAATTCTATCATTCCAAGTCTGGCGCTGAAGGTCTCTCAGCATCGAAGTTTCAGGACGTAGTCGGACAAGCACAGAAAAACTTAGGTAACCTTGTGCCTCCCCAACATAGAATCGACGCAAAGAAAATATTATGGAGTCGAACGTATATAGCAAAAGTTGGGAAGAATCAGAGTGTAAGTACTAATATCCAGCGGCTTCGGAAATCACCAGCAGGTTGTACTATTGATGACGGTCTTGAGTTTTATAAACAACAAACACGTAAACCTAATTTAAGAAAAATTGTTTACTTGGTCGTTAACTTTATTTCAAAATTAAGGCTTGAAGATAATCTAACAGCTCTGCAATCAGGAGGCCAAGTAGAAAGGCGTAATGAAGTAGTGCAAATACTATGGTTTATTTCATCACTAATCTCTTCCTGCAAAGAGCAAGGCACTGAAATTAAGATAATTTGCTTGAGGTAAAAAACTAACAAGCACGTGTAATCTGACCTTCGGCCACTGTCACCTTTTTTGCGTTTAGCTGCATAAATGGCGCCAGTAGGTTCCGGCAGCTGAAGCGTTCGTTAGCCATAATAGTCTAGAGCAGCCATGGAAATTTTCGTAATACGATTAAACTCAGATTTGCGGAATCAGAAGCCTAACTTGAGATGCCCTACTATAGCTGAATATAACAAGAAAACTTCATGATGAATGTATTTCTTAAAGCAGCTAGTTTCCTGAACGAATCTGGGGTAGGGAATTAGGGTGTCCCTCTTTTTAAAAGGAAAAAAGATGTACATAAGTAAGGTGCGAATACAGAATTTTAGGTTACTTAAAGACACAATGCTAGATTTAGAGGGTGAGCCAAATAACGAGCTCTCTCTATTGATTGGAAAGAATAACTCGGGCAAGACATCCTTCATTGTTCTGTTTGAGAACTTTTTGACATCCAGAAGTTTTTGCTATGATGACTTTCCTATGGGACTGCGTAAAGACATTCTTGAGATTTGTGACGAGACTGATGTTTATTCATTAGCAATAAGACTATCCCTTAAGATAGAATATGGCAGGGACGACAACCTTCAGAATCTCTCTGATTTCATTGTGGATCTTGATCCAAAATGTAATACAGTGAAAATTGCATGTGAAGCAACGATCAACAAATCAAAATTATTAAATGATCTAGAAGCTGTTGATAAAAGAAAAGAGGAGTTCATCAAAAAGAATCTTTCTGATTATATCCAAGTAAGATACTACATCTTTGATACCTACAATGATTTTGAGGCTGCTCATCGTTCAAACTTAATCAAGAAAGAAGCGTCCGATGTAAATAATCTGATCAATCTGAAGATAATTCAAGCGAACAGAAATGTTACAAGTTCAGATGCAACTCCTCAAGATAGAAGAATACTTTCACACTTAACAACGAGGTTCTATAACAGTAAAGTCAAGATGTCGCATGATGACCTTTACGATATTAATTCATCTATTATAGATGCTGATGTTCAACTAAGCGGCAACTATAAAGCCTTTTTTGAACCATTTCTTGAAAACGCAAAATCCTTTCTTTCGCTTACAGCCTTAAACGTTGTGTCTGATCTTCAGTCAAAGGAAGTCATGGCAAGCCATTCCAAAATCACCTATGGCAAAGATGATGCTGAACTTCCTGAACACCTGAACGGTTTAGGATACATGAACATACTTTACCTTCTTCTCAATATAGAGATTGAGAAGTCTGACTTTGAAGAGAAGGGACGGGATATAAACCTGCTGTTTATTGAAGAGCCTGAAGCTCACACCCATCCACAACTACAGTATATTTTCATTGAGCAAATTTCCAAGATTCTAAATGGGATTAAGGGGCTTCAAACTTTCATATCGACGCATTCAGCTCATATCGTCAAGAAATGTAACTTCAAGAATATTCGTTACTTTAAAATCCCAAAGGGTGAAGAGAATGTAGAAATACGAAATTTCTACATAGAGCTACAAGCAAGGTATTCTGATGAGAAGGATGCTGATATTGATAAGGTGGAAAAGGAGCATTTCAAATTTCTAAACCAATACTTATCAATCGAGTCCTCAGAACTCTTCTTTGCAGAAAAGATAATCTTCATAGAAGGCACTTCCGAAAAGATGCTTCTTCCATATTTCATCAATCAGTTTGACGAAGATGGCCTGGGAGATAAAGGGGATACTGCGCTCACGTCTCAAAACATATCAATCCTTGAAGTTGGAGCAAATGCCAAAGTATTCAAACACTTCCTCGATTTCCTTGAGATAAAGACACTTATCATTACAGATCTAGATACAACCAAGGAGAGTGAGACGGGAAGGAAGACTTACAAGGCATGCCCTGCAAAGATTGGCACACATACCAGCAATGCAACCCTACGGCATTACTATAATTCACCGAATTTTGATGAGGAAGGCTTCTCTGCATGGATGAGAAGACTAAAAGAGCATAGCCATGATGAACCATCGTCATTGATCAAGATTGCCTATCAGAATGTTGAAGATGGATATCAGGGTAGGAGCTTCGAAGAGGCATTCGTGAGTGTGAACATGAAAAAAATAGGCAGTAACCTTAACGATGTCGACGGACTTAAAAACAAGGTAAAATTTGATGAGTACAAGTTTGATCCTGATCAGTTTGTAGATAATATTCTTGATAGTAAAGGGAAGTCTAGTTTTGCTTCATCTTTACTCTACCTTGCTCTCTCAAAAGAAAACCTGAAGTGGAATATCCCTTCGTATATTAAGGAGGGCTTAAAGTGGATAGCCAAGTAACCGCACTGCAAAGAATTCAAGAGTGTACAGCAAGCAAAAAAAGTTTTGTTTTGCAGGGAGGGGCAGGATGTGGAAAGACAGAAACACTAAAGGAAACGCTACAGTTCCTATCCAAAGATTATCCTAAGAAGAAAATTGCGTGTATTACCCACACCAACCTTGCAGCAAACGAAATCATAGATCGTGTAGGAGAAGGTTACAATATATCCACCATACATTCATTTCTTAACTCACTAATCAAGAACTACACCAGAGCAATCCACGAAGTTATACATGAGATATTTACAGTGGATGGGCTAGAAATTGAGACTGAGGAGAGTTCAGGGTTAACCGGTAATGAGCTGAAGAAAGCTAATCACGACAACTACAAGAAGGCCTATAAGAAGTATACAAAGTTAAAATACATTGCCAAAGGTGAAACCTCACCAAAAGAACTTGGAAAAAGAGCTTATGATAAAGCACCGGAGGAGAACAATCAGACACTCAATGAAGATATAGCTGAATTGAATGCTGAAGTTCGACAGGTCATTGAGGGTAAGGATCATAGGAGTATAAGGTACAATGATTCACGTTTTGACAGATTCAATGATGTTTCATTTGGGCATGATAGCCTACTCAAGATCACAAGCTTGCTCTTTCAACGTTATCCAAAACTTGGAAAGATCTTGGGTGATAAGTACGACTTCATCCTGATTGACGAATACCAGGATACACATGAGGACGTGGTTGAAGTATTCTTAAAACATCTCCCTGAAGACATGAAGACCACAATAGGATTATTTGGGGATGCAATGCAAAGCATATACTCAGATGGTATTGGGGATGTGCGTGCCTATATTGATTCAGGTGATCTTGTCGAGATACCAAAGGAAGATAACTTTCGATGTTCTGAGCAGGTAATTAACTTTGTTAATGCTCTTAGAGAGGATGCTCTTAGGCAAGAACTAGCATTCAAGATTAAAGACGATGGCACCAAGGAGATCTTGGAGGATAGACAAGGTCAGGTTAGATTGCTTTATGCAATCTGGGGTGATAACAAACCTCATACTAGGAGCCCTTCTGAAGAAAAACAGGCGTACCTTGATTTCGTCGACAAGTTGATTGACTTGGCTGATAGTGAAGAATCCCCTCATAAGAAGTTAATGCTTACAAACAAGTCAATTGCAGGGAAGGTTGGATTTGGCATACTATATAAAGTATTTTCTGATAGATATACGGAAGTCAAAGACGAAATAGAAAGGGTACTTTCAAGCATTCAGGTACTTGACCTAGCAGAGCTATGTGAAGCCTATAGCGGTACAAAAAAGAGGTACAATTTCATATTGACCGAACTGAAGAAGTCGGGGCTTGTGCTTAACAAGATTGAGGACAAAGAAAAAATTGTCGCTGCATTTGATAGGATCACTCTAGAAGACCTAAGTGTTATTAAAGCTCTTGAGGTTGCTTTTGAGAAAAATATAATCAGGAGATCAGACAGTTACCTTGCATTTTTTGAGCGTAGGGACTCTTTCTTGGCTGAATTAAAAAAAGACGAGGCATACCAACAGTTAAAAGAGAGATTCAACTCAGGAATTAATACCATATCTAAGATGGAAAAAGAAGATCCTGATCTGACTGAAGAAGTGTTTAATGAGTTCAAGTCCAACCTTAACAGAGAGAGATTCTACGAGGAGCTATTCTCTGAATCGATATCCTTTAATGAGGTTATAAACTATTACAGTTACCTAAATGAAGAGTGTGATTATATCACAATGCACAAGACTAAAGGGTCTGGTATTG
Source organism: Halomonas sp. SpR1 (assembly GCF_031010175.1). Classification (GTDB taxonomy): domain Bacteria; phylum Pseudomonadota; class Gammaproteobacteria; order Pseudomonadales; family Halomonadaceae; genus Vreelandella. Next base: position 39,782 of record NZ_JAUAMB010000021.1, read on the forward strand.
AAAACGTTTTAGTTGTTCTTGATGAGTATTTCTGGTCTCAATACAAGTTTAAATTTAGTGCTGAAAGTACTGAGGCTAGTAGCGTCTTCACGCCTCCAAACATGAAGCTATTTTATGTGGCATGTTCTCGAACGATCAGGAATCTAACTGTTGTTAAAGTGGTAACCAGTGATGAGGAAGAACATCTACTGGCAACATTCCCGGATTTTGAAAAGGTAGTTGTGGATTAGGACAATGGCCGTCCATTACAAAAAGTGAAGAAAGAAGAGGTATATCTTAACTATTGAAAAAAGAGATGAGCCGGCTAACAAATAGTTGCACTGGAAAAATACTTGCTGCGCTCCTATTTTTCCGGTGAGCAAGCCGTTACATTGGCGCCCAATCTAATTCTGCTCTAAGCCGAAAACTGATACCACTAGAATCGGTGGTGTCAATTTTGATCAACCCTTAACCCCACTAACCCTCATCACCTCCCTAGCCACCGCATCATTCAAAATCCCCCGTTTGACCTCAATTAAAGTGAGCCAGTCGCGAGCGCGGGTGATGCCGGTGTAGACCAGCTCGCGGGTGAGGATGGGGTTGGGCGTTTGCGGTAGTAGCAGGGCGGTGTGCTGAAACTCTGAGCCTTGGGATTTGTGTACCGTCATCGCGAATACGGTTTCTACCGCGTGCAGGCGGGAAGGCAGCACCCAATGAATCGGGTTGTCTACGTCACTGGTTGGGAAGGCTACACGTAAAAGCGACCTACCAGTAGTGCGGGGATCTGGCACGGCGAGGGTGATGCCGATATCGCCGTTCATTAGTTTCAGGCCGTAGTCGTTTTGGGTGACCAGCACTGGGCGGCCTTCGAACCAGCCTTTTTCCAGCGTGTGGTCGTTGCCGAACAGCAGTTTTTCACTGCGCAGTGTTTTGGCGATGAGCAGGTTTAAGCCTTCTACTCCCCACGGGCCTTTGCGCAGTGCGCATAGCAGCTGAAAGCGGCTATAGGCGGTTAGTACTTGCTTAGCCCACGCATCGTAAACATCTCTGTTCTCTTCAAACGCCAGTGCCGTATCAGGCCGCTCACTATCTAATGTATTTAGGTAGTGGCAGTAGCCGGTGGGCGGAGCGATGGGCTTGCCTTTGTGGTCGGTGCGGCTTTCGCCTGCGTTGGGAAAACGTTCCGGGCTGCCGGTGACCACTAGGCGCTCCAGGGGGCTGTCTTCGTTTTGCGCGTCTGGCTTTAATACCAAGTGGTGCAGATCGGCATAGCCGTTATTCAGTACGCCATGCACCGCTTGGTGCTTTTCCCGTTCACTTTGTGATTCGCTTAACGGCTGGTTAATCGCCTGGGCGAGTTGGCCGATGCCGCTTGTTTCAGTAAAGCGGTGGCTTACTCGCAGCATGGTAATGGCTTGATCCAGCGGCTGGCCGTTGGGGTCGATTAATGTTTCCGGTAGCGGGTGGTCGGTGAGTTCGGTTAGCCACTGCGCCGTGGCGGGGGTGTAGTGAGCGGCGTCGGCGCGGCGGCACAGGTCGCCCAGCACGGCGCCTGCTTCTACCGAGGCCAGCTGGTCTTTATCCCCCAGCAGCACCAGCTTGGCGCTGGCGGGCAGGGCGCTGAGTAGCGCCGTCATCATTTCGATATCCACCATCGAGGCTTCATCCACCACCAGCACATCCAGCGCCAGCGGGTTGGCGGCGTTGTGGCGGAAGTGGCGGGTGTCGGCTCGGGCACCTAACAGTCTGTGAAGGGTTGTTACTTCAGTTGGTATGGCTGCTTGTAGTTGGTCAGTGCTTGAATCTTCGTCGAGGTGTCGAACCAGAGCTGAAGCTCCCTCCCACAAGTTGACTAAGTCGCTGAAGGGGAGCTTAGCGACTTGCCCGGCGATGGATTCATTTAGCCGGGCGGCGGCTTTGCCGGTGGGGGCGGCTAGGCGAATGCGCAGCGGGTGGGCGTTGGGCTGTGCCAGTTGCAGGGTTTGCAGCAGGGCAAGCAGGCGTACCACCGTGGTGGTTTTGCCGGTGCCGGGGCCGCCGGTGATGATCGCAAACGGGCTACGAGCGGCGAGGGCGCTGGCGTTCTTTTGCCAATCCAGGCTGTCGCTCGCGGGGAATAATGTTTCTAACGCGCTTTTGAGTAGCGGGCTAGCCGCCGAGCTGTTCAAAGAGCTATCCGCGTTAACCCGGTGGGCGATTTCCTGGTGTAGGGTTTGCTCGAACTGCCAGTAGCGGCGCAGGTAGAGTTTGCTGGTGTTACCGCTGTGGCTCACTACCAGCGGCGTATTGCCGGGGCCGTCGCTAATCAGCGTGGGGTGATAAAGCGCGGCCTGCCACTCGCTCAGCGTTAGCGTGGCCAGCACATGGCTGGGCAGCGGCGGCGGGTCGTTGAGCTCGTCGCCTTCGGGCGGTAGCGAAAGGGCAAAATCCGGGGCTTCGAGCGTAGCGGCTAAATCCAGGCACACATGGCCGCGGCCTAACTGGTGGCTGGCTAGCGCTGCGCCTAGCAGTAGCAGCGGCGGGGCGTGTTGGCTTTCACGCTCAAAAAAGCGCACCAGGGCCAGGTCTAAATCCCGCAGCCAGCCACGGGAAACCCAGCGCTCACATAGTTGTAGCAGCGCGGCGGTATCGCTTAGCGCGGGGTGCGGCTGGGTGGTACTGGTGGTTGATTCTGACGGTGGTGCTGTCGATGTGGTTGAATCAGGTGCAGCGGGCGGTGCGTCATCGGCGAATAGGTCAAGGTTCATGGGCTCGTTCATTGAAGACGTGTCTCGCTTGCTCATGCCTCCACCTCCTTGTGAGCTTCTTCTGCATCTGCCGCTGTGCCTGCAAAGAGGACATCCAGCGCTTCAATCAGCGCGACCGGGGCGGGTACGGCGTGTACCCCGCGGGCGGTGGTGCGGCTGCCGCGCAGAAATACTGTCATCGAACCGCCCAAGTGGTGGTGCGGGTCGTAGTCGGGCAGGCGCGCTTTGAGCAGCCGATGCAGTGCGAGCAGGTAAAGCGCCGCCTGCAGGTCGTAGCGTTTTTCGAGCATGGCGTTGCGCAGGGCATCAAAGGTGTAGGCGCTGTCGTCGCTGCCCAGGTAATTGGATTTCCAGTCGAGCACGTAGAAGCGGCCTTCATGCTCGAAGGCCAAATCGATAAAGCCTTTGAGCATGCCATTGAGGGTATCGGCATCCAACGCGGGGCGCGATACCCCAGGCAGTAAGTGGCCACTTACCAGCTCGTCAAGCTTGCGCGTTCCCACCTGATGGGCGGCAAACCAGAACTCCAGCTCTACCTGGTAGCTGCCTAGTTCGCTTAGCGCCACTTGGTCGCTTTCGCCAGGTTGTGAAAGTGGCTTTGACGAAGGCAGGGGAAGAGGGACATTGAGCAGCTCTTCAAACCAGCCCGCCAGCGTATCGTGCCATGCCTGCCAGCCGCGTAGCTGCACGCGCCGACGCAGCATATCTTCTCGTGCGGCGGGGTCTTCCAACGCTTTGTTAAAGCCTAGCTGGCCTGCCCACTCTAACAGCCCGTGCAGAAAGGTGCCGGGGCCGGGGCCACGCGGAAAGCGGTGCAGGTGAAACGCTTCGGTGTTGATGGCGTTGTCGTGGGGCTCGCCCAGCACTTCAAGGGTCGTGGCTTCCTGGGGCGTAGTGGGTTCTGGCGTGGGCGTTGCCTGCGCTGTCGGTATCGCTCCTGAGACAGCCCCCGAGGTGCGCAGCGCCGAGTAGCTGGCGATCCACCACTGTTCCCGTGCGGGGCGTAGCGGGGTGCGGGCGTGGCCCAATGCCTGCTGTTCCGGCGCGGGGGTAAAGCGCAGCGCGGTGGGCTCTGGGGCGGGGCTTAGCGCGATATCGCTGCCTTCCACCAGCTCGCCTAGGGCTTGGGTAAACCCGCTGGGGGCGATAGCTTTGCCGCCGTTGATCAAGTGGCCGATGGCGCTGTTCTCGCTGCCTTTTAGCGCTGCCAACCCCAGCCAGGTGGCGTGGCGGGCGCGGGTGAGCGCGACGTAAAGCTTGCGCAGGTCTTCGCCCAGGCGTTCGCGGTCGGCGGTGGCCAGCGTGGCTTCATCGGCGCTTAGGCTGAGTTGCAGCCTGCCTTCGCTGTCGTGCCAGCGCAGCGGCAGGTCGCTGTCGCTGACCGGGCGGTGGTTGGCGATAAACGGCAGGAACACCAGCGGGTACTCCAGCCCTTTAGATTTGTGGATGGTGACGACCTTGACCAGATCGGCGTCGCTCTCCAGGCGCAGCTTGTGGCTGTCGCCGTGGCTTTCCGGGTCGGCAATTGCCTCGGCCAGAAAACGAATCAGCGCGTGCTCGCCATCTAATTCCTGGCTGGCGTGCTGAAGCATTTCGCCCAGGTGGAGCAGGTCGGTTAGCAAACGCTCACCCTCGGCGAACTCGCTCAGTAGCCGGGCGGCGATATCAAAATCAACCATCAGGCGGCGCACCAGCGGCAGCACGCCTTGGCGCTGCCACAGGCGGTGGTAGTCGCTGAACTGCTCGACCCGCGATTCCCAGGCAAGCTCGCTCTGGTTGAGGTGGTCGAGTTCTTCAAGGCTGAGCCCGATCACCGGTGTGGCCAGCGCGGCGCGCAGCTTGGCCTCCGCTTGGCGGGAGTTGGCCTGGGGCTCGGCGCAGGCGCGCAGCCAAATGGCCAGCTGCGGGGCGATGGGGGAGCTAAACACCTTATCGTGATCGGAAAGGTACACGCTCTTAATGCCCCGGCTGGCCAGCGCTAAGCGAATCGCCCGAGCTTCCTGCAGGCCGTTGACCAGCACCGCCATATCCGAGGGAGCTAGCGGAGTGAGTGATTGCTCTCCGTTATCGACCCCAGGTTCAACAACGGGTGCAAAGCCCGCCTGCTGCTTGCGGCCTGCTTCCAATAGCGCGGCCATCTGCGAGGCGCAGCGCTCGGCCATTTCGGTTTGGTAGGCGGTTTTGGAGAGCGGCTCGTCGCTTTCCAGGGGCCACAGGGTCATCGCGGGTATCGGCTTACCTTTGAGTACCAGCGTGTCCTTAGTGCCTTTGGCCTTAACTGGATTAAACGGCAGCGGGTTGTCGCCACCATCAGCGCGGAAAAGAAAGGCCCCGGCGTCGTGCTTATCGGCATAGCTAAAGCAGTGGTTGACCGCATCGACCATCGCTTTGCTGGAGCGAAAGTTGGTGCCTAGCGTCACGTGGCGGCCATCGGTGTCCTGGCGGGCTTGCAGGTAGGTGAAGATATCTGCGCCGCGAAAGGCGTAGATGGCCTGCTTGGGGTCGCCGATCAGCAGAATGGCGCTGTCGCGGCGGGGCGTGGCGACGTCATACACGGCGTTGAAAATGCGGTACTGAATCGGGTCGGTGTCTTGGAACTCGTCGATCAGTGCCACGGGGAATTGGCGCTGGATCTGTGCTGCCAGGGCGTCTTTATTAGGGCCTTTTAGAGCGCGATCCAGGTGTGTGAGCAGGTCGTTGGGACCCATTTCGGCGCGGCGTTCCTGTTCGCGCTCCAGGCGGGCACGGCACCACTGCACGGCATGTATCAGCAAGTCGTTGCGAGGCTCGGGCAGGGCATCCAACGCTGCCGGTAGCTGGGCCAGCGCTTGCCATACTTGCGGGCAGGGCGGCGCGCCCTCTTTCCAGATCTCGGCCATGCCGTCGGGCGTCATGCGTTTCCAGGCGGCGTCGGTGAGTGCGGGGCGGTCGGCGTCGCTTTCGCTCCACTCGCGCAGGGCGCCTAGCCAGTTGGCGCGGCTTTTGGCGTTGAAGCTTTGGCCTTTGAAGGCTTTGCTTTTGGCGGCCTCTTCCAGGGCGGGTACCAGCTCGTCCAGCCAGGCGGGCCAGGGGGCTTTGAGTTCGCTGAGCTGGGCGCTGCGTTCGGCCTGGGTGGCAGCCAGGGTTTCGCGGGGTTCGGGTTTTTCGCAGCCTAGCGCTTCGCTTTCGGGCAACAGCCGTTGCAGCGGGGCGTGCAGGTCGTCCGGTGATTTCCAGTAGCGGGTGACAATGCCGAGGGCGTCGCTATCCAGCGGGTAGTAGAAGCTGCGCCAGTAGTCGCGTACTACTTCCTGTTCCAGTTCGCGCTGGTCGTTCTCTAAATTGAGCGAGAACAGGCTGCCGCTATCGAAGGCGTGTTCGCGCAGCATGCGGTAGCACCAGCTGTGGATGGTGGAAACCGCGGCTTCGTCCATCCATTCGGCTGCCAGCGCCAGGCGTCGCGAGCAGGCGGGCCAGGTGGCGGGGTCGTATTGGTCGCGGAGTTCTAGTAGCAACGGGTCTAGAGCAGCTATCCCAGGGGCTTCACCGGCGGCAAGCCTACGTGGAGGCGCTGTGAACCCATCCTTGGGCGTTACTTGAGACATCTGACCGCCAGGGATGGCGGAAATGCCGGAATTGTCAGGAACATTTTCCGGCCCTGTTGAATGACCTCCACTACGGCTTGCCCCCGGCGCCCCTCCTTCTACGTCCTCAGCTCGAAATACTTCTGCTGCTTCTACCAAGCGGTTGCGGATCCGTTCACGTAGCTCTTGGGTGGCGGCGTTGGTGAAGGTAACGACCAGGATTTCCGGCGGTGTGAGCGGGCGGATAAACGCCGTGTCGTCGTCAACGCGGTGGCCGCCGAGTACCAGGCGCACGTAGAGCAGCGCGATGGTAAATGTTTTGCCGGTGCCCGCGCTTGCCTCTATCAACCGGCTACCGTGGAGCGGGAGGCTCAATGGATTGAGTGGGGCGGGCTGGCTCATAAGAAAATAGTGTCAAACTCAGTGGTGAAATCTTGGCTGGCAGGGAAAATCTGCAGCTGTTCAGCACTCCAGGTTACAAGACGTTGCGACGTCATTAAGAGGACCTCGGCGAGTTCGTTCAGCAAATTGAAGTGTTCTGCTATGTGGGCGTAGTCAGTTGAGTAGTCATGCGCTGCTATATTGCGGATGGCGCGGCAGCGTTGCCAATCACTTGTCGCGTCAATCACGCCTTGCTTTTCAAACAGCGCAAGTACTTTGAGAAAGCTGTCAGTGGACTCACCTGCAAGCAAGGCGCTGTGCCGCATCGCTGAGGCGATGGAGTCTTGTAGCTTTGCAAACCGCTCATTGATGGCGGCGAGCGTTTCGAAATAATCCACATCTTTTTTGTGTTCGGCTAACCACTCACCGTCAATGGGCCAGGTGATTTTGTTGCGTGATTGATGTAGAAACCAAGCGCAGCGCTGAATCGCTTCTAGCAGCTGGGCAAGATAGCGCTGTTGCTCGCTGAGAACATCCTGGCTCATGCTGCTTCCTCGCTATCAATCGGGTGTGACTGTGCTAAGGCGATTGCCTGAAAGGGCGTGGGTTCAGCCGTCGATACATAGCTCACGATATCCACTGGTAACTGTATGCGCTCCTCAAGGGCCATTTTGAGTTCGGCGCAAGCAAGCAGCGGTATCGCTGTAGGGGTGATCAGCAATAGATCAACATCACCGCCTCGCTTGGTATCATCTAGACGCGAGCCAAACATATGGACTTGCACAGAAGGCTTAATGAACTCGCGGACACTAGCGAGAATAATGGCACGCTGTGTTTGAGTAAGTCGCATTAAGATAGCTCCTTGCTTGTTAAAGTCTCGCACTGACTGTATCAGAGCCCTGTCACCTATCAATCTAGTGCTAAGACACTTGGAGCTGCCTAGCCAATAGGGCGCGCTTCGGCTAAAACTCTCGCTTGAGCGGGGCTTGGCTCATCAGTAGATATATAGGTCACTATATTCACTGGCATTTTTAGATATTCTTCGAGTATGTCGTTAAGTTCGGCACAAGCCTGTGGCTGTATCTCTTGCGGAGAGATCAGCAGTAGATCAACGCCTCCGCCTCGCTTGGAATCATCGAGTCGCGAGCCAAACACATGAGTTTCCACCGAATCACCAATAAACTCGCTCACGCCAGAGAGAATGATTGCTCGATGTGTTTGGGTAATACGCATGAAGACAGCTCCTAGACTGTATGAGAGCTCCGCCACCTGATAATCTTGTCGCCGAGCCACTTTGGGTGCATTTTAGTTTACGCTACCGGCGGCTTCTGTTCACTCTAACGATGGGATCACATGCTGACATCGCTGCTGGATAATGACTTTTACAAGATCACGATGCAGAACGCCGTGATCAAACGCTTTCCCTATGCCCATGCGCGCTACGCCTTTATCAATCGTGGCGATCATGCGTTTCCCGAAGGGTTTGGTGCCGAGCTGCGTCGCGAAGTCGATAAGATGGCAGAGCTTCGCCTGGGCGATGATGAAAAGCGCTATCTCGAAAACACCTGTCCTTATCTCGACCCTACCTATCTCGATTTCCTCGCCGGGTTTCACTATAACCCCAGCGAAGTGATTATCGAGCAGCAGGGGAGCGAGCTTTCGGTAATTATCGAAGGGCCGTGGTATCGCACCATTCTTTGGGAAGTGCCGCTGATGTCGTTGATCAGCGAGCTGTGGTACCGCGTGCGCGGCGTGACGATAACGTCTGAAGCCGATGCAATGATTGAGCAGCGCGCCCAGGAGAAGATCGAACTCTACCGCCGCCTAGGGCTGAAAATTGCCGAGTTCGGCACCCGGCGGCGCTTTTCATTTGACGTTCACGATCGCGTAGTGGGTGCGCTTGGTCACTATGGTGGCGAAGCGTTTAGCGGCACCAGCAACGTGCTGCTGGCCATGCGCCATGGCGTTAAGCCAATCGGCACTCATGCCCATGAGTGGTTTATGTTCCACGGTGCCCGCTTTGGTTTCAAAATGGCCAATAGCCTCGCGCTTGAGCATTGGGTGGATGTGTATCGTGGTGATCTCGGCATTGCCTTGACCGATACCTTTACCTCGCGAGCCTTTTTCGACAGCTTCGATAAAAAGTTCGCCAAGCTGTTCGATGGTGTTCGCCACGATAGTGGTGATCCGTTTGAGTTTGCCTCCCAGACCATCGCGCACTATGAGCGTCTGGGCATCAATCCGTTGAGCAAGACGATTATCTTCTCCGATGCGCTGACGCCGGAACGAGTCGAGCGTATCCAGGCCTTTTGCCAGGATCGCATCGGGATGGCATTCGGTATTGGCACCAACTTCACCAACGATGTGGGCGTCGAGCCGATGAACATGGTGGTCAAGATGGTCGAGGCGCGCCCGGAAGGGCAGGGCTGGCTGCCGGTGATCAAACTTTCCGACGTGGCGGAAAAGAACACCGGTGACCCGGAAATGATCGCCCTGGCGAAGCGGGTGTTATCGCTGAGTCGCAAGGATTCTTGAGCCGCTGACTGGCCATTAGCCTTTTACAGAGCGGTGCAGCGGCGCGTAGAGCGCTTCGGATAGCGTGGCGAAGCTGTGGCCTAGGGCGCGATCATTAAACAGTCGCTCAAAGCTGGGCCATTGGTGGGAAAGATAGGCGCTTTGGGCGACTTCGCCGGTTTGGAAGCGGCCGCCTTCGTAGGCGGTTTCGGCGGCGGCGTAAGCATCGCTATCGTGTTCCGATTCAGGCGTGCCAAGTTTAGCCAGCCAGGCGAAAGCGGCTTGGGGGGCCAGCGGTAGCGGGGTTTGCATGCCATCACACCAGGCGCTGAGCAGGGCTTCTAGCTGGTAGCGGGCATTCGCGGCGTCTAGCGGTTCCAAGCGTACATGGCCCGCTTTGGAGAGTAGCTGGGTGGTCATTGGGCGCTCAATATTGCCCGCTAAGTGGGCCACCCAAGGGCGTAGCAGGTGCTGCCAGCGGTATTGGCCACGGCCGCGCCCTTGGCTGACTAGGCTGCTGCTGAGCAGTAGCAGGCGGCAGCGGTTACCCGCATCATCCTGGCGTAGCTCGCCCAGCCAATCTTCCAGCGTTATCTTTCCTTCAGCTCTTTCAATTCCTTCAACGTGCACCGCCTGGGGCGCCGTTACTGCCTGAGGCCACTCTCGCAGCGCCTCTTCGTAAGCGTTGAAGAGCGCTTCCATTGGTTCTGCCAGTGCTTCGCGCATCCTTTCGCCAAAGGCACCTACGGCCAGCACACCTTGCCCTTTAAAGCGCTCCAGTTCGGCATGTAGTGCTTCCATACGGGGCTGGCCGTTATCTACGGCGTGGCGTTGGGCGGCGATTAGTTGATCCTGTAGCTGCCAGTTCTGCAGCCCATCCAGGGTGAAGGGCTCAACGTCTAACTGGGTAAGTTCTTCCTGCTCGAAGTAGACCCCCAGGCGGTTATTGAAAAACGCTTTGGCCGGTTCGCGCAGAAAGCTGCCTAGCTGGGCAAGGGTTAACGTGCTCTGCTGTTCGGTGTCCGGTTTTAGCCTCGATGGCTGCGAACCTTGGGAGCTTTCGCTTCGCGGTGCGTGCAGGGCGTGCCACTCGTGGGCGTATGTAAACAGCCTCGCTTGGGCGGGGGAGTCGCTGGCTTGTTGAGTAAAGTAGCGGCGACTAAACGGCTGTAGCGGATGCTCGGTGGTCAGGGCATTGAGCAGCGGCTCGCCGTGTTGCGTGCGCCAGCCCGCTTCAAGGTGGTCGCGCAGCTGGCCGACCAGTACCGAGGGCGGCATGAGGTTGTTGTCGATCTGGCTGCGGCCCACCCAACTAATGTAAAGCTGTTGACGGGCAGAGAGCAGCGCTTCCAAAAACAGGTAGCGGTCATCTTCCCGCCGCGAGCGGTCGCCGGGGCGGTAGTCGCTACCCATTAAATCGAAATCCAGCGGCGGCTGGGAGCGCGGGTACTCGCCATCGTTCATGCCCAGCAAACACACCCGCTTGAAGGGAATCGCGCGCATGGGCATTAAGGTGGCGAAGTTGACCGCCCCAGCTAGGAAACGCTGGGAGAGGCTGTGTTCGTCGATCTGCCCCAGCCAGTGTTCGCGCACCATGGAGAGCGGCAGGGGATCATAAAGCTCGGCCTCTTCGGTGCTGTCCAACAGCTGTTGAAGCGCGGTCTCCAGCTTGGTGAGCATCACGCTCTCTTGGGCGTCGTCAGTGAGGAAGTAGGTTTCCAAAAGCTCGCGCAGCCGGGCTACCCAGGTGGCGGCGTCGGTGGGCTGGCAGAAGGTTTTCCAGGTGCTTTCCAGCTTCTCCAGCAGGTTCGCCAGCGGCCCTGCCAGGGATGCTTCCAGCCCGCCGATATCATCAAACGGCTCGATGCCTTGCCACGCGTCGGCACTCCCCACCGTATACCCCAGTAGCAGGCGGCGTAGGCCAAAGGCCCAGGTGTTCTGGGTGAGGCCTTCGGGTAGATCCAGCCGGGTGCGCTGTTCGGCATTAAGCCCCCAGCGAATCCCCGCGCCCTCAATCCAGCGGCTAAGCGTCGGCAGGTCGTGTTCATCAATGCCAAAGCGGCTGCGCAGGGCGGGGACTTCCAGCAGGTCTAACAGGTCGCTCACCGAGAGGCGCAGCTCCGGCAGGCGCAGCAGTTTTTCCAGCGCGATCATCATCGGTAGGCGGTGGCGGCTGGCCTGATCCGAGAGGGTGTAGGGAATATAGCGCGGGTCGTCGGGTTTTGCGTTATAGCTGCCGGAAGCGGAACGGTACTGGCCGAATACGGCTTCAATATGCGGCGCGTAGCGGTCAATATCCGGCACCATCACAATGATATCCCGTGGGCGCAGATCCGGGTCGGCGCTGAAGGCCGCGAGCAGTTGGTCGTGAAGAATCTCCACTTCCCGCTGGGGGCCATGGGCGATATGAAAGACGATAGAGTCGTCATTGGCCGGGTCTAGCGCGGGCCAGTGGGTTTGAGTTTCCGCCACCGGGCGTAGCTCGCGGATATCGTCCTGTAACTGGCTGAGCAGGCAGTTGCGTTCTTCGCCGCTAAACGGCTCAAACATATCGATGCGCAATGCCTGCTGCTCGAACAGGGTTTGGTAGTTCCCCGCGTCGTCGTGCTCGTCTAGCAGGCGTAAATAGTCGCGGCCCTGTTTGCCCCAGGCGGCGAGCAGAGGCTGAGCGTGCAGGTGCAGGGCATCACTGGCATCGCCGGTGCCCAGCACGTCTAACGCATCAGGCATGCCGGCCTTGCGACGCTGACGGTAGCGGCTGGCGCGCAGCAGGTCTTTGTGCTCGATAATATCCGCCCAGTAAAACTGGCAAGGGTTGTGCACGCAGAGCACAATTTGGCAGCAGCGCGACAGCGCCGCCAAAGCTTCCAGCGTTTGCTGCGGCAGCGATGAAATGCCGAAAATAATCAGCCGCCGGGGTAGGCCGGACGGGCACTCCTGACCTTCAAGCTGAACGGCGGCGCCCAGAAAACGGCTATGAACCTGGGCGCGGCTGCTGTTAAGGCCTGCCTCACCTAGATGTTTAGCCACATCGTCGCGCAGTGCGCGCCACAGTTCAGGCTGCCATAGCTGGTGTGTTTCCAGCGGACGGGCTTCGCCGCGGGCGGTGATCAGTACGTCGTTACCTTTTGCCCAGGCATCCAGCCAGTCGGCGCGGTAGACCTGATACTGGTCGAACAGGTCCGCCAGCCGCTCGGCCAGTTGATAGTGTTTGCGCTGGTCGCGGTCGACCTCTAAAAAGCGCGCCAGCGGTGCGAACGCTTCCTGCTCGGCAAGGCTGGGTAGCAGGCGCAGTAAACGCCATATCAGCCGCGATTTGTCAAACGGCGAGGTTTCGGGAACGGCCTCGGTGTCTGCCGTCGTGTGGGTCAGCACCGTGCGGTAGGCTTGCCACAGAAAACGCGCGGGGAGCGTAACGTTCAGCGCCGCCGCTATACCCGCTCCGCCTTGGGCCGGGTCTTCTGCCAATGCCAGCTTTAGCCACTGCCCGATACCGTTGCTCTGCACCAGAATGGTCTCATTCTCAAGCGGCGAAAGCGGGTGCCGGCGCATCCACTCCACCGCCAAGCCGCGCAAATCTTCCAGGCGATTGGCGTGTACCACCATAAAGCCCGGCGTTAACGGCGTTGGTGAGAGCAGCGGGTTTGCAGACATGCGCGATGTTTCCTAATGGCTGAGCAGCTTAGTGGGTTATTCCGTCACGGCTAACGCGGTGGCTAAGTGTATGGTGCCATAAGTTTAGTTCTGAAGCTTGAATCCCTAGCATCCTGGTTAAGAGATGCTATGATGAATATGTGATGCATATAAGTTGCATATTAGCTGTGTAAGCGTAGCAGGAGGTTGTCGATGGCAGTGGGCACGGTAAAAGAATCTCTCAATGCGCCTTCTGAGTATCGGGTGCCCGACTCGTTCGAGCGATTTTTGGCTGACTTGAAGGGCGTTGCTCGCGAAGAGCGTCACCCACTGATTAACCCGAGGTTGTTCGCCAGCGCATTGAGTATCGATATCCAAACGCTGGCCACTCAAGCGCATGTCCACCGCACGACGATCTCACGTGCTCAGGGGGCGGAAAAACTACAACGCTATCTGCGGGATGCACTTCGAGTGCTCGGCGCTGCGGCAGATATTAATGGTGATTTTCATGACGCCTTGTTTTGGTTTCGCAATGAACCTCTTGGTGCGTTTGACTATAAAACGCCCGAGCAACTCGTAAGTGAGGGACGCGCAGATGACCTGCTGCGTTATGTTCAGGCGCTACAAGCGGGTGTGGTGGGATGATATTGCTGCCAGAGCTAAAAACTCAGGCATACCGTGTGCATGTTCCGCGTTGGGCATTTTCACCTACCAGCGGGGCTGGTGCGAGAGAGCATGGCGGGCGGCTGAACCGTGTTGGTGTAGATGCGTTATATCTCTCGCTTGAGGAACAGACCGCGTTAGCGGAGTACAAACAGCTTTCTGCATTGATGCCGCCTGGGCTGATTGTTAGCTATACGGTCAGCGTGACTAGTATTGTCGATTTTCGATCAGGTTATAACTCAAAATGGGATAGCCTGTGGCAAGAGCTTAACTGTGACTGGCGTAAGTATTGGTTTAATCAGCGTATTGAGCCGCCTAGCTGGTTACTAGGCGATATGGCACTGGAGCAAGGTGCTAAGGGAATACTTTTTCCTTCGTTGGCATACGGCTCAGGCACCAACCTCGTTCTGTATACCGAAACACTAGCAGAAAACGATGTATTAGACGTCTACGACCCCCAAAGTGATTTGCCACGTGATGCGAGCTCCTGGCAGTAATTACTTTTAATAAACTTACTTATGCGACCTCTTCCCTTGCGCGAACGCCCTAGCATCGCCAAGCTATGCGGATACCGTGGACAACGCTAAGAGAGATCTCCAATGACCGACCCTACTAATAATTCCCGCCGCCACTCTGCTCAAGTAGTCGATGGCCCAGGCAAAGCCGCCAGCCGCGCCATGTTGCGCGCCGTGGGTTTTAATGATGAAGATTTCAAAAAGCCCCAGGTAGGTATTGCCTCTACCTGGAGCATGGTGACGCCTTGCAATAGCCATATTAACGAGCTAGCCGAGTTTGCCCGCGATGGCGCCGATGCGGGCGGCGGTAAGGGTGTGATTTTCAATACCATCACCATTTCCGATGGTATTGCCAATGGCACCGAAGGTATGAAGTACTCGCTGGTGTCGCGGGAAGTGATCGCCGACTCCATCGAAACTGTGGCGGGCTGCGAAGGCTTTGACGGCCTGGTCGCCATTGGTGGCTGCGATAAGAACATGCCGGGCTGCCTGATGGGCTTGGCGCGCTTGAACCGCCCCAGCGTGTTTGTTTACGGCGGCACTATTATGCCCGGTAAAGGGCATACCGATATCGTGTCGGTGTTTGAAGCCATGGGCGCGCACTCCCGCGGCGATATCGATCTCATCGAACTTAAAAACATCGAAGAGACGGCGATTCCAGGCCCCGGTTCCTGCGGCGGTATGTACACAGCTAATACCATGGCCTCGGCCATTGAAGCCTTGGGCATGAGTCTGCCGGGCAGCTCGGCACAAAACGCCATCTCCCAAGAGAAGCGTGACGACTGTAAAGCCGCGGGCGAAGCGGTGCTGGCGCTACTGGCCGACGATATCAAACCGTCCGATATCATGACCCGTGAGGCGTTTGAGAACGCGATTACCGTGGTGATTGCCCTGGGCGGTTCTACCAACGCGGTGCTGCATCTTATCGGTATGGCGCGCACCATTGGTGTTGAGCTTTCGCTTGCTGACTTTACCGAGATTGGAAAGCGCGTACCGGTGCTGGCAGATCTGCGCCCCAGCGGCCACTACATGATGAGCGAGCTGGTGGCGATTGGTGGTATTCAGCCGCTGATGAAAATGCTACTGGATGCAGGCCTGCTCAACGGCGAGTGTTTAACCGTCACGGGTAAAACCCTGGAAGAGAACTTGGCTGAGGTCGAGCCTTATCCTGCTGAACCGCCGATCATCGCCCCCTTAGGCAACCCGATTAAAGCGGAGAGCCATCTGCGCATGCTTTACGGCAACCTCGCGCCGGAAGGCGCGGTAGCGAAGATTACCGGCAAAGAGGGCACGCGCTTCTCTGGCTCGGCACGGGTGTTCGGTTCGGAAGAAGAGGCCCAGGCACGCATTAACGATGGCACCGTGGTCGCTGGTGATGTGGTGGTGATTCGTTATGAAGGCCCCAAAGGTGGTCCCGGCATGCGCGAAATGCTTACGCCGACCTCGGCGATTATGGGCCGTGGCCTGGGCAACGACGTAGCGCTGATTACCGATGGGCGTTTCTCCGGTGGCAGCCACGGTTTTGTGGTTGGCCATGTGTCGCCGGAAGCTTTCGACGGCGGCCCGCTGGCGCTGGTGGAAGATGGCGACATCATCACCATTGACGCCGTGGCCGATACGATTGACATGCGTGTGCCTGAAGAAGAACTTATGCGCCGGAAAGCGGCGTGGCAGCGGCCTGAGCCGCGCTATACGCGGGGCGTGCTGGCCAAGTATGCACGCTTGGTTAGCTCGGCCAGTACCGGTGCGGTGACCGACCAGGAATAGCCGCGTTGCCGTGATGAGCGTCTTGTCATGAACTGGTTGTCATAAAGCGTTAAAGCGCAAGGCTTACTATAAGAGCCTTGCGCTTTTTAATTGGATAACAGGTGGTTGAGATGATGGAGCCAACGCAGACACGTGGGCGCATAGGTGAAGTTTTTTGGGCATTTTTAGCGCTGGGCTTAACGTCGTTTGGTGGCCCGGTGGCGCATCTGGGGTATTTTCGTACGGCCTTTGTCGAGCGGCGGCAGTGGTTAACCGAAAGCGCCTACGCTGATCTAGTGGCGCTGTGTCAGTTCTTACCGGGGCCTGCCAGTAGCCAGGTGGGCTTTGCCCTGGGCTTAATGCGTGCGGGGCCTTGGGGCGCGGCCATGGCCTGGCTGGCGTTTACGCTACCTTCGGCGATCATTCTGGTGCTGTTTGCCTTTGGCGCAGCGGTGCTGGATGGCCCCATTGCCAGCGGCATTATTCACGGTTTAAAAGTGGTGGCGGTGGCGATTGTGGCCCACGCAGTGTGGGGCATGGCACGCAACCTCTGTCCGGATAAAACCCGCGCGGGGATCGCGCTTGCGGCGGTATTTACGGTGGTGCTGGTTAGCGGCCCGTTGGGCCAGGTGGCGGCGATTATATTGGGTGGCCTGGTTGGGCTAGCACTTTGTCGCAATAGTACTGCTGCCACAACAAGTGAGTGGCTGCATTTTCGGGTATCCAGCCGGGCAGGTATGGTGGCGTTGGGGCTATTCGGTGGTCTGTTGGTTCTGCTGCCACTACTGGCGGGAGCCGCTGCCTGGCTGGATATTGCCGATGCATTTTACCGCTCCGGCGCGCTGGTGTTTGGCGGTGGGCATGTGGTGCTACCACTGCTCGAAGCCGAGGTGGTGCAATCGGGCTGGATTACCCCGGATGAATTTTTGGCAGGCTATGGCGCAGCGCAGGCGGTGCCGGGCCCGTTATTTACCTTTGCGGCTTATTTAGGCGCGCTGCTGCCCGGTATAAATGCTGTCGCCGGTGCATTGCTGGCACTGCTGGCGATCTTTATCCCCGGCTTTTTGCTGTTAGTCGGCGTGCTGCCGTTTTGGAACCAATTTCGTCAGTGGGAAAGCGCCCAGGCGCTGATGCGTGGTGCCAATGCAGCGGTAGTAGGCATTTTAGGCGCAGCGCTTTATCAGCCGGTGTGGACAAGCGCTATCATTGGTGCAGAAGAGTTTGTGCTGGCGCTCACCGGTTTCTTGCTATTAACCGTTTGGAAACTGCCCGCCTGGGTAGTGGTGGCGCTAGTGGCGGTTGCAGGAGTATTTATTCCTCTTCAGTAGGAGTCGTTGCGTCAAACTACTGGGCATGATGGCTAATAAACCAACGCTTGTGCTGTGTGCGCCTAAAGTTTTACCTACTTAGTGGTTATCTTCTACGCTGGTAAAGGTGCAATTAATGGCAAACGTGGGAGACGTCATTATGACCGACATGGGAGTGTGTGCTTGTACAGGCTGTGAGCATCAGGTTTCCAGCGAGGATGCGGCTATCAGTGAAGGGCGCACCTATTGCTGTACTGCATGTGCCGCTGGTCACCCTGCAGGAAGGGAGTGTATCCATGAGGGGTGTGCCTGCAATGAACTTAACCGACCCCCTGCTGGGGAAGAGGTAATGGAAGAGCCCAGTAATATGCAGTTTTAACCTACTACATCGCTTTACTGTAAAATTGACAAGGAGTCTGCAATGTCTAGACAAGCCCGTATCGAACCCGTTATTGATGCCGATGATCTTAACGAGACTGTCACAGGGTGGCTGGTAATCGATGAGACAGTGCCCGAAAACGAAGTCGTCGTTTCCGAACATACCTCCAAGAAAGAGGCTATTCAGGCTGCAGAGGCGTTAGAGCAGCGCGAAGATTAACGGCTATCTAAATATAAAACGCCTCGCTTAAGCGAGGCGTTGATTGGCTCTCGGCTATGGCGCCTCCAGCTCTAAGGTGCGACGCAGGGCGTTAAGTTCATCCACTCCCAGGTGCTCAAGCCTTCCGGCGAGCAGGTCGCTAATTTTCTGTACGGGAAGCCCTGCCCGGCGGGCAATTTCTCGGCTTCCTAGGTCTGATACGGCGATCAGACGTGTGATAATACGCATTAACCGCGTACGTTTTTCAAGTTCCCTGACGTCGAGGTCAGGGCTGCTTCGCGGAGGATCAAGCTGTTCCGCAGTGGCAGTTGCGCGTGCCGTGCTCATGTGGCTCCATCAGTCTGAAATGACAATCACACAATGCCGCCAACCGGTGCGTATTTCAATGCCTATTTTGATGAAAATTTCACGACCTCGGCAAAGCCCGCAAACGCCGTGGCTCTGGTAGACTATCCGCCTTCCAATTTTGATGTGTGCCTGACGCGGCGCACGCTGTTTTTTAATTCAGTTTCGCTTTTTATAGGCCGTTGGGCCGAGGAGTTTTGCATGTCGTCGAACAGCGCACCCAAGGTGGGCGTGATCATGGGATCCAAATCTGATTGGCCGGTCATGGAGCACGCGGTTTCCATGCTGGAGCGTTTGGGTGTGGCTTATGAAACTCGCGTGGTGTCAGCGCACCGCACGCCTGACCTGCTGTTCGACTATGCCAAGAGTGCTGCCGACCGCGGCTTGCAGGTGATTGTGGCGGGCGCAGGCGGCGCTGCCCACTTGCCGGGTATGGTGGCTTCGCAAACAGCGCTGCCGGTGCTGGGTGTGCCGGTGGAGTCGAAAGCCTTGAAAGGCCTGGATTCGCTGCTCTCGATTGCGCAGATGCCGGGCGGTATCGCGGTGGGTACATTGGCGATCGGCAAAGCGGGTGCTACCAACGCAGGTTTGCTGGCGGCGCAAATTGTCGGCCTGCAAGATGCGGCCGTACGCAGCGCAGTAGAGGCATTTCGCGCTGAGCAAACGCAGAAAGTTCTCGATAACCCGGATCCGCGCCCCGAGCCGGAAGCAGAATAGGGAGTCTGGCCATGAACTCTGGTATTGCAAAGAGCGCCGTTGTCAAAACCGACGTTGTAAAAAACATCGGCGTACTTGGCGCAGGCCAATTAGGGCGTATGTTGGCGCTGGCAGGTTATCCGCTGGGTAATCGCTTCACCTTTCTGGATACTACGGGCAACCCCAGTGCGGGCATCGGCGACGTTATTGTTGATCCCGATAATCAGCACTTGGCTGAGTTTTTAGCCAAGGTTGACGTAGTGACCTACGAGTTTGAGCACTTACCCGTTCAACTGGTGCGTGAAATTGAACAGCACAAGCCGGTCTACCCCAGCAGCCGAGCCATTGAAGTGTGCCAGAACCGGGTCGAAGAGAAGACGCTGTTTGATCGCTTGGGCATCCCTACGCCTGCTTACCGGGTGGTTGAGAGCGCCGAGCAGCTTGAAGCGGCTGCCCGTGAATTGGGTTGCCCGGTGGTGGCCAAGTCGGTCACTGAGGGCTACGACGGCAAAGGCCAGGCGGTCTTGAAGCAGCCTGAACAGGCGGGCGAGGCGTGGAACGCTATCGGTCACGCGCAGTTGGTCGTTGAGGCCTTTGTCGACTTCGTGCGCGAAGTTTCGATGATCGCCGTGCGCGGTCGCGATGGCGAGGTGGTTTTTTACCCCATGGCGGAAAACCAGCACGTCGATGGCATTTTGCGCTACTCGGTGGCGCCGCTGCCGGATCTGGACGCCAGCGTTCAGCAGACCGCTGATGGCTATATTCGTGCTCTGCTCGATGAGTTGGACTATGTAGGCGTGCTGGCGCTAGAGCTGTTTCAAACCCGCGATGGCAGCCTACTGGCTAACGAAATGGCGCCCCGCGTACATAACTCCGGCCATTGGACGATGGACGGCGCAGTGACCAGCCAGTTTGAGAACCACCTGCGTGCGATACAGGGCCTGCCCTTAGGCGATACCCAAGCGATTGCCCCCACCTGCATGATTAATGTGATTGGTCGTGAAGGCGACAACTCGGCGATTCTAGCGCTTGCCAATACGCACCTGCATCGCTACGACAAAGCGGAGCGCGCCGGACGTAAGCTCGCCCACATCAATATCCTCGCGCCTAACCACGCTGAGCTGCTGGAAAAAGTGAACGCCTGCAGCGCCTTACTGCCGGAGGCGCCGTCCCCAGCCTTAAGCTTCTCCATTAAGCAGTAGCGCCACAAGCCGCCTTCTCTAAACTGCACCCCAGCCATTGGATTAACTTCCAAGGGCTGAGGTGTATTTGATTTTAGGTGAGTAGTGAAAGTAGCGTTTTTCAAAATTCATGAAATTTAACAATTCTTGCAGTGCTAAGTATTATTTTTTTATTTATTCTGGCCTCATTAGGTCATCTGATCCTCTTCTTTTGCATATGATCAGTCTAATTTATTTTAGATATTTGAATTTATTGATTTTATAAGTCTTCAACATATTACAAAAAAATATATGGAAGGTTGTGAATGGTTAATTCATCCGACGAGAAAAGCCTTACAAAACGTCTGCGTCACGAAAAAATACGTTTGCTATATGGCAATGTTTGGCAGCCCGTTTTTGCAGGTGTATTAGGCGCTTTTTTATTAGCTTTTCTTATGAAGGAAATGACTAGCTCTGCTGTATTAGTGGGCTGGCTTATCGCGATATTGCTGGTTTATGGGTTACGTTTAAGAATCGCTGTCCACTTTTTACGCGTCTCTTCAGCGGATCAAGAACACCCTCGCTGGCTGCGCTTGTTTGTCATTACGGTATTCCTGACAGGATGCGTATGGGGCACGGGCGGCTTGTTAATGTTTGACGGTGAACGGCCTGCGCAGGCTGCAGCCTTAGCCATTGTTCTAGCAGGTGTGGTGGCGGGGTGCGTGACGATGCTATCTGCTCTATGGTGGATGGTTCTTTTCTTCATACTGCCTATTGCGATTCCACTACAGCTATTATTTATATTTTCTGATACCCCAACACATACCATGATAGGTGTCCTGCTGGGCGTTTTTGTGTTGCTGCTAATCGCTACCAGTCATCGTTTGGGGCACCTCATTCATAATAATATTGAGCTGAATTTGACGATGGCAGCCCGTGAAGTAGAGCTGCTTGAAAGCGAAAATCGGTACCTCTCTATTTTTCAGCACTCTCCGTTAGGCGTGCTGCATTTCGACAAAACAGGCAGCGTTACCGGCTGCAATGAAAACTTATTGAAAATATTGTCCCTTGACCGTTCTAAACTACTGGGATTTTGTATGCAGCACGATGTGGATGCGGATATAGCAGCGGCTGCTCAAAATGCGCTGGATAAAGGTGCCGGATATTATGAGGGCACCCAGTTAATGTCTTGCTTATCCAGCCGTGCGGAGGGTACGCCGGTACGAGCTTTTTTCAACGGAGTGCGTGGCCTTGATGACGAAATTGTGGGCGGCATTGTGATTGTTGAGGATTTCACCGAGCGTAAGCGCAATGAAGAGGTTATTCACCGTCAAGCTTTCTACGATGCGCTCACCGACTTACCCAATCGCCGCCTATTTATCGAACGCCTGGAAACGCTCTGCGACCAAAATCAAACCGAAACGCAGAGCGGCTTACTGATGTTCTTGGATCTGGATCGCTTTAAGTTGATTAACGATACCTGGGGCCACGCTACAGGGGATGACTTATTGGTGCAGGTAGCTCGCCGCCTGGAAGGCTGTCTGAGTGAGGGAGATATGGCTGCTCGTCTCAGCGGCGACGAATTTGTGTTACTAGCGCTGTTGGAAGGGGAGGCAGCGGTGCCACTAGAAGCACGCGCTGAGAGTTATATGCGCAAGGTTCAGCAGGCGCTCTCTCCGCCTTACCGATTGGCAAGCCACGATACGGAGGTAACGCCCAGCATAGGGTATACCTGTTTTACGACCGCAGGCTGTGACCACGAGGAAGTGCTTAAACAGGCGGATATCGCAATGTATCGCGCAAAAACAGAAGGTCGGGCGCGGCTGTGCCGCTATCAACCCTGGATGCGCGATAAGATGCAGTGAGCTGAACGGTTAAGCTAGTTGACCGATCAGCAGTAGCCATAAGGCGATTAATGCAAAGTGGCCAGGGTACCACGCTAACCATAAACGGCGCGGCATAACCAAACTGACAGGTGGGATTCGTTGAGCTGCCCCTGCGGCGAGCAACAGCACGATGACACACGTGCCTACGGTAAACGATTTGGCCATATCAGAGGCATTCATCTGCCCGGCAATCCAGAGTACCGGAAAGGCCGCTAAGCCTGCCCATAAGCGCGCCTGAAAGTGGCTCTCTGCTTGGCTTAGTGCATGCATGGCAAACATTAACAGTGGAATCAGCAACAGTCCGTTGTGACCGTACTCTACCCAAAAGCCGAGCAAGTACCACACCGTAACGCCTACCGCCGCGCCTGCTAACAGCCAGGGTAAACCTAGCGTTTGCTGTTGGTAGTGCTGCCATCCCTGACGTACCAGCGTCCCCAAGGCTAAGCCACTGGCAAGGGTAAAGCAGACGTTGAGGATAAATGCGTCTGATGTACGCGGCATCATCATGTAGGGGAGTTGGGCGACCAGGCCGATAATCAAAATGCGCCGTGAGTAGCGTAAGGGATTGCGGGTATTAAATAGCCCGTGCCAAGCCACCATGGCGGCAAACAGCGGAAAGGCGATACGACCAATGGAAGAGCCTGCCCAGCTTAAATCCCAGTCCCCGGGTAGCACATAGCGAGTAAGGTGATCCACGGTCATGGTGATCAGCGCCAGCCACTGGCCCCAGCCAGTCCAATGGGAAGAAGGGCGAGGGAGAGTACCTGCATGTGGGCTAGTCGAGTGAGCCATAGAACCTCCGTGTTGAATAGGCGCAATGATACACAGACAGAGGTAGCTTTACCTAGTTCACTTAATTGGCTTGGCTCTAAAAGCAAATTACCCCGGCAGTTGCCGGGGTAATAGTCGGGGTGATAGACATCAAGGCTTGCTGTGAGGCTTACTCAGCTTCACCGAAATAACGGTTGTAGATCTCGTCGTAAGTACCGTCTTCCTGTACTTCAGCCAGGGCTTCGTTGAACTTCTCGGCCAGCGCTTCATCGCGTTGACGGAAGGCGATGCCAAAACCGTCACCGAAGTACTCTTTTGGCTCGCTAATACGCTCGCCCACCACTACGTACTCAGCTTCTTCGCTTTCCAGCAGCGTGGACTGGCCAATCGGGAAGTCGAGGAAGACGATGTCCAGACGCTCAGCTTCCATATCCAGCACCATATCGTCGGCGGTGGAGTAGCGGCTAATGTCGGCAACGTCACTGAAGTTGTCGGTGACGTAGTTGTCCTGCAGAGTGCCACGCTGAACGCCAATGGTCATGCCTTCCAGCGTCTCTTTGGTGGCTTCGCTGATACCCAGATCGCTTGCCGCAAACCATGCAGAGGGCATAGTGATGTAAGGGTCAGAGAACAGCACTTGCTCACGACGTTCGTCGTTAATGGTCATTGACGACATGATGGCGTCGTAGTTGCGCGACATTAGGCCAGGAATAATGCCGTCCCACTCCTGCTCAACCCATTCGCAGGTAACGCCCATGCGGTCACATAGCTCGTTACCCAGATCGATGTCAAAACCGGTAAGTTCGCCTTCAGCGGTGCGGAACTCCATAGGCTCGTAAGGAACGTCCACGCCAATGCGTACATTGTCGTAATCACGCGCCTGTGCCGAGGATGCGGCAGCGACTGCCAAGCCTAACAGCGAAAGAGATAGTAGTTTTTTCATCTTATTACTCCGTAGAAAGCGGGTTCACTTAAAAGTGATTCCCGTTTTTAACTGACAAATAGTTGTTAGCCGACAATTAAACTAACCCAGGTTGGCGTTGACGAAAAGGGGACGTTACGTTGTGAACCAACGTTTGTTTGACGCTTGCACTGTTTTTCCATGATCAACCGGTTTCCCCATGCTTAAGCATCTTGCGGCCGTAGATGCGCCAGCAACTTTTTTTCCAGATAGCGAAAGAAGAACAAGATCGCGAACGTTAAGCACAGATAGATGGCGGCTACGAATAAAAACGCTTCGAACGGCGCGTAGTAGCGGGCGTAGACAAAGCGAGCAGCGCCGGTGAGATCCATCAGCGTGACCACGCTGGCAATCGCGCTGGCGTGAAGCATGAAGATCACTTCGTTGCCGTAGGCGGGTAGGGCGCGGCGAAAGGCGCTGGGTAAGATGATTCGGCGCATCATCAAGCTCTGCGACATGCCATAAGCGCGGGCGGCTTCAATCTCGCCCTTAGCCGTGGCTTTAATGGCGCCACGGAAAATTTCGGTGGTGTAGGCGGCGGTATTCAGCGTGAAGGCTATCAGCGCTGGATAGAAGGCTTCACGCAGCACTGGCCATAAAAAACTCTCTTGGATGCCATCAACAAAGACGACGCCGTAATAGATGATATAGAGCTGAATCAACAGCGGTGTGCCACGAAATACATAGGTATAGAGATAAACCGGCAGGCTAATCCATTTATGCTTGGAGCTGCGCATAATGGCCAGCGGCACGGCAAGAATTAATCCTGCCACAAGCGATAAAAATACCAGTTGCGTAGTCGTGACCAAGCCTTCCCAGTAGTACCCCAGTGTATTGGCGGTGAAAATCGTATTGCCAGCGAGAAGGTCATTGAACCAAGTGGAAATATCGAGCATATCACTGACCTCCAAAGCCGATGTCGTAGTGTTTCTGCAGGCGCGCGAAAATCCATTCAGACACGCTGGCGATGAGCAGGTACGCTACGGCGACGGGGAGCAAAAAGGTAAACGGCTCGTGGGTCGCCCGCGAGGCTTCCGCGGCCACACGCACCATATCGGTTAAGCCAATGACCGACACCAGTGCGGTGGTTTTGAGCAGTACCATCCAGTTATTAGATAACCCCGGCAGCGCATGGCGCATCATTTGCGGAAAGCGGATGCGACGAAATACGAGGCCATTGCTCATTCCGTAGGCTTTGCCCGCTTCAATCTGGCCGTTATCCACCGCCATAAAGGCGCCCCTGAAGGTTTCTCCCATATAGGCGCCGAAGATAAAACCAATGGTCAGTACGCCTGCAGCGAAGGCATTGAAGTTAATGTAAATATCGATGTCGTAGCTGTAATAGAGCATGTCGCTGATGGCGTTAACACCAATCTGGCCGCCAAAAAACAGTAGCATCATCAAGACGAGATCCGGCACGCCGCGAATCAGCGTGGTGTAAACCGTCGCCGTGCGTCTTAAAAACCAGTTGCGCGACATTTTCGCACTGGCGGTCAGTAGCCCCAAAATAATCGCCAGAATCAGCGACAGCACTGCTAATTGGACGGTAACGCCAGCCCCCTCGATCAGCCGGGGACCATAACCTTGCAAATCAATCATGGTAAGCCTCGCGGATCAGTATTTAGGTGCCAGGAACTGCTGCAGACGCGGTGATTGCGGGTTGCCTAGTACTTGCGCTGGGGGGCCGGCTTCTTCCACTAAGCCTTGGTGAAGGTAAATCACTTGGCTGGAGACATCCCGAGCAAATCCCATCTCGTGGGTCACCACTACCATGGTGCGGCCCTCTTCAGCGAGGCCGTGCATGACTTTCAACACATCACCGACCAGTTCTGGGTCAAGGGCAGAGGTGGGCTCGTCAAACAGCATCACTTCCGGATCCATCGCCAGAGCGCGAGCGATCGCACCGCGCTGCTGCTGGCCGCCGGACATCTGGGCAGGGTAGGCGTTGGCCCGGGCGGTTAAACCAACCCGATCAAGCAGTGCGTGAGCCTGTTCCAAGGCTTCTTTTTTAGGTTTTTTCAGCACATGAATCGGCGCTTCGATGATGTTCTCTAGCAGCGTCATATGCGCCCACAAGTTAAAGCTCTGGAACACCATGGAGAGCTTGGCGCGCATTTGTACTACCTGCTTCCAATCTTCGGGCTCGCGACCGTGTCGAGTGGTTTTAAAGCGAATGGGTTCGCCATGGACAATGAGGTCGCCATCATCGGGCTGTTCCAGCAAGTTCATGCAGCGCAAAAAAGTACTTTTACCCGATCCAGAGGCACCAATCAGGGTAATCACATCGCCCTTTTGGGCTTGCAGTGAGAGACCTTTCAGAACTTCCGTATCGCCAAAGCGTTTTTTAATATTACGCACTTCAAGGGGAGTAGGCGTAGCGGCCATATCATTGGCTCCAGTACAGAGTTGCCGCAGCAACATATGGGTTTGATGCGGCTGGCGCGAAAAAAGGGGCGATTCTATCAGGCTGGGCGCATTATGCGCGCTTTCCTTATAACATTATGCACTCGACGATAGTCGAATCGACGTCGAGTGGCCTGTTATCGCCTCACCATTATTATTGTCTTAGCTAAAGCAGTTCCGGCTTGGGGGTTAAGCGATAGGTGCCACCAACAGCGCGGCGCGTGCGCCCACTTCAACCTGGGCATTGGGAAACACTACATGAAGAGGGGTATCGCCTACCCGGAATTCACCCGCCTCAGCGTCCTGGGCCAGCAGTGTGCCTGGCTCAAAACGACTGAAGTTTGCCGTCTCCTCGGGAAAACAGAGTGTGAAGTCATCTGAGTGACGTATTAACTCGTGTTGAACCTGGAAAAACTGCATTTGCGTGGCGGGCTGGCTGGGTGGCGTGTGTCCTTCACTAAGCGTGGCGATTAGCGTACGCATCGGTTGTAATGATGCCATATCGTTGTGGCCAAAAGGGGCTACTCGGCCCAGCTCAAAGGTAAATGCCTGGGCGCCGTGATAGTGTTTACTGTAGTGGGAGAATGTCCAACTGTGCTGGTGTTGATGCAGCACTGCCTGCATATCCGCTGCCGCCAGCCAGCCCCACTGCTCGGCAGCGGTGGAGGATTCGGCAAAGGGTTCTACGACGAAACGGGGGTAACGGCTCTCCCGAATCGCGGTATGCAGGTCGTAATGCAGTTTGGGTAGCTGGGCATGGCGGGCATAAAAGCCATCCACGGCGGCCATTAATTCCCTGGCGCGATCCGGCTCCTCGCCCTTGGCGGTCAGTTCGCGGCGAAATAGCCGGTTTAAATTGGTGGTAAGAAACCGTTGCTGCGCTTTAAGCGCGGGTAGGTTGCCTAAAATCACCAGAACGGGCGCGCCGAGCGATATGCTGCCTGCTTCCACGCCGCTTAACCATTCACCTACCAGTTCAACCGGCGCAGTCTCATTACCATGGATCGCCGCTGAAAAAATGCACGCGTGAGCGCCCTGGCTTGCCGTGTTGGGGGAGAGTTCCAAAATACCAGGCGCATGCAAATGGTAAGTGCCGCTTGCGAAGACGCCGTGGCTGGCGGTGGGGAGCTGCCCGTCAAGCGACCAGTCGAGCCATTGGCCTAGCATTATCGCTCCTTAGTCTCTATTTTCAGTATCATTGTCAGGATCAGAGTGAGCCTAGCATCACCACGCTAACCCTTTGTCACAAGCCAGTAGGTCGTTCGCGTGTAAAAGCCCAGTATATTCATGAAAAAGCGTATTCATGAAGCAAGCGATATCTCAACGTGGCCTTAAGTTGCTAGCAACAAAAAAGCGCCCATGGGATGCATGGACGCTTTGCAATTGGGTTACTAAGATTACGCTGAGCGCTGACGCTGCATCTCTTCTTGATACTCGCTGGCGAGCGCCGTCTTCTGTTTATCTTGCAGGCCCCGGCCCGCCAATTGGAAAACCTCTTGCTCCTCTTCATCCAGGTGATGGGTGACTAATTCCTGAAGCTGCTTGGCGTGGGTGAGCCAATGAGTTGCACTGTAGTCGGTTTCATCGAGCAGTTCTAAAAGCTCATCAATTTCATGATGTTCAGCAACGCTATGGCGGGCTTTTTCCTGAGTTAGGTCAATCGTCATCAGCGGGATGTAGAACGCCCGCTCTTCGGCAGCGGCGTGATAGTGCAGTTCGGCACGAACCTGCTGATATAGGTTATCGCGCTCGTCGCTGTCTCCATGTGTTTCAACCAAGCGAGCGAGTAGGTCGCGCTGGATATCGTGATCCTTGCGCAGGGCTTCAAAAATCGTCATTCCAGACTCCTTGGATACGTTTGATATAGGCAAGTCAAAAGCTAGTGGTGGTTGGCGTAAAGTGCAAGGCGGCGTTCGTCGATGAAATCGACGCCCACGGACGAAAACATTCGCTTTTTTCTATGCTTGAGTGCGCTATGTTGTTTGTACTACTTATTGGGCGACGCCCATTGCACGATTCATGATCGCACTACTTATAAGTGAAGGAGAGAGCAATGACGAAGGTACTGGTACTTTATTATTCCATGTATGGCCATATTGATACGCTGGCCCATGCCGTGGCAGAAGGCGCAAAGGGTGTGAGCGGCGTCGAAGTCACCGTTAAGCGCGTGCCGGAAACCATGCCTGACGAAGCGTTTAAAAACGCGGGAGGCAAGCAGGACTACGATACACCGGAAGCGACGCCTCAAGAGCTTGCCGATTACGATGCGATCATCTTCGGTACCCCCACCCGTTTTGGTAATATGGCCGGCCAAATGCGTACCTTCCTGGATCAAACCGGCGGTCTTTGGGCGAATGGCGCACTGCGTGGCAAAGTAGCCAGTGTGTTTACCTCTACCGGTACTGGCGGCGGCGATGAAATGACGATCACCTCTACCTGGACCACACTGGCCCACCACGGCATGATCATTGTGCCGATTGGCTACGGCCTTGAAGAGCAGTTTGATATTTCTAAAGTGAGCGGTGGCACGCCGTACGGCGCCGCAACGCTGGCCGGTGGCGATGGTTCGCGCCAACCTGACGAGCGCGAGCTTAAAATTGCCCGTTTCCAGGGCGAGTTGGTGGCTAAAACGGCGGCTAAACTGGCCAGTTAATCAGGTTCACTAGCCAAGTCAGTCATAGACAAGTTAGCCATGCAAAAGCCTCGCTGGATATTTCCGGCGAGGCTTTTTTGGGACTGCGGTATTGGAGATGGGATTATAGTTATAGTCTTACTACGCTCCGCGTGCCGCCGTGTAAATTGTGTAGACGGATTGGCTGGCCGTCATAAATAGCCGATTGCGGCCCTTGCCCGCGAAACACACGTTTGAGCAGACCTCAGGCAGCAATATTCTCCCCAGCAGAGTGCCTTCCGGTGAGAAGACCACTACCCCGTCGATACCTTCGCCACCATTGGCACTTGACCAGATATTGCCATCCTCGTCGCAGGTCATGCCATCGAAAATAGTGTCTTCGCTGGTCACGATTACTTGTCGATCGCTGACACTGCGGCCGTCTTCACCCAGCGACCAGCGAATGATTCGCGCGGGCTCTTCGAAATGGGTGGGGGCACTGTCGCTGGCGTAGAACCCCTCACCATCCGGTGTTAGTACAATACCGTTTGGCTTATAAATATCGTCGGTCAGCATGATGGGCTCATCCAGGCTGTCATCGACGTAATAGATTGCCGTTTCTAACTCCAGGTCGCGTTTTTTGCCTTCGTAGTCGAAGTGAGCCCCATAGCCTGGATCGGTGAAAATCACACCACCCGAGGGCAGTGCCACCACGTCATTGGGGGCATTGAGCGGTTTGCCCTGATAGCGCTCGGCGAGCACCGTGGTGCTGCCGTCCCACTCGTAGCGCAGAACGCGTGAGGGGTAGTGTTCGCAAGCAATTAGCCGCCCCTGATGGTCGAAGGTATTACCGTTAGAGTGGCCGACATTGTCTCTCAAAACGCTGACTTGGCCAGTGGATTCGTCCCAACGCATCTGTTTGGCACGGGGTATGTCGCTGAAAACGACATAACGACCTACGGCGTTCCATGCTGGCCCCTCTGTCCACAGACCTCCGCTCCAGTGGCGCTCTAAAGGACTATTAAAAATCATGTAATCACTAAAGCGGGAGTCTTCGACTTTCCAGGCATCGATTGGGTATCGTTCCGGGGTGGAACCTTGTGAGCTCTGCAAGGCAAAAAGCTGGGGCGATGTGCCAACAGCGGCCAGGGCGGCCGATGCCGAAAGGAACTGACGGCGTCCAAGTTTCATAGCATTGTCCTGATGGTTGTTTGTTGTTTCGTCATGGATGTTGTTATGAGCGAAATGAAACTGATGTTTCTTCCACCCTCAGGACAAATGTAGAACATAAGAGATCAAAAAACATACATTGGCTGTCCGGTAGGGTTCAACCGGACAGCCAAGCGCTATGGCATAGGGGTGTCAGTGCAAAATAGCTTCGGCAATCGCCTTGCCTAGGCTCGCCGTGGTGCCTTCCCCACCCACATCACGGGTGAGTACATTGGCATCTCCTTCGCTTAACACTTTTTCAATGGCCGTCACCATTGCATCACCGGCTTCTTTATAGCCGAGGTGCTCCAGCATCATGGCGCCTGACCAGATCTGACCGATGGGGTTGGCGATGCCTTTGCCGGCGATATCCGGCGCGCTGCCGTGTACGGGTTCAAACAGGCTGGGAAAGTTGCCTTCGGGGTTGATATTGGCTGAAGGGGCGATGCCGATGGTTCCGGTGCAAGCGGGGCCCAGGTCGGAGAGAATATCGCCGAACAGGTTGCTGCCCACCACCACATCAAACCAATCGGGGTGGAGAACGAAGTTGGCGGTCAGAATATCGATATGGAATTTATCTACCGCAATCTCTGGGTAACCCTTGGCCATTTCGACCACCCGCTCATCCCAGTAGGGCATGGTGATAGAGATGCCGTTGGACTTGGTCGCGGAGGTGAGCTTTTTACGCGGGCGGGTTTGGGCCAGCTCAAAGGCGTACTTCAGTACCCGGTCAACGCCCGTGCGGGTCATGACGGTGTCTTGAATCACCACTTCCCGGTCAGTGCCTTCAAACATCTTGCCGCCAACGCTGGAGTACTCGCCTTCGGTGTTTTCACGTACCACGTAAAAGTCGATATCGCCGGGTTTGCGGCCTGCCAGCGGGCTTTTAATGCCGGGCATGAGCTTA
This sequence comes from Halomonas sp. SpR1, assembly GCF_031010175.1. Classification (GTDB taxonomy): domain Bacteria; phylum Pseudomonadota; class Gammaproteobacteria; order Pseudomonadales; family Halomonadaceae; genus Vreelandella. The sequence continues at coordinate 70,377 of NZ_JAUAMB010000021.1, forward strand.
CAGGGGCGCAGGTTGATGTACTGATCAAAGCGGCGCCGGAACTGCAGCAGCGAGCCCCATAGAGAAATATGGTCGGGCACTTTATCCGGCCAGCCCACTGCGCCATAAAATAGTGCATCGAAGCCTTTTAACTGCTCGAACCAATCATCCGGCAACATTTTGCCGTGCTCGAGATAGTAGTCGCAGCTACCAAACTCAAAGGTGGTGAACTCAAGGTCAATATTAAACTGCTTGGCGGTGGCCTCAAGCGCGCGAACGCCTTCGGGCATCACTTCGGTGCCGATGCCGTCACCGGCGATAATGGCGATACGGTGGGTCATAGTGGTTCCTTATCTTGTTAGTTGCTTGGCATGCTTGTGAATCGTGAATCGTGAATCGTGAATCGTGAATAGAGTGTAGCGGCTATTTTGGCGGAGATAATCAGGCTACTATTCAAGTTATTGTTGCGTGAAAGTGCAGAATGACTGAGGAGCGATATGGCGCACCTGGATGATTTGGCTTTTTTTCAGCATTTGGCTCGAGCGGGGAGTTTAACGGCGACCGCCCGTGAGCTGGGGCTGTCGCTCTCGGCGGTAAGCAAACGGCTGAAGCAGTTGGAAGCGCGCCTGGGAGTGGAGTTGGCGGCTCGCACTACGCGGCGGTTAACGCTCACCGCAGAGGGGGAGCGCTATCTTGCCCGTGGTGCGCTGATTTTAGATGAGCTGGATGAGCTGGAAAATTCATTGGGAGAGGGGGCCAATCAAGCGCTTAGCGGGCGTTTGCGCGTTAACGCCACCTTTGGCTTTGGCCGCCGCCATATCGCGCCACTGCTATCGCGCTTTTGCGCCGATCACCCTGAGGTGGAAGGGTGGTTAGAGTTAACCAATTTTCCATTAAATCTGAGTGATCACGGCTTCGATATTGGCATTCGCGTGGGTGAGCCACCGGAGTCGCGCTTGGTCGCTCGGCGTATTCTGGCCAATCGGCGGGTGCTCTGCGCGTCGCCTGCCTACATTGCCCAGGCGCCACCTCTGCAAGTACCGACAGATTTACAGCAGCATGCCTGTTTAGTCATTCGCGAGAACGACAGCGATTTCCCGCTTTGGCGCTTTGAACAAGTCGCTCAATCTGCAAAAGGGCTATCTGGGCAGACACAGTCGATAAAGGTCAGCGGTCGTCTAGCCAGCAACGATGGCGAAGTGATTACCCGCTTAGCCCTGGACGGCCATGGGGTCATGCTGCGCTCCTGGTGGGACGTCAACGAGCACCTTGCCAGTGGCGCATTGGTAGCGCTGTTGCCAGGCTGGCAGGGGGTGCGGGCAGATTTTTATGCGGTGTTTGAGCAACGCCGCCATGTGCCTGCCCGGCTGCGTGTCTTTATTGACTATGTTCAGCGTGAGATAGCGGGGCGGGTGCCGAGATTGCCGGAAGGAAGCTAACCAGAAGCTACTTATCGGCTAGGACAAGCCTCGCCTTGGTTAACATCAATCAGCTCTTCAGTAGGAAAATCCAGCGCGGCTGCTCGCTGACGCAGGCGGTCTTCTGTCGCGCTATCCATTTCCGCTGTGCGTGAGAGTATCCACAGGTAGTCGCGGTTAGGGCCTGCCACCAATGCCCATTGGTACTCCTCATCCAGCTCAAGGACGTTATAGCCGCCGTAAAAGGGGCCAAAGAAGCTTACCTTTAAGCGCCCAACGCTTTCATGGCCAATAAAGTAGGCGCGGCCTTCTGCTTCATCCCACGCTTGCTCTTCAAGGTTGTAACCGCGGTTGATCACTCGCACACCGCCGTCATCGCGCAGGCTGTAAGTAGCAGTAACGCAATCAAGGCCGCGTTCAAAGGAGTGATCCAGACGGGCAATTTCGAACCACTCACCCAGGTAGCGATCTAGCTCAAAACCTGAGACTGGCTGCGTGCCTTCCGGGATGCCAGTGCAGCCGGTGAGTAGGGCCATACTAACGATGCTGCTTCCTAGCAGTGTTTTCATTAACGCGCTCCTTGGCGATGAACTATGGTGGGCTATGAACTGTAGGCGATGCACTGTGGGCGATGGACTATGGTAAATGCTATTGGTGGCTATTTTGACATACAAAAAGAGCACACTGGTGGTGAAGTGTTTTCGTTTGCATAACAAATAAAGGAGTGTGTATGTGGTACCAACAAGAGATCCATTTGCCTGAGATGGCGCGCGGCTTTCATTTGATTACGAATGATGTAGCCCGCGCGCTGCCATGCTTATGCGACTGCCATATTGGCATGCTGCATTTGCAACTGATGCACACCTCTGCCTCGTTAACGCTCAATGAGAATACTGATCCGGATGTGCGCCACGATTTAGATGCGTTTCTGCGTCGTCTGGTACCCGAAGATTTGCCCTATTTTCGCCATACCCTGGAAGGGCCTGATGATATGCCGGCCCATGTGGCCGCCAGCTTGCTGGGTACTCAGCTAACGTTAGCGGTACGCGACGGCCGCTTGGCCTTAGGTACTTGGCAGGGGATATGGTTGGGGGAGCATCGCAATCAAGCCGGGCCAAGAAGGTTACTGGCCACCCTAAACGGGTGCGATGCTCGCTAACCCGAGACGCCAACTCTAGGCAGCGTTGCTGTATAATAAAGGCGTTCTTAGGCTTAAACCGCCGTAGGGCGGTTACCTCCATTTTTTTGAAAAGCGCTTTTAAATGCCACGACGCTCCTTTCTTCGCCTTTCCCGCCAGCGCTGGTTGCGGCTGTTCTTCTATCTTAATCTTGCCCTGGTGGTTGGGCTGATTGCGCACCAAATCTGGTTATACGTGGCAGAGCCCAAGTTTGAGTCGGTGCATACCCTTGAAGTGGCTAATATTCGCGAGGCATTGACTGAGCGAACCGACTACCGCTTTGCAGTGGTAGGCAATATCAATAACTCCGTGAGCGTGTTTCAAGAAGAGATCGTACCGCTGATTAACCAGGGCAGCATCGACTTCCTGATTTCGGCGGGTAATGCCGTGAGTGGAGGGCAACAGGAGAGCTATCAGGCAATTTACCGGAGTTTGGAGAAGCTCAATGTTCCTTACTTACTCACCTACGGCGACAACGAAGATAGCGACTTTGGCAGCTACCTGTTTTATGAATATTTTGGCCCACATTTCTACTCTTTCGTAGCGGGTAATAGCCACTTTATCTTTCTGGACGGTACCGGTAAGTCATCCACCTCTTGGCAGCTTGATTGGTTATCCCGGGAGCTCGCGGCCTCTGAGGCCCAGCATAAGTTTCTGTTTGTGGGTCTGCCGCTACACAATGTGGTGAGCGACGCGCCACTGTTTGAAGCGGACAATTATCTCAGCGATCCGCGTCTGGCGGACGGCATTATGGCGCTAGCGGAAGAGTATGGCGTTGATACGGTGTTTTCCGCCAACCTGACCCTCTTTTCCCAGCAGACGGTTAACGGTGTGGATTACGTTACCACCGGCGGTGCGGGCGGTATTCTGATCGACGCCGATAGCAGCTTTCATCACTATGTCATCGTCAATGTAGCCGGTGACAATGTCACTATTGCCCCGGTACGTTTGAACGTGGATAGCCCCGGCTGGTGGCGTATGGTCACCAGCGTCTGGTCGGCGCTTTATGCGTTTTTCTACGTCAGCTATACGCGGTTTTTGCTGATTGTCGGTGTATTGACACTACTCGCACTGCGTTTGCATCGGCTGATTTTTGAAGACCGTGATTACTATCCCGATTTTGATATTGATCCAACGCCTTTTATGGGTAAATCACTGCGTGTGGCGATGGTCTCCAATAACTACTTCCCGTTTGTTTCCGGGGTGTCGGTATCGGTGGATCGCTTGCGCAATGGCTTACGCGCCTTAGGTCACTCTCTTCAGCTGTTCGTGCCGCGCTATCGAGAGGCATGGCAGGACGATAGCTCAATAAAGCGAATACCAACGCTGATGGCGTTTGGTCAGAAGGACGAGTTTCGACTAACTAACCCATTCAGCGCGCGTTTTCGCCGCTGCCTGCGGGCGTTCAAGCCTGACCTTATTCACGTTCACCACCCCTTCTGGCTGGGCTCCATGGGGCTGTTTATGGGCCGTAGACTTAAAGTGCCAGTGATCTACACCTACCATACCCGCCTGGAGCACTATGCCCACTTCGTGCCGTTGCCCGGTGCGCTGTTTCGTAATCTGATTTCGCATTACTTGATCAAGCGCTTCTCTAACCGCTGCCAGGGGGTGATTGTGCCGACCTATTCGGCAGAAGAGTATCTGCGCATGATCGGCGTAAAAACCCCCTCGCTGGTGCAGCCAACAGGTATTGATGTCGCGCGTTTCTCTCAAGTTGATGAGAGTGAACTTGACGCGTTGCGTGAGCAATTAGGTGTTAGCGCTTCACGCAAAATATTGATCAGCGTTTCGCGGATTAGCAAAGAGAAAAATATTAGCTTTATGCTGGAAGCTCTCGCCGAGCTTAAGGCACAGGGACACGATGATTTTCATTTGCTGTTGATTGGTGATGGGCCAGATCGCGAGGCGATTCAAACCCAAATCGATACCTTGAAGCTAACTTCGCAGGTAACCCTGGTAGGCGCAGTGCCACCGGATCGAATGGCGCTTTATTACCATCTGGGCGATATCTTTGTGTTTGCCTCCACGTCGGAAACCCAGGGCATGGTGATTCTTGAGGCGATGTCGGCGGGTTTGCCCGTAGTAGCGGTGCGCTCAAGCGGTATCGATGACGTGGTACGCCAGGGAATAAACGGCTTCAAAACACCACAAAATCGTCAGGCGTGGGGGCAGAAAGTAGTGGGGTTAAAAGATAACGCTGAGCTGCGTCAGCAGTTGGGCAAGCAGGCCAGCCACTTTGCCGAGGAGTTCGATATCGACAATTTTGCTTCAGCGGTGGCGAGCTTTTACGCGGAGGTGTTGGCCAAATATCACTCCTCTTCGCGGTGAGGCTGTGCTTTTGCCGCTTGGCGCCGGGTAGCAAAACGTTTCAGGCCTATTAGCAGGCCAATCCCGACAGCAAGCCCGCTACCCGCCAGGATGAGTTCTTTAGCGGAGGTAGCTGGCTGCCCAATCATATTGGTGAGAGTAGGCCTACGCCCTTGCTCAATGTTCGTGACATGCCTACTCCCATCGGCGAAAAAAGCGTTAGCATACGCTAGCCGTCCGATGGGATGACGGTGCTTTTACACCAAGCGTTAGTTGTAGAGCTGGGTTTCTATGACAGGCCAAGCGGGGTCGCCGTCGGTGGTAGTGACGTTTGCCAGCATAGCTTCAACGCGCTCAGGATGGTCGTTGATCCACTGTTTGGCGACATCATTAAGGTCTTGCTCTTCCTGGCCAAATGCCTGAATCATCCAGCTCTGCTCTTCAGCGGTGAAGGTGAACTGTTCAAAGAAGGTCACCACGTTGGGGTTGGCATCCGCATACTCACTGCGCAGTAGCGTTAACACATCGCTTTCACCATTGTTCTCGCCGAACAGGTTTTCGGGATCTTCCAGGTAGCGCATGGGCAGCTCAAGGTTCATCCAGTGGGGCGTCCAGCCGACCCAGACGATGGCCTCTTCCCGAGAGATTGCATCCCGCGCAGCGGTAAGCATGCCGACTTCGCTGGTGTCGACAAGGCGCCAGTCACCTAGCCCCCAGGTGTCGTTATCAATGGCACCATGCAGAATCTCACTGGCGGCAGAACCTGCGCCAAAGCCATGTATTTGGCCATTGAACTGGTCGCGGTGCTCATCCAGATCGGCAAAACTTTGGATGCCGCTCTCATACAGATATTCCGGCACCGCCAGGGTCATTTGTGCGCCATCCACGTTATTGGCGACATCGATGAGTACACCTGACTCTTTACGGGGATTAAACATTTCCCGCTGGGCGGGCAGCCAAGCCCCTAGAAAGGCGTCGATATCGCCGCTTTCGATGCCCTGGTAAATCACCTGTAGGCCGATTTCGTGAGTGCTGGTTTCGTAGCCCAGTGGGTTTAATAACTGCTCGGCGATGGCGGTTTTTACCGTAATGCCGGGCCAGGCGGGGACACCGAAATCGAGGGGTTGATCGTCGGCGTGAACCGCCGACACGAAGAGTGCGGCGGTGGCAAAGGCAATGCCTGAGGCGATAGGTTTAAGGTGTGTCATGGGATCTCCTTGCTTGGTTTTATAATCGACTCGTTTTTGTCGGATAGCGGTTGTTGTTAAATAAAGGAATACCGCGTTAATCGTTGCGGGCCAGTACACGAAGGCGTGAAGCCAGCATGTCGCGGTCTAAATAGGTGCCCTGTAGATGACGTGCGCCGCTGTTGGGATCGAACTCGCGGCGCCCGTGAAGTACCCGGCGATTATCAAACGCCACCATCTGGCCCGGGAGAAGGGTGAACTCTAGCTGGTGTGCTTCGCTGTGAAACAGTTTCCAAAGCAGGGCGTAGGCGCTGTACCAGGCATCCATCTGCTCTACCGGCAGGTGAAGGGCATCGCGAATCCAGTTGTTCAAACGTATTTCGACCAGGTTGCCTGCGCTATCCAGAGTGACCACTGGCGCCCGCAGGGAAATGTCGTGGGTTTCATCCTGAAAGCGAAAATCAATCGGCGTTTCGCTGAGAATTGCCAGCGCTTCCGGAGATTGCTGGCGCAGAGCCTCTACGACCCGAACGCCATCGGCAAACAGTGACTCTCCTCCGCTGGCGCCGTTTTGGAGGCAGTAAAGCAGTTGAATATCCGGCGGCTGCCGCCAGTTGGGCAAATCAATATGCAGCGGTAATCCCACCGCGGTATAGGCCGCGTTATTGGGGTTGGGTTTGGAGCGCACGTCAAAGCGGGCGCCAAAGTTGGTGGCGCGCAGGGGACCAATACGCTCGGCTAGGCGGCTTACTTCCTCTTCCACCAGGGGGCCGTCGGTCATCAATGCCAGCCCGTCCCGTAGCATGGCGGTCAGCCAGGCTTTTTCGCCCTGAGGTGTTAAAAAGTCGCTATGGCGAATGCGCTCGGGAGCAAAGTTATCTTCCCACGGTGCGACCTTGGGGATGGCTGAGGTGAGCGCGGCTTCTGGGCGGCGCTGGTAAAGCCAGCCGCTATGAAAGGCACTGATGTGACCATCCTGCCAGTTAAGGTGTAAATGACCATCGAGTAGCGCAACGGTCGGCGGCTCAGTGATTTCCTCAAGCGGCAGGTAGAGCCTTTCGCGGGTTTGCGGGTGGCGGCAGGCCGGGCAGGCGCAGTGGTCGCGTAGCCAGCGCAGGGGCAGGGTCGTTTGTTGACCATCTTGCCACGTTAGCGCTACGCCTTGCTGAGTCAGCGTGGCTTGGGTGAGTGCCGGGCCAGAGTGATAAGGCGTTAATTCGCCCATTTCGGGGGCATGATTCTGAGGTGTGGTTTGTAAAGCGCCGTTCATGAGAACTCCAATTCGCTCCCTAAGTGGCAGCGCCTGCAGAGGTTTTAGGGCGTGCATAAGGGGGTTGCTTCAGTGCTGTCTAGGATGGGGAGTAGCCGCGGCAGTGACAAACGATTAATCTGACCCCTGAGATGTCATTTTATTTATAGGTCTCTTTTTCATGAGTCAGTTACCGCCTCTACTATGGCTCCAAGCGTTTGAGTCTGCGGCGCGCACCCTGAGTTTTACTGCCGCCGGCAATGAGCTGGGTGTCACTCAAGCGGCCATTAGTCAGCGTGTCAGGCTGCTGGAAGACCGCGTAGGGCAGAAGTTGTTTGTGCGCCATGCGCGCAGTTTGACGCTCACTCCCGCCGGGCAGGCGTGGCTACCGAGTATTCACGATGCCTTTGTGCGGATTAGCGAAGGCACTCTGGAGGTGTTTGGCAGCACGTCCGAGCAGCCGGTAACGCTGCGGGCCACGCCGGTTATTCAGCAGTCGTGGCTGGCGCCGCGGTTGATTGCTTTCCACCGCGCTCACCCCCAAGTGGCGATTCGCCTGGTGAGCGCTATCTGGCCGGATGACTTTGGCCCCGAAGGGGCGGATATCGAAATTCGTTATGGCAAAGGGGAGTGGACGGGCATCGAAATGCAGCCGCTAGGCGAAGAACAATTGCTGCCTGTTTGCTCGCAAGCCTTGGCGGAGACGCTAACCGCGCCAAGCGATTTGGCTGGGCATACGCTGCTGCACGCTGTCGGTTTTGGTGTGGGGTGGCCGGGGTGGCTGCAGGAAGCGGGGGTTGCCCACCTGGAAGCGCAGTGCTGGTCGCTTACCTGCGATAACCAGGTGATGACGCTAGCCCTGGCTAGTCAGAGCGGAGGTATCGCGCTCACCCACCGACGGTTAATGGAACAGCGCACGGATCTAGTGGCACCTTTTGAGCTGAGCGTGCCCAGCGAGGAACGCTTCTGGTTGGTGCGTCCTAGCCGACGCCACGTTAGCGACGAAGCCGCCTTGGTGTGGCAGTGGCTTTGCGATTCAGTAGGGTAAGTGGTTATTGCTGTCCTAACGTCTTTTTGCCATTTTTCTTGCCATTTTGGTGCAACCGTGAAGAATGATGCGCCTTCATTGTTTAAAAAGGCGTGTTTTTCATGGACTTTACTCTTCCTCCGTTGCTCACATCGCTGGTGGATCGCGGTAATGGCCTGCTCTGGGGCAGCGTGCTGATTTACCTGCTGATTGGTGCAGGCCTCTATTTCACGGTGATGACCCGCGCTATTCAACTGCGCTATTTCGGTCATATGTTCAAGCTGCTGGGAAGTTCCCGCCAATCAAATGGTGGTATCTCTTCGTTTCAAGCGCTCTCTACCAGTCTGGCGGCCCGGGTAGGCACGGGTAACCTGGCAGGGGTCGCGGTGGCGATCTCTTTGGGCGGCCCTGGCGCTATTTTCTGGATGTGGATGACCGCCATGGTGGGGATGGCGACCAGCTTTGTAGAATCGACCCTGGCCCAAGCATATAAAACCGACCACGGAGACAACACCTTCCGTGGCGGCCCCGCGCGTTATATTGAGCGTGGTTTGGGCTTGCGCTGGCTGGCCGTTTTGTTCTCTATCTGTTTGATTATTGCCTTTGGGTTGGCGTTTAACAGCGTTCAGGCCAACTCTATCGCCCAGGCCATGGAGCAGGCATTTGCCGTTCCCACCTGGGCAATGGGGTTAGTGTTGATGGCGGTGGTTGCGCCGATCATCTTTGGCGGCTTGAAGTCGATTGCCAAGGTAGCTGAGCTTGTTGTACCGCTGATGGCGCTGCTCTACCTAGTGCTAGCGTTGGTCGTCGTTGGATTGAATATCAGCGACTTGCCCACAGCTATAATGACCATTATTCGCAGTGCGTTTGGTTTTGAGCAGGCGGCCGGTGGGGCGGTAGGCTACGCGGTTTCCCAGGCGATTATGAACGGCATTCAGCGCGGATTATTTTCCAATGAAGCGGGCATGGGTTCGGCGCCCAATGCGGCGGCTACCGCCTCTACGCGGCCCGATCACCCCGCTGCCCAGGGCTTTATTCAGATGCTCGGGGTGTTTCTGGATACGCTGGTGATCTGCACGGCCACGGCGGCCATCATCATTATGGCCGGGCCTGAATTGATGGCGGGGGATGAGAACAACGGCATCCAGTTGACCCAAATGGCGCTCTCCAGCCATGTGGGCGAGTGGGGCGGCATGTTTATCGCGGTGGCGATTCTGCTGTTTGCCTTTACCTCGGTGATTGCCAACTACTCTTACGGTGAATCTAATATCGAGTACCTGGCCGGTCGTCGTGCGCCCGTCGCGGTGCTGATTTATCGCCTAGCGGTACTGGCGATGATTATGGTTGGTTCAGTCGCCAGTCTAGGGGCGATCTGGAACTTTGCCGACCTCTCTATGGGCATGATGGCGATTATTAACCTGGTCGCTATTCTCATGCTGTCACCGGTGGCTTTCTCGCTGTTCCGCGACTACGAAAAGCAGTTGAAAGCGGGCAAAGAGCCGGTATTCGACCCCAGCCGCTTCCCTAAACTGGTGAATAAAGTTGATCCAAAGGCTTGGCCCAAGAAGTAATCGAACCAAAGTATCCTATTTGAACCAAACGAGCTAAATTAAACGAACCCAAGCCATTTAATACGCTGGCTGCGCCCCGCCTCGCATTTTGCGTCGCGGGGCTTTTTTTATTTCATCATGACTCCAACAGCGTACTTTGCTGGACTACGCCTAAGCTAGATTTGGTTGGACAACAAAACCGGCAGCATGTCTAAGCCCATGAGTGGGTAGGCTTAATATTGCGGCGTCTGGGTTTTCCGGTTCAATAGTCGCAACGCTGTTGCGACTATTGAACATGGGCGGCCTCTGGGGGCTAGCAGGCAACCTGCCACGAGCAGGAGCTGGACAACCATGCCCGTTACGGGTATATTTTGAAGGTGGACGAGTATGAACGTCTTGAAGCGAAAGGACTTTGCGCGGTGGCAGACGGGCGAGAAACTGTCCGATGAGGCCCTGTGCAGGGCAGTTCAGGAAATGGAAAGTGGACTGATTGATGCCGACTTAGGCGGCCACCTCTATAAGAAGCGAGTTGCCCGCCCGGACGCGGGTAAGAGCGGTGGCTACCGCACCTTGTTATCGGCCCGTGTTGGCCACCGTTATGTATTCCTGCATGGGTTCCCGAAAAGCAACAAGGCGAACATCACGCGGGACGAGAAAAAAGCGCTGCAATATGCTGGCAAGGTATTTCTAGAGCTGTCGGCTAAGGAATTGGTGAAGGCATTGCAGGCTGGTGTCCTACAGGAGGTTTGTTGTGACAAGCAAAATCATTGAATCCTTGCGCGGTGATCTGGCCGCATTGCACGACGCCGGTGCGATCAGCAAAGTGACGATGCGTGAGTTCGACGCGATCTGTCCGCCGCCGGTACGCGAGTTCAGCGCCGACGACATTAAACGTCTGCGTGAGGGGCTGCACTTCAGTCAGCCAGTGTTCGCCCATCATCTGCACACCTCCGCTTCGACGGTGCGCAAGTGGGAGCAGGGCGAAACGCGTCCAGCTGGCCCTGCGCTCAAGCTGCTTAATGTCATCGCCGACAAGGGCTTGCAGGCTATTATCTGATGAGTGTACGACGGAGATGCTGATAGTGGATAGTGCCACGAGAATAGCTGCCGTATCGGCGTAACCGGGGAGGCGAAAATGGACGAGGCGATTGTAGTTTTCTCCCGGAAAGGAATTTTCCAAACCATAATCTTGGCATGTGATGTACGAAGCCGTGAACATGCGCGCAAGCTGTGGCCATTAGTCTCTCCCGACGGATCACGACAGATGGTGACGTGGGTCAGCCCCTCTTTTGAAAATGGGAAATTGCGTCGGCGATCCCATTTTCGGATACTCCCTGCCCAACACACCTTTAACCCTAAAGCGCATTTCGATGATGAAGAGATCAGCCGTGGGCGTGTTGTACAAGAAAGCCCTGAACACCGGCGGGCAAAAGAACTTGTCGCGGACGAACTCTCAAGGCGCTTGCGTGCTGGGCTTGCTATGCCCTGGGCGTTCAAGGATGTGGACTCATCGGATTATCCGCTGGAGGGGAACTTGCTGCTTGGTGCCGACCGAGTGGCAACTGAACATCCCCTAGAGACGCCTTTTGGCAGCAAGTTCCGGCTCGACGTGGCTGTGCTTGGGCCGCCGGTTCAGGCTGAGCCGATGGTGCTTGGCGGTGTTGAAATCGAACTTGGCCATGCCTTTGATGGTCGCAAGACGCTGATCGGAAAGTCTCTCGGCTTCCCACTCATCTCCATCGATATCACCGAAATGGCCCTGCCCGAGCTGACACCGGAATGGGCACAGCGGGTATTGACTGCGACTACACGCAGCCATGAGCAAGGTCGCCGGCAGACCTACATCTATCTCCATGACTTGCTATACCCACTTTATGCGCAATTGCCGGCGTTTCTCGACGACGAGCAACGCCATCAGTTCCTGGTGTTTGCCGACGATAAAACGCTGAACAAACTGGTGAACTGGATGAATCTGCTGGCCGAAAAGCTGGAGTATCCGAGAGGAACAGTTTCTGTGGCGATAGTCAACGGTAAGAACGACCAGGCCCGTAAGATGCTGGAGCGTGCCGGGCAGGTTGTCGGGCCTGACTGGAAGGACTTCAATGATCAGAAATGTCTTCGCCTGACCCTTCCTCGACCCAAGGGGCCAGCAGATCTTCAGGCGCACCGTTTCCACATGACTATGGCGCGTATCCTGCTTTCGCATACCGATGCACTTGTTGGCTATAAGTATTGCAACGGTGTGGACAACAATCACCCCGAAGACGATATATGGGTTGCGAAGCGCTGGATTGCCAGTGAAAAAATATTTTCCGAGCATCGTGTATTACCGAAACGATTGGCCGAGCCGGTCAATAGATTGATCGCCGTAGTTTCGGATCTCAGGCATAATCGCACAGCAGCCCGCCACGAGGTGTGAAATCCCTTATGAGTACTCCGGCGTAGCCAAGCCAGGTTCTCTACGTGACTGACGTTGCATGGTGCTTGGCATACAGAATGCTATCTAAAGTGGGTGTCCGGATTACTTGGTTGATAAGGGTGCCTCTCAAGTTCTTATCATTGACTATCGCGCACTTCATCTGTGCGATATTCCTAGCTTATATCGTAAGTTAGCCGCGTCAATTCACAGGCAGAAGCTTTCGACGGAATAAGCTGGAATAGGTTCGATCACGCGCAAGAGTCGGATCATATTCTCCCTGCTGATAAATGATTCTGGCGGCGGCCCCTGTCGTTGATAGCGGCAGCACTTCGGCATTGGGGTGGCGCTCGACGAACAATTTATGCTCCTCGTAGATACCCTCCATGCCGCCGACGATCACCGCTGCGCTGAAACTGCGGCTTCCGATCATTGCACGCCTCATGGCCGTCAAACTGGCCGTTCTGTTGTTATTGACCGCAGGTACCATGTGCACGTTGACGAACTCTGCCAGTTCAGGAGGTAATCGTCCCTCAAACAGTTTACTTTGGTAAATCGCCAACCGGTCACGATCGAGGCCTGACTCGCGGGCGAAAAGAGCCAAGAGCGGTGTTATCGCCGGATGACCGCCGCAAGTAATTCGTCCGATCGGCAACACTACTTCGACCAAAGCCTTGATTGCTTCCCGTATGGCAAGGACGTCAGCGGTGTCGAAAAATACCCGATCACGATTAGGCAAGGTGTAGTGGTTCAATAAAACCGGACACCAACGTAGGTGGTAATATTGCCACCATAAACGAGGTGTCTGATGACCAAGAAACGACGTACTTTTTCGCCTGAATTTAAGCAGGAAGCTGCCAGCCTAGTA
>NZ_JAUAMB010000022.1 GCF_031010175.1 Halomonas sp. SpR1
TACTCATCGGGGCCAGAGGCGCCAGGAGACGACGCCTCATGCACAGGCCGGATATATGGCAGCAACCTGTTCCTGCATCGATGACCGAAGCCTTGCAAGCAGGGAGGAGACCATATATGGGTTTACAGCGCCTCCTCGTAGACCTGTCGCCGGGTTAGCCCCGGCTCGCTATCTGCTTAATTCACTCCTGCTCCGCCGCCCAAAATGCTTCAATCAAACCCTTACTGGAAGCATCCATCCGCGATAGATCTCCCTCATGGTCGATAATCTTTTGGGTATCCGTGGCAATCTGTTTGCCTAGCTCAACGCCCCACTGATCAAACGGATTAATATCCCAAATCACCGCCTGAACAAAGACCTTATGCTCGTAAAGCGCGATAAGCGAACCAAGGGTTGCTGGGGTAAGCTGATCAAGCAGCACCGTGGTCGAGGGCTGGTTGCCCCGGTAGCGCTTATGCTCCGGCCGCGGGCCGTCATCTTCCAAGGCGTCGTCGCCAAGCATCAATACCCGGGATTGGGCAAAGCAGTTGGCCAGCGCCAAACGGTGCTGAGTCTTCAGATGGCGCCGGGTATCCAGGTCTTCCACTTCATCATAACGCTTGAGCGGCGCTATGAAATCGCATACTACCGGCTGGGTGCCTTGGTGCAGCAACTGGTAAAAAGCATGCTGGGCATTAGGGCCAAGCTGACCCCAGAGTACCGGGCAGGTGGAGTAGTTAACCGGCTGGCCTTGGCGGGTAACCGACTTGCCGTTGGACTCCATCTCAAGCTGTTCAAGGTAAGCGGCAAAATACTCCAATCGTCCATCGTAGGGCAGTATGGAGTGCGCGCGAATATCTAGAAAATTAACGTTCCAGATGCCCGCCAAGCCAAGCAGTACCGGTAAATTATCTTCCATGGGCGCTTCAGAAAAGTGGCGATCCATGACGTGGGCACCGGCTAGAAACTCGCGGAAATTATCCATCCCCACGACTAGCGCAATCGGCAAGCCAATGGTACCCCACAACGAGTAGCGTCCGCCGACCCACTCCCAAAAGGTTAGTTGATGGTCATCTGCAATGCCCCACTCGGTCATTTTCTCAGGACTCGCCGATACACCGATAAAGTGTTGGCGCACCACTAACTCAGCGCTAATCGGCGTCGCACCATGCTGGGTTAAGCGGCTCAAGAGCCACTCTCGTGCCGTGTTAGCGTTGGAGAGCGTGTCAATGGTGGTAAACGACTTCGACGACAGTACAAAGATGGTGGTTTCAGGGTTTAGACGGCTAAGATAATCCGCTAACTGCGAGCCATCCATAGTCGAGGCAAAATGCACCTCAACCGGATGAATATCTTTGGGCCGAAAGTCTGCCAAAGCGTGGGTAACCATCAATGGCCCCAGGTCGGAGCCGCCAACGCCAAGATTAACCACATGCCGAATCGGTTTACCGGTGGCACCGCGCCACTGTCCTGCGTGCAGTCGGCAGACCAAGCGCTCCATTTGGGCAAGACTTTCGTGCACGGCAGCGACGATATCCTCCCCTTCAACCTCGAGCGTGGCATCGGCAGGTAAACGCAACGCCGTATGTAACGCCGGGCGATTTTCACTGACGTTCACTCGTTTACCGCTTAGCAGAGCTTCAATCGCCGAGGGCACACCCGCTTCAGTCGCCAGCGTAAACAGATGCTCGAGCGTATCGTCATCCCAACGCTGCTTGGAAAGATCCAGCGTCAAGCCCGCCACCTGGCGAGTAAAACTCTCCCAGCGCGTGGGTTCGGTGCCAAACAGCGTTTTTAGGTGAACGTGCTGCAGCGTTTCAGCATGATGCTTTAACGTCTGCCACGCAGGTAACGTATCGGGGGTAGCGCTTGATGCTGAGGCCATGTGGCATCTCCAGTGGCGTCGTTCCATGCAAGGTCTGTTCTGGGGTACTTTTCTGACTTACTGTTCTGACATACAAAGGGCGCGTAAACTACGCAACCTCATTAACAATACCGGCTTGCCCATGAGTGATGCATCTTACCGTGACGCTATCTTTTCGACACCCCTTGACCGCGTAGCGCGGTTCTCTTTCGATGAAAAAGTGGTCGCCTGTTTCCCTGATATGATCCGCCGATCAGTGCCTGGCTACGGGCAAATTCTGGGCATGCTGAGTTTAATTGCCCAGCGCCACCTTCGCCATGGCGCCCA
Organism: Halomonas sp. SpR1; assembly: GCF_031010175.1. Taxonomy (GTDB): domain Bacteria; phylum Pseudomonadota; class Gammaproteobacteria; order Pseudomonadales; family Halomonadaceae; genus Vreelandella. The sequence continues at coordinate 2,171 of NZ_JAUAMB010000022.1, forward strand.
TGTATATGACCTCGGCTGCTCGCTTGGCGCTTCAGGTCTTGCTTTGGCTGGCGCGCTGCCACCTGATGCGTTTCGCTATACGGGCGTCGATCTGTCACCCGCCATGGTAGCCCAGGCACGGCAAACGTTTGCGGATGAGTGCCCAACGTATGCGATACAGGTGGAAGAAGCCGATATCCGTACCCTGGAGTATGCACCTTCGGGCATGATCATTCTCAACTTTACCCTGCAGTTTCTGCCCGCCGCTGACCGCGATGCGCTGTTGGCACGGCTCTATGCCGCGCTGGAGCCCGGCGGCGTGCTGATTCTTTCGGAGAAAACCGTCGATGCCGACGAGCGAGACAACGCCTGGCGGGTTGAGCGTTACCACGACTTCAAGCGCGCCAACGGCTACAGCGACCTGGAAATCAGCCAAAAACGCACAGCTCTGGAGAACGTCCTGGTGCCCGACACTCTGGACGCGCTGCATGGGCGTCTTAAGCAAGCCGGATTTCCACGCTCAATGACCTGGTTTCAGTACCTCAACTTTGCCTCGCTGATTGCGTTTAAGGAGGGTTAAAGGTGGCGCCGTTATCCGATGATCATCGCGCAATTTATCAGGCATTTTTGGATCAAGCCGTTCTCGACGCATCGCTTACTGCTTGGCTGGCGAAACTACCCGAGCAACTAGCTCACGGGCTTGACCGCAACCGTCACGGCGACCTTTCCGCCTGGGAGAAAGCCGTCGCTAAACTGCCCGCGCTTCCCACTGAGCGGCATGTCGACTTAAACAGCGATACCGTCAGCGTTGACCTGGAATTTAGCGATAGCCAGCAGCGCCAGTGCTTTAACCTACTAAGAAAGCTCGCCCCGTGGCGTAAAGGCCCTTTTCAACTGGGTGGCATCCATATTGACACCGAGTGGCGCTCGGACTGGAAATGGCAGAGAGTGGCACCACACCTGGCACCGCTAAAATATCGCAAAGTGCTCGATGTGGGCGGCGGCAGCGGTTACCACGCCTGGCGGATGGCAGGGGCTGGCGCAGCCTTTGTGTTGGTGATCGACCCTTCGCCACGTTTCTACTGGCAGTTTCAGGCGGTTCGCCACTTCGTCGGCGATGCCGATGGCGGTAGAACGCAGTTTTTACCCGTGGGTATAGAAGATGTGCCCGAGAACCTGGGCTTTTTCGATACGGTATTTTCCATGGGCGTGCTCTATCACCGCTCTGCACCGTTAGAACATCTTCAACAGCTAAAAGCGGCCATGGCGCCGGGCGGCGAGCTAGTGCTGGAAACCCTGGTGGTCGAAGGTGATGAGCGGACGGTCTTTGTCCCCGGCGAACGTTACGCCGCCATGCCCAACGTCTACTTTCTGCCCTCTTCAAAAGCACTGTGCCACTGGCTGGAGCGCTGTGGCTTTAACAACGTGCGGGTAGTTGATGAGGCGGTCACCACGTTAGACGAGCAGCGCTCAACGGAGTGGATGACCTACCAGTCGTTGGCTGATTTTCTCGACCCTAACGACCGCACCCGCACTATTGAAGGCTACCCCGCACCGCGCAGAGCGGTGATTCTGGCGAATAAACCGGGGTAATAACTACCTTCTTAAAATCACCAGCCAGCGCCCCAGGTTCATGACGCTAGCGAGAGAGGCAGCAACGTAGGTAAAGGCGCAGGCGGTGAGTACGTGCCGGGCACCGGGCATATCGTAAGGCGGCACGTACTCTTTCAACAGCGGCAGCGCGCGGTTAAAGCTGGCATCAAACTCTACCGGCAGGGTCACTAGATGCACCAATGCTGCGGTGCCAAAGCTAATAACTGCGATAGCAATCACTATCGCTAGACCACCCGGCAAACGCGTTAGTAGAAATAGAAAAGGCGCGGCCATCATGAGTAGAGCGCCGAGTTTTTCGGCTTTTTGGGCTACGCCGATTAAGCGGCTACGAGCCAGTAGAGGCGCGTAACCCTGGTAATGCTGAATGGCGTGGCCAACCTCGTGGGCAGCGACGGTGACAGCAGTTAGCGAACGGCCATCATAGTTGTCCGGGGAAAGCCTTACGCAGCGCGTTTCGGGGTCATAATGATCGCCAAACTCGGTGCGCTCGACACTCGCGCCTTCAATACCCAGTCGGCGCAGCAAATGATCGGCAAGCTCTGCCCCAGTGCCAGGATAGTCGTCACGACCACGAGTATGGCGTTTGAGCACCCACTTGGCCCATGCATTGGGGAGTACAAAAACGACCAGTGCGAAAATGATCAGCAGAACAACCATGGCAGTCTCTATCCATAAACAACCGCCGTTAGACAAACGACGGTAACAGGTTTTTTCTCAGCCTAGCGGTTATCAGATGAGTGCTTATCAGATTAGCTTTTACCATGGGGACTGACTTGGCAACAGCGTTGTGTGAGAGTGTGGTTATGCAGAGGTGTTGCGATGCTCCTCCACGTCGCGCTTAACGGCTGCTAAGCCGTGGGCAGAGATATGGCCCTGGGCGTGGGCATGCTCGGCAATCAGAACGCTATCGACGGCTAACACCAACTCACACTGGGTACCCACCAATTCATCGCGTAACCGCTGGATGGCCTGCTCACGCTTGGGATTTTTATCCACCCGGCGTATATAGATGGCTTTTATCCGATCCGGATAGGCTTTCACGATCTCGAAATACACTTCTGGATCGTGCTGACCGCTGTCGCCGATCAGTATGCAGGGCATCTCGTTGTAGAGGGTCAACATGCGATCGATCAGATCGCGCTTGTGCTCTTCTGCACGGCGCGGCCATGGGCGGCGTAAAGAGATGCCCCACTCACGTAAGAAGATAATCGGCCCAACGGGAATACGGTTTATCTGAAAAAAGGTTTCGAGCATTTCGTAAATGGCCCAGGGCCCCCGAGAGACATACAAGATGGGCCGTTCGGCGCGCTCGCTAACGCCACGATGCAGTGCTTGATAGAGCGATGCCACTCCAGGGAAAGCGGTGCGGCGGTGGGGTTTTTTGACAAATAGCCGGTAAAGCATTTTGAGCTTTTCCGCCACGCCGGTAAACATCACGGTGTCATCGATATCGCTGATCACCAGCAAATCTGCTTCGGGGGGTGGTACGTAAACTTCAACGTGAGTGCGCACCGGGGTTTGATCAGGGCAGTGCACCAAAATATCGGCGCGGTGCCAGGAGACATCAATGGGTAGAGCGTGACTGATCGGCAGATGCACATCGAAATAACCATCGCGATCCGTACCGACGCAGAGCTGATTTTCACCGATGTGGATTTCCACCTGCGCATCGGCAAGACCACGGCGCAAAACCCGCCGCGCCACATCGGCTGTATCGCGCCACATGCCATGGCGCGGGATCGCCCGGCCAAGTGCCGCCTGACGAAACACCCTACCCATGACAAATATTTCATGCTGAGAGCCGTAACCACGGTAGGGATGAACCACCATGCCACCGCGGCCACTGTCGCCCTTGATAGGCTTGGCAATAACATGGACAAGCCTTTTGACAAAGCTTGCCCACTGACGTAATACGCTCATCAAGCGTGTTGACCGGAGTGGCGTCCTTCCTGCAGCTCTTCGAGTAACTTGGCGTTAAAGGCATCCAAGTCTTTCGGCGTACGGCTAGTCACTAGCCCACTGTCAACAACGACGGGCTCATCCACCCATTCAACGCCGGCATTAAGTAGGTCTTGTGCAACGCTGGGGACAGACGTCATGCGGCGGCCATCCACTACACCCGCATTGATTAAAATCCAGGGCGCATGGCAAATAGCAGCCACTGGCTTGCCTGCTTCGAAAAACGCTTTTACGAAGCTTAATGCCTCGTCGTTGGTGCGCAGCTCATCGGGATTGAATAAGCCACCGGGAAGGACTAAAGCGTGATAGTCAGACTCACTAGCATCTGAAAGAGCTTTATCAGCTTCGTAGGTATCCCCCCAGTCGGTTTCAGCCCAGGCGCGAATTCCTTTACCGTCCGGGGACACTAAATGTACCTCAACCCCCTCTTTTTGCAGGGCGGCGCGGGGTACGCTCAGCTCAGACTCTTCAAAACCATCTGCGGCTAAAATAGCAACACGTTTACCGTTGAGTGCTTGTTTCATCATGCTCTCCTTTTCGTGATGATAGGCGTTTATAACGCACCACTAGTGTGGCGCATATTGCATCAGGGTCAAGCCCTCCTGCTTATGATACAAGAACGTCTACAGGCGCCCCAGACCTATAGAGGCTCTCGAATTGAGCGCTAGGCGTTATGTACAATGTTACCTGTCTCAGCGAGATCGTACCCTCTCAACTGCTTTGCCCGCTCGGTAAAACGCGCTTGATGCGCAAACGCCAATAGACGCTGTACAGAAGGTTCAAAATAGCTCCGCCGCCGCATGATTAAATCAAACGGCTCATCCCAGAGTGGAATGAAACCCAATTGCTGACAATGGGCGGCGGCTTCGACCCCCAGCCCCACATCGGCCTCGCCCTGAGCAATGCTGAGTGCCAAATCATCCTCGTTTAAGGACGCGTGTGGCGCCCAGTTCAGCGACGAGCTCTCTATCCCTGCTTGTTTTAGCAAACAGCTCAGCAGCCTTGCTGCCCCAGCATCTGGCTGGCGGTGGGCCACACGGACGTCGATTCGTTTTAAATCGCTAAGCCCGGAGATCTTCAGCGGGTTGTCAGCAGGCAAGAGGAGCCCCTGACGGCGCTTGGCCCAGCGCACTATCAATAGATCACGCATGCCACTTAAGCCGAGTGCGCCGGGTTCGTTGTAGCGTTGGGTGGAAGCATCGAGCAAATGAATCCCCCCCAACATCGCCTTGCCATCAAGTAAACGCCGTACACCGTCACCACTGCCTTGGCAGAGCATCGCCAGATCAGAGCCACTTTCCCGAATAGCCCACTCCAACAGCGGATCCTGGCTACCGGCCACCACGAGTGGCACCGACAGACGCTGCGCCTGGTCACCTTCCAAGTGATTCAACACCCATAGGTCTATTTGCTGACGGGGAAACAGCAGTTTTCCCGTTATCCGGCTGCACGGAATCTGGCCTTGGCGCACCAGGTCATACACCTTGCGCTCTTTTAAGCGCAGGTAGTCAGCGACTTCTGCGGTAGTCAAATAAGCGTGTCGTTCAGGCATCGCGATGGGTACCTCATTGCATGGCATTCACGCTGCGGCTTTGTGTAAGACTGTGTAAGACTGCATAAAACTGCATCAATTTCAGCTCAGAGTGCATTTAGTCACTCTACGGTACATGATGCCACTTCTTGCGCAATTGTTTTTACACACCCGTTCTCGAACACCCGTTCTCAAACAACAATGATGCAGACGCTCAATGCTGACCAGTGACAACGCTTTTAGTACCGCCCTCACCCTGATTCTGGGTATGGATAGCGCGCTTATCTCCATTGTGGCGCTCTCGCTGCAGGTATCCCTGATGGCGGTAGTGATCGCCAGCCTGATAGCGCTGCCCTTAGGCGCCGCCCTGGCATTGTGGCGCTTCCCCGGTCGCAACGTAATGATTGTTGCCCTTAATGCCTTGATGGGCTTGCCGCCAGTGGTCGCCGGGCTGTGCGTTTACCTGCTGCTATCACGGGCAGGCCCGCTGGGCGAATGGGGGCTGCTGTTCACCCCCACTGCCATGGTGATCGCTCAGGTGATTCTGGTAATGCCCATTATCGCCGCCCTAACACGTCAACAGGTCGAAGCGCTCCACGGCGAATATGCCGAACAGTTGAATTCACTGGGGCTTACGCGCCTGCGTATGATCCCTACTCTGCTATGGGATGCGCGCTTTGGGCTATTAACGGTGATCCTGGCAGGCTTTGGCCGCGCCAGCGCCGAGGTAGGCGCGGTAATGATTGTGGGTGGCAATATCGACGGTGTCACCCGGGTGATGACCACCAGCATTGTGCTGGAAACCAGCAAGGGCAACCTGCCCATGGCGCTTGGCTTGGGGATTATCCTGCTCGCCCTGGTCACCATGATTAATGCGATCGCCCATATCATTGGCGAAACGGCGAAAAGGCGGCTGGGATGAACGCGCATCATACGCCCCCTGTCGCTCCCCTTGAACTCGATAGCGTGGGCTTTATCCATCGCGGCCATACGCTGCTTAAGCCCACCTCACTGCGCTTGGCGGGCTGCCAGCGAACGCTAATAATGGGGCCGAATGGCGCTGGCAAAAGCCTGCTAATGCGCCTTGCCCATGGCCTATTGACGCCTACCAGCGGATCGGTTCGCTGGCAAGGCAAGCAGCCCGCGCAAGCGATGGTTTTTCAGCGCCCGGTGCTGCTGCGCCGCTCAGCGCTGGACAACCTCACCTATGTGCTAGCCATCAACAAAGCACCACGTCCAGAGCTGGCCACATTACCCCGAAAGGCGCAGGCAATGAGTGCCCTTGAGAAGTTTGGCTTAGCGCACCTCGCCAAACGCCCAGCGCGGGTGCTTTCCGGCGGCGAGCAGCAACGTTTGGCGTTGGCCCGGGCGTGGCTGCTCAACCCCCAAGTGCTGTTTTTAGATGAACCCACCTCGGCACTCGACCCCGCCGCCATCAAGGCCGTTGAAGATGCGGTATTGGAGTTTCATCACAGCGGTACTCGTATCGTCATGACCACCCATGATTTGCACCAAGCACGTCGTTTAGCCGATGACATTGTGTTTATGCATAACGGTGAACTACTCGAACACACTCCTGCCCACGCCTTTTTTACCGCCCCCACCTCACGTGAGGCGGGGGCGTTTACTCGTGGCGAACTGGTTTGGTAACCCTGAGATTAAGCAGTACTGGCATTGAAGCATCATCCTCAAGGAGCAATAAAATGAATAAGACCCGCGCATTTATTTTCGCAGGCAGCCTGGGACTGACCATTAGCAGCACGCTAATGGCGGCGGATGACTACATTACTCTGGCCTCCACCACCTCTACCGAAAACTCAGGCCTGTTTGACGCCATCATCCCCGCTTTCAGCAAAGAGACGGGGATTGATGTGCGTGTGGTGGCCGTGGGCACCGGCCAGGCGTTTGAAATTGGCCGCCGTGGCGATGCGGACAGTCTGTTGGTTCACGACACCGCTGGCGAAGAGCAGTTTGTGGCCGACGGTTATGCCACCGAACGGCAGAATGTGATGTACAACGATTTTGTGATTGTTGGCCCCAGCAACGACCCTGCGGGCATTCGTGACAGCGAAACCGTTACCGATGCCATGCAGCGTATCGCGGAGAGCGAGTCGCCCTTCGCTTCCCGGGGTGACGACAGCGGCACCAACCGCGCTGAACTGCGTTTGTGGGAAGATGCGGACATCACGCCCCAGGGCGAGTGGTATCGCGAATTGGGGAGTGGCATGGGCCCCACGCTTAACACCGCCGCCGGTATGGACGCCTATACGTTTACCGACCGTGCCACCTGGGTCGCCTTTGATAATCCGCAAGACCTTACCCTGCTGTTTGAAGGCGATGAAGCACTGTTCAACCAGTACGGTAGCCTGCTGCTCTCAGCCGAACGTCACCCGCACCTGAAGCACGACCTCGCTGCCCAGTGGCACGAGTGGCTTGTATCAGACGAGGGGCAGCAAGCGATTGCCGATTATGAGGTGGATGGCCAGCAGCTGTTTTTTCCGAACGCTGAATGATATTTGCGCTCCTTAAACACAGCGGCACGCCTGGGAGGCGTGCCGCTTCGTTTGGCATAATCGCATTTTCATAACGCAATCTTAGCCTTTAAACAGTTCATCGAGGGAGCTGGCGGTCAGCATCTGGGTTCCCCACTCACCGAGCTGTTCGTCGGTTGCCGTTGCGAGTTTTGTGTCCACCCATGACGGCAAATCGCCAAACTTGAACGCGAGCTGCATGCGAAGTAGCCCCGCAAAACCCTCTAGACGCCCTTCTAGACGCTCTTTCTTTACTAGGTTCACTAAGTTCTCTGCCAACATATCCTTATCCTCCACCAAACTGTTGAGCTGCCCCAGATTGACCTCAGCCCCAAGCCGTTGCAAGTGACGCTTGATCCAGCGGGTAACGATCCGGTCAATGCGCTCCTTGTTAGGATCCGCTTGAATGATAGCCACAATGCGATCTACCGCCTGTTGCAAGGCCTCCCAGCTTTCACCCGCATTCTCAACACTAAACACCCCACTGAGCGGCGTCCTTACTAGCCCTAACTGTTCATCAGTATAGCGCCCTTCATCAACTAGATAGTAGCGTAGTCGAGGCTGGTAAACCTGGAGAAAACCCGGCGGTTCTGGCGTTATCATGTCATAGATATCGGGTGGAGTTGTCCAGGACTTCGAGCCGTTATAGAGCACAATGGGCAAAATCGGTGGTAAGCCTTGACTAAACGTGGTGGCCTTTTGTTTAAGCAAATGATCGTAGAAGCAAGCAACGTAATGCATCAAACGAATAGGTATGGAGCGATCCACTGTGGACTGGAACTCCAGCAGAATATAAAGAAATACTTCTTGCGTCACACCTTCCCAAGTGACACTGACCGACCACACCACATCCTCGAACTTTTCCTCAAACAACGGCGTAATGTAATTGCCGCTATGGTTCTTCAGAGTGGAGAAATCCATTAAGGCGGCAAGCTCGTCAGGCGCAAAGCCCTCAATCAGCTGCTGAACAAACTCCGGGTAGCTGAATAACTCTTTGTAGCCGGTATCGTGATGATTGATGGTCACGGATGCCTCTAATTAGCTACGCTAGGCCATGAAGGAGGCGCCTAGAGCGCCCCCTCGACATACAACGATTTTTTAGCCTAACTGATTTCCCAGTAAACCACTGATATCTTTCGCTTCCCAGTGGGGGAAATGCTTGCGCACCAGGGCATTCAGGTCGCGCTCGAATGCCGCCCAATCGGTCGTTTTCGGCGTGGTTGGCGTCTCACTGGCGGTACCACGAATCATACCGGCACCTACGGTGACGTTGGTCAGCCGATCGATGATGATAAAACTACCGGTGCCTGGGCTGGTGCGGTAATCATCCACTGGAATGGCGGCGGTCAGTTCCACGTCGCAGCGGGCAATCGCATTTAAGTCCAGCGAATGCGTGGCATGTTTCTCCAAGGTATTGACGTCGATCTGGTACTCAATCGCGCTGACTTGGCCGGAAAGGTCACGAGTCGCCAGCTTGAAATCGTAAAGTTTACCCGGCGTTAACGCCTCGTCTTGCATCCAGACAATATCGGCTTTAAAGCTATTGGAGAGTGGCAGTTCGCTATCTGCCGCCACCAGCCAGTCGCCACGGGAGATATCGATCTCATCTTCCAGTGTCACGGTGATGGCCTGGCCAGGATAAGCCGCCGCGAGGTCGCCATCAAAGGTGACAATCCGAGCAACCCGTGATGTTTTACCCGATGGCAGCACCTTAACGGCTTGCCCAGGGCGTAACACACCAGCGGCCAGGGTGCCGCAGTAACCGCGAAAATCAAGGTTTGGGCGGTTAACGTACTGCACAGGTAGGCGCAGGTCACTAAGGTTTTGATCGCGGGTAATCTCGACGCTCTCTAATAACTCGATCAGCGTTTTTCCCTGATAGCCGTCACTGAAATACCAGGGCGTTTGTTCGCTGCGATTGACCACGTTGTCGCCATTCAGCGCCGACATGGGCACAAAGCGAATATCCGGCGCTTGGAGGTTAGTGGCAAAGGCGCGGTACTCATCGACTATCTCGTTAAAGCGCTGCTCGGAGAACTCCACCAGATCCATCTTATTGACCGCGATTACCAGGTGCTGAATACCCAGTAGGTCGGCAATAAAGCTATGCCGGCGAGTCTGGGTCTGCACGCCGTAGCGGGCATCGATCAGAATAATCGCCAGGCTGGCCGTTGAAGCGCCCGTGGCCATATTGCGGGTGTACTGCTCGTGCCCCGGGGTATCGGCGATAATAAACTTGCGTTTATCTGTGGAGAAGAAACGGTACGCCACATCGATGGTAATGCCCTGCTCACGCTCCGACTGCAGGCCATCCACCAATAGCGCCAAATCGACCGAATCACCGGTGGTGCCGCTGGTTTTAGAGGCTTGGGTAATCGCCGCCAACTGATCTTCAAAGATCATTTTCGAGTCGTGGAGCAAGCGACCAATCAGCGTCGACTTACCGTCGTCTACGCTGCCGCAGGTAATGAAACGCAGCAGATCTTTGTTCTCGTGCTCGTGCAGGTACTGCTCAATATTGTCGGCAATTAAATTGGATTGGTGAGACATTAGAAGTACCCCTCGCGCTTTTTCTTCTCCATCGAACCCACTTGGTCACGATCGATGGCACGGCCACTGCGCTCACTGGTTCGGGTCAGCAGCATCTCTTGAATAATTTCCGGCAGCGTCGCCGCTTCGGACTCCACCGCACCGGTCAGCGGGTAGCAGCCAAGCGTTCTAAACCGCACCGACTTCATTTCCGGCACTTCGTCGGGCGCTAACGGCATACGGTCGTCATCCACCATAACTTGCATACCGTCGCGCTCAACGATAGGTCGCTTGGCCGAGTAGTAGAGCGGCACGATGGGAATCGACTCTAAGTAGATGTACTGCCAAATATCCAGCTCGGTCCAGTTGGAGAGCGGAAACACGCGGATCGATTCGCCTTTATTGACCTTGGCGTTATAGACGTTCCAAAGTTCAGGGCGCTGATTCTTGGGATCCCAGCGGTGATACTTATCGCGGAAGGAGTAGACGCGCTCTTTGGCCCGGGACGCCTCTTCATCGCGACGGGCGCCACCAAAGGCCGCATCAAACCCGTGCTTGTCCAGCGCTTGCTTAAGCGCCTGGGTTTTCATGATATCGGTGTATTTAGCGCTGCCGTGGTCAAAGGGGTTGATATTGGCGGCCCGCCCCTCTTCGTTGGTGTGAACGATCAACCGCATGCCGGCCTCTTCAGCCATGCGGTTGCGGAACTCGATCATCTCGCGAAATTTCCACGTGGTGTCTACGTGCAGCAGCGGAAATGGCGGCGTACCTGGGTAAAAGGCTTTCCGCGCCAAGTGCAGCATCACAGAAGAGTCTTTGCCGATGGAGTACATCATCACCGGGTTGGAGAACTCGGCAGCGACTTCACGAATAATATGAATAGACTCGGCTTCTAACTGCTTGAGATGGGTCAAGCGCGCGGCATCAGGGGCGTTAAAAGCCTCCCCCTGCATCGCTGAAGAAACAGTAGACAATTGGGTCATGGCCCCTTACCTCACAAAAACATGCTCGTCACACAAGCTAGAAACAGTGTACGTTCTGAATATTGTACGTTCGAATGCAGGTAGGGTAACGCCGAGTTGATAATAACCCAAAAGAATTAATAACTATCTTTTTATTCCTAAAACACCTATCGAAGATTAAAAACACGCTAGGTCTATTAATCGATGCGCTCAATCCAGCTCTGCCACTCACTTCCCTGGGCATCGCTCCACGCCAAATCGATTACCCGATAGCCAGGGCGGGAAGCTTCATCAATGGCGAACTGCTCGGCACTGGGCAGAAACTGATCGGCCATCGCCGGGCAGCCATAAACATCAATGGTCGTTTCACCTATGCCTATATCTGGGCCTAAAATATGGTGCTCAGCGTAGGCTTGGTGCGCGTGACCAAACAGGATGATCTTGACCTGTGGGTATTGGCTTAGCAGTTGCCAAAATGCGTCGCGATCTTGTAGCCCAATGGCATCCATCCACACCGCGCCCACGTCCACCGGCGGGTGATGCATGGCAATCAGCGTGGGCCGGTCATCCTCCTCTAACTGCTCAGCCAGCTTGGCTAGCCGCTCGCTGCCCAGTTCCCCAAAAGGTTTGCCCGCCACCTGGGTATTGAGCAGCAGGATGCGCCACGAAACCATGTCCACTTGATCGACCATCGGCCGCTCGGCCGCCATGAACTCGGGCTGATCGTGATTACCCGGCAGCCAGTACCAGGGGCAAGGTAAAACTTCCATTGCCTGCACTGCCAAGGCGTAGGAAGCGGCTGACTCATCCTGGCTAATATCTCCGGTAAACAGCACGATATCGGGCTTCTCGGCGACGACTGCGCTCAATACCTGTTGAAACTGTCGCCAGGGCACTCCCGCGCGGGAGCGCGCTTCGATATCGGCGTAGAGATGAGCGTCGGTAATTTGCACCACGCGCATTAGGGTATCTCCGGCACATCGACGGTATGACCATGAGCGAGCCCATGAGCCAGCCACTCGCCTAAGAAGCGGTTGAGCTGCAGCTTCTCATCCGGCTGATGCATTCGGGCGTTGGGGTAGCGGTAGCGGCCATTAAAGTGGCGTTCGCGCTGAAAATCGGTGACTTCCGCCATGCGCACATCGTGATAGAGATGTACACGCATACGCGGCCCTTCCAAAACGGTATCAAACGGGCCTGTCTGAGAAACATCCACCATGGTGGTGTAAGGCGCCTGCTCTTGAATGTAGAGATGCAGATCGCCGAAATAGTGTTTATCTCCACGCAGGGCAATATCACGACGCTGGCCGGCCTCCATATCGCCCACCAGGCGCACCAAACGTAAATAGTTGGCGCTGCACTCCCCTTGGAGCGATTTTAAATCGGTGACATAGGCCGTTCTCGCCATGTTCACTCCTTGTCTGTTTCGCTTTGCGTCGTTTCGCTGTTCGTCGTGTCACTTTTCGTCGTATCACTTTTCAACAAAGCTCGCTGAGAGGCGGCACGCAGTGAGGCTCGTTGGCTATTAAGCCAATGTAGACCAATTAACGACATGGCGTTGTCGAGCCGCCCCTGCGTCAAGAGCTCCCAGGCGTTGGCAAACGGCATAACGTGAACACGAATGTCCTCATGCTCTTCGTCTAAGCCATGAATCCCGCCCAAGCCTTGGGTATCTACCAAACCACAAAATAGTGTCACTTGCTCGTTGCAGGCACCAGGGCTTGGGTAATAGGTGTGAAGTTTGGTCAGTTCAGTCACTTTGCAACCAGCCTCTTCCCACGCCTCGCGACGCGCCACTTCTTCAAGCGGTTCATCTTTTTCTGCCAAACCGGCCACAAGTTCGAGCTTCCAGGGAGACACGGCGTCATCAATGGCGCCTGCCCGAAACTGCTCAATAAGTACCAGCGCGTCACGCTCAGGGTCGTACAGCAGCACACCCACCGCATCAAAGCGATTGTGCACTTCGCGACGCATGGGTTCGCTCCAGCCACCTTCAAAAAGCCGATGGCGAAGCTCTAAGGCTTCCAGGCGGAAGAACCCCTGATGGAGCGTTTCCCGTTTAAGCAGCTCAACATCATCGCGCTTTAAGTCTGGAACGCTAAGCGCCGTATTCTTAAAGGGAGAGCTCTGAAAAGTGGGATTCTGAACAGATTCGTTCTTGGAGTTGGACGCCATGAGGCACTCCCGGTGGTGATAATCGCTCTATTATCAATGCTTGCCACCGGGAATGCCAATTCAGCGTATGGATTACAGCTGATTAAGCAGCGCCTGGGCGTCGCGGCGTAGCGCTTCATCGGAGACTTGCCGATTTTCACGGGCAGTACCGTTAACCGCCCGCTGGGCGTGCTCGCGAGCGGCCTGCTCGTTACCCTCTTCTTTCAAGAAGGCGGCATAGTAGTAGTTAACATCAATACCATCTGGGCGGATCTCCAGAGCACGCTGGAACATACGCTCAGCGGTATCGCTATTGCCAAAACCGAGTGGCCGCCCCGGTGCGCGGTCATATAAGGCACCGAGCGTGACGTAGGCAGAGCCATTCAACCCCTGGGGGTCAATTTCGATCGCCTTTTCTAACGCATCACGCGCATCGCCTGCGGTGCCTAACGCGCCTAAACCGCCACGCTCACGGGCATAAGAAGCCAGAATAATCCCCTGCCAGACAAGTACGTCAGCTTCATCGCTATGCTGCTCGGCTAATTGCTCCGCTTCGCCAGCCAAAGACTTAAGGGTGCGTTCCCTTTCGTTGGCGGGCATCTCAGTCACAGTATGCTCCCAACGATTCTTCAGCGAGAATAACTCACTTTCAAATGCGGTAGCGGTTAACGAAGAGAGCGCCAGCGTGCTGCCAATAGCGGCAGCGATCAAAGTGCGTGATAAGGATATACGTGAAAAAGAGGGAGTTCGCATAGTTGCTCCTAAATTATTGTTGTCCTACTTAGATCGTCCATAAGACCCACCAACAGCGGGCCTCTCCTCCAATATAGCAAAAAATCTAACGAACGTTTGAATGATTTACCAACAGTATGCAGCTTGGTTGCTTGGCGCAATTAACGTAAGGTAGATAGCTCGAAACACGATAGGGAATAGGTAATGAAAGGCCGCAACATGACCCGCTGGCGCGATCCAGCCAAAGATCCGCGTCAAGCCCCTAAGAGCAACCTGATTACCCCAGAAGGGGCGGCTCGCTTGCGCGCTATTTTGGATCATCTGTCGCGGGTCAAACGCCCCGCTATTTCTGCAAAGGTCGGCGAAGCGGCAGCTCAAGGTGACCGCAGTGAAAATGCCGATTACACCTATAACAAGAAAGAGCTGAACCGCGTTATCGCCCGCATCACCTACCTGACGAAACGTCTGGATGAATTGCAAATCGTTGATCGCCTACCCGCCGATACGAGCAAAGTATTTTTTGGCGCCTATGTCAGCCTTGAGGATGAAAATGGCGGAGAGGTACATCTCAGAATCGTTGGCCATGATGAAATCGACACCAAAAAACGCTGGATCAGTATCGATGCCCCCATGGCCAAAGCATTGCTCGGCAAGCAGGTGGGTGATGAAGCCAAAGTGCTCACGCCTAACGGTGATACGTTTTATACCATCACCGCCATTGATTACTCTGGCTAACCCCTGCGTCATTAACGCCGTCTAGTTCCGTAAGGCCTAATCTTGTAAGGAATAGTCCACTGTGGTGACGACGCGAACACGCTTGGTTTGCGGCGTGTAGCTGTCCAAGTCCTCAATGGAGAAGTAGCCCTGCGTCGCCTGACGAATCTGGCCCACCTGGCTACCGGAATCCTCGGCAAACTGCTGTGCGGCATTGCGCGCATCAGCAGTGGCCGCCGCGATCATCTCGGGTTTTATAGCGTCAAGACCGGTAAATAGAAACTCCGTGCGGTATTCGTAGCTGGGCGAGAGCAGTACGCCCTCTCGCACCAGCGACGTCGCATTGGGGATCGCCTCAATCACACCCTCAACATCCGGTGAGCGCAGCAGCAGCGTCGCTTCCGCGCGGTAGCGTTCATCCGGGCGCTGACCACCGTACTGATTGCTAAACTGGTCGGTAATCCTCGGCGGAGTGGAGCTAACATGCTCAGATGCAAACCCTTGCGCCTCCAGGAAATCGCGAATCGCCTGTTCGTCGTTGGATAACTGCTGCTCAAGGTCGCTCAAGCTATTAGCACTGACGCTGTAGTTGAAAGGCCAAAGTACCAAGTCCGCAGGCACTTCTCTTTCGGCTAAGCCGCGCACTGTCACGCTTCGTGACGACTGCTGCCACACTTCCGCGGCGCCCTTGATATAACTACCACTCCATACCAACCCCAGCGCCAGCAGTCCGCCCAGCAAAACGGCGCTGCCCAATACGGCCGTATTTCGAATATTCCCCGCCATCTTCTTCACTCCCGCACACTACCGTTAAATTAACGACTACTTATTTGCATCTTAGCCCTTAACAACCATAGCCCTTAACAACCATAGTCCTTAACAACCATAGTCCTTAACAAACAGAGCCCTTAACAATAGCCCTTAAAGGCAAGTTCGTCGGCGGCTGATTGTGGCAAGTTTGAGGAAATATCTATGGGCTAGCCCTAGCGGCCTGACTTAATCGCACCGTAAACCTTGAAGCGGCGATTATCTGCCAGAGTTTGGAAGTCATTGAACGCGCGCTGCAGATGCTCGGGATAGGGCAAGAAGCCATTGGCGACGATCACCAGTCGTCCACCAGCATTCAGATGCTCTGGCGCCGAGCCAATCAAACGCTGGCTGGGGCCATAGCTGATGTCGCGCTCTTTATGAAAAGGCGGGTTGCTGACAATCCAGTCAAACTGCTCGCCTTCAAGCGCGCTAAACACATCACTGCAGAGCACCCGACCTTCTAGCCCATTTGCCGCTAAGGTGCGCTTGCACGCTTCTACCGCAAAGGCGCTGACGTCTACAGCAGTCACATGGTGACCACGCTGGGCCAACCAGGCGCTAATAATGCCGTCGCCACAGCCCATATCCAGCACTTTAAGCGTTTTTTTCGGCAAACTACTTTCCAAACTCTCCAATAGTAATAGCGTGCCTTCATCCACTTTGCCGTGGCCAAATACGCCTGGGTGGCTGACTAATGTTAAACCTAGCGTCCCAAACGTTTGCCAAGCGCTGGCGCTGGAGGAATCCAGCGCGACGGTACGTGTAGCGAATAAAGAGCAGCGCCGCGCGTTGTCGCGTTTATCCCAGGGCATGCCCAACTCATCAAGCATCTTGGGAACGCGTTTAATGCCGCCTTGATGTTCACCCACAATTTCAATGGGCGTCCCTTCAGGAAGCTGCTCGCATAACCACTTGAGCCACCAAATACCTAACTGATGTGCCTTCGGCCAAAACAGCACAACCTCTTTGCCAAAAGGCTCGCCTGCGGCTAAGTCAAAAGGCGTTCGGGCCTGTTTACCTTTCGCCTGCCATTCACGCAGTGCGTCAAAATCACCACTTACCACACCCGTCGATTGATCAATAAGCCAGCCATCAACGGGTGGGCCTACAACCCACAGCGATGCGTAGTTATCTTTTTGGCGCTCTAACAGCTGGCACGCTGGGGCTTGGGCACTCATTCATCGATCTCCGGTTTAATTAAGGTATAAAGCAGGTAGCGGCCCAGGCGCCAATGAGGGTCATGGCGGCAGTACTGTTTTTCCAGCGCCAGCAGCGTTTCCGTTTCTGCTGGGGTTGCGGGGGGATGGCGCAGGTAGTCTTGAAATACGCGGATACCGGCGACTGCGTCTATTTGCAAGCCGCTCGCAGCGCTCCACTGCTCAATCTCAGCGTGACTTACCGGCGAAATGGGCGTCAGTCGCTGGCGCTTGCCCTTCCCTGCTAAGCGGTCGCTCAACGCCTTCTCAAGATTGCCTTTGACCGCGTTAGAAAAGCGCAGCGCATCGCGGTTAAACACCATTAAACTCAACTGCCCTCCCGGTGCCATTAACTGACTCAAGGTGGCTAACGCTGCCTGAGGGTCACCCAGCCACTCCAACACTGCGTGGCAAGTAATTAAAGGCCATGGGCCTGGGGCCTGATTGGTAAGTTCTTGCAGGGGCACCTGCAGATAAGTGAGCGCCGTTTCCGGCAACGTCTTGGCGTCACGGTGCCAGGTTTTCGCATAATTCAGCATATCTGCTGAGGGCTCCGCCATCGTAACGCTATGTCCTCGCTCAGCAAACCATGCTGCTTGTTGGCCCAGGCCACCACCGACATCGAGCACTTTCTGGTGACTCAAAGAGAGCATTTGCGGCAACAGATAGTCCAGCATTGCCAAACGCAGCTCGCCACGGGGCGCTTGGTAGAGCGAACGCGAAAACTTATCGGCTAACCCGTCAAAATAGCGATCGCCAGCCTGGGTTAATTGATAGTTTTTTACTTCTTGGTTTACTAATTTATCGTTGGGGTGCATGCATAAGACCAAGCGTCGCATCAAAGCGGCGTAGTTTACCCTGCTTGCGCGCGGAACGCCTGCTGGGGTGAGAAGTGCTGCCAATCATCGTGCTGTTCCATGGCAGCAGCAAGCTGAAGCAGCTGCTTGTCCTCCCCAAGGCGGCCCACCACCTGAACGCCAACCGGCAAGCCATTGGCCCCAATATGCATGGGCACTGACATGGCAGGCTGCCCGGTGAGATTGGCTAGCTGGGTAAACGGCGTTCGGCTGAGCGCATCTACCGCCAAGCGCTTCAGCATTCCCGCCTTCAACGCCAACGCGGGTATCCCAGGAATCGCCAACAGACCCATCATCCGCTCTCGCGTTTCAGAAGGATAAAGCTCGCCAATTTCTGGGGCTGAGTCTGCGGCTACCGGCATAACCAGAGCATCATAGCGTCGATGAAACAGACTCATCTGCTCGGCCGCCACATGCCAGTAACGTTTCGCCATTTCGTAATCCCGCGCGGAAAGCTTTGCTCCCAATCGACCGATGGCGCGGGTTGAAGGCTCAATATCGAGCTTGCGGACAGGTATCCCGGTTTGCTGACTTACCCAAGCAAGATCCGCGGCCAAATGGCCCAAATAGAGGGTGAGATAGCTATCGGCTAGCGCCTCTCCATCAACGGGTGGGTCACACCACTCAACCTCATGCCCCATCCCTGCCAGCGCCGCAGCTGCCTTCTCAACCGCCAAACTAACCTCACGGTTTAACGTCGTCCCCAGGCCTCTGCTTAACGGCTCACCCAGCGAGACGGCAATCCGCAACGGTGGAGGCGGAGCCGACAACGCTGCCACATAACCGGTCTCTTTCGGCACTGGGTAGGGCCCCGATGCTGCCATACCGTTGATCTGTTCAAGCAGAGCAGCACTATCGCGTACGCTTCGCGTCACGGCATGCTCAATTACCGCACCTTGCCATACCTCACCATGGGCAGGCGCAAGAGGAACCCGCCCACGCGAAGGTTTAAAGCCAAACAATCCACAATAACTGGCAGGAATCCGTATAGAGCCTCCACCGTCCCCAGCGAGGGCCATCGGTACGATACCGTCGGCCACTGCTGACGCGGCGCCACCGCTGGAACCCCCAGGCGAGTACCCAGCCCGCCACGGGTTTTGGGGGTGCGGGTAAGCTTTCGGCTCAGTAATCCCCATCAAACCAAGTTCAGGGGCCGCTGTCTGCCCTACTATTACCAAGCCAGCGGCACGTGCACGCTGAATAAGTAGCGAATCTTCCTTCGGGCACCAGTGGGCCAGGGACGCGCTACCAAACGCCAGCGGCTCACCGGCCAGCGCCATTAAAAGGTCTTTACTTAAGGTGGGCACCCCGCCGAAGAGGGTATCAGCCGGGAGTTTTTGACTCTCTTGTCGTGCACGCTCATAACGCGTTCGTACCACAGCGTTTAATGCAGGATTAAGTTTCTCAATAGCCGTTAGGGCCGCTTCCAGCACCTCCTCCCGACTGACTTCACGGCGGCGAATCAGCTCGGCCAAACCCATCGCATCATACTGCTGGTACTCGTCAAAATGCATGGCAATAGCCCCATATTTTTTCTCAGCCTAGCAGAGAGTACGCATATCTTTTCTATCACCACTCCAGCAACCCCGACGCTTAGTCACAGTATCTAACACTGGTAACTCCCGACGTCGCCCCCTGCCTATGTCAGAAAATTAAAAAAAGCTATCAAAGAAAAAATAACTGATTAACAAAATATATTGATATGGGTTTGCAAAAGCATCCAGAATACTAGCTAATAAACTAAGAATACTGGTAACTATTTTCTATAGGTGTTGATAAATATCAATAAAGAAACATCACCTTTTTTTACAAAAACAATACAAATGGTGGAATTGACATGCTTATCGACACAACCATTCAACATACTACCAGCCAAATAATTAAATCGTTGTTCAATAAAGATCACACCATTACGATTTTTTCTAAGGAAGCGGCCCAATCCATCGAGGCGACAGCTATTAAAGTTGAGCCCAATAATAGAAAAATTACTCTAGAGATAAAGTACACAGGCCTTTCGCTGTCGCCCTACCTAAATAACGACACCATATCGTTTGATATAGAGGCCTCGCGGCATGGGCATGGTTCCGAAGAAATTTATAATATTGAGCACGTTCCTGCTCATATCATCCAAATAGGCACCCACACTTACCACCTAGAGTGCCAACTACCTAACTCTATCTTTTCCTCTGATAACCGTGGTGCGCTAAGAGTCCCTTTCGTTCTTGGCATGCACGCCCGCGTTTACCTGGAAGTGTTTGCCCACGAACTCAATATAGAAGGAAAAGTACGTAACCTCTCAGTGGGCGGCTGTATGGTGAATGTGCGCCTCGAAGACAGCATTGCGCTTTCTGTCGATCAGGTACTGCCAAGGGTAACGCTAAAATTTCCCAATGGAGAGGCATTTGATACCCCAGGCCGCATTCGTCATATGCGCCCTTTTGGCAATCATGGCCATGCCGCCGTTGGCATAGAGTTCCTTGATCTGACCCCTGCCTCGACGGAAACGCTATTCCATTACGTTTCTGAAGCTGAATTCGAAGCCGCTTTACGCTCGGGCACACAACAGACCTCGCGGGCAAGGTCAAAACTGTTCATAGCAGATGCGAAAGAGAAAAAAATGCAGCATAAAGAAGAGCATGACCAACTTGTAAATGCCCAACAACCGCCCCTACTGCGGGGCATTCTCGAAATCGCCCAGCAGCTCCAAATCATGTTGATGTTTATGAAAAATAAACATCTATTGCCCGCAGAAATTTTATATGAGTGCGTAGACAGCATTCTGTATATGGTCAACCATGACCGCAAAGCCCTACAGTATGCCTTGACGTATTTGCACGATGAGCCGGAGTGGGTACGCCACGCCATTCAAGTGGGTAGCCAGCTCGCCATGATGCTGATTAGCCGCGACCCCTATGCCTACAAAACGCGGGAAGCAGTCGCGGGCGCCTTGCTTCATACCATGGGCAAGCCACTGCTCATTAGTGAACAGTTGCCCTCACTGAAAATTCACATGTCGCCGTCGCAAAGGGGGATACTCAAGCAGCATGTACACACCCTGAGCAAAAAACTGTCGGTTCTCGACTGGACACCTAGCCCAACGTGCAGCGACATTATCCTCAATGCAAACGAACGGCTCGACGGCAGTGGCTATCCCGCAGGAAAGCAGGCAGAAGCGTTATCAGAAATCGTTCGATTAGTTAGTGTTATCAAAGTAATCAACAAGCTAACCCATGAACGCAATGGACAGCACCCTCAGCAACCACTGGATGCTTACCGGTGGGTCAATAGCCGTCCTGAGACGTATGAAAAGTCACTGCTGGTTGAGTATATCCAACACTTTGGCCTTTACCCTATCGGCAGCTTGGCTAAATTTTCAAACGGTTTTCTGGCCTGGATTGTGGATGTAGATGCAAGGGGAATGCCTTGCAAAGTAAACGTTGTTAAAAACTTGGCTTTTAGGGACACTTCCATTGATACCGTACTGTTTAGTAACGATTTTAACCAGATCGGTCGTCTAGAAGGGACGGTCAATCCTAGCGACTATAATGTAAGCATGAAAAAAGCATAGCCAGGCTTATCCGTTCTTAAATACAACCATTCCCAACTACAACCACTCTCAAAAGTCGTTGCTAAGTCATATAGTTTTGCACAGAATGGAACCGATACCATTACCCTAAGTGTTTTATGTCTTCCCTCCTACGTCGTTCCACCATTCTCGAAGTAGCCCGCCTCGCTGGTGCCTCTAAAACCAGCGTTTCGCGCTATTTTGGCGAAGAGCGTGACCGGCTATCCCCATCACTTCAGGCGCGTATCGCCCAGGCGGCAAGCACCCTTGGTTACCAGCCGAATCAGATGGCACGCGGGCTAAAAGGCGGGCACTCTAAATTGATCGGCATGTTGGTCGCCGATATCCGCAACCCGTTTTCAGTGGCCATCACCCACGGTGTCGAGCAAGCGTGCCGCCAATACGGCTACTCGCTAGTCGTGTGTAATACCGACAATGACCCGGAGCAGGAGCGCCAACATTTAGACTTACTAAGCGCCTATCAAGTGGAAGGCTTGGTGGTAAATCCATCCGGCAGCCCCGAACGCCAACTGCACACCTTTATCAGCCAGGGAACCCCTATCGTGCTGCTAGACCGCGAAGTCGACCATGTGGAGGCGGAGGTGGTTGGGCTCGATAATCACCTAGCCGTTGATATGGCGCTCGAACACTTGTGCGTCCAGGGCTACCAAGCCGTACTGTATGTCAGCGAAGCGCCCGAGCAGTCAAGCACGCGACAACGGCGGTTGTTCCGCTTTCACCAAGCTGCCGAGCAGCGAGGACTGCATCATGGGACATTGCTGCTTGCTGCCCCAGATGGCTCAGCATCGCAGCAAACGCTAAGCGACTTTTTAGTCGCTCATCGACAGTACGCTTGCGCAGTTTTGTGCGGTAACGGCAATGCCACCCTAGCCGTGACTCGCCTGTTTCAGCAGTTGGGTTTAGCGCTTGGCAAGGTAGGGTTGATGGGAATTGATGAGCTCGACTGGTGCGCCTTAGTGCCTCCCGGCATTACCACCCTTGCCCAGCCCACCGATGCGATCGGCAAAACAGCAGTTGAGTGTTTGATGCATCGCATTGCACCGCGCACATCGACAATGCCAACCACTGTGAGCTTTGCCCCTAGTCTGATTGAACGAGGCTCTACCCAGCGCTAATTTTTAAGTCACCGCTAGAAAAGAGTCGCAAAAATGGTATCGTTCCCATTGAATGATAATAAACTGCACAACGAGAGTATTGACCATGCCCCACTCTATCTCTAGCCCGCCAGAAATTCTCACCTTTGGCGAAGCCATGGCCATGTTTGTGGCTGATACACCGGGCGATTTATCCGGCATTGAGGGTTTCCACCGCCGCTTGGCCGGGGCCGACAACAATGTCGCCATCGGTCTCTCAAGGCTAGGTTTTCACGTGGGCTGGTTAAGCCGAGTGGGAACCGATAGCTTTGGAAGGTTTATTCAGGCGGCTTTAACAGCGGAAGGTATCGATGACCGCTATATCCACGCTGATGCACAGCATCCCACCGGCCTGCTCTTCAAAGAGCGCGCCCAGGGCGGCGCCGACCCGCGAGTAGAATATTTCAGACGTGGTAGTGCCGCCAGCCATCTGAGTGTTGACGACGCCCGGAGTGTCGACTTTCAGGCGCTTAACCACCTGCACGCAACGGGCATTACCCCGGCGTTATCTGAAAGCGCCTGCCAGCTTAGCCATCATTTGATGGAGCAGGCCCGCGCCCATGGCGCCAGTATTTCCTTTGACCCCAATTTGCGGCCGTCACTTTGGCCCAGCGAAAACGTTATGCGATCGACCCTCAACGAACTTGCCGGCCGTGCCGACTGGGTGCTCCCTGGGCTTTCCGAGGGTCAGCTTCTCACCGGGCAGAAGACCCCTTACGACATAGCAGGCTACTATCTGGATCAAGGCGCCTCCGCGGTGATTATCAAACTGGGCCCAGAAGGCAGCTATTATCGCGGCAACCTGGATGGCCACGAAGAGAGCTTTACGGTAGGCGGTTGCCCTGTCGCTGAGGTGGTGGATACCGTAGGTGCAGGCGATGGCTTTGCCGTTGGCGTGATCAGCGCCCTACTTGACGGAGCTACAGCACGCCAAGCCGCCCAGCGGGGAAATCTAATCGGTGCTCAGGCAATTCAAGTCATCGGTGATATGGAAGGCCTGCCAAGTCGAGAGCGGCTACAGGCGCTTGAAGCAGAGCAACCCACTGCCTAACTCGCCTCGTTTTTTAGTAGCCGCTTTTTTACACAGGAGATAACAATGAAAAAACGTCTAGTGGTTCAAGGACGACTCAGCGACGCTCAACTGGCTGAGCTTCACGATTTGTTTGAAGTGGATGTGCTGCCGAAGATCACCGCCCTTGATGCCCCTGAAAATCGTGCTCTTTTAGCGGAGGCGCACGGCATTATCGGTTCCGGTTTGGCGATTACGCCCCAGTTGCTAGACGCAGCACCTAAGTTGAAAGTCATATCCACCATATCGGTGGGCTACGACAATATCCCCGTCGATGAACTGACAAAACGCGGCATTATGCTGTGCAATACGCCAGATGTACTTACCGAAACCACCGCCGATACCGGTTTTGCACTGATCATGGCCACCGCGCGCCGGGTGGTGGAGTTAGCCGATTGGGTGAAAGCAGGTGAATGGAAAGCCAGTATTGGTCCTACGCAGTTTGGTAGCGATGTGCATGGCAAAACCCTTGGCATGGTGGGATTTGGTCGCATTGGCCAAGCTGTTGCCAGACGCGGTGCGCTTGGCTTTGGCATGCCGGTGCTCTACTCCAATGCTTCCCCCAAGCCCGCATTAGAACGCGAGCTTGGCGCTAAGCGCCGCGAACTCAACCAACTGCTGGCCGAAGCCGACTTTGTCTGTGTCACGGTGCCGCTGACTGCCGAGACCGAACACCTGATCGGCGCCCAGGAGTTCGCAAAAATGAAGCCAACCGGCATTTTCATCAATATCGCCCGCGGCAAAGTGGTCGATGAAGCGGCCTTGATATACGCCCTGGAAAGCGGCGCTATACAGGCAGCCGGGCTGGATGTCTTCGAGCAGGAGCCGCTCCCCGCCTCATCACCGCTACCGAAGATGTCCAATGTGGTCGCTTTGCCGCATATCGGCTCCGCCACCCATGAAACCCGCGACGCCATGGCCCAGCGGGCGGCGGATAATATCCGCTTGGCACTTCAGGGCGAGCGCCCGATCAGCCTAGTCAATCAGGAAACCTATCAATGAATTCTATGCAGAACACGACCACACCTCTCTGCCTGCTGTTCGACTGCGATGGCACCCTGGTGGATAGCGAGATACTGCTCGCCGAGGTGATGGGCGAGATTCTGCCTGAATTCGGCTTACCCTTTTCAGCTCGGCAGTATATGGATGAATTTCGCGGGGTGCGTTTCCAGACCATCGTTCAAACCCTGGAAAAGCGTTTTCAGGTACTTGAAGAAGACGCTTTCTCTCAACTTGAAGCAGGCATGCGGGCGCGCATGGAAGCCCGTATGCGTGCCGAACTTGTGGCAATCCCCGGCATGCCGGCGGCTCTTGAACAGTTAAGCAACCACCCTATGGCCGTGGTCTCCAATGGCCCCGAGCGCAAAATTCGCTGCGCGCTGGAAAGCACTGATCTAGGCCACCATTTTGAAGGCAAGCTGTTCAGCGCCTATACCCTTAATGTGTGGAAACCTGACCCCGAGCTGTATCGCAAGGCGGCCGTCTCCATGGGTCACCCTCCCCACCAATGCGTGGTGATCGATGATGCCGCAGTGGGTGTCGAGGCGGGTCTGGCGGCAGGCATGCACGTTATTCATCTCAACCACTTTCCCAACGAGGAAAGCACCCCCAAAGGGGCGATTGGCATCCATCACGCCAGTGAACTACCCGCCGCTATAGCGCGCTTAAACTGCTGATTGCAGTTGCTTAGCTGACTGTTTAACCACCGCTCTTACTCGACAGGCATGCATCCCATGCCTGCCGACACTTTTGCCTGCCTGTTGATAGCCCTCTCCCCTCTCTATAACGACCAAGGTCGCATAGCGTAGGCATTGACCTGCGCAGGAATGACGCTAAGCTTGGCCTTACATCAAATATAAAAACAGATTTTATATTTGAGAAACAAAAAACACCGGAACACAACAAGAACATCACAATAAAACGGAGAGCCCTCCATGCGCCTAACCCACTTAATAATGACCAGCCTCGCGATTAGCTTTACCACGACGCTGCAAGCTGCCGATTTCACTTTCAAGTACGCCCATTCGCAAACCGATGAGGCGCCACGCTCTGAGTCCATGCGCTACTTCAAGGAAGCACTTGAAGAGCGCAGTGATGGGCGCATCGCCGTTGAGCTCTATTTCAACGGCACCCTGGGGAAAGAGGAGGACGTACTTCAACAAGTCCAGATGGGGCTTATTCAGGGCTATCGCGGTGGGCTGTTTGCCCAAGCTAACCCCGCCTATCTGATCTATACCATGCCGTTCCTGTTCACCACGCCGGAGCAAGCCATTGAGGTGATGGAAGGCGAGCTCGGCCAAGCCATTAATGAAGGCGCACGTGAAAGCCAGTTACATATTCCGGTAACCGGTGTTGCCGGCGGTATGCGCCAATTAACCAATAATGTTCGCGCGGTTAATCAAGTTGACGATCTACGTGGCTTGAAGATTCGCACCCCGCCGCTGGCACCCACGCTGCGGGCATTTGAAGCCCTGGGAGCCTCCCCACAACAAGTGCCTTATACCGAGACCTATATGGCGCTACGCACCGGCGTGGTCGATGGTCAGGAAAACCCGCCGTCCAATATCGCCGATATGAAATTCCATGAAGCTCAGGAGTACATGTCACTACTGAACTGGCAAATCCATCCCGACCCCTTCTTTATCAGCGCCCAGTGGTACGACCAGTTGCCTGAAGAGCTGCAGATGATCGTCGACGACGTCGCTCAGGAGACGATGACGCGCTCCAATGAAATTTGGCTAACCTCCGAGGCCAACTACCTCGAAACACTGAACCAACAGATGAGCATTAATGATATTACCGACGAACACCGCCAAGGCTTTGTGGATGCGGTGGTTCCTGTCTGGGAGCACTTCGTTGAGCGTGGTGACTTTAGCCAGGAGCAGCTAGAGCAAGTGCTCGCGCTAACCGGTCAAGAAGAGGTGATGGAGTAATGAATCCTCCTTCACAGGCGCAGCCGATGGTGGACGATACCGCCTTGATGCGTATGATGCGCCGCTTCGCTAGCCTGCTGGAAAATCTGATCGCTGCATTAATTGCGGCGGTTTTCCTGCTCTGCTTGGCACTGGTGATATTGCGCTACGCCTTTAGCATTGGCTTCGCGGGTGCCGAAGAGCTAATGCGCTTTCTATTTGTTTACTCCACCGCGCTTGGGGCATCAGTGGCTATTTTGCGCGGCGAGCATATCCGGATCAGCGTGCTGGTAGATGCCTTACCTACGGTAATAGCCGCTTGGCTGAATCGCTTACGCCATTGCCTGGTGGTGCTGTTCAATGGCTACTTGGCATGGCTCAGCGTCAGTTGGATTGGCCAAGTCGGTCGCTTCCGCTCCGCGGTGCTGGATGTGCCCAATTGGGTGGTGCAAATCAGCGTCCCCTGCGGCGCGCTACTGGTCATTCTATTCTCCCTCGCGGTGCTAATAGGTGGCGAGCGGCCCTCCGCTCAACGAGAAGACGCGCAGGAGGGCCAGGCATGATCTTACTGCTTGTTAGCCTGATGGTGCTGCTGCTGATCGGGGTGCCCATTGCCTACTCCTTAGGGCTTTCGGGGTTGGTCTATTTTCTGATCATGCAGCCAGGTCTGATTGGTGTACTGCCCCAGCGTGTGCTGTCCGGTATGGATCTGTACACCATGATTGCCCTGCCGCTGTTTATATTGATGGGGCTGGTGATGAACGCCTCGGGCATTACTGCTCGCTTAATCGACTTCTGTTTGATGCTGGTAGGCCGTTTCCCAGGCGGATTGGGGCACGTCAATATCTCCACATCGATGATCTTTGGCGGCATATCGGGTTCTTCTGTGTCTGATACGGCCTCGGTGGGTTCCGCGATGATTCCGGAGATGGCACGCAAGGGATACAGCGTAGAAACCGCCAGCGGTATCACCGTGGCCTCTTCCACTATGGGTATGATCATTCCTCCCAGCGTGCCCATGGTGATCTACGCCGTGACCGCCCAGCAGTCCATCGGCACCATGTTTATGGCAAGCCTTGTGCCCGGTTTACTGATTGGCGTGCTGATGATGGGCATCATTGCACTCATGGCTGGCCGACAAGGCTACCCCCGTGCACACGCAGGACTAACCACCCAGCAGCGTCGTCAGGTGATTCAACGTGCGGTACTCGCGCTATTAATTCCCATGTTTGTAGTGGGTGCAGTCGTTGGCGGGATCGCCACGGCCACTGAGTCTGCGGCGCTGGGCGTGGGCTATGCGCTGTTTCTGGCGTTGGTGGTTTTCAGAAGTCTCAAACTGCGCGAACTGCCCGCGCTGTTCCGTTCTGCCGTCATGACCAGCGCCACGGTGATGATCATTATCGCCATGAGCCAGCTGTACGTGTGGATTCTCTCAATGGAGCAGATTCCACAGCTATTGGCAGGCTTTTTAGGCGGGCTAGAGCTTACCCCTATATTACTCCTGCTGGTGATTGCCGCTGCCGTGCTTTTGATCGGCACCTTTATTGACGTGACCCCCGCCATTTTGCTGATTACTCCAGTGCTGCTGCCGGTGCTTGCCCTGGCCGATATTTCACCGGTGCAATTTGGTGTCTTGCTGATCAGTGGCTTGGCGATTGGCTTGGTGACACCGCCGGTGGGCATGTGCCTAAACGTCTGCTCCTCCATTACCGGCCTCTCGATTGGGCGTATTTTCCGCGGCGCCCTACCGTTTCTACTCGCTAACCTCCTGGTGATGCTGCTGGTCATTGCCTTTCCGGCCATCACCCTGTGGCCGCTCACGCTGTTCTCGTGAGCCCATTTACATTTACGCATAAAGGAAACTGATATGGATATTCGCCAAGCGCTCCACAGCGATCACTTTAAAACCCTCGATACCCAGGGCCTGCGTGACAAAATGCTGGTCACCAAGATTATGGTGCCGGGTCAACTGCCGCTAACGTACAGCCACGTTGACCGTATTATTGTCGGTGGCGCGGTGCCCACTGATTCGCCGCTGACCCTCAGCGGAGGCAAAGAGCTCGGCGTTGACTATTTTCTAGAGCGACGGGAAATGGGCGTTATCAATATTGGCGCGCCCGGTCGCATTACCGTAGACGGTGAAACGGTTGAACTAGGCACCCATCACGGCTTGTATATTCCCAAAGAGAGCCGCGAAGTCAGCTTTGAGAGCCTCGACGCTACCAAGCCTGCGCGCTTCTATATCAACTCAACGCCAGCCCATGTACGTTACCAGCTACGTCATATCCGCCCGGAAGATGCCTCGCCCACCAGCCTTGGCGACCCGGAAACCGGCAATGTACGCACCATTAATAAGTACCTGCACACCGATGTGCTGGATACCTGCCAGCTCTCCATGGGGCTTACCCAATTAGAGCCCGGCAGCATGTGGAACACCATGCCCTGCCATACCCACGAACGGCGCATGGAAGTGTACTTCTATTTTGACTTGAGCGAAGACGATGTGGTGTTCCACCTGTGTGGTGAACCCCAGGAGACTCGGCATATCGTGGTTGCCAATGAACAAGCCGTGATTCACCCCAGCTGGTCGATTCACTGCGGCTTTGGTACCCGCCGCTACACCTTTATTTGGGGTATGTGCGGTGAAAACCTGACCTACGATGATATGGATTTTATCGCTTCCAAAGCGCTGCGCTAAACCACGACTTAGGGAGATTGACCAATGACGCTATTTTCATTGAACGGCCAGGTTGCCATGGTCACCGGGTGCAATAAGGGGCTCGGCCAGGGGATTGCCCTTGCGCTAGCTCAAGCGGGTGCCGATATCGTAGGCGTCAACCGAAGCCCTGCTGATGAAACCCGCCAGCAGGTGGAGGCTCTGGGGCGCCAGTTTTACGACATTACCGCTGAGCTTGGCAGCCAAGCGCCTAGCGATATTGTCTCACAGGCGATCGCACAAGCAGGCAAGGTGGATATCCTGGTCAACAATGCAGGAATTATTCGCCGGGCGGCGGCGGTTGATTTTTCCGAACAAGATTGGGATGCGGTAATCGATGTTAATTTAAAAGCCGCTTTCTTTCTTGCCCAGCAGGTTGCCAAACACCTTATCGAGCGCAAAGCACCGGGCAAGATCGTTAATATCGCGTCGTTACTGTCGTTTCAGGGTGGTATTCGCGTGCCATCCTACACCGCCAGCAAAAGTGGCATTCTTGGTCTAACGCGTCTGCTCGCCAACGAGTGGGCGGGCCATGACATCAACGTTAATGCCATTGCGCCTGGCTATATGGCCACCGACAACACCCAAGCACTGCGCGATGATCCCCAGCGCCACGCTGAAATACTTGGCCGAATCCCCGCTGGCCGTTGGGGCACTCCCGAAGACTTAGCCGGCGCTGTGATATTCTTATGCTCCGATGCTGCCCGCTACGTACATGGTCATACCCTGGCCGTAGACGGCGGCTGGCTGGCACGCTAACCCAGCGTTTTGGTTAAGATCAACGAGCGATTGGCAATCACGTAAGGGAGCTTGAATGAAGGAGAAGGCTGAAACGCAGTACCACGCCCCTGCCTTAGAGAAAGGGTTGGATATTTTGGAGCTACTTGCCCAATCGCCCCAACCGCTAAGCACCCAAGCGATTGCCGAGCAGATCGGCCGTAAAACCAATGAGATGTACCGTATGCTGATGGTGCTACGGGATCGTGGCTACGTGAATATGGATGATAGCGGCAGCCGCTATCAGCTAACCCTAAAGATGTTTGAAATGGCCCACCGCTTCCCGCCCACCAAGCGGTTAGTACAGGCCGCGCTGCCGCGCATGGAAGAGCTGTGCCATGAAATCTCCCAGTCGTGTCACCTTAGCGTTGCCCGCCCTGGCCATCTATTGGTAGTGGCTCAGTATGAAAACCCCGACAAGATGGGCTTTGGATTGCGCCTGGGGGCCAAAATCGATATTTGTGGCTCCGGCTCTGGGGCCGTCATGCTGGCCTTTTTGGATGAGTCGCGCCGTGAGCGAATACTCGCTGCCAGCGATGCGACGCAACAAGAGGTTGCCCGTACACGCGACCTCTTTGAGCAGATTCGCCAGCAAGGCTACTATGTCGGGCCCAGTCCTCAGGTTCAGGGATTAACTAATATCAGCTTTCCTGTCTTTGGGGTTCATGACGTTATCGAAGCCGTTATCACTATCCCTTATCTCACGCTGATTCCTGAAGCGATGCATCGGGAAGTGCCCAGCATCGACCGCTGCCGTGAGCAGTTAGGGGAGCTAGCAGACGCCTTGACGCTGGCTATTGGTGGGCGTCTACCAGCAGGTACGACGAGCTAAATAACGCTCTCTATAACAACGGCACTCTCTACAACGGTGCACTAAAAGCAGGTGGCCATACCCTCTTTAACGTTTAATTGATCGTCAACGAGTAATAGCTGGCGCCACTTATCAAAGGTCAAGCAGGGATGAGAGGCGCCAAAAGCGACGATATCACCCACCTCAACATCCTGAGCGTTGTCAGGAAGGCGCACGAAGGTGTGCTGATCCATGATCTTGGTTACTTCCCAATCGGCAACCGACAATGATGGCGAGGGAGCACCTCCTTCCCGGAACCGACGCAAGGCCATGGGCAACTGGTCATGACCAATATCACGCTTACCTAGGGCGATAATGGCAAGCCCAGGCTCAGGTAGCGACTGCACTTGCGCAAATACTTCCAGAGCTGGCTCAAGCCCCTGCTGCAAATCCGGTCGACGGCCTAAAACTGCCGTCTGCGCTTCACGATAGAGCCCATGGTCGTGAACCACATAACATCCAGGCCGCAACACAGGAGTAAATCGACCCTGCAGCGGCGCACCTTGAAAGGCTTCTGCAATCACGTCGTACCAGGCAGAACCTGAGGCGGTGACGATTGGGTTGGGCTCTGCAAAGTGTCCAGCAGCTTCAAGCGCTACGGCAATATCTACTAAGTATTGCGCATAAGCGCGAATGCCAGATTCGGGGTCATCGCCGTGAACAACGCCTTCATAGCCTTCCAGGCCCACCAACGCGAGTGCGGGCTCATCAGCAATCGCTTCCGCTAGCGAAAGAATCTGCTGCTGATTGCGGCAACCACAGCGCCCTCCTTCCACGCCTACCTCGATCAGCACCGACAGTGTCAAACTACGCTTATCAAAGAAACGCTCAGCAAAGAATCGCCCTAGCTGGCGCACGTTTTCCTGACTATCAACCACGCAGTAAAACGTCGCGCCCTGCTCAATCAGACTGGCGATGATGGCCATATTGGCCTGGCCGACCAGTTGGTTGGCCATTAACAGCCGGGGGACGCCATTGGCAAACGCCGCCCGACACTGGGGGGCGGTCGCCAAGGTAATCCCCCACGCGCCCGCCTGAAGCTGGCGATGAAAAAGTGCAGGCGTCATGGTGGTTTTACCATGGGGCGCCAAGCGAGCACCGTGGGCTTCTGCGAATTGCTGCATCCACGCTACGTTATGAACCAGTGGGCCTTCATGCACTACGGCGGCCGGCAGGCTGACACCTGACAGAAGGTTTGACCCCAACTCTACACCGCCTTTATCCACCGCTAACGCCATTGTCTGCATGCGCCAATGTCCTCTTTTTTAAAAACAGCACCAATGTTAGATATTTTCACAACTATTGACTTCAAGTTAGAAACTAACATACTTTTCAAATCAGGCAACCATTAGGAGTCCACGGTGAGCCAAGAAATTGACATTTTGTCACGCATTACCACTGACTTTGCCGCGCTGCGTGATGCGGAAAAGAAAGTCGCCGAGTTAATCTTTGCGGATATCGACTTTGTCACCGAAGCGAGCATCGGCGAGATTGCCCAGCGCGCCGGGGTCAGCGACGCCAGCGTCACCCGTTTTGCACGCGCTATCGGCTGTACTAACGTGCGCGACTTAAAAACACGCTTAACCCGCGCCTTGGCCGCTGGGCGGCGATTTATTCAGGAAGCAACGCCAGAAGACAACTCAAGCGTGGTGTATGACATTGCCACCCAAACCCTGGCACTCAACCGTGACCTACTCGCCCAGGCCGATGTGGCAGGTGCCGTTGAGCAGCTGGATAAAGCTCGCCAAATACTGGTGTTTGGTGCAGGTGGTGGTTCCAGCATTCTTTGCCAAGAGTTCCAGTTTCGTTTGGTGCGCCTTGGCTATGCGGTCTCAGCTTACCCTCAAGCACTGCTCCCCCGTATGGTGGCATCAACCCTTGAGCCTGATGACGTGGTTGTGGTGCTCTCGGTCACCGGCTACACCCCGGAGATGGTCGAGTCTGCTCAGATTGCCAAGCAGTACGGCGCTAAGGTGATTGCCATCACCGCGATGAATTCTCCGTTAGCCGACACGTCGGATATCGTGCTTCCGGTGACTTCCCGTGAAACCGATTTCATTTTCCATCCTTCCGCCTCCCGCTACGCCATGCTCGCCGTTATCGATGTATTAGCGCTTGAGCTCGCCATGCGCCATCGCGAGCGCTCGCGGACTAAATTACGTCGGCTCAAGCTAAGCCTCGATGACCATCGCGGTGGTGATAACCGTCAGCCTTTAGGAGATTAAGATGGTTTACGACTTACTCATTCGTAATGCCAACGTACTCGATGGCTCAGGTGACCCGCATTTTCGCGCTGACGTGGCTATTAACGACGAACGTATCTGCGCCATCGGCAAGATGCCCTCCGCCACCGCCTCCACTATCATCGATGCGCAAGGGCGCTACCTGTCCCCTGGCTTTATTGATGTTCATACACACGACGATACCAACGTCATTCGTACCCCGGAGATGCTGCCGAAGCTCACTCAGGGCATTACTACAGTGGTGGTGGGTAACTGCGGTATCAGCGCAAGCCCAGTGAGACTCGCCAGCGAAGTACCCGACCCAATGAATTTATTGGGCAACTTAGAAGACTTCCGTTATCCAAGCTTCGCTGATTATGCCAACGCCGTAGACGCCGCTACGCCAAGTATTAACGTTGCTGCGCTGGTCGGGCATACCAGTCTACGCAGCCAGGTGATGGACAGCTTTGCCCGGCCCGCCACTGCAGCAGAAATTGCCCAAATGGAGGCGTTGCTACGCCAAGCGCTGGTCGAGGGCGCGTTGGGGCTTAGCTCTGGGCTTGCCTATCGCAACGCGATACAGGCACCGACCTCCGAGATGGCACCCCTAGTGGCAGCGGTGGGCGAGTCAGGCGGTGTCTATACCACCCATCTTCGCGATGAGTTTGCGGGCCTGCTTGATGCCATGGAAGAAGCCTTTACCACCGCGCGTGAGGGCAAGGTACCGCTGGTGATCTCGCATCTGAAATGCGCAGGCGCAGGCAACTGGGGAGGCGCGGGCAAGGCGCTGGGCAAACTGGAAGCCGCAGCCCAGCATCAACATGCTCACTGCGACTGCTACCCCTACACCGCAGGCTCCTCCACCCTCGACCTGGGCCAGGTGACGGATGAGATCGAGATCACCATTACCTGGTCTCAACCCCACCCAGAGCAGGCACGCCGCCCACTCAAAGAGATCGCCGCCGAGTGGGGAGTGCCTCTTCTAGAGGCTGCCAAACAGCTACAGCCTGCGGGAGCGGTTTACCACAACATGAGCGAAGCGGATATGCAGCAGGTGTTAGCGCACCCGCTCTCCATGGTGGGTTCCGACGGCCTGCCGAATGATCCGCACCCCCATCCGAGGCTTTGGGGTGCGTTTCCGCGGGTTCTGGCCCACTACAGCCGCGATTTGAAGCTAATGCCGCTATCAGAAGCGGTGCGCAAGATGACCAGCCTTTCAGCCGCTAATTTCGGCCTAACGGATCGCGGCGTGATTCGTGTCGGTGCTTATGCAGACCTCACTCTTTTTGATCTCGCGGTGCTGGAAGATACGGCGAATTACGAGACGCCCATAGCCGCCGCTAAAGGCATCGATATGGTCGTGGTGAATGGCAAGATCGCCTATCACCAAGGCGCAATTTCAGCCCAACGCTCTGGCCGAATGCTACGCAGAACAGAGCGAATTTCTCAATCCACTCCCTCCTTTCAACCCCACCAGGAGCAAACACCATGAGCATTACGCGATACGGCACCGAAGGCGGCGTAGGCACCGGCGGTCAGAAGCTGCCCTTTGCCCGCGCCGTAGAGGCAGGCGGCTGGCTCTACGTTTCCGGCCAAACACCCATGACCGATGGCGAAGTCGTCGAAGGCGGCATTGTAGAGCAGACCCGTCTCGCCTTCGACAACTGTCTGGCCATCATGCAAGAAGCAGGTTTCGGCGTCGAAGATGTGGTGCATGTCACCACCGTGCTGACCGATGCACGCTACTTCACGTCTTTCAACAAAGTATTCAAAGAGATATTTGGCGACAACCCACCGGCACGCATCTGCAGCGTTCAAGACCTGGTGGTGGATTGCAAAGTAGAAGTTGATGTGAAGTGTTTCCGCGCTGATCGCGCCTAAACAGCTAAAAAAGCAGCTAAAAACAAGTATCACAAAAAAGCGCCACACCCCGGCAAGGGTGCAGCGCCAGATTACCGCGTGATTAGGATCAAAAGCCCCGCGGTAATCGCTTCCATTGTCTACCTTCGGCCGCGGCAACGGCCGGATACACAACGATAAGAGGTTAACATGAACAGTCAAATATTCCTTGTCACCTTCGTGCTCTATATTGTCGCAATGATTGTCTTCGGATGGTGGGTTTCAAGGCATAAGCGCGGTAGCGGTGACGACTTTCTACTCGGCGGGCGTAGCGTTCCACTCTTTCTTACCGTCGGCACCACGGTTGCGACCATGGTGGGAACTGGCTCAAGCATGGGCGCCGTTGGGTTCGGTTACGCCAACGGCTGGGCAGGTGCTTTATACGGGCTTGGCGGTGCCGTGGGTATTTTGTTGCTCGCAGTCTGTTTTGCCCCGGTGCGCAAGCTGCGTTTTATGACCATGAGTGAGGAGCTGGCCTACTACGTGGGCGCCAACCGGCTGGTGCGCAATGTGGTCGCGCTACTTATCTATATTGCCTGTATCGGCTGGCTGGGCGCGCACATTCTGGGTGGCGGTCTCTACCTCTCCTGGATGGCGGGTATCGATCTAACCACTGCGCGCATTCTGGTGGCGTTGGGCTTCGGCATCTATTGTGTCGTCGGCGGTTACTTTGCGGTGATCTGGACAGATACTATTCAAGCCGTTGTGCTCTTCGCGGGCTTTATTTTAATGGCAATATTGGCGCTGGTAGAGGTTGGCGGCCTCTCAGGCCTTACAGAGGGCATGGATGCGGGCGCCACCAGTTTTCTGGGTATTGGCCAAATTGGCGCACTACCGGCGCTGTCACTAGCCGCCGTTATTGCAATTGGTGTGCTGGCGACGCCCTCCTTTCGTCAGCGTATCTACTCGGGTAAATCAGTTGGGTCGGTACGCCGCTCGTTCTTAATCACCGGCGTTCTTTACCTGGGTTTTTCGATTATTCCCGCCATTATCGGCATGGCCACCCACGCGCTTAATCCTGGGCTCGAAAATAGCAACTACGCCTTCCCTTTTCTGGCCACTGAAATCATGCCGCTGGGATTAGGTTTACTGCTATTGGTAGCGGGTCTCTCCGCTACGATGTCGAGCGCCAGCTCCGATGCCATCGCCGGGGTGTCCACGCTTATTCGCGATCTCTATGTACTGGCCACCGGCCGCACGCCCTCAGCGCGCAACGTGGTGCGCTTTTCGCGCATTGCGTTAGTGGCAACCATTGGTCTGGCGCTATTGTTTGCGTTGGCCTCTGACAACGTCATTACCTATATCACCCGCATGATCTCGACGATTCTGTCAGGGCTGTTTGTGAGTGCCATGCTGGGCCGCTTCTGGTCGCGCTATAACTGGCAGGGTGCTATCGCCACGCTTGTTTGTGCCTCGGTGACTTCCTTAACGATTATTGCCAACAGCGAGTGGACGTCCTTCTGGGGCAACCCCAGCATTCCCGCCGTGCTAGTAGCGCTGGTAGCGGGCGTGGTAGTTAGTCTGATGACGCCCGCATCCCGGGTTACCTCCGCTCAGGCGCTGGCGATTCTTGACCAAGAGCGTAAGCGAATGGAGCAAGTGCCCGAGCCGACACTAACCAGTGCAGAAGCGCCTTCTACTGCGCGCTAACAGGTAGTCATTAGTACCCAAAAACCCCGCTGATTTAATCAATCAGCGGGGTTTTTAATACAAGTATTTATAGCGCTGCGAGCGCCTCACGCAACCCGCCCTGGGTCAATGTTTGATACGCCGCCAACACCGCCTGTGCAAACGCCTTGTCTTTTGCCAGTGCGTTAGGCACCACATCGTCTATGGCCAAAAAGGCGGCTACTAGTGCAGTGCTATCGGAACCGTGTGCCTGGTGAAGCGAGGCAAAACGCGCGGCCAGCGGGTCATCAACGCTGTAGCTATTCCCCAGCAAATCTTCGCCTGCGGTGTAGCGAATCCAGGCTGCCATTCCCAGCGCCACACAGGGTGACGTTTGGCCCGCGTTAGCACGTTCCAACGTGCCAGTTAGCCAGCGCTGCGGTAGCTTTTGGCTGCCATCCATAGCGATTTGCTGCAGACGATGACGCAAACTGTCATTGGCAAAGCGCGCCAGCAGCGATTCAGCGTAAGCATCTAAATCGATGCCTTCGGGCATCTGTAGCGTAGGTGCTGCCTCTTCAAGCATATAGCGGCGCAACAACGCCCGAAGCTCACCCTGATTGACGCTGTCATAGACCGTTTCGATACCTGCAAGTGCACCAAGATAGGCCAACAAGGAGTGGCTGCCATTGAGCATACGTAGCTTCATGGTTTCAAACGGCGCCACGTCAGCAACCATCTCGACGCCCTCCGCTTCCCAGTCTGGCCGCCCCATGGGGAAGTTATCTTCCACCACCCACTGAGAGAAAGCTTCACATACCACCGCATTGGGATCATTAACCCCCAGCGCCGCCAAGCGTTCGAAGTCACCGTCGGTCATCGCGGGTACGATGCGATCCACCATACTGCAGGGAAACGCCACCTTATTGGCTATCCAACTGGCTAATTCCGCATCACGCTGCTTGGCAAGCTGCATCACCGCCTGGCGTGTTCGCTTACCGTTATCCGGCATATTGTCGCAGGAGAGTACTGTAAAAGGGGCGATACCTGCTTCGCGCCGCCGAGCTAACGCTTCCACCAATAAACCTGGGGCGGTGCGTGGCTGCCGGGGCGAGGCGATATCGCCGATAATCATCGGATCATCGACTCTTAACTCACCGCTGGCAGGGTTAAGAAAGTAGCCCTTCTCGGTCACTGTCAGAGTGACAATTCGCGTATCAGCAGAGGCCATTCGCGCCAGCAGCGCTTCCCCGTCACGCCCCCAGTTCCCTGCACCATCACGCCCAGAGAACAACGTTTCTTCGATCACGCCTATTTCGCGCAGCGTAATGCTTTCGCTGTCCGCGTACTCAGCCACATGATAGCGATGCCCTGCCACGCTTAAACCGTCCACCAAACCAATGCTTGAGCGTAGGTTAGCGCTGCATACACCCCAGCCAGTATCGCCGCTGCGCTGACGATAGCGCTCTAAATAGACCGCCTGATGGGCGCGGTGGAAAGCGCCTAAGCCTAAATGAACAAACCCGATCTGGCCGCTTTTGGGCATGGCATCAATACATTGCTGGTTCATAGTCACTACTCTCCCATCAGCAAGTTAGGCAACCAAAGCGAAATCGCGGGGACATAGGTCACCAACAACAACACCGCTAAGTTGCAGAGCAAAAATGGCACGATGGCTCTTGCCACCGTCAGCATAGGTAGTTTGCCAATCCCGGCCACCACGAATAGGCACACGCCCACCGGCGGAGTGGTTAAACCGATCATCAGGTTCAACACTGCGATCACTGCAAAATGCACCGGATCAACACCGACACCCGTGGCTACCCCCACCAATGCAGGGAATAGAATTATTAAGGCGGCGATGGTCTCCATAAAAGCGCCGACAAACAGCAGAATCAGATTAAGAATGAGTAAAACAATCAGTGGGTTATCGCTGAAAGAGAGAATAAGCGCAGCGATCATCTGGGGAATTTGTTCGCTGGTGAGTATCCAGCCAAACAGGTTCGCCAAACCGACCATCAGCAACAGTGCCGAAGAGGTTAATACGGTGTCTGACAAAATCGCCGGGAGCTTTTTCCACGACAGGCCTTTATACACATACATGCCGACGACCAAGGCATAGAGGCAAGCCACAATAGACGCTTCGGTGGGGGTAAAGAAGCCGCCAATGATGCCGTAGAGAATAATCACGGTCATCAGCAGCGCCCAGAAGGCCGTTTTGGCTTCGCGCAGCAGTTGCAAAAAAGGTACCCGCTGCTCTTTAGGATAACCACGCCGAACGGCCAAAATATACACAGTGACCATCATGGCGAGACCCATCAAAAGCCCAGGCACTGCACCCGCCAGGAACATCCGCCCGACCGAAATACCGCTCAGCGACCCTGCGATAATCATCGGCACGCTGGGGGGTATAATTGGCCCAACGGTTGACGAGGCAGCGGTGACCGCGGCGGCAAACGGCTTGTCATAACCCGAGCGCGCCATACCGGGAATCATCACCGAACCGATGCTGGCTGAATCGGCAACTGCCGTGCCGGAGATACCGCCAAAAATCATCGATCCCGCCACGTTGGCCAAACCAAGACCGCCGCGAATATGGCCTAACAGCGCGTTGGAGAAACGCACGATATGATCGGTAATATTGCCCACATTCATTAAATTGCCGGCCAGCACAAAGCCGGGAATACAGAGCAGCACGAAGGTATCGATACCCGCGTACATACGCTGCGGCACAATGGTCAATGAAATGCCTTCAAGCAGAAGGTAAGAGAGCGAGGCTAACCCCAACGCAAACGCAATGGGCATGCCCACCAAAAGCAAAACCAAGAAAACGCTAAACAGGATAATAACTTCCATGCTTACGACTCCTGAGGGGAGGCTGAGGAGCGACACATTGCGATAATTCCCTCAACACACCCCAGCAAGCTGTAGACCAGGAGTAGCGCAAAGGTGACGACCGTTGAGAAAAAGATATACAGCATGGGAACACGCAGCGTTGGCGAGGTCTGCCAGGCGCCGTTTTGTGCATACTGCCAAGCGTACGGCAGCACCAGAAAGGCAAATAGACCAATCAGCGCACAGATCAACACTTGAAAAGCCGCCTGCATCCGCGGCCCCAGCAGGTGATGAAAAAGCTCAACGCTGATGTTTCGGTTCTGGCGCAGCACCACACCCGCGGATAGCGCCACCATATAGATAAACAGATAGCGCGAGAGCTCTTCCGTCCAGGCTATCGAAAACGGCAAAAATAGCCGTGAACAAATTTGCAGCAGTACCGTGGCGGCAATGGCAACGAGCGCCACAACCGCCAAGCTCAGAAAGCACGTATCTACCCAGCCAATCACACGCCCGATAGGGCCTTCTAGCTTAGGCACCGCCGACATTGAAGCCAGGCTCTCCAACGCTTCCTGTTCAAGCGCTTTTTGATCCGAGTTCATCACCATATCCTTATAGGCAAGCTGCATAGGCAGTTCGAAGATGGGCCAGCAAGATGCCAGCCCATCGCCATTACCAATTCACTGCAAATACGACCTTACAAATCCTGGATAGCGTCAAAGAGCTCGCGCTGCTCGTCGGTTAAGGCCTCAAGCACGGCGGGACGGGCTTTCTCTGCGAAGGCATCGACGTCGACTTCCACGAACTCCATGCCACGTTCCTGAAGCGCTTGTTCAAGACGTGCCTGGTCATCCACGAAAAGCTCGGCCTGATACGTTTGCATTGTTTGAGCGGCATCACGAACCACCTGCTGAAGTTCGTCAGGCATGCTTTCCAGCTGGTTACGACCAATCACCACATAGATCCAGCTGCGCACATGGCCGGTCATGTTGACGTAGTCCTGCACCTCATTGAAGCTGGCGCTTTCGATCAGGCTAAGCGGGTTTTCCTGGCCTTCCAGGGTATTTTGCTGCAGTGCGGTAAACACTTCGCTAAACGCCATCGGGGTGGGACGCGCGCCCATTGCCTGCCAGGTATCGACGAACAGCGGTACGTTCGGTACGCGTAGACGTAGCCCATCCAGCTCATCAGGCGTGCGGATAGGCCGATTGGAGGTCAGCTCCCGTGGCCCACGCTCAAACCATGCCAGGGGCACCAGGTTAGTGCGCTCGGTGATCTGGGCTTCAATCTCAGCACCGATGTCACCATTCACCGCCGCATGGAGGTGTTCGGAGTCTCGAAAGGCGTAAGGTACCGCCATCATCGCGGCTTTCGGCGCCCAGTTCTGTAAGCTCTCGCCGGTGATGGTCATATCCGCCGTGCCCAGCTGAATACTATTGATCACGTCCATTTCGTTACCCAGTTGCTCACTGGGGTAGAGACGCACCTCAATCTGCCCGTCGGAGTTGGCTTCGACCTCCTCTTTAAACTTCTCAGCGGCCTGGTGCCAAATGTTCTGCTCGTTGGCTAAATGGCCAAAGCGCAGGGTGTAATCTGCCGCCATTAAGGAATGGCTGCCTAGCATAGCGGCCCCAAGAACAGCGCTGGTGATCAGTTGTTTAATCATTGTCGTTCTCCTGCACACGAGTGTTGTTGGTTGTTGGTTGCAGCTTCTAATTGCGTGTGGGTTGGCGTGGGTTGGTTTAGCACCCTTCAAGCGCCGATTTGGATCAGCACTTTGCGGGCCTCTTCTGGTCGATGATCAAGCATGTCGATGGCATTGGGCATGTCACTTAGTGGCAGCCGGTGGCTGACTAACGCCAACGGATCCAACTGCCCACTTGCCATTAGCTTAAGCACCTCCGGAAACTTACGGTTGTTGAGTCGCGAACCGACCAGGGTCAGCTCTTTCTTAATCACCTCTAGCTGCACAAGATCACTGGGCTGAACGCTAAAACCCAGCAAACCAATGCGCCCTGCTGGAGATGCCAGGCGCAGCATTTGTGGCAACAGCGCAGGCACGCAGGCCGCATCGGCAATCAGCGGCACGCCTTCACCTTGGGTTAAAGCAAGCACCTCTTTTTCCACATCCTGCTCGCGGCTATTAAATACCTGCGTTGCCCCAAGCTGTTTTGCCGCCACTAACCGCTCATTAATAACGTCAGTGACGATGACCTCTTCGATACCCTTGGCCAGAGCCATCTGCAGGATCGTCAGACCGATAACGCCGGCGCCCAGAATCATAAGTCGATCACCAGGGTGCGGCTGCATACGAGCAAGCACGTTGGCAGCAATGGTGTAAGGCTCAACCAAGGCAGCAGCGTCCAGCCCTATATGCT
Organism: Halomonas sp. SpR1; assembly: GCF_031010175.1. Lineage (GTDB taxonomy): Bacteria > Pseudomonadota > Gammaproteobacteria > Pseudomonadales > Halomonadaceae > Vreelandella. The sequence goes on from NZ_JAUAMB010000022.1 coordinate 43,724, forward strand.
CGGGTAGTGGGTGCACGTTAGCCGCGGGGACGGCAACAAACTCTTCAAAGCCACCATCGCGATGCACTCCGATCACCTCAAGTGAACTGCATACATTGGGTCGGCCAATACGGCAGGGGTAGCACTCACCACAACTAATAACCGGGTCAACGCACACGCGATCTCCGACGGCAACGTCGAGCACACCTTCCCCCACTGCTTCCACTACCCCGGCAAACTCATGGCCGGTGATACGCGGAAAGCGTACAAAGGCGTTGTCGCCATGGATAATATGCATATCCGAGCCGCAGATCCCGGCAAATGCCACACGCACTAGCGCTTCACCTGCGGCTACCTTGGGCGGCTCAACATCCGCGACCTGATAGTCGTGAGGCGCCTTCACCTGGAATGCTTTCATTGACGTAAATCTCCTTACCCGCGCTTTTAGTTACCACTGCACCAGTTACCCATGCCCCTGGCTCACCAATGCCACAGAGTGCCATCTTCCAACCGGTTTACCGGCAGGCTGGCGCGCTTATAGGGGTATTGCTTGGCTAGTTGCTCGTCAATATCAACGCCGTGACCCGGCTTTTCGCCGACAATGAAATGGCCGTCCTCAAAGCGATAATCGTGGGGAAAGACCTCGTCAGTGGCACTGGTATGCGGCATATACTCCTGGATACCAAAGTTGGGTACCCAGGTATCAAAGTGAATCGCCGCACCCAGGCACACCGGCGAAAGATCCGTTGGGCCGTGGAAGCCGGTGCGCACGTGGTACAGCCCTGCCAAATCGGCGATGCGGCGCATATGGGTAATACCCCCCGCATGGGTTAGGGTGGCGCGTATATAGTCGATCCACTGATTCTCGATCAGTGCTTTGGCGTCATACAGGCTATTAAAGACCTCGCCCACGGCCAGCGGCGTGGTGGTGTGCTGGCGAATAAGCCCAAACGCCTCCTGATTTTCAGCCGGCACGCAGTCTTCAAGCCAGAATAGATGGTAGGGCTCAACCTCTTTGCCCAAGCGCGCAGCCTCAATGGGTGTCAGGCGATGATGAACATCGTGCAGAACATGTAGGTCTTCACCGAAGCGCTCCCGCACGGCGGCAAAAAGTTTAGGTACATGATTTAAGTATTTGCTGGTACTCCAGACGTGCTCGGCGGGTAAATCAGAATCGGCAGGCTCATAGGGTTCGCCATCTTTTTTGGCGACACCATAAATACTGGCAATACCGGGCACGCCGGCTTGCACGCGTACCGCTTTGTAGCCCTCATCAACATGGCGGGCTACCTCTTCCAGGCAGGCTTCGATATCACGCCCCGTTGCATGGCCATAGACCATCACTCGCTCACGGCTTTTACCGCCGAGCAATTGATACAGCGGCATGCCTGCAAGCTTTGCCTTAATGTCCCAAAGCGCCATATCAACAGCGGCAATGGCACTCATAGTGACAGGCCCACGCCGCCAGTAAGCGCCGCGGTAAAGGTAGTGCCAGATATCTTCAATGCGACCGGCATCACGCCCAATCAGGGTCGGTAACACATGCTCTTCCAGGTAGGCGACCACCGCCAACTCACGGCCATTTAAGGTGGCATCGCCTATCCCATACACGCCTGATTCGGTAACAATTTTTAGTGTTACAAAGTTGCGGCCTGGAGACGTTACGATTAAATATGCATCGCTAATGATCATAGTGAGTCCATCACAAGAAGTAAGAAGAAATTAACGCTCAAATAAGTAACGCTGCACATTGTGGTAACAGACCGCGCGCACCAGCTCGCCGACCCGATCTATATCGTTGGGTAGCTCACCACGGTTCATTTGAGCCCCCAGCATCTGGCAAAAAATCCGCCGGAAGTAGTCGTGACGGGAAAAGGAGAGAAGGCTACGAGAATCCGTCAGCATGCCCACAAAATGGCGCAGCAGACCGAACTGCATTTGGGTCGTCAGTTGACGCTCAATACCATCACGCTGGTCGTTAAACCACCAAGCGGCTCCAAACTGCACCTTGCCGGGGATCCCATCGCCTTGAAAGGAGCCCGCCAGACCGGCCAACATTTCGTTATCACGGGGGTTGAGGTTATAAAGCACGGTTCGCGGTAGTTGGTGCTGACTATCAAGCGCATCCAACAGCGCCGCCAAGGGTTCTGCGTAAGTAATATCACCAATCGCATCGAACCCGCTATTGGCGCCTATTTCACGCCGCCCCCGTTGGCTTAAATCACGCAAAGCGCCAATATGAAGCTGCATCACCCAGCCCCGGCGGGCGTACTCTTTGCCGAGCCATAGCAGTACCGCTGTGGTAAAGCCGTGGGCGTCGTCTTGGCTCAGCGTTTTTCCACGCTTTCTGCTATCGAGTATTCGGTTCAGCTCCTGGGCAGAAGGTGGCGCGACAAAGACGGGCTTCTCCAGGCTATGGTCGGAAAGGCAGCAGCCTAAACTCTCGAAATGCTCCAGACGCTGAAACAGTGCCGCCAGCAAATCATCAAAGCGCTGTATCGTCACACCGCTGGCGGCTTCGATTTTAGCGAGGTAATCAACAAATGCGGGCTGCTCTATTTTCAGCACCGTATCGGCTCGAAATGTCGGCAGCATTGTCGGCCCAGTGTTCGCGTTTGCGTGCCGTTGGTGGGTTTCCAAGCTATCCACGGGATCATCGGTGGTACATACAGTACGCACGTTAAAGTGTTGCAAAATACCTTGGGCACTCAGCTCAGGGGTTGCTAATCGCTGTTGCGACAGTTGCCATATCTCCTCAGCTGTTTGGGCAGAAAGCAGCAGATTATCGATCCCCAACGGTTTTTTAAGCTCGAGATGCGTCCAGTGATAGAGCGGATTGCCTAAGCAGTCGGGTACCGTTTCCGCCCAGGCTTGAAAGCGTTCTCTATCACTGACATCGCCGGTAATTCGCTGCTCAGCGATGCCCGCACAGCGCATGGCGCGCCACTTATAGTGATCCCCTTTAAGCCATAGCTGGGTTAAATTATCGAATTGGATATTATTAGCGATTTCAACCGGATCTAAGTGTGAGTGATAATCGCAAATCGGCATAAGCGCGGCATGTTCATGGTAAAGCCGACGGGCTGCTTCGTTTTCTAACAGGAAGTCTTTACCCATGAACTCAATATGATCGTTAAACATCAATTTCGCTCCTTTATTATGAGAGTCTCATAGGCAGTGTTAACCAAGCAGTAGATTAGGTAAAAACAGCACTATATTAGGGAAGAAGAGAATGCCCAGAACGACAATAAATACAGCAAGGGCAAATGGCAGTAACTCACGGCTATAGTCATAAAAAGAGCAGCGTAATATTCCGCACACGGTATACATTGATATTCCCACTGGAGGCGTCATGCCGCCAAAGGTTACCAGTGTCATCATAAGTAGACCGAAATGAACAGGGTCAACGCCAGCAGCTTTAATCACCGGCACCAGAATGGGGGTTAACAACATGACAACAACTGTGGCTTCTAACAACATACCCAGAAAAATAAGTATTACAGCCACTGCCAGCAATAGGGTTATATGGCTAGAGAATACACCTAGCGTTAGCTCAGCTATTGTTTGCGGCACTCGCTCAAAAGAGACCACATAACCAATAATGCCTGAGAACATAATAATCAGCATAATCATACCGATATCTCTTACGCTGGCACGCATGGCGTTAAGTATCTCTTTAATACCCATTTCCCGATGTATAACGCAGCCCACTAATAAGGCATAGGCAACCGCAAAAGCGCCCGCTTCTGAAGGTGTAAAGAGCCCATAACGAATACCCACTAAAAGCCACACAGGGAAGAGAATTGCCCAAATACTGCCACGCAGCGCCTTGAGCACTTCACGCCCTGTAGGTAGCTTTTCCCTTACTGGCTGATACCCCCGCCGCTTGGCCATGATATAAGTGGTTACCATCAGCGCCACCATTAACAGGAAGCCTGGCACCAGCCCCGCAATAAACAGTCGCCCAATGGAAACTTCACCCAGGTAGCCATAAAGAATCAAGCCGATACTGGGCGGAATGGTCGCGGTAATTAACCCGCCAATAGAGAGCACCGCGCCGGTAAACCCAGCTGAATAGCCGCCCTTAATCATACTCTTGCCCAGCACGCGGGATTGCATGGCGGCGTCCGCCACTGCAGAACCTGAAACACCACCCATCAAGGTGCTCAACACGATGCTTGCCTGGGCTAAACCGCCGCTCATCCATCCCGCTAATAGGGTAGAAAGGTGAACCAAGCGGGGGGTAATCCCACTAGCGTTCATCAGGTGGCCAATGAAAATAAACAGTGGAACAGCTAGCAGGGGAAATGATTGCGTTGACGAGACAATACGTTGGACAGCAATACTGGTCGGCAAAAATGTCTCGGGCAATAAGAAGTAAGAAAAACCCGCAATACCAATGGCAAAAGCAACGGGCATACCAATGGCCATCAAAAGCAGGCCGAATCCTAATAGTAACGCAGCCGTCATAGCGTTTCCTCCACCTGCTCATCATCGTCAGCCACTAAGCTACCGATAATTCCATTGGCGAAAACACGGCGCAGTAACGTAATCAACATCAATCCAGCACCAACGGGTAGTGCCAGGGTGATATAACCGTAACTAAGCCCTGCCACCCCCATGGGTCGCTGCCAGTTAGAAGTCGCTAAGGCATAGCCATACCAGATTAAAAGAGTCAAAAAGAGCATCATCATTCCAACACACAGACTGGTAATAATGAGCTGCAGCTTAATAGGCAAACGAATAACAAGAGCATCAATTCTTACTTGACCACCCTGACGCAAAGTAATGTCAGCGCCTAATACAGCAGTCCAAATAAACAGAAATTGCGCAAGCTCAGCACCTCCTGCATAAGGATTACCTATTGCTCTAGCCACTGAGCTAACAAACATGGTGAGAGAGGTACCACCGAGTAGCATAATAGCCAGCCACTCCTCACCTTTATCGTACCAATGCCACATACAGCATTCCTCGCCCTATACGGGCATCTGGATGGTTAAGTAATAGCAAAGAGGAAAGAGAGGTGCCCCGCCCTGGCAGGCAGGGGCTTAGACTTACTCTTGAGAAAGCAGCTGGTCACGATACTGGTTGTAACCTAGCTCTTCATAAACGCTATCCATACGATCTCTAAATACGTCCATATCAACCTGAGAAAACGTTACGCCTTCCTGCACCATGCGCATCCGCACTGAGGCTTGGGCTGCTGCAGTTGCTTCGCTGGCCTCTCCGCCAGCTTTTAGCAGCTCTTCATCTAGAATAGTGCGTAATTCATCAGGTAATGCCTGGTACCACTGTTCGGAAGTGGCAATACCGGTCATCAAATGGATATGGTTGGTTAATGCCACATGAGTAATAACTTCATGCAGGTTTTGACCCTCAGCGGCGGTGAGCTGTGCTTCAGCCCCATCGATCGACCCTAGCTGTAGGGCTGAGTAAACCTCCGACCAAGGCAGTGGGGTTGGCGTAGCGCCCATCGCTTCAACGGTTTTCACCCATACTGGGGAGTTGATAGTACGGATACGCACACCACTCAAATCATCGGGTGTCTTCACTTCCTTTTGGGTCAGCATCTGCCGCGACCCCTGAAACCAGTTATAATTGAGCAGTCGTAAACCACTTGTTTCAGCCATACCCTCTACCCAATCCAGGTAGAGCTGAGACGATGTGATTTGATCATAGTCATGATAATCTTCAACTAAATAAGGGGCGCTCAAAATACCTAGCTCAGGTTGATATTCCGACAAGCGACCGGCATCAACCAAGATAGCGATATTGGCGCCACTCCGAATTTGTTCGATCACGTCTTCGTCTGAACCAAGCTGGCTATTGGGAAAAATTTGAATGGTCAACTCGCCCTCTGAGCGCTCCGCAATCGCCTCTTTAGCGCTCTCCATTGCCTGAGCGATAGGATCTTGAGGGCTCAAAGCTATTGAGACATTAAGCTGGTAAGCGGCGTGAGCCGAATGGCTAGCGACTACCAGTGCAACAGCAGGAAGTATTTTTATGAGTTTCATATAGAGCTCCTAAAGGCATTCATTTATTGTTGATAATTCACCAGCCATTTCTGGCTAGGCCTACTTCATGCAGCTTATGCAGCATTTTTGTTTTAATTAGAGATTTTTATATCGTTAGGGATTTTTATATAGTTTGAGCATGAATTTTCATGCCCACATCTTCAAACAACTCCGGAAAGCGACGCTCTAATTCAGGCAGCGAGTGGAGTATTTCTCTCTGGTGGATACTCATTGTCTGCACTGCCGCCGTAGTATCTCCAGCAGCTATCGCATCCACTATGGCCTGGTGTTGATCGGTCAATTTAGGGATAGGTGTAGAATCAGGAATACTCAAATACCGCACTCTATCTAACTGTGCTTTAACATCTTCAATCACGTTCCACGCCATGGTTTGTCCCGTAGAAATTGCCAAGGTGCGATGGAACATCTCATCAAGAAAGAAAAAACGATCATGATCTTGCCGCTCAATGCAGCTGCGCTGGCGCTCAATCAGCTCGTTTAACTCCATCAAAACGCCTGATGGAAGCGTGCATTTAGCTGCTTCTAAAGCAATGGCTACTTCTAGAGACTCACGTATAAAGCGTGCCTCCAGCACCGCTTGGCGCGAAATGCGCACAACATAGGTTCCCCTTTGGGGCCGAACCTCCACCAATCCTGACTCAGAGAGGCGAATAAATGCTTCTCGCACTGGTTGGCGGCTGACGGTAAATAAATCCGCAATCTCTTTTTCAGAAAGCGCCTGCCCCGGCGCCAGCACCATACGAATGATCGCTTGCCGCAACACTTCATGCAGACGCTGACGCACCGTCACTTCGGTACTGGTTCTCAGCCACATTGCTTGCAAGTTCGCCTTCATATTAATCCTATTAACGTCTACGAGCTCCACCACTGCTATGACTAGTATGGTAGTGCATTGGAAATAAGAAAAGACCGAATCCTTTCATCTTTAGTCGCAGAGAACACCTATCCCCCAACAGCTAATTGGCTGCATACTTCAACATACTTCTTACATAACAGCCTGGCTTAGCGTATTTTTTGACTGTTGTTCTGTAACGTTGCAAGCATTTATGTGTAGGTATTTAACCAGCTAGCCGCCTAAAATGGTTTAATACAAACGAATGAATTCTAATATCACGGCCCAAGGCGGCACGTGACACGGAACAATTTAGGCTGGGCTTCTGCGCGCTAATCAGAGTTAGGAGAAAATAATGCAGGTCATTCAGGCAAAGGATTATTCGAAAGACTTGGTCTTATCGACTGAATTACCTCCATTTTTAGTAGCGGATCTAACTAACTGCCCGACTCTCCCTACTCTGCCATCGGTCGCTATCAACGTCTTGAAAATAGCCCGCACCGAGCACCCCTCAGTAAACGAGTACGCCAATGCGATAGAGCGTGATCCGGCCTTGGCTATACGAATCATTACTCTTGCCAACAGCGCCTTTTTCTCGCGTAGCCATACAAAGGTGTACGCCTGCCAGGAAGCGGCGGCCCGCCTGGGTTTAGACACTACGTTGGCAGCGGTAATGAGTTTCAGCCTGCTTCAAAACAGGGGCATTGACGTTCATTACCAGCGTGTATGGATGCGCTCCATCATTGCCTCGTTAGCAGCACGGCACCTTGCCATCTATCTCTGCCCCAACATGGCGGGGCCTGTGTTTACGGCAGCCTTGCTCCAAGACATTGGCATCATGGCATTACGTGCGACATACCCTAATGAGAGCCAACACCTATACACGAAAACCCCTCTATCCCATCGGCAATTATCCGAGTCTGAACAGCGGCTTTTTGGCTGTGACCACTCTCAAGTAGGCGCCTGGCTTGCCGCCAAGTGGGGAGTTCCGACGCCACTTGCTCAGCGTATCTGCGACAGTCACGATGAATACGACATTACCGCCCCCGAGAAGCTGTGCGTTCAGCTCTCAGGCCCCATCGCCGACGCCTGGCTCTCGTCCCACCCTGCGCAATCGCTAGTCGCCGTGGTGCGGGAATTTGAAACTTATCAGAGCGCCCAAACGATCTCTTTACGGCATTTACTGGAGAATATTCAGGAACAGTTGCCTGCTCTGGCAGATATGCTGCAAATGACAGCGCCTCCTTTACAGGATAACGAGTCGCTACTTGCCGAGGCCCAACAATTGCTGTTTCAACAAACGCTACAGCTCAAAGCGCGCCTTGATACCCACCAGGCGGAGCTCGCCTCACTCCGCCAGCGGCAAGATGAATTGGAAGAGCGCTCACGAACAGACATGCTCACCGGACTTGCCAACCGATCCTGGCTTCAAGAGCAGATGCACAAGCGCTTTGTCCTGTGCCAGGAACAGTCTCGCATCATGTCGGTGGTGTTTATTGATCTTGACCACTTTAAGAAGCTAAACGATCAATACGGCCACCAAATGGGCGACAATGTGCTGCAAACATTTGGCAAAACCCTACAGTCACTCATTCGTGACGGCGATCTTGCGGGGCGCTGGGGCGGCGAAGAGTTTCTGGTCGTTTTGCCCGATGAAGATGCACAGTCAGCCCAGGTTTTCGCCAAACGCATTGCCCAACGCCTGGAAAAAACGCCGATGGCACACGATGACCAGGAGCCCATTCATGTATCCGTATCCATCGGTATCGCCTGTTTGGATGACGGTGGATTTGGCAGTGCGGATGAACTCATTGATGCGGCCGATAAAAGTATGTATTTCATCAAGCACACAGGGCGCGGTGGCATAGCGATATACGGAGATCGGGGTGCGGCTGTAACACCTATTAACGACTAACCCTTTTCATTACTGGAACGCCCCACTCTATAGCAATATATGAGTCCCCTATGCTGGAACTTCATCAGGTACATAAAACCTACGCGACACCACAGGGCCCGCTAAGGGTTCTCGAAGACGCCTCCTTACGCTTGGCCGCAGGAGAAAGCCTGGCGTTAATGGGTGAATCCGGGAGCGGCAAATCCACCCTCCTGCATCTTGCCGCTGGTTTGGATCTTCCCGACCAAGGGACAATTACCCTTGAAGGCCAAAACGTCGCATTATTACCTGAGCCCGCCCGCGCCAGGTTACGCCGCGAGCAATTGGGTTTAGTCTTCCAGCAGTTTCATTTAGTCCCCAGCCTAACGGTGATCGACAATCTGCGCTTGCAGGCGCGCTTAGCCAAGCACGATGACGCCGACTGGGCAGGCTACTTGATTGAGCGGCTAGGGCTGACGGGGCTGGAGAAGCGCTACCCGGAACAGCTCTCTGGGGGGCAGCAGCAGCGCTTAGCGATCGGTCGCGCCCTGGCCCCCCGCCCTGCTCTGCTACTGGCCGATGAACCCACGGGTAACTTGGATGAAACCACTGCAGGCGAAGTGCTTGAACTGTTATTAAGCCTCGTCCACGAAACCCAGTGCGCCCTGCTCATCGTCACCCACAGCCTGCAAGTGGCGGCACCGCTAGATCGCTGCCTTCGCCTGCGCCACGGTCGTCTACTAGACGCGGCACTATGACCCAGGTTCTATCCACGCTACTTAGCCACTACCAGCGACATCCTGGCCAACTGATCATGCTGCTACTTGGGCTTTGGGTTGCCAGCGCTTTGTGGAGCGGCATCCAGGCGATCAATGCCACTGCTCGCGACAGCTACGCCCGCGCCGATGCGCTGTTTGACACCCAACTGGATCAACTTGAGCGGCGCGATGGCGCCCCACTCACCCGCGCCGAGTATCACGCCCTGCGCCAGGCAGGCTTGCCCGTTTCGCCCATGCTCGAGGGTGAGGTCTTTACTCAAGATGGCACCCGGCTAACGCTGATCGGCATTGATCCACTGACCCTTTCCAGCGACAATCCGTTTGCTCAAGCAGACACCTCCGCGTCATTAAGCGATTTTCTAACCCCCCCGTGGCAAACGCGCCTAGCGCCTGACGCCTTGGTAGCTCTGGGGATAGAGCGCGAAAACGCATCGGGTGCTACCCCGACCTTAGCCGATGGCAAGCAGCTCCCGCCGCTAATTTTATCGCCAGCGCTTCCACCGGACACGCTGATTATGGATATTGCGGCGGCGGCGCGGTTGCTTGAAAGCAGTAACGAGATTACCCGCCTGGTGGCCGCACCGGGAGCGCTATCTGAAGCCCCGGCCGGATTAACCCTCACCCGCGCCACAACGCTTGCCTCACCCGGACAGCTGACTGAAAGCTTTCATCTCAACCTTACCGCCTTGGGGCTGCTTGCCTGGGTGGTGGGGCTATTTATTGTTCAGTCAGCGCTAGGCCTGGCGCTGGAGCAACGTCTGGGAATGCTGCGTACCCTGCGGGTGCTGGGTGTGTCAGGGCGCCGCTTAGTTCTAGCACTCAGTTTAGAGCTAATCCTGCTCGGCCTGATCGGCGCACTTGCCGGTATTGCCAGCGGCGTTTGGCTGGCGCGTTTGTTACTGCCCGATGTCGCGGCAACCCTGGGCTCGCTTTATGGCGCAGGCGTGGGGCAAGAGCTCAATCTGCCCTGGCACTACTGGGTCGGTGGGCTTGCGGTTAGCCTTGGCGGGCTGCTGCTGGCGGGCAGCGGCGTGCTATGGCGTGCTGCCCGCTTAAACATGCTGGAGTTAGGCCAGATGCAGGCCTGGCGAAGCGGTTATCGGCGGCAATTAACGCTAATGAGCATCAGCGGCGCCCTCGCTTCGAGTATTGCGCTAGCGCTGTATGCCTGGCTACGCCTGCAGTCCCCTGGCGATGGTTTAGTGGCGGGCTTTGGGCTGATTGCCGCGCTGCTATTGGCCAGCGCGCTATGGCTTCCGCCCCTGTTAGCGCTAATCCTTAAAGGGCTGACACACCTTGCCCGGCGGCGCCCGCTTATCCACTGGGCAATGGCGGATATGCAGCTTCAACTACCCAAACTTTCACTGGCCATGATGGCACTGCTGATAGCACTGGCAACCAATCTTGGCGTGGGCAGCATGGTCGGCGGCTTTCGCCTCACCTTTTTAGAGTGGCTTGATCAGCGCCTGGTCGCCCCATTCTATTTAAATGCCCCCAGCGAGCAGTACGCAGATATTGACGCCTGGCTCGCTGAGCGCCCTGAGGTGGCTGAACGGCTGCTTACTCGGCGCAGTGAGGCCACCCTGCAGGCTGCAAGCACGCCAGAAGGCAGCCGCTCAATAGGCACGCCTATCGAGCTTTACGGCATTACCCCAGGGAAATCACTAACCCCACACTGGCCACTGCTGGCAACCCAACAGAACCGCTCATCCGCCTGGGCAGCCTTTAGCAAGGGCGCTATTTTTATTAACGAGCAGCTCGCCACCGCAGAGAACCTCTCCCCCGGCGACCAGCTAAACCTTAGCGCGCCGGGCACCAATGAAACACTGACCATCGCCGCTATTTATCCCGACTACGGCAACCCCAGCGGGCAAGTGTTGATGGCGTCGCTCCAGCTTGCCGCACGTTTTAATGCGCCGCCAAGCTCCATGGGGCTAGTGCTGAGTGATGGCGCTGATGTGGATGCCCTGCGTGCTGCCCTGAGCAAACGCTTTGACCTCGGCAGTGATGCGCTGAGGGATCAACGGGAGATCAAACGCATCGCCACCGAGATTTTCGAACGTACCTTTACCATTACCCGCGCCCTGAATGCGCTGACCTTGGCGGTAGCCGCGCTGGCACTATTGGCCAGCCTGCTGGCCCAGGCGCGCAGCCGACGCCAACAGTTGGCACCGCTCTGGGCGCTGGGCGTTCCCCGAGCGCAGCTGGCACAATTGAATCTGGCGCAATTGGGGGGCACTGCGTTAGCTACCGGCCTGCTGGCGATTCCGCTGGGTATCGCCATTACCTGGGGCTTAGTGGCCATCATCAATGTCGCCGCTTTCGGCTGGCGACTGCCGCTCTACCTATTCCCTTGGGAAATGGCCGTTACATTGGCAACCGCCGTGGGCGTAGCCCTACTGGCGGCTGCCCTGCCCACGCTGCGTTTCTGGCGCGCGTCGCCGCGGGCCTTACTGGCAGAAGAGGCGAATCAATGAGCTTACGTCGATGGTTGAACCTCGGCCTATTTATCATCGGTTCGCTGACGCTCTACGGCTGTGGGGAAGAGCAGCAAACCGACACCAACAGCGCAGGCTTTGCCGGTTTGGGGCAAGCGGCAGATGGTTTTCAGCATGCAGAACCCAACCAGGCCGTTCGTTTTCCCCAAGACCATGCCGCCCACCCGGATTACCGTATCGAATGGTGGTATCTCACGGCTAATCTGGAAGACGCCGACGGTGAGCCCCTCGGGTTACAGTGGACGCTATTTCGTCAGGCCCTAATCCCGCCCAGCGAACGCCCGGAGCCAACGCCGTGGGCCGCTGATCAGCTGTGGATGGCGCATATGGCGATCTCCCAGGGCGAGCAGCACCAGGTCGCCGAGCGTTTTGGGCGCAGTCACTCCCAAGCTGTCCTGACGGCGCCTAACGACAGCCAAGCAGGCGTAATCGCGAGCCCGTTTCACGCCTGGCTAGACGACTGGCAGCTTAAAGCGAGTGAAGAGGTCGATAATGCCGACTTTAATGATCTCACCCTCACCGCTTACAGCGGCAAAGATGCGTCGCGTTTTGGCTATACGTTGACGCTTACTGCCGAGGGGCCGCTAATCTTTCACGGCGAAGAGGGGTTCAGCCAGAAAGCCGCCAATGGGCAAGGTTCGATGTACTACAGCCAGCCCTTCTGGCAAATAGAGGGCGATGTCACCCTTAACGGCGAGACTACGTCCGTTAGCGGCCGCGGCTGGCTGGATCGTGAATGGAGTAGCCAGTTGCTTGATGCCCGCCAATCCGGCTGGGACTGGTTCTCGATTCATCTGGATGACGGCCACAAGCTGATGGCGTTCCAACTACGCGGGGCTGGTGCTAGTAGTGACGACAATGAAACCGAACAAGGCGCGGGCTACCGCTCCGGCACCTGGATTTCGCCGCAGGGCGAAGCCACGCTTTTAGCGACGGACGACATCACGCTAACACCGCTGGCAACATCGGCAGTCGCCGGACGCGATGTACCTACCCGCTGGCGGCTGGAAATACCGTCAGTGGCAATCGATATCAATATCGAAGCGCCCCACGCCAACCGCTGGATGACCACCAGCGTGCCCTACTGGGAAGGCGAAGTAGTGGTCAACGACCGCACCAGCGGCGAACCGCTGGGCGAAGGGTATCTGGAAATGACCGGGTATTAACAATGGCGAATTGTTTTGCCAATGCGCAGGGCTAATTCACAGAGCTAATTCACTCGGCATTATCTGCAATGTAAGCGGCGAGGTTAGCGATATCATCATCAGACAAATCAGTGGCATTGGGGATCATTAAAAAGGAGTTTGATCCCACCTTTTCCCTCGCCCGGTACGTCTCAAGACGCGAAGTGATGTAATCCGCGTCCCGCCCGCTCAGCGATGGAAAGCTCGCCATTCCTTTTCCGCTTGGGCCGTGACACTGAGCGCATGCGTCCGCATAGAGTGTGGCTCCAGCCGACTTATCTGCCGCCTGTAGAGTACAGGCCCACATCGCCAGCGCCGTCGCAGTGACGCAAAACAGAAATATCTTCATGGTGCCCTTTCCCGGTAGAGTGGTCTTGATCAGCAAGCTTGAGTCAGATTGAGGTGAGTGCGCAGCCGCACTGCCAGACGCCAGCGCGGCTGCCTATAGCTCACTCCGGAGTGATACGGTAAATGCTGCCTTCATCAACGGCCGTATAGAGATCACCATCAGAGCCCAGCACCAATGACCGGAAGCGGGCCGCCCCCATGGGCACCGGCATTTCGGAAACGTCGTTGACCGAAAGGCCATCTTCCGCGATATCGATCAGATTGATGCGTTGTCCTACCGGCGTACCGCCAAAACCAATCCCCATAAAGCCAACCAGCAGACGTCCGTCCCAATCGCCCCACTGTTCACCGGTTAAAAACTCGGTAGCCACCATACCCTGCGAAAGACCATCATTACCCCAGGCAGGCTGCATGGCATCGGGGTAGGTTTCGAAGTCAGTCACCGGCATATAAGCCGCCCGCTCTTGGGGATCCATCCCTTCGGTCTGGTTGGGTTCATAGCCACAGTAATCGTCCGGGCAATCCCCACGCCCCGCCATATTAGGACGCGGATCCCAGCCACTGTTGCCGCCATTAACGAGCGCATTGATCTCATCCGAATGCCAGGGGCCATGCTCGGTCACGATCGGCTGACCGGTGCTCGGGTGGAAAGTGATGCCTTGTACGTTGCGATGACCGTAGGTATAGATGCGTGGATCGAAGCCCTCAGGCGTTTCGTTGCCCTCGGCAGCCTCGCCATCCCGGTCAATACGCAACACCTTGCCACCAAGAAGTTCCGGTGACTGAGGGAGCTCACTGTTATGGTTATCGCCAGTGGTCACATAAAGATAACCATCATGGGGACTGAAGCGGATACGGCCCCCATTATGCGCGCCAGCGTCGCCAAACGGATGATCAGTGGCAGCGGGTTTGTACGGGATGTCATCGACAATGTCAGTGCGATCAGAAACTTCAGCAAAGTCACTGCTCACTGTCATGCGCAGCACGCGATTAGTGCGTGGCTCAGACATGTTGGAAGCAGAGTAGACATAGACCGTCCGGTTTTCGTCAAAATCAGGATCGACAGCAACACCGTTCATACCAGCCTGCCCTTCGCAGACAAGATCATCCGCTGTGGTGGCATAATTGTCAGTGCCTTCCATGCCGAGCAGATGCTCTACTTCGCCATCGGGGAGTCGCACCGACAGCCCACGGCATCGTTCGGTATAAAACATCGTCCCATCCGGCAGAAAGGCCATATCCCAAGGGTTTTCAAGACCACTTAACACCTCAGTCTGGCTGAGTTCGGGCGCATTATTGGCAGTAGCAACGGCGGGCAAGCCGATGATCATCGCAGAAGCGATGATCGCGGACAGCGGCCGCAGAGTGGGTTTATGGGGCATTGGGTCTCTCCTTCCTAGTGTTGTTTGTAATTGTTATCAACTTTGCCATGGGCTTCTTCAGTTTAGATCGGCAGCCATGTCGGTCAATATTTACCGCTCCCATAGTGAGGAGCTAGGAGTGAGGAGTTGGAGTTGGAGTTGGAGTTGGAGTGAGGAGTAGTGAATTAATTAGCGGGGGGCAAAAACCGCATGTTGTGTATAGCGAATGTCGCTTTACGACAACTAATGTTTGCTCACCGCGACACACTAGTAAGCGAATAAACCGCTGACTAGAGAGCACGCCATGAATCGCAATGTCATCCTCACCTGCGCCGTCACTGGCGCGGGTGATACCCCCGCTAAAAATCCCAATGTACCCATCACGCCCAAGGCTATCGCCGCTTCCTGCATCGAAGCTGCGCGCGCCGGGGCCAGCATTGCGCATATCCACGTGCGCGACCCGGAAACCGGCGGTATCAGCCACTCTACAGAGCAGTTTCGCGAGGTGATGGAGCGCGTTCGCGAAGCGGATGTGGATATTGTCATGAACATTACCGCTGGCGGCGGCGGCGACTGGATACCGGATGCCACAGACCCCACCCGCGGCGGCCCAGGCACCGATATTCAAACGCCCGCTGAACGTCACGCCCCGGTGGGTGAGCTGCTTCCAGAATTGTGCACCCTGGACTGCGGCAGCCTTAATTTTGGCGATATGGTCTATGTGAATCCCGCTGACTGGCTACGCGAACACGCCCGTTTGGTGCAAGCCGCAGGCGTTAAGCCGGAGCTTGAGTGCTTTGACCTGGGCCACGTCTGGTTTGCCCGCCAGCTTCAGCAAGAGGGCTTGATCGATGATGCCCCCCTCTATCAGCTCTGCCTGGGTATCCCCTGGGGAGCCGAAGCGGACACCGAAACCATGCTCGCCATGCGCAACAAGTTGCCAGAAAACGCCAACTGGGCGGCCTTCGGCATTGGCCGCCATCAAATGCCCATGGTCGCCCAGGCGGTGCTGCTCGGTGGCCACGCCCGGGTGGGCTTGGAAGATAATCTGTTTCTGAAGAAAGGCGTGCTGGCCAATAACGGCCAACTGGTAGAGAAAGCCGCGACCATTATTGACAACCTTGGTGCCCGCGTAATGACGCCTGCAGAAACCCGCGCCCATCTTCAATTGCGTGACCCAAAACTACGCAACCAAGCAGGAGGTGACGCATGAGCCGCTTAGCCGTTATCGGTACCGGTGTGATTGGCAACGGCTGGATTGCCCGCGCCCTCGCCCAAGGGTGGGATGTCGTCGCCTTCGACCCAGACCCCAAGGCGCCAGTGCGCACCCGTGCGTTTATCGACAACGCCTGGCCTTCGTTAACCCAGCTTGGCCTGGCACCTAATGCAAGCCCAGACCGGCTAACGTTTGCGGACACGGTTGAAGAGGCCGTGATCGATGCCGATCTGATTCAGGAGAACGTGCCAGAGCGATTACCGCTTAAGCAGGAAATTCTGGCCGCCATTGATGCCGCTGCCGCATCGGACATTATCATTGGCTCGTCGACTTCTGGCTTTAAGCCCACCGACCTGCAGCAGCATTGCCAACAGGCGCCTGGGCGAGTGATTGTCGCCCACCCCTTCAACCCGGTCTATTTGCTGCCATTGGTGGAGCTTGTTGGCGGTAAGGCTACCCAACCAGCGCAGATCGCCAGCGCTCAAGAACTCTATCAGGCGCTCGCCATGCGCCCGCTGGTAGTTCGCCGTGAAATTGAGGGCCATATCGCGGACCGTTTGATGGAAGCGCTGTGGCGGGAAGCCCTGCATCTGGTTAACGATGGCGTGGCGACTACCGAAGAGATCGATGCGGCGGTAGTTTACGGCTGTGGGCTGCGCTGGCCATTAATGGGCACTTTTTTAACCTTCCACCTGGCTGGCGGCGAGCCAGGCATGCGCCATATGCTGGAGCAGTTCGGCCCAGCGTTAAAACTGCCCTGGACCAAGCTGGAAGCCCCGGAACTCACCGACGAACTGATTGATAAAGTGGTAGAAGGCTGTGAACATCAAGCCGCGGGACGTTCAGTGGCCACGCTTGACCGCCGCCGGGATGACTTCCTGGTTGAGCTGCTTGAAGTGGTGCATAAGTACTGGCCAGAAGCAGAAGGCTTGGAAGGACGCATTTAATGATCATTTATGAAACCCAGGTTGCTCCCGAGTGGGTCGACTACAACGGGCATATGAACGACGCGGAGTACGCCCGCGTCTTCTCCCAGGCCTGCGAAGCGCTTATCGACAACATCGGGCTGGATGAAGCGGGCCGTGAGCACTACGGCTACACGATTTATACCCTGGAAACCCATCTTTGCTATCGTCGTGAAGCCCACCAGGGCCAGCCGCTCAATGTAGACCTGACGCTACTCGACAGCGATGCAAAACGGCTACACGTGTTTTTCGCCATGTTCGATGAGGAAGACAACCTAATAGCGACCAGTGAACAGATGCTGATGGGAATGAAACAAGCATCAGGGCGGCCAAGCCCGTTTCCATCCAAAATTGCAAACCGTGTGGCAGCGCTGCCCCAGGCCAGCAAGGAGGCTTGGCCGGAGCTTGCCGGTCGCTCCATCGGCATTCGGCGCTAAGGGTTACAGTAGCGATGAACGTAGATGCTTTTATTCAGCGCTTTAGTGCCGGGCTGACCGTCATGGAGGAACTGCCCTTGCCCCAAGCAAGGCGCGCCTACGACAAACTCTGCCGTTCGTTCGCCCCACCCGACCCCACCGGTATGCGGGTCGAAAACGGCACGATCAATGGTGTTAGCGTGCGCCGCTTTACTCCTCAGCCGCAAGCGCCTGGTTGCGTACTGTTTATACATGGCGGCGGTTTTACCATTGGTTCAACCGATAGCCACCATGGCACCGCTGCCAGCTTGGCACAGCAGCTTGAGCGAGAAGTGGTAAGCGTTAACTACCGGCTGGCACCGGAGGTAAAGTACCCCACTATGCTGGCAGACTGCCAAGCGGTGTTAACAGCCGCTCAACCCGTCGCGCTGGTGGGTGACAGTGCAGGCGGGCGCTTAGCTATCGACCTGGCCCACCCCCTGAGTGAAGCGCCACCGCTGGGGTTAGTCTATCCACCCGTCGGCGAAATCTCTTCAGCCTGCCTAGGTGAAGATGCCCCACTGCTTTCGCGCCACGATGTGCTCAGTATTCGCGAACAGTGCCCTGAGATTATCGCCACTCAGCGGGATCGCCGCTCTCCTGCCCAGAGCATTGAAATCCTGACGGTAGAGCACGACCCGCTAACTCAGCCCATCGAAGCCACAGTGGCCAACTGGCGAGCAAAGGGCGCTTCAGTGGGCTATCGCTGTGCGCCACAGATGGTTCACGCTGCCCTTCACGCCCAATCGCAGCTACCCGAAATGAGCAGTGCGTGGCAGGATTTCTGCCGCGCACTCAAGCAGCGACTTAATCGCTAACGGCACAATTTAAGTGTCGTATTGGCTCCGTACCTGCTCAATGGCGGGCTCGCCATCGCGGGTTTCGACACCATCGAGCCACTCCGCCACGGTGTCCAGGTTGTTGCCTATCCACTCATGGGCCACTTCATCCGCCGGGCGATCTTCGTAGCTGTACTCGTGTACCCACTCGTTCTGGTCTTCGATATCGATCACGTACTGTGACAGGAAACGGTGAACCTGCGGCGCTTCGTCCGCCAGGCTGGCAGGCGTAATCGTCCATACCGTGCTTTCAATGGAAGCCACGCCCGCATCATCGCTATCGGCTAAATAGGCCAAATCGAAGCTCACGTTCATCCAGTGGGGTTCCCAGCCGACAAAGGTCACCCACTCTTCATCAGCCATTTTTTGCTCAGCCTGGGCCAGCATGGCCGACGTTGAGCTTTCGCGAAGCTGCCAATCGCCTAGCCCGGCAAGGTCGTTATCAATGGCGTTGAGAATGGCATCATTAATGCCGGTGCCCGCTTCAATGCCCTGGATTTCACCATCGAAACGGTCATGGTGTTCAGCCAGCTCAGCAACTGTGGTGACACCCGCATCGTATACGTATTGAGGAACCACTAGCCCGGAATTGGCACCGCGGATATTGGAAACCACTTTTTCCACTTTACCGTCGGCCACCAACGGCTCGACCATGTCGGTCTGAACGGGATACCAGCCGCCTAAATAGATTTCCAGGTCGTTACGCGATAAGCCTTCCAGGATAACGCTCACGGCTAAATCCTGCTGGCGGGTTTCGTACCCCATGGCCTCAAGTAGCTGGGCGGCCACTTCGGACTTAACCGTAACCCCAGGCCATGGTGGCACCCCAAAGCGCAGTTCATCAAGCTCCGCCAGGGCAGGTGTAGCAGCAAACGCAGAGAGTAAAAAGCCCGCTGTCAACGACAGCGTCTTGGTAGTGGTAAAGTTGGTGGAGGCAGAGTTGGTGGTAGAGCTGGAAGTGATAGCAGTGGCCGACATGTGGCTAAACCTCTTTATTAGTTGGGTTTAGCTAGTATGCGCGGCTTCTCCCCTACTACTAGACACTAGGCGACGATTATCAGACATTAAGCGACACACTTTGCGCTTTAAAGGTCTTTTTCCGCCATGCCAGACCGAACTTGGCGGGGCGAGTAGCCGTAATGGGCACGAAAGGTACGCGCAAAGCTCGATGAGGAACTAAACCCACAGGCCACGCCCACCGCCAATACCGCTAAGTCGGTCTCTGCCAATAACCGCCGGGCGCGCTTAACGCGCAGCTGCAAATACCACTGGCGCGGAGTTACGTTGAGTTCCTGCTCGAACAGGCGCTGCAGCTGGCGCACCGATACGTCTACCCGACTGGCTATCTCGTCAAGGGTGAGCGGCTCTTCGAGGTTCTGCTCCATTAGCGCCACTGCCTCCACAACCCGCCGGTTATGCGTGCCCAAGCGCTTCACCAACGCCATACGCTGCTGATCGCTGCGGGTGCGGATCCGGTCATGGATAAGCTGCTCAGAGACATCGATGGCCAGCTTCGCCCCATGCCGCCGCGCAATCACTTCCAGCGCCATATCCATCGCCGCTGCCCCGCCTGCGCAGGAGAAGCGCCGTTCACCCAACTCATAAAGCTCATCGGTGGTATCAATGCCCGGAAAGCGCTCACGAAAGGCGGGCAGGCTCTCCCAGTGCAGCGCCACCCGCTCGTGCTTTAGCAATCCTGTAGCGGCGAGCAGAAACGCCCCGGTATCGATACCGCCCAAACAGCACCCCGCCTGATCCAGCTGATGCAGCCAGGCCATTAACGGCCGGGTGAGATGCGCTTCGGGGGTAAAGCCGCTGCACACCGCCAGCGAGGGCAAATGGTGCACCTCCGCCGTTGCCTGATCGGCGATCAGGGTCATGCCGTTAGACGCCGTCACTGGCCCGCCGTCGGCACTTATTAATGTCCAGTCGAACAGTGGGCGATGGGCAATGCGGTTGGCAATTCGCAGCGGCTCCACCGCCGCAAAAAAGGCCATCATGGAAAACTGTGGCAGCAGTAAAAATCCGACCATTTCAGGCAACGGGCCTTGATAATTAAGACGCATGAAATCAGGTCAACCCAAGCAGTGCTTCAGCCAGCTTAACGTCATCATAACGGTGGCTGTCAGCGTTCTCCGGCGCAAGATCCAGGTCAATCACCTGAATCCCCATTTCATCGCGGATCGTCTCAATCTGTTGGGGAGAAACACTCAACAGCTGCGAATCAAACAGTAAAAAATCAATGGAAGACTGCTTAGGCGATAGGGGCTCGAGTGTGCCAGACAAGTGCGCATTGAGCACTTGAACCTGATCCACCAACGTCATGCCAAGCGTTTCAAGATCCGTCCCCAGGCTCGGCACATAGACCTTGGCTGACGGGTTCTTAGCCAATGCCCTGTCCACTCCCTTGGGCAACAGGTTGGCAATGACACTGCTGTAAAAACTGCCCGGTGGGAAGACGATCAGCTCTGCCGAATCGATGAGATTACGGGTCTCTTTGCACACCCTGGAGGCATCCAGGGTATCGATGTCATCCGCCTCACCGGTTAATTTGATCACTTTAATAGGCGAATCAATCTCAGCCGTCTCTTTGCCGGTAAAGCGGTGCTGGCCAATAATTTTTCGCCCATTCTCTAGCAACACCTCCAGTTGAAGGTTGGCGTCCGTCGTGGTGCGAACGGTGCCGCGAGTCTTGATCAGTTGACCAAATAGGAAGGCGATTGGATCCAGGGAGCGTTCATGAATCAGATAGCCGCCGGTCAAGATAAGGTTCCCCACGCTGGCGCCAGCGAGGTTAAAATCCTTTGGCATATGTTTGTAGAAGGCGGCGATATAGCTCTGGATCAGTGATCGCATGGGTTCAGCGATCGCCTTAAGCAGTGGATGCTTAGCACTGACAAGGGCCTGCAGGTTTTGCTCAAGTGTTGCCTTTACCGCTGCCTCGTCCCGCCCCTGTGCCGCTAGCCGATGGGAAAAAAGCGCCGCCACCTCAGGGTGGCCAGTCACTGAGTCATCAGCCAGCGCCAGCAGGCGTGCTCTCAAGTCGCCCACGGCAGGCATCGCGAAGGCCCGGCGCAATTCTGACGAACTGCCCCCGGAATCAAACGGCGTCACCAGATGAATGGAGTTATGGGTATAGTTCGTCAATACCTCTGAAAAGCCTTTCAGTGCCGTACCGCCACTGAAGAAGAGTATTTTCGGCCCCAGTTCGGGGGCTTTACGGTATCTGGCCAGGCGCAGATCCCACCCTCTATCAAGCGCACGGGGCAGGCACATCCGGCCACAGGTAAAACGACTTTTTTTCATACAACTCTTTGAACCGTAAGAAACATGTAACGTAAATGACGGCACGGTTATTTATACTGATGAGACTAAATGCAGTGGCTATTCAAGTTAAGCGCACTCTATCTCGGTGAGGCAGCGTATCAATACGTCGATTTTGGAGCATTTCTATTTTCTACGATTCGAAGTTGAAAATCACTTCGAGTTAGTTGAAGTTTATGTGAATCAGTCTAGTGAATCTCTCGCTCAGCGCCTAATCAATCGCAAAGGCTATAGAAGCACACTGCTGGAGAAGGTCGAGCTTGCCGTCTCCATGGATGTGCAGCGACGCAAAGTCGATGGACAGGGTTTTCAACAATCCAAATCCCTTGAGCGCTTAGCCCGACTGCTTGACCAGCTTGGCCAAGCCTGCCTTGAGTTCACCGCGATCAAGGCGCTAAAACAGCTTCCCGATAAGTCGCGAAAAGAGTACGCCAAGCTGATTCGGCTGGTAGGCAAATCATTGAAGCTGGTGATCATCAACATCGACGACGCGAACATTCGTCAAGGCCTTAAAATAGGCCGTCGAATACCCAAAATAACCACGCGTTTAAAGACCGCTTTCGCCCCTGACAGTTCAGGCGTCAAAAACAGCGCCGTGATGGATTTTCAGCTTCACCGCATGATCCATCTCCTTTCAGAGCTCGCCGACGCCCTACTCGCCGCCAACTTCGGCCCCGCCGTGCGCTTGCAAAACTATAAGCAGCTGCAAAACGCCGCCCACGCAATGACCGCCCAGGGCGACGACTTTAGCGTTGAACGACTGGCGCTTACCCGCAGCGGCAGCACCATCGCCACACTGAAAGCCGAGCACGCCGCTTCTGGCAAAATGATGGCCGTCTACAAAGAGGGTGAAAGCCAGAAGGTCATTGAAGAGCTTTACGGGGTTGATCAATGGAAGCGGGTCTACCCCAAGGTGGCGCCCACGGTGCTTTCGCACCATGTGGCGCAGGGAGATGAGCTGGGCTCGATGGTCATCGAACACCTTCCTGGCCAGACGCTTGAATCCCTGCTGTTAAACGGCCAGTGGAAATCAGCCAAGCAACTTATCCGCACACTCCAGCGGACGTTGAGAAAAATCTGGAAGAGCTCGCGCACCCCTGAACCCGCTCAACCTGAGTATATGCAGCAGTTGCGTAAACGCATGCCGGAAACCCGCCACACGCACCCGACGCTGTTTAATGAACGCCAGACTATTTGCGGGCTGCCCCGTCCCAGTTTTGATGAATTAATTGATCGCGTGGAGCCCCTGGAGCGCGAGCTCCGAGCGCCCTTTTCCGTGCTGATCCACGGCGATTTTAACGTCGACAATGTGATTTTTGATGAACTCAAAAATCGCATCTACTTTATTGACCTGCACCGCGCCTCCTACTCCGATTATGTCCAGGATCTATCCGTACTGATGGCGTCGATTTATCGGCTGCCCATTATGGATGCTGGCCCTAGAACCGAATTAATGGCATTAATCAGGCAGCTCTATCAGTTTGCTCGCCGGTTTGCCAAGGAGAATAACGATACAAGCTTTGACGCCCGGCTAGCGATCGCCTTAGGCCGCTCCTTTGCCACCTCCACACGCTTTATTTATGACAAACCTTTTGCCACCAGACTCGCCCTTAGAGCGAGCTACCTACTAGAAGCCGTAACGCTTCTAAACCCTGAAAAAATTGAGAAGTACCGGCTTCCCCTAGAGGATATTTTTAGTGATTAATAAGCGCATTGCGGTTATCGGGATACCTGGCAAATGGTCAACCGAGGTCTTGGCGAATCATTTAGAGCAGCGCACCGGCTACCGCTGCGTCGTCGATATGGCGGACGTCGTGCTGGAACTGGAAACCGGCCAGTTGCGTTATCGAGACACCCTGCTCAACGCCCTTGATGGGGTGATCATCAAAAAAATAAGCGCAGACTACTCACCCGCCGCAGACGACCGACTCCGCATGCTCAGCAGCCTTGAGGCGAATGGTGTGCGCTGCTTTAGCAGCCCACACCAGGTAAGCCGCTTGATTAATCGCCTTGAGGGCACCGCCGCCCTGGCAGCCGGCGGCGTCCCGCTGCCCGCAACCCGAGTTACTGAGAGCACTGATGCAGCGCTGGAGGCGATTCAAACGTTCGGCAAGGCAATCCTAAAGCCGCTCTACTCAACCAAAGCCCGCGGCATGGTGGTGCTAAAAGCGGCAGACGGTGTAAAAACCAACAGCCAAAAGCTTGAAAAGTTTAAAGCTAAGCATGGCCTTTTTTACCTTCAGCAGTTCGTCAATTTGGGCGGTCAGGATTTAGGTATGGTGTTTCTCGGCGGCGAGTACCTGTGCACCTATGCCCGTGTCGGCGATGGCAAAGCCTGGAACACGACGATACACAGCGGGGGCAAATATCAACCCTATGACGCCAGCCCTGAACTGATTGAGCTTGGCCGCAAGGCCCAGGCATGCTTCGACCTAAGCTTCACCACTGTGGACATTGCCCTGACCGACGCAGGCCCTGTGGTGTTTGAAGTCTCCGCCTTTGGCGGATTTAGCGGCGCGAAGAAAGGCTGTGGTATCGATGCCGCCGAGAAGCTGGGTGACTATGTGCTAAGCCAACTTGAGGCAGAACCAGCAGAGGCAGCTGAGGCAGCTGAGGCAGCTGAGGCAGCTGAGGCAGCAGAGGCAGGCGAATGATCAACCTTTTTGACGACCAGCACATCATTCAGGCTAAGGCCGCCTGTCGCTACACGCTACCGCTGACGTTCAGTGGCTTAACGGTGCGCGTGCTGGCCGACCACCCCGCCATTCTTGACCATCTTGAGGGGTACTATTCAGGTTTAACGGCGTCTGGTTTAACTGCATCAGGTTTGTCCCCGCAACAAGCCCATATCGTTAACCAGCCTGAACTGCCGGTATGGCTGTTGGATCAGCAAGCAAATATCAGTGGCCGCGAGTGGACAGCGGTAAAACGGGCCAAAACCAGCGCGCAAGGCCTGAAAGAGGCCTACGTGGATACGCCCCAAGGGCGCTGGATTCATAAAGTACGCACCGGGATGGTGCTATTCCAATCGCTAACGGCGCCGGTGGCCATAGGCGACTTAAACCAGCACCCTTCACAAGTCATCAACTTTATTAACAACCAGTTTCTCAATCACCATCAACGCAATGGTTACCTGCTTGGCCACGCCTCGGCTGTCGAGATCGATGGCCAGGTTACGGCCATTGCCGCCAGTTCCGGTGGCGGAAAATCCACCCTGATGCTGAAAGCGCTGGAAACCGCCAAGGCGCGTTTTCTCTCCAATGACCGGATTCTGTTTAAACCCGAAAACGGCCAGGTAAGCGTGCTCGGTGTCGCCAAACATCCCCGCGTTAATCCGGGTACGCTGCTCAACTCCCCACGCTTGACCGACATACTGCCCGCGCAGGAGCGCGCCCGTTTTGAACGCATGCCCAGAAGCCAGCTATGGGATATCGAGCAGAAGTACGATGTGCTGATTCCCAACGCCTACGGTGCAGACAAAACCACCTTATCCGGCACACTGAAACAGCTGATCCTGCTGGACTGGGCACTAGACTCAACGGCCCCCACAGCGCTAAGTAGCGTGGATATCGCTACCACACCCGAAGCCCTGGAGGGTTTACGCAAAAGCCCAGGGCCGTTTTTTCAGCGCGCGGATGGCAGCTTTCCAGCCGAGCAACCCCAATCGGCCGAGATTTATGCCGATAATCTAGCGGGCGTTGAAGTACTGCGCCTCACCGGGGCCATCGACTTTGCGCGGGCCGTTGCGCTACTCCAAGCTAAGGGCATTCTCTAATGGTGGCGCTGGCGCTGATTCGCCACGGCGAGTATGCACAGCTGGCGGATACGCCCAGCGCTCTGCAGCCCTACCCCCTTACGGAAAAGGGTGCGCACGAGGTTCGAGAGCAGGCGCGGCAATTCGGCGCGTGGCTAGCGACGTCCGGCTATCAGCTCAGTGCCGAGATACACTGCTCGACGCTATTAAGAGCCTGGCAAACGGCCGATATCTACCGCGAAGAGCTCACACCGCTGTTTGCTGAGCCACCCCGCTTACGCAGTTTCTCGGCCCTATGTGAACGCAGCGTAGGAGCGCTGGCCAACCTTAGTGTTGAGGAAATAGAACGTATCGTTACCCTTGACCCCCGCCTTGCGCCCTTGCCCAAGGGCTGGAAATCAACCAGTGATTTCAGGCTGCCTTTCGATGGGGCGGAGTCCCTGCTAGACGCTGGCGAGCGGGTCGCTGCCCATCTACAAACGCTTTTACCGCCATCGCCACGGCTTGCGGGTAAGCAACTGCAACTGATAGTGGGCCACGGCGCCTCCATTCGCCACGCGGCCTATCATTTAAACGTCATACCCTTCAGCGATATTAAACGGTTAAGTATGTTTCATGGTCATCCGGTCGTTTTCGAGCGGCATCACCAAGGCTGGAGCCGACTGTACGGAAACTGGAAACAGCGTCAGTCGGCTGACCCACTCGATTAAACCATAGCGACCTATAAGATGGCTTCCATGACCGCGTTCAATGTTCTTCCGAAGGTAAGCAAACAACCATATCACAACGCCATCCTGGCGCGCCTACCCACACAGTGGACGCCCTGGCCCGATGACTCCACCTCGGTCAATCACGATGAGGCGCTAAGCACCTTTATTAAGCGCACCCAGAAAAAGGGCTTCACCTGGCCCCAAAAGCCCGTGGTGTTTATCTCCGACCCCCATGCGGATGCCGAGGCATTTGAAGCCTCGCTGATTGCCGCAGGTGTCATCGAGCGTGACGGCGCCCACCTATGTGAATATGTGCTAACCGACTTCGGCCAAAAAGCCGACATCGTGGTGGGCGGCGACTGCCTGGATAAAGGCCCCAGCAATCTGATGATGCTGCGCAGCCTGGCCCACTTATACCGCCTCAACGCGGATGTCACTCTGCTGGCCGGTAACCATGACCTGCGCCTGCTGATGGGGCTGCTATCGTTGGAACGCGAAACTGACGCCGGTAGCCAACACCTCTTTGTTCGCATGGGTAAAAAGGTGGTGCCGCTGTTCAAAGAGGTGTTCGATCAATACCTGGCCGATACCCAGTGGGACAAAGGACTACCGTCCGAAGAGGCGTGCCGACAAGCACTGTTTCCAGGCAGCGACTGGTTCGATAACTTCCCCTTCTATGCCGCAGGTTTTCTCACCCCCGAGGGCATAGCGCGTGAAATCAGTAAGATGACGACCAAAGCGCAGAGCTTCGAGTCGCACTGTGCAAAAAACGGTCTATCGCTCACCCAAGTCTACGCCGCCGCCATGAAGTGCCGTTCGCTGTTCCTCAAAAAGTCGGGGGAGTTTAGCTGGTTTTTCCGCCGCATGCGGCTGGTCAAAAAGCGCGGTTCCTTCCTGTTTCTGCATGCGGGTCTCGATGACCATATGGCTGAACTGCTCGCCAATCACGGCGTAAAGTACGCCAACCGCGCTTTCAAAAAAAACCTCATGAGCCAGAACCTGTTTAGTTTCTATTACGGCCCTCTGGCCAATACGTTTAGAACCAAATACCGCAAAGCCGACCTTCCCCTCACGCCCCGCGGCGCTTACATCGCACGGCAGGCGGGCATTCAGGTGCTGGTTCACGGCCATATCAACCAACACTTTGGCCAGCGGGTCACACTTAAAAACGGCCTTATCCATATTGAAGCCGATATCACCCTGGACGCCCACTCACGTAAAAACGAGGGGCTTGATGGCTATGGTGTGGGGGTAACGTTAATCGACAAAAAACGCGGTGTGGTTGGCTTAAGCTGCGATTACCCTCAGGCAAAAGTGTTCAAACCCAGCCGCAAAGGAAAACTGGTGGGAGCCCGCTAAATGAAGTCTAAAACCAAATTCAGTCACGACTCGCTGCTGGATCGCCAGGCAACCCAGGAACTGTTGGTGACCTTGGCCAATGCCATTCATAAGGGTGAGCTAGCCTTCCAGGAAAGCGAAGGTGAGCTGCTACTTACGCCCCAGCAGCTACTGCAAATCTCCCTGCGCGCCAGCGATGAAGGCGATAAACAGGAGGTGGAAATAAAGATCAAATGGCGCACCAAAGAGAAAGCGCTTTCCGATACGCCCCCCAAAATTAGAACCAAGGCGGATAAACGCTAGGAGCTAGACTCCACAGCACTTGACATACCTGCAACGCTCAGCGCCAGCATCATATAATTGCTTTAAGAAGCACGGTAATTCCGTTTAATTATTGGAAAATGCAGTATGTGCGTGCTTCGAAGGAACAAGCAGCAGTTAAATAGCAGGGTTAGTCGTCAGTTTGACGAGACCAATCTACAAGATAGGATTCAACAGCCACCGCGTCACCGGGATGCATAAAAAAGTAGCCCTGCCCCAAGTCGCAGCCTAATGCTCGAAAGCTTTGTAATTGTGCATATTCTTCTATTCCCTCGGCCACGACACTAAGCTGGCAGGCGTGTCCTAAACTGACGATCATGGCAGCAAAGCGGTCGTTTCCAGAATTTTCCGAGGCGGAGGAAACGAAGCTGCGGTCGATCTTGATGATGTCAACCGGTAGCATACGAAGATGGCTAAGTGCAGAGTAGCCTGTGCCAAAATCATCCAACGCAAGCGATATGCCGACATCCTTGAGAGCGCTAAGCGTCTCTAGCGCCAGTTCCATATCTTCTGACAGTGCCGTTTCAGTGATCTCCAGTATCAATGCACTCCCCGGCAGCCCCGCTAACCGCAATGCGGCCAGAACATCGCTAGCGAAGTCGCTATCACGTAGTTGGCTAGCCGACACGTTGACGCTTATGGTCATCTTGGTGTCAATCCATCGCCATGCTGCTAGTTGGAGGCACGCTTGATTCAAGACCCAACGACCAATATCGACAATCGCCCCCGTCTCCTCGGCAAGAGGTATAAACTCGGAGGGCGATATCAAACCTCTAGAGGGGTGTTGCCAGCGCAGTAAGGCCTCAAGTCCTAGAGGGCGGCCGGTGCTTAAATCCACGATGGGCTGGTAATGCAAAAGCAGCTCTCCACTCCCAAGAGCACCTTGCAGATCGGTCTGCAGTACCTGCCGCTCAAGCAACGCCTCGCCCATGGATGAGTGATAGGTGATGACGACATTGCGTCCAGCCTCCTTGCCATGGTACATGGCAATATCGGCATTGCGTAGCAGGGCATCGGCTTGTAAGCAGTGTGCCTCGGAATGGGCAACACCCACAGTAGCCCCAACATAAGCCAACTGGCCGTTCAAGCTGAAAGGGGTCTTGAGTACCTCTATGATGCGCTTGCCGACGCTAGCGGCAGCATTTTCAGATGCACTGTCAGTTTGCACAAGAGCAGCAAATTCATCCCCACCGAAACGCGCTATCGTCGTGTCGGCACGCATCACGCCCCTTATCCGCTCTGCTACAGCACATAGTAGCTCGTCACCGGCATCATGACCCAGAGTGTCATTGACGGCTTTGAACCGGTCGAGGTCAATAAAGAGTACCGCAACCCCGCACTCCTCATGACGAAGAGCCTGGGACAGTCGATCAAGGAATAGGCGGCGGTTAGGAAGCCCCGTAAGTGGATCATGAAAAGCCTTCTCTACCTCTTCCAGGCTACGCGCATCGGCAAGCGCCAGACTCGCGTGCTCAGCAAAGGCATGCAGCAACGCCAGCTCATCTTCATTATCAAGCGTCTCGGGATCCAATTCAGCTACCAAGGTACCGGCTGATACGCCATGGATGTGCACCTTCGCGCTAGCGGTTTTCGCGGCGGATGAGAGATCAGCCCCGGAGATGATCGGATGGCTTGGATCCTGAGCATCGTCTAGTAATAGCGACACTGCTCGGCCGTACAGCACTTGGCTGGCACCGTTAGTAATTGCTTCAAGAACGTTGGGTAGCGGTTCCCGATGAGAAATAGCCCGCTGTATATCCAGCAGTACTTCAAGCACCTGTTTCTCATGCCGCTGACGCTCAAGTACACGAATCATATCAAGCGCCAAGCCGAAGGCACCGGCCATGCCCAGCAACAAATGTCGCTCAGAATAATTGAATGCTTCGTTGCATCTCGCCACAGTGAGCTGTCCATCACTTCCCGCTTGCCATTCCGCCGACAACGTATGGCATGGGCCAATACCGTCAAAACATATTTCACCAACGCCAGGCATTACTGCCTTTAGCAAAGACTCTGGTACACGTTGCTGGCCGAAGCCAAAGGTAGCAACCACTCGGCCAGCGCTTATAACGGCGCCAATTTCGGCATCGAACTCTTCCGCAATCAGTTCCGCGACTGTGCGCGTAGCATCCTCGACAGTCTCACAACGGCTCATTGCGGTTAAAAACTCAACCAATTGATGAGCTGATTGAAGCTCCTTCGTGAAATCCATTAAGACAGCACCAATAAGGCCAGGGTAGCGTTGTGAAAACCACGTGAGCCTCTAACGCGAGCAAATTCCCCGTAGGTATACAGGCCACCCAGTGCTGCTTGAGGAAATGCGTCAGCAATAATATTCATTTCACTTTTGAGCCCAGCGTCATCTAGGAGGCAAAACCGTGCCGCACAATCGAAAGCGATGACTCCTATAGGTTCATGCTCACCCAGGGTAATTCGGGCATGCTCACATGCTTGATGGGTACCGACGAGAATAGAGTCTTGTGAGCTGTGCATAATGCTCACGAGAGTGCCCTTGGGAACGTCACCGCATAGCAGGGATCGCCTATCATAATCAGCCCCTACCGTGGCTCGAATCTCCTCACCGCCAGGGCGCAACAGCCCTAGCATATGTTCGAGGCCCTTATATGGCATTGCTTCTCTGCTATTATACGCCTCCGCTGGAGCCCCCACGGCGCTGAGAAAATAGTCAAGGGCCGGCTCATCATTGAGCCGATAAATCCAGGTGCCATCACTCTCGGTGACCACAACCGGCTCACTGATTCGCTGACAACCATGACCCGTTGCAATTGCCATAGGCGCTGTGGAACCAATGGCAATACCGACCACGGCTTCTGTCAGCACCTCTCCTCCATGTATCTGAAATGTTTTCACCAGTTTCATATCGTCACCAGCAGTACCGCCCACCAGTGGTACGGTTGCACCGGCCACGCTATAAGCACCACGAATCAGTTCCGTGCGCAGGCCGAAGAGTCCGTCACTAAGCAGCATCAGAACCTTGTAAGGGCTGTCCAGCTCCAGCAGCCCCTGGGCCGCCTTTCGACCTGCTGAACGAGGGCCAGTGCCGAGATCTCCGACGCTAGCGCGGACAGTGAAGCCCTCCCCGCCTAGAGCGATAGCGACCAAGCCGTTTTGCCCTGCACCACGGCCACAGATTTCCCCCGCCGTACTGCATCCCGCGACCACGGTTCCATCGGGTACTTCTGCCTGCGCTGTACGGGCAACAGAAGTGATATCATGGGATGAAGAACAGAAAAGCAATACCAGCGTTGGTTGCCGCCCCTCTACCGCTTGGCTAATAGCGTCACGAGTCGCGTCAATTGAGTCATTCAGCGCTGAATGGCCAACACCCATCCAGCGCGAGCTGTCTTCAGCAACGTCATGCGTACTTATTGTCGTTTCAGCGAGCATTCGTCGGAGGGTTCCTAATCAGTGGATAAGACACGCCATGAAGAACCTCGAATCAATGATTCATTATGCTCGACACAGATGCACAACAAACTTCGGCCCGATTCGAAAAAACTTTACCCTCATTGACTCGCTGCCTTCGTTCAGTTAGCGGAGGCCGCGCACACGTTAAGAGTGTTGCTAAATTAACACTTGTCTGAAAGGAGTGCATGACAAAGCAAGCAGCACGACTACTCTCGCCAAAAGATGTGATGTACACGATGGGAGCGTGAAAATGGACGTTACACATTTAGAGCACGTCATTATTGCTTTGATCATTCAGCTCTCACTACTGCCGCTTGTTTCTGCACGTGTGGCCGGTGTAATACCGGTAGCAATACTGCTCGGGCGCGAGATCGCGCAGCACGAATACCGGCTAGGCATTCACCGTGGATGGGCATGGGGCGAAACACTACCGGTCGGTATGTTTGAAGGCGTCTGGCACGGGTGGACGTTAGACTCAGTGCTTGATGTGCTGCTGCCAGCGCTGGCGTGCGGGCTGCTAGCGCTTCTGATTGGGTTTAAAAAACGGCGTACCGACAAGAACAGCTAATCACAATGACCGCCAAGAATGCGATAAAAAACGCCAACTAGTCATTATCGAGACGCTCAGTACGATATAGCTTCCACTCATTTTCAACCCGGCCATCCGGCAAGCGGCAATAACGACCCGTGCCCAGGCTGCTTTCGCGAATTACATTCTCCCCGCCGAGGCTTCTACAATATTCAGCCGCGTATTGGGTCATCTGGTTTTGAGATTGTGGGTCTCCCCCGCCGCTGGCACAGCCCGCGAGCACCAGTACTGCTGGAATTGCTAAGTAGCGATATAGGTTACCAATACATACCGACATTGTGATTTTCCTTCGTCCCTAGGGCCTATTGTCCTAGCCATTCATCGACTACCCTTCATATTCGTAGAACAATGACGAAGTTGCCAATCCCAATAACCCAGTGTCGGCTCAGTGTCAGCACCGAAATAGAGAAAATGCCTAATGAAACACCTCCTACTTCCGCTCTGCCTGTTCAGCACTACCCTACTGGCGAGTGCTGTCGTTTATGGTGAAGAAGCCCGTCAGTCTCACGATGCTTGTTTGGAAAGCGCGGTCACCACCGTGGACATTGTGGCATGCATTACGGAAGAGTTTGAACGCGAAGACAAGCGGCTCAACGACAACTACCAGCAACTGCGCAGCCAGTTGAGTGATAGTCGTAAAGAGCAACTGCTAACCGCCCAGCGAGCTTGGATTGCGTATAAGGAGGCTAACTGTGATTTTTATGCCAACCCAGAAGGTGGCACCTTGGCGCGGATCAGTGCCAACTCTTGCGTACTAACCGAAACGACCAATCGCGCAGATGAGCTCGAAGCACTCATGCAACCCTAGGAATAAGAGCCTGCATCTGCCGAGAGGCATGCGGGAGGCTCGGTTTGCTGTTATCGAGAATGGCAGCTAACCTTGTACAGGCCATATACATAAAGATGGTTGTGTTCATATAGAAAACCCATTTCATAAGGAAAGTGAAATTATGTCCAGCCCAGAGCATAAGCAGAAGATCTGGAAGATGATCAAAGATATTAAAGTCGGCATGCTGGTAACCCTAGATCACGACATGCCCCGGGCTCGCCCGATGCATCTAGTGCAGGAAGAGTACGACGGCACCCTCTGGTTCTTCACTCGCCGCAGTGCCGAAAAAGTATTTGAAACCAAAAGCGATCACGATGTGTGCCTTAGCTTCTCCGACCAGGAAGATGGCGTCTACGTTTCGCTATCGGGTAAAGCCAACCTGACCGATAACCGCGAGCTGATCGAGAAATACTGGAACCCCTTCATCGCCGCCTGGTTCCCGGAAGGCAAAGACGACCCTGACGTTGCCCTG
Source organism: Halomonas sp. SpR1 (assembly GCF_031010175.1). Lineage (GTDB taxonomy): Bacteria > Pseudomonadota > Gammaproteobacteria > Pseudomonadales > Halomonadaceae > Vreelandella. The sequence continues at coordinate 76,854 of NZ_JAUAMB010000022.1, forward strand.
CTGGAAATTAAAGTAGAGATGGGCGAGCACTGGAAAGCCAAAGAGAGCAAGACGTTCCAGCTTTACGAAATCGCCAAAGCCAACCTCAAAAAGGATGCTACCCCGAACCTTGGTGAGAATGAAAAGTTCGGTGGGTAACTTGCTACCCAAGCGCCCCGCTGCCGGGGCGCTTTCCAGTCTAATGCTCGTCACGCTCCTGGTGTCAGGCAGTTCATGGGCCAGTGATCAGCCCCAGAGTGCCGATGCTAGCCGTCAAGGTGAATGCGAACTCAACGATCAGCAGCAGGCAATGCTGTCTCAAATCAACGAGGCGCGTAGCCAGGCGCGACAATGCGGCGATCAACAGTTTGAGGCCGCAGAGCCGTTAACATGGAGCTGCAAGCTTGAAGCAGCGGCCAAGAGCCACTCCGAAGATATGGCCGAGAATGACTACTTTAGCCATACCGGCCCGGAGGGCGCGGGAATCGAGCAACGAGTGGGCAATCAGGATTACGTGTGGCAAGCCGTGGGGGAGAATATCGCCGCTGGCCTCACTTCTGTTTCCGCCGTGGTGGAAGGCTGGCTAGACAGCCCTGGCCACTGTCAAAACATCATGAATGACGCCTTCACAGAGATGGGCATGGCGAAAGCCGAAAATTCGGAGTCGCGCTATTCGTCCTACTGGACACAAACGCTCGGCCATCCTCGCTAGGCGCCCACAAGTCAATTATTGCCCACCTCCTAACTCACCGTAGTGGACAGCCGTAATCGCATTTTTAGGCGAGCCGTCCACCAGCTTGGTGCTGTAGGTCAGGTACACAAAGGTCTGTGTTTCCGCATCATGCATGCGAACGACGCGCATATTCTTGAAAAGCATCGAGCGCCGCTGAGTAAATACCACTTCTTGCTCCTCGACATCAGCAGGATCAAAGACAATCTCCCCCGTCTGCCGACACGCCACGCTCGCCTCACTGGCTTCCTCAGCCAGTCCCACCGCACCTGAGATCCCGCCAATCTGCGAGTAAGAGAGATAACAGGAGATACCCTCAACCTTCGGGTCATCGAAGCGCTCTACTTCAATGGTGTTGTTCGGGCCCAGCAGCTTGAACTCGGTACGCACGCTACCGATGTGGGCATCCTGGGCGAATAGTGTGGGTGGCAATAGCGCAAACATGGCAATGAGCGACGTGAGAGCAACGCGTTTAGGTAACAACATGGGCAACTTCCTTGGGATTAGTTAGCCGGGGGTAGGCATGCAGAAAGGATACCTGATGCGCGTAGTTGTTGGGGAATGAGTGGAAAAATGAAGGTGGAGGTCAAGGAAAAAACTAATTGAGCAAGGTGGTTGGCGTCCCTGTCAGGAAGAAAACAAGCCCTATAATTAATTGAACTCAGGCTTTACTCCCCAAACGGAAGCAACCACAATCTCCCAAAATGGGAGAAAGCATGAGCGTCATAGCAAAGCGCACACTGAAGGAGTTTTGGGAGCAGGGCTATGACGACGCCAAGACCCCATTAACCGAGTGGTACAACATGATGCTCAGAGCATCGTGGGAAACGCCACAACAGTTGAAGGCCGATATTAGAACCGCCAGCATCCTGAAAGGCGGCCGAGTTGTTTTCAATATCGGCGGCAACAAGTACCGAGTCATACTCTCCATTCGGTATGAGCAGCAAATTGCCTGGGTTCGTTTCGTTGGCACCCATGCCCAGTACGATCAAGTCGATGCGGAGACAATATGATGAACATTCAACCTATCCATAACGATGCCGATCTTGAGCGCGCATTTGCTCGTCTTGAGGAGCTTTGGGCTGCTGAGCCAGGCACTCCTGAAGCGGAGTAAGCGAGCCACTAAACCCATCTAGTCAGATTTCGCTTAGACCGGTAATGTCTCTTTCCACTGCCAGGGCAACAGCGTGTTGAGTTCATCATCGTCTAGGGTGGGCAATGTGGCGAAGACGTACTGTAAGTAGTCGTAGGGCGAGAGGCCATTGGCTTTCGCGGTTTCGATCAGGCTATAAATTGCCGCGCTGGCATGAGCGCCGCTCGGGGTGTGGCTGAACAGCCAGTTCTTACGCCCCACCACGAACGGACGGATAGCGTTTTCGGCCGGATTGTTGTCCAGCGGGATCAGGCCATCGTCCAGGAACCGGGTCAGGCGGGGCCACTGGTTATCTAGATAGTGCAGGGCCTTACCCAGCGTGCTTTTGGGCAACACCTGGGCCAGTGACTTGTCGAGCCAGGTGCGGAGTTGATCGATGAGAGGGCGGCTCTTCTGTTCTCGCAGCGTGTGACGCGCATCAGGCTCAAGTCCCTTCGCCTGTTTTTCCACGCCGTATAGCTTTCGGATTTGGTTCAGCGCCCAGTCCGCTTTGCCGGTCTTTCCCTTGGGCTGCACCTTCTGGGCCTCGACGAACTTACGCCGAGCATGCGCCCAGCAGCCCGCATGGGTGATCCCATTGCGCCGCACGATCTCAGCATAACCTTCATAGCCATCGGTGAGTAAGCGACCCGCATAGGCGCCCAACAGGTCAACGGGCACCTGTCCAGCACGACTGGCGGCGTAGTCGAACAAGACGACTTGCTGGCCCGGCGGGCCACCGCGCTGCACCCACATGTATGAGGTGGCACTGGCGGCACGATCTGCTTCTTGATTGACCTGGAGCGTCGTCTCATCCATATGGATCAGCGGGGCGTTTAAGAGGTGTTGGCGCAACGTGTCGATCAGTGGGGTGATCCGTTCTCCCACCTGTACCATCCAGCGTGCCAGAGTGTTGCGAGGTATCTCGGCGCCATGGCGGGCAAAGATCTGGCTTTGCCGATACAGCGGTAGCGCGTCCTGGTATTTAGCCGTCGCGATA
>NZ_JAUAMB010000023.1 GCF_031010175.1 Halomonas sp. SpR1
GTCGTTGCCAAGTTGAACAACCGCCCCAGAAAACGCTTGGGGTATCGGACACCGGCACAAGTGTTCCTGGGAGAGTATTCAGGGGCGCTGAAAACCGCAGGTGCTGCGCTTAATGTTTGAATTCAGGCACTCAGCAGCATGACCTCATGCCAAACATTGAGTCTTCAGCGCCACTTGACCTCAAGTTCACTTCAGGTTTTAAGCTGCCTTGGTCGAAGCAAAAAGCTACTGGAGATCTTATGCGCTTATTCAGAGTCATCAGCAAAACTATTTGGGATCAAATTCAGCAACTTGGCTATGTGCCCTGCTGCGGCAATGACCATAAACTCGACTGCGTTCATTTAAACGTTGAGGAAGCTGTTCTCTTTATCGCCAACAAATACTTCGTCTACGCAGAAGCGCCGTTGGTATTAGAAATTGATGGAGCGCTATTTAATGACAGTATTGAGTGGCTGCCTCCTAGCGATGAGCAACCCTGGCTGCAACCGAGAGCGCATATCGACAACCTACCCCAAGCAGCCATCATCACCGCCATACCTCTTAGATATCAAGATGGACTTTTTGGGTGGAAAAATGATGAACAGTGACTTATAGGTGTTTTGAGAAGAAATCTAGGAGCCACTCGTGGTGCTTGTTCTGCTCGGCGTTACTGGGGATATGATCTTCATTTTGATAATAATTATCAGGCATCGCTAGTTTTGAACTCATTCAGAACTAGAATAACTAAGCCGGGGAGCGCGAAATCAAAAGGCGACCGCCGATGAGGAGGAAAACCAATCCAGATAAGCCCTGTATCGACTTCCAAACACGCGGTTGCCTCAGCCATTCAGCGACTCTCGACAAAGTGAAGACGACAATGCCGTAGAAAAACAGAGCGATCAGGGCATGGCTAGCCCCCATCCCGAGCCCTCCCAGCCAGTAGGCTGTTCCACCAGTGCTCAGAAATTGAGGAAAAGCCGCAAAGTAGAAGATAGCGGGCTTAGGGTTGAGGATATTAGTGAGGTAGCCTCGCACGAAAGCTTGTCTTCCGCTGATGCTCGTTAAGGCTGCAGTTCTATAGTCTGTCGCCTGCGACGCAATAACAGGCGTTTTCGTTAGCGCAACTTTCAGTGCCTTGATGCCGAGCCAAATCAGATAGGCAGCCCCTACGAACTTGATAATCGTGAATAGCGTCACAGAGGCTGCCACGATTGCCCCAACACCGACGAGGGCCAGCATGGCATGAGAAATAATCGCTGCACAGAAGCCTAGGGTCATCACCACCCCAGTCAGACGGCCTTGCAATGGCGTCGCCTGAAGTAGCAAGAACAGGTTCGCTCCTGGGGAGACCACAATGAGCGTCACGATGGAGATAAAGGTCAGGTAGTCATGAAGCGGGATCATAGAGCCTTTTCCTATCTTACGAAATTCGAGAAATAGAAATGAAATACTGAACCTTTATTCCAGGAATTCAGGATTTAAAGGTGCTTTGAAAAGAAGTCCAGAAGCAGCTCAAGGTGCTTATTCTGTCCAGCGCTGCTGGGTATATGATCCTCGCCTTCGTAGTAGTGCACTTCTGGGTTGCGGCCATGCTTGATTAGGCGTTTTTCCAGGCGCCTGGTCATTTCAACCGACCACATCCGGTCTTGCATGCCATGGGAAAGCAATAACGGGCCTGAATAGCGCTCAATTTCAATCGGTGTGGTGGGCAATAAGCCTTCATGGCTCCCCTGCCATGTCCAGGCGCGCTTACTGACATCCCAAGCTTGCCAGCCGGGGTCACCCGTATCGCGAAAGCTGCGCGCATCAAAGGCACCGCACACCACATCGGGCGGGCTATGAGCCGCGATTGCATCTGGCGCTCCTTCGATCTTATCTCTTGCCATCAGTGAACCGAGCAATATCGCGTGCTCGGCGCCGCGTGAAACACCATAAAGCCCTACTCGTTCATCAACGAACTGGAATTCTCGTAGGGCTTTAAACGCCTCCACGCTGCGTTCGAGCGGATAATCGATAATATGCCCCGCGTTCCAGGCATTACCGCCGCTTGAGTAGCCATAGGGAAATGCGAGGAAACCATGCGCCGCAAATAGCATCGCGTCCCGGTGGCTCCACCCTGCCCACGCGCCTTCAGAGCCATGCAGCAGCATGATGGCTGGAAAAGGGCCATTACCCTGCGGGCCATAAGTAACGCCCCAGCCGGGTAGTGCGCGCTGCACGATATTTAACGTCATTTAGACAACCACTCATTCGCCATAAATTTCTCTGTCATCCCCATGCTATTCATTCTTCTTGGATTCATACGGTGCCGCGCCCCAGCATCGTATAAAGTTTAACTAGCATAGCAGTTGAAGATATTGCTTCCATAGCAGTGAAATCTTATTAATAATTAGACATTAGCCGGAACTAAGGATATTGGTATGCATCAGCCGATTGCTGTTTTCGACGCTGGTATTGGTAGCTATGCGATTGTTGCCGAGATACATAAACGTCTTCCCAAACAAGATATTGTGTATTTCGCTGACAGGGCGAGCTTTCCTTATGGCAGCAAAGGGCGGGAAGAGCTACTCGCTGTTATGCATCGCACGCTGCGCTTTCTCGAGGGCTACGCTCCCTCGGCCATCGTCATCGCCTCGAACGCACCTTCTATCATGGTGCTGGATGACCTTCGCCAGAACACCTTGGTGCCATTGTTCGGTGTCTACCCGCCCATCGAAGAAGCACTCGCCATCTCAGCGAGCAGCAAGATTGGCATCATGGGGGTGCATTCACTCATCGAAAGCTCTTCACTGAAGCAGTTCATCGCTCGCTATGCCCCCCACTCGGATAATGTCAGCCTGATCAATGCTTCGTCCATGGTGGAACTCGTCGAAAATGGCGCCTTTCTATTCGATCCGAACGCCACGCAGAAAGCGGTCACGGCTTTTATCGACGACATCTTCCTACAGCATCCCGACATCGACACGCTGACACTTTCGAGTACGCATTTACCATGGCTGCGCCCCTTCTTCGAAGCAGCGAGACCCAGTTGCCGATTCCTCGACCCCGCCGAATCGATTGTCGCTGGATTAGGTGATGGAACGCAGGGCACTGGCCGAGTGCAGGGGATAGTGACAGAGAGCGAGGCCTATGATGTCGAGACCTTCCGACGCATGTTGCAGCAGTTCGGTGTCAATATCCCATTAGAAGTGGTCTCTCTTACAGGAGACTAATGCCTGTTGAGCTCTCCGCGTGAACCGCATTGCTATGCCCAAAAATATTAGGCCCAAGACCTTAGCAGCGGCACTTACCGCTGCCTAATCGCCTGCTACTCAGATGAATCTTTCTCAGCACTCTCCGTTCCCGAAGCGCGTTTGCCATGCTCACCACGGGCGATATCGTGGTGGCTGATGACCACAATCTCCCTTGGCCACCACTCGGGATGGTTGTCGCGGATAAAGGTCATCAATTTTTCTCTTACACTCATTTCGGCCGCCCAGCCCGCCAGTGGGTCTGAGGTCATTAGGTAGCAAGAGACGGTTTGCGCGGTACCCGTTTGCGCGGTCACGTAGCACAGCAACTTGTGGTGCTCGATAACGCTATCTTCTTCTTTGGCGAACTCAATAAACTTATCCCTTACTACACCAATATCTGCGCTCAAATGCAGGCTCATCTCCAAGAATCGGTACATCTTGGTACTCTTGACCGACAGGTTCTCGAACGGCTTGGACGTAAAGTACGTGACGGGCACGATCAAACGCCGCTCGTCCCAGGTTCTTAAGCGAATGAAGGTATAAAAGATGCCTTCTACGTAGCACCACTGATCTTCAAAAATCACCAGGTCGCCAATACGGATAGGCTTGGCAAACGACAGTTGAAACGACGCCAAAATATTGCCCAATACCGCCTGACCCGCAACACCTACCAGTACCGCTAACACACTGGCTGATGCCAAAATAGATAAACCCATGGACTCAAAAAGTTGCACCTGCCCAAGGATATAAATAGAAACACCCGTCACGGTGATCAGGATAATCGCCCGGCGCAACGCATAAAGAGATGTCAGCAGCCTGCGCTCATCCCTGGGTTTAGTGTCATCAATTTCGCCTACAATGCGGCGCGTCAAACGCAGCATGATGGTATCTACCAAGCGCAGCGCAATCGTGCCGACTCCCCAGGCCAAAATACTGATTAACAGTACGCGTAGGGTGGTCGTGGCGACCGCCGAAAACGACACCACATAATCCAACAACATCTGGGTGACCAGCGAGATTGCAATCAATGCTGCGGGCATGCCAATTTGGCTGGCAAAAATGCTTGATACCCCTGAAGGCAGCCATTTCGACATTAACCCAATCAGGCAATGAACGCCCCACCCGACGACACTAACAAAAATTAAGAAAAGCGGAATGGCGATCCACTCCCAAATCCTCAAAATGCCAAATGACGTCTGGAGACGCTCGGGGATATAGCTTTCCAGCATCGAAGGGCCGTATTGCTCGTAAAGCACCGGAATGTACGACACACTAATCGGCATGATTAGCCAGACGGGCTCCTCTTCACCGACGCGATAACGGCCCAGCCGAATATCGTAGGTTTCACCATCAGCCTTTAAAGATGACACCTCGATATTACGACGTGTCTCACCGACGCGAGGATTTTCGCCTGCAGAGCCTTCAATCAAAGCATCTTCTCGGCCAGGCAGATCAGAAACGCTAAGCCACTCGCCGCGTTGAAAAATCTCCGCCAGTTGCCGGGCTAGCTCGCGCCCCTGCTCGCGCTGTTCGTGCTCTGAGAATTCGGTAAGGTTGAGCATATGCGCAGCGGCCTCATACTCTTCCTTCCCCGTCAGATCCAGAAAACTCCTGATCGACTCCCGCGGAGTTACCCGGACTGCCTCTTCAGGGGCCTCACCAAGCCCGGCATTCAGTGAATCAACCGTAAACCACTGACTATCCTCGCTCTCTCCTCCTTGAGTTTGTGCCGCGCAGATGCTGGAAAAGGCCAGTGCCAATACCAACACACCCCATGCGAGCCACGAGCCTTGTGCTTTCATATATGCCTTATTCATTTAAGTGGGCCAATTTGTTTACCACTGACAGATTTATTACCGAGCCGACCCAGCATTATTACTGGGCTATCCGTGTCAGTGGAGGAACAAAGTACAGCCTACCCAGCTTGAAGGTGCAAGGCGTAGCGGCGTTAAAGCGGGTAAAGAGTAAGCAGCAAACCGTTAAATCGAGCGTCACTTCGTTATTGCGCCTAATCGGTTAAGCTCATCATCGTATAAAGCAACCAACAGCGGCTCACCCTGGCCATTCACCCTGAACTGCCCGTAACGCGCAGCCTCATAGCGTTCGCCGTGGCCCTCCTGAAAGAAGAACGCGTCGGTGGCGAAGCGTACCTGACCATTGCGCACACGGTAGCGCAATTGCCGTTCATCATCGGCTAAAGAGGTACCCTCATCCAGCCGCTGAAAGTGGCCGATACGCTGTTCATCCAGGCGCACCACCACGTAGCCGTTGCTTGCTTTCTGAAGCTCATCTTGCAGAACAGCCTCTTGTTGCAACAGCGCGCTGTGAATTTGGTTAGCGAGTGCGAAGTTCAGCGCCATATAGTCGCCCTGGATTAATGAGCGCGGGTCGACAGGCGCCAGCTCCAGGTAAACGATTTCACCCTCTGCCAGGTGGCGCTCTTTCTGCCAAATAGCCCCGTTCACCACTGCCAGCACGACAACAGTAGCTATGAGTACGATCCAACGATTGCGCTTGGCTTTCAGCATCATTTCCTATCCCCTCCCTCAGAGGGCGACGCCATATTTCTCTCTATGCTCAACCACTTGTGTAGCGCCAAACGCAGCGTAAGCAGCACGCCACCAATAATCAGCAGGGTTAGCGCCTTGGTTAACAGCGTCGCGTCCAGCCAGTAGTAATAGCTGCCCATGCCCATCAGCAGCGAAAATACCCCAAGCCCCATCACTAGGCGATGGCCCATAGCAAACCCTAACAGCACAATGACTAGGCCCTGGCTCACGTCAGGCGCATAGAAACTGAACAACAGCAACGCGATCGGGCTTAGATAGAGAGCCCAATGAGGTTTGGATTGCGCAACTTTATACAACAGCAGCGCCAGAGAGAGTGCTACCAGCACGGCGTTCAACCAGGGGGCCGACCATGCCAGGCCGCTGGTGCTGTGGGCGTCAAACCAAAAGACTAACGGCTGACCGCTATGCGCCAATCCTTGCATCACCAACAGGCCTAATAACAAACCATAGCCCCATGCCTGTACGACCCGAATACGCCCAGGCCAACGAAACTCATTTAGCCAGAGTAGCGTCAGCGCCAACAGCGCGAGCCCACTCGCTACTAACGCCATCGCGCTCATCGCTAGCGCCATATACAGTGCCAAGCTGGCGGCAAAAGCGGAAAACGTGCGGTGAACCAGGCTTGGCATTACCAGCGCCAGCACAGCCTGCAAGCCAAATAGCGACCATCCCAGCTGCGACCAAAATGGATAAGCGGATTCACCCCAGAACTCTATCGCTGCCCAGGCCACTAGCAATTGACCGGCCAGGCTCACCGCCAGTGCCAAGTGTTCAAGCACATCGCTGCGCGCCGTACGTAGTAACGCAAAAGCAGCGCCGATCATGGCGAGCCCAAGGCCTAACGACGCCGCTGGGCTCTCCACCACAAACACCACACCCATGGCGATAAAGCCGAGCAGAAACAGTGCCGCTAACCAGCCGGAAAACGCCTGCAGCGCACGTACAAACCAAGGCGTTTGCAGCTGCGCTGATGAGGTGGGCTCATTTAACGGAATACCCGCTTGGCTCAGCCTAACTCTTAAGTCATTCATGCTATTCATTACAGTGACATCTCCCGATGCAGCCGCTTCAGCCAAACCACCGCTCCGGCGCCCATCACCAGCACCGCAATGGCGATCAGCATCAGACTTCCCTCCTGCCACTCACCTTCCCATAGCAACACTCTGGCAAGCAGTAGCGTGACTACCGTTAACAGCGAAATACAGCCCCCCGCGATCATAAACAGCTCAGGCCGCCAGAAACGGTAAACGCCATATAGCGCCGCCAACCAGAGCGGGTAAATCGCCACTACTGGCCACGACAAGAGGCCTGCGTCGACTATCCACATCAGCAGTAACAGCGTTATCGGCACCCCACTGCCTAGCGCCAGCAAGCGTACCGCCCACTGCCGTGGCCAACTCCGGTAATGGGCACCCCACTCCCAGGTTGCCAATGCCAGGGTATTTAGCCCAAACAGCCCCCATAGCGCGGCGTCACTGTTCGCCAAGATGCCAAACGGCCCGCCCCAGGTGCGAAAATAGAGCCCGATGGTCAGGTTAAGTAACCCCAGCCATAGCACCCAAAGCAGTTCATAGCGCGCCACCCAGACCCAGGGCAGCGTAAGTACCGCCCAGGTAAAGAACAGTTGCCAAGTGTCAGCACCGGTTTGGTAGACCTGCCCAAACAGCGCCAGCAGAACGCCCACCAGCAGCGAAGCAGCCGTTAGCGCTACCCGCTTAACCATAGGAGTGGCTTTGCTCCAAACAGCGATGCCCACCGCCAGCACCATTACTGCCTGCACCATCCCAAAGCGCAGCCAGCGTCCCATTTCTGCCCAGTTGTAAGCCACGAAAAACAGCACCGCGAAGGCCAGCGCCAAGCCGCCTAGCCACAGCAGCAGGCGATCAATAAACACCGCCCAGGCGCGGGGAGAAGGAGGTAACCCGGCAGCCTGTACTGCGCGCGTCACCTGCTCGGGCGGTATTGCTCCCCGCTCGATTAACGACACCAATTCACGGCGAGAGTTAGCCATGGGCTTCCTTGTTAATAGTTAATAATAAGCAATAGTAGCATCGCTACGCCTTCTGGCTTGGTGACTGCGATTGGCTTCGCGATCATCGACTTCTTCACAAACCGCTTAATCGTTGCTAGCCAGTGCCTTGACTTCGAGTCCTGGGCATTTCAGGGTGAAATTCTTTAGCTCGCATGATGGAGTAAGCAATGTGCAACCACGATAGCGTGCGATCAAGCACAACACGGCGCGACTTTCTCAAGGGCTCTCTGGTTGGCGCAGGCGCCATGGCGAGTGGAGGGCTGCTCTCCTCCACCTCGGCATCCGCCCACGCAAGCGAACACTCACGGCGTGACATGCCTGCCCATAGCGGAGACCCAGGGCGGCGCGTTCTGATTCGTGGCGGCCATGTGCTCTCCATGGACAGTAGCGTAGGTGATTTCGAGCGCGGCGACGTTCTGATTGAAGGCTCACGCATCGTCGCCGTAGGTGCTGATCTTGAGGCGAGTGATGCGGAGGTAATTGATGCCAAGGGCCGTATCGTCATGCCGGGTTTCATAGATACCCACCACCACCAGTTTGAAACGGCGCTACGCAGCTTCTTGGCAGATGGCATTATGTTCGACGATCATACGTCAGCTGGTTCGCCCAACTACATGGATCATGTGCTAGGCAAGTTAACCCCCGTCTATCGCCCCGAGGATGTCTATATCAACGAACTCTTCGGTTCGCTGAGCCAGCTCGATGCTGGCGTCACCACGGTGATGGATACCAGCCAGATACATCACAGTCCAGAGCACTCCGATGCAGCCATCCAAGGGCATAGCGATGCTGTGCGGCGCACCGTATTCGGCTATTTCGAGGGACAAGGCGATCAGGCGCAATACCCCAAGGATGCACGCCGCATACGCGAGCAGTACTTCTCCGCTGCCAATGGCCTCTCACAAGATGGCCTCATGAGCATGGTAATGGGCGGAGAGATTTATCTGCCTGACCACGAAGCTGCCAGAACGCTCGCCCGTGACCTTGATCTGCAGCTCGCCTACCACGTTGTCGGCAGCCTCGGCATGGCCGAAACCTTTGATGAAATGGCGCGCAGCGGCCAGATCGACGACAGCCACATTCTGATTCATATGACAGGCATGAGTGATATGGCCTGGCGTGCCGTACGCGATGCTGGGGCACACGTATCGCTCGCGGTGCCCATCGAAATGACCATGCGTCACGGCAAGCCGCCGCTCATGAAGACAACGGAACTAGGCATCCTACCGTCGCTCAGCAGTGATGTGGAGTGCACCATGTCCGCCGATTTTTTTACTCAAATGCGCTCAACCCTGACGCTTCAGCGCATGCTCGTGAACGAACTGGCGTTGCAAGGTGAGGAAGATCGACCATCGCTACTGACATCCCACGAGGTGATTCGCTATGCCACTATGGGGGGCGCCAAGGGACTGCAACTGGATCACAAAGTGGGCTCGCTGACGCCGGGCAAGGAAGCCGATATCATCCTGCTCAACGCCGAGGCACTTAACGTAGCGCCTTTGAACAACGTTCCCGGCGCGGTGGTGACACTGATGGAACGCAGCAACGTCGAAACAGTGCTCGTCGCGGGCAAAATTCGCAAATGGCGTGGCCTTCTACTGGGTGCAGATATTCCCCGGTTACGCGATGAGTTGATCGCATCACGGGACTACCTTTTTGAGGCGGCCGACATTGACCGACACATGTTCAACTGAGAATGAAAGTCGAGGTTAAAGGGTGCTCAAAACGCTTTTACCATCCAGACACCACACCTAGCGCCAGCCACACACCAATGGTAATCAGCAGCGTTATTGAGTTAAGGCAACCTTCGTAGCTTCCTTCGCTCCCCGTGACACTTTTGTGAGATTTGCGCGATACACTCTTTAGTACCGCGTGATTCCAGTGTGATTGAGAGCACCGAGAATAGTACTGAACCTGCCCGCCGGGCAGGCCTAATTCTCGGGAGAATTTACGATGAAAAAGCTCACTACGATCGCTGCCATCTGCCTATTCAGCCTGATGGCTACCGCCAGCTATGCAGATGAAATGATGTCTGACGACGGCATGATGGAAGACGACATGCATGAGTCAATGGAAAATGGCGACATGGAGAGGGATAGTACATCCGGCTCTATGGAAGGTGACATGGATATGGAAAGCGATATGGATATGGAAGAGGAAATGGAAAGCGAGGACATGTAAGACTCCTCTAAACGCGAGCGTTTAAAAGCCAGGCAGCTATGATACGAAACGTACTGATTATTGAGGACAACCCTGGTATCGGTGAGCTCGTTCGCATACACGTGGCCGAACTCGGCATGACCCCCGTTCTTTGTGAGCGGGGTGATACCGGGCTTGAGCGGTTTCGTGAAGGCGACATCGACCTGGTGGTGCTTGACCTGATGCTGCCTGGCATGGACGGGCTTTCCGTATGCCGCGAAATCCGCGCTGGCCCAGGCTACGTTCCCGTACTGATGCTGACGGCTAAAAGCACTGAACTGGATCGAGTATTAGGCCTGGAAATGGGGGCAGATGATTACCTCACCAAACCCTTCAGCGTGGCCGAGCTGTCCGCAAGGATAAAAGCCCTGTTCCGGCGCGTGGACGCCATGGCTTCCAAGCTCGTCGCGGAAACCAGCAGTGACGAGTTAACCGCCGAAGGGCTGCGTATTGATCCTGTCCGCCGGCGGGTATTTATATACGAACAAGCCGTCGAACTCACCGCGCGGGAGTTTGACCTGCTCTGGCACTTTGCCTGCCATCCGGGGCGGGTATTTAGCCGTATTCAACTGCTTGATGCCGTTTGGGGTTACAGCCACGAAGGCTACGAGCACACCGTCAACACCCACATCAACCGGCTGCGCGGTAAAATCGAAACGGATCCCGCTCACCCGGCATTTATTCAAACCGTTTGGGGGGTGGGCTATCGCTTCCGCGACTAAGCTATGCTGAAAACACTCTACACCCGGCTAGCCCTCGGCCTATTTCTGCTATTGCTGGCCGTTGGCCTGCTGTACACCTTTATTAGTCTCTATTCGCTGCGTGAATACAGCGCCTCCGTCAACCAAGCGCTGCATCAGGATCTGGCCCAGAACCTAGTGTCCGATCGGAACTTAGTCCGTGATGATGAGCTTGACCGTAGCGCCCTGGAAGAACTTTTCGCCCTCTACATGGCGATTAATCCCAGCATTGAGATCTATCTGCTGGATCTGGAGGGCACACTCCTCTCCTATTCGGCGGATCCGGCGAAAATCAAACGCAACCAAGTGTCCCTGGCGCCCATACGCAGGCTGATGGATGACATGAGCCTTTACCCGCTACTTGGCGACGACCCCCGCAGCCATGACCGGCAGAAAGTCTTTTCTGTTACCCCGGTACCCACGGCGGAGAACCCAGAAGGGTATCTTTATGTGGTGTTGCGGGGCGAGGAGTACGATGCGGCAGAAACCCTGGCCCGTGGCAGTAAAGTGCTCGAAATGAGCGCCTGGGCGCTGCTGGTTAGCCTGGCGGTGGCGATGGTCGCAGGGCTGACCATTTTCCGCTTGTTAACCCGTCGGCTAAGATCGCTGACACGACTGGTCGAGGAGTTCGAGAACAGTGATATGAGCCAGAGCCCACATCACACCTGGCACAACAAAAGATGGCGCGATAAGCGTCCCGTGGTGCGCGACGAAATCGACTATCTGGGTGCCACCTTTGACACCATGGCCCAACGGATTGCCAACCAGATTGAACAGTTGACGGAAAAAGACGCCCAGCGCCGCCGCCTGGTCGCCCAAGTATCCCATGACTTACGCACACCGCTGGCGTCCATGCAGGGCTATATCGAAAGCCTGAAGCTAAGACGCGACCGCCTCAGCCCCCAGGAGCAGGATCGCTTTCTCGATATCGCCCTCAAAGAAGGGCGCCGTTTAAGCCGCCTGGTGGATGAGCTCTTTGAGCTTGCCGCCCTTGAGGCGAGGGAAAAACAGCCGGTGCCGGAGCCCTTCCCGTTGGCCGAGCTGGTTCACGACGTCGTACAGAAGCATAGCCAAGCCGCGCAAGACAGCCAGTTAACGCTAAGCCTAAGCGGCGACCCGGCATTGCCCACCGCCTACGCCGACCTCGCCATGACTGAGCGCGTGCTGGATAACCTGATCAGCAACGCCATTGCCTACAGCCCACCAGGCGGACGAATTGACGTTATTGTCGGCCAGGCGGAGGGTAAACCCGAGGTTTACGTGCAGGATAGCGGCCCAGGCATTGCCGCGCAGGATCTGCCACATATTTTCGACCCTTTTTACCGCGGTGAAGCGCCTGGCGGCGCCGGCCATGCGGGGCTAGGGCTAGCGATTGCACGCAGAATCATGACCCTTCAGGGCGGTGATATCAGCGTGGAAAACCTCGCCTCGGGAGGCGCATCCTTCTGCATACGCTTGCCTGTCGATGCTGCCTGCGGAATCGACGTTTAAAAAATGTAATAACTTTAAGAGTCAACTGTGATAAATCTTGTACAAAATGGTCACAGTAATAGCACACACCTTGTCCATCGACAGTGGAGGCATCACATGCTTATCAAGATTGCCAAACCCAGTGACTTGCACGAATCCGATGTCACGCCGGAATCTATCTACCTCTCCCGGCGGCGCTTTATGGGCGGTATGGCAGGCCTGGGGGCAGGGCTCGCGCTCTCAGGCCACGCCCAGGCAGCCGCCGAAGACTATTCGGACGTCCCCGAAGGCGACGCACCCAATTGGCTGAAAGAAAAAATCAGCGACGCCAAGTGGGATGCCATTACGCCAAGCGATCCTGAAAAAGACAAGCTCGCGCCCTTTGATGATGCCAGCAACTACAATAACTTTTTTGAGTTCGGCACCGACAAGGGCGACCCCGCCCGCCATGCGGGCAGTCTGGAAACACAGCCGTGGAGCGTGGTGGTTGATGGTGAGGTGAATAACGGCGGACGTTTTGCGCTCGAGGATCTGGTCAAACCGTCGCAGTTTGAAGAACGCATTTACCGCCTGCGCTGCGTCGAAGCGTGGTCGATGGTCATCCCCTGGCTGGGCATTCCGCTCGCCGAAATCATCAAACGCGCCGACCCCACCAGCAAAGCCAAATACGTGCGCTTTGAGACCCTGGTAGACCCCGAACAGATGCGCGGCCAGCGTTCATCCTTCTCGATCATCGACTGGCCCTACGTGGAAGGCTTACGCCTGGACGAAGCCATGCATCCACTAACAATCATGGCCATGGGCATGTATGGCCGCGAACTGCCCAACCAGAACGGCGCCCCCTTGCGGCTGGTGGTTCCCTGGAAGTACGGCTTCAAAAGTATCAAATCGATCGTGCGCATCTCGCTGGTAGAAGAGCAGCCGGTCAATTCCTGGCAACAAATCGCCTCTGATGAGTACGGCTTTTATGCCAACGTTAACCCACAGGTCGATCACCCGCGTTGGAGCCAGGCCACCGAGCGCCGCCTGCCCAACAGCCTGTTCAACCCCAACACCATCGATACCCTGATGTTTAATGGCTATGCCGACGAAGTCGCCGAGCTATATGCGGGCATGGATTTGAGGAAAAATTACTGATGGCAACGCAGCATAAATGGCTAGCCTGGCGCGTGGCGGTATTTTTAGCCGCGCTAGCACCGCTGCTGTATTGGAGTTGGCAGGTGGCGAATAATGCCGCAGGCCCCGAGCCGGGGCGCTATCTGCTGCTGAATATCGGCATTGGCGGTCTATGGATGCTGCTGCTCACCCTTAGCCTGACACCGCTAACCAAGCTCACTCGCTGGAAAGGCTTTGCGCTGATCCGGCGCCAGTTGGGGCTCTGGACACTAGCCTACGCCACCCTGCATATGCTCAGTTACGCGCTGTTTATTCTGGGGCTTAATTGGGCGCTGCTGGGCAGCGAGATCGTCAAGCGCCCGTATATTATTGTCGGCATGATCGCGCTGATCGGACTGGCCGTACTTGGTGCCACATCTAACAAATGGTCAATGCGTCGCCTGGGCAAACGCTGGAAGTCGCTGCACAAATTCTCCTACGCCATTTTGGGTTTGGTGCTGCTGCACTTCTTCTGGGTGGTACGCGCCGACATGGGCGAATGGGCAATGTATGCCGCCATTGGCGCGCTCGTCATGGTCACCCGCTTGCCTCCCGTGTCGCGCACGCTGCCCAAACTGCGCCACAAATTGAGTCGAGCGTAAAAATCGCGATGGAAGGCGTCTGATGATTGGCGTATAGCCGTTATTTCGTTCACTCCAGCTTAGTGAAACGCAGCTGAGCAATTCGCGAAGGCGGTAAGAACGAATCTGACCGGGCGTCCTCCCAGTAGTGCTCAAAGACCGTGTGATGGCAGTTACCGGTCAGCAGCTCGTTAGGCTTCAAGAACGTGAAAAGCTGATCGTAGGATTGAATCTCATTTTTTGACACCCTCCGGACAATGTACTCGGGGCCCAACTCACTGGTATGACCAAGCCCGGCGGCGGCCAGCATCTCTGCCAATGCTCTTAGAGTATTCCGGTGGTAGTGATAGACCCGCTTAGATTTATCGGCGACATCCAAATGCTGCCCCCGCTTCGGATCCTGGGTCGCCACCCCACTGGGGCATTTATCGGTGTGGCAGCTGAGCGCCTGAATACACCCCAGTGAAAACATGAAGCCCCGACCGGCGTTGCACCAATCGGCTCCCAGCGCGATGGTGCGGGCAATATGAAAACCGGACATGATCTTGCCTGCCGCCCCAATGCGAATTTCGTCGCGAAGCCCCGCGCCCACCAGCGTATTGTGAACCAGGGTCAGCGCCTCGGTTAGCGGTACCCCAAGCCGATTGATAAACTCCAGCGGCGCTGCCCCCGTACCGCCCTCGCCTCCGTCAACCACAATAAAATCCGGCCGTTCGCCGGTTTCAAGCATGGCTTTGACAATGGCAAACCACTCCCAGGGGTGGCCAACCGCCAGCTTGAACCCCACCGGCTTGCCCTCGGAAAGCTCGCGCAGGCGGCCGATAAAGTGCATCAACTCTAGCGGCGTGGAAAACGCCGTATGGGCGGCGGGCGAGACAACATCCAGGCCTATCGGCACGCCCCGTGCCTCGGCGATTTCAGCGCTCACCTTGGCGCCTGGCAGAATCCCACCATGGCCGGGTTTCGCCCCCTGGGAAAGTTTGATCTCGATCATCTTCACCTGCTCGTCGCAGGCATTGGCCACAAAGCGCTCCTCGCTGAACGTACCATCGTCGTTTCGGCAGCCGAAGTAGCCCGAGCCTATCTCCCATACCAAATCACCGCCGTGCTTGCGGTGATAGCGGGAGATCGAGCCCTCCCCCGTGTCGTGATAAAAGCCGCCCTTATGCGCCCCAGCGTTAAGCGCTTCAATCGCATTGGCCGACAGCGAACCAAAGCTCATCGCCGAAATATTAAACACACTGGTTGAATAGGGCTTACGGCATCGGCTGCCGCCAACCTGAACACGAAAATCGTGATCATCGATAGTGCTGGGCTGAAGGGAGTGGTTGATCCATTCATGGCCCGGCTGATACATGTCCAGCAGCGAGCCAAACGGCTTTTTATCGCCCTCATTCTTGGCACGCTGGTAGACCACCGCCCGCTGCTCGCGCGAGAAAGGGCGTGCGTCCAGATCCGACTGGATAAAATACTGCCGAATCTCGGGGCCTATCGACTCAAGGACATAGCGCAAATGCGCCAGTATGGGGTAGTTACGGCTTACGGTACGCCGACGCTGCCGCACATCGTGAACCCCCAACGCCGACAGCAGGCCGAAGACCACCACCCCCCACAGCCACATCAGCGAAAACGCCAGCCCAATAAGCGAGATCACCAACAGCAACAAACAGGCAATAAAGGTGGCATGTCGGCGAGAAATGCGGGTTAGCCCCCGGGCGTCGATCATAAGCGTACAAACTCCGTTTGAGTCGTTTCACACCACATGGCGAAACCACCTAGCATAACGCAGAGTGTGTACGAACCACCAAGCGCGACGAGTAAAAAGCGGGCCTTAGGCAGTGGGCAATGTATGCCGCTATTGCTGCGCTGATTATGGCCACCCGCGTGCCTCCTGTTGCCCGCTCCCTGCCTAGACAGCGTTATCGCTTTAGCCGTTAAAAACATCCACGAATACCCTGGTACCGAACGAATTCATGTTCTGTTCAGCTAATACGTTTATGCTGCGTGCAGTCAATCGGATACCGTTTGGAGTAGTGATAAATGGCAGTAACGTATTTGGGCGCTGGTCGGCTGGTTTCGGCGCTGGCACTGATGTTGATCGGATCTGCTGCGGCTGCTGAGCAGTCTGTCAACGATGAACAACCGTTGCGAGTCAAACAACTGCAGCGCTGTGGCAACCTGCTGCAATTGGATAGGCAAGAGTTCTGTCTGCGTGTCAGTGGGCTTGAGAACGGCGATTTTCAGCTGAAGCTGAACGGTACAGCGCTTCAGCCAGATGACATCACCCACGACAATGGCCGGGTGCGTGTAAGCATCAGCAGCGCTGATGCGCAAAGTGGCCCACTGTGGTTTGAGCAGCGTGAGCAGTCCAGCAACCCGGTTTGGCTCAGTCTTAACGGCAGCCACGTAGTAGCAGCCACCGATCAAGAGGTGGCGAAGAACATGGATGGCATCACCACCTACGTGGATCTGATCAGCCTGATTATTGAAGAGAGCCACGACGGCGCCGAGGAAGCCCAGCGTTTGGCAGAGAAGTACGACGCCGAAGTCGTCGGTATGATCCCCCCGCTCAATACCTATCAGTTGCGCTTGCCCGCCAGCAACCTGGAAGAGCGCGACGCGCTGGTACTTAGGCTGGGCAGCGAAGTGAGCGTGGATGCGGTGGTGGTCGAAGAGTCGGGGGCAGAAGAAAGCATTGAGAGCGAGATGGAAAAGCCGCCCGCTGCGGATAATCAGGAGTGGGCGTCGAATCGTTTTCTGGATGCCGTGAACTATTACCAGCGACGCTTATCACGTCAGGGCCACGGCGGAGATATCGAGACGCAGCCCATACGTATTGGCGTCATCGAGCGCGAGGTGGACTTCGACGCGCCGGATTTTGCCGATTACCTGGGTGACTGCCGCACTGATTCAACGCGAACCTGTGTTTACGCCCGCGATGCTGCCAAGCCCGACGGGCATGGCACAACGGTCGCTGGGGTATTTGCCGCGGCCTGGAATGAAGGCGGCAATAGTGGTTTTTTACGCGGGTTGGACGATGTGAGCCCTGGCTTCGACGTAATTGTGGATCGCAATTCAGATGCAGGCATTACGGCGAATGTTGCTGCTTCAGTCAATCTGGTAGAGGACGGGGTACGCGTACTCAACTGGAGTTGGGGCATTCACCGAGTAGGGGCCATCGACATTAACGGGAAAGAGGTCGATTCGCTGGTGCGTTCCGGCATCGCCATGAGCGGTTACGAAGAGCTGCTCGAAGAGTTCTTCTTATGGCTGCGCCGCGAACACCCCGACGTAGTGGTCGTGAACTCAGCAGGCAATGCTTCGTCATTTTCGGGAAGCGACGATTATCGCCTGCCCTCCTCTTTTATTACCGACCAACTGTTTGTGGTGGGTGGGCATCAACGCAGCGATGAGGATGTTCAGATTGAAGATCCCCGCTATGTGGTCAAACGTAATGCATCCAATATCGATATGCGAGTGGATATAACTGCAGCGGCCTGTGTACGAGGCTCTTCTCTGGTAGAAGGTGAGCAAGGCGAAGCCCATTGCGGAACATCCTACGCGACGCCTCTAGTCGCCGGCCTGTTGGCGGCAATGATGTCGATTGACCCCGAGCTTACCCCGGCACAATTACGCATGCTACTTCGCCGCAGCGCCATGACGATCGGGGAGGAGTACGATTTCGAGCCGACAGACGCGGATGATCTGACCGCACCGATACTGCCATCGGAACGGGCAAACGAGCTGAACCACCCGGATATAGGTCTTTCCGCCCGGTTGGATATGTACAAGGCGCTGGATCTAACGGTGCAAAGTCTGGATCGGGATCGCTAAATCAGGTTAAAAGGGCAAACAACCCACCTCACACCGGGGTGGGCATTTCTTAACCAAGTGCTTTAGCAAAGTTCTTTAAGTAAGTTCTCTGCGTAAGTTCTTTTCATAAGTGCTTTGCGTAAGTGGCTACGTGACCTTAAAGCTAAATTACCCCGCCACCCACTCATTAAAAGCCCGCTGCTCGGTATCGGCTCCCTTGTGGGCATAGTAGACCAGCCGCAGGTGGCGCTCTTCATCAACGGTGAGCGTTGTGTGTTCAAACGCCATAGCACCAAGCCCTTCAAGATATAGATGACGCACTCCCTGGCAGGGCGCGTTGACCTCCTGCTTTTTCCACCATGCCTTAAACTCAGGCGCCACTTTGGTTAACTCTTCAACCAGCTCATCGATAGCGGGATCTTCGGTTGCACGGGCAAAGTCGCGCTGGAAACTGGATAGCATTTGGCAAACCTGCTCTTCCCAGGGTGATAGTAATTGGCGCATGGCAGGGTCGGTAAATAACAACCACAGCATATTGCGGCGTTCCGGCACGTGAGCAGAGAAGTTGAACAGCTTATCGGCGGCGGCGTTCCAGGCCAGTACATCCCAGCGTAGGTTCAGGATATAGGCGGGCCGGGTGGGTAGGTCGTCCATCAATGTCTTCACCAGCGGCGGCACGCTACACCAGGTTTTACCTAGCTCAGAGGGTAGCCGCTGATGGGCAAGCAAGAACAGATGGCGGCGTTCAGCCGCATCCAGCTTGAGCATCTTGGATAAGTTGTCCAGAAACGTCGCTGATACGCTTATATCCCGCCCCTGTTCTAGCCAGGTATACCAGGTCAGCCCCACGCCCGCTAACGCGGCAACCTCTTCTCGCCTTAACCCTGGCGTGCGCCTTCGGCGGCCTCGTGGCAGTCCCACCTCTTCCGGCGCGATTTTCTCGCGATGCTTGCGTAGAAATGCAGCCAAGTCTTCCCGCGTTCGAGTAAGCGTCCGGGGAGCGGTCATCTTGTTACCTTTAATAACTTATCACTATTAATAGCTTATCACTTTTAGTAATAGCATAAATGGTTAAATTGTACCCCTCTAAAAGCCTCTCCAGAATAGCCTCTCGCTGACAGAACTAGCGATGATTTTTCGATCCTTATCTGACATGGAGAGCGTGATGGCTGACCAATCTCGTTTATCGGTTTATTTAATTGCTTTGGGTGCGTTTGCGCTGGGGATGGCCTCTTATGTAACCGCTGGGCTCATTCCACTTATCGGCGACGCTTTTAGCGTCTCTGCTGCCAAGGCAGCCCAATTAGTCACGGCATTCACTTTAGCCTATGGCTTGGGCTCGCCCATCGTCGTGGCACTACTGCCCGGCCATCATCAGCGCTTGGGCTTACTGGTGGCGTTAGCCGTTTTTATCGTGGCTAACATTGCCAGCGCGCTGGCCACCAGTTTTCTATCCCTTGCTATATGGCGAGCTATCGCGGGCGTGGGCGCGGGGGTTTATCTTGCCATGGGCATTGCCGCCGCAGCCGCCATCACGCCCGAAGCGCAGCGTGGTAAAGCGATTGCCATCATTATGGGCGGCATGGCGAGCGGAACGGTACTGGGGGTGCCAATCAGTCTGCTGCTGGCGGAACGTTTAGGTTGGGCGTCAGCGATGTGGCTTATCGCAGTACTCGGCTTTATCGCCTGCGCTGGGCTACACCTGAAACTACCTGCACTAGCAGCCACACCAGCGCTTGCTCTTGCCCGCAAACTGGCGATTTTGAAAAGCCCTCATGCCATGGCCATTCTGACGGTTTCCTTGTTGGCGGCCATTGCCAGCTTAGGCATGTATACCTTTATCGCCCCGTTTATGGCGGCCACCGAATCGGGCGCTGTTGAGTCGATCACCGGTTATTTATGGGTGTGGGGAATTGGCGGCGTCGTAGGCAGCTTTCTGATTGGCCCATTGGTCGACAAATTTAACGGCCCGGTAATTACTTTGGCGATTATGCTGCTGCTCTTTATAGCGCTGATCGCCCTCCCCTTTTCGGCATCCGTTCATCCACTGCTGACGTTACTGCCAATTGCGCTTTGGGGCGCCGTAGGCTGGGCGTTGCAAGTGCCGCAAAACAACGAACTCGTGCGTACCCGCCAAGCCCATGGCGACGGCAATTTGGCGGTCGCGCTCAATGAATCGGCGCTCTATTTAGGCAGTGCGATAGGCGCGGCGAGTGGCGGCATTTTGCTTGCCTACCACCTGCCCGTTTCGACATTAGCGGTGGGCGCGGGGGCGATCGTCGCATTAGGAGCATTCGTACAGTTGGCGCTTGTGGTAAAAGCCCAACATTAAGGCCACAGGCTATCAGCGGATACATAGCAGGCCTAAGGCCACTTCAACTTAGTCAATCGTAACCGTGAAACCGGCGAAGGGACGTCACTACCCGTTAGGCTCTTCTGGCGTCCCTCCACTTACTTGCCGTACGCACGGTGATAACAATCGCGCTCAAAGGAACGATGATCAAAACAGCCCCCAGCGCCAGCATCGCCTTGAAACCAAACAAATTGAACAGCACTAATCCGACGATACACCCGATCAGAAATGAAAAAATCGTCGTCAAATGCGTATAAAGTTGCTTTCGGCAAGAACGGCGGTCGGTCGCCTCACCGCGTGCCACCAATGATGATAGGAACGAGCCTAACGCGATGCCAGCATCCGTTAGAGTGCCGGTCACGTGAGTCGATCTCACCCGACCGTTTGAGAGTTGCGTTGAAGTCGCGTTGTGTACTCCCATCAAGAAGCCCAGTGCTATCAGCACTTCCTCGTTGAAGCGCGTTGAGTAAAACAGTAGTTCAAACACCGACACGGCAGTCAATGCCACGCCTTCCGCCAAGAGAATCAGGCAGAAGATGGTTCTGAGTTTTTGCCACACGACCACGGCAACGCGTGCGAGCGTACTGCCAAGCACGAATGCCAAGAGCAGAGCTGCCAGAAACAACAAGCCATAGGTATTAGAGTTGGCCACTTCAGTCGATATCTGTGAGGCATTGCCGCTCATATGGGAAGGCAGAAAACCAAAGGCACCCAACGCCATGGCATTGAGAATACCGGCAGTTGTCGCTAGCACCAGAGCCAGGCAACGATCCTCGGTATGAGATCGAGCTTTCTTCTTTTTGATCAACAAGTGCCTTCTCCGACAATCTAAGAGTCGGCAAGTACGACACTTATACTAAAGCATAGTTCTATTTTCGCTAATTGAGCGAGAGCTGACATATAAACACCTGAATCCAAGCGTTAAATGCCAAACATCAGCGTTCGATGCGCAGCAAGCCCCGCCATGGCGCCGTCGGCAACGGCAAAGGTGACCGACCCCGCCGCCCGCGCTGTATCGCCGCAGGCGAACACGCCGGGGATTGACGTGGTCTGCATGGCATCGGTTTTGACGATACTCCCCATGGGAGACTCCTCAAGCTCGCAGCCCAATTGCGCTATCAGCGGGCTAAGGTGAATACGTGGCGCGACGAACAAACCCACCAGTGGAAACACACGATCATCCTGCATTACCAGCTCAACACCCTCCGCCTGCTCATTAAGACGTGCCGCTGCGCCATATTCTACCTGGGTGCCGCGCGCCTTAAGCTGCGCCAGCTGTTCGGCATTGGGTGCAAAGGCATCATTTAGAAACAGCGTCGTCGCTCCCCAGTCGGGCAGCATCAAGCCGTGGTGCATCGCAAGCTCTGAGGTGGCCAGCACTCCGATGCCCTCTTTGCCCAGTTCATAGCCGTGGCAGTAAGGACAATGGAAAACGTGCTTGCCCCATAACTCGGCGAGCCCCGGCAACCCTGGCAGTTCATCGGTAACCCCCGCAGCTAGAATAATGCGTCGTGCTTGGTATGAGCCGCCATCAGCCAGTGCGACAGAAAAGTTATCCACCTGCCCGGTTATCGCCTCCACTTGCCCCGTGCGCCACTCAACCGTTGGGTACTCCATCAGTTGGCTACGAGCCTCTGCCGCTATCTCCGCGGGCGGCGTGCCATCCTGAGTTAAAAACCCGTGGGAGTGAGCGGCAAAGCGGTTGCGGGGTTGGCCTGCATCAACCAGCACTATCTTCCGCCGCGCACGGGCGAGCTGTAGCCCTGCCGCCATGCCTGCGTAGCTGCCACCGATAATCACTGCATCAAAATTCATTGCCCTGCCTCCGATTACGCCCAGCTTTACAAGCCAAGGGTGAACACACCAATTTCACGTATCTTTTATTGATACATTAAAAGACACACAGCGGTCAATGACAATATTAACAACGAGGGTGGGAGTGAATCAGGCAGGTAGTAGAGCGTTAAGGTGTCGGCAGTTGGTAGCCTTTGCGCGTGGCAATATCATCAAACTGTTCGGCAAGCTCTGCCAGCGTGACCGCTCCCAGGCGGTCGATGAGCAGCGCTTCCGCTTCGCGCATGGCATCGAATAGCGCTGCATTAACCACCTGCTCTACCGCGCAGTCCGGGTTATCACGGTCGGTGCCGATAGCAAAAATACGTGGCCCGCCCACAGCGTTGTGGATATCCAGCAGCGTTACATTGTGCAAGTCGCAGGCGATGCGCCAGCCGCCGTTGTGACCCTTTTCAGATTTTACATAACCCGCCTTACGCAGCCCTGCCATGGTGCGCCGCACGACGGCAGCGTTGGTGCCTAGCATGGCGCCAATCTGCTCGGAGGTAATCGGCTGGGATTCTCGCGCAATATGCAGCAGCACATGCAGCATACGGGAGAGGCGGCTATCGGTTCTCACAGGCGATGATCAACTATTCAAAGAAACAACAAAGGAGTAACGAGTGAGAAAGCACCTTAACATATTCATCTGTTAAGGCTGCTCGCCATCGGTTGGGTTCCGCTTCTTCTGAAATGCATCGCTAAACGCTGCCGCTAAAATACCGGTAGGCATGGCGATAATACCAATACCTGCGACCGCGGTCAGGCCCGCAAACCAATGACACAGCCCTTATCGCGGAAGAAAACTTCAACGTCAGTGTCTACGCCCCTGCCGATCATCGATAGGCACCGTCTTGGGCATCAACTCCACCACCCAATCGATAAACACGCGCAGCTTGGCGCTCACATGTCGATTGGGTGGAAAGGCGACGTACATTGGCATCGGTTCCAGGTGCCAATCATCAAACAAGCGCACCAGTTCGCCGCGCGATACGTGCTCCCTGGCCATGTAATCCGGTAGCCAAATGACGCCAAGACCGGCCAGGCCCGCTGCAAGCCCAGCGTTTCCATCGTCGACCGAGATCACATAGCGCCCCTGCACGCTGACACGCTCTCCGTTGCGGTGCAGGGCGTAGGGTAAAGCCAAGCCCGAGCGTGCCCATCTGAAACCGACGATGTAGTGAGGCGGGAGCGACAGCTCTTGTGGATGCGAAGGGACACCCGCCTTTTCCAAATAGCTCGGTGCGGCGTAAACACCAAGACTCAGATCACCTATGCGGCGTGCCACCAACGATAAATCGGTAAGCTCCCCACCGCGCACCACGCAGTCCACGCCTTCACCGATCAGATCCACCATGCGATCACTTACGCCCATATCGAGTTGAATATCGGGATATTGAGCGTGGAACGCAGGCAAGGCGGGAATCAGGATCATGCGAGCAAAAGGGCTGGGTACGTCTACTCTTAGTCGACCGCGGGGCAACACAGAAGCGTTGGACAGGCTGGTTTCGGCATCATCCATATCGGCCAGCAGCTTGATGACGCGCTCGTAGTAAGCGGCGCCGTCCGCCGTGACGTTAACCTTGCGTGTGGTTCGGTTGAGCAACGTTACACGCAGCCGTGCCTCCAGTTGCTGCACGAGTTGCGTCACGCTGGTCTTGCTCATGTGAAGTGTTTCAGCGGCCTTGGTAAAGCTGCCCGTCTCCACGACCCGAGCAAAAGCCTGCATTGCATTAAAACGATCCATGGCTGTGCCAAACACCTCGTAATTGTTTGGAATATACAAACAATGTTGAACAGAATTCGCCGTTTATCCACCACGAATGCAAGCCTAAAGTGACTTAATCATATAACAGGTCGATTTCGACCTATCGATGGAGATACCCATGGCTAAGCGTGATGTCGTTTTCCCCACAGGCCGCCAGGCACTTTATGAGCAGAACGCCTACTCTGCTGCCGTCCGCTCCGGCGACCTACTGTTCGTGTCGGGCCAGGTCGGCAGCCGTGAAGACGGCTCGCCCGAGCCGGACTTCGCCGCTCAGGTACAGCTCGCTTTCGACAACCTGCAGAGCGTTCTGGAAGCGGCGGGTGCGAGCTTTGAGGATATTGTTGACGTGACAAGCTTCCACACCGACCCGGAAGCCCAGTTCGCCGCGGTCATGGAAGCCAAGGCGCGCGCCTTCCCGGAAAAACCATACCCGAACTGGACAGCGGTCGGCGTGACATGGCTGGCGGGGTTCGACTTTGAAATCAAGGTTATTGCCAGGCTCCCAGCACGGCCAAGCTGAGCAAAAAAGCGAGTATTTTAGCGCCCCATAAGCAGTTCCCATGGGATGGTGTGGCCAATGGTTACTGGATGCCCTCAGAAGGTATCTGCAACCTTAAGGCCGCAACTCTCGCAGCAGGTCAATAAAAGCCCGAAAGCTGGGCGGCACATGCCGGTTATTGGGGTAGTAGAGACACAGCCCTGGGATGTTTGGACACCACTCTTCCAGCACGGTGACCAGCCTCCCATCTCTCAAATAGGCTTGGGCATATGACTCTGGCACATAGGCGATGCCTAAACCATCGGCTGCGGCTTCCACCATCAGTTGGCTACTGTCCAAGGTCAGCGCACCGGGCACATCTACCGCCATGTCCTGGCCGTGCTGCTGAAACTCCCAGCGGTAGAGTTTGCCACTCGGCAGCCTTTGCCTTATGCACTGGTGAGAGGCGAGGTCGTCCGGTGTTTTTGGTGCCACCCGGCCACGTAGATAGTCAGGGGAGGCAACGGCAAGAAAACGCAGCTCCTGACCCACAGGGATGGCAATCATATCCTGGGGAACCGCTTCTCTAAGTCTTACGCCCGCATCAAACCCCTGATCAACAATATCAACCAGCCGCCCCTCGGCCACGAGATCAAGCTCGACACCCTCATGAAGGGCGAGAAAACGCGGCACCACGGTTTGCAGCAACAGCCGCACGGCTCCTTCGCTGCCATTGATACGCAGCCGCCCCGTGATCTTTCCTTCGGCGCTGGAAGCATCCTCCAGTACCGACTCCAAATCGCTCAATAGCGGGCTCAGCCGCAATAGCAGCCGCTCGCCGCTTTCGGTCAGGGAGACGCTACGTGTAGTTCGGTGAAGCAGCCGGGTACCCAACCGTTGTTCAAGCGTGCGCACGGTGTGGCTGAGTGAAGAGCGGCTCACTCCCATTAGGTCGGCTGCTCGTCGAAAGCTGCGGTGTTCTGCCACGGCCTGAAACGCTTTGAGGTCGGTTAACGTTGGCTTACTCATTGGTGAATTACTTTCACCTCCTCATGCCAATTGATGAGTATTCTCTTACCAGTGTTACTGCCCTAGCCTTTGTCTTGCAACACTTGATGAATGACTTAGGAGAGATCTCATGGCTAAAACCTGGCTTATCACAGGCACATCCACCGGCCTCGGCCGACTACTCACTGAACGGCTACTGGAACGCGGCGATCGCGTTATAGCAACGCTACGTCGCCAGGGTTCACTGGACGACTTGCTCGCCTTGCATGGTGATCGCTTGCAGATACTGACCTTCGACGTGACGGATACGCCGTCGATGAGAAATGCCGTTTCGCAAGCATTCACGACGTTCGGTCGAATCGATGTGGTTGTCAGCAACGCGGGGTATGGACTCTTTGGCGCTGCCGAAGAAGCCAGCGATGAACAGATTGAGCGGCAAATAGCGACCAACCTTACTGGCTCCATCCAGTTCCTGCGTGCCGTACTGCCACATTTACGCGAACAAGGGGGCGGCCGTATCGTTCAGGTATCGTCAGAGGGCGGTCAGATCGCCTATCCAAGCTTCAGCCTTTATCACGCCACGAAGTGGGGCATCGAGGGGTTCGTCGAATCCGTGGCGAAGGAAGTCGCACCTTTCGGTATTGATTTCATTATCGCCGAGCCGGGCCCCACTGCCACCCACTTTGCTGAAGGGCTGGATCGCACCCCCACGACGCCGATCTATGAAGATACCCCAGCAGGCGAGCTGCGTAGGGCACTGGCGTCAGGTGACTTGGCCATTAAAGGCGATGCAGGCAACACCGTTGATGCCATCATTAACATAACTGACATGCCGAACCCACCACTCCGTATTACGTTAGGCAGCACGGCCTATGATTCCATTAGCCATGCGCTAAAAGAGCGACTTGAATCGCTCGAAGAGTATAAGGAGGTGACTCTATCTGCCGACAGAGATGAAGGGAGTTAATAAGCAACTCCCGCCATGTATGGTATTGCCTTAACTCAAACGCCTATTCGTTGCGATTCAAAAACCTCACCATTAACTGCTTGTTGATTCCCGACAAGAATGCGCTTGGCGCCCTGCAGAACCAAACAAACCAGTGGTTTATAGACCGATTGCAGGTCGCCAGCTGGCGCCTCGACGCACATCATTCGCAGGCTCGGCACGGGCGTTACGCCAAACCATCGCGATTGGCGTGGCACTTGGCATACGTCTGAACCGCCTGTTTGAGTGAGTTCATCTGCTTTCCTCCAGCACCTCGACTCAAATTTGGCAGGGCGATGAAGGCTTTTCTCCACGCCTGCAGGATCAGGCAAGTTTTACGCAGGTGTTGGCAAGCCCCGTTGCCGCCAAATTGTTAAAAAGTACATGGTATTGATTGGCCGTCAACTTGCCTTACGCTTCAATGCATTCGGCAACACCGTGATCGTTGCCAGTCAGCGTATGGAGACGCTGGAAGAAACCATTGCAGGCCAGCGCGATATGCACGCGATGGTTGTCGATATCGAGAATCCAGAGGACATCGCCGGCTTTGCTGAGCGTGACAGACACTTCGACAAAGCGATGGAAATACTCAGCAACTATCGAGATACGACATCTGACGCGTTACTTACTGAAGCCCGATTTGATTCAAACGTAACGTCAGTAAGAAACGAGAAAGAAATGCGGATTAATAGTGTAGTCACAAATTCATTCATTACTTTTTATCGCCTGATGGTCAAGTCGCTCTCAGTAACTATGCAGTTACTAGATCAAGAGAGCAGCCAGTGCAATTGATCGTTCGATAAGCCTTGCAAATGGCACGATGAACTTACGAAGGAGGTTGTAATGCATATTTTAAAACGTAAACCCCTCAACCCATCCAACCTGCCCAACACATTGATCGAGGGCCATAGCCAAGCCGTATTAGTAGAGGGATGCACCCGGGTGCTGATGTCCAGCCAAGTTGGAATCGATTCCGAAGGAGAGTTGGCGGGCCCCGAGCTGGCCGAGCAGACTAAGGCGGCACTGGACAATGTCGAACGGTTGCTAACAGGTCTCGGCGGCGATCTCTCGCGTGTGGTGATGTTGAGAATCTACTTGGCAGAGTCCGCGCGCTACGACCAGCACGTGGTGATGGAGGCCTTGAAACATCGCTTCCCCGTCGCCCCACCGGCCGCCACTTGGTTAATTGTGCACGGCCTTGCCGAACCGGAATGGTTAATCGCTATCGAGGCAGAGGCAGTGCTGCCAGGGTTCGTTTTGAACAGCTAAATACTTTAAATTCGTTACGCTATATCTTTCTTTTGCCAACGCAAAGCTCGCCAGCAAGGCCCCTTCCAAGGAGAGAGCACTCGGAAGCTCTCTGCCACAGGCAAGCTCTCTTATATAGATGGGTCAGTAGCTTACCCGATCGGCGCATTAGCACCTTCTCCCATATGAACGTGCTGTTTGCTCCTGAAAACACCTATTACGGTGAAGAAGGAAGCTACATCATGTTTGAAAATGGTCAGGACGATATCCCCCGCCCTGACGACCCTGAAACCCTATGGTTCGGGGCATGGGGCCAGAGCGCAGCGGGAAAATATCATGCTCGTCTGACCTGGAACCCCTATTTTGTCGAACTGCTCGACAATATTCGGGAAGTGACCGCCGACTAATCGGCCGGATTGGTTACTTGTTTTTCCTACGTAGCACAGAACCTCGACGCTTTCCTAATACCCACGACCTTGGAAGCCAAAAGAGGCGAAACCTTCGAAGCAGCAGTGGATCCGTCACCTGCCGTTGTTTGATCAAGCGATGGATCCGGTCTCCGTTGAGCTATCGGCTTCGGCCTGTAGCCCCCTGTCAAACGAAGTATTCCGGGCATAGCGCGCAGGTGGAAGCCCGACATGGCGGCTGAAGGCGACGCTAAAGGTGCTTGCAGAGCTGTAGCCCACCCGTTCGGCGACATCAGCGATGCTGGCTTTTTCTCTGCGCAACAAATCCTTGGCCAAGGCCATGCGCCAGGCGAGCAGGTACTCCATTGGCGCCATGCCCACAGCGCGACCAAACCGCTCGTAAAACGCAGAACGGGAGAGCGTTGCCTCATTGGCTAGCTGTTCAACCGTCCAAGGCGACTCGGGACTTTCATGCACCCGGCGGATCGCGATCGCAATCCGATCGTCGGTAAGGCCGCGCAGTAGCCCAGGCGATGTGCCCGTCTTACCGTCAGAGCGAAGGGCCTCGATGAGCAGGACTTCCAGCAGGCGTTCCAGAACAACATCCCGCGCTGGCCGTTGCGCAAGCGCTTCATCACTGACGAGTTGCATGAGAGTGGCCAACCGGTTCACTCCCCGAACGTGTACAAGCTTGGGTAGAAGCGACGAGAGCAGAGCCGCATCCGGGGAGCGAAAGACACAGTAACCCACCAGAAAGCGGACATCAGGAGAGTCGTCTGGGATGCCGAGCCTGTGTTCTCCATCGGGTAATAGGGTGGGCGTCTGAACGATGTCTTCGGGGGTCGTCGGTGTGCGGCTCGACATCGAGAAGTTATATGCGGAGGGGATGAGCACAAAGTCCCCCTCTTCAAGGATGATCTCGTCGTGCCCTTCGGCTTCGAGACGGCATTCCCCCTCAAGAATGGCGCAATAGAAAGGGCGCCCGACTTCTGTGCGGTGAACTCTCCAACGACCGGCACCGCTGCCCCGTTTCGAAAACGGAGCAGCGGGTTGAAGGAGCGTGACTACCTGGGCAAGCGGATCGAGCAATACAGGACACCTGCAAATAAAATACGGACGATTCATTGTAGTTCATCCAGCCTTGGCTTGCCATACTCGACTCATGTCATGTGCCAAAGGCGCTCTGCAGCGGGGATCTTTCTCGCGACTGTTGTGAACATGATTCACCTGCACCGTTACCATCATATGAGGAGAACCACCATGCAATATCGCAATCTTGGCCGTACCGGCATCCAGGTCAGCCCCTACTGCCTGGGCACGATGATGTTCGGGAGAATCGCCAACCCCGATCACAACGCATGCGTCGGCATGATCCACAAGGCGCTCGATTTCGGTATCAACTTCATCGACACCGCCGATGCCTACAGCCAAGGCGAATCCGAGGAGATCGTCGGCAAGGCACTTAAGGGACGGCGAGACGATGTCGTTCTTGCCACCAAGGCGTCTCTCCCGATGGGGGACGACCCTAACCGCCGAGGTGGGTCGCGGCGTTGGCTGACCCGCGCGGTCGAAGACTCGCTGCGCCGCCTACAGACCGACCATATCGACCTGTATCAGATTCATCGGCTGGCGCCGGATACCGACATCGAGGAAACCCTGTCGGTTCTCACCGACCTGATGCGCGAGGGCAAGGTGCGCGCCATCGGCGCGTCGACCGTTCCCGCTTCCGGCATCGTGGAGGCGCAATGGACCGCCGAGCGACGAGGGCTGGCTCGTTTCCGCACAGAACAACCACCCTACTCTATTCTCAACCGTTCGATCGAGCGGGAAGTGCTGCCCACCTGTCAGCGTTATGGCATGGGAGCAATGGCGTGGAGCCCGCTGGCTAAGGGAATGCTCACAGGCAAATACCGCAAGGGTGAAGAGCAACCGGACTCGCTGCGGGTGAAATATTTCCCCAAGGCGATGTCCGACGAAGCCAGCCTCGACGCAGTCGAGCAGCTCATCCCGCTGGCCGAAAATGCGGGCCTGTCGTTAGCCCACATGGCGCTGGCCTTCGTAGTCACGCATCCGGCGATCACATCGGCCATCATCGGCCCCCGCACGCCTGAGCAACTTGACGATCTGCTCGCTGGCGCGGAAGTACATTTGAGTGATGAAATCCTCGACCGGATCGACGAGATCGTCCCGCCGGGCGTTGATGTGGCGCCGATGGAGGGAGCGGCCTATGTCCCGCCAGCGATCGCCCAGACGTCCCTGCGGCGGCGTAATCTCCAGGAGCGAGCGGTGGTTGTGCGTAGCGAGCAAGGAGAAAGCTAAAGGCAGTGCCCAATATGCGGCCCTTTCTCCGTACATGGCTTTCGAAGCTGTGGCAGAAACCAAAACCAGGAGACCATCATGAACAATATCGCACAGGTAAACACATTTAAATTAGGTGATCGGGAAATCAAGCGCATGGGATATGGCGCAATGCAACTGGCCGGCCCCGGTGTATTTGGTCCACCGAAAGATAAAAAGAGCGCCATTGCCCTGCTTAGAGCGGCAGTGGAACAAGGTGTGGATCATATTGATACGTCCGACTTCTATGGCCCCCACATCACCAACCAGCTCATTAGGGAGGCCTTGCACCCCTATCCCAAGGAGCTAACGCTCGTCACGAAGATTGGTGCCCGGCGTGACGACAAAGGTGACTGGCTTCCGGCCTTCTCTAAGGCTGAGCTTACACAGGCAGTCCACGACAACCTGATTAATCTAGGCTTGGAGCAGATAGAGGTGGTGAACTTGCGGGCAATGTTCTCTGTGCACGGCCCTGCTGAAGGTTCCATCTCTGAACCCTTTTCAGTACTTGCCGAACTACAGCAAGCAGGGCTTATTCGTCATTTGGGTGTCAGCAATGTCACCGACAAGCAAATCGAAGAGGCCCGTGCTATTGCGCCTATCGTCTGTGTGCAGAATCACTACAATCTTGCTAACAGAAATGACGATCCAATCATTGAGCAACTTGCGCAGGATGAAATTGCCTATGTCCCCTTCTTCCCCTTGGGGGGCTTTACACCGTTGCAGTCCACAATTTTGCAGCAAGAGGCAAAATCATTGCAGGCATCGCCTTTGCAGGTAGCTCTTGCCTGGTTGCTACAGCGATCCCCAAACATTTTGCTAATCCCAGGAACATCCTCCGTGGCACATCTACAGGAAAATTTGGCTGCGACCCAGCTAGTTTTGCCGGAAGAGTCGGTCAGAAATCTCAACCGCATTGCTAGCGAAGCTTGAGTGGAGACAACACGGGTAAGACCGCGAGCCCCCAAAGCAAGGGGGCCATCCGTGAGTTGCCGTTACGCTGTAGGCCCACACAGCGGGAGGTCGTTGTGCATAACGGTGGAGCTGAAGTCTAGACCACATCCAGGTCAAGATCGTGCCCGGGTCGAAGGGCGACAGCTCGGGAGATCTTGCTGATGCGCAAGGAGAGCTTCGCTGGTGATAGGCAACCCTCCCCTGATACAAGGCGGGGTAGCGCCAACTGCAGCGACTCCAGCGCTGCAGTTGGGTCATTCCCTCGCTCAGCCTGCAGCGACGGTCATGCCTCCATCAGCCATAACGACAGAACCGACCATGAAGCTCGCGCGTTCCGACGCCAGGAAGGCAACCACTTCGGCGATCTCTTCCGGCTGTGCCGCGCGACCAATGGGCGCGCCCTCACCGTGTTGGGTCAGAAAGCCAGGTCCGTCTTCCATGACATCGTTAAGGATATTGGTGACCACATC
The DNA here is from genome assembly GCF_031010175.1 of Halomonas sp. SpR1. Classification (GTDB taxonomy): domain Bacteria; phylum Pseudomonadota; class Gammaproteobacteria; order Pseudomonadales; family Halomonadaceae; genus Vreelandella. The sequence continues at coordinate 31,614 of NZ_JAUAMB010000023.1, forward strand.
GCCTACCCCAATAGCATTGACGCGAATACCGTGTTCGATGGCCTCAAGCGCCAGCGTGCGGGTCAATTGGGCCAGCGCACCCTTCGAGGCGGTATAGGCCGCAATGGTCGGGAAAGCAAAGTAAGAAGCATAAGAGGCGATGTTGACGATCACACCAGACTTGTTCGGTATCATCGCTTTCACGGCTTCGCGGCAATGCAAAAACGCCGCCGTCGTGTTCACAGCTTGAACGCGCTCCCAGTCTTCTCGAGTCATGTCTACCACCAGCTTGTTAATGATGATGCCTGCGTTGTTTACAAGAATGTCGAGCCGCCCGAATGTTTCCACCGCCAGGGCAACCGCAGACTCGGCGGCGCCGTCTTGGGTGATGTCGGCCACAAGAGGCACTAACCCCGGCCGGGCCAGCTCTTCGACAGAGGGATTGATATCCTCTGCGATGACCTTCGCACCACGGGCATGCATCAGCAACGCGATGGCTTTACCGATGCCGCTGGCAGCGCCCGTTACCAGAGCAACCTTGCCTTCAACTTCCTGTGGGACAACGTTCATGCTGTTAGTCATGGTATTTCTCCAGAGTCGGGGCCCAGCGAGGTATTCGCCGGCCCCCCCCCCATTGGGGTGCTGTCGTTGATTGCGGGTTTACTATCGCGCAGGCAGTCAGGCACGGCTTTGGGAGGATTGCGCCAGCTATCGCAGTTTTGCGCTATGCTGTCGATTTTCGCCCTTACTCGAGAGCAGCGCTGATGGATAGATCTTCGTGACTAAGCCCGAGTCTGTAGTTTCATCGGAGAACACATTGCGAATCCCAGCCGAATCCATGCTGGAGAGCATGCCGGGCGAGCACCTTGCGCTGCCCCAGCGCGCCGAGCTACAGGACGTGGTACTGCAACTATTCACCCATCACAGCATCACCGATCCCGTACTAGTGCCCGCCGTAGCCGAGCCGCTGCTTGTGATGGTGCTATCCGGATCGGCGCTCGTCGAGGAGCGCGCTCTGGGCGGTGAGTGGGAAGTAGCACATGTGCAGGCGGGGGACTTCTACTTAACCAGCACGGCGTTGCCGTATGAGATGCGATGGCAAGCCAGAGGAGGCGACACCTTCGAAGTGATGCATCTGTATCTCGCTCACTCCCTGATCGATCAAGCATCCCGCCACTTGCTGGGGAGCCAGGATGCCCCGATCAGCTTTCTCGATATCTCCGGGGGACGAGATAATCTGGTGCGGGTGCTGCTCGAGCAGATGCGGCTGGAACTGGCCGAACGGCGCGAGTCCAGCTCACTCTTCGTCAGCAGTCTTGCCCAGGCATTGGCTGTTCATCTTGTGCGTACTTACCGCGACCCAAAGGTTATTCTCAGGCGCAGCAACGCGCTGCAAGCCTACAAATTGCGCCGCGTCATTAACTTTATGAATCAACATCTGGCCGAAACGTTCTCTCTGACGGCGCTGGCTGATGCAGCGCAGTTGAGCGAATACCATTTTAGTCGGCTGTTTAAGCAGGCGACCGGGCTGTCGCCGTCGCAATACTTCATCCGACTGCGCATGGAGCGAGCCCGGCAACTGCTGTTGCACACCGACCGCAGCATCATCGACATCGGGATGGAGGTTGGCTATTCGAGCCCTAGCCACTTCTCGCAGGTATTCCGCCACAGGGTCGGTATTACTCCAAGCGCCTACCGCAGCCCAGTGCACAACTAACCGCCCGGAAAAGCACATAATCAAACAAAGCCAAAAACCTCTTCAACGTAGCAAGCACAAGGCTGTGACAGGCTGCCTTAAGGGCTACTGCAGCTTAAGGGACTTGCGAACGCCTCAAACCTTTAATTTGGCGAACTGCCAAAATACTTTTTGCTAATCCAGATCTTCAGTTATTGCCGCGACTAAAGTCGTCTTACTCGCTGTCTGCCCATACCCCTTCTCCTAACGTAATTGACCAAAAAAGCACCCGTTGCTGATTGCGGGCAGTTGAATTCCCTCCTCGCTGCAAGTGATTCTCTCCAACCCTCTGTTGCCTTATGCATTAAAATGCTTAAAAATGCACAGAAACGCAAAAAGATGCAGAAAAGCGCACAGGAGGCATAATGCTTAACGTTCCCGAAACCCGGCAGCAGCAGCTATTGACCAAGCTTGCCAGTGGCGAACAGCTAATCGCGCAAGACCTTGCGGTGGAGTTTGATGTATCACTGGACACTATTCGTCGAGATATCATTGCGCTTGAACAACAGGGCAAAGCGCAACGGGTTCGCGGCGGCGCTGTTGCTACTGCGCCAACTTCACCTCCTTTGCAATATCGGGTTCAGGCCCATTCACAGGCCATTGATGCCATTGCCGCCCGAGCTTCGAGCTTAATTAACCTCGCTGACACCCTCCTGCTTGATGGCGGCGCCACAGTACTCGCGCTCGCCGAAAGACTACAACCGAAGCCGGGGCGGCTGGTGATGACGCCTTCCCCCTGGGTCGCGGTAGCCTGCCAGAAAAATGGCATCGAAGTCTTTATGCTGGGCGGACAGCTGGGCGTGCGCGGCGGTGTCAATGTCGGCGACACTGCTCTACTTGCCGCTGCCAACCTCTATGCGGATATCACCATACTCGGCGCCTGCGGTCTGGATGCCGAATTTGGACTCAGCGCTGACGACCTGCAGGAGGCGCACCTCAAACACGCCATGTCCCGGGCGGCGAAGCGCACTCTGGTGCTGGCCTCGCGTGAGAAGATTGGGCGACGCGCACGGCATAGGGCGGTCGCTATCGAGGATATCGATTGCCTGATCACTGATGCTGTGGCGGTAGAAGTGGAGGAATTTGGTAGCTCGGCCATGGAGGTTGTGCATGCCTAGTCCTCGAAGAGTCTGGCTCGCTGTCGCCGCCATGTTCTTTCTCAACGGCGGCCTGTTCGGCACCTGGGCTTCGCGCATTCCCACTGTGGCGGTGTACCACGACCTGGATGGCGGCTGGCTCGGCCTATTGCTGCTCGTACTTGCTTCTGGCGCTCTGATTTCGTTTCCGCTGGCTGGCAGGGCGTCGGATACTTACGGCGCCGCGCGGGCGACACTCGCCATTGCTGTCGCCTATACCCTCGCTTTGGTGCTGATCGCCTGCGCATTCAACCTCTGGTTAACTGCGGCTGCGCTGTTTCTCTTCGGTGCCAGCCATGGTGCCATGGATGTCACCATGAACAGCTGGGCCGGCGAGGCGGAGCGTTTCATCGCAAAGCCGGTCATGTCATCGTTTCATGCCATGTGGAGCTTGGGAGCAGGTGTGGGTGCCGCTGCTGGCTATATGGCAGTGAGCCTGGAGCTGTCGCTGCTTGCGCACTTTTCGCTCATCGGCATCACGATGTACGTATGCACAATCTGGCTTGGCAGCATTGGCTGGCAATCTGAAACGAGGCCACGTGCAGCGGATGCAAAACGCTTTCCGCTCCCCCATGGGGTGCTACTTTGGGTCGGCATCATCGCCCTTTGCGCCTCTCTCGGCGAAGGCGCCATTGCCGATTGGAGTGCTCTGTTTCTGGTCACCGTCACATCGGCAACCACGGCCCAGGGAGCGATAGGGTACGCCGTCTTCTCGCTGGCAATGGTCATCATGCGCTTGATCGGCGGCGGCGTGATTTCCCGGCTAGGCCCGGCGACCGCCGCACGCTTCGCAGGGTGTTCGGCCACCCTTGGCGTACTGCTTGCCGTGCTCCCCGCCAATTTCATGGCAGCGCTGCTTGGTTTTTTCTTCCTCGGTATCGGCTACGCACTCATCATGCCCCTGGCATTCTCACGTGCTGCCAACGACCCTGACACCCCGCCCGGCGTTGCTATCGCCAGCGTGGCAACCTTGGGCTATGGCGGCATGCTGCTCGGGCCGCCGTTGATCGGCTTTACCGCCCACTTTGTCACGCTGCACTATGCCTTCGGGGTACTTGGCTTTCTGGCACTGTTTATCGTGTGCATTGCCTCATCACTCGAGCACTATTAGTAAGTAAATGCTGCCCTACAAGCGCTGGTTTGCAATTAAGCGCAAATACAACCAACCTCCTCAACCCTCATTCAAGGAATCAATGCCAAGCTATCAGACTAAAAGCCATACTTAGGTGCCCATTCAGAAGTCTTACCGGGGAATCGGCACGATCGATAAGTATTGCGTAAGTTTTCAGTAAGTGAGCGGCTGCGACAGTCAACACTCTTTCCACCCAACATCGACTGAAGGGCCTCTGATCTTTGAAGAATTCGCGCATGCTCTATCGACTCCTGCACCGGTGGCGCTGGCTTGGCGCCTGGACACTGGCCAACCTGCTGCTTACCTGGATGATCTCGCTGCGTTATGTCGGCTATATCCAGCCCGAGGGGGCCGAGCAGTGGGGCTACCTGCTGATGGTTTTCCTCGGCCATCTCTCGCTGCTGGTATGGCTGGGAGCTTTGCCGATGTTCCTGCTGGCCACGCTTTTGCGCGGCATCGGGCTATGGCTGATGACCACCCTGTGGGCGAGTGGCCTGCAGCTACTGCTGCTGCTTGATACCTTCGTTTACGCTCAGTATCGCTTCCACTTGAGCGGCTTTATCCTCGACCTGCTGCTCAACGCCGGGGGAGACGTGTTCAGCTTCTCATGGGTCGCCTGGGCACTGACCGTCGGTGGCGTGCTAGGCATGTTGGCGGTGCAGGGTGGTCTCGGGCTGCTGTTCAAGCGACGGCCACTTTCACGACCTGTGGGCGCAATGCTGGTAGTGAGCTTGTTGGCCCTGCTGGGGGTGCACGGTTGGCATGCCTGGGCGGATGCCCACTACGACCGCAACATTACCGGCATGACGCGTCATGTGCCGATCTTCTATCCGGCCACTGCCAAGCGCTTCTTCGTCAAGCAGGGGTGGGTCGACCCCCAGGCGGTGCGCGATCGGGTGGATCTCAAGGCGTCGGAGGGAAAGGCGCAGGGCCTGGTCTACCCCTCCGCGCCACTGAGCTGCTCGCCGTCGGTGTCTTCCGACAACCTGCTGCTGGTGCTGGTGGATGCCCTGCGTCACGACATGCTCACTCCTGAAGTGATGCCGAATCTTTACCGGTACGCCAATCAACCCGGTTGGTTCAGGGCGCGTGAGCATATCAGTGGTGGTAACTCCACCAAGGCCGGCGTCTTCAGCCTCTTCTATGGCCTACCAGTCACCTACTGGGAAGCATTTACTGCCAGCCAGACGCCCCCGGTGCTGATGGAGCAATTCGAGGCTGCCGATTACCGCTTTCAGGTTCTCTCTTCGGCGACGCTGGTGAGCCCTGCCTTTGACCGTAACGTTTTTGCCGGCCTCAAGGATGTCTCGCTGGAGCCAGCACAGGGCGAGCCCTGGGAGCGCGACCAGCAGATCACCGATGACTGGCTAGCCTGGATGGACAAAGAAGAGGCAAGGTCAGATGAGCGGCCGTTTTTTGGTTTCCTGTTCTATGACGCCGTGCACGGCTACAGCCATCCGCCAGACTTCCCTCGGTTCACGCCTTATTGGGAGCATATCAACCACCTGAGCCTGGGGCCTGACTTTGACCCCGAACCTTACTGGAACCGCTATCGCACGGCGGCGCGCTATGTGGATCAGCAATTGGGGCGCGTACTTGATGACCTGGAGCGCCGTGGGCAGCTTGAGGATACTGCGATAGTGATTACTTCCGACCACGGTGAGTCTTTCAACGAACATGGCAAGAACTACTGGGGACATGGCAGCAACTACACGCCCGAGCAGGTTCAGGTCCCGCTGGTGATGCATTTGCCGAGGCGATCCGGTGGTGCGCTGGAGCGGCGAACACATCACGCCGATATCGCACCGACGCTGCTCGAGGAACTGCTCGATTGTGAATCGGCACCTCAACATTACACCCTGGGGCAAAGCCTGTTGGATGTCGAACCCCATCGCGACTGGATGCTTTCAGGCAGCTACATGGGCTATGGCATCCTGATGCCCGACTACCAGGTGGCCGTGCACCCCACAGGGGCCTTCGAAGTCTATGACTACCGCATGAACGAACTCGACGATATCGAGCTCCAGGCCCGGGTGTCGAACGAGGTACTCAGGGCGCTGTCGAGGTTCTATCGCTAAGATACCAAGGATAAGGATAGAGCATTGCCGACTTCAGCATACGGAGTGAATCAGCCATGACCTCAGTGCGCGTTCCTTTCCGCTCGACGGCACTTCCGCAACACGGCGCCAGAACGGAGGGCAGCGCCCTCCTGAACCGCCGATTGATGACAGTGGAATCTGGATTGGGGGACATGAGACTTCCGATGAGTGGTTGGCCGCTATGAGGGAGGCAAGGGGTCTCGCTTGGCATCCTTTGGCTGTACCCTTGAGATACAGCCAAAGTGATCTTCGGTTATGGCCCCTCTGATACCAAAACCAATCGGCATCATTCGATCCCGGGCGGGTGCGTCAGACCTTTATTCCGAACAGCTTTTCTGCATTTCGGTACGCAATTTTTTCCTTGGCTTCACGGGGCAGGTTCACCGCCCGAAACCAGTCGGTTCCTTGCTTCATGTCTGCAAACGGGTAATCCGTTCCAAACATCACTCGATCCACACTGATGTACCTCAGCAAAAGATGAAGCAGTTCATCCTGGAAGAGTGCGCTGGTTGTGTACCAGAAATTGTCACTGAAATATTGCCCGATAGGCTTGTTCAGCGAGTCTTCAGTCGACTCGCTCATATCTCCCACGATACGCTCGTAGTAGAACGGCAGGCCCTCTCCCATATGGCCGATAATCATCTGCAGTTTAGGAAATTTATCGAACACCCCAGTGATGATCAGTCGAAGACATTGAGTCAGCACCTCCTGGTGCCATCCATATCCTGAACCGCTGAAAATGTAGTTCTGGAACAATTGGTCATACCCTGGCCGCATGGTGTTGTAATAAATATTGAACACGTCTTCCGGTGGAAAACCTGGATGCAGATAGATCGGCACATCAAGCGCCTCGGCGCGCGCCAGAATGGGCTCGAAATCCGGGTGGTCGAGGAATTTGTTGCCAATGAATCCATTGGTCATGGCCCCCACAAAGCCATCTTCCCGAACGGCGCGTTCCAGTTCGTCCGCTGATGCTTCCGGGTTCTGCAGAGGCAAGGTTGCATAGGCCTGGTACCGCCCCGGATGGGTGGCCATCGGGCCATCGGCAATCATCTTGTTGAGACGATACGCAAAATCGATGCCTTTCTGACCGGGGACATTCTGCACGCCCGGCGTATGGGCGGAGAGGATTTGAACATTGATCCCCGCCTCATCCATTGCGCCGATGCGACCAGGGCCGAGTTCAGCAAGACCCGTTTCCCTGAGGTACTCTACGTGTTCATCGTTAATCGCGTTCAGCGCGATCAGTTCCTCGGTGGTATAGGTCTCTTCCGTGGCAATAAATGGCAGATCCTGGTCTCGCAACGCGATGACCGACGTCTCTGTCGCGGCAGCACTGGAGATAATGGCAGGCGCGGACAACCCGGCACCAACACCAAGTGCAGCCGCGCCAGTTAGAAAACTACGGCGTCCCATTGTCAGGCTCTCTAGGTTTTTTTCGATCTGTTTCATGACAATTTCTACTCCGATGTTTGCGTTGCGTGGTTTGGGGGCAGCTTGAACCGCCCCAGGATATTGCCGATGTTATCCACGTAGCTGTAAACCACCGGGATAACCAGCAAGCTCAGAAGCGTTGAAGTGAGCAGTCCACCAATGACAACAAAGGCCATGGGGGCCCGGAAGCTGGGATCGCCAGCCCATCCTAGAGCGATCGGCATCATGCCCGCCCCCATGGCAATGGTGGTCATCACGATGGGCCGGACACGTTTTTTGCAGGCATCAAGAATGGCGTCCACACGTTCCAACCCATGCACCCGACGGGCGATGATGATGTAGTCCACCAACAGGATTGAGTTCTTGGTGGCGATGCCCATCAGCATGATCAATCCGATCATGGCGGGCAGCGACACGGGCGTCTGCGTGAGAAACAGCGCCAGGAAAGCCCCAGGGATGGAGAGTACCAGTGCCACCAGAATGGTGATCGGCTGCATGAAATCCTTGAGCAGCAGCACCAGTACCATGTAGATACACAGCACGCCGGTCAGCATGGCAATCCCGAAGCTTGAGGCAAGCTCCGCCATTTCCTCTGCATCGCCTTCTGCTGCCTGAAACACGCCGCGCGGCAACTGACGTAAACTGGGCAGTGCCTGCACGGCCTGTTCGATTTCTCCCAAAGGCTGCCCTTGCAGGCTTACCTCGAAATTGACGTTGCGCAGACGGTTATGCCGGGTGATTTCCGAAGGACCGCTGCTCCACTCAAAGTTAGCCACGCTCTCCAGCGGCACTAGCCCGTTCGCACCAGGCACTGGTAGCCGTTTAAGGGTCGCCATATCCTCCCGAGCGGCATCCTCCAGTCGAACCATCACCGGCACCTGACGCGAGCTGAAGTTCAACTTAGGAAGGTCCTCAGCGTTATCGCCCACTGTCGCGATGCGCAGCGTATCGGCGATGGCCTGAGCCGAGACCCCAAGGTCGGCGGCGCGGGCAAAATCAGGGCGAACAATGAGCTCAGGCCTGACCAGGCTGGCCGTCGAACTCACCGCACCGATGCCGGGAATGGCGCGCATCTCCCGCTCGACTTGGCGGGCATGCAGTTCAAGCACCCGGCTATCCTCACCGGCGAGCACCAACTCATAGCCATCCCCCTCGTCGCCTACGCGAGTTCGCACGCCGGGAAGTGTGGCGAGTACAACGCGTAACTGCTGCTCTATGTCTTGCTGCGTAACGCCCGCGCGGGTTGCGCGATCCGCCAAACCAACGGTCAGCTCAACCGAGGTCACATCGCTGTTACTGCTGCCGGAGCCCCCACCGACAGCCGCGAAGATGCTGACGACATGCCGCTGCGTCACCAGTCGTGAGCGTGCCTGCTCGGCAAGCGCCGCCGCTTCAGAAAAAGTGCTACCGGGCGGCAAGGTGAGCGTCGCCTGCGTCTGGGAATCATCATCGGGGGGTATGAAGGTACCCGGCAGGGTCGAGGCCAGCCAGATACCTCCTGCAAAGCAGGCCGCCGCCGCGATAAGCGTTGTCTTACGGTGGCGCAGGCACCCGTTAGCAACGATCAAGTAGTAGCTAATCCACGTTGGATCGCTACGATGCTGATTGGGTTTGCGCAACAGATACGCCGCCAGCATAGGTGTGAGAAGGCGCGCCACCAGCAGCGAGAACAGCACCGCCACAGAGGCAGTCCAACCGAACTGAACGAAGAATTTCCCGACGGTGCCGCTCATAAAGGCCGTGGGCAAAAAAACGGCAATCAACGTAAAGGTGGTGGCGACAACGGCCAAGCCGATTTCTGCCGCAGCATCCATAGCAGCCTGGCGCGGGGGCTTGTCCATTAGCAGGTGCCGTTCGATATTCTCAATCTCGACAATGGCATCATCCACCAGCACCCCGATCACCAGCGAGAGCGCCAGCAACGTCACCACATTGAGCGAGAAGCCCATCAGGTGCATGAAGGCGAAGGTGGGGATGATCGACAGTGGCAGTGTGACCGCCGCAATCAGCGTGGCCCGCCAATTGCGCAGGAAGCAGAACACCACCAGAACCGCCAGCGCCATGCCCTCGAATAACATATGCATGGAGCCCTGGTAGTTCTCCAGCACCGGCCCGACGAAATTAAAGGCTTCTTCGATCTCTATATGAGGATATTGCGACTGCAATTCCGCGAGCGCAGACTGCACGCCCTCGGCCACATCCACCTCGCCGTATCCCTCGGCACGGGTCATCTCGAAGCCGACCACGGGCGCCCCATCCATCAATGCAATCGAACGCCGCTCAGCCACGGTATCGGTAACCGTCGCCACCTGATCAAGGCGAATACGGCGACCATCGCTGAGTGCCAGCTCCATCTTCGCCAGCTCGGCGGCGGATTCAGCGTTGGCGATAATGCGCACGGTCTGTTCGGCTCCGCCGACATCAACGCGGCCACCAGGGGCCTCCAACTGCGCCTGACGCAACTGGCGGGAGATATCCAGTGCTGTCGTGTTCATCGCCAACAGGCGATCCGGATCCAATGCCACGCGAACTTCGCGATCGACCCCGCCGATACGCCGAACCGAACCAACGCCCGGCACCGACAAGACGGCTTTGGTCATTTTGTCATCGACGAACCAGGAGAGTGCCTCATCGTCTAGATCGGAGGAGGTCACCGCGTAGCGTACAATCGGCTCACTGGAAAACTCACCCTTCCGAATCACTGGATCACGCAGGTCGGCGGGTAGATCCGAGCGGATGCGGGAAACTGCGTCGCGCACGTCCTCAATAGCCTCTTGCAAGGACTTTTCCAGCCGGAATTCGATAGCGATATCGGCATTACCATCCGTCAGCGTTGTAGAGATATTTTTGACGCCGGAGACGGTAGCGATGGAGTCCTCGATCTTGCGGGCAACCTCGTTCTCCATTAAGGCGGGGGCCGCCCCCGGCAACGAGGCGGAGACCTCCACAAGGGGCAGCTGCACATCCGGCAAGTCCTGAATAAACAAGCCTCGGAAGGAGATGAGCCCCCAGAAGGTCAATAGGATGAAGAGCAGAACAACCGGGATAGGATTGCGAATCGCCCAGGATGAGGTATTGAGCGTCATACCCCCTCCTCGACGTCGGTATCGGTCGTTTGGGGTGAATGACCCGGCTCTCCCTCAATCACCCGAACCTGATCACCGTTACCCAGAAAAGCTCCGCCCGAGGCGACCACCTTGGCATCGGGCTCAAGCCCGTCGCGAATTTCGATGCGATCATCCGTTTGCTGACCAAGGGCAACTTTCTGCTCCGTTATTTGGCCTTCAACGCTGACGCGATGGACGTAGCCAAATCCGTCGCGTAGTTGCACCGCGGTACGGGGTAGCGTCATCACTTGGCGGCTGCCCAGTTCAAATTCACCCCGCGCAAACATTCCCGCCCGAGCGATGTCGCTTATCGGAAGGTCGACATAGACCAAGCCATTTCGGGTAGCGGCGTCCACGCGCGGCGCGACTGTGCGCAAATGCCCGTCGAGTTCGTATCCGCCTGGCAGGGAAATCCTGGCAGTCTGACCGGGTCGCAGCTTATTCAGCTCAGAGGCGGCGACCTCGGCCCGCCATTCCAGCCGACCGTGGCGCGTCAACCTGAACAGTTCCTGATCGGCGCCGGTAACAGCGCCAACAGTGGCCGTGCGGGAGGTAATCAAACCGTCGTCCGGGGCGACCACCTGCGTCTGAGCCAAGCGTAGCGCTTGGGCTTCATTCTGCGCTTGCGCAACGCCTAGCCGCGCCCTGGCGGTGAGTTCGGCGGTTTCGTATTGCTGAATCTGCTGCTCTGAAAGCGATCCCGTGGTTTTCAAACTTCGGGCACGCTGGGCATTGGCATTCGCTTCCGCAAGCGTTGCCTCGGCTTCCGCTACGTCAGCGCGGCTCCTAGCCAGCTCTGCACGCACCGTCGTGTCGTTATAAACGGCCAGCACCTGCCCTTCCGTGACCTCATCACCCACATCTACCTTGACGTCTACCAGCCGCAGGCCACCGATTTCGGTACCGATAATGATCTCCTGCCACGCAGCGATATCACCATTGGCCGCAATCGTCGTCGGAAGCGTCTGAGGTTCTAATGTCGTCACGTTGACGGATAGTGAGGGCTGCGCCGTCGGCTCGTCGACGGCATCACTTTCCGACGACACCGCCTGCATACATGCCAGCGCGGCAGCGCTAGCGATGACGGCAATCATAATGCCGAGATACATTTTTCCGGTTGGAGGTGACATAATTCAGGCCTGTCTCAAATTGTTCAGTTCGTTGATGAAAAGCGACATCAAGCACTTCTGTTGAACAACTATCGGCCTGTATTCCTTTCTCGTTTCTTACTGACGTAGCGCTTGATCAAATCCGTTTTCAGTAAGAAACGCGTAAGACAATCCTCCTGATGATGGCACTTCCATAACGCTCTCACTTACACACAATGCTAGGAGTGCAAACATGAGTTCTCATCAGTCGCTATTTCCAACAGTTCAGCTCACCGCTAGGGGGTTGGCAACAGCCACACTTATTAGTGGTTTTTTTATGGCGTCTCCATTGGTACTCGCAGACGAAGAAAATTCAGACGAAACCACCTGGGGATTGGGCGTAGGCGCAATAAGCGAACAGGATCCCTATGCCGGTATCGACAGGGAAAACACTCCATTTCCCTTGCTCCTGATCGAAAACCGGTACATTAGTGTCTTCGGCCCGGAAATCGAATTCAAACTGCCGAGTCTTGTCATCAGCGACTCCCAACAGCTCAATTTCGGTATCGTCGCCCAGTACGATGGGAGCGGCTACGAGCAAGGCGATGCCCCGATTCTCAACGGCATGAGTGAGCGCGAGGGCGGCTTTTGGGCGGGGGCCAAAGTGGAGTGGGAAAGCGAGCTGTTCGAGGTCAGCGCCGAATGGCTCACCGACGTCTCCGGCAACAGCGACGGGCAGCGCGTCGATCTTGGCCTGGAGAGAACGTGGGAATTCGGCGAACATATAATGCTAACCCCATACGTTGGGGCATCCTGGCAGGACGACAAGAACGTCGATTACTACTTCGGCGTTCGCGATAATGAGGTTCGCTTCGATCGTCCCGCCTATAAGGGAGAGTCGGCTACCAATATCGAGGCGGGGGTGCGCGGCGTGTACCAGTTTGACCAGCATCACTCTGTGCTGGTAGGTGTTGAGGTCACGAGCCTGGCGGACGAAATCAAAGATAGCCCGCTGGTGGATCGCTCGACCCAAAACGCCGTGTTAGTTGGCTATCTTTACACCTTCTGATGAGCCGGATACTGCTGATCGAGGATCACGATCGCCTAGCCCAGCTAATGCACCAAGGGCTGGTGAACGCTGGCATCGCCGTGGATGTGGTTGACCGCATTGATGCAGCATGGGCTGCCGTTCAGCAGATATCCTACCAGGCACTGGTGCTCGATCGCGGCTTGCCGGATGGGGACGGGCTGCTATTGCTCAAGAAGCTGCGCAACGCGGGCCTTAGCGTGCCCTGCCTGGTGTTAACGGCGCGCGATGCGCTGCATGACCGGGTAGAAGGACTCGAAGCCGGCGCCGACGACTACCTGCCCAAACCGTTTGCCATGGATGAGATGGTGGCACGTGTCCGTGCCTTGCTACGCCGCCCTGTGGAATTCCATTCAATCGACCCCATTCACGGCGACCTGAGACTGCATACTGAAAGCGGCGTTCTGTTTAGCGGGAACGAGAGTATTACCCTTGCCCCGGCAGAGCTGCACATTATGCAGTTGCTGTTATACAAGCACGATGAGGTCGTACGCCGCAGCGCGCTGGAAGCGGCGGCCTGGGGCCTAAGCGAGGCGGTAACACCTAACGCCCTGGATGTCGCCCTGCACCGTTTACGCCGCAAGCTGCGGGCCATCGGCTCGCGCCAGCGGATCGCCAACGTCAGAGGAATGGGGTATGCGCTTCGTCAAGCGGATGATGCTAAATAGCCTGAGGCTGAAAGTGCTGCTGGCCTATGTGGCGGGCATGGTGCTGAGTATCACACTGCTGGTAATTGCTGCTGCAGTGGTGCTTAAGAGCGATCTACTGGCTCGTATGGATCTGGCCGACGCGGCAGAGGGGCTAGTAAACAATATCGAGTTCGACAGTCGCGGCCGACCCGTCGGCTTCGACTCGAGTCTGGAGGATCGCGCCTGGCTGTACGAGGGTCCGCAGCGCGAAGCGGCTTACCGGATTCTGGATGAAGCCGGAAACGTGGCCGTCTTTTCCAGCTCAGGTGAGGAGTTCTGGACGGCCGACGGCGATCTTGTTCGGCTGGCACGCGGCAACTTCACCTTCGAGCATGAGGGAAAGACCTTCTACGGCGCAACGCAGCCCCTCGAGCATGAAGGGCGAAGGTGGTATCTGCAATTCGCGGTCAGTGCGAGGTTCCTGGACGTCGTCTATACCGTGTCCTTTCCGCAGGTGGTCGCTGCCGTGGCGGTGTTCGGACTTGTGCTGTTCGTCGCCTTCGGGTTATGCGCCTATATTACCCTGCGCTACACCCTCAAGCCATTGCGAGACGTGTCGGAGTCCGCGGCGGCCATCTCGCCGCGCTCCATCAACGCCCGGCTGAATACGGACGCGGTGCCTGCGGAGATTGCACCACTAGTGGATAGCTTCAACCACACCCTGGAACGTCTTGAGCGGGGTTATCGTCTCCAGCAGGAGTTTCTCGGCCATGCAGCGCACGAGTTAAAAACACCACTGGCGTTGATTCGTGCACAGATTGAATTGATCGCAGATGGTAAGAATGATCGTGAGGCGCTATTGAGCGATGTCGAGTACATGACGCGCCAAGTGCAACAACTGCTACTGCTGGCCGAAGCGAGCGAGGCACACAGCTACCAGTTTACCGTTGTTCGGATGCAGGACATCGCCCACGAGGCTTCTACCTACTTACAGCGCATGGCAGAGTCCGCCGACGTGCATTTAACGGTGCTTGCCCCGGATCAAGGGGTGACATGGAAGGCTGATCGCGGGGCATGCTTCACCTTGCTCAAGAACTTGCTGGAGAACGCCATCCAGCATGCCCCCGAGCAGACCCTCGTCAGCATGGAGATCCAGGAAAATATAATAACTGTGCGTGACCGTGGCCCAGGCGTCGAACCAGAGCAATTGGCCCTGCTGTTCTCACGCTTCTGGCGTGGGGCGCATCGGCGCGACCATGGAGCAGGCTTGGGGCTAGCGATCTGCCAAGAGATTGCCATGGCACACGGTTGGGAGCTTTCGGTTCACAATGCCCACCCCGGGTTGATCATGACGCTCTGTAGAGAAAATGATGCCCTTAAAAATAGCCAAAAGAATATCCAGCACAATTAATCGAGGGTCTGTCATCGTACGCAACTTACCCGACACCCTCGCGGAAGGCCGCATTCAGGCAGTGCATACCCCGCCTAACCCAGTCATTACGATTATAGCCGACAGTTAACTGAAAACTTCGCTTTAAGCGATAGCCTGAATGCCGTTTTTTTCTATCACAGCGAGGAGCCGAAGAGCAGGCCCTCCAGGACGCTTCACGCCTCGCTCCCAATCAGAAACCAGATTTTTGCTGACGTTGAGATAACGGGCGAATACAGGCTGGGAAAGGTGCTCGCGCTCACGAAGCGTCCGGATAGCCTCAGGAGGAATCGGTTCCGCATTGGTTAGACAAGTCTCATCAAAGTCACGCATCGTCTTTTTATCGACAGCCCCGACCTCATGCAGTGCCTCCATGGTTTCATGGATTGCGGCCATCGCGTCGCTACGGTATTTCTTAGCCATTGTTTTCCACCTCCGAAAACTGCCCCTTCTGAAGAAAGGCCCACTGCTTGCTAAGCCCGCTGATTCCGCTATCAGTAGCGGCTACACGAACCCCCTATGTACTGCCATGCAGGACAATCGCCACCCCTTCATAGACAGAGCCCCCTTGATACCCACCTCTGGAGTGCAGCTAGCGTTTTTGGCGGCAGAATTTTTTCAGTTTGCCATTTGACGAAGAGCGTGCTCTTCGTATCTGGTAGCGATAGCGCTAAACTGGCATCTTCTACGCTGCCCAAAGCGGCTCGTCCCTCAACCACTCAGAGCTTATGATCAACGCCTTTGCCGTCTCCAACTACCGCAGCCTGAAAAACGTTGTCTCTTCCCTGTCGGGTCTCAATGTGGTGACCGGGCCCAACGGGTGTGGTAAATCCAACCTGTACAAGTCGTTGCGGTTACTGGCAGACACCGCTAAAGGCAACCTAATCGCATCGATCGCCCAGGAAGGCGGTCTCGATTACACCTTTTGGGCGGGCCCGGAAAAACTCACCAATAGCATGAGAGACGGCTCTGCCCCCATTGAGGGCACCGCCAAGAAAAGCAATACCCGCCTCAGGCTGGGGTTTGTCGGTGAAGACTTTGGCTACGCTATTTCGTTGGGAATGCCCGCGCCCCAGGGGTTTGCGGGCTACGGGGATCCCTCCATGTTCCAGTTCGACCCCGAAATAAAACGTGAATGCATCTGGGCAGGCGAAGTTTGCCGCCCCAGCAGTTGCTTGATCGACCGAGTGGGATCTGTGGTCAAAGTGCGGGTCGGTCGCAAATGGGAAGTTTACAACACCCACCTCAACAGCTACGAAAGCATTCTGAACGAAATCAGTGACCCGGTTGCCGTACCGGAAGTCCATGCAGTTCGACAAACAATCCGCAACTGGCGCTTCTACGATCAGTTCCGAACCGATCCGCAATCCATCATTCGCACACCGCAAATAGGCACTCGCACGCCAGTGTTGGATCACGATGGCCACGACCTAGTGGCCGCTTTACGAACCATTCACGAGATCGGTGATCGAGAGGCACTGTATGCAGCAATTGAAGACGCCTTTCCGGGCGCGAGCATCAATTTTGCAGCCGACGCCGGTAACCGCTTTGTGCTGCAGTTTCTGCAGGAAGGATTGTTGCGCCCGTTGAACCAGTCGGAATTATCCGACGGCACACTTCGCTATCTGCTGTTAGTGGCGGCGTTGCTCACCCCAAGGCCGCCTTCCCTGCTGGTGTTAAATGAGCCGGAAACCAGCCTGCACCCGGATTTGCTACCCTCCTTGGGGCGCCTAATAATACGTGCATCGCTGGAAACCCAAGTATGGGTGGTTTCCCACGCGCCACGCTTGGTGGCAACGCTAGAACAAGATCAGGCCTGCAACTCTATTGCGCTGGATAAAGCGTTTGGCGAGACGACCATCCTGGGCCAGGGGTGGCTGGACGAACCGCCCTGGCAGTGGTTGGATTAAACAAAGCACCCAAAGCGCCCCCTGATTGTGAATCTCTCTTGATAGCCTAAAACTCGTTTTTTTGATCAGCGCCTACTGTTGGACTGTTGAGCCCAATCGGCGAGTTCGACCAAAGCTTGCCGTTGTTCCAGACTGGGCTCTTGCTTGGGTATTAGGTCATAGTTGATCATGTAATTTCCGATGGTCAGCTGGACGTTGGCCCTAGGTTGACCGCTACTACATGAGTAGCTCAAGCTTGCATGATCACCTAATTGGTCAAGTTTCTCGATTGTACAATCATCAGTAGAGGGGTGTTGGAACGCTTCAGAGGCGGGCTGGATAGAAACAGTCAGAAGGGCATTGTCAGAGTCAGTGGCAAAGCAACTGTTTTCCCCCATAACATTCTGCGTAACATCGCCGGCTGGAAGCAGGCGATTAAGCAACGGGCCATTAAACCAACGGCAATCTGAGGCGGCTGCCAGTATTTCAGGGTTATCAGAAACGGCCAGCGCCGCTTGGATCAGAGAATCTCCTGCTTCGCGATCCTGTGACGAAACCGCATCTTGCAGAGCCAAGCTCCCCAAAGCCGTGACCCGACCTTTATGGCCAGCGAAACC
Organism: Halomonas sp. SpR1; assembly: GCF_031010175.1. Lineage (GTDB taxonomy): Bacteria > Pseudomonadota > Gammaproteobacteria > Pseudomonadales > Halomonadaceae > Vreelandella. The sequence continues at coordinate 48,975 of NZ_JAUAMB010000023.1, forward strand.
CACGTTTCGGCTAGCTGCTTCACTGGCGCGCTCAGTGGGTAGATAGTAAAACCCCTGCACACCAATAGCCGGTGCATCCATCACATTATATGAAGCCGCCATTTCCGGTCGTAGAGTAGCTATGAAATCGGCAGCTGCTTGTTCGGATTCATGGATCATCTGGTTGGCGGCAAACACGTTGGGAGCGCGATCACTGCGGCTGAGGAACCGGCAACTTCCAATTTGTCCACCAGTTACGACATGCCACGGTGCATACTGTGGAAAAGCTTGGTCAAGCTGATCCGTTTCCAGCCAACCGCACTCGGTGGCATGCGCCGAAAGCGGCAATACGATAGCAGTAAAGAATAGCAGTAGGGAACTACGACAACCAAAATGAAAGAATGAAGCAATTGGCCGTTTTTTGGCTGAACTCATCAGCAGATCTCCTATAGTTAAAGTTCATATAAAGCGTAATGTCGAGCGGCTTATAATACATTCAAAAGAAGAGTGGCCGAGTCGAGCTACGGCCAGAAATTAAGCTAGCATCATTCAAAAGGGGCTCTATCTTAGATTAATTTAACTTTATTTTCAATAAATGTATTGAAAGACTATACCTGTAAACTTAATACAATTATTCTGGGCGCTTGAAAAATCACCCAAAAACAACATCCAAACTCCCATCTTCTAGTTTTTTATGAGTTTTACACCCAACATTGCCTTACACGAATCGACTAAAGAAAGCTGAGTAGTTCACTAAACCAGCTGACCCACTCTTAGCTTCGACGCCATTAGTGCTCTCTGCGGTATATATTAACTTAAAAAGCAAAGCGATCTGTCGCACGTATCAACTGGTCGAGAATGCCGGGTTCGCTCCAGGCATGCCCTGCGCCTTCGATTATATGGAACTCGGAATCTGGCCAAGCATTATGCAGCGCCAGCGCATAACGAACAGGGCATGGCATATCGTAGCGGCCGTGAACGATAACGCCGGGAATACCTTTTAGCCGATCGGCGTTAGCAAGCAACTGCCCTTCTTCCAGCCAGGCTTTGTGGGTAAAGAAGTGGTTCTCTAAACGCGCAAAGGCTAACGCAAAATGTCCCTCTCTGTAGGGAGCCGATAAGGCAGGGTCTGGTAGCAGGGTGATGGTTTCCCCTTCCCATATCGTCCATGCCTTTGCCGCTTCCAGCTGGACAGCAGGGTCGTCACCCATCAGGCGGCGATGGTAGGCGGCTACCATATCGTGTCGCTCTACTTCAGGAATAGGCGCCTGAAACGCCGCCCACTTATCGGGGAACATTTCAGACACACCAAATTGATAGTACCAGTCAATTTCCGCTTGGGTGACCGTATAGACGCCTCGCAAAATCAGCTCACTCACGCGCTCTGGGTGCGTCTGGGCATAGGCAAGACCCAGGGTAGACCCCCAAGAGCCGCCAAAAACCATCCACTGGGTTACGCCAACATGCTCACGTAGCCTCTCGATGTCTTCGACTAAATGCCACGTAGTGTTAGCTTCTATACTCGCATGGGGCTCTGAACGACCACAGCCGCGCTGATCAAAGAGAAGAACGTCGTAGCGCTCAGGGTTAAACAGGCGTCGATGATTAGGCGAAAGTCCACCGCCGGGGCCGCCATGCAGAAATACCGCAGGCTTACCGCCCGGTTTGCCCACGCGCTCAAAATAGACCGTATGGCCATCCCCCACATCGATCATGCCTGTTTCGTAGGGCTCGATCGGTGGGTATAGGGTTCTCAAGTTCGTCATTCAAGCCTCCCGCTTCAGTGGCATCCTTCCAAATACCGTTTGACACTTTTATCTTCGCCGACGACTTTACTACAAGCGATTCTCAAATGACGTCGAAGAGCGTTCAGTAATGTTAGTATCTAGGGAAGGAAGTGAACCAGGAAGTGGTTCAGCCAGTACTAGGTCAATCAGGCAATCAGGCAATCAGGCAATCAGGCAATCAGGCAATCAGGCAATCAGGCAATCAGGCAATCAGGCAATCAGGCAATCAGGCAATCAGGCAATCAGGCAATCAGGCAATCAGGCAATCAGGCAATCAATGAAAGGATCTCATCATGATTGAATCAATAGAAGAACTCGAAGCGATTAGAAAATCGTGCCATTCGATGGTCACCAAGAGTTCAAGCCTTTCTGCGGGCGCGGCGCTTATCCCCATACCTGGGGTGGATGTAGGCTCAGACGTTGCCATATTGATGCGGCTAATACCTAAAATTAACCAGGAATTTGGTTTAACGCCTGAACAAATCGAAAGCCTGGATACCGAATCCAAGCTCTTTGTGATGACGGCCATCTCGAATACCGGCAGCAAAATGGCCGGTAAATACATCACGAAAAAACTTATCGTCATGCTTTTAAGCAAGATGGGCGTCAAGGTGGCGTCCAAAGGTGTTGCGAAGTTCGTTCCTTTGGTCGGTAGCGCCGTCGCTGGTGGTATCAGCTTCAGCGTGATGAAGTACATGGGCAGCCGCCATATCGAAGATTGTTACCAAGTCGCCTTGGCAACACTGGAGAATGAGCGGCGAAAGCACGAAATCATCATCGAACCCGAATAACGCTGCTAGCCCAAGTCGCCTATTGACCCAGGCATGCATTAAGATTCCGGGCACAATATCTGTTATGTTATATCATATATATTAAGCGATACGAGTCACCCATGAACATTTGGATAGAGCTAGAGAATGCCGAACGTGGCGAACGCCGACCGTTGGCAGCAGTGATCGAATCCATTCCTTGGAACGCCGACGGCTTGATCACCGCCATCGCTCAGCAGCACGACAGCGGCGAAGTGCTCATGTTGGCGTGGATGAACTGTGATGCGTTACTCGAAACACTGGCCAGCGGGCAAGTCTGCTACTGGTCTCGCTCGCGACAGACCCTGTGGCGCAAAGGTGAGAGTTCCGGCAATCGCCAGCGCCTGGTGGAGGCACGACTAGATTGCGACGGCGACGCGGTGCTGTTACGGGTCGACCAACAAGGCCCCGCCTGCCACACAGGGAGACCCAACTGCTTTTACAACGCCATCCGCCGCGAGACAGTCGAGGTTATCTCCGCGCCGTTGAACCATTAATTCACAAGCCATCTAATGGGGTGTACCACACACTGAGTCCTTGACCAGTTGAATGGGTATAACCCAGCAAGGAGACAGCATGCCGTTACTGGATAGCTTTACCGTTGACCACACCATCATGAACGCCCCTGCGGTGCGGGTTGCCAAAACCATGCACTCGCCTTCCGGCGACACTATTACCGTGTTCGACTTGCGCTTTAACAAGCCTAATGAGGATATGATGGGTGAAAAAGGCATCCATACGCTGGAGCACTTATTTGCTGGCTTTATGCGCAATCACTTGAATAGCGATAACGTCGAAATTATTGATATTTCGCCAATGGGCTGCCGTACCGGGTTTTATATGAGCCTACTGGGCAGCCCAACGGAAGAGCGCGTCGGCGAGGCATGGCTAGCCGCCATGCGCGATGTACTGGCAGTTAATCGTATGGAAGAGATTCCAGAGCTCAATGAGTTTCAGTGCGGCACCTACGTGATGCATTCGCTAGACGACGCCAAGCGCATTGCCCAAGGCATCATTGACCAAGGTATCGGGGTCAATAAAAATGACGACATAGCCCTAAGCCCTGAGCGATTAAAAGCGCTGGGTAATGACGTGAAGTAGTGAACGATAAACAAGGAGAATTTAATGCCCGCTTACGTCGTACTAACCCGTGAACATACTCACGACACCAAGGAAATGGAGCACTACGGCGAGAAGGCAAAAGCCGCTCGTGAAGGCCACGACCCGCAACCGCTCGCTTTCTACGGTGATTTTGAAGTGCTCGAAGGCAGCGCCATGGAAGGGGCGGTGATTCTGCGCTTCCCGGATATGGCCGCCGCCCGTGCCTGGTACGACAGCCCCGCCTACCAGGAAGCCCGCAAGCACCGCTTTCAGGGCGCCGACTACCGGGTGTTTATCGTTGATGGCCTAACAGAAGTCTAAAAAGCAAAACCCCCGCCTGTAAAAGCGGGGGTTTCGGTTATTGCCTTAGTTGCCGAACGCATCAGTTGGCTGGCTTATTCAGTACTGTTAGCTCACCAGCGATAGCTGACTTTGGCACTGATTTCACGGCCTGGATTGTAGTAGTCGGCCGTACTGGAACCGACCACATGCTGCTCGTCAAGTAAGTTGCTAACGTTAACGGCCAGATCAGCGTCTTGGGTTAATTGGTAGCTCAAGGCCGCATCAAACAGCGTTGCGGCACTGCTCTTGGACGTATTGGCGGCATCAAAGTAGTAGGAGCCAACGTAACGGGCGCCAAGGCCAACGCTCACATCCTGGCTTGGCAAGGTATAGTAGCCCCACAGCGAAGCCGTATGTTTGGGGGCAGAAGTAAACTCATTGCCTTCTCTAGCTGCGTTGCTATCGCGCACCACTTCTGACTCCATATAGGAGTAACCACCAGCCAAGCTGAAGCTATCGGTCAACTCAGCCTTCGCTTCCAGATCAAGGCCCCGCACTCGGGATTCACCCACGGTTTCCCGCTCGATAACACCATTGTCCTGTACAACGGCGATAGTGACGTCATCCCGGGTCAGGTCATAGATAGCCGCCGAGAACAGCGCATTGGTACCAAAGGGGGCGTATTTCGCACCAATTTCGTACTGTTCGCCCCGTTCTGGCTCAACGCCAATCGTAGGCGGTGCGACCGACTCTACCATGCTGATATAGGTCGAAATTTCGTCGGTGACGCGATAGGTCAATGCACCGCGGAGCGAGGTCTCAGAGAAGTCATCGGAATCGGTGACGCCCGCCATGTTAGTGCTGGATACGTCCATCGAGTCGTTGCGCACGCCCGCGGTCACAATGAATCGATCATAGAAGGACAAATTCTGGGTCAGGAAGATCGACTCGGTGGTGAAGTCCTGCTTGTTGCTGCTATAGACGTTGAGGCTACTCGGCGCACCGCTAAAGACGGGATTTGCGATATCAATGGAGGTCGCATCCCCGTAAAACGAACTGTCTTCGGTTGAGGCATCCCGATACTCGACACCCACCAACGTACTGCTATCGACCCGATCAAAGCGCGCGTCGTACTGCAGAATAGCGTTACCAATCAGCTCCTGTGCTTCGCTGTCGGAGCCAAAATAATCGCGATCCACCACGCTGCCTACTCGCGCTGCAGAGTCAGTGATATAGACGTAACCGAAGTCGTCGGTAAGATCGCTGTAACGCAGGTTACCCCGCAACGTCAGGCCGTTATTGAAATCATGGGTAAGCTGGCCGGTGATGCTAGTGCGCTCAACGTCGTGATAGTTGAAACCAGGCTCACCAAAGAAGTCGCTGCGATCATACTCCCGGTCGAGTGGGTAACCACCGCTATTGGGGGTGTCGTCACGCTTCAGATAGTCGAAAATAACACTCGCTGAGGTGTACTCAGTTGGCTCCCAGGCTAGGCCGCCCATCAAGAAGCCATTGTTGTCTTTAGAGTGATCGTATTCGCGATCGCTGTCCCGGATAGTACCGGTGAAACGGTAGGCCACTGTCTCGTCAGCGTTAAGCGTGTCACCCACATCCACACCGGCCTCTTTTGCGTCGAATGAACCGTAGGAGAGATAGCCCTCCCCAAAACGTTCAAACCTTGGCCGTTTGCTCACGAAGTTGACCGAGCCACCTGGATCCGCCGGGCCAAACAGAGTGGAGTTGGCCCCACGCAACACCTCAACGCGCTCGTAGGCGTAGGGTTCTTCACGAACACCGCGCATTGAGCCTAATGTCAGCCCATCACGGTAGGTGGTGGCCTCGAACCCGCGGATCTTGAAATAGTCGTTCCGGTCATCGGTGCCGTAATAATCGGTAAGAATCCCTGGGGTATATTGTAGAACTTGCTCGGTGGTGGAGGCGTTGCGCTGCTCGATCTCCTTCTCAGAGATGACCGACACGGAGGCAGGTGTATCGAGAATACTGGTAGCGACCTTACCGCCCACCCACAGCTCCTGGGCCACTATCGAATTGGCATCATCATCGGCGTAGGCCTGGGCGTTGACGATAATGGGGGCGAGGCGATATCCCTCATTATCGTCACTGCCGTCGCCGGTTTCCTGAGCGTTCCCGAGCATGGGAATAGTCACCAGCGTCGTGCCGCACAGAATGGCGGTAGTGGTCTGCTGCCACCTTACCCGACCTGCGTTGCGCCGGACTGTGCTATTGCTATCAGTCATTTTGAAGATCCCTTGGAGTGAATAAACCTACCCTCGCGCCTTATGATTCTCTTATGAAAGGCCGTGAGAGTATCCGAAGCTAGCACCCCCGAGTCAATAGTGATAATACCAATCATAATCATTTATTTTGAACTTTTGTTCATGATTGCGATACACGAATGAGGCTATGCACCAGCCGGGCTACCCGTCATATATCCGCAACGCCTGTATACCAGCGGCATCTGATCAAGAAATAAAAAAAGCCCCGCGTTTTGGTTAACACGGGGCTTTTGGTAAGAGAGTGCAGTCAGGTTCAGCGTGCCTCGACAGCGGCACGCCCTTTGATGATTGAGCGGGCAAGCATCAAATACGCCACCGAACCGCAGGCAGCCATGGCCAGGATAACTGCTCCAAGCGTATGCGGCAGCAGGGCAGACAATGCGCTCAGAATCCCGGCGATACCGAACTGGGCGGCGCCCAGAAGCGCTGCGGCCGTTCCACTGCTGGTGGGAAAGAACTCCAAAAAACAGGCCTGAATATTCGGCGAGATCGCCCCTATCGAGCCAATGGTCAGCATCATGGCGGGCAGGAAAGCGTACAGCGGCCACTCCATGAAGGCAGCCATCACCAACAATACGATGCCCACTGCCTGACAGCCCGTCGCCAACTGCAGGATACGCAGCGACGGCAACCTGGAAAGCAGCATCCGATTGAGAATATTAAAGATCAGCATCGCGACGATGTTCGCCGCAAACAGCATCGAAAAGCTCGAGGGCGACTGACCGAAGTGCCCCTGATAGATAAAGGAGGCGTAGGTGATAAACATCATCAGGGTAGAAAAAGAAGCGGCCTGCCAAACGATGAACGGCAAGGCTGGTTTTGTCGACAGCACCAGTTTGTAACGCGCCAGCAGGCTCATCTGAGGGCTTTTCGTTCGCGACACTTTGCCCGAACCGGTAAAGAGCACGCGCACCAGCAATGGCACCAGCAGCAGCGCGTATGCCGCCAAGACGAAGAAGATAGTGTGCCAGGAACCCAACAACAGAATCGCGCTACCCACGCTCGGCGCAATGCCCGGCGCCAACACCATGATAAAGCCCATCATCGAGAACAGCTTCGCGGCGTCGCGGCCCGCCACTCTGTCGCGCACTAACGCGGGTACCGATACCAAGGTCAAACCGGCCCCAATGGCTTGAATGGCCCGCCCGCCGAGCAGGGAGTTCAGGGAATCCGACATCCCAATGGCAATGCTTGAGAACGCAAAAATCACCAGCCCGCTCATCAGAACCCGCTGCCGTCCGAAGCGATCCGAAAGCGCACCGCCGATCAACTGCCCCAACGCCAACGCAAATACATACACCGAAACACTCAACGATACCGCCTGCTGAGAAATCCCCAGCGATTCGCCGATGACCGGAAAGGCCGGCAGATACGTATCCATGGAAAACGGGCCCAGCATCATGGTCAATGCCAGGCTCAGCACCACAATGAAGGGCGTTTTAGATTGGGTCATAGCAGCTCGCGGTAAAAGGGCGTAACGATGATCAACATCAACGCTATGATACCGGCTGAGACTATTAAGACAATCGAATAGAAAATGAGGGGGCGGGACGGTTACCCACAAAACAAGCAGCCAGTCTCTTATTGGTTTTCTCGGCTATGCAAAAAACTGTTTTAAAAACTATGCTTAAAACCATGCTGAAAGCACACCCCAACGAGGAACGAGGAGGCAAGGATGTCTATTCCCCAGCCAGAACGACTCCATCTCGACAGCGATGCAGCGACCGGCTATCCCAACTCCCCCCTGCCCGTACTGATTTACCGCCAGGTTCTCGACATCAGCAATGCAGAGGAGCGGGCCAATACCTTTGAAAGCATGTTCAAGCAGCACGGCTGGCCGCCAGCGTGGCGCTACCACCTGTATGACTTCGACCACTTTCACTCCACTGCCCACGAGGCGCTAGGCATTTTTCAAGGCCAAGCCAAGGCGCGGCTGGGTGGCCCCAACGGCCAAGAGGTGATGCTTTACACGGGCGATGTGCTGGTGCTGCCCGCCGGGGTTGGACATGCCAGCCTGGAGGCAGACGATGACTTCTGTATGGTAGGCGCCTACCCACCAGGCCAAGAGCCAGAAATAGAACGCGGCGACCCGGCACAGCTTGCGGCGGCACTAGAACGAGTGGCTGCCGTGGCCTTGCCCGAGGATTCTCCGGTAGGAGGGCCACTAGCGGAGATGTGGCGGCAAGGCTCTTAGTAGGAAACGTCACCGGCGAGTTCGTTGATCGACTAGCTTTCCGTCTACCTATGACATTGGGACTGTTACTTTCCATGTTCAGTTTTTTTTGAAATAGAAATATTAAAAATCAAGTTTTTAGCGACAATCAATTTACAATCTAAGAAGTCTTAAGACACCCTGATGTAGGGGTAAAATACGCTATATTATGTCATTCGATATCTTATAGATATCATGATTGAGGAACCAAACCGCTCAACTCGGGCGGTTTGGTTGTTTATTCCGAACGTCTCTGAATGCTGACAGACGTATTCCTACGCCTGATTAGAACGGCCCATAATTAATCAATACGGCGATAACCACGAAGGCTGTCCCAACTAGCGTCCAGAGGCATACCAACGGAAACGCGAAACGAACCCAGTTACTCCATGGTACGCCACCCACGGCGAGCACAGACATCAACACACCCGATGTCGGCGTAATAATATTGGTAATCCCGTCGCCAAGCTTGAATGCAATCACAGCCGTTTGACGAGTGATATCGAGCATATCTGCAAGTGGCGTCAAAATCGGCATCACGACAGCTGCCTGACCACTACCAGAAGGCACCAAAAAATTGAAAAAGAGGTTGAATACAAAGACAGCGAGCGCCCCCAACATGGAGGGAAGCGTACTCAAGGGCACAAAAATTGAATTCACTACCGTATCTAGAATCATCCCCTCGGCCATTAGCACCGTAATGCCTTTGGCAATGCCAATAATAAAGGCACCATATAACATACCTTGGGCGCCCTTCATGAACATCTGCACAAACTCATTAGGCGAGAAACGAGCGAGTGCTGCGCTGCCTATCCCATTGATCATAAAGATGGCTGAAAGCTCATTAACGCCCCACCCCAACCCTAAAGAGCCATAAATAAACACCGCTAAACAGGCAACAAAGAAGCCTAAAATGACCAGATGCCGACGCGTAAACGTTAAGTCCTCATCATCTGATCCAATGGCTTCAGTGCTAAAGGGCTGACTCCCCATCAAACTACGGTCGGGATCCTCGCTAATGCGTTTGATATACCGACACACATAAGCAATTGTCACTGCCAGTAGCACGAAAAATAGTGCCACCCTAAGCGGCGCGCCAGAAAATAGCGGCAGCCCTGCTATGGATTGAGCAATCCCCAGCGTAATAGGATCGAATACAGCAGCCGCTGAGCCCGAGAAATAGCCCAGATAGACAATGGCTATTCCCGCAATCGCATCTAACTGAAGCGCTCGTGCCAACACGATACCCAGCGGAATAAAGGCAATAACGGCATTCGACCCAACGCCAATGGCAGATACCACGCCAAATACAAAAGACACCACAATCGCGAGCAAATATTTACGCCCGCGAGCTTTATCAACCAAGCTTTTGATGCCTGCATTGATCGCACCGGTAGACTCCACCACGGCAATCGCGCCACCCATTACCAGCACTAAAGCGATTAGGTTTGCTGAGCTGATAAAACCGTTCTGAATCGAAAGAAAAATGTCGAAAAAATTAAGGCCACTAGACTCCACCAGGTGGAAACTGCCAGGAATAACCGTAGGCCGCCCCTCTGTGGTTCGCTCAAACTGGCCCGAGGGAATAAAGAAACTCAATAGCCAAGCCACCAGTAATAACCCAAACAGAATCACAAAGGCATCGGGCATGGCCATTCGTTGTGTTGATCTAGTTTTCACGTTGAAATTTCCTGAATATTTTTTCATATAGTTATTTATTTTTCGCATTGATATACAGCTGATGGCGTATCAGACCTGCCGTATCAATGCAGCCAGAATCGCCGCACGCGGTACAATTGAGGCTATTTCGATGTGCTCATACTCCGCATGGGGGGCAGCACCGGTTGCACCCAGTCCATCCAGGGTGGGAATACCTTTGGCTGCAGCGAAATTGCCGTCGCTTCCTCCCCCTACCGAGGCTTCCGTGAGCTCGATGCCTAATTCACCAGCAGCATGCTGTGCAAGCTCAAACAGACGAGCCGTAGCATGTGTGCGCTCCATCGGCGGGCGGGTCATGTCACCGCTCACGGTTAGCGTTACGCTGGGATGAAAGGGAGTACTTTGATAAATGGCATTGTAGAGTCGCTCGGCTTCTTCCAGCATTGTTACCCGAACATCAATCCCTAACTCGGCTTTCTCCGGTACGACATTAAGTGGCCCACCGCCATGCACCATCCCCACATTCACGGTGGTTCCCAGGCTGGGGTCGGCCAGACTATGTAAGTACTGAATTTGGTGGGACAGCTCCTCAATCGCACTCACCCCTTCTTCAGGGTTGTTGCCCGCATGGGCCGCTTTCCCCGTTATATGCATGTAAAAGCGTCCAGAGCCTTTGCGTGCCGTTTTCAAAGCGCTGCCATTCGCCGTGGCAGGTTCAACAACCAGCACTACATCGCTAGCAACCGACTCCTCCTCAATGCGTTGTCGTGAAGTAGGGCTACCTAACTCCTCGTCACTGGTACATAGAAAACGAATGCGGGCATTGGGAAGCGCATCGAGTTCAACAAGTGCTTTGACAGCCCAAATGGCTTGTACAATACCGGCTTTCATATCCAGAATGCCGGGACCGTAAAACTTGTCCGTCTCACGGCGGATAGCGAGCCGACCGATATCCCAAACCGTGTCGAAATGCCCCAAAATAAGAATCTGACGATCCCCCTCTCCTAGCGTGAAGCCAAGATGGTCGCCCTTTTCAGTTTGTGGGAACGTTTCCGCCTGACATTGGAGCCGGTCTTGAAATAACTGGCGCAACAATTGCCCACAGGCATCCACTGCGGCTTTATCATTGGATGGCGATTCAGCGCGTACTAAGGTTTCAATATCATCGAGAATAGAATGCTGATGCTCTTGCAGATAAGTGTGAAGGGTATTCATATAGCCTCTCGAGTAAGAATGGCAGCTTCTAAATAGCAGTAACCCAAAACAGCGTTGTGCTATTAAGCGCACGGTCAGTATGTGAGGGGCGTAACAAGGAAAGAATAAGAAGCGCGCAGCCGAATCGTTGCGTTCATAGCAACGGTTAAGAAGCCGATGAAGGATAGAGAAAATGGTGCAACAACGCATGGATCAGGGAATTACCGAACATCGACTGGCTTACCTTTACGAGGTTGCCATGCAAGGGGGTGTGAGAGCGGCTGCCGAGTCAGTCGGCGTTAATCCTTCGGCCATCAGCCGCCAAATAGCACTACTTGAGCGACATCTGCAAATTCCCTTACTCCAAAAACAGGGAAGAAACGTCACGGTGACCCAGGCGGGAAAGCTACTGATCGAGCACCACCGGGAAATGCTATATCGGCGGCGTCAGTTATCCGAGACACTGCAGGATATGCGCCACTTGCGTCGAGGCAGTGTCAGCCTACGGGTCGGGCAGGGTATGATCAGTGAATTTGTGGAAGGGCCTCTCCAACAGTTCAGCGCAGATTACCCTGATGTGTTTGTAGATATTCACTCTGGTAACATGAGTGAAACAATCAATATGATGCTGCGGGGCAAAGTGGATATGGCGATCAGCTTTGGTCCATTAGGCGATCCACCGGTCATGGTTCGCAGCTTTAACCGCGGCCCTATTTGCGCCATAGTACCGCCACATCACGCTTTGGCAGGCCTTGAAGCCATTACACTTGAAACCCTGGCCCCCCAGCGATTGATCTTTATGGCTGAACAATTCGGCATCCAACAGTACATCAATGAGATGTTCAGCAGCCAACACCTAGCCCCCCTGCCCGCTTACCAGTGCAATCACTTTTCTACGGCTATTGCGCTAGCAATATCAGGGCTAGGTATTGCCTTCATGACGCGGCAATCCGCCCGCCCTTTGGTTGAACGTGGGGATATTGTTGCAATTCCTATTGAACATCCTTTGTCACATACCGCTACCTGCCACCTCATCCGCAGCCAAGGAAGAAGGTTCACTCCTGCCGCTGAGCACCTATGGAAAGTGCTTGCTAGCTCAATGCAATCACAGTCTGCGGGGAAGCTCTGAGCTTAAAACAGGTAACGCTTTTACTTGTTAAATTTAGGGAGTAATTCGTGTCCAGCATTGCCCATATATGCGGCTGCCAAGGCAACCCACCACGCTTAAATTGACAGCTTAGATCGGAGCTAGAACCATAAGGATGTTCCAGAGCCCGACCACCATCACTCATGAGCTCCCACATTGTCTGAGTGGCGACCCAGCATCCAAAACACCACCACCGACAGTAAAGCGATCAGAATCGCCGCGACTGTCAGTAGGATCGAGTGCGTGGTGGAGAACGCCGCCTTCGCGGCCATGATGAGTGCATCCGCCTGATCTGCGGCAAGCCCTTGTGCCACAACGATGCTGTCGCTGATCGAGCGCTCAGCCTGTGCACCGAGGGCTGGCTCCAAGTGTGACGGCAGCACGATGGTATTGGTGTACACGCTGGCCATGAAAACCCCGAATAGGGTGATGCCTAGCCCACTACCCAATTCATACCCGGTGGCTTCCAAAGAACCTGCTGCCCCTCCTTTACTGGCGTCCACGGCCCCCATAATGGCAATTGAGGAAGCGGTCAGGCCGATGCTCAACGTTAGCCCCAGCACGGCCAACGCTGTTGGCACTGTCCAGTCAGGCGCGTGGAAGTCAGCATGCGCCAGATAGGCCAGAGCGGCTGCCGCGAACCCCATCGACATACTAGCAACCCGCCGTAAGCCAAACCGGTTGGAGAGGTAGCCCGCAACGGGGCCACCGGCTGCTGCGGCCGCCATGATCGGCACCATGAAAAGGCCGGCCTGCAGCGGCGTTTTGTCCAGCACATATTGCAGCTCTTGCGCCAGCGTCAGCTCGACGCCTGCCAGCGCGCCGGAAGCCACTAGCGCCATCACCATGCCAGCGACGATGGCCGGGTGGCGAAATAGCGATAAGTCCAGCATCGGCATCGTCGAACGCAGCTGGATACGTGTAAACCAAACCAGCATCGCTAATCCCAGAGAGAGCACTAATCCAGCCCGCCACAGTGGCTGTCCCGCTCCCATCACAGACTTGATGCCATAGACCACAGCGATGATGCCAACAAGCAAAATCAAGGCCTGACCGAACGCCCATTTGCCCGGTGTCGTCGCCTCGCGGCGTGGCAGCAGCGCATAGGCGACCGGCGCCACCACCAGCATGATGGGCACATTGATGAGAAATACCGAGCCCCACCAGTAATGTTCCAGCAAGGCACCACCAATCAATGGGCCCACTGCCGCGCCCGCGGCCCCCACGGTTCCCCATAAGCCAAGCGCCATCGCACGCTCGCGCTCGTCTTCGAAGGTTTTGCGGATGACACCCAGGACACAGGGCATGATCATCGACCCGCCAATAGCTAGCAGCACTCGAGCACCGATCAACATGGCGGGTGTCGTCGAGAATGCCGCCAGTAGTGACGCCACCCCGAACACCAAGAGCCCGGTCAGCAGCACACGGCGCGTACCAACTCGGTCAGCCAGGGTGCCCATCGGCACCAGCAGGCCCGCCATCAGCAACGGATAAATATCGATGATCCACAGCACCTCAGTACCCGTGGCACCCAGCGCCGGCGTCAGCACAGGTACCGCGACGTGCAGAATCGTCATATCGATGACAACAGGCAGGAACGCCAGCATGACGGCAAACAGAACCAGCCACCGTTGTGGGATAGCAGCAAACATTAGCTACTTAACTCCTGAATAATTGGATATAACTTCCCGTTATGGGGTTCGCCAGCCATTAACGCGCTCCTGAAGATCCATCACGAAAACGAAGAACACCGGGACGAAGAGAATCACCAGAAGCGTTCCGCTAACCATGCCGCCGAACACACCCGTGCCTATCGCATGCTGGGTTTTGGCACTGGCGCCAAACGCAACCATCAGCGGCACCACCCCCAAGCCAAAAGCGAGTGAGGTCATCAGAATCGGGCGCAGGCGCAGACTGGCGGCTTCCACCGCGGCCTCCATCAGCCCCTTACCTTGCTCACGCAACTGTTTTGCAAACTCAACGATCAGGATCGCGTTTTTCGCCGACAACCCGATCACGGTGACCATACCGACTTTGAAGAAAACATCGTTAGGCAGGTCTCGCAGCAGCATCGCAGCCACCGCACCCAGCACCCCCAGCGGGACAACGAGTATCACCGACAGCGGAATGGACCAGCTCTCGTAGAGAGCGGCTAACACCAGAAACACCGCCAGGATTGACAGCGCAACCAGCATGGGTGCCTGGGCAGCGGACTGCCGCTCCTGAAGGGATTGCCCCGTCCAGGCCACTGCAAAGCCGGGCGGAAGTTGCTGCGCCAGACGTTCCATTTCAGCCATCGCTTCACCGGTGGAGGCCCTCGCCGCCGCACTACCGGAAATACTGGTGGCGGGGTAGCCCAGGTAGCGCACCATTTGTAGCGGTGTTTCGTCCCATACCGGGGTAACCACCTCTGACAGGGACACCATGCCTCCCCTGCTATTACGCACGTGTAGCTTGAGCACGTCGTCGACCTGCATACGTGCCGACGCATCCGCTTGCAGAATCACCTGCTGCATCCGCCCCTCATTCGGGAAATCGTTGATGTAGGAGGATCCCATCGCGGTAGACAGGATTTCGCTAATGTTGGCGAACGATACCCCGAGCGCTTCGGCTTTCTGACGATCAATGTCAAGACGAATGCTCGCACCTTCCGGAAGGCCGTCGGAATAGACGTCGCTGACTACCTTGCTCTGCGCCGCCAGTTCAAGCAGCCTCGTCTCGGCAGCCTTAAGGGCGGCCGGCCCCTGGTTGCGTCGATCCTGCAAGAACATCGTAAAGCCGGACTTGGTGCCCAATTCATCAATGGCCGGCGGCAACATACTCATCACCGTCCCTTCGTTCAGTTGACTCATGGCTTCCTGAACACCTTCCGCTTCACTCGCCGCCGTGGCACCGCCGCGCTGCCCCCAATCCTTTAGCGTGGTGAACGTCAGCGCCGTATTCGCGCCAGACCCGGAGAATCCGAAGCCCAAAATAGACATATTGCCGTCCACTGCAGGGCGCGCCATGACGTACGACTCATACGCCCTGACGACATCCAAGGTACGCTCGGTTGTCGCATTGGCAGGTAACTGGATACTGGCCATGAAATAGCCTTGATCCTCTTCCGGCAAAAAAGCCGAAGGCAGCTGGCGGAAGGCGAGCACCAGCACGCCTGCGATGACCACAAACACCAGCATGACCCGACCGCTACGGGCGACTAATCTTCCCACACGCGATTCGTACCGAGCGGTCATACGTTTAAGCGCTTGGTTGAACCAGCCGAAGAAGCCGCCTTTGTCGTGATGCCCCGATTTAATGGGTTTGAGAAGGGTTGCGCATAGCGCCGGTGTCAGCGTTAACGCCAGAAACGCCGAGAACAGAATCGAGACCACCATCGCCAGGGCGAATTGCTTATAGATCACACCGACCGAGCCACTAGAGAAGGCCATCGGAATAAACACCACCGTCAATACCAGGGTGATGCCCACCACCGCACCAGTGATCTCCTTCATCGCCTTGATGGTGGCGTCCTTTGGCGACAATCCCTCTTTGGCCATGATGCGCTCAACGTTCTCGACCACCACGATAGCGTCATCGACGATGATGCCAATCGCTAACACCATGCCAAACATCGTCAGAACGTTGATTGAGAAACCTGCCAGCAGCATCACCGTGAAGGTTCCCAACAACGCAATCGGCGCGACCAGTGCGGGGATCAGCGTATAACGGATGTTCTGTAGGAACAGCAACATCACCAGGAAGACCAGTACCATCGCCTCGATGAGGGTATGGATGACCTTCTCGATAGAAACCTTAACGAACGGGGCCGTATTAAAGGGGATCGATGAGCTCATGCCCGCGGGTAGCGCCTGGTTTAATTCAGCCAGGCGCGCCTGGACACTTTCCGCCGTGCGGACAGCATTGGCACCGGGTGCCAGCTGTATGGCCGCCGCCGTCGCTGGCTGGCCATCCTCACGATTGGAGAAGCCGTAGGATTGAGCGCCCAACTCGACTCGCGCCACATCGCCCAACACCACGTTGGAGCCGTCTACATTAGCGCGAAGTACGATAGCAGCGAACTCTTCCGGCGTGCTCAATTGCCCCTGTGCAGTCAACAGCGAGGATACCTTTTGGCCGGGTAAGGCCGGAGACGCGCCGATGCTGCCCGGTACAATCGGTGCGTTCTGCTCCATGATCGCGGTCGAGAGATCATTCACCGACAAGTCGAAAGCAATCAGCTTCTCCGGCTCTATCCAGATTCGCATTGCCTGCTCAGCACCGAACAGCTGCACACGACCAACACCGTCAATGCGGCGCAGCTCCTCGACGATATTGCGCGCCATATAGTCGTTCAGGGCGATCTCATCAAAGCGCCCATCCTCGGAATTCAGGCCCACGATCATCAGAAAGCTGGATGACGCTGACTCTACGCTCAACCCATCCTGACGAACCGCCTGAGGTAACCGAGGTTCGACTGCCTTGAGTCTATTCTGCACATCCACTTGGGCCAGTTCCGGGTTTGTCCCTGGCTTGAAGGTGGCGATGACAGACGCCGACCCCGAAGCATCGGCCGATGATTCGAAGTACAGCAGGTTCTTGACACTGGACAGCTCACGTTCGATGAGACTGAGCACGGCGTCGTTCATGGTTTGCGGTGTGGCGCCGGGATACGTCGCAGTGATGGTCACCGACGGGGGCGCTACCGAGGGGTAGTGAGCGACCGGCAACTGAGGAATGGCGATCACGCCCAGGAGGATGATAAACAGCGCGACCACCCACGCGAAGACTGGGCGCTGGATGAAGAACTGAGGCATTACGGAGACTCCTGAAGCTTAATAAGAAGATGCCACTGAAGCCTCAAGAGGCGATGACACATGCCAATCAGTCGCGCTGACTTCGATACCATCCGCCAGTCGCTCTATACCCTCGACGACGATCCTCTGTCCCGCTGTCACCCCCGCTTGCACCCGATAACTGCCGTTCGCCAATTCACCAAGCTCCACTGAGACCATCACCGCCTTGTCGCTGGCACCAATCAACCAAACGTAGGGCTTACCGCCGATGCGCACCACGGACTGTTGCGGCACCGTCAACGCATTGTCATAGCTTGCATAGGGCACGCGGGCCCGCACAAACATACCGGGCAGCAGGCGCCGATTGGGGTTGTCCACGAGTACACGTAGCAAAAGGTCACCTGTGCTGGCATCCACATTGATACCCGAAAAAAGAATGCGTCCGGTGACATCGTAGGGCGTACCGTTGCTGCCGAGGATCGTGACCGGCAAGCCTTTGTCGAGGGAGGGTTGCGCCGCTATCGCGTCTTGAAGCGATTCGAGCGAGGAAACCGAGCGCCGAACATCCACATAGACCTTATCGATCTGCTGAACACGGGCCATGGGCGTACTATCACTGCTGGCGACCAGCGTTCCCTCCGTCACCAACGCCTGATCAATTCGGCCTGCAATGGGGGACGCCACCGTAGAGAATTCCAAGTCAAGACGGCGGCGCGACAGCGTTGCACGCGCTTGGGCCACCTCAGCGGCGGCCTGCTGGCTTTTGGAGACGGCGTCATCGTAAGCCTGGCGGCTAACCGACTCTGCCCTGACAAGCGGCTCCAGCCGCGCTGACTGCGCACGGGCATGGGTAAGCTCGGCTTCGGCCTTCTGCAACGCTGCCTCTGCCGTTTCCACTTCAGCTCGAAATGGCGCAGGGTTGATTTCGAATAATGGCTGCGTCGCACTCACGTCGGTTCCCTGCTCGAAAAGTCGACGTTGGACGATCCCGCTGACCTGCGGACGAATTTCCGCCACTTGATACGGCAAGACCCGGGCCGGCAAGTCTTCGGTCAGCTCCCATCTAACGGGTTCCAAGGTAACCACAGACACTCGGGCAGGAGACGGCGCTACTTCTTGCTCAACTGGCCCGCAGGCAGTTAGCACGGTGAGTAGCAAGGCACAGAAGCCACCATTGCGGTAAATATGTCGGATCGTCATACATCGTCCCTTCAGGCATAGTTCTTGCTGGCATAGTTCTTGCTGGCATAATTACTGCAGACTTAATTTCTGCAGACATAGGCAAACATTTGCCTACCAATAGAATTGAAGGGGACTATATCGCTGTAGCGTGGTATTAACGTCGACGGTATGTGTAGATATGATGGAGAACACAATGAATGTTTCACTAGGCACTTTCATGTCCACGACTCATCAGTCGCCAAGTTCTCCTCCTGCCCCGCAAGCATTGGTTCTCATCGCCGAAGACGAGCCTGAGATCGCTGATATCCTGCAGGCTTATCTGAGACGTGCGGGCCTCCGAACCATCTACGCAGAAGATGGACGCAGGGCATTGGACATGCATTTGTCGATGAAACCCGATCTTGTCTTACTTGATGTAAAGATGCCTAAAATGGATGGCTGGCAGGTACTGTCAGAGGTTCGCCACCGTGGTGAGACGCCCGTCATCATGTTGACCGCCATGGATCAGGACATCGATAAACTCATGGGTTTGCGCTTTGGTGCCGACGACTACGTCGTCAAGCCGTTTAACCCTGCCGAGGTCGTCGCACGCGCTCAGGCAGTGTTAAGGCGCACCATGGCTGATGCAAACCACCAACCCCGTGTCCTCCGGGTTCCGCCCTTTGAGATCGACCTGGAACAGCACGAAGCCTTTGTTCAGGTGGGAGAAGACTCACATAGCCTCGCGTTGACGCTCACCGAATTCAGATTGTTGACGCACCTTGCACGCGCACCCAAAAAAGTTTGCACCCGCGCAGAGTTGTTGGCCGCCTGCCTACCCGAAAGTGAAGCGCTTGAACGCACTGTCGACAGCCATATAAGCAAGCTGCGTAAAAAACTGGAAGACTTCGGTGTGAGAGGCATACCCGTTGGCATACGCGGTGTCGGGTACCGGTTGTGGGGAACAGAATGAAACTCATTGGATTGAGCCGGACAATCGCATTGACAATGGCAGCGATGGCGTTTGGCATAACCCTGTTAGTCGTGGTGACCTCTTATGTGTTCTATTTCATTACCTTCCATTTTTGGCAGGGGTCGATTAGCGAACCAAACATGTTCCCGTCGGGGCTCGAGTGGGCTTGGCTCGTTGGCACTACGTTGGTTGGGCTCGCGTTCGCCGTGATAGTGGGCATTCACTTGGCACGTCGCATTCTGGTGCCGCTAAACTCCGTAACAGAAAGCATGCGGCGCGTCGCGCAAGGCGACCTGGACGCACGCGCCATGACGGGTGATAGGTCGTTAGGCGAGGCCGCCGTTTTGGCAAATGACTTCAATGCCTTGGCAGACCAATTACAGCGTATGTCCAAGGAAATGACGTTCTGGAATGCGGCTATTGCCCATGAGCTGCGTACGCCCGTTACTATTTTACGCGGGCGTCTGCAAGGCTTGGCAGAAGGCGTATTTCCTCCCGAAAAACCCCAGTTTATGAGCCTCCTTACTCAAATCGACGGCATGGCTCAACTGATTGAAGACCTTCGCGCCGTGAGCTTGGCCGACAGCGGTCATCTGAACCTTGAGATCAAGAAATGTGATCTTTCGACTGAAATTGAATCAGTCGTAGAATTTTGTAGGCATGCCCTAAATGCATCAAATCATTATCCGACCCTTGATCTGCAATCTGGCGCCGTGTATTGCGATCCTGTCCGTATTCGTCAGGCATTGCTTGCGCTGCTGGAAAACGTTCGCCAGCATGCATCACCAGGGTCGCTAATCATCCAAACGCGCCAGGATGAAGGATGGTGTGTTTTGCGTGTGGTGGATTCCGGCCCAGGTATTCCTCAGGAATATGTCTCTCATATTTTCACAGCATTCCGGCATGCGCGGGATGCTGGCAGTAATATGCCAGGAGACAAGCGAGGAAGTGGACTCGGATTGGCGGTGGTGGCGGCTATTGCAAGAGCCCATCGTGGCGAGGCCAGATGTTACCCCTCTGATGAGGGTGGATCTTGTTTCGAATTGCGCTGGCCTTCTCAATCACACAGTACGTGATCACATAGCGCGTGGTTGCTAAATGAATCAACTTTACGTCTTTAAACCCTGCTCCCCATAAAGAGCCGCTCCACAAAACAGGCATCTCCCAAGCAAGCAACACTCAACGTACCAAAACCATCACCACAAGCACCATGGTCAGCAGTAGCAGGTATACCCCGGCATGGATGCGATCAGGAATGCGCCCAATCCATATCGACGCCAGGCGGATACCGAGCCATGAGCCTATCGCTAACACCAGCAACGCACGCACATCCACATAGCCCGCATACCAGGCCCCAAAAGCGGTGCCACTTGCCGACAGCAACACATATGTTGCGGTACCACTTACCGCCATCGGCAACGATAACGGGTTAGCCATTGCCGTGGCCGCTGTCATGCTGGCACCTCTTCGGCGCATGAGCGGTACGGTCATTACGCTACCGCCCACACCCAGCAAGGCGGCGACTGCTCCGATGAATGTTCCCGTCATCGCTGTTACCAGATGCCCCATGGGGCGTACATCACCACTCGCCTGGTGCAGAAAACCGGGCCGAAGCACGGCATCCAGAATCGTAATCCCCAGATAGCCGATAAAGGCCCAGCGTACCCACTCCCCACTTAACGACACGGCGGCTGCCGCGCCGAGCACAGCCCCCATGGCGATATAGCCAACCATGGGACGCACCAGATGCCATTGCACGGTCTGTCGACGGTGGTGACGCCAAGTCGACAGGGAAGCTGCAAAAATCATTAGCGCCGTCGAGGTGGCCACCGCTATATGCATGGCCGCCTGACCGATACCGCTATCCAGCCCATGGACGGAAATCAGCAGGGTATACAGCAAGGGAACCACCACAAACCCACCACCAAAACCAAACAACACAGTGGTAACTCCCGCCAACCCGCCACAAAGAAGCAGTACGCTATACACCGCCATTCTCCTGAAGAAACGCAATAGCAGGCACTATATGACGGCAGGAGTTGGCCGACCTTCGTCATTTGGACAATAATCATTGTGTTTCGGCCAGGTTGACGACAATGCTCAATACTCCCCTGTCAGACGTAGACGATGTAGCACGGCCCCTGGTGGCCATCGGCACTGACTATAGCCCCGGCACGCTGCTCGAATTTCATACTCATCGTCGCGCCCAGTTTCTTTATGGGATGACAGGTCTTATGGAAGTCGACACGGATGACGGCACCTGGATGGTACCCCCTTTCAGCGGCGTCTGGCTGCCTGCGGGCAAGCGCCATCAGGTACGCATGAACGGGGTTAGCACACGAAGCCTGTATATCGAGCCTGACGCAGCGCCACGCGGCTCTCGCAACTGTGAGGTGCTGGTCGTGACGCCTCTCTTGCATCACCTACTACTGGCTTCCGCCAGCGTACCCGCACTTTATGATGAAAGCGGGCGCGATGGCGCCCTGGCACAACTACTCCTGCACGAGCTCCAACTGGCTACATCGCTGCCACTGTTTGCGCCCCTGCCCCACGAGCCTCAGTTAGCCACACTGTGCAGAGAGTTTCTTGGCCAGCCGAACATTCACAGCCTTCCAGAAGAGTGGGCCCGGCAGTTACATCGCAGCCAGCGCACATTTAACCGCCTGTTCCGTCAGCAGACCGGTATGTCCTTTGCGATATGGCGCCAGCAGGCCTGTCTGATGGCGGCTATTCCCAGGCTGCTATCCGGCAGTTCCGTTACCCGAACCGCGCTAGAGCTCGGCTACGACAGCCCGACCGCATTCTCCAGCATGTTTCGCAAGGTACTCGGCCAATCCCCAACGGCCTTCGTCCGGGCGGCTAGCCGCCAAAAGGAATAACTGCCTAAACATACCTAGCTTTTTTCAGTTACTCTTCGGCAAGGTAATAACACCTTTTAGATAAGGCGCCACGCGGCCTTTGATAATCACGCGCTCGCCTTCCACGATGCAGCTAAGCGCGCCTTTGCGGGCACCGCCCTGGCGTGCGGTTAGCGTTTGCTTGCCTAAACGTGTAGCCCAATAAGGTGCAAGCGACGTATGGGCCGAGCCGGTCACCGGGTCTTCTTCCACGCCCACCTTGGGGCCAAACCAACGGGAAACAAAATCCACATCGTCACCCTTAGCGGTGACGGCTATGCCCCGCCCCGGCAACTGTTTAAGCTGCTGCATATCCGGCGCTAACGATTCGATCAACGACGCATCATTAATCACCACCACGATATCGTCAGAGATCAGCAGCTCCTCAATCGCGATACCGCCGAGCGCTGCCGCTACCTCAGTGTGCATTGCCAAGGGTTCAAGCGTTTTAGCGGGGAAATCCATCGCCAGCTCGTCACCCTCACGCTTTACTAATAGCTGCCCACTGCGGGTCTGAAATTGCAGTATTTCTGAGCTATCGCCTAATGCATTAAAAATTACCCATGCTGCCGCCAACGTGGCATGACCACATAAATCCACTTCCACCGAAGGGGTAAACCAGCGCAACTGATAGCCGGATTCAGTCGGCACAAAAAAGGCCGTTTCGGACAGGTTGTTCTCCGTGGCAATGGCCTGTAACAGCGCATCATCCAGCCACACTTCCAGCGGGCAAACTGCCGCAGGATTGCCTTCAAAGGGCTTAGAGGCAAACGCATCTACTTGGTAAAGATCAATGTTCATAACAAACGGCCTTATCTAACTTCAGAGGTCACTTCGGGGGCGGCGCTAAGCACATCAACTGCCACAATTAACTATCTTTCAGCAGTATAAAATGCTCAATCAACCGTATCATTAGCGTTTTCTGATCAGGCAAGCTTTCAGCCACTAACAACGCTAGCGCCACCAGGGTGTTGTCGTTGATCAGTTGCTCGACGGGCCGGGCCAGCAAGGTCGCATTGCGGCGCAGGTACCATAGAAAAAGAAACGAACCACAGCGCTTATTTCCATCGGCCAGTGGATGGTTTTTGATCACGAAGTAAAGCAGGTGCGCCGCACGGGTGGCCACGTTGGGGTAAAACAGCTCGTCGCCAAAGCCTTGCTCAATGGTGGCCAAAGCCGATGTCAAACCGTCGCCCCGCACCTGCCCAAATAGTTCGGTTGCCTCACCTTTGGCGATTAAGGTTTGCTTTAACTCACCAATAGCTTTCAAGGCTTCTTCCAACTCTAGCGAGTGCATACCGGGCTGCTTAATGCTTAGCTCAGCTAATTGCTGCTCATCGTAGCCCTGCAGCAGGCTCCAGGAACGCGCGTAATCGCTAATCACACGCGCTACGGCCTCGCCTTCTGTTGAAACCAAACCTTGATTGGTCAAGGTACGGCTAAGCAAACTCACCGCCTGCTCAAACTCTATGCCACGTTCGGTCAGGCGACGCTGATTCAGGGTGTAGCCTTGAACAAGATATTGCTTGAGTACATCTGTAGCCCACTTGCGGAACTGTACACCACGCTGAGATTTCACGCGGTAGCCAACTGAGATGATGACATCAAGATTGAAGTGATCAACCTGATAAGTTTTACCATCTTCGGCAGTATGTGCAAAATTTGCACATACTGAATTTCGCTCCAGCTCACCCTCTTTAAAAACGTTGCGAATGTGCTTTGTAATAACCGAGCGCTCGCGTCCAAACAATTCACACATCTGCGCCTGACTCAACCAAACGGTCTCCTGCTCCAGCGTCACCTCTAGGTGTGCTTGTCCATCTTCACTGGTGAATATCTGTATTTGCTGATCATTCATAAGTATTGCCTCCAGGTTTACATCGAGCCTTATGCATCCCTAAAGCAAGCATCACTTAATGCAGCAACATTCACCTTTGCCTACCAGAGCAAATACTCAAGCGCGCTTATCAATAGAGATTAAGTAAACCTTAGCATAATAACTGTTTACATATACAGTAAAAAATCTCAATATCCAATCCCCTTAACCGTGCTCTAAAGGATTGTTTTAAGAGTGCAATCGCCGCCTGAGATCATCCAGCAACCACTGGCCAGCCTTCCCTAGGGGTTGATTGCGCGCGTGCGCGGCATAAATCGTTAACCCTTCCTCAGGCGTTGGATCGTTCTCAATATGAAGCGGAACCAGACTTCCCGCAGTTACCAGCTCGGCTACAAGATGTTCAGGCATACGGCACCATCCGAAACCGCTTAGCAAAAAGTCGAGACGTCGGCTCAGATCCACAAAGCGCCAACATCTCGCACTTGAAACCCCAAAGTTTGCACTGCCTGGATCAATGGGGTCGGACAGAACGAGCTGAACATGGGGCTCCAGATCGATTGGCGTTGCTGTTCGTCCGAGCTTAGCCAGCGGATGCCCAGGGGCTACCACCGCCTGCATCCGTACACGAAGCAGCGGATATGCCGTAATGTCATCTGGAATCGAAGGCAGCAACAAGCAGATACCGATGGCAGCCGAGTCACGTCTCAGCCACCGCAACGAGCCTCCCAACCCTTCGGTTGAAAAACTGACTGGCAGATTCGGAAACGTCTGACTGAGTGCGGATAGGCTTTCAATAAAGGGCGCCGTGGGCACCAGAGGGTCGATAGCAATGACAAGCTCCGGTTCCAAGCCTTGGCGCACCCCCATGGCGACGCCTTCAAACTTGGCAGCGCTCGCTAATACCAACCGTGCCTGTTCGACAAGCACCCGCCCTGTGTCCGTCAATAAGGGGCGGTAGCCGCTTCGATCGAACAGCGACACGCCCTGGATATCCTCGAGCGTCGCGATGGTTTGGCTTATCGCGGATTGGACGCGACCAAGCTTTCGCCCCGCGGCCGAAAAACTTCCCGTATCCGCAATCGTCACCAACACGCGAAGTTGATCAAGGGTAAGGCTTCCTATCAAGGAGAGTTCTCCGCATATCAATCATAAAAAGCGATGGACTTGATCATATTTTAATCACTTACAGAAATACATAAGTGGCGATATATTTCCCATACACCCAGCGGAAGAGCAAAGCCTTGATAGGACTCGCCTCGCGACTTTTTTGGAGATTTGCCATGACAACGCTTTTGGTTATAGAAGCAAGCCCACGCGGTGAACATTCAGTATCACACAACATGACGCGGCGTTTCGTACGGGGCTGGGTGGCCGCTCACCCCGATGGCACTGTTATCAACCGCAACCTGCTGGATACCGGGCTTCGGTTCGTTGACGCGGCATGGCTGCAAGCGTACTTCACGCCGCCGGATAAACAGTCGCCCGAGATGGCGGATGCGTTGCAGCTATCAGACGAACTCGTGACGGAACTACTCGCCGCTGATCACCTTGTGATTGCCACGCCGGTGTATAACTACAATGTGCCAGCGGTTCTCAAAGCCTGGGTAGACCATATCGTTCGTAAGGGCCTGACGCTGGGCTTCGATGGAAGCGGACTTGCGACTGGCAAGAAGGCAACGGTACTGATGGCATCAGGCGGCATTTATACTGCTGGTTCTCCCCTTCAGGATCGCGACATCGCTTCCCAATATCTGCGCCTGATACTCAACGTGATCGGCATTAGTGACGTAACGTTGGTGGCTGGGGGCGGGGCAAAGGCGGTCGATTTAGGTGAGGAAACCATGCAAGGCTTCGTGGAAAAGCTCGGTGGTCAGCTTGAACGGGCGGCGAATGCTTAGGACCTAATGACGTTCTTGCTGAGCCCAATTTTCGAACTTTTCTGCCAACATGCCTTTAACCTCCGCCAAACTGTTGAGCTGATTGGGGTCGACCTCGGCCCCTAGCTTCACGTTTCACTCAGCACCTCACGCAGCCAGCCCAATAACGCCTCGCTGCCGGGGCGTTGAGGCGCCCCCTGGCGTGTGTATAGGGCAATGGCATCGTGCTGAGGCAAGCTCTCCGCCACCGGGCGGATCAGTTCGCCATTTTCAATTAAGCGTTGCGTTGTGCGCCGCCAACCCAAGGCGATACCCTGCCCCGCGATAGCCGCTTGAAGTAGCAGTGGATAGCTGTCGAAAACAGCACTCTCCGCTGATGAGAGCTCAAAGTGCCCCATGGCCCGAAACCAGTCATCCCACTCCAGCCAATCCGGCGGTTCCGCGTGGTGGTGCAATAATCGATGGTTAAGTAACGCATTGAGACTCAGCGGCGTGGTAACCCCGTTCAGGTAAGCCGGGCTGCAAACCGGAAATATCTCGTCCTCGGCGGTAAACACAAAGCGGTGGCTCCCGCTGGGCCGTCCGTTGGTTTGCAGCGCTATATCGAAGCTGCCACTAAATTCGGTAATTGGCCGTGTAGAGGTGGCCAGTTGAATCTCAATGTCAGGGTAGCGCCGGTTAAAGTCAGCCAGCTGTGGCATTAGCCAATAGAACGCTTCGCATAACTGGCAGAACAGCACGACGCGCTTATCGTCAGGGTCGCCGCGTAGATCCTGAGCGCCAGTGGCGATACTTTCCAGCGCCTGCGATACCGTACGACCAAACACGCGCCCCTCACGGGTAAGAAATACACCGCGATTACGGCGCTCGAAAAGCATCACACCAAGATCTTCTTCCAGCGCACGAATCTGGCGGCTGATTGCTGCCTGGGTCAGGTGAAGCTCATCGGCCGCGCGCGAAAAGCTCTCAAGCCTAGCGGCAGCTTCAAAGGGGCGAAGAGTCGCCAGGGGCGGAAGGGACTTAATGAATTTATCCATAATCTGAGCTCATACATCGTGACGCAGAAGTCGTTTGAAGCACGGATAGCAACAAAGGCAACCTAGAGCAGAATTCATCACTGGAACGCGGTAATGAAGCCTGCTCCCAAGCCACAAGACAATATTCTCCAGGGCATCATGCTTATCGTAGGGGCCGTCTTTCTACTCGCCCTGACTGACGCGTTGGTTAAGCATCTCAGTGCCAGTATGTCGCTATGGCAACTTTATGTCATCGCATCGCTAATATCGTTGCCAGTACTATTAACGTTGTTGATTGGTCGCCCAGGAACTCGGCTGAGCGTTAAAGCGCTGCGTTGGGTAGCGATCAGAAGCCTGCTTCTGCTGCTGATGTGGATAGCCTATTACGCAGCACTGCCACTGATTCCGCTTTCTGTAGCGGCGGTCGCCATTTACACCACGCCGCTGTTTATTGCCGTACTGGCTGCTTTTGGGGCGGGCGAGCATCTTTCACTACAGGCGTGGACGGGCATACTCTTTGGCTTTCTAGGCGTAGTGGTGGTTCTGCGCCCTGGCGGCGACACCTTCACACCTGCCACCCTACTCCCTGTCCTGGCGGCCATCTTCTACGCCCTCGCGATGCTGGTTACTCGCCATCACTGTCAAACAGAGCATCCATTAATACTCACCTTAGGGCTGAATCTAGCGTTTCTTGCAGCCGGTGTGTTTTTCAGTGTGCTAGTGGCCGTTAATAAAACGACGCAACTTGCCGAACGCGCGCCCTTTCTGTTTGCTAGCTGGCAACCGTTAGACGCCACAGTGCTAACGACCATCGGCACATACGCACTACTGTTGATTATTGTAAATACAGGTGTGGCAAGGGCCTATCAAACCGCCCCTTCGGCGTTGATCGGCACCTTTGATTACGCTTACCTCATCTTTGCCAGCCTTTGGGGCTACCTGCTATTCAACGAGGTGCCTGACGCCATGACCTGGCTGGGTATGGGCATGATCTTAATGGCGGGGTTGATGGTGTTACGCCAACAGCGTATCTAACGCCTCCATTGCCCAAGGTGTGGCAGCACGCTAACCAGCAGTTAGCTCCCTCTTGACTACACTTGGATAAGTCCATTTGGGTGGAGCGATCAGCAGAACCATCACTTTGAGGTGATTTGATCGCTGTCCTTTAATCGCACCAACTCTTACAGCCAGGGAGGTTACTATGAGTACACGGACGAAGATGCCAGAGGAGAAAGGCCTGGATCACAGCATTAGCCTGGTGAAAGAAGGCTATAATTTTATTATTAATCGACGCGTGTCGATGCAGTCCAATGTCTTTAAAACCAAGGTACTTGGCCGTAGCGCTTACTGTCTTAGTGGCAGCGAGGCAGCCAAACTATTTTACGATGAGACTAAATTTAAACGAGCTGGGGCGGCGCCGCTACCGGCTAAGAAAACATTGTTCGGTGTGGGTGGGGTTCAAGGGCTAGACGATGAAGCTCACCGGCATCGAAAAGCGATGTTTATGCAGCTATGGACGCACGAATCGGCTGACAGATTAGGCCAGTTGACTCGCGAGCACTATGCCAAAGCAGCAAAAGATTGGGTTCAGCAGGACGAAATTGTTTTATACGACGAAGCCAAAAAAATCCTGACTCAAGTGGCTTGTGACTGGTGCGGAGTACCCTTAGCAGCCGATGAGGTCGAGAAGCGAACCGATCAGCTTAGCCTTATGTTTGAAAAAGCAGGGGAAGTAGGCTTTTCACATTTTAGAGGCTGGAGCGCCCGCTCAAAAGCAGAGGATTGGATTGAAGATCTCATCGATGAAGCGCGCGAAGGCCACTTGCAGCTAAACGAAGACATGTAGTGGTCAACTAATCCCGGACAGTAATTTAAGATTTTCCTCAGCCACAACGGGAGGCATGCCATCGTTAAACGAGTGAGGGCGCTGCTGGTTGTAGTAACCCATCAGATAGCCACTAACGTCCT
>NZ_JAUAMB010000024.1 GCF_031010175.1 Halomonas sp. SpR1
TCCACGCCAATCACCCTATACTTGTTCATGGTCTTCTCCCGTCTTGAATGAAGTGACACTTTCATTCTGGCGCATTTTGACGCCGACAATGGGGGGGAGGAGACCATCTCATCATCCATGGGCGCTATTTTCGCCATCCATGGCGAAAGACCCCCGCTACGGGCTGATTCCGACCTCAATGAATAATTAACTTCTACCCATCTGTAACTCTTTAACCACGATATCACCATCAATCACAACCGGCTCATCATCGAGAAACAGTGAGCAGTTGCGCATCGGAATATCCAGGTGGCAGGCGGTATCGTTGGGGCCACCAAGTTCACTGTTGGGCCCTGTAGAGAACATCACGTTGCCATAGAAGCTGCGCGGTTCCATGCCCATACCACCGGGGAACTCACCCGGCACCATACGGTGCCACTTGGCATTAGGGTTCATACCCCAGCCCACATGGCTCATCCCCAGGCCGCGCGGGTCGTTAAAGCTATCCATATAGGATTTCACCAACTCGGCATCCAGCCCGCCGCGTATATCGCTAATCCAGCCCTTCTCAATGGTGTACGTAATGGGCTCTCGGACGTACATATTCTGCGGTAGCAAGATGTCGCCTGGCGCCACCACAATGGTGCCATCAACGCCATCGTCATCGCCGCCGGTAAATACAAAGCCAGAGGGCCAGTGATCCCAGCGACCAGGCTCATCGGTGCAGGCATACTCGGCGACGGTAGCGTACGTATTCAGTTGGTAGGTGACATCGGTGCCGTGGGGCGAGGTGATGCGCATCACCTTGGCTTTTTCCAGTAGCGCGGCGGCCAGCTCGACCTTTTCGCGTAACTCCTTTGAAGGCAGCATTCTGGCCAGCAGCTCGGGCGGCTCAACCGCTGTCAGTATGCGTGTACCGGCGGCTTGTATCGCCATTTGCTCCGGCGAGAACAGCAGGAAAATGCAGTCGATCAGCATGTCGCAATTCTTTAGCGCTTCCACTGCATCGGGCATGCTGGCAAGCCCCGTTGCTCCCACGGCCCAACCACCTGTGGGTAGCGGTGCGGGTAACCGCATATGGTACATATTGGCGCCTAAGCGCTGCCCCGCCGCCATAAAGGCATCGGCATAATCAAGGCGTTCGCTACCCTGGGTCAGCACAACGAGCTTTTCGCCTTCATGGACACCAGACATTTTTAGCTGGTGGAGACAAATTTCCGTAAAGCTTGCATGATCCATAACGTCTCCTAACTTCCCGGGCGCAAGCTCTGCTATAGCGTACCGGGAAGTGTTTGCTGAGAGCGCTTAAGCTCGCCAATGGGCATACCCAGCGCTCTATGGTTTGGCCGGGATAAGCAGCTAGGCAGCCGCCTCTTTAGACACCTGATCGGTAGAAGAGCGGCGTTTTTTACCCAGTTCTTCAGCGATGGCGGTAAAGAATGCATCCGTGGTGGCTTGATGGGGTTTGGTCACGAGACTGACGCCAACAAACAGCACACTGGCGACCACAATGCCCCATACGCCGGCAGGCAGGCCCAGCAGCGAGTTACCGGTGGCATACATCAACAGTACAAAGGCGCTAGTGCCCACCACACTCACCAATGCACCGGCAGCCGTGCCGCGTTTCCAATAGAAGGCGCCAATTAGTGCAGGCACCATGGCGACTAGGCCTGACGATGCAGCCACCGACAGCACCGCAATCAGGTCAAGCTGCAGCTCGGCAAAGGCTAACGCCATTAGCGCAATCACCGGCACCACAAACTTACCCACCAGCAGTTGACGCTTTTCACTAACGTTAGGTTTGACGTTGGCATACACATCTCGGGAGACCATGGAGGCCAGGGTCAGCATGATCGAGTCAATGGTGGACACAGCTGCGGCCATAATGCCGATCATCACGATGACGCCTAGCACGGGTGGGACAAACTCTGAAGCCAGCAGTGTCGGTGTGGCCAAATCCGCCCGTTCCAGACTCGGGAAAGCAGCCAAGGCGGAGAAGCCCCATAGCACCGACACCATGGTGTAGATAAAACCAAATACCAGGAAGCCAATCAGCATATGACGCATCGAGCGCAGCGAAGAGGGCATAAACAGGCGCTGACTGACTTGGGGATTCGAGAGGCTAAAGAAGAACCAGGGAATCGTCAGCCCCAGGAAAGTGACAAAGCTGAATAGTCCTGAGCCAGGCACCGTTAGCGACTGGGGGTGCTCCGTTGCTAGCGTATCGAATAACGCGCCAAAACCACCCAGGCCCTGAATAACCAGAAAGGCCACCAGTGTTGAGGCGACAATCATCATGATCGCCTGTAGGGAGTCGGTCCACATCACCGAACGAATCCCGGCGATATAAGAGAAAAAGATCGCGATCACCGTGGCCAATACCACCCCGGTGGTAAAGGTAATCGCCCCATCGGTAATGCCTTGCAGCAGGTAACCTACGCCAGCAAGCTGAACGGCCGAGTAGGGAATCAGGAAGATACAGCTGGCGATGGAGATGGCCATGGCCACATGCTTGCTGTTGTAGCGATGTCCTAACATCTCGCTTGGAGTCACAAAGCCGAACTTTTTGCCCACCGCCCAGAATTTGGGCCCAAAGATAGCCACCAGCGAAACACCGGCAAAGTAGATAATTTCAAAGCCCAGCGCGCCAACGCCACCGGCATAGGTAAGGCCTGCCAGACCCACCATCATAAAGGCGCTGTAAGTAGTGGCGCTGTAACTTAGCGCAGAGACAAAACCGTTCATTTGTCGGTTGCCCAGGAAGTATCCCGACATACTTTTGGAGGCGTCGTCTGAAGCGCCTTGGCGAGACATAATCGCGATGCCGATCGCAATCAATAAGTAGATGGCAATGGACCACCAGATGAGTGATTCAGTCATTGCTGTGCTCCTCAAAATCTTTAGTGATAAACACGTTCAGAGCAATAACCGCTAACCCTGCACACGCCCAAAACAGGAAGCTGCCGTACCAGAGCGCGACACCGCTCAATAGGGTGTAAGGCACTAAATAGCTCAGCAAGACGACGGCCCAAACTAGCCATATCCATTTACTACGTTTCATAGTCCACCTCGTTTTATTACGTCAGGGAGTAGAGTGAGTGTTGTTGTGGTGAGGCTGGCGTAAATCAGCAATGCGTTGTTCTACTTGTTGCCAAGGCGCTTTCTCTGGGGCAAAGCGCGCTCGAAGATAGGTCGCCAAATCAGCGACCTGGGTATTACTAAAACTGTCGGCAAAGCCAGGCATATTACCAACGCCGGGCACGTGCTCCGCGTGAACACCACCCAAAATTGACTGAATAACGTTATCGGGGTGATCACTATGCAAATTGGTATTCAGCGCCAGGTTGATCCTCGCGCTTGAAAAGGTCGGCACACCAGACGCCACATGGCAGGCAGCACAGGAACCTTCAAATAGCCGCTCGCCTGCCTCCAGTTCGGGGGCGCTAAGCGCTGCGCTTGCCACGCGCTGTTCTGCCCCCGCCACATCGGCATCGCTATTGCCTGTGGGCGCCTGCATTTGGGCGGCCACGTAATGGGCAATGGCGCGCACGTCGTATTCAGGCAACTCGCCCAAGCCCGCTACCACCGGGGCCATCGGGCCGGAAGCAACGCCATGCAGTGCCGATTCGCCCTGGCGTAGATAGTCGTAAAGCGATGCTTCACTCCACGGTACAGGGGCACGCGACAAGGTATTCAGCGGTGGCGCTTCCCAGCCATCCACAAAGGCACCGGCCAAATACGCCCCGCCACTTTTCTCGGCACCCATGGCATTGCGGGGGCTATGGCAAGCGCTGCAGTGGCCTAACCCTTCGGCAAGATAGGCGCCCCGGTTATACAGTTCGCTTTGCATAGGGTCTGGCTGGAAGGGCGCCGGGTTGTGGTAAAGGGTATTCCAACCCGCCATTAAGGCGCGCACGCTGAAAGGGAAAGAGAGTTCATTGGTGTTTTTTTCAGCCGCCACTGGCGGCTGGGCCATTAAGTAAGCATAAAGCGCCTGCAAGTCGGCATCACTGGTTTTGGCAAACGCCGTATAGGGGAAAGCGGGATACAGGTGGCTGCCATCACGGCTAATGCCGTGGCGCATGGCCCGCTCAAACGCCGCGTAGGACCACTGGCCAATCCCCGTTACTTCATCCGGGGTAATATTAGTGCTGAAAAGCGTACCAAAGGGGGTTTCGAAAGCACGTCCGCCCACATTGGTCACGCCACCTTCGGAGGTATGGCACGCCGCACAATCACCCGCTGCAGCGACCAGCCGCCCGCGCTCGATAGTCTCGGCGGAATAGAGGTTGGCAGCGGGCCGGGAAACGGGCGCGATTGCTCCTTTCCACGGCCAGGCCATGGCCGCAGTGCCTGCAATGGTGGTGAACGCAGCGGCGGCCAACCAGCGTCGCTTCGTGGAGCGCGACTGTTTAACTGGCTTAGATGGCCGCCCTGAGCCCTCGATCGCCGATTCTTCAAGTGCTTGGCGTACGCGGTTGGCGGTAAACGGCGGTTGGCGAAAACGCAGGCCGGTGGCATCAAACAGCGCATTGGCGATAACCGCAACCCCCGGCGACAGCTCTGCACCGGTTAATACGTCTTCCCCAACAGCGGCCACCGAAGCACTAGGCGAATAAATGGTTGGCGAAGACGTGGTTGGCGCTAGCGCTGAAGATTCATGTTTAGTCAGCGCACGACTGCCGTCGCCCCACTCGTCGAAACGGGGCTCATGCCCCAAAAAGGGGCGCGCTTCGCCCAACACGCGAGCCTGTAACGTCTGCTGCAGACGCGCCGTATCAATATCAGGGCCGGCATCCTGTCCCACCACCAGGCGGGTAAGCTGAACATCGCCGGTAATACGATTGACCTCCACATCGGCAATCCAGGCCGAGCGCACCCCCGCTTCCACCCGCTGATCACGATCGGGTAGTTGTGAGTAGGCAAAGCCACGCCCGCGCATCAACTGCCGGGGTAATGAATCCGCTGGTTGATCAGATGGCCTTTGCCACTCGGCCCGTTTAGCCACGGACTCAATCAACTCAATGCCCCGCGCATCCTCTAGATGGCGCAGCCGCAGCGCGATGGGGTCTTGTTCGCTCTCGCGGGCAACCTCATCTAAAAAGGATTCCCGCGCAAACGCCTGCTGTATACCGGTCAAGGTGGGGTTGGTGGTGAGCGAAGCTGGCTGGGAGCGTGCGGCAAGGTATTGATCGCGAAATACATAAGGCGAGAACGGCGGTGTGTCGTTATCTCCACTCGGGAACTCCGTCAGCTCGGCGATTGCGGCGGCGCCGCTTAGCCACAGCCCGACGGCGGCCACCTCACCGGTGAGATTGGCCTGCTGATAGCGATAACGGGCTATCTCACCGTCACTGGAGAGATCCGCATTTAGGGTAATCCGCTGCGCTTGCCCTAGCGCTTCAACGTCCTTGGCGTAGCGGGCATCAAGCCAAACGGCGACGGGGCTGCCCACTGCCCGCGACATCAACGCGGCATCTACGGCGGCATCATCGCCGCAGTGGCGGCCCAACCCCGACGCCTGCTGCGTTGAGTGGTTATTAACAGCACTGTAAAGCTCGATCTGGCTGACATCCAGCGCGGTTAACCGGCTTAAATCCTGCTTCAGCGCCACTGGGGTGGCAGTCGGCCCCCATACACTCAATTGCTGGTCGCTATAATCGGCGATTACCCAGCTGGGATGATTGCCCCAGCGCATTCGACTGGGCCAACCATACGCATGGCTCGCCGATGCGTATGGCGGATGACTCTCTTCAACGGGCATTTTAGCGGGCGATTTATCAGCGGCTTGACGAACAGTTCGCCACTCCACTTTCAACTGTTTAGCCGCATCGGTTGCCAAAGCCAAACTATCGGCCACCACCCCCACAAAGTCCCCTTCCACCACCACGTCGATAGGGCCGGAGAGTGAGGCGAGGCTATTTTTGTCGACGCCAACCAAGCGGTCACTTGCAAAGCGCCCGTCGCTCCAACGGTAGAAAGGGGGTCGCACCACCACACCGTAGCGTGCCTTCGAGAGCAGTGCGGAGGTACCGGCCGGTGCCTGCTGGCCATTGAGCATCGACCCATCACTCATAAGGTGCCTCCTCCAGCGCGACCGCATTAATCACTACGGCACGTTCAGCTGCCTGGAGAATTTCAACGTGGGTACCGCAACGGCAAAGGTTATGCTCTAACGCCGCGCGAATCTGCTCTGCAGTGGGCTGGGCATTATGATTTAACAGCCCGCGAACAGTGATGATCATGCCGTTCAAACAGTAGCCACACTGCGCCGCCTGGGCGTCGATAAAGGCCTGCTGCACAGGATCAAGCTGGCCATTCTGGGCAAGTCCATCAAGGGTCGTCACGTTATGCCCAACGGCGGCGGATACAGGCAGCACGCAGGAACGTGCCGCCATACCGTCGATCAGTACGCTACATGCACCACACTCGCCTAAGCCACAGCCATATTTCGGGCCATTGAGCGACAGGTCATTACGCAGCACATTGAGCAGCGGTGTCTGCGGCGGCACTGCTAGCTCACGTTCTTGCCCATTGATAGTTAGCTTTAGCGTCATAGGGGATCATCATCGTTATTGTTAAAGCAGCCATCTCGCTTACATAAAGCATTGGGACTGGCTTAGATACTACTAATAAATACTGCCTTCCAAACACGCTTCGAAGCACTTGATAGCTAGCCTATTTGCATCTTTGCCATCCGCTTTGCACCAGCAGTGTGCAGCGTTTTCCATGACCGCTCATTAAAGTGCATACGCCATAAAAAATAGACTATTAAACGTATAGCACTCAATTGAGGCGTCTTTCAAGTTTTTCAAAAAATCAGAAAAACCACCAAATAATCAATAAAATTCAATGTATTGAAGACAAATTTACCTATTTTACTCAAGAAAAATATTTTACGACTTAATTCTTGACCAATAATTAAATGGTGTATACGTTGTTTTATAGCATTCGCGACTGTCCCTGCAAAGGGCCTTATAGCGCTAACAGTCAAGCGAACACCCTCCCCTTAAGTGATGTACGCAGCAACCAGTACGCAGTGAATAAAACAGCGAGGAAATAACCCTATGAATAATAAACCCACCATTGCCGTCATTGGCGCAGGTCTTGGCGGTGCTGCTGCAGGCGCGCTGCTGCAGCAAGCGGGTTACCCCACCAAGGTGTACGAACAGGCCCCGGCATTTGCCCGCCTGGGAGCAGGCATTCACCTGGGCCCCAATGTGATGAAAGTCATGCGCCGCATTGGTATTGAAGAGCAGCTCAACGCCATGGGGTCGCACCCCGACTACTGGTTTAGCCGTAATGGCATGACGGGGGAGTATCAATCACGCATCCCGCTGGGTGAGTTTGCTCGTGACAACTACGGCGCGGCCTACATCACCGTGCACCGTGGCGATCTGCACGAACTAATGGTTAGCACGCTTGATCAGGACAATCTCTATTTCGATAAACGCCTGGTCGATGTGGATGACAGCGGCGACAAAGTGGTCATGACCTTCGCCGATGGCTCAATCGAAGAGGCCGATTTGGTGATCGGCGCTGATGGCGTTAACTCGCGCCTGCGCGAGAAGCTGCTCGGCCCTGAAGCGCCTATTTACAGCGGGTGGGTCGCCCACCGGGCGATTATCTCGGCGGAAAAGCTCAAAGCATACGACCTGGATTTTGAAGCCTGCGTAAAGTGGTGGTCAGAAGATCGCCATATGATGGTCTACTTCGTCACCGGCGACGAGAAAGAGTACTACTATGTCACGGGCGTGCCTGAACCCGACTGGAATCACGGCACCTCTTTTGTTGATAGCTCCCGGGAAGAGATGCGCAAGGCATTCGAGGGTTACCACCCCACCGTGCAAGCGCTAATCGACTGTACCGAAAGCGTTACCAAATGGCCGTTACTGGAGCGCAACCCGCTGCCGCTATGGCATGAAAACCGCCTGGTGCTGCTCGGTGACGCCTGTCACCCGATGAAGCCGCATATGGCCCAGGGCGCGGCCATGGCCATTGAAGATGCCGCCATGCTGGTGCGCTGCCTGGAAGAAGTGGGCGCAGAGAAGTACCAGCAGGCCTTTGAGCTTTACCGCACCAACCGATTTGAGCGCGCCTCCCGGGTACAGCAGGTTTCCCACGACAACACGTGGCTTCGTCAAGACGAAGACCCGGCCTGGGTATTTGCCTACGACCCCTTTGAGGTTCCGCTAAAACAGCCGATCAACGAAGGGAGCCCGGTATGAGCAGTACTTATCTTTATGGTGCCAACCTGCACGCCAACGATATTCGTCAGCACTACCTGCGCTTCGGCGACAGCACCGAGACATCGCGCCAGCCGTTGGTACTGATACCGGGCATTACCAGTCCGGCGATTACCTGGAGCTTTGTGGCTGAACGCTTGGGGCAGCACTTTGATACTTATGTACTCGACGTTCGTGGCCGTGGCTTATCCTCTACCGGCCCAGATCTCGCCTACGACACCGACACCTGCGCCGACGACGTGATCGCCTTTATCGAGGAACTGGGGCTCAACAACGTCATCCTGGCGGGCCACTCCATGGGTGCACGTTTTGCCCTGCGCGCCATGAGCCGTGGCGCCAAAGGCGTCGACAAGCTGGTACTGATCGACCCGCCGGTTTCAGGGCCAGGTCGTCGGGAGTACCCCAGTAAGCTGCCCTGGTATGTGGACTCGATTCGCGACTGCACACGTGGTGCCGATATCGAGACCATGCGCCACTACTGCCCCACCTGGAGCGATGACCAGCTGCGGCTGCGCGCCGAATGGCTGCACACCTGCTATGAACCCGCCATTGTTCAGGCGTTTGAAGAGTTTCATAGCGTCGATATCCACCAGGATTTTCCTGGCATCAAGGTGCCCACGCTGCTGATGTGTGCGGGTAAGGGCGGTGTCATCCAAGACGAAGATCGCACTGAAATTATCGACCTGCTGCCGACGATTCGCATCACCACCGCGGCACAGGCGGGCCATATGATTCCCTGGGATGACTTCGATGGCTTTTTCGCTGCGTTCGAAGACTTCCTGGGTACACAACTCTAACAAAGGCCAATGATCATGACCCACAACGCTATCACCCACAGTTCCATGACCAGGACATACCGTATCGGCCAGATCGTCCCCAGCTCCAATATCACCATGGAGACCGAAATCCCGGCGATGCTGGCTGCGCGGCAGTTGATACGACCAGAGCGTTTTACCTTCCACTCCAGCCGTATGCGTATGAAAACCGTCAGCAAGGACGAGCTGGCTGCCATGGACGCAGAGTCTGACCGCTGCGCTCTGGAGCTGTCTGATGCGGCGGTGGATGTCATGGGCTACGCCTGCCTGGTGGCCATTATGGCCATGGGCCCTGGCTACCACCGCGAATCCCAGCAGCGGCTGCGCAGCCGCACTAAAGAGAACGGCTGCGATACACCCGTGGTCACTAGCGCAGGCGCCCTTGTGGATGCCCTGGGTGTGATGAAAGCCAAGCGCGTAGTGGTAGTGGCACCCTATATGAAGCCGCTCACCGAGATGGTGGTCGACTATATCCGTCAGGAAGGTATTGAAGTGCTCGACTACCGGGCGCTTGAGATCCCCAACAATCTGGATGTTGCTCGCCACGACCCGGCTAATCTGCCGGAGATTGTCGCCAGTCTGGATTTAAGCAATGTGGATGCGATTGTGCTGTCAGCCTGTGTGCAAATGCCGTCGCTGCCTGCCGTTTCCAAGGTAGAGGCCCTAACCGGAAAGCCGGTAGTCACTGCCGCGATTGCGACGACTTACGCCATGCTCAAGGCGCTTGATTTAGAGCCTATTGTGCCGGGTGCGGGCGCTCTCTTATCAGGGGCTTACTAGGAGATAGCGCTATGACAAACCCCAGTCAGGCAACCAGCGGCAGCGATGTTAGTGGCAGCTCTTTAGATGACAACTTAGATAACAACTACAAAGGCGTTTGGGATGGCCGCATTGGTTTTGGCAAAAAACCGGTGCTCTTAGTGGTCGATTTTATGCAGGGCTACACCACCCCGGGCTCACCACTATTTGCCCAGGGCGTGGTAGACGCCGTGGCCAATATGCCGCCGCTATTAAATACCGCGCGGCGGACGGGCACGCCCGTTATCCATACCAATATTCTGTATCACGCCCCGGATCAGATCGATGGCGGCATTTGGGTTAAAAAGGCACCGGTGATGCGGGCCATGGTGGCGGGTAATCCCTACGCAGAGTTCTGCCCCGAGGTGATTCCTCGTGAAGACGAACTGGTAATGACCAAGCAGTATGCCAGCGCCTTCTTTGGCACCTCGCTGGCTTCCACACTGGTCGCAATGGGTGTCGACACGCTGATCATTACCGGCTGCTCCACCAGCGGCTGCATTCGCGCCACCGCGGTGGATGGCCTGCAGCACGGTTTTCGGGTCATGGTGGTACGCGACTGTGTCGGCGACCGCCACCCAGCGCCCCATGAAGCCAACTTGTTTGATATCGACAGTAAGTATGGCGATGTGATTGGGCTGGATGAGACGTTGGGCTACTTAATGAAGCGTTAGCAGTACTCGAAGAGCGCGGGTGAGAGGCGCACCTTTGCCGTGTTACCCATCCGCGTTCATTTTCTCCAGCAGATGCATCAAAGCGATTCGCTCTGCGGGGTTTAGATTTTTCATGGTCTGATCGCTGATCTGCTTGGCACTGGGCACCATGTTCTCGACTAACTCGGCACCGGGCTCGGTGATCACGACCATGACCTTACGTTGGTCGTTAGGGTCTGTGGTGAGCGAGATCCATTCACGTGCTTTAAGGCGTTTGATGACGCCGCGGATCGTGGCTGGGTCAATCGCCGTGGCGTTGACGATATCGGTCAACGAGCTGGGACCACGCTCCATCACCGTGCACAGCGTGACAAACTGAATGGCCGTGAGTTGTTTATCGCTGCTGTAGCGCTGAAAGATAGCGGTATGCCGCTGGTAGGCTTTACGTAGCAGATGCCCTACCTGTTCGGAAAAATCATAGCCCTGCTCACTGGGCGTAGGATGCTCGCCGGAAGACGAGTGGTGAAGCGCACGATCCGTTGTCATTCCCTCTCCTTTGAGTAATGGCGGCGTTGTAAAACGATTATGGCACTGGTCAGCATGGCGTTACATCAACGCACAAAATACTGCTTGCGCTGACACAATTCACCATGCTTTTATGGTGTACACGCTATAATTTTACCTTAGTTACCGCCATATCATCACCCCAAATATCAACCCAAACATTCATTTAAGCATAGCGCGGGAGGCAGACATGGCGGGTAAGCTGGACTATACAAGAGAGTCGCTGCTTAATGACCCCGACCTTCTGGTAGTCTACCGAGACCCGGTAACGCCTCCCAAGCCCGCCCCAGGACAGCCAGGTACACACTCAAACTTCACTCCGCTTGAGCCCGAGATATTCATTGCAGTATTGAGTGACAGCCATGTCGTGGCTTTCAACGGCCACGTAGACCTGGGCACCGGTATCCGCACCGCGCTGGCACAAATCGTTGCGGAAGAGCTCAACGTTGGTTTCGATAGCGTCACCATGGTACTGGGCAACTCCTGTGAAGCACCCAACCAAGGCCCCACCATCGCCAGTGCGACGATCCAGATCACCGCTGAGCCACTGCGCCGGGCCGCAGCTCAAGCGCGGGAGTATCTGTTAGCACTTGCTGCCAGCCACTTTGACACTGAGCGCGCTCTACTTGGTTGCCAAGACGGCACTGTTTATCTCAACGAGACTGTACATTCCAACGGCACTATTCATTTCAGCGACACTACTTATTCCAGCGACACTACTTATTCCAGCGACACTATTTATTCCAACGGCAGTATTAGTCCCAACAAGACGATTCAGCCCAGCGATAACCGTCCACAGGTAAGCTATGGTCAATTACTGCAGGGCGCCCGCCATGCGCTAAAGCTTGTCGATCACGTGCCGCTTAAGCCAACCAGTGATTACACCCTGGTGGGGCACTCTACCTCGCGTGTGGATATTCCCGATAAAGTCACCGGCAAGTTGACCTTTGTGCACGACCTGCGCCTGCCCGGCATGCTGCATGGACGCGTCATTCGGCCACCTTATGCAGGTTACGACAGTGGCGACTTTATCGGCACCAGCTTAGTGGCTGTGGATGAAAGCTCCGTGGCGCATTTGCCAGGGGTGGTCAGCGTCGTGGTAATCGGTGACTTTGTCGGCGTGGTGGCCGAGCGTGAAGAGCAGGCCGCCGCCGCAGCCAAACAGCTAAAGGTAGAGTGGCGGCCAATCAAAGGCCTGCCTCAACTGGACGATATCGAGAAAGCGCTGCTCGACCTGCCCAGCAAGCAGCGCGTGCTGCTCGAAGAGGGTGATCTCGACAGCGCCCTGGCCACCGCCGACCAACCGCTCAACCGCCACTATGTGTGGCCTTTCCAATTGCATGGCTCCATTGGCCCCTCGTGCTCCGTCGCCGATGCCCAAGAGGGTGCCCTGCATGTCTGGTCGGGCACCCAGAACCCGTATAGCCTGCGAGCCGACCTCGCCCGCCTTACCGGCCTGGATGAGAGTGTCATTACGATTACCCGCATGGAGACCTCGGGCTGCTATGGCCGCAACTGCGCTGACGACGTTGGTGCCGATACCGCGCTGCTCTCACGAGCAGTGGGCCGACCAGTCCGGGTACAGTTGACCCGTGAGCAGGAGCACAGCTGGGAACCTAAAGGGGCAGCCCAGTATATGGCCATTCAGGGCGGTTTGAACGCAGACGGCAGTCCGGCAGGCTATCGTTTTAGCACCCGCTACCCTTCGAACAGTGCGCCCACGCTAGCACTACTGCTGACTGGGACAGTAGCGCCTATCGATATCCCCTTTGAGATGGGCGACCGAACGTCGGTGCCGCCCTACCGCTACCCTCATCGGCAGATAATCTGTGACGACGTGCCGACCCTGGTGCGTGCCTCCTGGCTACGCGGTGTCTCAGCGCTGCCCAATACCTTCGCCCACGAAAGCTATATCGATGAGCTCGCCTATTTGGCAGGCGAGGATCCCATCGCCTATCGACTGCGCTACCTAACCGATGAGCGAGCCTGCGAGCTTGTCGAAGCGTTAGCTAAACACGCGAACTGGGAACCCGGCAGCGCCAATACCAACCCGAGAAGCGATGGTGATTGGCGCTATGGCCGAGGCTTCGCTTATGCCCAGTACGTGCATAGTAAATTCCCGGGCTTTGGCGCCGCACTCGCGGCCTGGGTGATTGAATTAAGAGTCAATGTGAAGAGTGGGCGTATTGTGGTCGAGCGCCTATACGTAGGACAGGATGCGGGACTCATGGTGAACCCTGCAGGGGTTCGCCACCAAGTGCATGGCAATGTGATCCAGATGCTCAGCCGCACCCTAAAAGAGCGGGTGACGTTTGAGAATGGCCTACCCACCAGCAGAGAGTGGGGCGGATACCCCATTCTGCGTTTCTCCGAGCTGCCCCCCATCGATGTGATGCTGCTTGATCGCCCTGAACTGCCCCCACTCGGCGTGGGAGAGTCCGCCTCCCTGCCTGGCGCCCCCGCGATAGCTAACGCCCTCTTCGACGCCACAGGGGTACGCTTTACCCATCCCCCTTTTACGCCTGCCGCCGTTCGCGAAGCACTACATGCGGCTCTTAGGCTCCCCATGGAGGCGGTCAGTTAATGCACCACCTAGACCTACAGGTGATTGAGCGCGCGCTGCAATGGGCCAATCAGGGGCTGACCGTTTGGCTGTGTACGGTGCTAAAAACCTTTGGTTCGTCTCCCCGGGAGCCGGGCGCCATGCTGGTAGCGTGTGACACCGGGGAGTACCTAGGCTCGCTTTCGGGCGGCTGTGTTGAGGAAGATTTTATTGCACGGCTACATAGCGGTGAATTTGCCCAGCCGGTGCAACGGGTAAGCTACGGTGGCGACAATGGCCCAGCGAATACCTACCTTCCCTGCGGAGGCAGCCTTGAGGTGCTGGTTGAGCGACTAGCGCCAACTACTGAAAATCTCACCCATCTTGAAGTGATGCATGCCACCCTGCTTGGCCGCCAACCGCTAACCCGCTGTATCAAATTGGATGGCAGCGGCAAGCGCTTTAATCCTCCGAATAACTCCGAGCCCGCCGTCACTTTCGATACGGCTAGCGTCAATATCCGTATTGGCCCCGCGCTACGGCTGATTATCGCGGGAATCTCCTCGATCTCTTCGCCCTGCGCGCTGTTTGCCCAATCGCTGGGGTTTGAAGTGATTGTCTGCGATCCCCGAGACGCAGCCCGTAAAAATTTCGCCGTAACCGGCGTGGAAGTCCAGGCAGTGCTGCCTTCAGTGTTTATCGCCTCGGGGGGGTGCCATGCCAATACCGCCGTTGTTGCTTTGACCCATGACCCGCGTATTGACGATTTAGCCATGATCGAAGCCGTCCGTACGGAGGCGTTCTACATTGGCGTCATGGGCTCCCAGCAAACCTCGCAACAGCGTGCCGAACGGCTACTGCGTTCTGGCGGGCTGACGGAAAGCCAAGTGGCCAGTATCTCCATGCCCATCGGGCTCAATCTGGGCAGCAAAACACCGGCTGAGATCGCGCTGGCCGTAATGGCCGATATTGTTCGCCTCTATCGAGGAAAACAGCGCCATGCCTTGTAGCGATATTATCGTCGTCGTGATGGCGGTAGACAAAACCTTAAGCATTATCGGCCGCTAATGACTAGCAGCAGCAATAAAAATTCCAGGGAACCATAAAACAACCAGAGTAAGACACTCTCCTGCATCTTCGTGTTCTGCTTCTGGCCAAACATATCGAGGCAACAAATGAAAAAAATTTCTCGTCTTTCTCTGACGCAGAAACTGCTGGTCGCTGTCGCTATCCCCCTATTAGTGGTGGCCGTCATTTTAGGGTTTGTCGTCAATCAACAGCTTAACCAGGCCATTCCTGCGTTAATTGATAATGCCGGTAAGCGGCAGGTAGAAGCGCGGGCCGATGAAATAAGCCGCTGGATTACCGGGTACCGCAATTGGATAGCAGTGTTGGCTAAAGATGAACGCCTAGTCGAAGACGTACCACTTGCATCGCACCGCGAATGGCTCGAAAAGCGCTACCCGCCCGGGGGCACCATTGAGTCACTGTTCTTTAGTGACGCATCTGGCGCGACCCTAACCCACGGGGGCGTTAATTTGCAGATATCTG
Source organism: Halomonas sp. SpR1 (assembly GCF_031010175.1). Taxonomy (GTDB): domain Bacteria; phylum Pseudomonadota; class Gammaproteobacteria; order Pseudomonadales; family Halomonadaceae; genus Vreelandella. Next base: position 15,149 of record NZ_JAUAMB010000024.1, read on the forward strand.
AACGTCCTTATTTCAAAGCCCTAGTGACTGACGGCACCCAGGACAGCCTGCTAAGTGATCCTGTTATCTCTATGGTTAGCGGCCTGCCCACCGCTATTGTCGCCGATACTGTCTTCGATGAGCGCGGCAATCGAGCGGGGTTACTAGGTATGACTGTCTCCATGGCCGCCGTTTCTGATATCACCTCTGATATCAATGTAGGCGAGGACAGCTATGGCTGGTTAATCGACAGCCAGGGGCAAGTCATTGCTCATCCGGTGGAAGAGTATCTCATGTCGCTGAATTACACCGATGCCGACCAGCAGGGCTACCAGGGGCTGGATGCACTAAGCCAGCAAATACTCAGTGGCACCGCGGGCTCCGGCGAGATAACCATGCCCAGCGGTGAGCAGACCGTGCTCATGTGGAGCCCGGTAGAGGGCACCTCCTGGGTGGTGGGGGTCACCGTGCCTATCACCGCCTTTACGACGGTCACAAACAGGCTGCTAACATCGCTACTGTTGGCGGGCGGGGTACTGCTGGTCATATTGTTGGTGGTGGTTGCCTATGCAGCGCGGCGCTCCCTCGCGCCTATCAAGCATACTGCTAGCGCCATGGCCGATATTGCCAAAGGTAAAGGCGATTTGACGCGCCGATTGGAAGCCAAAACCCAGGATGAAATCGGCGATCTCGCCCACGGCTTTAATGCCTTTGTGGAGCGTATGCAGTCTACTCTTCAAGAAGTGCGCCAAAACGCCCGCACGGTACTTTCAGACGCCAGCAATATGGCGGATGGTACCCATGAGCTTTCGTCGCGTACCGAGCAAGCGGCAGCCAATCTTCAGGAAACCTCCGCCTCAATGGAGCAAATTCACTCCACGGTGGCGCATACCTCCCAGGCTTCCGAGCAGGCGAATAGTCTCGCGCTGGAAGCCGCCAGTGCTTCAGAGCGCGGCACGGAGTCCATGACTCAAATGGAAGCCAAGATGGCCGCGATTAACGAATCGGCCAATAAGATAAGCAACATTATCGGCTTGATTGACTCGATTGCATTTCAAACCAACATATTAGCGCTTAATGCGTCAGTAGAGGCTGCCCGCGCCGGTGAGCAAGGCCGTGGTTTCGCGGTGGTCGCCAGCGAAGTACGCACGTTAGCCAGTCGCTCGGCTTCGGCGGCTCACGATATTCGTGCGTTGATCGATATGTCCGTCAGCCACTCAAAAGAAGGCAGCGACATCGTGAAGGCGGCCGCTGAACGTATGAATGAGATTCGCCACAGCGTTACCCAGGTGTCGGATGTGATTGCCGAAATTGCCGCCGGTGCGCGGGAACAGACAGCGGGCATCCAACAGGTCAACACGGCGGTTGCCGAGATGGATATGATGACCCAGCAGAACGCCGCCATGGTCAGTCAAAGCGCTAGCCTTGCCACCAATATGCGCGACAATGCGCAACGGCTGGATCAACTGATGAGTGAATTTGTGCTCAGTGAAGGCGGCGCTACAAACGCCACGCTGCCCTATACCGCAGCGCATAAAGAGCGTTCGGCAGCACGTACTGCTTTACCTCAAACGCCTAGCCGCCAACCCCAGGCCGCCCAGCAAAAGCATGAAGTAGCGGAGTGGGAAGAATTTTAATCCTTCTTCATTATTGATGGCTAAAAGGCACCCGTTTTGGGTGCCTCTTAACGAGCACTTAATAAAAAGCCTGCATCCGAAGATGCAGGCTTACTTACACAAGAACTAAAGTGCCCAGTACTTAGTGTGAGCGCTTACGCGACGTCGAAGCGATCCGCGTTCATCACTTTCGTCCAGGCGGCGACGAAGTCTTTGACAAATTTCTCGTCGTTGTCGTCCTGGGCGTAGACTTCAGCGTAGGAGCGCAGCAGCGAGTTGGAACCGAACACCAGATCAACGCGGGTAGCCGTCCACTTTACGGTGTCGGTTTGACGGTCGCGGATTTCATAGGCATTTTTGCCCACCGGCTTCCAGCTGTTACCCATGTCGGTTAGGTTGACGAAGAAATCGTTGGTCAACTGGCCTTCACGGTTGGTGAATACGCCGTGCTTGGTGCCACCGTAGTTGGTGCCAAGCACCCGCATACCGCCGAGTAGCACGACCATTTCCGGCCCTGTAAGGCCCATCAGTTGAGCGCGATCCAGCAGCAACTCTTCCGGCTTCACGATGTAGTCTTTCTTCTGCCAGTTACGGAAACCGTCAGCCAGCGGCTCTAGCGGCTCGAAAGATTCGCCGTCGGTCATGTCGGCTGTAGCATCGCCACGCCCTTTCAGGAAAGGTACGCGAACGTCATAGCCTGCCGCTTTGGCGGCTTTTTCAATGGCTACGCTGCCCGCCAGCACGATCACATCCGCAAGGCTAGCGCCGGTATCGGCAGAGATCTTCTCGTAGACCGCCAATACGCTGGCAAGACGAGCGGGTTCGTTGCCTTCCCAGTCTTTCTGAGGTGCCAAGCGAATGCGGGCGCCGTTGGCACCGCCACGCATGTCGGAACCGCGGTAAGTACGCGCGCTGTCCCAGGCGGTGCTGACCATATCGCTGATGCTCAGACCGGCCTCGGCGATTTTCTGCTTAACCACTTCTTCGCTGTAGTCGGTGTTGCCAGCCGGAACAGGATCCTGCCAGATCAGGTCTTCAGCGGGTACTTCCGGGCCGATGTAGCGCGATTTCGGGCCTAGGTCACGGTGGGTCAGCTTGAACCACGCCTTGGCGAACGTTTGCTTGAAGTACTCCGGATCCGCCATGAATTTTTCACAAATGGCACGGTAGATCGGATCAACCTTCATGGCCATATCCGCATCGGTCATGATCGGGTTGTGGCGGATAGAAGGGTCGCTGGCGTCGACCGGCTTATCTTCTTCCTTGATGTTCACCGGCTCCCACTGGTGAGCGCCCGCCGGGCTCTTGCGCAGTTCCCACTCATAGCCGAACAGCAGGTCAAAATAGCCCATGTCGAACTGGGTAGGGTTAGTGGTCCAGGCGCCTTCAATGCCAGAGGTCACGGCATTGCTCGCCTTGCCACCCATGGTGGGGTTGCCCCAGCCAAACCCCTGGTTTTCAACGTCTGAGGATTCAGGTTCAGCAGCAAGAGCGGCTGCGTCGCCGTTACCGTGACACTTACCTACCGTGTGACCACCGGCGGTGAGCGCGGCGGTCTCTTCGTCGTTCATCGCCATACGGGCGAAGGTTTCGCGTATCTGTTGGCCGGTCTTCAGCGGGTCGGGCACACCGTTAACACCTTCAGGGTTAACGTAGATAAGCCCCATCTGAACCGCAGCTAGCGGGTTTTCCATGGTTTCCGGTTTTTCAACATCGCCATAACGCTCGTCGGAAGGCGCCAGCCACTCTTTCTCATCGCCCCAGTAGATATCTTTTTCCGGGGCCCAGATGTCTTCACGGCCAAACGAGAAGCCGTAAGAAGGCAGCCCCATGGATTCGTAGGCGACGGTGCCCGCCAGGATCATCAGGTCGGCCCAGCTGATTTTGTTGCCGTACTTTTTCTTGATCGGCCACAGCAGGCGCCGCGCTTTATCCAGGCTGACGTTATCCGGCCAGGAGTTGAGGGGAGCGAAACGCTGGCTACCGGTACCGCCGCCACCGCGGCCGTCGGCAAGACGGTAGGTGCCTGCGGAGTGCCATGCCATGCGGATCATCAGGCCGCCGTAGTGCCCCCAATCCGCAGGCCACCAGGACTGGCTGTCGGTCATCAGCGCGTGAACGTCTTGCTTGAGCGCGTCAAAATCGAGCTTTCTGACCTCTTCCCGATAGTCAAAATCTGCATCCATCGGGTTCGTTTTGCGGTCGTGCTGGTGCAAGATATCCAGGTTAATTCCTTCAGGCCACCAGTCTTTGTTTGACGTGCCTGTGGAGGTATTACCACCATGCATTACAGGACATTTACCACTCATAGCTCTCTCCCTCTCACTTCATTTTGTGCTAGCTGTTTTTGTCTTGGTTACCACCAAGCAATTAAACGGTGAGCGCCCTCACGATATGTTCGTTACTCCGCAGTTTACGCAGAAGTAAGAGCGCTTCACTCACTTGGTACTGTTTTAAAGCAGAAGTGTCATAGGCACAATTTGCTTTTAGCGACCGATCTAATAGTTTTTATGCATCGCCAGATCGCTAGCGCTACAGTGGTTAAAATTCTTCCGTGTCGATATCCGCCTGCTGAGCTTCGCTGTAGCGTGCGCCTGCCACTTGGTCTGGCGTCATCATGGCATTCAACTGAGACAAAGTAGTGGCATCAAGGTGCAGCGTTTCCGCGGCTAAGTTTTCGCGCATATGATCAGGCGAGCGAGTACCGGGAATGGGGATAATATTCTCACCTTGAGCTTTCAGCCATGCCAGTGCCAGTTGCCCCGGCGTCACGCTCAAGCCCTGCGCCAACGCCGCCAGGCGGGCAAATAGCGTTAGGTTGTGGGGGTAGTTCTCGGCACTAAAACGCGGCATATTGCGACGCATATCGCCCTCTACTAAACGCGCCGGATCCTGAATGGCACCGGTTAAAAAGCCTCGACCCAGGGGGCTAAACGCGACCAGGGCAGCTCCCACTTCGCGGCACTCCTCAATTAGGGCGATTTCTGGGTTACGCGTCCATAGCGAGTATTCCGACTGCACTGCGGCGATAGGGTACTCTGCCACCGCGCGGCGCAGCGTGATCGCTGATATTTCGGATAGCCCCACACCACCTATCTTGCCCTCTTCCACTAAACGCCCCAGCGCCCCCACGCTCTCTTCAATAGGGACTTGGCGATCCAAGCGGTGCAGGTAGTAGAGATCCAAATAGTCGGTGCGCAGGCGATCAAGGCTTGCTTCGCACTGTTTGCGCAGGGTTTCCGGGCGGCCGTCAATCACCCGCCTGCCCGATTCAGGATCCATCGCCATACCGCATTTACTGGCCAGAAAGAGCTGGTGCCGCTTGCCCTCCAGGGCGCGCCCGACCACTTTCTCATTGGCCGTGGCGCCATACAGCGTAGCGGTGTCGAAATGGCGATAGCCCATATCGAAGGCCTCATCCAGCGCCCGTAGAGCCGCGCTTTCCGGCACGATGCTGCCGTAACCGTGGGAGAGGTTCATACAGCCCAGACCAATCGAAGGGGCGTTGACGGCGTTAAGGCGCTGAAAAAAGGTCGACATCGGTATTCCCATCTTTAAAAGAATAGTTTTATAACGTTTCGCCGCCAAACTGCAACGCGGCTAAATGACGATAGAGTTCGCTGCTGTTGATCAATTCGGCGTGGGTGCCCGCCGCAACCAGCTTCCCACCATCAAGCACCAGCAGTCGATCAGCGGCAATAACTGTCGCCAGCCGGTGGGCGATCACAATGCTGGTGCGCCCGACCATCAATCGGTCTAACGCCTGCTGCACCAGGCGCTCGCTCTCGGCATCCAGGGCGCTGGTGGCTTCATCGAGCAATAGCACCGCGGGATTTTTGAGCAATGCCCTGGCAATAGCCAGCCTTTGACGCTGGCCACCAGAAAGCTGCACGCCACCGGGGCCGAGGGGCGTATCAAAGCCTTGGGGCAGCGCATCAATAAAGTCGAGAGCGCTGGCATCCTGGGCGGCAATACGCAATCTATCGATATCCGCGTCAGCATCTCCGTAACGCAGATTTTCGGCCACCGAGCCGCTAAACAGCACAGGCTCTTGGGCCACCAACCCCATGGCTCCGCGCAAGGCAGCAAGATCTAAGCTGCGGATATCGCTACCATCAAGCGTGATACGCCCCTGAATAGGATCATAAAAGCGTAGCAACAGTGCGAGCAGCGTGCTCTTACCCGCCCCCGAAGGGCCCACCACGGCCACCCGTTCCCCTGACTGGATATGCAGATCAAAGCCTTCAAGCGCTGCGGTTTCCCGGCCAGGGTAGGTAAAGCTGACGCTCTCCAGGGTAATCTCACCCCGTAAAGGTTTCGGTAGGCTATACGGCTCCATGGGCGAGTGAATAACAGGCGGGGTATCGAGCAATTCCAATAAGCGCTCCGCTGCACCCGCCGCGCGCTGCACATCCCCCGCCACTTCAGCGAGTGTCGCTATAGCGCCTGCCGCTAATACGGCGTAGAAAATAAACGCCGAAAGCTCACCGGCGCTCATGGTACCCGCCAAGACGGCTTGGCCGCCCTGCCAGAGCATTAAGCCAACGGCGGTGAACACTACCAGCATGGCAATACCGGTTAGCCAGGCGCGCTGCTGGGTGCGCTCGATGGCGCTGCCAAACGCCTGCTCTACGCGCTGGCCGTAGTGGGTTTTATCCACCGCCTCATGGGTAAATGCTTGAATCGTTTTAATACCGCTTAGCGCCTCTTCGGCATAGCGGCCAAGCTCCGCTACGCGATCCTGGCTGGTGCGGGAGAGCCGCCGCACCCGTCGGCCATACCATACGATGGGCAGAAGGGTCGCGGGGATACCAATCAGCACCATCGCCGAGAGCCATGGCTGAGTCACCAGCATGAGCACCACGGCCCCCACCAGCATGACCAGGTTGCGCAGCGCCAGCGACACCGAAGAGCCAAACAGGCTCTGTAAGACGCTAGTGTCCGCGGTTAGCCGAGAAGCGATTTCCCCGGCCGCGCGACCGTCGCTGGCGCTTTCAAAAAAGCTCGGTTCCAGTGTTAATAAGTGGTCGAACACGCGCTGGCGCAGGTCAGCAGCCAAGCGCTCGCCAATCCAGGTGACCTGGTAGTAGCGCAACGCGGAGGCCAGCGCCAGCACCGTGACCACTACCAGCATCAAACCCAGCATTTGCGCCAGCGCTTGCTCATCCGCCGCCAAAAATCCGCGGTCGATGACCAAGCGCAGTCCGTTGCCCAGCAGCAGCACGCTTCCAGAGGCCAATAGTAGTGCCAGGCCAGCAAGCGCTAAACGACTGCGGTAGGGGCGCAGTAGACCCAGCAGGCGTAGCAGCACACGGGGATTGGGGCGTTGATTCATAGCAGAAAGTGCTCAATAAAAGAGGCAGTAGCTGACCATAGCAGGAGTACTTAAAGCATGCAGCCAGGGATGTATAAGCCGCGACAAAAAAGCCCGCGAATAATCGCGGGCTCAGTACTTAATCACTCTTGATATTTAGCTTTTTGCTAGGTTGCATAGGTCGCTAGTTGCCTAGCCTAATCAATTAACGGCAGCAGCGTATTCAAGCTATCCCGGGCATCGCCGTAGAACATGCGCGTGTTGTCTTTGAAGAACAGCGGGTTCTCGATACCGGAGTAACCGGTACCCTGGCCGCGCTTGCTGACAAACACCTGTTTGGCCTCCCAAACCTTCAACACCGGCATACCGGCGATGGGGCTATTGGGATCCTCTTCGGCAGCGGGGTTAACGATATCGTTGGAGCCAATCACAATCACCACATCGGTTGTAGGGAAGTCGTCGTTGATTTCGTCCATTTCCAGCACGATGTCGTAAGGCACTTTGGCTTCCGCCAGCAGCACGTTCATATGCCCAGGTAAGCGCCCGGCTACCGGGTGAATCGCAAAACGCACGGTTTTACCCGAAGCACGCAGCTTGCGTACCAAATCGCTCACTGCGGTTTGCGCCTGGGCCACCGCCATACCGTAACCCGGCACGATAATCACGCTATCAGCATCGTTCAGCGCGCTTGCCACACCGCCAGCATCAATCGCGACCTGCTCGCCCTCAATTTCCGCTGCGGGCCCAGAGCGTCCGCCAAAGCCACCCAGAATCACGTTAACAAAGTTGCGGTTCATCGCCTTACACATGATGTAAGAGAGAATCGCACCGGATGAGCCCACCAGTGCACCGGTCACAATCAGCAGGTCGTTGGAAAGTGTGAAGCCGATGGCCGCCGCCGCCCAGCCGGAGTAGCTGTTGAGCATTGACACCACCACGGGCATATCCGCCCCACCAATGCCCATGATCAGGTGGTAACCGATAAACAACGACAGCGCTGCGAGCACGATCAACGTCCAGAAGCCTGCACCGTTCAGGTAGAGAATCGCCAACACTAGTGAAAGCACCGCCGCTCCGGCGTTAAGCATATGCCCACCGGGCAGTTGGCGCGGCTTGCCATCCACTTTGCCCGCCAGCTTACCGAACGCCACCACCGAACCAGTAAAGGTCACTGCACCGATAAAGATAGCGAACACGACTTCAATCTGCAGAAAGGTGAGCTCGTCAGGCGCCTTGGTGGCGACCAGTGCGGCAAACGCGGAAAACTCCTGCATAACGCCATCGGCCGCTTGTGCCGCCAGTACCCGGCGGCGCTCTAAATCTGCGCTCCAGGCGACAAACACCGCGGCCAAGCCGACAAAACTGTGCAGCGCTGCCACGAGTTGCGGCATTTCGGTCATCTCAACCTTGCCCGCCACATAGACGCCGATGCCAGCACCAATCACCATCATCGGAATTAACCACCAGTAGCCGCCAATACCCGGCCCTAAAGCGGTAAAACAAACAGCCAACGCCATACCCACAATGCCGTACCACACGGCCCGTTTGGCTTTTTCCTGGTTACTCAAGCCGCCCAGCGACAGAATAAACAGCACACTTGCCGCGATCGCCGCGGCAGATACGAATCCTTGACCTAACATATCGTCTCTCCGCCGCTTAGGATTTTTGGAACATGGCCAGCATCCGGCGTGTCACCAGGAAGCCACCCACGATATTGATTGACGCGATAAGCACCGAGATCGCCGCCAGCACGCCTACCACAGCGCTGCCGGAGCCAATCTGCAGAATCGCCCCCAAAATAATGATGCCCGAAATCGCGTTAGTCACCGCCATCAGCGGTGTATGCAGCGAGTGGCTGACGTTCCAAATCACCTGGAAGCCAATAAAGCAGGCCAGTACAAAGACGATAAAGTGCTGCATAAACGACACCGGGGCCACCTGGCCCAACAGCAGCATTAGTGCGCCACCGACAGCCAACAACCCCACTTGACGTTTGGTTTGCGCTTTAAAGGTGGCTAGCTCAGCGGCTTTTTTCTCCTCTGGCGTAGGCGCTTTCTCTTTCTTCTTCGGCTTAGCGGCCGCAATCGCTTTAACTTTGGGCGGAGGCGGCGGGAAGGTGATTTCGCCTTGGTGGGTTACCGTGGCGCCCCGAATCACATCGTCTTCCATATTGTGATTGATCACGCCCTCTTTCTCAGGCGTTAGGTCGGTCAGCATATGGCGGATATTGGTGGCGTAGAGCAGCGATGACTGGGTGGCCATACGCGAAGGGAAGTCAGTGTAGCCAACCACCACAACGCCGTTATCCGATACCACCCGCTCATCGGGCTTAGTGAGATCGCAGTTGCCGCCCTTCTCGGCCGCCAAATCGATAACCACCGAACCCGGTTTCATCGCCGCAACCATATCTTCCAGCCACAGTTTGGGCGCGGGACGGCCAGGAATCAGCGCCGTGGTAATCACGATATCCACATCGGCTGCCTGCTCGCGGAAGCACTCCAGCTGTTTCTCACGGAACTCTGGGCTTGAGGGCGAGGCGTAACCACCGCTTTCGGAACCGTCCTGGCTATCTTCGAAATCGAGGAACAGGAATTCAGCGCCCATGGACTCGATCTGCTCAGAAACCTCAGGGCGTACGTCAAAGGCGCGCACCACGGCGCCCAAGCTCGTGGCGGTGCCGATCGCCGCCAAGCCCGCCACCCCTGCACCGATCACCAGCACCTTGGCGGGGGGCACTTTACCCGCAGCGGTAACCTGGCCGGTAAAGAAGCGGCCAAAGTTATTGCCCGCTTCAATCACCGCCCGGTAGCCGGCGATATTGGCCATGGAGGAGAGCGCGTCCATTTTCTGCGCGCGGGAAATACGCGGCACCATATCCATCGCGATAACGGTGGCGCCCTGGGCCTTGCACTTATCCAGCAGCGCTTCATTTTGCGCTGGCCAGAAGAAGGCAATCAGGGTTTGGCCTTTGTGCAGCCGCTCAACCTCTTGATCAGAGGGCTCGCGGACTTTAATGACCACCTCAGCGTCGTTCCAGAGCGCTTCCGCTCCTTCGACCACGGTAACGCCCGCCTCACGATAAGTGTCGTCATTAAAGCCCGCCGCCAAGCCTGCGCCGCTTTCTACCAAGCACTCGTGGCCCAGCTTCTGGATCTGTTTAGCGCTCTCGGGGGTTAGCGCGACACGCGCTTCCCCCCGGGCACTCTCTTTCGGTGCACCTATTTTCACTCGCGTTCTCCTTTGTTGTTTTCTGCGTTGTTTCCTGCTGCTGTTACCTTCCCACAGCGCCACCACACAGAGATTGGGCACTGCCCATTTCGACGTTAGTCATACCATCTTTTAGCAGTCTAGGATCTAACGGGGCGGCCGCCAGATACTATTCAACCTTTGATTCAACTGGGTTGTTTAACTACAACATGGGCTGATCTGCAGCCTAGCGTCTGTTGATATATGATTTTTAAAATACCGACAGATACTTCTAGCAAAATGAAAAAGCCCCAGCAACTGTCTGGGGCACATGAGTTCCTGTATGGATTTAATTGCCCCAGCTATGAGGCGGTTAGCCAAGCTGCAGGCGCTAAAACGATGGATGGGAAAGCGGCAAGAAGCACCAATATCACGATATTAACGGCATAAAAAGGTAGCGCTGCGACGACTAGCCGCTCGACTGGCACTTTGGAGACTTGCGCAGTCGCAAACAGACACGTACCTACCGGGGGGGAGGCCAAACCCACTGCTAGGCTTGCTACCATAAAGATCAAAAAGTGGAGCGGATCAACGTTGGCATTCACCGCTGCGGGCATCAGAACCGGTATCAGCATCAGCGCGGCGGCGACGATGTCCATCAGCATTCCGACGAGGAGAAAGACAACGCCCATTAAAAGTAGCGTCGCGAATGGAGAAGAAGCAATGGTACCCAGCAGACCGGTGGTCTTTTGTGGCAACAGGTCGACGGTGAACACATAAGTGGCAATATTGGCCACCATAAGAATGAGTAGCACCGAACCCGCCGTTTGACCTGCGCGGATAATCAGCGGCACTAGGTCGCGCCAACCCATTTCTCGATGCACCACGATAGCCACTAGCAAGGTATAAATCACCGCCAAGCCAGCAGCTTCGGTAGGTGTCACTATGCCGGAGAACATGCCAGTGAGGATGATAACCGGAGCCCCTACCGACGGTACGGCTCTGAGTAGAGATCGCAGACTCTTTCGATAGCTAAATTTTGACATGGTGCCGTAGCCATGACGGCGTGCGGCGAAAGCATTGTAAGCGGCTAGCGCAAGGGCAAGGAGCAAACCGGGGCCTAATCCCCCAGCAAGAGCGGCACCCACGGATTGTCCCGCCGCCGCCGCAGCCACAATAATTAATATAGAGGGCGGCACCAGCGTTGCCAGAGTAGCGGTGATTAACGTAAGCGCTGCTGAATAAGGTAGCGGATAACCGCGCGTTGTCATGGCACGGATGGAGATAGGCCCTAAGCTTGCGATATCAGCGACCGATGAGCCAGAAATGCCACCAAAGACAAAGCTAGAAGCAATGTTTACGTGTCCAAGGCCACCTCGAAATCGACCCACCGCTACTTCTGCAGCATCAAAGATGCGCTCTGACAGCCCACCACGCTCCATGATCTGACCTGCCAGAATGAATAAGGGCACTGCGATGAGTAGAAAAGAATTGATCGACGAAGCCATCGCTTGAGTAACCATCGACATCGGCAGGTCGAACCACCATAGGGTAGTCAGGGCGGCCAGCCCTAGGGACAGCGAAAGAGGAATGCCGAGTAATGCAAGTGTAGCGAAGATGACCAACAGCCAGATACTCATGAAGAACCCTCCACCATCTTTGTTGCAGGCTGGTCGTCTTGGATAGGCGCCAGGGCGTGCATCAGTGCACCGAAAATGGCCAATGCCGAACCCATTACCAGAGGAACAGTCGTCAGCCACATGCCTAGTTGGAGAATCGCTGAAACTTCACCGAAGCGAAGCTGCTGTTGGACTAGCTTCACGCCATACCAGCAGACAATGGAAAAAAAGGCAGCGGCAGCAACCGCCTGGAGAATACGCAGCAGCGGCTGTATACGAGGAGGGGAGATGGCAGATAGAAAGTTGAGAGAGGGGTGCTGGCCCTGCCGGAAGCCGGCTGCCATACCTAGCCAAATCGTCCATATAAACAGAAAACGAGAGAGTTCCTCGGTCCAGGCCAGAGAACCTCCCAGCCATCTAGAGCCTACTTGCAAGGTGATAAGCACCACCATGCCAACTACCGTCACGAAGATCATGGCGTCGAGCAGGCGCCAGACCCAGGATTCAAATTTTTTCATCGTCCGTTCGCCTTAGAAGATGAATCCCAGGTGTCTGTAGCGGTTCAATAAAACCGGACACCTGGGATAGATGGGTTCATTCAGTGACGAAATTCAGGCTTTTTTGCATGAAATCTTCGCCAATGTTTTCGCTAAATTGTCCGTAAACACCTCTAGCGATTTCTTGAACCTTCTCTAACTCACCCTCGGCAAACACATTGACCTGCATACCTTCATTTTTGAGCTTCTCGACGATTGCTTGTTCCTGCTCTATCTCAATGGTGTTTCTCTCGTGGGCCATCTCACTTGCCGCCTGTTCAACCTCGTCGCGATATTCCTCTGGGATACGCTCCCAGGCAGACTGCGACAGCGACAACAGGAAGGCGTCGGCGATGTGCTGGGTCAGGTTGAGGTGATCTTGCACCTCGTAGAAACGATTGTTGTAGGGAACCTCAACCGGATTTTCCTGGCCATCGATGGCCTTAAGCTGGAGCGCACTATAGACCTCGGAGAAAGCCATTGGCGTCGGATTGGCTCCCAGCGCCTCAAACAAGCTAACGAACAGAGGATTGTTGGGCGTCCGCAAGGTAATGCCTTCAAAGTCCTCAGCTGTAGTGATAGGCGTTTCCCGCGTGGTCACATTACGAAAGGTGCGCAGGAAAAAGCCAAGCCCATGAATGTCCAACCGATCGAGTGATGAAAGCAACTCCTTCCCTGGTTCGCCGTTCAGATAAGCCTGGAACTGCTCATAGTCGCTGAACAGGTAGGGCAAGCTGATAGCGTTCATACGAGGTTCAAAAGAGGCATACACCGAACTAGCTAAGATAAGACCGTCGAGTGCGCCGGAACCCTGTTGATTGATAGCCGCATTCTGATCACCGCTAAACAGGACGCCGTCAGGAAAGACTTGAAAGGTGACCTCGCCGTCTGTTTTCTGCTCGACAAGCTCAGCGAATCGACTGGCCGCTTGTCCCACCGACGACTGGGCAGGATCGGGTACTGCTAAGCGGAGGTTAACCGCCGCTTGAGCCTGACTGGCGATCATGGGGATGGTCAGTGAGAACATAACGGCATAGCCGCATTTGAGCGCGTATGATTTAGTATTGTTACGCATGGTGTGACTCCTTAACGCTGTTGTTATTGAAGCTCGTTATTGAAGACTGCTATTTGACCTTATGAAGGCCCGTTGATGAAAAGCCATTGCGACGCCGCACTTCTAGATACAGCGCGCTATGGTCTAATTCACCTCCGCCCGCCTCAACAAGGTCGGCAAACAGGCGATCGGTTAACGCGAGCAGCGGCAGGTCAAGCTCGAGCTCTTGTGCCACTGCAGAGGCCGCTCGTGTATCTTTGAGCTGGTATTTAGCGGGCCCCCCAGGTAAGAAATTATCATCCAGCATTCGCTGGCCGTGCTGTTCGAGTACGCGTGAGTTGGCGAAACCTCCTAGCAGTGCTTCTCTGACCCGAGCGGGATCCGCGCCACCCGCCTCGGCGAGTAACAATGCCTCAGATACCGCACAAATAGTGCTGGCCACCGTCAGTTGGTTAACCAACTTCGCCAACGCACCAGTGCCTGCAGGGCCAATATGTACGGGGCGGCCCATGGCCAATAGAATTTCCTCAGCCAACGCAAAGGCCTCTGGGGTTCCCCCCGCCATAATTGACAGGCTGGCATCGATGGCGCCTTTTTCACCTCCTGAGACCGGCGCATCCAACCACTGAAGACCAAGCGCATCGCAGCGCTGTGCCATGCTGATGGCCTCCCCTCTACCAATGGACGACATAACGATAAGCAGGCTCCCTGCGTTCATCGCTTGGATGGCCCCTCGCTGGTCAAACAGCACCTCCTCGCATACCTGCCCGGAACTAACCATGACCACGACAGCATCGCAGCCCTTGACGGCTTCGCTGGGGCTTGCGGCCACATGCGCACCCGCGTCGCTCAGCAGAGCTGCCTTTTCAAGACTGCGGTTCCAAACGCTGACTACATAACCCGCCCGCAATAGGTTGCGCGCCATGGGGCGGCCCATGATGCCGGTGCCGAGCACAGCAATTTTTTGTTGGCTCATCTTCGCCGCCTTATGCATGTCGCCGAGTGAGAAAGCGCGCCGAAAGCTCGCGCTCGACCAAGGTAAGTGAGTCCCGGAAAGCCGCCAAGTGGGGCGTTTCTAGATGTGCGTCGAAGGCCTCTTTGGAGCGATATACCTCGTAGAACACCACGTTTGAGCTTGGCGATGACTCATCGACATTGATATCGAATTGCAGACAGCCCGGCTCGTCGGCTAACGAACAAGTGGCGTCCTGCCTAGCAGCCGCCAGAAACGCGTCAAGGTTTGCTGCGGCCACTTCAAACTCAGCGATGACAACAAAGTTAGATTGGCTTGCCATTACCGCGCCCTCCTAGGCATTACTGCCCATGGTGCGAAGCTGTTCGAGCCGTATGTCGATGACGTCTCGATCCTTGACCAATTCCACATCGGACATGCGTACCACCTGGTCTTTTTTGACCGGATTCTTAAGCTTGACGTTATGGGCGAGACCAATGGGCAGCGCATCCAGTTGCATACTAAGTGAAGCGGGAATGGCCTTGGCCCACACGGCGTACCCACCCTCACCATCGAGCATCTCCCCAGCGGCAAGATCCTTCTTGGCCGTGGCTACGGCATCAGCGCGATAGAATTTTGAACTGCCAGTAGGCTCGCCACGGAAGTAGGCCGAAAGAACACTCACTGACGTCTCTAGGCCAATCAGGTGGAAAGGCCGCCACATAGAGGCGTACCAGCCCGATTTGTCAGTCAGTAGTCCATACTGATCAAAGCAATCCCGGGTATAGACATCGGGCGCCTTGAAGGTGACAAACATGCCAAAACGGATATTGTTCAAGACTTCACGGCCATCCGGCTCCTGGCTCGCCGCTATATCGACAAGACCCGATCGCGGCAAGCGTCCGCCTTCACTTTGGGGCTTGAAGACCGAGGCAAGATCGTGAAGTCCAGACGGATAGAACGCCAAACCATCGTCAGGGCAATCAAGGCCGGTTCCATTGGCTACCGCCGCCATTTCGATGGCTGCTTTGGTGCCGTCGGTAAACGAGTTGTACATTTTGGGATTAAAGTCCCCTTCGGCTACTTTCTCCTCACTCCAGCCGAAGTACCCCCAAACAGTATCGGGGGTGGAATAGCGATAACGGGGTTCGAAATTCATGCCCTTGCCAGCCGAGGTGAGCTCGAAACCGCAGGAATGCACCCAATCAACCAATTCACAAATGGCAGCTGGCTGATCGCCATAAGCCATGGAATAGACCACACCCTTGGCACGGGCCTTTTGGGCTAAAATCGGGCCGCACATAACGTCGGCTTCCACGTTTACCATAATGACGTGTTTGCTATTATCGATCGCCATCAGGGCATGACGAACACCCGCAATGGGATGGCCAGTCGCCTCTATGATGCAGTCAATATCTTCAAACTCACACATGTCACGGGCATCGGGTGTGATGAAGGTCTTTCCGCTGGTAATGGCATCGCCCATTGACGTCGCGGAATACTCATTCTCTTCCCACCCCGTACGCTGGAACGACTCTCTAGCTTTCTGGGTATCAATATCTGCAACAGCAACAATATGATAGCCAGGAATTTTTCTTGCTTGCGCCAGCACCATGGAACCAAATTTTCCCGCGCCAATCAGCCCTACGCGAATTGATTTCCCCTGGGCATGATGGTCAGCGAGCATGGACGATAAATTCATATGGCTTTCTCCTAAGGATTGACGATACCGAATGGCAGTACCGAGCAATACAAGCGTTAGTTAAAATTATTAGCAGTGGCGATTCGTTGTTAGCACTAACACTATTGAAGGTAGGAGCATTCCATCCTTAGGAAAATTTACTTTTTCTTGGCGATAATTAAGATTAACTAAAGAGTTGAGCGTCGTTCTGATCGCTCCATTGACTGGCTTTATCCTGTATCCATTCTACAAAGCGTCTGACGTGAGGAAGGCGAAGGCTTTGGTTGGGGCACACGATCCACTGCGTACATACCGGCATTTTTGGCGTCACTGTCGATGGGATGATTAACTGACCCGTCGTTAATTCACTTTCCATCATCAGATTGCTTTCAAGAGCAATACCCAAGCCAAGGGCCGCTGCGTCCACTGACATATGAGATCGATCAAAATAAAGTCCCCCTGAGAAGACGTCCCTTTTACTGCCAATGGAAGCGAACCAATGGCGCCACTGAACCTGTGCCTTGACCGAGTGAATGAGACGATAGTCCTTGAAGTCGTTTGGCGATAACGAGTTAGGCAGGGCAAGCGTAGGAGAACATACCGGTAAAAAGTGCTCTGTAATCAGAGGCTGAACATAAAGACCAGGCCAACGGCCAGTGCCATGGCGAATTTCGATATCCACCCTTTCCCGACTAAAGTCGGTAGGTTCATTTGAGCCATCAAGTCTGACCTCCAAATCTGGATGAAAAGAGAGGAATTCACTGAGACGTGGAAGCAGCCACTTGGTGGCGATAGTTGGGGTGGCACGGATGTTAATACGGGTCAGTGTTTTAGTGCCTTTGATTTGGTCGGTGACCTTAATGATGTGCTCGATATCTTCTGAAATTAAATCAAAGTAATGCTCGCCTGCTTCAGTGAGTCGTAAGGCACGCCCAGACTTTACGACGAGGGTTGTGCCAAGGTGTTCTTCTAAAGACCGAAGCTGTTGGCTGACAGCAGAGGAGGTGATATTGAGGTGCTCCGCCGCGCCGGTAACGCTTTGGATCCTCGCCACATGGAAGAAAACGGCAATGTTACGAAAAGGAATCATTGGCACCACCACTATTAAATATAATTATTATTCACTCAAGATACTAATATTAAAGATTTTCCCTAAATCCAGCACTGAATTAATAGCATGGCTACAACGCCATAAACGGCTAATCCCACGCCCTCATGCCCCTTTACCAATGACCCAAGAGTATTCAACTCCCCGCATTACAGCTGTTATTAACGGGGTCACTAAACGCTTGCGCAAACGCCATGAGTTGCTGGTATAACCAAACCACTGCAGGATCATTGGCATACAGCCCATGCTGAATCAGGGTCATTTTCAGCACTGGTAGCTCTTTAGGCGGCTCTACCAAGCGTACCGGTAGCATCGCAACGAAACGCTCAGCCATTTGGCGTGGCAGCGTCATGATCGCCTCGGTTAGCGCGACTACCCTAGCCGCGGCGATATAGTTGAGGTTTTTAGAGATGACCCGGCGGGATAAGCCGTGCTGAGTCAAGCAGCTTTCAATATTGCTGGGGCGCAGTCCACTGATATCAGCCAGCTCCACATGGAGCGCTTGAGCAAACTGGGCAATATCCAGCGCATCGCCGACGCGGCCATTATGGGTAGCGGCTAAGCAGACTAGCTCCTCATCCATCCACGGGGTCTGAATCACGCCGCTAGGCAGCTCGCGTTGGCTATCCAACCCTACCACCATGTCGATTTGGCGCTGCTTCAGCCCCTCACTCAGCACATCCGGAGTAATCAGCTCAATAGAGAAGCTAATGCCCGGCGCATAGGCCAACAGCTGGCTTAAAAAGAGCGGGTACATGACCTCTTCAAAGTAGTCGGTGGTCGCTAACGTAAAGCGCCGCGTGCTAGTAGCAGGCAAAAACATCGCGGGAGGCGCAAGGCCCTCCCTTAGCTGCCCCAGCGCCAGCTGTACGACGGGCAAAAGTGCCAGCGCACGTGGGGTTGGCTGCATGCCGTTTTCGGTGCGCACCAGCAGTGGGTCATCCAGCGCTTCACGCAGTCGTTTTAAGGCATGGCTCAAGGCGGGTTGGCTTAAATGCAGCTTTTCTGCCGCGCGTGTAACGTGGCGCTCGTGCATCAGCGCTTCAAATACCAGCAGCAAATTCAGGTCGAAATGGCGTAGCGAGCGCATGGTTTCTCATTATTCATATCACGAATGATTAAATTCTAAACATTCATTTAATTTATCACCAGAAATTGCTTATTGTCTGCCGCTTATTCGCCCATCAGCGATCATTCAGCACGAAAGGAGAAGCACACCGGTGACCCACCCACTGTCTCAAACTATGCCCAGCCTGTATGGCGATATGATCTCTACCTTTATGGGCGTAGAGAAAGCAACGGATCCCAAGGCAAGCGACGCCGACGTTGTGGTGAGTGGCGTACCCTTCGACCTGGCTTGCTCTGGCCGTGCGGGCACCCGCATGGGGCCGAATGCTATTCGTCAGAGTACCGCCAACCTGATCTGGGAAGGTAAACGCTGGCCATGGGACTTTGCCTTAGAAGATCGCCTCAAAGTATGCGATGCAGGCAACGTTGATTACGCCTATGGCGAACCTGAAAGCCTGGTCGACAACCTGGAAAGCCATGCTGGCCGCTGGTTAAAAGCGGGCAAAAAGATGCTTACGCTGGGCGGTGATCACTATATTTCGCTACCGCTGCTGCGTGCCCACGCCCGTGAGCATGGCCCGCTAGCATTAATCCACTTTGATGCCCACACCGACACCTACGAGCAAGGCACACGCTTTGACCATGGCACGATTTTCCACCACGCCCTTAAAGAGGGGCTGGTAGTGCCTGAGCACTCGCTGCAAATTGGTATCCGCACCAGCTACGACCGCCACAACCACCCTTACGAGGTACTGGATGCGGACTGGGTAAACGATCATGGGCCGAAAGCCGTGCTGGAGCGCATTCGCGCCAAAGTAGGCTACCACCCAGCTTACGTGAGCCTGGATATTGACGGCCTCGACCCCGCCTACGCTCCTGGCACCGGCACACCGGTCTGCGGTGGCATGTCGACAGACCTAATGCTAAAAGTCATCCGTGGCATGGTGGGTATGGAATTGGTCGGCATGGACGTGGTGGAAGTAAACCCCGCCTATGATCACGGCGACATTACTTCGCTTGCCGCCGCGACGTTAGGGCTGGAGTTTTTGTATACGTTGGCGGCGTCTAAAAGCGTTTGATGGCTAAACGCTTAACGCACCATTAGTGTCAGAAGCCCCGCCGCCGTTGCATTCATAGCAATAAGGCGGCGGGAAAAGCAAAAGAACTACCCTTGAGAAGCCGCCAGCGCTTGATCAATATCTGCCAGCAGGTCGTCGATATGCTCAATGCCGATCGACAGGCGAACCATATCCCGCGTAACACCCGCGGCTTTCAGCTCCTGCTCGTTGAGCTGGCGGTGTGTGGTTGAGGCGGGAATGGAGGAGCAGCTTTTGGCATCGCCGATATTCACCAGGCGAAGAATCAGCGCCAGCGCATCGTAGAAGCGCTCGCCGGCGGCCTGGCCACCTTCAATACCAAAGCTAAGAATCCCCGAGGCGTGGCCGTTCATGTAACGCTTGGCCAGCGCGTGATCGGGGTGGTTTTCCAAGCCTGCATACTGCACCCAGGTGACCAACGGATGGCTTTCCAAGTGATTGGCAACGGCTAAGGCGTTGGCGCAGATACGTTCGATGCGCAGTGACAGTGTTTCCAGCCCTTGAAGCAGGTTCCAGGCTGCCTGGGCAGACAGCGCCGCGCCCATATTGCGCAGTGGCACCACCCGAGCACGGGCAATAAAGGCCGCATCGCCTACATCGCGGGTATAACTCACGCCGTGATAGGAAACATCAGGCTCATTAAGTAGCGGAAAACGGTTGGCGTTTGCGGCCCAGGGAAAAGTGCCCGAATCCACAATCACACCGCCCACCGTGGTGCCGTGGCCGCCGATATATTTTGTCGCGGAGTGGATGACAATATCCGCCCCATGCTCAATCGGCCGACACAAGAACGGCGTCGCAGTGGTGTTATCGACAATCACCGGCACCCCATGACGATGGGCCGCCTCGGCGAGCTTCGCCAGATCGACCACTCCCCCCGAGGGGTTGCCAATACTTTCGCAGAAAACCGCCTTGGTTCGTTCATCGATCAGCGCTTCGATGCCGTCAATATCGTCTTTATCGGCAAAGCGTACCTGGATGCCTTGGCGTGGCAAGGTGTGGGCAAACAGATTGTAGGTGCCGCCATACAGCTCGCTGATCGAGACGATGTTATCGCCCGCTTCAGCAATAGTCTGGATCGCATAGGTGATCGCTGCCATCCCCGACGCCACCGCTAGCCCGGCGATACCGCCTTCCAGCGCGGCTACCCGCTGCTCCAACACAGCGCAGGTGGGGTTCATAATGCGCGAGTAGATGTTTCCTTCCACTTTAAGATCAAACAGATCCGCCGCGTGCTGCGCGTTATCGAAGGAAAACGACGTGGTTTGATGAATCGGTACCGCCACGGCGTTTTGTGAATCAGGCGAATAGCCATGGTGGAGGGCAATGGTTTCTGGCTTCATGAGGGCGGCTCGCTAGTTTTTATTGAGTTCGTTATTGATCCTAAACAAGCGCCGCTCGGAAGGCCAATAATCGTTTAGAGTCTAGTAACAAGCGACCCCAACATGTTCACCAATTCCACTCACTCCGCGCCACCGCGTCATGGGCGTGAAGGCTCTCGGCGTGCACCACCTTGAGCTGAAACCCGGTTACGCCCGGTGCTTGCCGCAGGGCTTTATCCAGCCGCCTTGCCGCATCTTCACAGAACATCAAGTTCTGGCCGTTAGCAAGGGCAAAGGCCTGCTCATCGATGCGTTTAACGGCGGTTTGCAGCGCCGTACCGAGGGTTTGTTCGATACGATCAATCGAACGCTCAATGGGGAGCTCTGCGTTATCGTCCTCAGCTAAGCGTAACCTACACTCCACAAAGCTGCGCTGGCTATGGGGCGTCGCCAGGATGCCCTCTTCGCTTCCCAACCACGCAGCCACTGCCGTGCACAATAGCTTTAATACGCAGCATCTTGTCGCCCATTAATGACATCCAAATATCCAGCCAATCCTCCAGGGCATCAGGCTCAATAAGCTCGCTGACACTAAAACAGAAATCATTAATATTAGCGCCGTGATGGGCAAGCGTATCAGGCTGATGTGGGCTCAATGGTGAATTTTTCAGCGGAGCAGAAAAATCGGCTGGACGAGTATCGGTCTGGTGCAAAGCGTAGCTGCCTGCTTTGAGCCACCGCTCCCCCTGAAAGCCCTTGGTGTCGCCACCATGCCCCCACCAGCAGATCCGCCGAAAGTTCGCTGTTAATCACCTGCCATTGCTCTGCCGCCGGATTTAGCTTGGCCAGTTGATTGGCTCTACTTGAGTAGTTACAAAGAATTAAATTGATAGATACGCCCGTTTTCATTGAGCTTTGCAACTGTTTCCAGAGCAAGTTCTTCGGAGTAATTAAAATGGGTAATTAATGTTGAGAACAAGTGATAAAATTCATTTCGCATATCTGTCGCAAAAATTCCAGGATCATCGGAGCCTAGTACAACCACCATTGTACTATCGCCTTCAAATACTCGATCTTTTATGCCTAGCCAGCGGAAAATATGGTGATCACGAATATGTTGATAATGACTAATCCGTAGATTGCTGGTGGGTAAGGTCTCAATGATAACATGTCTTTTAACGACTAACTGCTGAACATACTGCTGTGCAGTTAGCAAGAGCTCATTAGTAGTTTCTGTAAGAGAAATTTCTTGCTTGTGTTCATATCGTCCAATAACTTCTGGATCAAACCAGCGCTGGTATAAACAATCGTATACTCCTTTTCTTGGCTCTGGAATTTTCTTAATCCTTTTATATTCCTCGCTTCGCATAAATAAATATGATTCATTTTGATGCTCTCTGACTTGTCGAATGAGCTGTGGATCAAGATCTCGATGAGAGAAAAACTGCTGTAATGTATTTATATCAATAGAGTGATTGAATATTTTATGCGCTAATTGGTGAGTATGTGCCTCAATGTGAGCTAAGGAAATAGATGGAGACAACTGAGGTTGCTTAAGTGCAATCTGCCGTAAAAAAAGTAAGTTTTCTAACCACTGGCCACGAGCAATGAATAAAGATTCTGGCATTTTATCTAACCAAATTTGTGGATTTATTCCAATGGCAGTGGCATGACCAAGACGGTCACCATTACGCAAATCTAAAAATTGTACTGCTTCATAAATAGCTCTTATACCGCTTAGGAGATGCTCAAAATCTTCTCCTACATGATAGGTGAAGTGTTCAATTCTTTGGCGCCTACAATGTCGAAATAGCACCGCAAAAACTTCGGGTGGCGCTTCTAATTCATTAGCTGCTGCATCAATCCCAGTGATAATCTTACGTAATTCTGGAAATTCTCGGATTACCTCTAATAGTTTTTCCCCATCTTGCAAGAGCGTTTCACGTAACTCACCAAAATGAGGGCGTTTTTCAATTAACCAAGGCTTCTTAATAAAGTGTGCTACTAATCGTAAAGCAGGCCTTTTTTTCTGATAGGCTTGTTTCGCTAACTCATTTAGGTCGGCATAGTGCTCATGAGCTGGCTTATTATCGTGGTAGTGAAGAAAGCCGCGCAAGATACTCTCGATGAGCGCTTTATTCTTTTCTGTCGTTTTCTTGGGCGCAAAGCGTCCTTCTAAAGAGTATAGATCTGCATCGCCAGTGGCGTTGGGACCATGCAATTGGTAAAAGCGATTTTGATAGTCTTTTTCATAGAGTTCACGAATACCATCATCAGCAAACTTCTGGAACTGATCAAAGCCGTATTGATCATCACGCTGTACTAGTAAGCGCTGAAAACAATTTAAACAAAGTAGGTAAAGTAAATAGCTAATATCCATTTTCTGAGATGGAGTGTTATTGAGCTTTTTGATGATATCAACATGCAAACTCAGCTCTGTTATATGTGTCCATTGATCCGGCTCACCGAAGTATTCCTTTTCAATTTGGAAGCCACTTACAACTTGCTCTTCTTCATCCTGTGTCTCTTGATTCACGAGTGGATCAAGTGTTTGGTGTACTCGATGAAGATATTGATGTAATTGTGAATGATTCTGTGTCCACGCGAGTAACATCTGACGCAGTTCGCGAGCAAGTTTGAGTAATTGTTGATAATGCTTAGGATGAGTCAGTGGTGGCGTTGCTACATAAAGCAATTTCACACGAGGCTGCTTTTCAAATTCGGCTTCTAAATCCAGCAAAATGGGGTCAGGATGACATAGTGAAAAATGCCACATGGCCTCAAGAGTGGTAGTACCATTGAGGTGCATATGGCTTTCATTCAGTCCATTGCGTTGGATATAGTCTTCGATCATTGGGCGATAGGGGCAAATCAAGCTGCGATAACCTAGTCGAGATTTAAGCCAGTCACGTTGTTGGAACGAAGCAAAAGGGCGACTTTCTATTGGAAGAATCTTTACCGCTTGATAAGCGATAACAGGTAGGCCTGACTGATTGGCGAGCCAATTTTGCCACGCATCAAAGCGAGACATTTTAATCGCAATTCGCCGAGAATCGTCACCATCAAGGTGATACCGTGCCACTTGATCTAGAAGCGCAAGTGTCAGTGATCCGTGTTGCTTCATCCGTTCTTGCAGGTTCTGCCAATGACTATGGAAAGTTTGATCGATTTGCTGCGGATGGCGTTGGTGCCAACTTGCATAGGTAATTTGCTTGATACGATCGAGATCAAGTTTGCCATAACTGCTTAGTAATGAAGGTAAATGTCCACGTAGAAAATCATAAAGAAGCGGTTCTGAAAGGATATGTGTGTTAATGAACATAATACTCTAGCTCCTAAAGCAGCCAACAATAGCGAGAGCTGAAACAATTAATTTAGATGGCTCTGAGTTTTCAGCTATACTCCTGAAGGATGGAGCGTCCGTTGATGAGCTACTTTGATCTTTATCTGGCTCAATCACTTCAGATATAATGTCAAATAAATCGCTTTGCTCTTCTCCTCTGCCATTAATATATTTTCCTAAGAAAGGCCATAATAAAGGACAAGTAATCAGAGCGTATGTTAATGGGAGATTATTTTTCCAATCCAAATCCTCACTATTAATAGCTTTTATATTCTTAATCAATTCTGTTGGTGAAGTACTAGTATTTTTTGCTTGAGATATTTTTTTAAGTTCAACGTCATTAATATTGATAGAATAGCGAAACTCTTCGATTAGCATAGAATTTATAATAGCCCAAATAAATCTAGAAAAAGCGACACCAAGAACAATATCTCTTTTTTCTCCTACGGAATAAGTCATTTTTTTGCGAGCATTTTCTGACACTTGATTGAGAGAATATATAATCCGTGATGTGACCTTACCAATTAGTAATGATGAAAAACCGTGTGAAACATCATTACTACTATTACACTCTTGCCAATGATTAATACTTTCTATAAAGCTGCCCAGCGGTGTATTTTCTTGTACATTTTCCGAAAAATCATCATCCACATTATCTTCTTCACCTTTAATTTTACCATTAAGAAAAGCCGGATAAATATAGTTTTTTAAAGTAATCAGCTTTTGAATATTTTTATCAGTATTTTCAAGCAACTCTGCAATTGATGATAACAAGGTATAGATAGAGATATAGTCTCTACCCTCTGTAGAAGTGGCTGCACTATGGGCTGAAAAAAGCACTGCTTTAATTGAAAATATATTTTTATAGTCTTCGCTTTCACTTGGCTCTGTTTTTTCTAGAGCAGAAAGTGTCTTTACTCTCTTGATGTCTATATGCTTAGACAGAAACTCTTCAAAACTTTTTGTGTTACTTCCCATATATCGAGTTGTTCTTATCACACCTGAATGTATTGCTTTTTCATCATTATTTTTATGATGAAGAATTATTGGACTAATATGCGAGGCCAAGCTATGCATATCTCCCTCGTTACGACTCAGGCCAACGTAGTCAAGATAATCTTTTTCTGAATATTTTTCTTCTAGATTATTAGCAACATAAGTTTGGTATACATTAGACACAATACCAGTTGACAACATTATCTTTATTACTTTGCTTATGTTTTTTAAATTAGAGGAACTTTCAAATAATGATGCAATGGATGCAGATAGATAAATCTTAGCAGCATTATAACCTGATTGGTCATAGCTACTATCTGGCCGCGAGTAAAACCCTGTTTCTAGATCTCTATTTCGATAAATAATTTTAAACAACTCATAGCTAATAGCATTAATATGAGGCTCTTTCTGCATTAAGTTCTCCAACTTCAAATCTTCATTAACCAAATCACCAATAAAACTCTGATAAATCGCATTTTTTAATGTTGATGCTTTAAATTTTCTTTTCTCATCTTCTTTTACATCGATTGCATCAAGCATAGTCTTTATTAATTGCAATACTGAACGAACAGGTTGACTAAGTAAAAAATCCAAATGAGAACTAACATGATCTTGTCGGAAATTGAGTGCTTGTGAAAAGATATCAGCAACTATTTTTTTTATTTCTATAGATTTTTCACTACCTTCATAAATAAGATTAATATGTTTGATTTCAATTTCATATTTTCCACTTAGCTCATCCAGCTTTTTAAGCTGGATACGTTGCTCAACAGGAAGCACTTTGGCTAAATATTGTTGTTCTAGGTGGCCAATTAAAGCTTCGACCTTCTCGTCACTCTGACTTTGCTGCTCATTTAGCTCCTTACGTTTATTATTACGTACGATATGACTATACAACTTTAGATCACCTGAAATCAGGATAACCAGTTTCGGATGGGTAAGATAGCAACGCAGCACTTCTAATACTTCATCTGCTTTTTCTGTTTGTGTATCCACATCGTCAATAGCAATTAAGAACAGATCGATATCAAGCATATCTGCGATACTATCGAGTAGTTGGTGGAAGTGTCGTTCTAAATCTTGACCATTGGTGGCTTTGTTTAGAGCTTTTTCTAAAAACCAGCTTGCATCAGCAGGTTCTTTGTTTGTCTTTTCTTTTTGATTAAGCAGTTTCAATCCTTCTGCCATGACATCGAGATGTTCACGGAATTGTTGATATTTTCTTTCATCTTGGCAACACTTTAGCTTCTTATCTAACTGTCTAACAAACTTGGTAACAATTTCAATTAGAACATGTTGATGTGTCTCTACTAGTGTTGGATCGATAAGCGGCAAGGGGCAAACATTTAAATCTTTAGCAATATTGTATTTTTTGAGTATGGTGTGTAAAAAAGTTGTTTTTCCTGCACCACGTTCACCATCAATAAAAATTGTATTATTACAACGTATTGGATTAAAATCATCATGAGTATTTTTTGTAATTTCTTTCGCTTGAATATGAAAATTATTCAGTAATATTTCAATTCTTTGAGCGGCGTCTTCTTGAAGGATTCGTGTTTCGTTATTGTCGTTTGAAGATGCGCTTAGCAAGTTACTAAGCGGTTGGTTTAGATCGATAACTATTTCAGTTTTAGCTTGTGCTCTGGTTGGCTTTGTCATAAAAAATCCTTGTAATAAATTTTCTTAATCATACGCCTCATTGACTTACCAAGCGATGATTTTACGGCTGTAAACATCCGTGATCAGTTAAAGATATCACTGCTGGCCACGCACAACGGAAGAACAATAGTTGAACGTTCCTCAAGCGGCGTCAATCGTCCTCGCCTCTGTTCGGGTCGGCGCCGTACTGGACATCGAGCTTTTTTGAGAGTACTAGCAATGACGTGGTTTCCGCTAAGGCTCTGTATTTGCGGTGAACTTCCGCTTTGAGCTGTTTGATCGTCTTAATGTCTTATTTATGCTGCTTTTATGCCGTTTTTGGTGGCCTTCTTGTTGACAAGTGGCTTTCCACTGCTGGATCTGTTCAGAATAACGGTCTTTTTCGCGGCAGTAAGCACTAAGCTCTGTTTCTGACAAGGTGGCGGTTTCGAAGATCACAGCGAGCTTGGCATCAAGCGACCAGCCGTTGTTGCTTTGGTTTAACCCGGCACAGGCACTCCTTTTTCTCGGCACTGTTTTAACCAACTATACAGCGTCGCGTCAGAGATGCTTTCTTCGGTGACGACTGATACCACACTGTGATTGTCGGGTAGCAGCAACTTTTTCAGGACAACAGCTTTACGTCTTTTAGAATAACGTGGCACACGGGCTCCATGCCGCTCCCTCTGGATTAGATTAAGGCGCCGGTGATTTCACTCAGAGCTTGTTGGGCTTCTTTGAGATATTCCGCGAGTAATTCCACTGCGCCGTAACCGTGAAGTTGCTCGTTGCCCGCGTCTAAAAAGCGGTTGGCTTTTCAGTGCTTAGATGTGGCGACGAGGCGCGACAAAACCACCTTCAGTGGTGCTGTCGAAGCCCATGATTGGTTTTACGCGTTTAGGCTGTGCCTAAAAGTGGCATCGCCTCTTAACATCGTCGACTTAAAACATCGACATCAACCGGGTAGGCCACGCGGCCTACCCTCGATCACCAATTCCACTCACTGCGCGCCAGCGCGTCATGGGCATGCAGGCTTTCAGCATGCACAACCTTGAGCTGAAACCCTGACACCCCCGGCGCTTGCCGTAGTGCTTTATTCAGCCGCCTTGCCGCGTCTTCACAGAACATCAGGTTTTGCCCGTTGGCGAGGGCAAAGGCCTGTTCGTCGATACGTTTTACTGCGGTTTGCAGCGCGGTACCGAGTGCTCGCTCGATACGGTCAATCGAGTTTTCAATAGAATCCGCGAGGGGCCATTCTTCGTTTTCGCTTTCGGATAAACGTAAACTGCATTCGACACTGCTGCGCTGACTATGGGGCGTTGCGAGTATCCCTTCTTCGCTGCCTAGCCACGCAGATACCGCCGATTTGGTTAACGGGATTTCCGCAAAATCTTCCTCAAAGGCCTGCTGAATCAGCTGCCTTGCCAGTGCCGCCGAGCAGGGGCAGGTGGACGAATAGCCCACTGTAAGGTCGAGTTCAGCCTGAAAGCCAGCGGGCGTTAATTGGCAGCGCAAGGTGAAGGGGTAACTTTTCCACCCGGCTAAAGGGCTGATCAAGGCTTGCCGCTTAAGCGCAAGCTCGCCTTCGATGCTGAGATAAGCATGCTGCGATAAGCCATCTTGGCTGGTTAAAAATGCATTCAATACATCCTTAACCGCTTGAAGTGTCAGCGGTGCTTCTTCAAGCGGTGCCAGCGCCAAATACAGCCGAGACATATGGATTCCCCGTGCATCAGCGTCATCCAGGCTAACCCCTGCATTGAGCTTGGCCGTCACACTGCGGTTGCCTAGTCGGACGGGGAGTGCGATGCCCTCCATGCCCACCCAGGTCAAAGCGGCCGGAGAGCGGGCGGTTTGGTTGGCTACATCAGGCAGGGTTAAAACAGTCATTGGGCCACCTCTTGGGATGTGTGAAAAAAGCGGTATAACTCAGCCACTGTTTCCGGCGTCACGTTTTGGGTAATAAATACAAAGCGAGATACACGGTCTCCCACGCTGTTCTTGGGCAGCGGCGCGGGCGGATGAAAAATGTGCTGCACACCATGCAGCGCGAGCGGCGTATCCCGGTCAGTAAGATGGACAATGGCTTTAATCCGCAGCATTTTATCGCCCATTAGCGACATCAAAATATCCAGCCAATTCTCCAGCACCTCAGGCTCAATAAGCTCGTTAACACTAAAACAGAACGACTTAATGTTGTCGCTGTGGGAGGTGCCTTCGGGCTGATAAGAACCGAGTGGCGCGCCGGTGAGCAGCCTGGGCGTTAACGGAGCTGCTTGATGCACGGCGTAACTGCCGGCTTTGAGCCACTTCTCGACCTGATACTCCTGGGAGTCCTTGTGAGCGTCGTTGCCCGTGTCGGCATAAGGGGCATGGCGGGCCAGCCCTGCCCCCACTAACAAGTCCGCCGAAAGTTCGCCGTTGATGACCTGCCACTGCTCAGCCGCCGGGTTGAGTTTGGCTAGCCTGTTCGCCAACTGGGAAACCGTCTCCTCGCTGGCCAGGTCGGTTTTGGTGATTAATAGCTTTTCGGCCACCGCCACCTGCTGCTGCGACTCCCGGTGTGCATCAAGAGTCCCCATGCCGTTCGCCGCATCGACGCAGCACACCACACTATCCAGTTTAAAGCGGTGCGCCAGCCAGTGATCCGTCATCAACAGTTGCAGCAGCGAGGTAGGCGATGCCAGCCCGGTGGTCTCGATCACTACCCGGGAGGGCAACGCTTTGCCTTGGGCCTCAATATCTTCCAGCGCTTGTTGTAGTGTGCGGCTCAGGTCACCCCGTAGCGTGCAACATAAGCAGCCGCTGCTCATTTCGATCACCGCCTGCTCATCGCTGTGGGTAATCAGTTGGTGATCCAGCCCGATGGCACCAAACTCATTGATCACCACCAGGGTGTTGTGCATGGAGCTCTGGTGAACCCAGCGGTTGAGTAGTGTGGTCTTTCCGCTACCCAAGAAGCCGGTGAGTAGATTGACCGGTATTAATGGCGCTTCCTGCATAACCGCTTACTCCCAGCGCGCTTTGCGATAATGGTGTTCCTGTTGCTCCTGACGCTCTTTTGCCTCAATGCAGAGTTTCGCGGTGGGCCTGAACATCAACCGGGGTAGTCCAATGGGCTCGCCGGTCTCTTCGCAGTAGCCGTACTCGCCGCTCTCAATGCGTTTTAAGGCTGATTCAATGTTTTTGAGCAAACGGCTCTCGCGATCCGCTTGGCGCAATGCCAAGCGCAGCTCCTCCTCAAAGGAGGCTTGATCCGATTCATCGCTGTCGCGCTCACGGGTGGCGATGACGTCCTTCATCTCTCTTAAGTGCGTTTCAATCTCGCCACGCTCGGCCAGCAGCCGCTGCCGGAAAAACCTCAATTGCTCGTCGTTCATATAGTCGCTGGCGGGCATCGCCAGTAGCTTGGCTTCCCTGGCTTTATCAGCGGATGCACGTTGAGCATCGGCGTTGACCATTTTTACATTCATACTTTGGCACCCATACATTGCTCTCGCGATATTGATCTGAACTGATCAAGACATAGGTGAACGCGTCGGTGATCGTTTCCAGAGGTCGTGATAGCTACGCCTAAGCGGGATCAATGCTCATCAGCAGCCGCTTACCTTCGCCATCCAACGTGGGGCTTCTATGCACTAACCCCCGCTCTTCGCAGCCCACCCATCCGCTACCCTTGAGTAACGCGATATCCCCCGGCGCAAGGCGCTGAATAGCACTGACGTCGGTTGCGATATCGGGACGGTCGGGGTGCGGCGCGCCTAGCCCGGCACGGTTAATGGCGTACTCTGGCAGCCATTCGCTGCCTGGGCCGACATAGGTGGTGACCATGCGCACGGGGAGGTTATCGCAGTGAAAACGCGGGCACATGGCGCTAGTGAGCAGGCGCACGCGGATGCCGACGGTCTGGGTATCAAACAGAAAGGCGATCGCTTCGGCAATTGTCGCTATATCCTCAACCAGCGGGGTTGCCGCCTCCGGGGCGGGAAGGTGGCGGCGCAGGTCAGCGATGAAGGTTTCATCAGGATGGCCAAGCCAGCTATATTGCCAGGCGCGATTCGTTTGGCACTGCGCCTGGGCGCTGAAGGCTATATCGGCGGGCAGTGGGCGCTGGAAGATCGCGATATTAATAGCGTCTTCAAAGATGCGCGGCAGCACGCTGATATCATTATCACCGGCGGCATGGTCTGGCAACGTCCAATGAGTAGCGGGTGGCGAAGACATAAGCGAAGACATAAATGACTCCATAAGCGTTGTTGAGATAGCCGTCATTGAATGCGCTGACGCAAGAAGCGCCAGCTTTGTGTCGTGACCGTCGCCAGGGTAAACAGCACAGCGGCGAGCGTGACGATCGTTGGCCCGGTCGGTGTATCCATCACATAGGCAGCTCTAAGCCCCACCGTCACCGCCAGCATGGCGACCCCAGCGGCCACCATCGCCATGACTTCTGGCGTGCGGCAAAACGGGCGCGCCGTGGCCGCTGGAATAATCAGCAACGCGGCAATCAGCAGTACGCCCACCACTTTTAGCGCCACGGCGACGACCAGCGCCAGTGCCAGGGTGAGCACCAGCTGTTCGCGGCGCGGGTGGAGGCCGCTGGCATGGGCAAGCTCGTCGCTTAGTGTCGCGGTCAATAAGGATGACCAGCGCCAGAAAAGCAGTATTAGCACCAGCAATACACCGCCGCCGATGATCCACAGGTCGCTTTTCCCGACAGCCAGAATGTCGCCAAACAGATAAGCATTGAGGTCAATACGCACCCCAGCAAGAAACGACACGGCCACCAGGCCAACCGCCAAGGCCGAGTGCGCCATGACCCCGAGCAGGGTATCCATGGCATAGCCGCGCCCGCTAAGTAGCGACACACAGCCTGCCATCACCAGGGCGACCGTCAGCACCCCCAAGAAAATGGAAACGTTCAGTAACAGCGCTAATGCGACGCCCAGAATGGCGGCATGCGCCGTCGCATCACGAAGTAGGCCATGCGCCGCCACACCACGAAACACCCCAACGGAGCAGCCGCCATCGCCACCAGCACCCCGGCGAACAGCGCACGCCACATAAAATCATCCAACATTGGCTGCCTCCTGATGATGGTGGCGATAGAGCGCCAATGTCTGGGCGGTCTGGTCGCCAAACAGCGCCTGATAATGCGGTGATGAGGCAACGTGCTCGGGTTCACCTTCGCAACAAATAACCCGATTTAGGCACAGCACGTGATCGGCGGTGCGCATCACCACGTGGAGATCATGACTGACCATCAACACAGCGCAGCCGTAGGTGTGGCGTACGCTCTCGATATGCTGATAGAACGCAGCAGTACCGCGGTGGTCGAGCCCTTGGGTCGCCTCATCAAGAATCAGAATGTCGGGCTTTGCCAGCAGCGCCCGAGCCAACAGCACACGTTGAAACTGGCCGCCCGAGAGTTCGCTCATGGCGGCATGAATCAGCGCCTCGGCACCGGCATCTTCCAGCGCCTTGTGTAAATCGCGACTCGAATGGCGACGCGGCAAGTTGATAAAGCGCTTGACCGTCATGGGCAAGGTGGGATCCAAGTGCAGCCGCTGCGGCACATAGCCGATACGCTGCTGGGGGGCGATGGTCACCTGTCCCGAGGTCGGCGTGACCGCACCGATCAGCGTTTTCACCAGCGTGGATTTCCCCGAGCCGTTGGGGCCAATCAGGGTCACCACCTGCTGTCGATACAAGTCGAGATTGATGTTCTCAAGAATCTGCTGTCCACCGAAGCGAACGCCCAGTTGGCGGACGCTCAGAATCGCATCGCTATCAGGAGGGTGAGCAAGCCGCATGGTTAACATTCACTCTTGGCGTATTTGTTATGTTATAACATATGAGTGAAATATAGGCGAGCCTCGACTCACTGTTGCGTTTATTAACCATTAACTTTTTTATCAGGAGAACCCCATGAACAACCGTTTAGCCCGTTTATCATGGCCGCTACTGGCGGCTTTCCCCCTTGTGGCCGCCGCAGAGGTGCCGCGTGTTGCGGTGGATATTCCGCCCGTTTATTCGCTTGTTGCCAAGGTAATGGGGGAGCGCGGCGATCCTGAGCTATTTATTCAGCCCGGCGCTTCACCCCATGGCTATTCGCTACGGCCGTCTGAAGCGCAATCCCTCGATGATGCCGACCTGGTTATATGGGTAAGCGACGCGCTCACACCCTGGCTATCAGGGCCTATTGAGAACCTGGCGGGAGATGCACGCCATCTTGAGCTAATGGACGTGTCCGGGATCACGACACTGGAATACCGTGAAGGCGCGACCTTTGCGCTAAACGATGCTGATGAACACGGCCATGCCCACGGCAATGACGACCATGACCACGCTCATAACCATGGACATGACCACGACCACGCCCACGCCCACGCCCACGATGAGCATGATCACGGCGATCACGAGCACCACCATGAAGACAGCCATGACGATGGTCATGAAGGCAGCCATGACGAAAGTGGCCATGACCGTCATGACCACCACGGCCATGATCACAGCCATACCGGCATGAATCCGCATGCTTGGCTGGATCCTGCCAATGCACGTCGTTGGCTGGATGTCATCGCCGAGCAGCTAAGTGAGATCGACCCTGATAACGCCGCGTACTATCGCGACAACGCCGCCCAGGGCAAAGAGGAGTTAACCAGCCTTCAGGAGCACATCCAGGATCGTTTGGCCAACAGCGCCGACACACGCTTTATTGTTTTCCATGATGCTTACCAGTACTTCGAGGAGGCCTTTAACGTGCACGCGGCTGGCGCCATTTCCATTGGCGATGCCTCTTCACCTAGCCCCGCGCGTATCGAGAAGCTGCAGACGCTGGTGAATGATGAAGGTATCCAATGTGTGTTTAGTGAACCCCAGTTCAATCCGCAGATGGTCAATAACGTTTTCGGGGATACATCGGCGTATATCGGTGTCATGGATCCCCTGGGTGTGGGCCTGACGCTGGATGCTGACCTCTACGATGCGCTGCTGGAGCAGTTGGCCGATGAAATCACCCGCTGCACTAACGCCTAAACAGCTTTTTCTTAAACAGCTTTTTTCTGAAACAGTTTGCCGAGTTGATAGAGGTCGTGCATATATCTATCAAACGCCGAAATAAGCAGTGAGGTAAAGATTAAGGCATAAATCAGCAGCATCACTGCCATGGGGTCGTTTAGCCAAGCCAGCCAAGGCGTCGACATTGGATAACCCAGCGTATAAACACTCATGGCAGCCAATAGCTGAACCAAGAAACAGTTCAAAATAACCAGTGTAATCAACGCTGCGCGTATATCGACACGTGGCAGCGTTGTTTTCCAAAACGGCCAGTGGCGCACTTTTACGCTGATTATATTCGCACTGCTTTTATTTACACTGCTTTTAGCCACACCGCCTTCGCCGTTAAAACGCAACCGCGCTTTGCGGCGCAATAAGGGGATCGCATAGGCGCCTTTTTCCTCTTCAGCAAACGCCTTCAGCGCGATATCCCGATCGAGATTAGGGCCCAAGGCATCGACTGCCGCTTGATCAAAATCTGACCGGGCATGGGTTTGCGTGGCGATTTTGGCTTGGTCAGAAAGCACTTTTAAGTGGCTTTTATCAGCCTTCGACAACTTTTTATCGTTGCCGACGTTGATGTTGTAATGAATTTCATACACCTGATATAAAGCAGCGGTCACGCCCACAAAAATCATAAAAAAGACAATATATATCAGCATATTAACAGACACCTCCTAAACGAAAACTCACCTAGTCAGGTGAAAACAACTTCATTAGCCTTCAAACTAACTTGCTGACTATGCCTGTATGCCGCTTATCTGTACAGGCTCAGAGAGCTGCAAAAAAGGCGGATCAGATTGCAACCCTACAATCAGTCATATCTAACATATAGTGACTACTCCCCCGCAGGCCCCAGAAAGCGTGTTTCACTGACGCTTACTATTGAGGGGTCGTCAAATGCAATGAAGCGCAGCTCAATAGAGTGGCTGGGCCGTGATAGATCACCAGCATCGGCGGTGAGGGCTAAACGTAGGCTGCGTGTCTCGTTCGCCGATACCTCAATAGTATCCATCCCCTGCAGGCGAAGTCCTGGCAAGCCCGTTGCCGATACCGCGTAGCGATGGGTCTGATCATCCTGGTTGCGTAGCGTCACGTTGTAATAGTTGATGATGCGACCCTCCGCCGTGCTTTCAAACAGCGTTTGGCGGTCGCGCACAACATCGACATCGATGGGCACGCGAGAATTCAAGAAACCGACTAACAGCACCACCATGGAGAGTAACGCCGCCGTATAAGCCAACAGCTGAGGACGCCAAAAGCGGGTCGTTTTACCCTCCAGCGCGCGTTCGGTGGTGTACCGAATCAGGCCAAGCGGTTTATCGATCCGCGCCATCACGCTATCGCAGGCATCAATACACGCCGCGCAGCCAATGCACTCGTACTGCAGCCCGTCACGAATATCGATACCGGTGGGGCATACCTGAACGCACAGCTCGCAGTCGATACAGTCGCCAGCGCGAGTGGCTTCAACGCCCTTCTGAGAGTGATTTCGGCGCGGCTCACCGCGGGCGGCATCGTAGGAAACAATCAGCGTATCGGCGTCGAACATCGCCGACTGAAAGCGTGCATAGGGGCACATATGCAGGCACACCTGATGGCGAAGCCAACCGGCATTCAAGTAGGTAAACAGGGTAAAAAAGCCAATCCAGAACAGCGCCAGGGGGTGCGCATCCAAGGTAAACGTATCCACTACTAACTCTCTGATGGGCGTGAAGTAGCCGACAAAAGCTATCCCCGTTGCCAGGGCAATCAGCAGCCAAACCATATGTTTAGCGGTCTTTCTCCAAAGCGTATCAATGTTATTAGGTGCTTTATCACGCCGAATGCGCCGGTGCCGAGGCCCCTCCAGACGATGTTCAAACCAGATAAACAGAAACGTCCACACGCTTTGCGGGCAGCTATAGCCACACCACACGCGCCCAGCCACCACCGTGATCAAAAACAGACCAAAGGCGCAGAGCACCAGAATCCAGGTGAGTAAGATAAAGTCCTGTGGATAAAACGTCGACGCAAACAGGTGAAATTCCTGGGCAGAGAGGTCAAACCACACCAGCGGTCGGTCGCCCCAATTGATCCACGGCAAACCGAAATACAGCGCCATCAGCAGCCAGTTTGAGTGGCGCCGAATACGCTGAAAAAAACCACCTATTTCTCGCACATAAATATGCCCCAGCTTAGGAGACTGAGAGCTAGGAGACTGATAATTGGGAGACTTAGACGGAGGCGTATGGTGTTCAACCGCCGCCTCGGTGGTCAGGTCTTGCAGTGGAATGCGTTGCGTCATACCGATATCCAAAAAAGAGGGAATGGAGGTTTATGCGGTCGAGGGGCGTCGCGGGGTAGATGATTAAGCATTTGTTAGCAGGAGCGACTTTTAAGTTAGCCGCTACTATGCCCATACAGAGATGACACAAACAGACGCAGTTTTAGAGAAATAAAGCGTATCAGTTAGTACCAGCGCACCCACACCACTGCTTTCTGATATGCTGTTTATTACTATATTTGAGCCTGTTTTACGCTTCTCACATGAGACACAGTGGTATTTCCTATAAGCAGAGAGCCGCGCTGTGCCAGCTAACACTGTGATCGAGTATTCGGGCGTTCTACTCAATGCACCGACGGTTTACCCCATGAAACGCTACGAACAGTTTGCCGATGAAATAGCCACGCTGATTCGCCAGGGCGTGCTTGGCCCTGGGGAGCGCATTCCTTCGGTACGCCAGGCCAGCCGCCATCACGGCATCAGCCCATCCACGGTATTCCAGGCTTACTACTTACTGGAAAACCAAGGGCTTATCACAGCACGGGCGCGCTCGGGGTATTTTGTTCGTGAACACGCCCGGCGCTTACTGGACGAACCGCGCGTGACACTGCAGCCCACCGACCCAGCAGAGGTGGAAGTCAGCGAGTTGGTGTTCTCGGTGCTGGGCTCGCTGCAGGATGACCGAACGGTGCCCTTTGGGTCGGCTTTCCCCAGCCCCGAGCTGTTTCCGCTTTCTCGCTTGGCCACTAGCATGACAAGGGGATTGCGCGCGCTTTCGCCCCAACAGATAGTGGCTGATATGACTACCGGGCACACCGACCTGTGTCGGCAGATTGCCCTGCGCTACATGCTGGGTGGCATTCAACTGCCGATGGAAGAGCTGGTGATTACCAATGGCGCTATGGAGGGACTTAATCTAGCCCTGCAGTGTGTTACCCAGCCGGGCGACCTGGTAGCGATAGAGTCCCCAGCGTTTTATGCCAGCCTGCAAGTGTTGGAGCGGTTGAAACTACGCGCGGTGGAGATTCCGGTTCACCCACGGGAGGGTATCGACCTCGACGTATTGGCAGAGCGACTAGAGACACTGCCGATCAAAGCCTGCTGGTTTATGAGCCACCTGCAGAACCCCATCGGCGCCAGTATGAGTAAAGAGCGCAAACAAGCCCTTTATCAGCTATTGAAACAGCACCAAGTCCCCATGTTAGAAGATGATGTATATGCCGAGTTGTATTTTGGCAGCACGCCGCCCGCACCCGTAAAAGCCTTCGATGATGAGGGCTTGGTGATTCACTGCAGCTCTTTCTCAAAGTGCTTGGCGCCGGGCTACCGGGTTGGCTGGGTTGCAGGCGGCCGCTACGCTGAGGCAATATCGCGGTTGAAACTGATGACCACCATTTCACCTTCCGTGCCCGCCCAGGCGGCGATTGCCGACTATTTGCAGCACGGCGGTTATGACCGCCATTTGCGCAAGCTCCGCCATGCTCTGGAAGCCCAACAAAGCAGCATGTTGGCGGCGGCGGATCGCTACTTTCCTGCCCATACCCGTATCACCCGCCCGGCAGGCGGCTACTTTTTATGGGTAGAGTTTCCCGAGCAAGTGGATTCGCTGCGGCTATTTAATACCGCGCTCGAACATGGCGTAAGCATCGCGCCAGGCCCGATTTTTTCCGCGACGCAGCAGTTTCGCCACTGCGTGCGGTTGAGCTATGGCCACCCCTGGACGCAACGCAGCGAACGCGGCATGGAAACCCTGGGCAGGTTACTGACGCTCTTTTGATCCGTTCTTTTGGCCCTCTATTCCAACTCAGTTACCAACGCAACTGATATGGTTTTTTAATAGAAATATTAGCCTGTTATGCAACACAGCAAACGATAAACTATTCCATCCATCTAGCTCTCGAGTATGGGCGTTCTATTGCTGATTTCGTTGGGGCTTAAGTTTGTGATGGGAATGGCGGGATTGATCAGCTAACAACCTCTTTTGCACTCATCGCTTAAAAAGAAAATGCTGAATCCTTTCTAAGCAAGGATCCAGCATTTATATCTACTTTAGCAGGCGCTTTTCTAACACTCTATGGCATTCACGGCTAATCCACCTTTGGATGTTTCTTTGTACTTATCCAGCATATCTCTGCCGGTATCACGCATGGTACGAATCACTTTGTCCAACGAGATAAAGTGAGTGCCATCGCCGCGTAAGGCCATTTGAGCTGCATTGATCGCCTTTACCGTTGCAATGGCGTTACGCTCAATACAGGGAACCTGCACCAGACCACCAACGGGGTCACAGGTTAATCCCAAATTGTGCTCCAGTCCGATTTCCGCCGCGTGCTCTACTTGTTCGGGTGTACCGCCCATTACATCAGCCAAGCCAGCGGCTGCCATGGCGCAAGCCGACCCTACCTCCCCTTGGCAGCCCACTTCGGCACCGGAGATCGAGGCATTTTTCTTACAGAGAATGCCAATGGCGCCTGCCGCGAGCAAAAAATCCACCACGTTTTTCTCGCAGGCGTTGGGCTGAAACTTCATATAGTAGTGTAAGACAGCAGGGATAATGCCCGCGGCGCCGTTGGTGGGCGCTGTCACCATGCGCCCCCCTGCAGCATTCTCCTCGTTAACGGCGAGGGCAAAAATATTCACCCACTCCATCGCTGAAAACGTCGAGGCTATCAGGCAATCGTTCTGCTCTGCCGCTTGAAGGCGCTGGTGAAGCAGCTTGGCCCTGCGCTTAACTTTTAACCCGCCCGGCAGTATCCCTTCATGGGTTAACCCATTGTCGATACATTCACACATCACTTGCCAGATACGCCACAGCTCGTTTCTGACCTCCTCCTCCGTCCGCCAGACTTTCTCATTTTCCATCATTAGTCGGCTGACACTTAGCTGCTCTTTTTTACATAGCGCCAAGAGCTCGTCAGCGGTGTCGAAGTTGTAAGGAATGGTCGCCCCATCCAAATCGTCTAGCGGCATATCCACCTGGGCTTGTTCAACGACAAAACCGCCGCCCACCGAGTAATAGGTATTTTCGTACACCAAGTCACCCTTATGCGTGAACGCTGCGAGCCTCATGGCATTAGGGTGATGGGGCAAGCTCTCTTCGTGAAAATAGAGGTCACTATCCCACACAAACGTCACTGCTTTTTGGCGTCCAAGCTGTAATGACTGGCTCTCTTTAAGCGCCTGAATGGCTGGCTCGATAATCGAGGGATCTATTGTGCTAGGGCGTTCACCCATTAAGCCCATAATAATCGCGTGATCGGTGGCATGGCCTACCCCCGTCGCTGATAGCGAACCATATAGATGCACTTCAAGATGGCCTACCTCATCGAGCAGGCTGTTTTCGCGCAGGGTGGTAACATATTTAAAAGCCGCCTGCATGGGCCCGACGGTATGGGAACTGGAGGGGCCTACTCCAATCTTAAAAAGGTCGAAGACACTGATAGGCATTGGAGCACCTCTTGACGTATAAACAGGGGAAAATCAGGCGGTGCCTGAAAGTTTTAATAAGTTATTGATGTGGTGACAAATAAAGCGACGCTATCTTTTATTGATAAGTTTTTATTTTTATAAACCGAAATTTTTAAGCACACATTAGCCTATTAATGCATAACTAAAGGCTACCTAGCGCACTGAAAAACGCTTAGCGGCGACAGTAGCCCAGTTATAAAAGCGAGCTCGAACTGTGTGTGTTTATCGTTAACCGCTATAAGCCAAAAACCTTAGTTACCAAACACCACCGTACGCCCAGAATAAAAGAATACGCGGCGTTCCAAGTGGTAGCTAATCGCTCTAGCCAGCGTCAGGCACTCGATATCCCGTCCCTTGGCAACCAGATCCTCTGGATAGTGTGTGTGATCCACAGGCTCAACCCCTTGGGCAATTATCGGCCCTTCATCAAGGTCATTATTAATGTAGTGCGCCGTTGCGCCGACAAGTTTGACCCCTTTTTCGTAGGCCTGATGATACGGTTTAGCGCCCTTAAAACCGGGTAGTAGCGAGTGATGAATATTAATCGCCCGCCCCGCCAATAGCTCACACATGGAGGGTGAAAGCACCTGCATATACCTGGCCAGCACCACCAGTTCAGCGTCAGTCTCCGCGATGATTTCGCGTATCTGGGCTTCCTGCTGCAATTTCGTCTCTGGCGTGATCGGCAGATAGTGATAGGGTAAGTCATGCCATGTTGCCAGCTGCTCCAGATCTGGATGGTTGGAAACCACTGCTTTGATATCCAGCGGAAGCTGACCCGTCCGATAACGGTAGAGAAGATCGTTCAAGCAGTGATCGGCCTTGGAGACCATAATCACGGTGCCGGTGCGCTTACCGGGCGCCGTCAGTTCAAACTGCATGTCGAATTCGCTTGCCCGTGCCGCAAAATCGGCGTGAAAGCGCTCTTCATGGAAGTCGTCTCGCTCTGGGCGAAACTCGGCACGAATAAAAAAGCGTCCGCCCAGCCGATCATCGAAAGAGTTGAGTTCAGTGATATAGCACTGCTGCTCTTTCAAGAAGCGCGTGACGACGTCCACCGTTCCCAAGCGACTCGGGCATTGGGCGGCAAGAATCCAGGTATCACTCATTCGGCTCATAGTGAATGTATCTCTATTAGCGGCAGACCGTTGCGGAAGATCATAGCGGCCGAAACAGTGCTCCGGCCTGCCAACTTATTGTTCTACGTTAACGCCGTATTCTGACCCGGCATCCAATAACCAGCGATAGCAGTAGTCGGCAAAACTGCGCCGCACTACTAACTCCCAGCGCTCTTCACTAGGGCGACGAAGAATAGTAGTCGCCTTGGCGAAGACAGTCGTGACCCCCTTACCCACTGGAAAATTGCTGGGGTGAACATCGTAGATCACCGTTTTCATCAACAGCTCTCGGGCCGCCTCACCAGAAATCTCCAATAGCGTCTGCCCACCGCTAACGTCGCTGATGGCGAAATGGGCGTCTCCCAAACGCTCACGCAGTTGCGTCTCCAGCGGGAACTCTTCCCCACCGGGCACGATCACCAGCCACTCGTCTGGGGATAGCCACTGGATAGAGCGCTCGCCGCTGGCATCCTGCACCAGCCCCTGGGGCTGGCCAGGTAGGCTGATCCCCAGCACGTCGCGTACCGCCTCGTCGAGAACGATAGCCCCGCCGCGCAGAATCAGATGCCCAAGCATTGCCCGCTCGCGTAGCTTAAGACGGTAACCACTGCCCCGAGGGGCGCCGCTGTGACGATAGCTATAGGCTAACGGGGACTCTACCGGGATAGCGGTATCAGTACGGGTATCGAAGGTGGCCGCGTTAGACATTCTGGCGCTCTCCCTTGGGGTCGTAGAAAATAGTGCTGACGATTTCGGCTTCATGGGTCTGGCCGTCTGCCATGGGCAGATAGACGGTTTCGCCCATTTTCTTATGCCCACCTTTAACCACTGCTAAGGCAAACCCAGAATCCAGAATCGGGCTGTAGTAGCTGGAGGTGACATGGCCCACCATCGGCATGGGGATCGCGTGCTTGGGATCCAATACGATCTGGGCGCCCTCTTCGAGCACCACTTTCGGATCCTTGGGGCGCAGCCCTACCAGTTGCTTACGGTTCTCACGCTTGGTGTCACTGCGTGTCAGCGCTCGCTTGCCAATCCATGAGTAAGGCTTGTCGTAGCCGACACACCACTGCATGCCCAGGTCTTCCGGCGTGACCGAGCCGTCGGTTTCCTGACCCACGATGATGAAGCCCTTTTCAGCCCGCAGGACGTGCATGGTTTCGGTGCCATAGGGCGTCAAGCCATACTTCTCGCCATGCTTGAACAGGGTCTGCCAGACATGCATGGCGTAGTTGGCTTGCACGTTGATCTCGAAGGTCAGCTCACCAGTAAAGGAGATGCGGTAGACCCGCGCGGGTACCCCCGCCACCGTCCCGGATCGCCAATCCATAAACTTAAAGCTATCCCGGTCGAGATCAATATCGGAAATCTCGGCGAGTAACTTGCGCGCTTCTGGCCCGGTGATAGTCATCGTGGCCCAGTGGTCGGTCACCGAGGTGAAATAGACATCCAGTTCCGGCCATTCGGTCTGATGCCACAACTCCAGCCACTCGAGGATCGCCGCAGCGCCACCGGTGGTGGTGGTCATCAGAAAGTGGTTTTCGGCAAGGCAACTGGTCACACCGTCGTCGGTGACCATACCGTCATCCTTACACATCAGGCCGTAACGGCACTTGCCGACCGCCAGCTTTTCCCACTTATTGGTGTAAATCCGCGCCAGGAATTCACGCGCGTCCGGCCCTTGAATATCAATCTTGCCAAGCGTCGAGGCATCGAGAATGCCCACCTTCTTGCGCACCGCCAGGCACTCGCGGGCGACCGCCTCGTGCAGCGTCTCGGTCTTGCCATTCACCTTCTGCGGATAGTACCAGGGGCGCTTCCATTGACCGACATCCTCGAACTCGGCACCGCGCTCTACGTGCCACTGGTGAAGCGCGGTGTAGCGTTCAGGGTCGAACAGATCACGACTGTGGCGACCCACGATGGCACCGAAAGTCACTGGAGTATAGTTGGGACGGAACACTGTGGTGCCCACTTCAGGAATGGAGCGCCCCAGGCAGCGGGCGGCAATCGCCATGCCGTTAATATTGCCCAGCTTGCCCTGGTCAGTACCAAAGCCCATCGCGGTGTAGCGCTTGATGTGTTCGATGGACTCAAAGCCTTCCCGAGTCGCCAGTTCGATACCCGCCGCGGTGACGTCGTTCTGCAGGTCGACGAACTGCTTAGGCCCGCGCAGGGTGGGCTTCTCATGGGGCACCTGGAAGAGTGCCACCGCAGGCCCTTGCTGGAGACGTTCCGCACTGGGCAGGCTGACCGGCTGGGCAGCGTGGCCTATGGCAGCCGACGCCCTGATACCCGCCTCGACACCCTCGGCAAGTACATCACCCAATGCATAAGTACCATTGGCACCACCGCATGCCTGAACGCCCTTCACCAGGCCCGGAACAAAACCGATAATATCGTCACGCCAGGTAGGCCGCGCACCGGTATGAGAAGCTAGGTGAATCACTGGGCTATAGCCCCCAGAGCTGGCGATGGTATCGCAGGCCAGCTCCTGGATCGGGCCACTTACTTTGAAGGCGTCAATATCGATCTTGGCAACCCGTGCAGCACTGACCCGATTGGATCCCTTCGCTTCTATAACGGCACTGCCGGTGATGATCTTGATACCCTGGGCGCGAGCGGCATCCACCCAGTCACCTGCCGGAGCCTCGCGGGCATCAACGATAGCCACTACCTCGCAACCGGCCTCTTTCCAGTCCAGGGCAGCGCGATAGCCGTAATCATTGCTGGTCGAG
Source organism: Halomonas sp. SpR1 (assembly GCF_031010175.1). Lineage (GTDB taxonomy): Bacteria > Pseudomonadota > Gammaproteobacteria > Pseudomonadales > Halomonadaceae > Vreelandella. Next base: position 58,304 of record NZ_JAUAMB010000024.1, read on the forward strand.
AGCACCAGCTTGCGCCCCGGCGCCACACCATAGCGGCGGATATAGGTCGATACAGCGCCCGCCAATAGATTGCCCGGTACGTCGTTACCCGCATAAACAAGCGGCCGTTCGTGGGCGCCCGTGGCTAGAATTACCTGACCAGCGCGCACCCGATGCATACGAGAACGCACCTGACGGTAGCCATTGACGACGGGCGCCGTCTCGCCCAAATGCTCGGTGCGCCGCTCGTGCAGCGTCACAAAATTGTGATCGTGATAGCCGTTAGCCGTGGTGCGTGGCAGCAGCGTGACGTTCTCGCAGTCAGCCAGCTCCTCAAGCACTTGAGCAACCCACTGATCAGCGGGCTTGCCGTCGAGGGTTTCGCGACTGGCCAGCAGCGAACCACCCATCTCTTCCTGCTCATCAGCCACTATCACCCGGGCACCGCCACGGGCAACAGCCAGTGCCGCCGCCAGGCCTGCGGCGCCTGCACCGACGACCAGCACATCGCAGTGCTGATTAAGGTGATCATAGCTGTCCGGATCGGCTTCCATGGGGCTGCGCCCCAACCCTGCTGCCTTACGGATATACTTCTCGTAGGTCAGCCACATTGAGGCCGGCGCCATAAAGGTCTTGTAGTAGAAGCCAGGCGGCATGAATTGCCCCCCCAGCTTGCCAACCAGGCCCATTAAATCGCGCTGAACATTTGGCCAGCCGTTAGTGCTACAGGCGGTTAAGCCGTTAAACAGCGCCTGCTGGGTAGCGCGCACGTTGGGCACCTGGGCCGCTTCGGTGCTGCCTAATTGAACAATGGCATTGGGCTCTTCAGCGCCTGCGGCGACGATGCCGCGGGGCCGCGAGTACTTAAAACTGCGGTTGACGATATCCACGCCATTCGCCAACAGCGCCGAAGCCAGGGTATCCCCTGGGTGCCCTTGGTAACGCTTGCCGTTGAAGGTAAAGCTCAACGTGCGGGAGCGATCAATACGCCCGCCCGTGTTAAGGCGGTAGGCTTGTTGTTGATGCTGCTTGGACTGGCTCATGCCCGCACCTCTTCTTGATCGCTTACCGCAGCGGCCTCGCGAGGTTGGTTCTGGCTGTCGGCGGTAATTGACGGCTGCTCGCCCATCTTGTAAGTCTCGAGAATTTCGTAGCTCACGGTGTGGCGCGTCATGTTGAAAAACTTGCGGCAGCCCACCGCATGCACCCACATTTCATGGTGCACACCACGGGGGTTATCGCGGAAAAACAGATAGTTTCCCCACTCTTCATCACTACACGCCTCGGGCTCTTTGGGTCGCTCGATATGCGCCTGGCCCTTGGGGTGAAACTCCTCTTCCTCACGGTGTTCGCCACAGTAGGGACAATAGATATAGAACATGCGAATTCACCTCTCTTACAAACCCTAGTGGGCCACACCGGCAGCGCCGTGTTCGTCAATCAGCGCACCGCTATGGAAGCGGAACATGGAGAACGGCTCGGCAATGGGGTGCATTTCCCCCTTGGCCAGACTGGCAGCGAACACATGCCCCGAGCCTGGGGTGGCTTTGAAGCCACCGGTGCCCCAGCCGCAGTTGAAGTAGAGGCCTTTCACCGGCGTTTTGGAGATAATCGGGCAGGCGTCCGGGCAGGTATCCACGATGCCGCCCCACTGGCGGTTCATACGCACCCGAGAGAAGATCGGGAACATCTCAACGATCGCCTGGAGCGTGTGCTCCACGGTGGGATAGCTGCCACGCTGACCATAGCCGTTATAGCCGTCGATACCCGCGCCGATCACTAGGTCGCCCTTATCGGACTGGCTGATATAGCCATGCACCTGGTTGGACATCACCACGGTATCGAGCACTGGCTTGATCGGCTCAGACACAAGTGCCTGCAGCGGATGGGATTCAATAGGCAGCTTAAAGCCCGCCATGTTGGCTAGCACCCCGGAATTACCGGCAGCGACGCAACCCACCGTTTTGGCCTCAATATCGCCGCGATTGGTGTGCACGCCATAAACTCGACCGTCACGGATCTTGAAACCAGTGACTTCGGTCTGCTGCAGGATATCCACCCCATGGGCATCGGCGCCCCGAGCATAGCCCCAGGCCACGGCGTCGTGGCGCGCCACACCGGCTTGAGGTTGCCAGGACGCGCCCATTACCGGGTAACGGGCGTTGGTTGAACAGTCCATGATTGGCACCAGCTCCTGCACACCACGGGCGTCCAGTACCTCGCCGTAGATACCGTTCAAGCGATTGGCATTCACCCGGCGCTGGATATCGCGCATGTCCTGCAGGGTATGCCCCAGGTTAAGAACGCCGCGTTGGGAGAACATGACGTTGTAGTTAAGATCCTGGGAAAGCCCTTCCCACAGTTTCATGGCATGTTCGTAAAGGGCAGCCGCCTCATCCCACAAATAGTTGGAACGCACGATGGTGGTATTACGGGCGGTATTGCCCCCGCCCAGCCAGCCTTTCTCAATCACCGCTACGTTCTTGACACCGAACTCTTTCGCCAAGTAGTAGGCCGTTGCCAAGCCGTGTCCGCCCCCGCCAACGATGATCACATCGTACTGCTTCTTAGGTGTGGGATTACGCCACTGGCGCTCCCAGTTCTCATGGTGGCTCAGCGCGTGCTTGACCAGGCCGAAGCCGGAATAACGTTGCATAGGGGGCCTCCTCTCACGCAATGGATTCGACGGCTTCAGCGGCGGACTCAGCGTAGACGGGATGCAGGGCACACACGTCGGTCACCTTGGCCTGCACCTCGGCTTCAATGGAAGTTGTATCGTTGCCTGCGGCCAGCTCATCCAGGATGTCGCATATCCAACCCGCCAGATCGCTACACTCCTCGGCATCGAAGCCGCGGGTGGTGACCGCTGGGGTTCCAATACGCAGGCCAGACGTCACAAAGGGGCTTTGCGGGTCGTTGGGCACTGTGTTTTTGTTGACCGTGATATGCGCGCGGCCAAGGGCTGCATCCGCATCTTTACCGGTAATGCCCTGGCGGATAAGCGAAACCAGAAAGAGGTGGTCGTCGGTGCCGCCAGAGACCACATCATAGCCGCGCTCCATAAACACTTTGGCCATGGCCTGGGCGTTATCAATTACCTGCTGCTGGTAGCGCACAAACTCCTGGTTCATGGCCTCCTTAAACGCCACCGCCTTAGCGGCGATCACGTGCATCAAGGGGCCACCCTGCTGGCCTGGGAAAACCGCGCCATTAAGCTTTTTATACAGCGCTTCGTCGCCATGAGCGGAGAGAATCAAACCACCCCGTGGGCCACGCAGCGTTTTATGGGTGGTGGTGGTGACCACATGAGCGTAAGGGAGCGGGCTCGGATAGAGACCAGCGGCCACCAGGCCAGCGACGTGGGCCATATCGACCATCAACCAAGCACCTACCTCATCGGCGATGGCACGAAAACGCCGCCAGTCCACCACGCGAGAGTAAGCGGAGAAGCCCGCAATGATCATCTTCGGCTGGTGTTCGCGAGCCAAGCGCTCAACTTCTTCGTAATCGATCTCGCCGGTTTCAGGCTTGAGGCCATACTGTACGGCGTTGTAGTGCTTGCCCGAAAAGTTGGGTGCAGCGCCGTGGGTTAAGTGACCACCGTGGGCTAGGCTCATACCCAACACGGTATCGCCTGGAGACACCAGGGCCATGAACACAGCGGCATTGGCCTGGGCACCGGAATGCGGCTGTACATTGGCATAATTGGCACTAAACAGATTACAGGCGCGCTCAATGGCTAGGGCCTCAACCTTGTCAACGAACTCACAGCCACCGTAGTAGCGACGCCCCGGATAGCCTTCTGCATACTTATTGGTCAGCTGCGTACCCTGCGCTTCCATAACAAGTTTGCTGGTGTAATTTTCGGAGGCGATTAATTCAATATGCGCTTCTTGGCGTACGGTTTCTTCAGCAATTGCTTCAGCGAGCAAAGCGTCGTAATTGGCCAACCGTGCATTGGGGGAAAAATTATTCTGAAGCATTACCGCCTCCTCATTAGTCACTTTGTTATTAAGTGCTCGACATACTCTTTAATGCTGATAAACCCAGGTCGCTTTCAACCAAAGTCCCTATCAACGCGTTGTTACCGCGATACTATCGTTGGCCTCTGAGTCCAAGATGCTTGCCGACGTCACCACGCGATGCATTTGCGACATCGGCAACATTTAGAAAGCAAAGCGCCCTTTACGGCAATAACCATAAAGGGCGTTTAATGATGGCTATTAAAGACAACAGCTAGTGCTAAAAATCCACGATCAAATCGCCTTTAGGACGGCTGCAGCAAGACAGGATATAGCCTTCTTCGACATCCTCGTCCGTGATACCGCCGTTATGCTCCATTTCTACTTCACCCGACTTAAGTGCTACCCGGCAGGTACCGCATATCCCCATACCACAGGCCTTGGGGATATGCAGACCAAGCTTGGCTGCCGCCGCATGCACGGTCTCACCCGGCTGAATACGCACACTTTTCCCTGAAGATGCAAACTCGATGCTGTACAAATCACTGCTGTCGATATTTTCGGCCTCGACTTCTGCCTGCTCGACCTGCTCAAGAACATCCTCACGAACATCGACTGGCGTGGCGCCAAACGACTCTTCATGGTAATGACTCATGTCAAAGTTGTAGCTTTTCAGAATATTCTTGATGGCGTTCATGTACGGGGTAGGGCCGCAACAAAAGATCTCCCTTTCCATGAAGTCTGGCACTATCAGCTCGAACAGCGGCTGGGTAAGGTAACCCCGGTAGCCTGCCCAGGCTTCACCAATATCCTCCTTGTTCTCGCAAATGATATGCAGCTTGAACTCAGGGATGCGCGAAAACATATGCACCAGCTCCCGATGATAAATGACATCGCGAGGAGCCCGGGCGCTGTGAACGAACTCAACGTCGACAGCGGCGTTGGTATCAAACAGCCAGCGCGTCATGGACATCACCGGCGTAATGCCCACACCACCAGAGAGAAACAGCACTTTCTCGGCCGGAAAGTCGATAGAGTTAAAGTTACCTACCGGCCCGTGCACCGCCAGTTCGTCGCCCACCTTTAAATTGGCATGCAGCCAATTGGATACCTTCCCTCCCGGCACTTGCTTAACGGTGATCGAAAAGCTGTAAGGGATGGAGGGGGAGCTGGAAATCGTATAGGACCGCATGATCGGCTGGTGATCGATCTCAAGCTCCAGCGTCACAAACTGACCGGGCTTAAAGAAAAACAATACAGGCTGCTCGGCCATAAAACAGAACGTGCGTACATCCTGGGTTTCCTGGATCACCTTGACGCAACGTACCTGATGACGACCGTTGGTCCAGGTTTGGGTCGTGACCGGATTGAAGTAGTTAGTTGTCATTATCGCCTCTGCCTGACCAGCCTTCATCGCTATGCATCACCGAACCGTCTTCTTTCAACGGTCAGCACCTTTGATCTGCATTCTGGGGACGCGCCTCTTAGCCGACTTGCCTGACAGCGACTCGCACTTACCTCGTGCCACTCTTTATCGTTTAGAAATCACTTTTTTAGTCGCCACTACGCCACCTAATGTCGCGGGCAGATAATTGGCAGGGAGGAGCCTGCAACACAATCTTTCACTGACGTCAGACCGCATTTGAATAAAACGCCAGGTTACGCAACAGAACAACAAGATAAACAATCTTGACTAATGGCCGACTCGCAGCCCTGAGGGGGAAGCGGTGGTTTACGAGGATACTGGTATGGAAAAAAGTGTTTCTAATATGATGGACGACCCACTTGCAGCGGCTCGTGAGTCAACGGCCCAAATGTTGCAAACAAGGGGGCGTACTTTTTCGCTTCCGCAACCGTTTTATAACGATGCCCGCCTGTTTGCCCTTGATATGCAGGAGGTTTTCGAGAAAGAGTGGCTGTTCGCAGGCATGACCTGCGAAATCCCGACCAAGGGTAATTTCATAACGCTGGATATTGGTGATAATCCCATTGTCATCGTACGTGGTAGTGAAGGCACTATTCATGCATTTCATAATGTTTGCCGCCACCGCGGTTCGCGACTTTGCGTAAAGGATAAGGGCAAGGTCGCGAAACTTGTATGTCCGTATCACCAGTGGACTTACGAGCTTGATGGCCGTTTGCTGTTTGCCGGTAGCGATATGGGCACTGATTTCAACCTTGATCAGTTTGGCCTCAAGCCGGTCAACGTGCGCACCGCCGGCGGTTTCATGTTTATCAACCTGAGCGATGAACCGCCCGCCATTGACGAGTTTCTGGAGACGCTTGAGCACTACCTTGAGCCGTATCAGATGGATAACGTCAAGGTCGCCGTAGAGTCCAGCATCGTCGAGCAAGCCAACTGGAAGCTGGTGATCGAAAACAACCGCGAGTGCTACCACTGCAACGGCGCACACCCCGAGTTGCTGAACTCCTTGCAGGAGTTTGATGACACCGACGACCCACGCGCAACGCCCGCCTATAAGGCACTGGTCGCGCGTAAACAGGCAGATTGGGATCAAGAACAAGTTCCCTACCAGTTAACGCGGATTGGACAGCGTAACCGCCTGACCCGTACGCCGCTGCTGGATGGCATTGTCTCAATGACAATGGATGGCAAGCCCGGCTGTAAGAAGTTAATGGGACGTTTAAAAAGCCCTGATATGGGCTCGCTGCGCATCCTGCATCTGCCCAATTCATGGAATCACTTTATGGGCGATCACGCGGTGGTATTTCGCGTGTTACCCCTTGGCCCCCAGCAAACCGTGGTGACCACCAAGTGGCTGGTTCACAAGGATGCCGTGGAAGGCGTTGACTACGACCCCGAACAGCTTCGCCGTGTATGGGACGCCACCAACGACCAGGATCGCCAACTCGCCGAAGAGAACCAGCGTGGCATTAACTCCAAGGCTTACCAACCCGGCCCTTACTCCGAAACCTATGAGTTCGGTGTTATCGATTTTGTCGACTGGTACGCTGCCCGGATGCTTGAGAATTTAGGCTATGACACGCCGACGCTTCACCTAGCTCAGGGTTGAGATTTTCAGAATTATCCAAGAACCTGGCCCGCTGATGCGGGCCAGATTGTAGTGAAGTGATAGTGAAGTGGTAGTGATCAAGTGTTTTAGACGGTTAGCGACTCCTCTTGCGAGATAGAACTGCGACTCAACCGGCAAGCGGCATACTTGAACTCCGGAATCTTGCCGTAAGGATCCAGTGCCGGGTTGGTTAACAGGTTCGCCGCTGCTTCCCCGTAACAGAAGGGTACGAAGACCATACCCTCGGGCATCCCCGGATCCGTCCTCGCCTTGAGGGTAATGGATCCTCGCCGTGTGACGATCGTCAGGTTATCGCCCGGCACCATTCCAAGGCGAATAAACTCAGCGGGCGCCAGGCTCGCTACGGCTTCCGGCTCCAGGTCATCGAGCACTTTGGCACGCCGGGTCATGGAGCCGGTATGCCAGTGCTCCAACTGACGCCCGGTGGTCAGCACCGTCGGGTAGTCATTATCGACCGGTTCATCCGGGGGCAGTGGCCGCGTAGGTGCGAACTTCGCCCGACCGCTGGCGGTGGGAAACGCATCGCTGAAGACCACGTCTTGCCCCGGCGCGTCCTCCGCTGGGCAGGGGTAGGTCACCGACTGCTCGCGCTCCAAACGCTCCCAGGAGATATGGTTGAGCGAGGCCATGCCCTGCTTCATCTCGGCGAAGACATCCCGCGGATGCTGGTAATCCCAGCCCAGGCCAAAGCGTTTGGCAATCTCCTGGATAATCCACCAGTCCGGCTTGGCCTGACCCGGCAGCGGCAGCGCCGCGCGTCCCATCTGCACCTGGCGATTGGTGTTGGTGACGGTGCCGTTCTTCTCCGGCCAGGCGGAGGCCGGCAGAATGACATCGGCGAACTGGGCGGTCTCGGTGACAAACAGATCCTGAACCACCAAATGCTCCAGCTTGGCCAGGGCAGCCCGGGCGTGGGCCAGATCCGGGTCAGACATCGCCGGGTTTTCGCCCTGGATGTACATGCCGCGAATGGTGCCTGCGGTAATGGCGTCCATGATCTCCACCACGGTGAGACCCGGCGTGGGATCCAGCTTGGTATTCCACAGCTCTTCGAACGCCGCACGTACCTGATCATCGCTGACCGGCTGGTAGTCTGGCATCACCATGGGGATCAGCCCCGCATCAGACGCCCCCTGCACGTTGTTCTGCCCCCGTAAAGGATGCAGGCCGGTACCAGGGCGCCCGGTCTGGCCGCAGGCCAACGCTAGCGAGATCAAACAGCGGGCGTTATCGGTGCCGTGGGTGTGCTGGGAAATGCCCATGCCCCAGAAAATCATCGCCCGCTCGGCGTTGGCATACAGCCGCGCCACTTCGCGAATAGTCTCGGGCTCAACACCGCACAGGCCGCTCATCGCTTCAGGGGTCATATCCACCGTATGCGTTTTCAGAGCCTCAAAACCCTCGGTATGCGCGGCGATATAGGCCGTGTCATAGAGCTCTTCATTGATAATCACATTGAGAATGGCGTTAAACAGCGCCACATCGGCGCCGGGTGAAAAGCGCACACTCAGATGGGCATAGGCATCCAGCGACTGGCCGCGGGGGTCGATAATCACGATTTTGGTGCCGCGTTTGGCGGCCTGCTTGAAGAAGGTGGCCGCCACCGGGTGGTTCACGGCCGGGTTGCAGCCGGTAAGAATCACCACATCGGCTTGGCTGGCCTGCATAAAGGAGGCGGTGACCGAGCCTGAACCAATACACTCCATCAGCGCTGCCACCGAGCTTGCATGACATAAGCGGGTGCAGTGATCCACATGGTTGGAGCCAAAGCCGGTACGTACTAGCTTCTGGAACAGCCACGCCTCTTCATTGGAGCACTTGGCGCTGCCAAACCCCGCCAGGGCATCAGGGCCATGGGACGTTTTAAGATCAACAAGCCCATTAGCGGCAATATCCAGGGCTTCATCCCAACTCGCTTCGCGGAAATGGGTCAGCGGCTGGGCGGGGTCGAAGTCCGGGTCAATGCCCTTAGCGACTCCTTCCCGCCGAATCAGCGGCACGGTCAGCCGCGATGGATGGCGCGGATAGTCATAACCGAAGCGCCCTTTGACGCACAGGCGGTTTTCGTTAGAGGGGCCGTCGCGGCCTTCCACGTAGAGGATTTCGTCGTTCTTGATATGGTAGGTGAGCTGGCAGCCTACACCGCAGTAGGGGCATACCGAATCAACCTTACGGTCGGCCACGGCAGAATCGCCGCGCCTTGCTTCATCGATTAGGGTAGCGGGCATCAGCGCCCCGGTGGGGCAGGCTTGAACACACTCGCCGCAGGCCACGCAGGTGCTATCCCCCATGGGGTCGTCGAAATCAAACACGATCTTCGAGGCAGCACCGCGATGGGCCATGCCGATCACGTCGTTAACCTGCACTTCGCGACAGGCGCGTACACATAGATTGCACTCGATGCAGGCGTCAAGATTGACGCGCATGGCGGAGTGGCTGCTGTCCTGTTCCAGGCTATCCGCCCGGGAGGCTACATGATGCACGGTGGGCGCCTCGCGCTCTTCCCGTCTGGGCAGCTTGCGGCGCACCGCCGTAGCATCGATGGCCAACTGGTCGGCCATGGCCCAGAAGTGGCTCGCGCGGTCGGGGCTCTCTTCCCGCTCGGGCTGGTCGACCAGCAGCATCTCCATGACCATCTTGCGGGCAGTATGCGCTCGTTCCGAGCTGGCGCTATTGACCACCATACCGGGGGCTGCCTGACGCAAACAGCTCGCAGCCAGCGTGCGCTCGCCCTCGATTTCCACCATACAGGCGCGGCAGTTGCCGTCGGCGCGATAGCCGCTGGCATCCTTAAAACATAGATGGGGAATGGTTTCGCCTGCGCGTTTGGCTACCTGCCAGAGGCTTTCACCGGGGTATGCGCTGACTTCAACGCCGTCTAGCGTCAGCGTGAAGCTGGTGCCTAGGCTTTGTTCGCTCATGCTCATATTCATCTCCCTTATCCCTTGACGATAACGTTCTGGGCGGCAAGTTCACTGCGGAAATCCTTGAGCAGCCCCAGCACCGGATTAGGTGCCGCCTGGCCGAGCCCGCAGATGGAGGCGTCTATCATCACTTGGGAAAGTTGTGTCATCAGCCCGGCGTCCCATTCATTCCGCTCGAGCAGGGTGAGCATTTTTTCCGTGCCCACCCGGCAGGGCGTGCATTGACCACAGGACTCATCGGCAAAGAAGCCCAGCAGGTTGGTGGCGACGCCGCGTAGATCGTCCTGATCGGAAAGCACGATCACCGCCGCCGAACCGATAAAACAGCCGTGCTCCTGAAGGGTGTCGAAATCAAGGGGGATATCTGCCTTGGTGGCGGGTAGGATGCCGCCAGAGGCGCCGCCGGGCAGGTAGGCCGCCAGGCGATGGCCGTCGGCCATACCACCGCAATATTCGCCAATCAATTCGCTAAGGGTGATCCCTGCCGGTGCCAGATACACGCCAGGACGTTTGACCCGGCCCGAGACCGAGAAACTGCGCAGCCCCACACGACCATGGCGGCCCTGGCTGGAGAAGGCCTCTGCGCCGCGCTGCCAGATCATGGGAATCCAGTAGACGGTTTCAACGTTATTGACCAGCGTTGGCCGGTCAAAGAGCCCCTTCTGGGCCACAAACGGCGGGCGGTGTCGGGGTTTGCCCGGCTTGCCTTCTAGTGACTCGATCATCGCCGACTCTTCGCCGCAGATATAGGCGCCCGCACCCCGGCGCAGCACAATGTAACCCGGCGCCACCAGGCCAGCGGCTTCAAGCTCGCTAATGGCCTCGCGCAGCACGCTATGTAAGGCCGGGTATTCATCACGCAGATAGATATACAGCGCCTCAGCGTCTACCGCCCAGGCGCTGACCAAGGCCCCCTCTAGAAACTGGTGGGGTGAGCGCTCCAGGTAGTAGCGGTCTTTAAAGGTGCCGGGCTCGCCCTCATCAGCGTTGATGGCGCAGTAGCGGGGGCCAGCTTCCTGGCGCACAAAGTACCATTTCTTAAAGGTGGGAAAACCCGCACCGCCCAGGCCGCGCAGATTAGCCTGCTGCATCGCCTCCATCAGCGCTTCCACCGTGACCTCGCCATTGTGGCAGGCCTGGAGCAACGCGAAACCGCCCTCGCGACGATAGCCATCCAGCCGCTGCCAGTCGACGGGGGCGGGATGAAAATCTGCTTTTTCGATGACTGATTCGATGCGCTCTTGAGTAGCGAACAGCACGTGATGGTGCCCCACTTCCACCACCGGGGCGGTGTCGCAGCGCCCCATGCAGGGGGCGCGCAGCACTCTAACCTGCTCGATATCCACGTTCGCTTCCAACTGTGCTTTAAGCGCCTCCGCACCAGCCAGTTGGCAGGTGAGAGAGTCGCATACGCGGATGGTCACCGTGGGCGGCGGCAGCTGGTCGTCGTGAATAACATCGAAGTGTGCATAGAAGGTGGCGGTCTCGTAGACGGCCGCCATGGGCAGGTTCATGTAAGCCGCCAGGGCACGCAGCTCCGCCAGCAGCAGATGGCCCCGGGTGTCCTGAATGGCATGCAGGTGTTCAATTAGTAGGTCGCGTCGGCGCAGCGTGGCGTCCTGGCGTTCGTCGCCCAGCAGCTCACGCAGCCCCTCAAGAAGACGGGGGTCGAGTTCACGGCCGCGGGGCTTGCCGCGGAAGCGGCGCTTGGGGATCACGGTCTGGACGGTCATGGGTTACTCATTATTATCTTGATCGGTTGTATGCCGAATGAACAAAAACGGCACCCCGCGGGGCGCCGTCTAGGGTCGCGCTGTCTCAAGCTAGCCCCCGCCTACAAGCAGGGGCCGGGCCTGTTGCTTAGTTAATAAGCTTCTCAGTTAAGTTGCTCAGTTAAAAAGCTCTTAGGCCACACTGCCATGGGGATCAATAACGAATTTCTTAGCGGCGCCACCATCGAAGTCGGCGTAGCCCTGGGGCGCCTGATCCAGGTTAATCATCTGGACATTGACCGCATCGGCAATATTGACCTTGCCGAATAGAATAGCCTGCATTAGCGGGCGATGGTACTTCATCACCGGGCACTGTCCCGTATGGAAACTGTGGGACTTAGCCCAACCGAGGCCAAAGCGCATGCTCAGCGCACCCTGCTGGGCAGCCTCGTCGGCAGCGCCTGGGTCTTCGGTCACGTACAGGCCAGGGATACCGATTTGACCGCCCGCGCGGGTCAACGACATCGCCGAGTTGAGCACCGTGGCGGGCGCTTCCTTGCCATGGTTACAGCCACAGGCGTGGGCCTCGAAGCCAACGCAGTCGACAAAGGCATCAACCTCACGCTCCCCCAGAATCACCTCGATCTTGTCGGCCATATCACCGTCCTGGGTCAGATCGATGGTCTCACAACCAAAGCTGCGGGCCTGGGCCAGGCGCTCTTCGATCATATCACCGACGATCACACAGGCCGCTCCCAGCAGCTGAGCGGAAACCGCCGCCGCCAGACCTACGGGGCCAGCACCGGCAATATAGACAGTGCTACCAGGCCCGACACCGGCAGTCACGCAGCCGTGGAAGCCGGTGGGGAAGATATCGGAGAGCAGGGTCAGATCCTTAATCTTCTCCATAGCCTGGTCGGCATCCGGGAACTTCAGCAGGTTAAAGTCGGCATAGGGAACCATCACGTATTCGGTCTGGCCGCCGACCCAGCCGCCCATATCCACGTAGCCGTAGGCGGCGCCAGGGCGGGCTGGGTTAACGTTGAGACAAATACCGGTGCGGCCTTCTTTACAGTTGCGGCAGCGACCACAGGCAATATTGAACGGCACCGAAACCAGGTCGCCCGGCTTGATGAATTCGACGTCGCGACCGGCCTCAATAACCAAACCAGTGATTTCGTGGCCGAGTACCAGGCCCGATGGAGCCGTGGTGCGGCCGCGTACCATATGCTGGTCGCTGCCGCAGATATTGGTGGTAACTACCTTGAGAATCACCCCGTGCTCGCATTTGCGATTGCCGAGGGCGAGTTCGGGATAGGCAATGGATTCGACGGCAACTTGCCCCGGTCCTTTGTAGACGACGCCGCGGTTGGCTGCATTCATGGCTGACTCCTGTCGATTATTGTTCTAAACATAGTGATTGGTTGCGCTCTTCAGCCTATTCCCTTCGCACCACCAGACTTACTCCATAAAGGCACTCACATATCTATTTAAGACAACCTAGTTAAGACGAATAGCTAGAGGTCGCTTTCACGACACTCCTCCTTTGAAACAGGCTCAACAATTCCTTGGGTCGGCAATGTAACGCAACCCGACGTCTAACAAGAGCCACCAAGGAAACCCGATGAACAACAACGACGACCCGGTTCTGTCGCCCGGACAGGACAATACCCAGATCCTGGGGTTGGACTTTCATAACCCCGTCTTTCCACTTTCCGCCCTAGCCATCCTACTGTTTATTATCTACGCGCTGGTCTATCCAGATGCGGCTAATACGCACTTAGGGCTTGCCAAAAACTGGTCGATTGAGCACTTCGACTGGCTGTTTATGATTGCTGGCAATATTTTTGTAGTGTTTTGTCTTGTGCTGATCTGCTTGCCACTCGGGCGGATTCGTCTAGGCGGCAAGGATGCAAAACCGGAATATTCGCGCACCTCCTGGTTCGCCATGCTGTTTGCGGCGGGCATGGGTATCGGCCTGATGTTCTGGAGCGTTGCTGAGCCAGTCGCCTACTACACCGACTGGTATGGAACGCCCTTGAATACGCCGGCGGGGACGCCAGAGGGCGCCAGCGCCGCCATGGGAGCGACCATGTTCCACTGGGGTCTGCACCCCTGGGCCATTTATGGCGTGGTGGCACTGTCACTGGCCTTCTTTTCCTATAACAAGGGCTTGCCGCTGACGCTGCGCTCCGCCTTCTACCCAATTCTGGGCGAGCGAACGCGTGGTTGGGCGGGCCATATCATCGATATTCTTGCCGTGCTGGCTACCATTTTTGGCTTGGCTACCTCACTTGGGTTTGGCGCTACTCAGGCAGCTGGCGGCCTCGCCTATCTCTTCGATGTCCCTAATACCATCGGCACCCAACTGGCGATCATCGTGGTGGTCACGGTGATTGCGCTGATCTCGGTATGGCGGGGTATCGACGGTGGCGTCAAGCTGTTCTCGAACATCAACATGATCATCGCGGCGGTGCTGCTCCTGTTTGTGTTCGTGGCGGGGCCGACCCTGATGATTCTGACGGGGATTGGCACCACCGCGCTGGACTATGCGAGCCACCTGCTGCCGCTGTCGAACTGGATTGGCCGCGATGATGACACCTGGTACCACGGCTGGACCGTCTTCTATTGGGCGTGGTGGATTTCCTGGTCACCGTTCGTCGGCATGTTTATCGCTCGTGTATCCCGTGGGCGCACGGTGCGTGAGTTTCTTATCGCTGTACTGCTGGTGCCCACGCTGGTCACACTGGTCTGGATGAGCGCCTTTGGCGGCACGGCGCTTTACCAGGCTGCCAACGGTGTGGGCGAACTGGCTAACGGCATTGGCGACGTTTCGCTTGCCATGTTCCATATGCTGGAACAGCTGCCTCTGACCAGTATCACCTCGACGCTGGCGATTATTCTGGTGCTGGTGTTCTTTATTACCTCGTCAGACTCCGGCTCGCTGGTCATCGACAATATCACCGCCGGTGGCAAGACCGATGCGCCCAAGGGCCAGCGGGTATTCTGGGCAACGCTTGAAGGCGTAATTGCCGGTGTGCTGCTGTATGGTGGGGGTAGCACGGCTCTCAGCGCACTACAGGCGGGCGCGGTGGCCACGGGGCTACCCTTTACGCTGGTTCTCTTGCTGATGTGTTTTAGTCTTTATATGGGGCTTCATAGGGAGTGGCAGCAGATCAACGCGGTGCCAAAAATCGCTAGTTAATCAAATCAAGCATCTGTTGCTTTTGGGGGCGCCAATGCCATGGCGCCCCTTTTGGTTTGCGGATATCGTGTCGTGATTCCGGCACTGTGTGCCGCTAATGGCAATGAGAAGGCAGAAAAAGCGCTGCACCATAGCGAGACAACATCAACAACTCCACGGCGATTTCAATGATCTACACCATCGCAATACTGCTGAGTCTGGTCGGTTATTTTGTCATCGGGCATCTGGCCGGGCGGCGCGTCAAGGGGCTGGATGACTATCTGGTTGCCGGTCGTAATGCGCCTACTTTCTTTATTCTGGGCACGCTGGTGGCCAGCTATTTAAGCACCAGCGCCTTTCTCGGCGAGACGGGTTTTGCCTATCAGGGCTATCCGTTTGTCATGCTGATCTTTGCGGCGGTCAGCACCTCGGGTTGCCTGCTGGGTGCCCTGGTATTTGGCCGCTACCTGCGCCGCAGCGGGGCGCGTACCGTGCCGGAATTTTTCGGCAAACGTTTCGCCTCACGTCGGGTGCAGGCCATTGCCGGGCTCACCACGATTATCGGCCTGGGTGCGTATCTGCTAGGGGTCATGCAAGGCGCGGGCATCATGTTTTCGGAACTGACCGGTATGCCCTACTGGGTGGGCTTGGTACTGGTATGGGCGACCTACACCGGCTTCATTCTCTATTCCGGCTCACCGGGCGTGATGCTGACCGATACCATCATGTTCGTGATCTTCTCGCTGGCTGCAGTGGGCGGGTCGTTATACGTGATCCAGGATCTGGGCGGCTGGAGTGGGGTTGTTGAAGGCCTGTTAATCCAGACGGACAAGCCCGGCATTGCGCTGTGGCATGGCGTTATCGAAGGGCCAGAAGCCAGCTTCTCTTCCCCCGGCGAGGCGCTTATCTGGGGTCTGACGCTGGGCCTGGTCTGGGCGGCGGTGCTGGCGGCCAGCCCCTGGCAATCCAGCCGCTACCTGATGGCACGTAACGAGCATGTGGTGATGCGCTCGGCCATGCTCACGGCGGTGGCGCTTGCCGTTTTCTATGCGCTGATGATGATGACCGGTGCGGCGATCAATCTATACGATTCAACCCTCGACCCGGAGCGCTCAATGATCTGGGTGGCACTCAACGTGCTGCCGACCTGGCTTGGGGTGGTCATTCTGACCGGGGTTTTCGCCGCGGGGCTGTCTTCCTGTTCGACTTTCCTGTCGATTATCGGTTTTAGCCTTTCCAACGACATTCTGCCCGCCTCGCTTGATGAGAAATCGGCTATGCGTAAAAGCCGACTGGCGGTGCTCGGCGCGGGCCTGATTGCACTGCTGCTCGCGCTGTTCCAGCCGCCGGCGGTGATGTCGGTGGTGTGGTTTGCGGCCACCCTATTTGCCTCCTCCTGGGGGCCGGTGGCCTTGATGAGCATTTGGAGCAAGCGGATCACTGCCGCAGGCGCTAGTTGGGGTCTGGCGGTCGGGTTTATGGGCAATGTCGCCCTATCGTTGATGGTGCAGGCCGAGTGGCTCAGCCTGCCGGTTTATCTGCACCCGGTGCTGTTGAGTACGCTATTGGCGCTGGTGGCGATTGCGCTGGCGTCAAAAATGACGCATGTAAGCCAGGCAGAGACCGCATACCGGGCTTTCCTGCATGAGTTTGATGCCAGCGCGATGAGCGGTTGGGTATCGGGCACCCGCTGGATCGCGATATGCACCATGCTCTCGGGGGTGGCCATCGGATTGTTTCTGTGGCAACAGTACGCCGTGACGCTGGCCAGTTTCGCCGAGCGCTTCGCGCTCCCCTCCGGTGCGGTTCAAGGGGCCTACCTGCTGGCAATCGGTTGCGGCAGCATGCTGCTGATTGCCGGTGCCGTTGGCTATTGGGTGGTTCGTCCTAGCCATCGGAAAGCCGCCCCAGCGCGCACGGCCATGGCGGACAATCGTTAAGCGCCGAAACCCAACCCGAGTGGGCCAGCGACCATAGGCCTGATTGACTCAACCGCCCGCCTATCCGGCGGGCGGTTAATTTTTTGCTGACCTGGAGACAAGGCCATGCAGCTAAGCTCATACCAACGCGGCCTGCTTATCGTAATACTCGGTGTGGTCTGCCTCAGCTTCGACGGCCTGTTGATACGCCTGGCCGATACCGATGGCTGGACCATCGTATTCTGGCGCGGTTTATTGATGTTCTGCGTGCTGGGGCTTTTATGCTGGGCAGGCAAGCGGCTGGCGACGCTGCGAAGCCACCCGTTTTCCTCGCTAGCCTCGGCCTTGCTGCTGGGCCTGATCTCCAGCCTGTTTGTGCTGGCGGTCATGAACGCCAATGTGGCCAATGTGGTGGTGATTCTGAGCACCGCACCGCTGTTTGCCGCGCTGTTTTCGCGGGTTTTCCTGGGTGAAAAAGTCGCGCTGCGAACGCTGGCGGCCATTGCCGTTTGCATGCTGGGCATGGGCCTGGTGTTTATGGGCGAGGGAGCCATGGGGATGCTGATAGGCAACCTTTATGCCTTGGCGGCTGCGGCGGCCATTGGCGGTAACCTGACCCTACTGCGGCGTTTTCCAGCGATTGATCCCATGACCGTGATTGCGGGTGGCGGCCTGCTCTCCGCGGCGGTTGCCCTGCCCATGGCCTCGCCGCTGGCCCTGGATGCCCAGCGCTACGGCGTGTTGGCGCTGATGGGGCTAATCCAGATGCCGCTGGCCACCGTGCTGATCAACAGCGCCACCCGCTACCTACCTTCCACCGAGGTGGCACTGTTTTATCTGGTCGAAACCGCGCTGGGCACGCTGTGGGTATGGTGGTTACTAGGTGAGACCCCCACGACCTCGACGCTACTCGGTGGCGGCGTGGTTATCCTGGTGCTGGTACTGCATGCCTGGATAGGCCTGCGTATGGAAAGACAGCGCCTTCAGCTTTATCCGGGGTTTGTTGGCAAATAGCCAATTCGTCGTGTGGGCCATCGTTCAACAAAAAGCCCGCCGGGTGAACTGCACCCCAAAAGTTGGACACTCCTCCAACGATTGGGGTGTTTTTCATGGCGAAACATAATGAAGAGTTCAAACTGTTAGTCGTACAGCGTTACACAGAAGGACAGCTGGGTTATAGGAGTC
>NZ_JAUAMB010000025.1 GCF_031010175.1 Halomonas sp. SpR1
CAGGGACTGATCTCGATACTGGACGCGGTAAGATGGCTCAAGCGTTCTTCATGAACCGCCGTGGTACGGAACCGTATGCCCGGTGGTGTGAGAGGACAGGGGAGGCGACTCCCCTTCCTACTCGATTGTGTCGTACCTATTATGGTTAGCCCAAATAACGATAAAAATTGAGGAGGCAGCATGCAGCTACACCGGGATAAAAGCCTGTTATTAATGGTCGATTTTCAGGCCGGGCTACTGCCTGTGATCGAAGGCGGACAAGAAGCTGCTGGAGAAGCCGCCTGGCTAGGTGAAATGGCGTGCTTGCTAGAGGTGCCGGTATGGTTAACCGAGCAGTCTCCAGAAAAGCTGGGGGGAACCTCGGCACCACTGATCGCCTGCTTGAATGACTATCAGCTCTGGCAAAAACAGCACTTTGGCGCCATGGCGGAAGCTAAATTTCGTGAAGCACTAAACGCAACGGGGAAAACTCAGATTGTGCTGTGTGGAACAGAAGCGCATATCTGCGTGCTACAAACGGGATTAGGGCTATTAGAGGCAGGCTATGAGCTGTACTGGCTGTGTGACGCCTCTGCCAGCCGCCGCCCCCAAGAGGCAACGCTTGCCCGTGAGCGCGCCTGCGCAAGCGGTGCTGTGGCGGTGACGGCAGACATGGTGGCTTATGAGTGGCTACACCGGTGCGACACAGCGCTGTTTAAAGAGGCGCACCAGCGGTTTTTAAAGCCACGTTCGGCTCGCCCCGTACGTTTCTTCTAGGCTGTTCGCCTCGCTCTAGCGATCACTCTCCTTGCGAGTGAAAACGAAGGTATCGCCCTGGGATGCTGAGGCATCGAAGCGATAGCCGGCCACATCGAAAGCCTTAAGTTGATCTGGATCGTTAACCTGCTGCTGAATTAGCCAGGCGCTCATCAGCCCGCGGGCCTTTTTGGCGTAGAAGCTGATGATTTTAAAGGTGCCGTTTTTCTCATCTTTAAACACCGGCGTAATGATCCGTGCATTAAGCTGCTGGGTGTCTACCGCTTTGAAGTACTCATTCGAAGCGAGATTAACCAGCACGTTAGAGCCGCTTTCAGCAATGGCCTCATTGAGTGCCGGTGCCAGAATGGGCTTCCAGTAGGCATACAGATCCTTACCGGCGCTGTTAGGCAGCTTGGTGCCCATCTCCAGTCGATACGGCTGAATTAAGTCCAGAGGCCGTAGCAGGCCGTATAAGCCGGACAGTATGCGCAGATGCGATTGTGCGTAACTGTTCTCTGCCGCGCTGAAATTTTCCGCTTGCAGGCCGGCATAGACGTCGCCCTGAAAAGCCTGCGCGGCGGGTTTGGCATTGCTCATTGTGAAGGGTGGGCGCCACTCCTCAAAACGCGCCGCATTCAGTCCGGCCAATTTGTCGCTGATACCCATGAGTTCGCTGATTTGCTGCGGCGAGTAGTCGCGCAAAATAGTGATAAGCGCTTGGCTCTGTTTCAGAAAGTCGGGTTGTGTTACCTGCTCTGTGGTAGATGGGGTTTCAAAATCCAGCGTTTTGGCGGGAGAGATAATGCTCAGCATCGCATGCTCCTGGTCGTGCCCTGGTAAATAAAAGCTTGATATGGACGCAGTATACCAAGCCTCGGCGTAGGCCGAGGCTATAGTGGTGATAGCCTGAGGAGCGTCAGCTGTCTTTTTACGGACAGGGATTCGGCATGCGGCGGTGAATATCTTCGATTGCCTCTAGCACCTCGTCATCCAGCTTGAGGCTCTCGCTGGCAAGATTACTTTCCAACTGCTCCATTGTGGTTGCACCAATGATATTGCTGGTTAAGAAGCTGCGAGAGTTAACAAATGCCAGCGCCATTTGCGCGGGATCTAACTCGTGCTTCTCAGCAAGCGCAACGTAAGCCTGTGTGGCTGCTTCGGCTTCGGGCGAGGTGTAACGCTTGAAGCGCTCATAGAGTGTCAAACGCCCCTTAGGTGGCTGCGCACCATTCAGATATTTGCCTGAGAGTACCCCAAACCCTAACGGTGAATAAGCAAGTAGACCGACGTCTTCACGGTGGGCAATTTCAGCTAAACCGACCTCGAAAGAGCGGTTAAGAAGGTTGTAGGGGTTTTGGATAGACGCCACGCGGGGTAAATCCAGCTTGTCGGCTAGCTGCAGCGAACGCATTACGCCCCAGGGTGTGTCATTCGACAGCCCTATAGCCCGCACCTTACCGGCATCAACCAGTTCTTTCAGCGCGGCGAGGGTTTCTTCTAACGGTGTCGCGTCTTCGTCTTCGCTATGCACGTAGCCCAGCTTGCCAAAGAAGTTGGTTTGCCGATCTGGCCAGTGCAGTTGGTAAAGGTCAACGTAATCGGTATTCAAGCGCTCAAGGCTAGTGTCGATGGCCTGATGAATATGCTCACGGGTAAGGCGCGGCCCGCCCCGGATGTGTTCAAGCCCTGGCCCAGCTGCCTTGGTGGCTATGATCAGGTCGTCCCGGGCACCACGCTGCTTTAGCCAACTACCGATATAGCGCTCCGTGAGGCCCTGGGTCTTGGCCATGGGGGGAACGGGGTACATTTCTGCTGTGTCGATGAAATTGATGCCAAACGCCACGGCTCGATCGAGCTGCTCGTGGGCTTCAGCTTCGCTATTTTGCTCGCCAAACGTCATCGTGCCTAAGCAGAGTCGACTCACCTCCAGGCCGGTTCTGCCAAGTGGGCGCGTTTGCATGTTCATCTCCTTACTAAGGCGGAATTGCCATAAGATAAGCTACCATTACCAGGCTGGTAAACGGCGTCTGAATGGCATGTTAGCGAGGCTCTTTGCACGCAGCAAATTAATGGGGTTGAGTCGTCGCAAAGGCAGGCGTATGCTTGCCAGCCCATCGACCGGCTAAAGGCCGGTTTCTCGTGTGGTTGGCGACTATTATTAGTGTAACGCTGGCCCAAGGTTCCAACAGATAGGCAGGGTGGTTTGCCATGCTGCAGGCATCAACGTTGTTTACTCGGCTAGAGTTTCGTCTAGCTGAACGGCTGTTTCATAATCACTGGTTGTTGCCGCGTTCACCGCGCACCCAGCGTTTAACGATGCGCTTGTTTAAGCGCTGTGCGGAAGCGGGTCACCCTGATGCGCTCTCCGTTTATGGCCATATGTTGTTTCATCGCAGCCAGACGCCTCAAGACAAGGCGCGCGGCGCGCGTTACGTCCTGGAAGCGGCGCACGCCGGGGATGTGAAGTCACAATACCAGGTGGCGCAAATCCACGAGCATGGCTGTGCTCAGTACCCGCGACGCGAAGACTACGCGGTGACATGGTATGCCCGTGCCGCCCAGTCGGGGCACTATCTAGCGGCGGAGCGGCTTGCCCGTGCTTATCGCCTGGGCGAGTTAGGCTTGGCGGTGGATGGCGAGAGAGCGGCTTACTGGCAGCGACAGGCGGAACAGCCGACACTAGATAACGTGGCCGCCGCATGAAGCGTTACCGCGTTCTGATTGAGTGAGGAAGGTTGTGTCCGAGACGCTACCCACAGTGCTAGATATTGAAGCGTCCGGATTTGGGCGTGGCAGTTACCCCATTGAAGTAGGCATCGCCCGTGCCGATGGAAGCTGCTGCGCTTTTCTCATTCAACCGCTGGAGGAGTGGACGCACTGGGATCCTAAAGCCGAATTGCTGCACGGCATCACTCGTAAGCGCCTTGTTCAAGAGGGCTACCCGGTACGCCAAGTCGCCCACTGGCTGAACGATGAACTGCGCGAGCTGGGTAAGGCGTACAGCGATAGCTGGGGATACGATAACACCTGGCTATCGCTGCTCTTCCATCACGCGGGCATGCTGCCGCGTTTTCGCCTTGAGGCGCTAAGAATTCTGCTTAGCGAAGAGCAGCAGGCTGTGTGGAGCGACACCAAAGAAGCATTGATCGCCGAACAGGGTATTCACCGCCACCGGGCAGGTGAAGATGCCCGCTTACTGCAGCTTACCTATCAGCATACCCGCAAGCTCACCGAGCACCCGGGACGCTAATAACTCTCTCCTCATCAGTTTTATAGCTGGGCTTCCAGCGCCTCAAGCAACTCATGGGGTGACGGTGCGTCTAGCAGCATCTCGCGCGTGGGAGACGCCAAAAAGCCATGACTAACCGTGCTATCTAAAAAAGTCAGTAGCGGCGAATAGAACTCGTCAATGTTCAGCAACCCCATCGGTTTTTCATGCAGGCCCAGATAGCCCCACGTCCATATTTCAAACAGCTCTTCCAAAGTGCCGATCCCGCCGGGTAAGGCAATAAAAGCGTCGGCGTTGGCCGCCATAGTGGCTTTGCGTTCGTGCATGTTGCGCACCCGAATCAGCTCGCTTAAGCCAAAGTGGGCCTGTTCACGCTCCACCAGGTGGTCGGGCATAACACCAATGACTTCACCACCGGCTTCAAGTGCTGCGTTAGCCAGCTCGCCCATCAGGCCAACACGCGCCCCACCATACACCAGGGTGTGGCCGCGCTCCGCAAGCGTGCGCCCCAGTTTATTGGTCGCCTGACGGAAGGCAGGGCTGCTACCTTCACGGGAGCCCAGATAAACGCAAATTCGAGCCATTCGATTAATTCCTTATCACTGTATAAAAAGGCGATTAGGGCACGCAGCGATCTACCTGATGATGCTGATCCATCCACTGGCCAATCACATTGTTGCCGCAAAGGTGGTGGGCGTACTGAGTGTGCAGGCAGCGTATTTGGTGCCAGTTACTGATCCCGCCAATGCCGCGCTCGGTCATCACCTGGGTATAACCCAACTTAGCGACTTCTGCACGCTGAGCATCGCTCATAGCGTCCCAGCGGGCGGTTACATAGTCACGGTGGCTTTGTTGGTAAGCCTCAAGAAATTCGGGCTCTTCCTGGAGGCGCTGCTCGAGTGCTTTGATCACCCCAACGGCTTCGATGCGGGAAATTTCAACTTTAAGCACATCGGAACAGAGCCAATACAGGGTGGGGAAGGGTTTGCCATCAACAATCGGTGCCATGCGCAGTACCAGCGGTGTGCCTTCTCCGTCAGTAGCGGCTACCGCTTCAATACCACGCGGGGCGCGGCCAAGCTGCTGGGCGATAATGGCGAGCTGACGTTCGTCAGGCGCTTGGTTGGTGCGAATCACCATTGGATTGGTCTCTCACGAACGGTCATCTTGAACAAATTTAGTCGAGCGGCCAACGGCTCGGAAAAAGCAGCGATTCAGCTGTTCAGGGGACGCGACATAGCACCACGTCCGCTCACAGTATTCAGCGGCTCGCGCCATTAGCACGTCATAAAGGCGGTTGAAGGGGGCATCATAATCGTAGGGATCGGCACCAAACAAGCGGATATGCGGATAGTCAGCAAAGCGCTCGACAAAATAGTTTTCCAGATCGGCTTCTACGGCACGATGCTGGGCGATGTTGTCAGGGTCTATCCAGAGGTTGTAGCGGATGGCCATTATAAGGCTCCTATTGCCCCGCCGTCGCGGGGCAGCGTCAATCAGGCAGGCTTAGCACTCAGCAGGCGCATCCTGCAGATGCGACGTTAGTGCCTCGCGTAAGTCACCCTCAATGGGCATAGCGCACTTGGCCTGGTGGTCATACTGCACCATAACAGTGTGTCCTAGATTAGTGAGCTTGCCGTGCTGACGTGCCTCTTGGGTCACCGTAAACGAGCTAGTGCCTAACCGCGTTAAGTAAGTACGTATTTCGATGTCGTGACCGTAAAACAGTTCAGCCCGGTAGTCGACCTCCATGCGCGCCATAATCAAGCGCCACTGCTTAGGGTTTAAGTCAGGAGTAAAGAGTTTGAACAAGTCATTGCGGGCAAGCTCAAACCACGCTGGCAGGCGGGTGTTGTTAATGTGCCCTAAGGCATCGGTATCGTAAAAGGCGGGCTCAATGGTACGGGTAAACATGGCATGTCCTTGTTATTAAGAAAGCAGGTAGTTAGTACGGATAGCCGCAACGGCAACGTTCAGGATTAACCCAAGCAAGCGCTTGGTCAAGAAATCTTGGTCAAGCGGTGCGGCGTTGATACCACGCGGTGAGTTGCATCCACGCCAGTAGCCATAGCGTGGCCGCTGCGAAGCCTGCTAATGTGCCCCATAGCAACCCCAAGGTGCTGTAAGTATAGGAAACACATAGCGTGTAACTCAGTAGCGAGCCAAGTCCCATCGGGTAGTGTTTAATAACCGTCGCCACCGGCGCTGCCCCATGATTCAGGTGTAGGATCAGCAAAAAAGGCAGCATCGTGACGGGAAAGGCTGCCAACGTTCCCGCCCAGGCGGGCGGAAGCCAGTGGGCAAGGCTGGTAATGGTAAATATAATTACGGTGGCAAGTGCTGCGCGGGCGGCAAGCGCGGGTAATGAAAATGTTCTGCTGGCGGGTATCCTGACATCAGCAATGTTGCGAAATAAGCCGCTGAACAGAGCAATGGCGCACAGTGTCACCAGCGTGCCGCTCAGGCGCGTGAAGTTAAACTGAGCGAGTAGTGTGCTAACGGCGAGCCAAGCAACCAAACCGCCCGCCACGCCGCCAATAACACCTTTAACGCCAGGCTGTCGTCCAGCCACCCAATAACCGGCTCCTAGCGCCATTGTGGCCGTAAACCCCGCCAGAGTATGCACCGCACTTTGGGTCGCAAACTGAGGGGAAATTTCCAAGCCGATAAAAAATAGCGCCAACGCCGTGCCTAATGGGTAGCCCGCTAGCAGGCCCGCCATGCGCGGGCTAGCGCGCACCGCAATCGCGCCTAGCCCCAGCACCATGCTGATCGAAAGCCCTAATTTCGCAAGCTGCCAAGTGAGAGGGACTTCAATCATGCGGCGTTTTCCTTACTGTTATTGTTTGGGGGCTGTCAGCCTGCGAGCTCATTAATTAAACCAAACGCAGGCCTTGCTGGTCGCGCCAGGCGGCTTCAAGCGCGTCTTGTAGAGGCGCTTGCAAGTGCGCGGGGAGCCCCTCCTGCGCCGCTTGCAGTGAATCAAACGAGCGGTTACGCAGCCAGCAGTACGCCCAGGCGCAGGCTTCGGCGTCGCTATCGGGGGTAGGGCGAGCGGGCATTTGGTTGAGCAGAAAAACCGCAGTGCGCGGGGCCCAGAGCGGCATCTCGCCAAGCTCATCGTGGCTCCACTGTTCCAGGGTGGCACCGCTGGGCGTGGCGTCGGGTGTGCCTAGTTTCGCCACTCGAGCTGTCTCAGCCAAAATAAGCGCTAGCTGGTCTGTATCCGCTTGACCTAGCGAGCGCCATTGCCGCAGTAGCGCCGATAGTCCAGCGCGCATCTTGGTATAAAAGTCATCTTGCGGCATGCTTGGCACAACCCCTATTCAATGAGTGAGATTTGTCATGGCCTATGATTTTGCCACGCCTGTGGAGCGACGCCACCCAGAAGGTGGCTGGGCTTCGCAAAAATGGCACCGTTACGGCGACGATGTGTTACCCCTTTGGGTCGCCGATATGGATTTTCGCTCCCCGCCCGCGGTGATTGATGCGCTGCAGGCTAGGGTAGCTCACGGTGTATATGGCTATGGCGAAGTGCCCGCTACGTTAACAGAAACCCTGTGTCAGTGGAGCGCCCGCCACTACGACTGGCCCATTCAGCCGGCGTGGCAGCAGTGGCTACCAGGCGTCGTGCCAGCTTTGCACCTGGCCGCGTTAGCACTGACCGAACCAGGCGACGGCGTATTAACGGTGGCGCCGATCTACCCGCCATTTTTAGAAGTTGCCAAGCGCACCGGGCGACTGCCCCAGCAGGCGATGTTGGCAGCGCCTTCAACACCGAATGCGCCTTGGCAGCTCGATATTGCCGCCCTGGAGGCCGCTATTACGCCGCGTACGCGCTTGCTGCTGTGGTGCCAGCCCCACAACCCTACGGGGCGTGTATGGCGCCATGAGGAGCTTGCCGCGCTGGCTGAGCTGGTCGAGCGCCACGATCTTTGGGTGGTCTCCGATGAGCTGCACTGCGACCTGCTATTAGACGAAGGCGCCCAGCACCGCCCGTTAGCCGCGGCATTTCCGGAATTAGCGAAGCGCACCATTACCCTATGGGCACCGTCGAAAACCTTTAACCTGGCGGGATTAACCAGCGCCTGTGCGGTGATTCCCGACCCCGCACTGCGTGAGCGTTTTGCCGCAGCGACCAAAGGATTGCTGCCTGATGGCAATGTACTTGGCTTGGTCGCCGCAGAGGCGGCTTATCGCCATGGCGAACCGTGGCGGCAGGAACTGTTAAGTGTGTTGCGTGAACATCGTGCAACACTTCAGGCGCGCGTAGCGACTTGGCCGGGCGTTAGTTGGAGTGCGCCGGATTCTACCTATCTAGCGTGGCTGGATATGCGTAAGGCAGGTCTAGGCGATGCGCCGCATAAGACGCTGCTGAAAGAGGTCGGGGTGGCGCTTTCGGACGGGGCGGCCTTTGGCTGCCCCGGTTTTGTGCGGCTTAACTTTGGCACCACCGCCTCCCAACTGGAAGCGGCGCTGTCACGTATGGATTCACTGCTAAAGCGGGATTGAAAGCCTTCAGGTGCTTAGTAAAGCATTGCAAAGAGCTTGCGGCGGTAGGCAACAGTTAGCGGGTGGTCGGCGCCCAGGGCGTCGAACACCTGCAGCAGCGTTTTACGTGCCGCGTCATCGTTATAAGCGCGATCATGTTTCATTAGCGCCAGCAGCGCTTCGAGCCCTTCATCGTAATGACCGTCAGCCACTTGGCGCAGGGCGCGCTGGTACTGCGCTTCGCTATCGGTGCGATCGCCCAGGGCGGCAATCTCTTCGGCTGAGAGTGCCTGCTCGCTAAACTCGATGCTGGCACGTACGCCCCGTGCAGGCGCCGCATCGCGCTCTTCCGGCGGCAGGTTATCCAGCACATCGCGGGCCTCATTGCCTTGCCCTTCTGCCAACAATACCCGGGCGAACGCTACTTGATAGGCGTAGTGTTCGGGGTATTGCTCCATTAAGGTTTGGTAAATCTCGCGGGCGCCAGCGGTATCGCCTGCTTTCAGCGCCTCTTCCGCCTGCTCTTCTGGGGTGGGCGGTGCCTCACCTGGGGCAGGGAAGTAGCGGTTCAGCCACTCGCGTACTTCTTTCTCCGGCAAAGCGCCCTGGAAGCCATCAACTAAACCGCCTTGGCTAATCAGCTTCACATCAGGCACCGACTGTACGCCCAATTGGCCCCCGATTTCAGGGTTCGCCTCGATATCGAGCTTGCCGAGCAGGAAGGCGCCCGCGTACTCAACAACCAGCTTTTCCAGTATTGCAAGCAGGGTACTGCTGCCAGGATGAGAAGGTGAGTAGCAGCCCAATAGCACGGGCACCTTCATGGAGGCTTCCAGCACCTGCTGAATATTGCCTGCATTAAGCTCGATAATAACGTCTTCAGGGCGCACCGCTGCCTGGTTGGCGTCAGGCGTGGAAGCGTCGGCATTTCCGGTATCCGCAGTCAGCGGTTTACCTGAGCGGGGATCAATAATCTGCATGGGTAGACTCGGCATCAAAAAATGAACAATAGTTCCCCATGATATGCAGGCATGCCCGGGAGGATTCAAGGAAAGAGGGGGAAATAAAACCCAGGGCGCGATCATAGGCGCCCTGGTCGAACCATTTTTTCTGGCAATGTTGTTGGTATTGTTTTGGGTATTGCTTAAGGAATGATGCGTTCTGCGCGAAGGCGAGCGAATAAGTCGAAAAACGCCG
This sequence comes from Halomonas sp. SpR1, assembly GCF_031010175.1. Classification (GTDB taxonomy): domain Bacteria; phylum Pseudomonadota; class Gammaproteobacteria; order Pseudomonadales; family Halomonadaceae; genus Vreelandella. The sequence continues at coordinate 9,656 of NZ_JAUAMB010000025.1, forward strand.
CGCGGGTTTCGCGGAAGTGATCAAAGCCGAAATCGCGGGATTTGGTGACGTCGTTAACGCACTCAAGTTCTCGCCCCAGGTCGGCATCGGTGTGCCACCAGGAAGCTAGCTTGGAAACGTCAGGTTCAACCAGGTCGTGCTGCTCGGCAATCTCAGCCCAGGTTGGCGCAATGTCGGCCATTTGCATTTCAAGCGGCTGCGGCGTTTCCGGGCGATCTGGCACCTCAAGCTCAAAGAACTCACCTATTTCACGCCACAGTCGACGCCAGCGGAACACATCGCCATTGACCGTGTTGAAGGCTTCATTATGGGCACCGGGCGTTGACGCCGCCCACTCCATCTGCCGTGCTAACACCAGCGAATCGGTTAGGTCAGTCAAGGCATTCCACTGCACCTGTGAGCCTGGGAAGGTGAACGGTTTACCCGTGGCCTTGCAGATAGAGGCGTAAACCGCCAGCGTCACGCCCATGTTCATGGCATTACCGCGGGCATAGCCAATCACGGTGTGCGGGCGGTGCACGTTCCAGCTAAAGCCGTCCCGCTCCGCCGCTGCGAACATGATGTCTTCGAGGGTGTAGTAGAAGTTCTCGCCGGGTACGCGTGGCGCTGATTCGCGAAACGGCGTCTCGGTCTTGCCACTACCGTAGTTCTCGAAGGCGCCCAGGTACTGCTTGGTGCCGGTGACCAGCGAGACATGCGCCACGCTTGCGTCCTGTAAGGCATCGAGCAGGCTCTGCATCATCGCTCCGTTGGCTTCGACATTGGCTTTCTCATTGTCGCGGCGCACCCAGGTGCAGTAGAAAACGTGAGTAATGGGTAAGCCCGCAAGCGCCTTAGCCGTCGCTTCGCGATCGAGCAGGTCGGCGGCGACGGGAATGACGCCCTCTTGTTGAGAGGGGCGACGCGATAAACCATAAACGGTCCATCCGCTAGCGGTGAGATAGCTGGCCAGATTGCCGCCGGTAATGCCGGTAGCGCCTACTACAAGTGCTGTGCCTTTGCGCATCGTTAGCTCCTTAATGCAGACAAGAGATTCGGAACGGACGACGAACATGGTGCTCGTGCCCGATGAAAAGCAGTCTGGTCGCTGAGGATCATTGCTACAATTGGAAAAATCGCAAATCTTTATTGCGACAGGAGCAACTCAATGGATCTCAATGCGCTACGAACCTTTGAGCGCGTCGCCGCGACAGGAAGTTTTACCGCCACCGCGCGTCATTTTCATCGCGCGGTATCGTCGGTCTCGCGTCAGATCGCCGCTTTAGAAGAGGCGTTAGGACAGCAGCTGTTCTATCGGCATACTCGCGCCGTGACGCTGACCGAAGCGGGCTGGCGCTACTACCAGGAAGTTCGCGAGATACTGGAGCGGCTCGATCTGGCGAATGAAGCACTGATGGCACCCAATACACAGCCTAGCGGCGTGCTGCGCGTTAACGCCCCAGTGGCCTTCGGTCAGCGGCAGATCGTGCCGATTCTGTATCATTTTCAGCGCCGCTACCCGGCGATCAAAGCCGAGCTGATGCTGACCGATCAATTGACCGACCCAGTGCGCGAGGGCATCGATATCACCTTTCGCGTCGGGGCATTGGCGGATTCCACTTTGGTGGCGCGCCGCCTAGCGCCAATGAATTATGTGGTCGCCGCGGCGCCCGACTATTTGCAACGTTGTGGTACGCCCACCTGCCCGGATGACCTGAGCCAACATGACTGCCTGCTCTACCAGGGCGAAATGGGCCGCCAGCGCTGGTATTTCAATACTGCTGATCAGTCACAAGCCTGCACTTATAAAGTCGACGGCACCCTCTACAGCAACGATGCCGAGAGTTTGGTGCGCGCAGCATTAATGGGGCAGGGGCTGGTGATGTTTCCCACCTGGCTGATCGCTGACGAATTGGCAACCGGCGCACTGGTGCCGATACTCGAAGCGTGGGAGTGCGAAGTTATGCCGGGCAGGCGCGATATCCACGTGCTCTTTGCTCAGCGTCGCCTACACACAAACAAGGTGAGTGCATTTCTAGATCATCTGTTTGAGATGGTTGGGCCTACACCACACTGGGATCGCTGGCGTGAACAGCAGGATTAGCGCCGATAACACAGAAAAGATGTCTGAGAATATTTAACCTGCAACCGAACATGCAACAACCGTCAATCTTCACGCATGGCTCGGGCCAACATGTCGTTGATGGGTTTGGCCAAGTAGCTTGAAAAACTTCTTTCGCCTGTACGCAGCATCACTTCTGCTGGCATACCAGCGAGCAATTTCATGGTTTCGGTCATGTTTTCTTGCCCCACAGTGGTGACGCGCAGGCGCACCTTATAATAGCGGGCCCGGGTCGCTTCATCCTCGAAACTGTTGGCACTGACGTGGATAACCTCGCCGTCGATGACATTTGAAAGACGCTGGTTGAAAGCGCTGAAACGTATCTCGGCAGGCTGGCCCATATAAAGGTGGTCAATATCATGGTCCGGCACCTTGGCTTCCACAATGAAGCCAACATCGGTTGGCACAATATCGAGCAGCGGATCACCGGAACGGATAACGCCGCCCAGGGTATGCACTTTTAACCCCACCACCGTTCCCGACACCGGTGCCAGCACCTCAGTGCGGTTCACTTTATCCAACAGTGCGGTGAGGCGCTCTTCGGCGTCGGCCACTTCGGCTTGGGTCTGGCGTAGGGCTTCGCCTACCTGCTGCTGAAACTCCTGCAGGCGAACCTGTTTTTGCAGCGCATTTTCACTGATTTGCGAATGCAGGCGGGCGACTTCTGAGGCGTGCTGGGCATTGACGCTTTGGTATTCGAGGCTCTCGCGCTCCAGTTCGTGCATCCGCTGACTGCTGATCATGCCGTTTTGAAACAGTTTCCGATGGTTGGCGACGTCGCCCTCAAGCGAGCTGATACGGCGCTGATTGATGGCCTGGGTATTGATCAATCCTTCAATCTGCTCATTCATTTGCACCATCTGCTCATCAAGAGAAGCAAGCGTGCTTGTGAGCGACTCCCGCCGGGAATCGAATAAACGGCGCTGTACTTCAAGCACCTCCCTCACACGGGGATAGTCCGAGGTGGTCAGCTCCTCGGGAAAGTTGAGCGTTTCGGCGTCGCTCAGCTCAGCCAGTAGTCGGATTTCGGTCGCTCGGCTGATGAGATAGTCAGAGCGGGTGACCCGCAGTTGTGAGCGTACCTGGGTATCGTCCAACACCATCAGGATATCGCCCGTTTCAACATGATCACCATCTTCAACCTCGATGCTTTTGACAATACCGCCTTCCAAGTGCTGCACAGTCTTGGTGAAGCTCTCTACTGATACGGATCCTGGCGCCACAACGGAGACCGCAAGGTTAGCGAACACCGACCAACTGCCAAAGCCTCCTAGGGCGATAATTAGGATGGCGATGCCCAGCCGGCGGTAGCGTGTATCCTCAACCGGCAGTGCATCGGGCTTTTCAGCTGCGGTATTGTTGCCTTGTGAATTTTGCATGTTCATTACTGAGCCTCCTCGCCGCCATGGCGACCGCGTGCACTGGGTTTTAGCGACGCCACGCGCTGAGGTGGTGCGGGGCGACCTCCATCTGCGGTCATGCGAGTAACTGGCGCTATTCTGGTGGGTGGCTTGAGCGAGGCGATTTGGCCCTCTTTCAACACTAATACCCGATCAACATTTCTCAGCAGGAGCGAACGGTGAGTAATGATCAGTGCCGTGGTGCCTTCCTGGCGTAGCCGAACGAGACAGTGAGCAAGGGAGTGCTCACCCGCATCGTCCAGATTGGCATCGGGCTCGTCCAGAACTATCAGTACGGGTTGGCCATACAGCGCCCGGGCCAAGCCGATACGCTGGCGCTGGCCTGCGGAGAGGGCATTACCGCCATGGGAGAGCCAAGTGTCATAGCCGTTCGGCTGTTCGAGAATCATGTCATGCACACCGGCTCTCTGCGCTGCCAGTACCACTGCTTGAGGGTCGACTTCGTCAAAGCGAGCAATATTCTCCGAGATCGTGCCATCAAAGAGTTCAATATCCTGGGGCAGGTAGCCGATGTGGGGCCCCAGCGCCATGCGGTTCCACTGGGTGATATCGGCGCCATCTAGGCGAACACAGCCGAACTGACTCGGCCAAATACCCAGCGCCACACGCGCGAGCGTCGACTTGCCGGAGGCGCTGGGCCCCACGATGGCGATGTGCTCGCCCTTGGCGATGGTTAGGTTGATATCGCGCAGGGTGGCCAGCTTCTGTCCAGGCGGCGCTGCCGTGACGCCATCAAGCGCGAGACGCCCCTTAGGTTTGGGAAGTGGCATGCGCGGCTCTTCAGCCGGAATCGCCGCCAGTAGCTCCCCGAGGCGCGCCTTGGCGGTACGAGCGCCAGAAAACCCCTTCCAGCCGTTAATCATTTGATCGATAGGCGCCAGCGCCCGCCCCATCAGAATGGAACCGGCAATCATCATACCGGGCGTCAAGTCGCCCCCAAGTACCAGATAAGCCCCTAAGCCAAGAATCAACGACTGGAACATCAGCCTTAGCACTTTGGAGGTGTTGGTGATCAGCCCGGCTCTGTCGCTGGCTTTGGATTGCAGAACCAGGTATTCGCGATGGCGAGCGCACCACCGCCCCATGATGCCGGGTAGCATCCCCATGGCGTGCAGCACCTCTGCGTTTCTCAGATTGCTGTTGGCTAAATCCTGGGACATCACATGCTGACTGTTGGCATCGTTCAGAAGCGATTTAGTGGTGACTTCGTTAATGATGGCAAGTGTCGCCAGGATGATGCCTGCCCCCAAGGCGAAGAGCCCAAACCAGGGATGGAACAGTGCAAGCACACCGATATAGATCGGTACCCAAGGGGCATCGAAGAAAGCAAACAGGCCATTGCCGGAAAGAAATTGACGGAGTGTCGTCAGGTCATTCAGCGGTTGCGCCGAGGGCTTACCGGGCATCATCAATGAGCGTTTAAACATAGCCGAATACAAGCGCTGACTGATCTGGACATCGAGTTTGTTACCGATCCTTACGAGTATGCGCGAACGCATTAACTCTAGCCCGCCCATGACCATAAAAAGAAAGACCACAACCAGGGTCAGCATCAGTAGTGTTTCCTGGCTTCGTGTGGTGATGACGCGGTCGTAAACCTGCAGCATGTAGAGGGGCGGCACGAGCATCAGCAAGTTAATAAACAAACTGAATAGGCCAACGTAAAGGAAGCTGCTTCGGCAGATGCTAAGCACTTTCTGCAGATCTGTCCTCTCGCGTGAATTCAACATGGCTGAGCTCCAGAGCATTGTTGGATGGTTCTTCGGGCCCAGCTATGACTAACAACAGCACCTTTGTCAGTCAGCAAAGTGGGTCACCATGAGAGGGGGCATCGCCTGTTGGCTACCTACCTACCTTGAAAGCAATGCCACTCTTTTGTAATCACTTTGTAATTTATTTGTTATTCAGCGTATCAGGTTATTTTTAAAGGCAGGCTATTAATTTTTTAGTTTTGTTTGAGGTGATAAGTAGTGTGCGTTTTTTCTAATCATCGAGATTCACCGTCAGGCGAGGGCGTTATTTTTCTACTGAAAACCGCTTGTTTTTTTTGTAACTATATCCCCGATTAACGCTCAGTAGTTTTATGTGTTTATTGATATAGTGTTGATTATGTTGATTTTTTTTACATTATTTTAATGACTTGTTGTAACAATTGGATACAAAAGTGCGCTTCTCGCCTTCGCTTGCCACCCCCAAAAGCTCGATTAGACTCACGAAGTGTCGCTCCGATTTGTCAGCGGTTTAAGGCTGTCTGAAAAGCGGTGTTGGAAGAGAACAGAGTAACAAGCGCTGTAACAAGGGTTGGGTGGTTACTCCCAGGCGCACGCGCTGGTGCGCTTGCAGAATTCTAATGAAAACCGTGAGGTGAACCATGTTTTCAATGTCATTTGTTTCCGGTCAGGCGAAGTCTTTACTGGGAACCGTTCATGAAGGCGGGCGCTGGGGTAGAGATACGTTTCATGACCATCAGTTACACGTGGTTCCACATCCCAGCCCATGGGAGTCGTCTATCAAGGCCATACGCTTGGCGTGGGAAGATGCTCGTAATGAAATCTCGGTATTTGAAAGTTTCGAACGTCCCTTCGTTTTCGAAAACTTGCCTATGCCAGCGTTGGGAAGGTTGAAGATGCGCATTGAAGCGATGGATGAGTCCGGCAGTGTGCTGCCCAATTCAAGCATGACGATTGATTTAGATGTGGTACCAGAGAGTGATACGTCTCAAGAGACGCTTCCAGAGTCAAGAGAGGAAGCGTCTCTTGAGACTAAGAGTGCTGCGCTCGTCGATGACCCGGTGCTTCCACAAGCTGACGATGGTTTTGCAGTTCAGGCGGTGATAGCAGATACCTTCACTCCGATCCGGATTCAGGCAGAAGATGCTGACGACAGCGATGGCGTCTCGGCGGTTATTGCGGGCTCCGGTATTAACGTGGTCGATGACCCCCTCAGCCAGCCGAATGCGGTCAATGCCGACGGGCAAGCTTATGTGGACTATGGCGACGGTGTTAATGGTGGTGAAACACTGACGTTCACGTTCAGCGTTGAAGAGGCGGGTGAGTACGAACTGGCGCTGGGCTATGCGCTTAGTCAAAACGACGATGGCACCGATCGAAACCGCCCCCTACGGCTGGACGTCAACGACCAGTTAGTGGATCGCATGTTCGATCTGCCCAGTACCACACTCACGAGTACTTCAACCGACTTCAGCGACTACGGTGAACGTACCATTCGCGTACTGCTCGAGGCGGGCGAGAACACGGTAATCTTTACCTCTAACGGCGCTAGCGGCCCTAATGTTGACTACCTGGAAGTCCGCGCACCGGATCCGGATGTGTACGTTGTTCAGGCGGAAGATCTCGTGCTTTCGCCATTGGCCGACAACGAAAACGGTGCGACCAACCGCGTGGTCACCGTCGACAACATCGCCGACTTAACCGATGGGCTGGAGACCTTCCGTGTGGGCGCCGAGGGCGCAAGCTATCTCGACTGGGCATTCAACAATGCCAATGCCTACGGCGAGTTCACTCTGGATGTCGCCACTTCGGGCACCTACAGCGTGACGGTGACCTATGCGACCAGTACGGCGCGTCCGTTGGATCTCTCCTTGGTGGACGAGGGGGGGGTGACCCAGGTAGGTACGTTCAATTTCACCCCGACGGCGGAGCCGAACTACTACCCCGACGATGTCAGTGATGTGCCCACGGCCAATCAGCCAGCGGGCCCTGGCGGTAACAACCCGACTCGACAGACCGAATGGGAAGGCTGGTCCACCGAAACCATTGAAATCTCTCTCGCCGGGGGCAGCAACACCCTACGCCTCGGCGGCGCTGCCAACGGCCCCAATATCGATAAGTTAGAGGTGGCGCTAGTGGCGGCAGACCCGGTCGACCCCACGACGCCAGTGATCGATGCCATCGTGATGCAGGCTGAAGACGCCGATCTCGGGGCTGGTAATGACGCAGGCACCTTGGTGCGCGACGCCGAGAACCCCGAAAGCGGGACAAGTTTTCAAGGGCTTCGTCCTGATTATTCCGGCACCGGCTATGTCGACTACGGCAGTGCGCCGGGAGATAGCCTAACCTTCACGGTCAATGTCGCCGAAGCCGGCAGCTATGATCTGAACTTCCGCTATGCCAGCAGCGGCGACCGTCCGATGAGCCTTGCCGTCAACGGTTCGCCGCTGGCGCAGCAGGCCTTTGCGTCCACGGATCCCAATGCAACTAACGAAGCACCGGAAGGCTTCGATGTGTGGGCCTATCAAAGCCTGACTACCGAACTCGTTGCAGGCGACAATACGATCGTCCTAAGCATTCCCGAAGGAGCTGGGAGTGGCCCGAACCTTGACCGACTTGAAGTCACGACCGCGGGCACCGGCCCGGTCGGCGATGTTCAGGCGGATGCCGATGAAACGCCGCTGGTGTTCAGCGCTGACAACAGCTTGATCAACGGCGCAGCCGTGGGCGAGGCTGGTTTCAGTGTGACCGGGCTCGATGAAGACATTGCGTCTGTGGGGATAAGCTTTGATGGCGGCGTCACCGTTGAGGAGGTAACGCCTAATACGGACGGCAGCTTCACTCTCGATCTTTCTGGCCGTGGCGACGGTGACCTCACAGCCACTCTGATCGCCATGGATGCCTTTGGTAACCGTGTCGAGCAGTCAATTGACCTTACCCTGGATACCACGGCTGATGAAGGTGATGATCTAGCCCTTGAGGGCCCGGGTGCCGAGATCGCTACTGGGGACAGCGACGCAGTGGTGTTCGGCGTTGCCGGTATTGATGCCGATTCGATCCTCGAAGTCAGCTTTGACGGTGGCGAGACGCGCCAAACTGCCTCTAGCGATGGTGACAGCCTGACGGTTGACCTTAGCGGCCAGGGCCCGGGCGACGTAACGGTGACGCTAATTGTCACCGACGCCGCCGGTAACGAAGCCACGGTGCAAGATACGGTCACGCTAGCCGCGGCGCCTGGCCCGGTGGCGATCGATGTCAGCTTCGACAATGCGACCATCAGCGCTTATAACGACACCCAGGACAACCCGGCAAGCGGTACCGGCGCTACGGTGGAAGACGACGGCGCCACGCTTTCGCTGACCGATAACGTCTGGAAACGGGCAGAACTGCCAAGCAGCTACACCATTACCGGCCAGACATTGCTGACGCTGGATGTGGCGATTTCGGACGCGCCGGTACCGGAAATTGTCGCGATCGGTTTCGATGCTGACGAAAACCCCTTCAACGGTGGCAATAGCGTCTACCAACTAGGCGGTACCCAGACCCAGGGTGGTTTCGTTGATTTGCGCGGCCAAGGTGTCGACAACGGCGACGGTAGCTTCCGCTTCACCATCGACCTGTCGGCGCATGCCGGAATCACTATCGACTCGCTGGTATTCGTCAACGACGATGATTTAGGCGCAAAGGGTAGTACAAGTTTCAGCGCCGTGAGCCTTTCCGAAGAAGAGGCAGGGGAAACCAATAGCGCGCCTCGTGTGGTAGGCGGTGGTATCGCAGATCTGAGTTTGGATGAAGGCGCAAACATCGAGGTCGATTTGCCCTTCGTCGATGATGATGGCGATGCCTTGAGCTACAGCTTCGTGGTGACCGACAGCGACGGCCAAGAGATCAGTATGGACGGCCTGAGCGTGGATAGCCAAGTGTTGAGCGGCAGTCTCGAAGGACTGGCACCCGGCAACTACACCGTTTCGGTGACCGCCGATGACGGTACCGCCAGCACCTCGACCGACTTCACGCTGACGGTCGAGAACGTCAACGATGCGCCAGCCGCTGAGCCTGTTGCGCTTGAACCTTACTTCGGTGAAGTGGGTGAGAGCTTCATCCAGATTCCGCTTGCGGACTTCGCCACACTGTTCTCCGACCCTGACGGCGATACCCTGACGCTCTCCGCCGAGGATTTGCCCGCTGGGCTTGAGGTGGTGGACGGCATTATCCAGGGCATTCCCAGCCTAGGGGGCTCGTTCGACGTGGTGATTCGCGCCACCGATCCGTCTGGCCTTTCAGCTACCCAAACGCTGAGCTTCGTTATCGAAGGCACGCAGGTGGGTGACGCCATCACCATCGAGGCGGAAAATTTCACCGACCTGGATGCCGCCAACTTGATTGTGACCGGCAGTGCGAGCGCGTCCAATGAACAGCTGATCCGGCTGACCAGTAATGAACCCGCCACCATCGGCACCGACCTGGCCGCTGGTGGTGTCGAGCCTGGCTGGTACGTGGCGCGGCTGTATGTGTTTGATGAAAACGATGGTGAAGGTGCATTAACGCTCACCATTGGCGATACCGTCCTGCAGGCGCGTAATAGTGCAAGTGATAGCCTAAGTTCCGATGTGGTGCTCAACGACAACTTTGGCACCATCGTGGGCAGCGGGCCAAGGGGGAATGCAGGGCAGAGCGGTAACCGCAAGGAAATCGTCTTTGAAACGCCCTTTGAGGTGACTGCTGGTGATTTAGCAAGTCTCGAATTGCGAGGTGCCGGTGGCGAACAAATGCGCATCGATTCGCTGACGTTCGAGCGAATCGATGAGCCGGTTAACTCGGCGCCGACGCTTGAAGGCCTCTCTACCGACGTTAGCGTCGACGAAAACAGCTCAGCCGTGGCTAACCTGGTGATCGACGATGCCGATGGTGACAGCCTGACCGTCACGCTATCCGGTGCCGACGCAGCGCTCTTCAGCTTTGATCAGGCAACCGGCGAGCTGGCGTTCATCAACCAGCCAGACGCAGAGCTTGCTGCCGACAGCAATGAAGACGGCGTCTATGAGCTCACGGTGACCGTTTCCGACGGCGAAGACAGCGTTTCCCAGGACACCCTGATCACGGTGGCGGATATTAACGAAAGTATCGTCATCGATCAGACGACTTACTCCATTGATGAGAATCTGACCGAGATCGGTGCGATTCCAGTGGTCGACGAAGATGGTGCTTCCACCGGGCTCAACGCGCCGGTATTTGCTATCACCGGCGGCATTGATGCACCGCTGTTCATTATCGATGAGGCGACCGGCGTACTGAGTTTCACCAGCGCCCGCGACTTCGAGCTGGCGGTGGATGATGACGAGGACGGTGTTTACGAAGTAGAAGTAACGGTCACTGACGGTGATCTGACCGATGTTCAGACCCTGGAAGTCACCGTGAATGACGTCGACGAAGCCCCCTTCACGCCACTCAGCCTGCAGATCCAAGACGGCACGGTGACCAGCTTCGATGACGACGCCAATGCAACGGATACCACGGTGCGCAATGCGGGCAATCCCGAAGATAACCCGGATTTAGAAAACGGCCTGCGTCCGGACTTTTCCGGTACCGGCTATCTGGACTTCGGCGATACCGCTGGCGATAACGTTACTTGGCAGGTCGATGTAGCCCAGGCGGGTCAGTACGACATCAGCGTGCGCTACGCCACCAACTCCGATCGTCCACTGGATCTGGTGATCAATGGCGGCACCCCGGTCGTCCTCGATATGTTGGCGACCGATCCGGATGGCACCGGGCCGGTAGAAGGATTCGACAACTGGCTGTTCGAAACCGTCACTGTCACCTTAGAGGCGGGTAGCAACAGCATCGAACTGGCGATTCCAGAAGGCGCGACCACCGGTCCCAATATCGACCGGATCGAAATCACTGAAGGGGGTACAGGGCCGATTCCCGTCGATGACAGTGCAGACGAAGATGGTAATCTGACGCTGACCGCCGCCGAAGCCACCCTTGAGCCTGATCAACTTGCCACGGCGCTGTTCAATGTGGCCGGTGCCGATGCCGATATCGTGATGTACGAAGTCAGCTTCGACGGCGGCACCACGCGCACGGAAGTAACGCCGGAAGAAAATGGTGATATCACGGTGGATCTCAGTGGCCAAAGCGGTGACGTCACCGTGACGCTGATCGTCACCGACGCTGTGGGCAACGAGGCTCAGGCAAACGAAAGCGTGATCATTGGTGACGGCAATGTGGTGGTGGAGCCCTTTACCGTTCAGGGTGAAGACGCCATCGTTACCGATGTCGGCGGCACTGCCCAAGGAGCCGTCACGCGCGTGGTAGATGCAGACAATCCCGATGACTTTGGTAACTTCCGTGAGGGAGCCGTCGGTGACGCCTACTTGGACTTCGGCACCGATGCCGGCGATCAAATTACCTTCAACATCGATGCGCCAGCGGCGGGTACCTACACGGCCACGATTCGTTACGCCAACGGTGGAGCCGCGCCTCGCCCATTGGATTTGGCGGTGAATGGCACCGCTCAGCCTCAGGTTCCCTTTGTCAATGCGGCGGACGATGGCGTTAACGACCCCTGGGATGAATGGTTGGAGCAAGAGGTAGAGGTAACGCTTGATGAAGGCGCTAATACCTTCACGTTGACCATTCCCACTGCGCCCAACGGCGGTGTGGGCAACGGCCCCAACATCGACCAGATCACTTTCGACTACCAACAGGACGATGGTAGCGAACCTCCGGCCGAGCCCTTCTTGTTCGAAATTCAGGGCGAGGCTCTTTCGATCGATGACGATGAGCCTACCCCGGATACAGTGGTGCGTGACGCCGATAATCCTGAAACCAACGAAGCGGCTGGCCCCGATGGGCTATGGGATGGCTATACCGGCACTGGCTATCTGGACATGGGTGGCGAAGCCGGTGATGCGGCCTTCTTTGACGTGAGTGTCGAAGAAGCGGGCACCTATACCCTGAGCGTGCGCTACACCAATGGCGGTGGAGACGGTGCTGACCGGCCCATGAATATTTTGGTGGGCGGCGAGTCCCAGGGTGAGATGGCCTTCCCCCTCACGGGTGAAGGCAACGCCGGCTGGTTGAACTGGCAAGAAGCCACTATCGAAGTTGAGCTTGAGGCGGGCAGCAATACGATCCGGCTTGAGAACGTGGGCAATGCAGGCCCCAACATCGATAGCCTGAGCGTCACGCGGGACGCTGTCGAGCCGCCGGATGTGGTGGAACCGGTTGACCGCTTCTCGGTCAAGATCAACTTCCAACCCGAAGATGTTGCGATACCGGAAGGCTACATTGCCGACAACGGCAAAGCTTTCGGCACTCAATCGGTGACCATCGACGGCCAGACCTACCAATATGGCTGGGTCACCGAGGCGTCGATCTACGATGACGAGCCCGGTACCATTCCATTAGATATTTCGAGCCTTACCAACGTGGCGGTCAACGACCGCACCGATGATATTGCGGGGCTTGATCCGCGTCAGGGCACCTATGCCCATTTTGACCAGCCTGGAAGCCAGTATGTGCGCGCTGGCTGGGAAATAGAGCTGGAAGACGGCTACTACGAGGTCACCATTTCGATTGGCGATACCTCTGGGCCGTACGACAGCCGCAATGTGCTGAATGCAGAAGGCGAGCTGTTCAACGATCCCTTCACCCCGTTCCGCCCTGACGACTTCCCGGCGGACAGCAATCCGGGCGACGATACCGAGGGCGTGCGCTCTGACTTGGTCACTCGCATCGTACAGGTGAGCGACGGTCGTCTGACGCTGGATTCGCTGGGTCTCGATAACGAGAATACTGAGATTCAGTACATTGAGATCCAGTCGCTTCCCGACCTGACCCCGGAGGATGATCGTGAAGCGCCGCAGGACTATGCCTTCTTCACCGATGCCCGTGCTATTGCTGGCGTCGGGGAGAATGAAGTGGAGGTTGACCTCGACGGAGAAGATGGCGCTGTCCCCACCGGTGTTGATCCGACCTCGGATATCTTCGTGGGTATTTCGGTGGTCGACGGGCGTGGTGGTGCCTTGCTGGAAAGCCTAAACGACGGCTCGGTGAAGCTATTCGAAACGGTTACCGGTGAAGAGGTCTCGTTCAACGTTAATACGACCGGCGGCTTTGACTCACTGACCATCTCACCCAGCCAGATGCTCAAGCCGTTTACCAGCTATACCCTGGTGATCGATGGCTTCCAGGATCGCGGCCCCAACGATGATGCCGATGCGCCCACCCGGGAATTCCAGAAGTACACTAACACCTTCGTCACCGGTGAAGAGCCGGAAGTCGTCGCCCGCGACGTGGCCTTCAACGATGTGGTTGAGCTCAACGGTGCTGCCGACAATGCCTATGGCTTCACATCGCTTGAGATGAGCCCCGACGGCGCCTTCATGTACATCGCGACCATCGGCGGTGATCTGTTGCGCTACAACGTCGATCCGGTCGACGGCTCGCTATCCAACCGCCAGGACCTAAGCCTGCCGAGCGATTACTTCGACCAGCCCGGGGAGAGTCAGCAACGTGGCATCATCGGCCTGACGGTCGACCCCACCGATCCGAACGTGCTGTGGATCACCGATAACTATCCCATCCCCCTCAACGGGCGCGATAACGGCGTGCCGGAATTCAGCGGACGCATTACCAAAATCACGCTGGACGGTGGCAATGAGTTCTCGGGTACTGCCGAGCCCTATATCACCGGGCTGCCACGTTCCAACGGCGACCATGTGACCAATAGTCTCGAGTTCCGCGCCAACCCCGACTATGATGCGGCCACCAATCCCGATGTGCCGACGCATCTGCTGTATTTGATTCAGGGCTCCAACTCGGCCATGGGTGAGCCTGATAGCGCCTGGGGCAACCGGCCCGAGCGGCTACTAAATGCCTCGGTGATGGAGATCGATCCGACCCGTGATGCGCCTCCTGGGGGCTTTGATGTCTCCACCGAACCTGTGCCCGACAACGGCCAGAACACCCGTTTCAATGACCCGGATGGCCATCCCAAGGATGATCCTATTCCCATGGGAAACGGCGAGTTTCTGGTGTTCGACGAACGCGGTGTGGCCACGGTGCAGGACGCTGATGGCACCGTGCTCCAGAGCTACTACGATCCTTTTGCTGAAGGCGCGGTACTGACCCTATTCGCCACCGGGGCGCGCAACGCCTACGATCTGGTCTGGCACTCCAACGGCTTCCTGTACGTGCCGACTAACGGCTCGGCGGCGGGCGGCAACGTGCCGGACGATCCCTCGACGCCGGAGAACGAGCGTTACACTAACGTAGAGAAGCAGGACGACTATTTGTTCAAGGTCGTCGAAGGGGGGTATTACGGTCACCCCAATCCGCTTCGGGATGAGTATATTATGAACGGTGGCAACCCCACCGGGGGCACTGATCCCAACCAGGTTGATAGCTACCCAACCGGAACGAATCCCGAGGGGAGCTACGATATCTCTGGCGTTTATTCGCTGGGCGAGAACCGATCACCCAATGGCGCGGTGGAATACACCAGCGGTATTTTCGGTGGCAACCTTCAGGGCAATCTGCTGTTCACCGAATACTCAGGCGGTGATGACGTGCGCAGCATTACCCTCGATGCCAACGGCAATGTGATCGGCGATGACGTGCTACGCGATCCTGAAGGTAACGTTATCAGCTACGTCGATCCGCTGGATATTATCGAGAACCCGGTGACCGGCCAGCTCTATCTACTGACCTTGAACCGGGGTAATGGGCAGAGCCAAATCATTCGTCTGGACCCCGCACCGGGCGGTGTGGTGGATCCGGTGGACCCTGATCCAGGCGACGATCTGGTATCACTGCTGGTTATTCAGGCAGAAGATAACACCCCCAATGATGGCACTTCCGTGACGCTTGCCGACGCGGAGATACAAATCCGTGATCTTAACAATCCAGAAACCACTGCAGGGTTACCTAACGGACTGCGCCCCGGCGCCTTTGGTTTGGATGGCAATACCAACGATAACGACGGTGTGCCCGGCGGCTATGCAGACTTCGGCGCCACCAATGCCGACTTCCTCACGTTCAGCTTTAATCTTAATGCCGACCAGGCCGGTGAGTCGGTGCTGCGGCTGCGCTATGCCAATGGTGGTACCGCTGATCGTCCACTTGAGGTATTCGTCAACAACGTTAGCGTCGGAGTGTTCGACTTTAGTCCTCCTCCAGGGCTTACCGGGGATGCGGCCTGGGCAGAGTGGCTGACCGAAGACGTGGCAGCGTCGCTGGTGGTGGGAGAAAACACCGTCCGGTTGCAGTCTACGGATAATACCGGTCCCAACATTGACCAGCTTGAAGTGCTGCAGTCGCCGCCGGATACCACGCCAGGCTTCACCGAATATGAGGCTGAGAGCGCCTTGCTTGATGGCCCTGTAGTGGTGCCGGAAAGCGCTGATGACCGCAACGCCTCTGGCGAAGGCTACGTTGATTTCGATGGCACAGGCGATCAAACCATCACCTGGACTGTCGATGTCAATGAGACCGGCAACTACGAAATCGGCTTCCGCTACGCCCTGGCGGCGAGCAAAGCCGACCGCCCGATGGAAGTGACCATCAACGGCGTTAACTTAGG
The DNA here is from genome assembly GCF_031010175.1 of Halomonas sp. SpR1. Classification (GTDB taxonomy): domain Bacteria; phylum Pseudomonadota; class Gammaproteobacteria; order Pseudomonadales; family Halomonadaceae; genus Vreelandella. The sequence continues at coordinate 25,499 of NZ_JAUAMB010000025.1, forward strand.
GCTGGTCAACTTCGTCGGTCAGAGCAATGAGGCGGAAAACGACTGGTTCTTCCAGGAGCTATTGGTCAACCTGCAAGCGGGCAGCAACACCATCAGCGTGACGGCACCTGAGGCCAATGGTCCCAATGTGGATCTGCTTCGGGTTCCAGATGCACCTACCGATACCTTTATGCCGGTGTACGCCGATGTCTCCGACGGTGCGCGCATTGAGCTGGAGAGTGGTGACAATGCCCGAGCGATCAACGACCTGACGGCCGATTTCTACTTTACGGTGGATGCCGATGGCCTTTATCGCCTGGATCTTGCGGCTAACGCCGGTGCCAACGATGGCCAGGGCCTGACCCTGACGCTCAACGGTCAGCCAGTGGATGTGCTGGCCTATCCGGGACAGGGGGATGCCGGGGAAGAAGGCACCTATGTCGAGCTTGAGGCTGGCGTGGAGTACAACCTGCGAGTGGTTTCCACTGCCGATGGTGCCGATGAGCTGGACTACCTTGATGTGACACCGGTCTCGGGTAATGACAACGCCGACATTGCCATCCAAAGCGGCGATGCTGCCTACTACTCTGACCGGCTGCACTTCAGCTACCTGGAGAACAATAGCGCCTCGAATCCTGATCGAGACTTCAAAGAGAGCGCAACGGTAACGATTTCTAACACTGGAAGCGAGGCATTGGAAATTCTCGATGCCGATATCGATGGCCCGTTCGTGCTACAAGATCCGAGTATCTTCGAAGGCTTGACGCTCGCCGCTGGAGAGTCGCTGGAGGTGACGGTGCTGTTTGACCGTGACAGTTACACCCCGCCAACCAACGACGCTGGCGACGGAGTGTTCGAAGGGCGCATTCGTCTGACGACCAACGATGCCGACTCGCCGATTGCCGAGATTTACATGGCAGGCTTCTGGCAGGCGCGAGACGAGGGCGGTTGGGAACCCAATGTCAACGAGGTCTGGGAAGTCTTCGGCTTCGGTAACCGCATCGATGGCCTGACCACCGTAGGAGGCGGCGAAAACTCCGTACTCAATGACTTCGACCTTTATCGCCCCGTAAATGACGACGAAGTACTGTCACGCTACTGGACGCTGGCCGATGGTGCTGGCGAAGCGAAAATTACTCAGTTGGCGGCATATCATGGCGGCGGCGGGGCCACACTGGGTATCCATAACCCTGGTAATAAAGGCCAAGACATCATCTTCAGCAACCATGCTGGCGATAACAACCAGAGCCTTCTGCCTGTGAAGAGCGATGGGCAGTTTGCTACCGCGAATTTCTCTTTGGCGGATATTCCCAGCGGCTGGACCGGCCAGGGCGTGTTTGGCATCGAGGTGGCGAACCTCTCCACCGACCCATCGCTGAATCCTGAAGGGGGCGGCACGCCGCCAGCGGATGCCGAAGGCATTGAGCGCGGCTACACGGTGCGCATGTTCCGGGCGCTGGATGCCGAGGGCAACGTGATTCCCAATACCTATCTGGGTGTCATGGATTACACCGGCATCAACTACGACTACAACGACAACATGTTCCTCATTGAGGGTGTGACGCCGGTAGCCGGGGGTGAGTTGACGGTGATCAATAATGACGGCGTACCATCCAATGATCGCCTAGTAATGTCGCGCATTGAAAATCCGGCCAACGCCGCGCAGGAAGTGCACGATGAAGCCACCATCACGATCAGGAACGATGGCTTCGAAACCCTTGATATCAACAGTATTGAGGTCAGTGATACCACCTTGTTCGAGCTGACGGAGGCGTTCGCGGCGATTAGCCTGGAGCCGGGCGAGTCCATCGACGTAACGGTGCGCTTCATCGCCGATGATCCCAACGATGCCAGCCTGTACGAGGCAAGCCTAGTCATCAACTCAAGCGATGCTGATGAGGGCGAGAAGGTCATCCAGCTCGCCGGTTTGGCCCAGAACCAGTCCGAGAGCGGCCAAGAACCGCTCGTTCAGGAGATCATCAACGCCTTCGGCTATACCACCAATGTGGCCGAGGGGCAGATGAATCAGGGGGGGCTGGTGGAAGCCAATGGCGACGAGATCCTGTCGCCTTACTTCCAGCGTGCTGACGGTAGCTCGCCGATCAAGATCACCCAACTGGCGGCCTACCACACCCAGGGTGACGTGGCCCGCCTGTTCATCCACGACGTGGATAGCCGGGATCTCGACGAGATTCTGGCCCACGATGAGGCCGATGGTCAGACGCTACTGCCGCGCACGCTCAACAATGGCGATCTCTTGACCACGACGACGTTGGATCGTGATGCACCCTTTGGGTTCTTCGCTGAGATTTCGGGTCGCCAGGGCTATATTTCCTGGTCGGATCCGGATGCCAACCTTTATGAGGACACCATTGATGCTATCGGCAATCCGGGCACCAATCTCAACTGGGACGAGAACGATGGTCACCTGATTCGCGTCTATATCGCCAAGGATGCTGCCGGTAACGTGATTCCAGATACCTATATCGTGATTCAGGATTACGCGGGGGTTAACTACGACTACAACGACAATATCTTCCTGGTCGAGAACGTCCAGACCTATGATCCCACCGGGGCGGAGGATGCTGACGGCAACGGCCGGGTGGATCTGTACGACGACGATGACAACGACGGCGTACCGAACTTCATCGACAACCCCGAGCCGGTGGGCCAGACCGCCTTCAATGCCGGTGAGACAGCTTGGGCAGTAGGCAACGATGGCTTGACCCTCGAAGCCAAGCTTTATGATAACGGCGGTCAGGGAGTGGCGTATAACGACACCACCGCTGCGCACCAGGGGGCGGCCTTCCGCGCTGACGAAGCGGTGGATATCTCCAACGGCACCGAGGCGCTTGGCTACATTGCCGATGGCGAGTGGGTCGAGTACACCCTCAACGTGGAGACGGCGGGCACCTATACGCTTAGCTTCTCAACGTCTGCGGTCACCGATGGCAAGACCATCACCGCGGCCTTCGAACAGGGGGGTGGCTTCTATACCCCGGCGCAGGTACAGAATCTGCCTAACACCGGTAGCTTCACCAGCTTCCAGACCGTTGGTCCGCTGACCTTTGAACTGGAAGAGGGCGAGCAGGTGCTAAGACTGACCTTTAACGGTGGCCAGTTGGATCTGGCGTCGTTCACCCTGGACTTCGAAGCACCGTTGAACGATGGACAGAGTGCCTTTAATGACACCCAGACTGCCTGGGAGGTTGGCGCGGAGGGCTTGAGTCTGGAAGCGCGCTTCTATGACAACGGTGGCCAGGACGTCGCCTATAACGATACCACCGCCGCCCATCAGGGCGATGCCTTCCGATCCGACGAGGCGGTGGATATCTCCACGCCCTCGCAGGCGATCGGCTTCATCGAGGACGGCGAGTGGGTGGAATACACCATCAATGTGGCGGAAGACGGCGTTTACGACCTCGACTTCCTCACCTCTATGGCTTCCTCCAACCCGGCCGCACGCTCGATTACCGCAAGCTTCGCCAAGGGCGATACGCCCTACGTGACGGCTTCATCGGTCGGGGTATCGCCAACGGGAAGCTGGACCTCCTTCACCCAGACCGATACCACCCAGGTAACGCTCGAAGCCGGTGAGCAGGTGCTACGGCTAACCTTCAATGGCGGGCCCATGGATCTCGCATCGTTCAACTTAGTGCCCGTTGATCAAACCCCGGTCAATCAGGCGCCTGAGGTGGAGGCCGGTATTGATGACATCACGATGGTGGAAGGCGAAGCGATCAACTTCAGTCTACCTGAGGATGCCTTTGTCGATGACGATGGGGACAGCTTGACTTATACCGCCAGCGGCTTGCCCAGCGGAATCTCAATGTCAACGGAAGGCGTGTTCTCGGGTACGGCGACTAGCGCGGGAAGCTTCGACATTATCGTGACTGCTTCGGATGGTCAGGATAGCGTTCAGGCGGCGTTCACGTTAGCGGTAGAAGAGGCCCCGGTCGTCGACGGCCAGCAAGCTTTCACGGATGACGGAAATCCCTGGCAGGTGGGTAGTGACTTCACGCTAGATGCGGTCAACTACGATGAAGGAGGGCAGAACGTTGCTTATAACGATGCCGAGGCTGATCAGATTGGATCGGACTTCCGTCCTGGTGATGGTGTGGATATCGTCGGTGACGGTGACGCCATTGGCTGGGTGGACGAGGGCGAATGGGTGGAATACACACTTAACATCCAACAGGCTGGGGTCTACGACCTTTCGTTCTTGTCTGCCCTTGGTGATAGCAGCGGTGCACAGCGCAGCATCACGGCGACCTTTACTAAAGGCGACGGTACGCCCTACGCGTCGATTGACCCGGTGGTGATATCGCCGACAGGTGGCTGGGGCAATTTCCAGCCCACTGATGCCACCCAGGTAGCGTTAGAGACCGGCGAGCAGGTGCTGAGATTGACCTTCAATGGCGGGTCGCAGGATCTGGCTTCGTTCAGCTTGGCACGTGATGGTCAGCAGGCTTTCAATGCAGGCGGCACTCCATGGTTGGTGGATGCTGATGAAGGCTTGACGCTTAATGCGGCTCTGTTCGACGAAGGTGGTCAGGAGGTTGCCTACAACGACGCCGATGCTGTGCAGATTGGGTCTGACTTCCGCCCGGATGAAGGGGTAGATATTGTTGGGCAGGGCGAGGCGATAGGCTGGGTCGATGAAGGTGAATGGGTGGAATACACCATCAACGTCGAACAGGCTGGCAGCCACACCCTGTCGTTCGTGACCTCGTCACCCAATAATGGCCGCACCATCTCTGCTGCGGTTGAACAGGATGGCGTCTTTTACGAACAGTCCGCCCCGGCGTCGGTGCCGAACTCTGGCGCCTGGGGAACCTATTTGGACGGACCTTCGCTAACGCTGGATCTTGAAGAGGGTGTCCAGGTGTTGCGACTTACCTTCAACGGTGGTTCTCAGGATCTGGCTTCGTTTCAGATCAGTCGAGATCCTGATGTGAATGCGGCCAGTGTGTTGAACATGGATATGATGAACATGGCCAGCGATATGAATGATGGTTCGTCCATGGAGGAAGAACTCGTTGCGATGAGTGATGATGTGAGCATCAGCGGCGTGCAGGAAAATGACCAAGGCGTCTTGATGTAATGTTCGAATCATATAGCACTTGCTAGAGTCCGCGAGGCGGTGCTGATGAGATAAAAGTGTTAATAAAGCCTGCGAGAAATCGCAGGCTTTATTCGCGCAGTGAATTTGGTTTGCCACTGTCGGCGGGGTGATACCCCGTTTCTCTATGGACTGCGCAAGACGCTCTCTGAGTGACAGCAAAGGATGGATTGTATCTTTGGCAAATTCGATCAGTTCGTGGCGCAAAAGGAGCTAAATAGGTATGTGGCCATCGCCCTGATCAATGCCAGTATGCACTGCTCAAACGCATGATTTTCGAAATTGGGGTAGTAAAGTCGCCTGGAGGGCCGTTAGAAGAACTTGCTGATGTAATAGTGAAAGCTAATGTAATAGAGAAAATTAGCCGACAAACAAAAACAAAAAAGGCAGACCAGTAAGTAACTGATCTGCCTTTCGAAATATTGGTAGCGGGGACCGGATTTGAACCGATGACCTTCGGGTTATGAGCCCGACGAGCTACCAGACTGCTCCACCCCGCATCAACGTGTGGCGTATTCTACAGAGATTTTGCGTTAAGTCAATAAGGGGATTAACACGTTCGGCTTATAGCGGTTGCGCGCATCCTGCTGCAACATGGAGAGAGTGCAGCTATGCTTTAAATAGCCATAACAAAAAGCTTACGTTGGTGCATTGCTCAAGCAAATAATGCACTAGGGTAATACAGGCGCAGTCGCGCTTATTCACAATGGCTTGCGACGTAACGTGCATGTTTTGAGATCCAAGCCATTTGTCATATCAGGGAGGTAGTCAATGGCCAATCAAGCCCCCGTCGCCTGGGTAACTGGTGGAACTGGTGGTATCGGTACGGCAATTTGTCGTTCGTTGGCAGATGCGGGATATCTGGTTGTGGCGGGTTATCGAAACCCCGACAAGGCCAAAACCTGGCTGGAAACGCAGCAAGCCGACGGCTATAACAATATCGAATTGTCAGGTGTCGATCTTGCTGACCACAACGCCTGCCTGGAAGGTGCCCGTGAAATCCACGACAAGTATGGCCCGATTAGTGTGCTGGTGAACTGTGCGGGCATCACCCGTGACGGCACCATGAAAAAAATGTCCTACGAGCAGTGGTACGAAGTGCTCGATACCAACCTCAACAGCGTTTTTAACACCTGCCGTAGCGTCATTGAGATGATGCTTGAGAATGGTTATGGCCGAATTATCAATATTTCATCCATCAACGGGCGTAAAGGCCAGTTTGGTCAGGTCAACTACGCGGCGGCGAAAGCCGGTATGCATGGCTTGACCATGTCGCTGGCGCAGGAGACAGCCACCAAAGGGATTACCGTCAACACCGTATCACCGGGTTATATCGCCACCGATATGATCATGAATATTCCAGAAAAAGTTCGCGAAGCAATTCGGGAAGCAATTCCAGTGAAGCGCTATGGCACGCCAGAGGAGATTGGCCGTCTGGTCACCTTCCTAGCCGATAAGGAGTCAGGATTTATTACCGGTGCAAACATTGATATCAACGGTGGTCAGTTTATGGGCTAGTGGTTAGCCCAAGAGAAGAGGGCAAACGGGAGGCTATAAGCCTCCCGTTTTTCTTGCTAATGCTACGGCAGTGGCACTCGCGCCAGTCTGCTGAGCAGATTATCCAACTCCTCCACTTCAGCCTCCCATAGTGTGGCTGGCATTGGCCCTAGCGCCAATAGCGCAACCAGGATGTCGGTCACTTCTTGATCACGGCTACGCTCTTGATTGAAGCCTTCATTCAAACGCTCTACCTGAATCGCCAGACGCAGCGGCTCATCGCTTTGCCGCACGCTACCCACGGCCAGCATCGAGAGGTGCACTCTTAACCTGGCAAGGGAATCGGCTATGCGAGCATGATCAGCGTCTGATAGCGGTACTGCTACGCTATGGCGCTGTTGATTGCGTACGTTATGTGACTGATGAAAAGCGCTGGGCAAGGAAGTGTTGAGAAACGTTTGCGCGTCCACATCGCTGGGGGTTCCCTCGCCGAGATAGCGCTGGTCGGCGGCCAAGTGAGCGTTCACTAATGGCATAATCGCATGCCAATGTTGAACCGTGTCGGCGACCGCCAAACGGTTTAGGCGTTCTCGGCGTGCGCGCACAATGCCACTCATCCGCCGCTGCATGCCTTCGCTGCGTCGATTGCGGGGCAGTGGCTCAAGCTGGTTGGCCTGCTCGATAAAGCGCTCCAGTGTGGCCGACTCACTCGCCTCAAGAGGCTGCCAGCTATCCATTTCGTCGATGAGAGCCTGCATCTCATCAAGCTGCTTTTGCTGGCGCGCTGCTTGCTCACTTTTATGCGCATCGCGTTGGGCAAAAAGTTGGTCACACTCGTGGCGAAAGGTTTTCCACAGCGTTTGCTCCTCGCCTTTTGGGGCTCGACCTAGCGCTCGCCACTGCTGCTGTAACTGTTTGGTCAGTTGAACGCGCTGGGCCAACGGCTGACTGTCGTCGTTGCGCAGTGCGCTCACTTGACTGATCAGTTCGCGTTTTTGCGAGGCGATCGTTTCAGCGCGCTGATCAATCAACGCCTGTAGCTGATGGCGAATAGTACCAAAGCGCCGCCCAACAGCCTCTGAGCGCTCACGAGGAACGGGGCTGTAGTGCCGCCATTGGTGGCGCGCTTTGTCGCGAATCTGCCGCAGTACATCGGGGTCGGCATCTTCTGCGGGCTGAGCCAGCAGGCTTTCAAGCTGCTCACACAGCGCTTCTCGGGCTTTCAGGTTGTTCTCGCGCTCTTTACTGAGCTGATCCCGCCAAGGGGCAAGACGCTCGTGGATACGATCCGAGGCACTGCGGAAACGGGCAGACTGTTCGCGGTTGGCCGCCGCATCGCCCAGTGACTTCCACTCTTTGACCAGCTGGCGATGGTGGCGGTCAAGCGCTTCTTCCGCCATGTAGAGATCGTCAGCCAATGCTTCGATGCTCGCACATAGCTGCTCGCGCTTTGGCCCGGCGACAAACCCCCGCCAGTCGCGTAATTCCGCAAGCCGGGCGGCCAAGTGCTTTAAGCGCGTTTTGAGCGGTTGGGTGGCGGCGCTTTCCAGCGCTTCAATGCGCGGTTTTAGCCGCTGGTGCAGTCGGCTGGCGCTTTTAAAGGCGCCGCGCTCTAGCAAGTGCTCAAAGGTGTCGAGTTCCGCGCTATGGGCCTCCAGTGTGGCGCTGTCCTCTGTAGGCTGCGAGGGTGCGGTGCTATCAGCATTACACGCAGCCTGGGCGCGGCCGAGCAGCGCCGGAGGCGTTAAGGTGTCTGGCCACTGGCATTCGCTAATCAGAGTGGCCAGGGTAGCGTGGTCGCCACTGGCCAGGGCGGTTTCGATGGGAGCGCTTACCGCGCACCAGCGCTGCCACGCCTCTAGGCACTGATCGTAGTGCTGCATCGCCAGCGTGTAGCGCTGGCGCAGGGTCTCGCTGGGTGGGTGGACATCGGAAAGCGCCTGCCAGCGTTGGCCGAGTAGCTGACGCTGGGCTCGCAGGCTGTCGATATCCTGCACGGTCATGGCGGAAGCGTGGCATAGGCCGTCGAGGGTCTCTTCGATGCCTTCAAGCAGCTGCTCACGGGTGTTTTCGGCTTCTTCACGGCGCTCGTCGCTCTGCTGGCGAGCCTGCTCCTGGGTCTCGTGGTCGTGAAGTGTTTTGCGGCAATTGAGCACGGCTTGATGAAAGCGCTGCTCCTGTTCCACGCTGGCCGGCTGGTTCAGTTGCTCCCACTGACGTTCAAGGTGTCGAAAACGCCCACCGTAAAGAGGCTCCCAGGGCGCGCGGGCATGCTGCTCCAGCTGATTCAAAAGCGTTTCGCGCTGCTGCTCTTCAGCTTCCAGCCATTGGGCGTCGCTGCGCAGGCGGTTGAGGCGTTCCCGGGCCAGGCGAACCACCTGACGGTCTCGACGTGCCTCTTTCAGCAACCGTTTTAGTCCCTCTTCATCTTCAATGCGCTCGGCGGCCTGATGGCGAACGGCGGCCACCCCATTGTGGCAAGCTTGATGAATCAGCTCATTCTCGTCGCTCAACTTACTCAGTGCGACCAAACGCAGATTGAGGTTGTCCCCCTGCAGGGCTACCGCACTCAGTACCCGCGGCTCTTCGACCTGTTCAACCAGTGCCTGGCGCTGGTTCAGGTCAGTATGGCCTTCTCGCCCACTAAGTCGTTGGCAAACCGCATTGAACCAGGTTTTATCCTGCTGATGATGGGGGTATGCGTTTACCAGGCCTGCGCAGTCATCCAGAGCCAACAGAGCGGCAAGGCGAATCTGACTATCGCTATCTTGAGTGAGCGACTGCAGCGCTTGACGCTGCTCCGCTTGCTCGGGGTTCAGTCGTTGGAGGGCCTGACGGCGCACCTCGGGGTCAGGGTGTTGCCACCGAGGTGCGAACAGGCGTCTTAACAGTCCGTGCATGGATCATCCTGCGAGTATGAAATGCGTAGCATGAAAAAAACGGCTCGGTGGTTGCAGTCACCGGCGCAGTCGCTTAGCTTGGCGTTGCTATTGCTATCTTGTAATAAGCATGGTGTGACAAACAGCTATTTTCTAGGCCACACTGCTTCTAGACCACACTGTTTTTAGACTACAGTGTTTCTAGACGACGAGATGCGTGATAGTACGCTACCTTAATCTTATATGAACATGACGGGGAGTTCGGCCATGAGCCTTAACGTGGATAGTGCCGTAGTGGCCTTTACCTTCAAAGGCGGCATGCTGCCGATGACCGTCATGGAGCTAAGTAGTGCTGACCCGGAGCAAATCCGGCAGCAGTTGGCTGGCAAATTTTCCCAGTCCCCCGCTTTCTTTCAGCATACACCGGTTGTGCTCAGCGTGGAAAAACTCGATGAACCCCACTTAGCCCTTGAGCGTATTTGTGCCGTGTGCCGTGACCATAAACTGTTGCCGGTGGCCGTGCGCGGTGGCACTGAGCCGGTTCGCCAGTCGGCCTGGGCGCTGGGGTTGGGTTGGTTTCCGCCGGTGGCAGAAGGGCGTGCGCGGGTGCTGGAAAGTGTCGGTAGCTCGCCGGTGCAGGAGGTCGTCCGTGAGGAGCCAGTGAGCGAGTCCGAAGCGCCAACGCTTGCCACGCGGCTTTATCGCGGTACCGTTCGCTCTGGGCAGCAAGTAAGTGCCTCTGATGGTGATTTAGTGGTCATCGGGGCGGTGAATGCCGGGGCGGAAGTGCTGGCGGCCGGCAGTATTCATGTCTACGGTGCACTGCGGGGTCGTGCACTGGCAGGCATTCATGGTAATACCCAGGCGGGTATTTATTGCCGCGAACTGGAGGCTGAGCTGCTTTCAGTGGCAGGCAATTATAAGCGTTCGGAAGATATCGACGCACAACTTCTGGGGCGTCCTGCAGAAGTTCACTTTACAAAAGAACAGCTTGAAATTAAGCCACTGGGCTAAGGTATTTGTATGAGGCTGCGTTGGTGCTTCATGCCTAGCGACGCCGAAGACGCTATCCGTTACAGTATGGCATGTTGATGACATTGACGTTCCCGTTATGCGCTGAGCGCCAACTGACTCGCGCTCGCGACGAACGACTTCAAGAAGGAAGTGACTCTTGGCCAAGATAATTGTAGTGACCTCTGGTAAAGGAGGGGTCGGTAAAACCACTAGTGCGGCAGCCATCTCGACAGGACTTGCGCTGCGCGGTAAAAAAACAGTCGTCATTGATTTTGATGTGGGCCTGCGTAATCTCGACCTGATCATGGGCTGCGAACGACGCGTGGTGTATGACTTAGTCAACGTGATTCAAGGTGAAGCAGGGCTTAACCAAGCGTTGATTCGTGATAAGCGCGTCGAGAATCTATTTATTTTGCCCGCTTCCCAGACCCGCGATAAAGATGCCCTTACCCAAGAGGGCGTTGCAGAGATTTTGGAGAAGTTGAAAGAAGATTTCGACTTCATTCTTTGCGATTCACCCGCCGGTATCGAACGCGGTGCGCAGTTGGCCATGTACTTTGCCGACGAGGCGATTGTTGTCACCAACCCCGAAGTATCGTCAGTGCGTGACTCTGACCGTATTTTAGGCCTGTTGGCCTCTAAAACCCGGCGTGCCGAGCAGGGCGATGATCCTATCAAGGAGCACCTGCTAGTGACGCGCTATAACCCCGAACGAGTGACCTCCGGCGATATGCTGACGCTGGACGATATCCGCGAGATTTTGGCGATCAATCTGCTGGGCTTGATCCCTGAATCAGAGGCCGTGCTACGTGCCTCTAACCAGGGCGTGCCCGTTACCCACGATATCTCCAGCGATGCGGGGCAAGCGTACAGTGATACGGTATCGCGCCTGCTCGGTGAAGACATGCCGCTGCGTTTCCATGAAATGCAACGCAAGGGCCTGCTGAGCCGTATGTTCGGGGGAGGTCGTCGATGAAACTGCTTGAGTTCTTGAAGCGTGAGCGCAGAAAATCCGCCTCGGTAGCCAAAGAACGTTTGCAAATTATTGTCGCGCATCAGCGTAGCCAGCGCGGTCAGCCCGACTATATGCCGATGCTTGAGCGCGAACTGCTTGAGGTGATACGTCGTTACGTCCACGTGGACGACGACGCCATTCAAATTTCCTTGGACAGCGAAGACAACTGCTCTGTGCTGGAGCTGAACGTTACGCTTCCAAAGAGCTGAGCCCTCTGCCTGGGGTTAGAAACTGAAGACGGGGCGAAAGGGGTGGCGGGTGTGCTAGGCTTGGGCTTTTCATTGCCCAGCGGAGTGATTGTCCATGGCGCCACCCAATGCTGCCCCTGCCAGTTTCCTCTGGCATGACTATGAGACCTTCGGGGCGGATCCGCGTCGCGATCGGCCAGCACAGTTCGCAGCCCTGCGTACTGATGCCGATCTGAACGAGATCGGTGAGCCGATTGAGCTCTACTGCAAACCCGCCGACGATTATCTGCCTCATCCGGCCGCCTGTTTGATCACCGGCATTACCCCGCAAAAAGCCCAACGCAATGGTCTCCCCGAGGCAGAATTCGCGGGCGAGATTCAACGCCATATGAGCGAGCCGGGCACCTGCGTGGTGGGCTACAACAGCCTGCGTTTTGATGACGAAGTCTCGCGGCATCTGTTTTATCGTAATTTGCTTGATCCATACTCCCGTGAGTGGCAGAACGGCAATTCCCGCTGGGATTTAATCGATGTTGTGCGCGCCTTTTATGCGCTGCGCCCGGATGGAATCGAGTGGCCGCTGCGCGAAGACGGCGCGCCCAGCTTCAAGCTAGAGCACTTAACCGCAGCTAACGGCATTGCCCATGAGGGCGCCCACGATGCAGTAGCCGATGTGCGGGCCACTATCGCTTTGGCGCGTTTGCTCAAAGCGCGCAATGCCAAGCTGTTTGACTATCTGCTCGGCCTGCGCGGTAAGCGTGCAGTGGCTAAACAGCTCGATTTGCCCAACGCCAAGCCGCTGCTGCATATTTCCCGTCGTTATCCCGCCAGCCGGGGCTGTAGTGCGTTAGTGATGCCGCTAGCCGAACACCCGACTAACCCTAATGGGGTGATCGTTTACGATTTGAGCGTTGATCCCAGCGATATGCTGAGCATGTCGGCGGAGCAGATTCGTGAGCGGGTTTTTGTCAGTCAGCAGGATTTAGCCGAAGGCGAGGCGCGTATTCCGCTGAAGGTGATCCATATTAACCGATGCCCGGTGGTGTTCCCCGCCAGTGCTTTGAAAGATGTCGAGGGGCCTAATCAGGGCGAGTACGGCACCATCGTCGAGCGCTTAGGTTTGGATGTGGCGGCATGCCGGCAGCACTGGAAAACTCTGCGTGATGCCAATGGTGTCGCTGCTAAGGTCGCAGAGGTGTTTAGCGCCGGTTACGACGACGCCCCACAAGACCCTGATCTAATGCTCTATTCGGGCAGCTTCTTCTCCGCCGCGGATCGCCAGCAGATGGAACGGGTGCGAGAGATGGAACCGTGGGATCTGGTCGGGCAGCGCTTTGCGTTTCAGGATCCGCGCCTGGAAGAGATGCTGTTTCGCTATCGCGCGCGCAGCTACCCCGACACTCTGGAAGGCGAGGAGCGCGAGCAGTGGGAGGCGTTTCGCTGGATGCGCATCAATGATCCAGCCTTGGCAGGCTTTACCCTGAAGGCGTTTGCGCGGGAAATTGAGCAGTACAATCAGCAAACTCTCACTGATCGCGAGCGGCAGATTCTGGAAGAGCTGGTGATGTTCGTGGAGGCGATGATGCCGGCCCAGGCGTTTGACGCCTGAGCCGGTGTCGATGGTCTAACAGCGCTGTTTATTCACGCACTTTAGGCAGCGCTGAGCGTGCTTCGCGGTAATCGCTTACATCGCTGGGTTCGTCACCTGGATTAAAGCGTATATCCAGAGTGTGCTCGCGCAGCGATGGCCACAGGTTTTTTATATCCTCAAGGCTAACGTCCAACACTAGCTTGGCCAACTGATCGCGGCGGTCGAAGCGAACGTCTTCCAACGCCGTTGCCTGCCAGTAGCGGTTAGTCATACCCGCAAGGCTGGTATCGCGCTGGCGCAACTGGTCGTGGACCGCTTGGCGATAAGGCGCTAAGTCATCGTCGCTAAGTTCTTCAAGACGCTGGCTAGCCTCGTCAAGAAACGCGTCCATGCGTTCGGCAATGGTGCCGCTGTCTACGTCGGGAGATTGCACCATGAGTGCAATGCCGGGGGCTTCGAGCAGCGGCGAATAGCCCGCATTAACGATGTAGCCAAGCTGCTGCTCGGTGCGTAACTGCTGGTAGAAGGGCGTTTCCAACCACTGGGCGATCACCGCGGTAGTGGCTTGCTCCTCTGGCGTCTGATTGCGACCCTGTAGATAGCGCAGTACCAAGGACTCATCCCGAGAGCTGTGAGGGTGCAGTACGCTGTGCTCTTCACTAGCCGCAAGCGGGGTTAGGTTGGCAATAGCGTCGCGGGTTAGTCGTGGCTTGAGCTTGGCACGCATCAGCAGTGTCTGTTCATGGGCCAGGTCAGCATCCAGGTTACCCACCGCCATGGCATCGACATACAGGTCATTTAGAAAGCGTTTGCGGAAATCTTCAAGTTGGCCGCGGTTAAAGCGTCTGCTGGCGGCAAGAAGCTCGGCGGTAGACCACTGTGGTGTCAGCAGGGCTTCGCCTAGAGTGCGGCTGGCTTGGCCGCTGAGCGACGCCTGAGGCGCATTGCGCCACTCCCTCTGCAGCTGGTAGCGCACGCGCTCGAAAGCGCTGTTAGTGATCTCTGCGTGTGCTAATTGCTCAAGGGTTTGTTCAATCAGCGGGGTTTGGCCATCACGCCAGCCAGAGAACGATAGCGTCATGCCTCTGGCGTGGGGGTAGGCGCTAAACGACTGTCCTGCCAGCCACGCTGGGTAGAGAGATTCATTCAAGCTGTCGTTGAGCCAGCTGGCGAGGAGCCGAGTGAGTACGGCTTCTTCGGCGGAGTAGCTGGCGGTGGGGCTTTGTAGGCTAATGCGCCACTCAACTTTGGGGGTGTCAAAGCGTTCATCCTGCATATGCCAAGCGCTAAACGATGGCGTATCAACCAGCAGGCTGGGACGTTCATCCTGACCTTCCAGCAGCGTTAAATCACTGGCAATAAAGGGGTTGGGCCCCGGCAGTGCTAAGCCACTAAGCGCCTGTCCTGGCTGGTCAGGCGCTTGCTCTCTCCACTGAGTATGAAACCACGGTGAAACGGTGTCGCTTTCCACATCCGGCGCCGAGTAGAAGCGCAGCATGTTGTCTGGCGTTAGCGCGTTTAAATAGGTCTGCTGAAGTTCTGTATCGGGGCCATCCATGCGGTAGGGCGCGTACTGAACGTCTTCTACCGGGTAGCGCGATAGGCTCATGGAGAGGCGCGTGGCTTCTTGCTGCGGGGCGCCATGCTGTTGGAAGCGGAAGGCTTGCTCATTGAGATCTGCCTGCTCCTGGTAACGCCATTCCGAGAGGCCGTCGTTGCGCAGTTGCTCAATGGCGGCAAACAGGGTGGCTTCAATATCGTCCAAGCGTTCGGCGCCTGCTGGCGTCAGGCTGATAGAGATAGTGAATAGCGCTTCGTTACCATCACCGCGGCCTACTCCGGCAGAGAGACCATCGGCCAGGCCTGCATCGCGCAGCACTGCTAACAGGCTGCCTTCACCCTCATCGCCCAGCAAGTGGGCGATCACCTGGGTGGGTTTTGTGCGGTAGTCGTCGGTGGGGTCGGGCACCGGGAAGTAGAAATTCACCTGGCGGCGATCCTGCAGCGACTGACGCTCGATATAGCGGGGCAGCGTGTCTGAATCAACCAGCGGCGCGTCACTCGTCGGCACGCTTAAGTCGTTGTCGGGAATATCGGCAAAGCGTTCGGCGACCAGCTCTTCCAATTGATCCAGTGGCTGCGGCGCCACAATCGCCAAGTTCATCACATTGGCGTCGTAATGCTGGTGATAGAAATCGATTACCCGCTCGCGCAGCGTGGCTTCGCCTTCAGGCGGGCTGGCTAAGGTTTCCCGGCTACCCACGGCAAAGCCGGTGGTGGGGTTGTCAGGATTGAGCAACTGATTGAGCACATCGTTCTCGCGCCGGGACTCGTCGCGAATACGCGCCATATACTCCGAGTGAACGATATTGCGTTCACTCTCCAGATGATCGGCGTTAAACAGTGGTGAGAGGAAAAATTCGCTGAAACGGTCAAGTGCTCCCGGCAGCGCCGACGGCTCAATATCGAAGAAGTAGTTGGTATCCTGCTGCGCGGTAAAGGCGTTGTGGGAGCCCGCGTTATTGGAAATATAGCGCTGGTAGGCATCCGATTCCGGGTAGGGTTCGGTGCCCAAAAACAGCATATGTTCTAGAAAGTGCGCTAACCCCTGGAGGTCCTCGGGGTCTTGGGCGCTACCTACGCGTACATTCATCGATGCTGCCGCTTTGTCAGCTTCCGGATCGCTGACCAGTAATGCATTGAGGCCATTTTCAAGGGTCAGCACGCGGTAGTCGCGGCTGTCATACGGGCTAGTGATCGGGGTGACAGTCTCAGCAATGGCGTCGGCAGTGGCATCATTGCCATGGTTAGCGGCGAAGGCGAGTGGCGCCATGGCGATACTGGCAATAACGCCGAATAGAGCGCGCTGGGGGAAAGGCCGCCAGCGGGTTAAGCAAGTGGATCGCAACATTACAGCTCCTGTGACACAGCCCAGCGCAGCATCGACCCGGTGGGATGGGCGCAGGCCGGTGACTGGTAGGCGGGATTATTGACATGTTTAGATACCGGAAAAGCGCCCAACAGTTCCAATGGCGCAGGGGCTAATAACGAATTAAGCGTTTCGGTATCGGTGTCGGGGTTGAGCCAGGCGGATAGCGCATGGCTGGGAATGGTCACCGGCAAGCGGTCAGTTAACGGTGATAACAGCAGATTGGCGGGCACGGTAATCAGAGCAGCCGAATCAGTAAATGCCGTTAACGTGGTGTGGTAGCGGCACCAGAGGGCGCCCAATAGAAGCGGTGCCCGGGTTACCTGGGTGACTAAATAGGGCTGCTTACTGCGCGGCTGGGTTTTCCAGACATAGAAACCGCTCACCGGAATAACGCAGCGGCGCGCGCTAAAGGCATCGCGAAACATCGCCCGTGATCCAAGGGTTTCCGCTCGGGCACAGTGGGGCGCGTGATCCAGTACCTCCAGCCAGGGAGGCGTCAGGCCCCAAAAAAGCGACGAAAGCCGGTATTGGCCCTGCTCTAGTCGAATCGCCGAGATTGGCCGCCGGGGGGCTAAGTTAGGCGACTCAACCAATGGTTCGGCGTTGACGAGCGTCGGCAGTAAACGGGCCAGCGGTAGATTTTGCACATGCAGTCGCCCCGTCATACCTATCTCCTACTCATTAAAATCTTCCCGGAACTTAAACAAAATTGTTGAGGAAGTGTAACTGGATAGCGGGGGACTTCGCGCAATAAAGCACGAAATGGTGTGTTTTAGTGTCGAAAACAGTGTTCGATGTAAGGTATCCTATCGTATCCCTTGCTCCCGCTAAAGCGCAGTGAGGCTTTCCTCCTTGTTTGCCGTTGACCTTAAGAGATCGCCATGGCCCGTCCTAGACAGCATGCGCCCGATGCCCTCCACGCGCAGGTCATGCACGCTTGTGATGAGTGGTTGGCTGAACAGCCAGTCCATGGTCTCTCACTGCGTGCTTTGGCTAGAGAGGTTGGCTGCGCCCCCAGCACCCTACTGAAGCTATATGGCAGCTTCAATAACTTATTACAGCACGTCAATGTGGAAACCCTGGCACGCTTACAGCACACCATTACAAGCCTGAGGGACGATGATCCTGAGCCATGGCTGCGCTCGCTGGCGCGAGCCTACTGGCGGTTCGCTGAGCAGGATTGCTACCGCTGGCAACTGCTGTTCGATTACCCGCTGGCCCAGGAGGGTGAGCTTGATCAGCGTCAAAGTGATCTGATCGAGGCGCTATTTACCCAAGTGGAAGCATCGATCAAGGCTTACCAGCCCGCGCTGGATGATCTCGAAGCCCGTCGTTTGGGGCGCACGCTGTGGGGGAGCGTCCACGGGCTAGTCCAGCTTGGGCTTAATGAGCGATTGGGCTACTGGCAGGGCCAGCAGTTGAAAGTGGATGAGCTGTTGGATCAACTGATGAGCACCATTCTGGCCGGCTTGCGCCATCATGAGGCGGCGACGTGACGGGGTGGGTCAATGCGGGTCGCCAGGCGCTACGCTGGCTGATTTTTATCTCCATGCGGCTCTGCTACCGGCTGCAGGTGCATGGTCGTGAGCATATCCCCAAGCAGGGGGGCGCGCTGGTGGTGTGTAATCACGTGAGCTTTATGGATGCCTTGGTGCTCGGCGGTGCCAGCCCCCGGCCGCTGCGCTTTGTTATGGATCAGCCGATTTTTGACTCTCCCTGGCTCAAGTGGTGGTTTCAACTTGTTGGGGCGATCCCCATTGAGTCTGAGCGGCGCAGCCCGGGTGCTCTGAGGCGCGCCCTGGATGACGTCAGCGCAGCGCTGCGCGAGGGGCAGGTCGTGATGGTCTTTCCTGAAGGACGGCTGACCCCGGATGGCGAGATTCACGCTTTTCGGCGCGGCTTAGAGGCGATTCTAGCTCGGGACGATGTGCCGGTGATTCCGGCTGGACTGGCAGGCTTATGGGGATCGTGGACATCCCATCATAACGGCAAGGCGCTAAAGAAATGCCCTAAGCGCTTTCGGGCGCCGGTGAGTCTGCACTTTGGGCCCCCACTCAACCGCCTGGACGCCGATGATATAGCGCTGCGGCGGTTTCTCGAAGCGCGGGTCAGGGCCTTAAAAGCGGCGGCCGATCAGGAGCTATCCAGCCGCCGCTAACTTGCTTACCTGCGACTAGCGGCGTGGCGCCCGCTGCTTTTGCCAGCAGCGCGCCGAGGTGATGAGGTTATCGCGAATCTCCAAAATCTCCATGCGCATATTGTCAATTTGCAGACACGCAGGCCCTTCCGGAAAGGCTTCCAGATGCTCAAGAATAAGACCGTTGAGCGTCTTGGGGCCATCGGTAGGCAATTGCCAGCCAAGCATCTTGTTAATCTCGCGGATGTTGGCAGTGCCTTCAATCACATGGCTGCCATCGTCCTGCCGATGAATTTCTTCGTCCTCAGAGACATCAGTGGTGAATTCACCCACGATCTCTTCCAGAATATCTTCCAGAGTGACTAGGCCCTCTACGTCGCCGTACTCATCCACCACAATGCCGATACGCCGCTTCTGCTTCTGAAAGTTGAGCAGCTGGGTATGGAGCGGTGTGGATTCGGGAATGAAGTAGGGTTCGCGAGCCTCCTGCACAATCGACGCTTTGGTGACTTCGTCCCGGGAGAGAAAGCGTGCCGCGTTGCGCAGATGCAGCATGCCGATAATATTATTGATATCGCCTTTATAGACCGGTAGCCGGGTATGCTGGCTGGTACGAATCTGGGTCAAAATATCTTCGAGCGAGTCATCCAGGTCGATACCCAGCACCTCGTGACGGGGCACCATAATGTCGTTCACAGTGACATTCTCAAGATCAAGGATCGACAGCAGCATCGCCCGGTGGCGGTAGGGGATCAATGTACCCGCCTCGTGAACCACCGTACGTAGCTCGTCGCGGGTCAGGCTATCGCCCCCGTTATCAACGCTTTTGACGCCTACCAGCCGGAGCAGGCCGTTAGACATCACGTTAACCAGCCATACGAGTGGGTAAAGCAGCTTGAGCAACGGCTCAAGGGCGTAGGAGGTCGGGTAGGCGATCCGCTCGGGTTTAATCGCGGCGTAGGTCTTCGGCGTGACTTCGGCAAAAATCAGAATCGTGATGGTCAGTAGGGCAGTCGAGATCGCAGGCCCAGATACGTCGCCGAAGAAGTGAATGGCAATAATAGTCGCAATGGAGGCCGCCAGGTTATTGACGAAATTGTTGCCGATCAGGATAACGCCGATAAGGCGGTCAGGGCGGGTGAGCAGGCGCATAACCCGTTTGGCTCTGCGGTCACCGCTGTTGGCTTGATGGCTCAAGCGGTAGCGGTTAATCGACATCATGCCGGTTTCAGAGCTGGAGAAGAACGCAGAAAGCAGTATCAGTAAGGCTAGCAGGCCGAACAGTAACCCCAGGGGGAAGTCGTCGCTCAAGTCGAAAAGTCCTTTGTGGCGGATTAGGCTCGATTTGTAGAAGGTAGCGATTGGTGTGTCAAGACAACCAAAGGCGTGATCACGCCCCGTTAGCGGTTGAGTAAAATCTCAAGCACGAACTTACTGCCAAAGTAGGCCAGCACCAGCAGGCCGCAACCCCCAAGCGTCCAGCGCACGGCACGCATGCCGCGCCAGCCAAAGCGGTAACGGCCGACTAAAAGCGTAGTGAAGATTACCCAGGCAAGCAGAGATAGCACGGTTTTATGCGCCAAATGCTGGGCAAAGAAGTTGTCGAGAAAAATAAGCCCGCTGGCGATGGAGAGCGTCAACAAAATAATGCCCGCCCACACCAGTTCAAACAGCACCCGTTCCATGGTGGTCAGCGGCGGCAGCGATTGCACAATGCCGCGAATATGGTGATGGCGCAGCGCCTGATTCTGCAGGCCGACCAGCACAGCCTGAACGGCGGCAATCGCCAATACGGCAAACGCCAATGCTGAGCTTATCGCGTGCAATAAAATGCCCGGTGTCAGTCCGGTGTGGCCGCCTTGGTTCGGCAGCCAGGTGGCAGCGAGAAGCGCAATACCCGCCAGTGGAAACAGCGCAATGCCCGCGTTGAGTACCGGCTTGAATAGGCTGGCTACCAGCACAACATTGACGGCCACCGCCATCAGCAGCGTGGCACTGGTGGTAAAGCCAGGCAGCAGGCCGGGGGACTGCCCCAATAATTTGACCACCACAGGAATGTGCAGCAATAACCCCAGCACAGCGAGCAGACGAACCATGCCCTGGCGGGGCGGCACACGCCGAAACAGCGTCATGCCCTGCCAAATGGCCGCGGCAACGTAAAGAACAAAAGCAATCGTGGCGAAAGGGAGCGCCTGCATGATGCTATCCGTGCGCCTTGCAGCGCGTTGCGGTGAATAAATAAACGGGTTAAGTGTGATTACGACCAAAATCTATCCAGCTACTATAACGAATCCAAGCGGCGTCGCCCAGCGGGGCAAACGCATCAAATAGGTAAGAACCCAGAGTAAGTATCTAAGAGTGCCAGGGAAAGCTGTAAGTAAGGGTCTTTCGCCATGGCCGGAAAAATGTTCCCGACAATTCCGGCATTTCCGCCATCCATGGCGGTCAGATGGCGACTTGTCCTGATCGGTTGCAGTAGGGTTGCTGGCACTCGCCCATGGAGACTCGAAGCGTGAGCGCGTATAATCTTTTTACTAAATAGTCCAGGGCGTGCGCGCCGACGGCAGTGACGGAGGCAGAGAGGCCCCATGTTCCAGAATCTAAGCGAGCGTCTTTCCCAGACGTTAAAGTCGATCAAGGGTCAGGCTCGCCTGACCGACGACAATATTAAAGATACCCTGCGCGAAGTACGCCGCGCCCTGCTTGAGGCCGACGTAGCACTCCCGGTCATCAAGGCGTTCATTGAACGCGTTCGCGAGCGTGCGGTCGGGCAGGAAGTCTCCAAAAGCCTCTCGCCAGGCCAGCAGTTCGTCAAAATCGTCCAGCAGGAGCTGGAAGCGATTATGGGCGAAGCCAACGACGGCTTTGTGCTCAAGGGCTCCCCCGCCGTTGTACTGATGGCCGGTCTACAGGGCGCGGGTAAAACCACCTCGGTGGCCAAGCTGGCCCGCTACCTGCGCGAACGCGAGAAAAAGAAAGTGTTGGTGGTGTCCGCCGATGTCTACCGCCCGGCAGCTATCGACCAGCTTGAAACCCTGGCCAAAGAGGTAGAGGTAGATTTCTTCCCTTCACGCTCTGACCAGCAGCCGGTAGCGATAGCCGAAGCGGCCATTAAGCACGCCAAGATTCAGTTCCACGATGTGGTGTTGATCGATACCGCCGGTCGCTTGGCGATCGATGAAGCCATGATGGCGGAAATCCAGGCGCTGCATAAAGCGGTCTCGCCCCAGGAAACGCTGTTTGTCGTCGACGCCATGACCGGCCAGGATGCCGCCAATACCGCCAAGGCATTCAGCGAAGCGCTGCCGCTAACCGGCGTGATCCTGACCAAAGCGGATGGCGATGCCCGCGGCGGTGCGGCGCTATCGGTACGCCACATTACCGGCAAGCCGATCAAGTTTATGGGTGTCGGTGAAAAAGTCGACGCTCTGGAGCCGTTCCACCCAGACCGTGTCGCTTCACGCATCCTGGGCATGGGCGACATGCTGTCGCTGATCGAGGAAGCCGAGCGCACCGTCGACAAGTCCAAAGCCGAACAGCTGGCCAAAAAGGTCAAGAAAGGCGACGGTTTTGATCTTGAAGATTTCCGCGACCAGCTCCAGCAGCTCAAGAAAATGGGCGGCATGGGTGGCCTGTTAGGCAAGCTGCCCGGCATGGGACAGATGGCAGAGATGGCCCAAGGCCCTGGCCCAGAGAAAGAGTTGGGCAAGCTGGAAGCATTGATTAACTCCATGACCCCCAAGGAACGCCGCAAGCCCGATATTATCAACGGCTCGCGCAAACGTCGCATTGCTGCTGGCGCAGGCCTACAAGTGCCTGACCTTAATCGACTGCTCAAGCAGCATAAGCAGATGCAGAAAATGATGAAGAAAGCAGGCCAGAAGGGCGGTATGCAAAAAATGATGCGCGGCATGTCCGGCATGATGGGCGGCGGCCCCGGCGGGCCTGGTGGTATGGGCGGCCCCGGCGGCATGGGCGGTATGGGTGGCCCCGGCGGATTGCCGCGGCGCTAATTAAGTAGCAGTTCCCTTGGCAAGGTTGACGGCCTATGAGTTTTCTGGCTGTCAGGCTTTCCAAGTCATGCGCATTTGCGTAGAATGCGGCCTCTTCATGCGTGGGTGTTGCGTAAAAGCGCGTTAATCGCGGTGCAGCGCCTAGCAATGAAGGCCTTTATAAGCATGTAGCACGACGAGTGTTCCGATAGCGATTTGCGCTATAACCACACTCTCGTAACCTCAACCGAAGGATAGTTATCGTATGGTTACCATTCGTTTGGCCCGTGGTGGCGCCAAGAAGCGTCCCTTTTACCACCTGACCGTTACCGACTCGCGTAACGCTCGCGACGGTCGTTTCATCGAGCGTATCGGCTTCTTCAACCCGGTTGCCCGTGGTCAGGAAGAGCGTCTGCGCGTTGATCTAGACCGTGTTACTCATTGGCAGAGCCAAGGCGCCCAGCTGTCTGGTCGCGTTGCTGAGCTGGTAAAAGAAGCACGCAAACAGGCCTAAGCCTGTTTAAAGTAGAGTCTGATGTTGTAAGTTGAGGTCGTCGATGACGCGTTTTGAAACAAGCCATACTGACGACACGCATGTGGTGTTAGGCAAGCTGACTAGCCCTCACGGGATAAAAGGTTGGCTCAAGGTGTATTCATACACCAGCCCCATGGACAACATTCTGGACTACCCCGAATGGTGGGTGCGCAAGGGGGAAACCCTGATGCCAGTGACCATTGTTCAGGGACATCGGCAGGGCAAGGGCCTTGTAGTGCAGCTTAAAGGCGTGGATGACCGGGATGCGGCAGAAGCATTAGCCCAAACTGACATCGTACTGCCCAAGGACGCACTGCCTGAGCTACCGGCCGATGAGTATTATTGGCATGAGCTTGAAGGCATGACAGTCTTCACTCAGGCTGGCGAGCGGCTAGGACGGGTAAGCTACCTATTTGAAACCGGCGCCAACGATGTCATGGTGGTTCGCGGCGATTCTGAGTCAATCGACAAACGCGAGCGGTTGCTGCCATTTTTGCCAGACGATGTCATTATCGAAATCAGTTCCCAAGAGGGCCGTATGGTCGTCGATTGGGATCCTGAATTTTGACCAAGCTTATGAACAGTTTGAGTAGTGATGTATCTACTGACTCAACTGAGTTGGAGAGTGACAACGCGCCGGAAACGGAGAGCAAAGCAGCAGCGCCTGCAATGTGGATCGGTGTCGTGTCGTTGTTTCCCGAGATGTTCGACGCGCTAACCCAACAGGGCGTAGTGGGAAGAGCGGTAGAGAAACAGCGTATTGCACTTGAGTTTTGGAATCCGCGGGATTACGCCACTGACCGCCACCGCAGCGTTGATGATCGCCCCTATGGCGGTGGTCCAGGCATGTTGATGAAAGTCGACACCCTGCGCGCAGCGATATTTGCAGCCCGGGAACGGGCGCAGCAAGCCACCGGCTTCGTGCCGACGGTGATCTACCTCTCGCCCCAGGGGCGTAAGCTGGATCAGCAGGGCGTTCAAGCACTGGCTTCCGCCGGGCCTTTAGTGGTCGTGGCTGGGCGCTACGAAGGTATTGATGAACGCGTGGTGGAGAGTGACATTGATGAAGAGTGGTCGATTGGCGACTATGTGCTGAGCGGCGGTGAGCTGCCCGCAATGGTGCTGATTGATGCAGCGGCAAGGCTGATTCCCGGCGTGCTGGGCCATCAGGATTCCGCTATCGAAGACTCGTTTAATGACGGCCTGTTAGACTGCCCGCACTATACCCGTCCGGAAAACATCGACGGGCGCCAGGTGCCGGATGTGCTGTTAAGCGGAAATCATGCAGCCATCAAGCGTTGGCGATTAAAGCAGTCACTAGGCCGGACATGGCAACGCCGTCCAGACCTGCTGGAAGGGCGAACGTTAGATACCGAACAGCGTAAGCTGTTGAACGAGTTTATCGAAGAACACGCTCTGTCTACTGAGTAGTTTGTTTCAGCTACCTAGGCCAGAGCGGCGGTGCAGGGCGAAAAAGCGCACCTGTGTCACCCATAACGACTCCCGCGTAGCTCGTTTCGAGCGCCGGGATCACGGCTCCCGCCACCCATGATAGAGCGGTCAAGCCAACACGTTATTCAGGAGTATGATGATGAGCAGCAAAAGCAAAGTGATCCAGGCGATCGAATCTGAGCAAATGGGCAAGGAAATTCCTGCCTTTGCCCCCGGCGACACCATTGTCGTTCAGGTAAAAGTAAAAGAAGGTACTCGCGAGCGTCTGCAGGCGTTTGAAGGTGTGGTGATTGGTAAGCGTAACCGTGGCCTGAACTCCGCTTTCACCGTGCGTAAAATTTCTCACGGCGTTGGCGTTGAGCGTACCTTCCAGACCTACAGCCCTCTGGTTGACTCGATCGAAGTCAAGCGTCGCGGTGACGTGCGTCAAGCCAAGCTTTACTACCTGCGCGAGCGCAGCGGTCGTTCAGCACGTATCAAGGAAAAGCTGGCTTAAACGCCGCGGCTCCTCGGGCGCTCGCGCTGTTCCTAGATACGCGTTGCGCCCAGATACTAGAACCCCGTCACCGCTTTGCGGGACGGGGTTTTTTATAAGCTACTGCTGAGACTGCTGACGTATGAGCGTTATCGATGCCTTTTTAGATGCTCTCTGGCTTGAGCAAGGCGCCAGCGACCATACGTTAGCCGCCTATCGACGCGATTTAACCGCCTGGCAAGCCCACTTGGAGAGCCACGGCGATGCGCTCTTGGCGCCGCCGCCGGAGCGTCTTAGTGAGTGGCTGGCCAGCCGCCGGGAGGAAGGCTACCAACTGCGTAGCAATGCCCGGCTGCTGTCGACGCTGCGCAGCTTCTACCGCTGGGGACGTTTAAATAACCAGGTGGAAAGCGACCCGCTCACCGATATCAAGCTACCCCGCGTGATCCCCGGCTTGCCGAATACCTTGGAAGAGGACGAGGTGGAGCGCCTGCTATTAGCGCCCGATACCGATACCCCGCTGGGCGTCCGTGACCGTGCCATGCTGGAATTGCTTTACGCCTGTGGCTTGCGGGTCTCTGAGCTGGTAGGGCTCACCGGCGACGCGGTCAACCTGCGTCAAAACGTGGTGCGGGTGCGCGGTAAGGGCGATAAAGACCGTCTGGTGCCCATGGGTGAAGAGGCGGCGGATTGGCTGGCCCACTATATGCAGACCGCACGGCTGGCGCTGATGAGCGACCCGACTCGCCCAGCGCTATTTCCCGGTCGGGGCGATAAAGCCATGACCCGGCAAACCTTTTGGCACCGGATTAAGGTGCATGCGATAACGGCAGGCATCACCCGGCCGCTGTCCCCGCACACGCTTCGCCACGCTTTTGCGACCCATTTATTGAATCATGGGGCCAATTTGCGGGTCGTACAGCTGCTGCTGGGTCATAGCGACCTGTCGACGACCCAAATTTATACTCATGTGGCCCAGGCGCGCTTGGAAAGCCTACATGCAGAACATCACCCACGAGGTTGAATTGATAATGCGTCAACGCCGTTTTGTAGCACACCCTTTACTGACACCTTTCTCAATGCTGGCGTGTTTGTTAACCGCCAGCCTGTTACCTGCCGCTGCCCAGGCCGATGAAGTGGCGGATCGACTTGCTGGATCGCTAAGCGTCAATGGCCAGCCGATGCCCGTGGAAGCGGTCACCGAAACGCCTATGGAGGGCGTCTATCACGTGCGGCTGGAGAGCGGCGAATCTTTTTACTCCAACGCTGACGGTAGCCACTTCCTGGTCGGTGATCTGTATGAAAATGGCGATCAGGGGCTGGTCAACTTGACCGAACAAGAGCAAAACCAGGCGCGTGCCGATGCGCTGGCAGCCGTGCCTGACAGTGAGTTGGTGATCTTCCGTGGCGCCGATGAGCCAAAAGCAACAGTGACGGTATTTACCGACCCGACCTGCCCCTACTGCGCGCGGTTACACGACACTATTCCGGAGTTGAATGAACGCGGTATCGCCGTTCACTATATGGCGTTTCCTCGTGCAGGTATGGGCAGCCAAGCGGCCACCACACTGCAGCAGGTGTGGTGCTCGGATAATCGCAGCGAAGCGATGACTCAAGCCAAAGAGGGCGAGGCTATTTCCAGCACGGCAGACTGCGACAATCCCGTGGCAGGGCAGTATGATCTGGGCAAAGCATTGGGCGTACAGGGCACCCCCGCGATTATTTTGCCCGATGGGCAGCTAGTGCCGGGATTTGTGCCCCCCGAGCGGCTCTCCGCCATGTTAGGCTTGGATGACGAATAACCTCACATTGCAAGTGAATATAAAACGCTGAGACACGGTCTTTAAGATCGACATCAAAACCGTAATTAAGGCCAGCACCACCAGGTGCATAACACGAAAGGGGAAGTATTTTGAAACCGGTAAGAGTAGGTATCTGTGGTTTAGGAACTGTCGGTGGCGGCACCTTTAACGTATTGACCCGCAACGCCGACGATATCGCGCGTCGCGCTGGCCGCCCTATTGTGATTGAGCAGGTGGCTCACCGCAGTATTCATCCTGACTGCGATATTACCGGCATCAATGCCACCTCGGATGTATTTGAAGTGGCAACCAACCCCAACGTAGACGTCCTGGTGGAGCTGATTGGCGGTTACGATATCGCCCGTGAACTGGTGCTCACGGCGATTGAAAATGGCAAGCACGTGGTCACCGCCAACAAAGCGCTGATTGCGGTGCACGGTAACGAAATCTTCAAGGCCGCGCATGAAAAGGGCGTGATCGTGGCGTTTGAAGCTGCGGTCGCTGGTGGTATTCCTGTCATCAAGTCGCTGCGCGAAGGCCTGGGTGCCAACCGCATCGAATGGGTGGCAGGCATTATTAACGGCACCGGTAACTACATTCTTACCCATATGCGCGACGAAGGCCGGGCGTTTGAAGACGTGCTCGCGGAAGCCCAGGCGCTGGGTTACGCCGAATCCGATCCCACCTTTGACGTGGAAGGCATCGACGCGGCGCATAAGCTGACGATTCTGGCCTCGATTGCCTACGGCGTTCCGCTGCAGTTCGAGAAAGCCTTTACCGAGGGCATCTCACGGATCACCGCCGAAGATGTCGAGCAGGCCGATAACCTTGGCTACGTGATCAAGCACCTGGGTATCTCCAAGCGCACCGATCAAGGGTTGGAGCTGCGTGTTCACCCCACGCTGATTCCTAAAGAGCGCCTGCTGGCCAATGTACACGGCGTCAAAAATGCCATTGCAGTCATGGGCGACGCCGTTGGGCCGACGCTCTATTACGGTGCGGGTGCTGGTGCCGAGCCGACCGCTTCAGCGGTGGTGGCCGACTTGCTCGACGTGGCGCGGGATATCTCCACTGATCACCACTACCGGGTTCCCTACCTGGCGTTTAGCGGCATCGACGAAGACGTCAGCCAACTGCCCATCATGCCGATGGAAGAGATCATTACCGCCTACTATCTGCGCCTGTTGGCGGTAGACCGCCCCGGGGTACTGGCCCGGGTGGCAACGATACTGGCCGAGCAGGGCATCTCTATCGAAGCGCTGATTCAGAAAGAGGCCACCGAAGGTGAATTAGTGCCGATCATTCTGCTCACTCACCGCACCAAAGAGAAACAGATGAACGCAGCGATCCGTGAAATCGAATCCATGGCGGATATCGCCGGGCCTGTTACACGCATCCGCGTGGAAGGCCTGGACGAAGGGGAGTAGATCAAGATGCGCTATATAAGCACGCGCGGGCAGGCGCCCGCGCTCTCCTTTGAGGAAGTGGTGCTCACCGGTATGGCCAGCGACGGCGGTCTCTATGTGCCGGAAACCCTGCCCGAGTTCTCCCGGGAAGAGCTGGCCGAGATGGCCGGTCTCTCCTACGCGGAAATCGCTTTCCGGGTGATGAAGCCGTTTGTGAACGGTGAGATCGACGACGCTACCTTCCGCAACATCGTCACCGAGGCTTACGCGACCTTTAATCACGACGCGGTGCTGCCGCTCAAGCAATTGGACGCTAATCACTTCCTGCTCGAGCAGTTTCACGGCCCTACGTTGGCGTTTAAAGACGTCGCGCTACAGCTGCTCGGTCGCCTGCTGGATCACTTCCTGAAAAAGCGCGGCGAGCGCGCGGTGATCATGGGGGCGACCTCCGGTGAT
The DNA here is from genome assembly GCF_031010175.1 of Halomonas sp. SpR1. Classification (GTDB taxonomy): domain Bacteria; phylum Pseudomonadota; class Gammaproteobacteria; order Pseudomonadales; family Halomonadaceae; genus Vreelandella. The sequence goes on from NZ_JAUAMB010000025.1 coordinate 53,971, forward strand.
ACTGGCTCTGCGGCGATCGAAGGCTGTCGCCACTGCGACAACCTGGATATCTTCATTCTGCATCCGCACAACCGGGTTTCCGAAGTGCAGCGCCGCCAGATGACCACGGTGCTGGCCAATAACGTCTTTAATATTGCCATTGAGGGCAATTTTGACGACGCCCAGGCGATGGTCAAGGCAAGCTTCGCTGACCAGACGTTCCTCAACGGTACCCGCTTGGTGGCGGTAAACTCGATCAACTGGGCGCGCATTATGGCGCAGATCGTTTACTACATCGCCTCCGGCGTTGCCCTGGGAGCGCCGCACCGCGAGGTGAGCTTCTGCGTGCCGTCGGCTAACTTTGGCAACGTTTTTGCGGGCTATATGGCCTACAAAATGGGCCTGCCGGTGAAACAGTTCATTATCGCCACCAACGCCAACGATATTCTCCACCGCACCCTGACCGCCAACGACTTCTCCAAAAAAGAGCTGGCGGCGACGCTGGCACCCTCTATGGATATCGTGGTGTCGTCTAACTTTGAGCGCCTGCTGTTTGATGCCTACGACCGTGACGGCCTGGCCGTCGCAGCACTGCTGGAGCGCTTCCAGCAGGAGCCAACGGCGCTGGCCGATGCACCGCTGGCCAAGCTGCGCGAGAAGTTCGCCAGCTACAGCGTGGACGACGCAACGATTCTGGAAGCGATCCGCGATGCCCATAAGCGCACCGGCGAAATGCTCGACCCGCATACCGCTACCGGCTACCGCGCTGCCGAGCGTGCTCGCATTGATCAGTCAACACCGATGATAACGCTGGCCACTGCGCATCCGGCCAAGTTTGCCGAAGCCGTAGTGAAAGCGGGCTTCCTGGGCGTGCCACTGCCGCCGCATATGGAAGACCTGATTGAGCGCGAAGAGCGCTACACCGTGCTGCCCGCCGAGCTTGCCGCTGTGCAGCAGTTTGTCGTGGAAAACCGGCGTTGAAGTCCCATTCGTCGAGACACCGATGACCTCAGTGACCGATCACCCCCATAGCACGCTCTCCTCTAGCGCGCGGTCTGCTAGCCCAAGCAGACCGCGCTTAGAGCCTCGTCCGGTGGACGAGGCGCTCTATGCCCGAGCCCAGGCGGAAGGCTTAAGCGAGTTGCAGGCGCGGCTGCTCGCTTCTCGTCTGCCCGGCTATAGCGGTGAACTGCTACCGTTAATCTCGCCCAGCCTGCGCTATCTGGCCCATCCGGAAAAACTTGCCGACGGCCGTCGTGCCGCCGAGCGTATTGCCCAGGCGGTAGCGGAAGGCGAAGCGATTGGTATCCTCACCGACTACGATGTGGATGGCATCACCTCCCACGTGGTGATCCGGCGCACCCTGGTGGAGCTGTTCGGCGTGCCGGAAGGTAAGCTACATAGTTTGATTGGCCACCGTATTCACGATGGCTACGGCATTAGCCTGCCGCTGGTGGAGCGCACCCTGGCGCAAAAGCCGTTTCCTACCCTGGTGATTACCGCCGATTGCGGTAGCTCTGATGAACCCCGCATCGCACGCCTTAAGGCAGCGGGTATCGATGTGGTGGTGAGTGACCACCACGCGCTGCCGATAGAAGGGCCGCCATCTTCTGCCTATGCCTGCGTTAACCCTACCCGTGATGACTGCGAATATCCTGATAAAACCATCGCCGGCTGTATGGTGGCGTGGCTATTGATGTCGCTTGCCCGCAGTGTGCTGATCGAGTGGGGCGTGCTGTCAGAATCCACGCCTAAACTATCGCCCTGGCTCTCTTACGTTGCATTGGGCACTGTAGCGGATTGTGTTTCATTGGGCGGCAGCCCGGCGAACCGTGCGGTGGTCAATCAAGGGTTAAAACTGATCAATCGCATGGATGCAGCCTGTTGGCGGGCGATGGCCACACGCTTAGGCGCCGACAGCGTGCCGTTTAACGCCGAAACGCTGGCGTTTCAGATGGGGCCGCGCATCAACGCCCGCTCGCGGCTGGACGACCCCTACGCGGCGCTGCACTTTATGCTCGCCGAGAACGATGGGGTCGCCAATCGCCAGCTCGACGTGCTGGATCAGGATAATCAGTCCCGTAAAGCCATTGAGGCCGATATGGCCGCAGAGGCACGCACGCTCGCCACAGTGGCTCTGAACGCCGATGAGCCCGCCGTGGTGGTGCTGCTGGAAGATGGCCACCCAGGCGTGCAGGGCATTGTTGCCTCACGTTTGGTGCAGGCCTACGGGCGTCCAGCGCTGGTGCTTACCCAAGCGTCTGCACCGGGCATGCTTACCGGTTCCGGCCGCTCGATTGACGGGCTGCATATGCGCGATGCCCTACAGCGCACCTTTGAGCTCGCTCCCCAGGCGCTACCGCGCTTTGGTGGCCACAGTGGCGCGGCAGGGGTGGGTGTGCCACGGGATCAGCTTGAGGCTTTTAAGACGGCCTTCCTGCAGGCAGTAGGCGAGCAGTTGCAGGGGCGAACGCTCTACCCGCGACTTTGGACGGATGGTGAACTCTCCACGGCGCAGCTTTCGCTGACCACGTTGCAAGAGATCGAAACCCTTGGCCCCTATGGGCGGGAGTTTGACCCGCCGCTGTTTGAGGGGCGCTTTATTGTCGAAGCGCTGCGCCCGGTGGGGGCTGAAGGCGCCCACCTGATGCTGGAGCTCTCCACCGGCCCGGTAACCTGCAAGGCGATCTGGTTTCGCGCCTTAACGCCGGGTGAGCTGCCTGGGTTTAGCGTCGGCGATACGCTGCACTGCGCCTATAAGCTTAACCGCAACCGCTGGCGGGGTCGCGAAACGCTCCAACTGATGGTCGAGCACGCCAGCGCCATTTAATTAATCACTTTATAACCTCAATAAGCCAAGTAAGGACGCCCCCCATGCGCGTGGAAGATTTACCAACGGATCAGCATCGCCCCTATGAAGATGTGATGGCGATGTTGCTGGGGACTTTCTTCGTCGCGCTGGGGGTAACCTTTTATACCCATGCGGTTTTGCTCACTGGCAGCACGGCGGGTTTAGCGCTATTGCTCAGCTATATGACCAGCAACGTCACCGGTTGGGGCTTTGGGGTGTACTTTTTTGCCATTAACCTACCGTTTTACTACCTGGCGGTTAAGCGGATGGGCTGGAGCTTTACCCTGCGCACCTTTGCCGCCATCGGCTTGGTCTCGCTGTTTTCGGAACTGACCCAGGGCTGGGTGCAGTTTGGCAACGTGCCATCGCTCTATGCTGCTTTGATGGGCGGCGCGCTGATGGGCATTGGCATGTTAATGCTATTTCGCCACCGTACTAGCCTGGGCGGCATCAATATCCTCGCGCTTTATCTGCAGGATAAACACGGCCTGCGCGCAGGCTACGTTCAACTGGCTATCGATGGTGTCATCCTGCTGATTGCACTCACACAGTTACCGCTGGATCGCGTGGGCTACTCAGTGCTGGGCGCACTGACCCTCAATCTGATTATCGCCCTGAACCATAAGCCAGGGCGTTATATTGGCGATAGTTAGAATGGCTAAGCGAGCCAGAACCACCATACGATAGCGGCGATAAGCCCTAGCCCCGCCAAGTTGATCAATAAGCTCATGCGGCGTTCTCCTGGCGGGATGATTTCCAGAGTCGTAATCGATTGGCGTTACTCACCACGGTGATGGAGGAGAGCGACATGGCGGCTCCGGCAATCATGGGTGATAACAGCGTGCCGGTTATTGGGTAGAGCACACCGGCGGCAATGGGAATGCACAGCACGTTGTAGCCAAAGGCCCCCACCAGGTTCTGCTTGATATTACGCAGAGTGGCGCGGCTGATCTCAATGGCGGATGCTACCCCGTGCAACGAGCCGCGCATCAGCGTGATCCCGGCGCTCTCAATCGCCACATCAGTGCCCTGGCCAATGGCAAAGCCCACGTTCGCCCGGGCCAGTGCGGGGGCGTCGTTGATGCCATCGCCCACCATCCCAACGATTTCGCCTGCCTGCTGACGGCGTTCGATCTCGGCATGCTTGTCTTCGGGTAACAGTCCCGCCCGAAACTCATCAATGCCCACTTCCTGGGCAATGGCTCTGGCGGTATGCTCGTTATCACCGGTTAGCATCACGATGGTCAAGCCGTCTTTTTGCAGCCGTTTGATGGCGGCCACGGTGTCGTGGCGAAGCGGGTCGCTGATGCCAAACAGGGCGGCCAGCTTGCCATCCACCGCCAGGTACACCAGGGTACGTGCCTGCTCCTCAAGCGCACGGGCCTGCTCTTCACCTGCCGTGAGTTCCACGCCTGCCTCTTTAAGCAGACGCGCATTGCCCAGCAGCAGCGTTTGACCGTCGGCTGTTTTGGCTTTCACCCCGCCGCCGGTCACGCTGTCGAAATCATGAATCTCGATTGGGTTGGCGTTGTGTGCATCCGCGTAGCTCATTAGCGCCGCCGCCAGCGGGTGCTCGGAACCGCGCTCCAGCGCGTGTACCAGCGCCAGTGCGGAGGATTGCTCTATGCCAAACATCTGCGCATCGGTGACGCTGGGTTTGCCCTGGGTGAGCGTGCCAGTCTTATCGACCACCAGCGTGGTCAGCTTGCTGGCGGTCTGCAGCGCTTCGCCGCTGCGAACTAACACCCCATGCTCTGCCGCTTTACCGACGCCGATCATGGTCGAGATCGGCGTCGCCAAGCCCAGGGCGCAGGGGCAGGCAATAATCAGCACGGTGGTCGCCGTGACCAGCATATAAATCACTTCAGGCGCAGGCCCAAGGTTAAACCACACCAGAGCCGTCAATATGGCAATAATCATGACGGAAGGGACAAAAACACTGGAGACCTGATCGGCCAGCTCGCCAATCGGTGGGCGCGAGTTCTGGGCACTCGCTACCTGTTCGGTAATCTGCCCCAAACGTGTGTCGCTGCCCACCCGGGTGGCGCGATAGATTAGCCCGCCGCGGCCATTTACGGTGCCTGCACTGACTTCATCCCCCGCGCTCTTGGCAACGGGTAAGGGTTCGCCGGTAAGCATCGACTCATCAATATGGCTTTGGCCCTCAGTGACGTCGCCATCTACCGGCAAGCGCTCACCGGGGCGCACCCGAATCTGGTCGCCAGTGCGCACTGCATCAATCTCAATCTCCTGCTCGTGGCCGTCGCGGATTACTCGCGCCGTGCGGCTTTGCAGGTCAAGGAGTCGCTTTAATGCATCGCTGGTGCGCCCTCGGGCGCGAAGTTCCATGGCATTGCCGAGCAGAATCAGCCCGATCACCATGGCCGAAGCTTCAAAATAGATGCCCTGGGCGACCTCGGGAAGCCAGGGGGCAAACAGCACCACCGCCATTGAGTACAACCAAGCGGTGCCTGTGCCCAGCGCCACCAGAGTATCCATATTGGCTTGGTGGTGCTTGAACTGTTTCCAGGCATTGACGAAAAAGTGCCGCCCCGGAAAAGCCATAATGCCCAGCGTGAGCAGACCAATCCCCAGCCAGTAGAGCCGCCCTAGCCCCATCGGGTGAGGGTGGAAAAAGAGCATGCTGAGCATCAGCGGAATGGCCAGTGCCAGCGAAATGGCACTGCCGCGTAGGCGTTTCCGGTAAGTCTTGGCATCCTGCTCGGCCCGGGTACGCTCGGCCTCGCGCATATCCACAATGGGTTCTGCTCCATACCCTACCGCCTCTACGGCGGCGACCAACGCCTGGGTGTCGGCGCTGCCAAACACCTGGGCAGAGTGGCTGCCAAAATTGACGCTGGCGGTATCGACGCCCTTAGTGCGCTCTAATGCTTTCTGTACGCTCTTAACGCAGCTGGCGCAGGTCATCCCACTAATCGCCAGTCGCTGCTTTTTGCCTTGTTCTTGCCCTTCAGAATGAGCATGGGCACTTGCGGCTTTTTCAGTTTCAGCATCAGCGGGCGCCGCGGTATCTGGCTGCTTGTCAGCTTCTTCAGGGGCTGTTTCGTCCAGGGATGGTGGATAGCCCGCCTCGGTCAAGCGTTGATCGAGCTCGGCATCGGTTAGGAATGAGATAACCTCAAGGCGTTTTTCGCTAGGCGTGCCGATCACGTCGGCGCTAGGGTCAGCGCCTTGCACTGCCTCGCGCATGCGCTTGACGCAGCCCTGGCAGCTCATGCCGGGGATGGTGCGGATGGTGGCTACATTGCCAGAGTCACTCATAGCATTTCCTTAGCAGGTGCTGTCTCGGGGAAGCTCTCAATTAACCGGCAAACGCTGTGGCCATCAGGGGAGCCGTCGGGCATGTGCTGCCAGCTGTCCATTGCCTGTTCCATGCGCTCGGCCAGTGCTTCCAGTTCGGCAATGCGTGCGCGGATTTGTGGCAGGCGGGTGGCGAGTAAGTCGCGTACCAAAGGGCAGGGGGAGTCGCCCTGGTCGGCGTGAGTTAGTATGTCGCGAATTTCTGCCACGCTAAAACCGAGTTTGCGCGCCCGCTGAATAAAGCGCAGCCGCTCCAAGTCGGTGTGTGAATATAGCTGATAGCCGTTATCCGGATGGCGCTGCGGGGCAAGTAGCCGCTCACGAGTGTAGTGGCGCACGGTCTCAGCGGTAACTCCGCCCCGTTTGGCAAGCTCGTTCACTTTCATGGCCTGTTCTCCCGACCGGTTAAATAGTGTTTATTAAGTGTAGAACCTATGTGTTACCCATAGGTCAAGGCCACCTTTGCTCAATACGCTGAAATGACTAAAACACTGATTTAAAACGGTCGTGCGACTAATGTATAAGTCAAAAATAAAATAAAACGAGCGTTTGCCCTTGAACCTTTGGCCCAGTTGCGAGAAAACAGTCATGTAATAAGAACGAGGGTGGATTGTCGGTATCCACTGGATCATCGGGAAGAGAGGCCTACTATGAATAATAAATTTAATAAGCTTACCCTGGCTGCTGCGATTACGGCTGCCTTCGCCAGTCAAGCCCACGCGGGTGGGTATCAGATTAACGAACAAAGCGTGAGTGGGCAGGGGTATGGTCACGCCGGGCGCAGCTCTAATATTCATGATGCCACGATCGTGTATGGCAACCCGGCGGGCATGTCGTTTTTAGACCGTGCGCAAGTCACGGTGGGGGCAACCTACCTAAACGTAAATACAGATATCTCTAATGTCCAAGCGAGCCGCTTTATTGATTCGGGCGTGGCCATGGGCGGCGCCCCAAATGGCAATCAGATTCCGGTAGGCAGCATTCCTGGAGGGAACGAGGGCGATATGGTGCCAGGTACGCCTATCCCCTTTGCATTCTATGCGCAGCCAGTGACTGATCGGTTAGCGTTCGGGTTCGGGGTATATGCCCCCTTTGGCTCCAAAACCGACTACGAAGATGACTTCCAGGGCCGCTATTTTGGCGACTACACCGAAGTCAAAGTGATCAGTGCGCAGCCTACGGTGTCTTATCGCTTTAACGATCAGTGGTCGGTCGGTGCGGGCATCACATACAACCAAGTGGAAGGGGAGCTGCGTCGACAGCTACCCTCTGAGGCTACGTTTAACCCCGCTAATGACATCGACTCACGGGTGGATGGTGACGATGAAGCATGGGGATATAATCTGGGCGTGATCTATCGCCCGATACCTGAAACCACCTTGGGCCTGACCTACCGCTCGAAGGTCGATTACACCCTGGAAGGTGATTTTAGCGCTACCGACCCGCTGGGCAATGTCGTTCGCTCGGATACCGCGAATCTGGACTTAACCACTCCCGAGACGGTTAACTTCTCCATAACCCAGCAGATGACGGATCGTCTCAAGCTGATGTTCGGGGCGTCCTGGGTTCGCTGGAGCCAGTTTGATCAAATTTTGGTTACCGGTAGCCAAGGCGATACGATTACCCAAGAAGTTCAGAACTATTCAAACGCTTGGGCGTTTGCCACGGGAGGTGAGTACCAACTGACGCCCACCTTGGCGCTGCGGGCAGGGGTAACCTTAGACATGACGCCGACTAATGATGAAGATCGTAGTGTACGTATTCCTTCCGATGATCGGCGTATTTTTTCGCTGGGGGCAGGATGGAGCCCAACGCCTGAACTGACGGTCGATGTTGCCTACTCTTACTTGACTGAGCGCGGGACTTTTGTGGAGCAAGATCGTAATGACTTGCTGGCGAGTGAAGCCACAGGTGGTTTCCCTGTTGGTGGGGCTAGCTATTCGGCCGACTACAAAAACGAAGCCCACGGTTTTGGCGCGCAGTTGACCTATCGCTTTTAAGCCATAGCGAGTTTAACCCATAGAAACCCGGCGCACGCCGGGTTTTTTAGTGAAGGATAGAACGCCATCAGACGCTAGAGTGAGCGCTTGAGAGTCTATGCCGCAGGGTTATCTAGAAATGCGGCGCGCATCAGCTCGCGGGTATAGGTCTCGCGTGGGGCGTTGAACAGTGATTGGGTGTCGCGTTGTTCAATGATCTCGCCTTCCCGCATGACAATGACCTCATCGGCCAGCGCTCGAACAACGGCCAGGTCATGGCTAATGAACAGGTAGGTCAGGCCGTGGCGTTGTTGCAAATCGCGTAACAGCTCAATAACGGTCATTTGAACCGAACGGTCAAGGGCCGATGTCGGCTCATCCAGCAGCAGGAACTCAGGTTTGACGACCAATGCCCGGGCGATGGCAATCCGTTGCCGCTGGCCACCGGAAAACTCATGGGGGTAGCGGTGTCGGTGCGCGGGATCCAGGGCGACTTCTTCAAGGGCTTGAATGACCAAAGCGTCACGTTCGGTGCGCTTCAGTAACGGCTGATGAACGCGCAACCCTTCACCGATAATCTCACCCACGGTCATACGCGGGGACAGCGAGCCAAAGGGATCCTGGAAAACAACTTGCATACGCGATCGCAACGGGCGCATGCCTGCATGGTCAAGTTGGCCGACGTCGATATCATCGAAATGTATGTTGCCATGACTTTTTACTAGCCTAAGAAGTGCACGACCCAAGGTCGTCTTGCCTGACCCCGATTCACCCACGATGCCCAGGGTTTGGCCTTGCCGCAGTGTCAGGTCGATATTTTTCACCGCTTCAAAATAGCGACTGGGGCCAAACAGGCGCTTTTTGATCGGGAAACGAACGCCAATATTATGCGCCGTGAGCAGGATGGGGGCGGATTCAGGGACGGGGGCTTTTTGGCCGCTTGGGTTGGCGTCAATAAGCATCCGGGTATAAGCGTGCTGGGGTGATTGAAACAGTGCTTTGGTGGCGCCTTCTTCGACGATTTCACCGTATTGCATGACGCATACACTATCGGCTAAGTGTCGGACAACACCCAGGTCGTGGGTGATAAACAGGATCGCCATGCCATAACGGGCCTGGAGATCTTTAAGCAGTGCGAGAATCTGCGCCTGAACGGTGACATCAAGAGCGGTGGTCGGCTCATCAGCAATTAGCAACTGAGGTTCACAGGCCAGCGCCATGGCAATCATCACCCTTTGATGCTGACCACCGGAAAGCTCGTGGGGGTAGCTATCAATGCGGCGTTTGGGCTCGGGAATACCCACCTGTTCGAGCAGTTCCAGTCCCCGCAGGCGAGCGTTGTTGCCCCGCAGCGACGTGTGTTTGTGCAGCACTTCACGTATCTGTTGACCCACGCGATGCATCGGGTTGAGCGAGGTCATCGGCTCCTGGAAGATCATTGAGATCTCATTGTCGCGGATGGCCCGCAAGCGCTTACGGCTAACGGTGAGCAAATTCTCATCGCCGGAACCGCCATGCCAACGGATAGTGCCGGTGGCGCGGGCTAGTTCTGGGAGTAGCCCCATCGTGGCGGTCGACGTGATCGACTTCCCCGAGCCTGATTCACCGACTAAAGCCAACGTCTCCCCTTTGTGAAGAGTAAAGCTAACGTCTTTGACAGCCGTAACGGTGCCATTGGGAAGGTCGAAGTCGACCCGCAGACGGTCAAATTTCAGCAGTGGCTGTGACATGAAGATTCCTTGCGTTTTGCTAACGTGTCTTGGGATCCAGGGCGTCTCGCAAACCGTCGCCGAGAAAGTTAAGGCACAGCAGCGTGATAGCTAGAAAAACAGAGGGGATAATCAGCATCCAGGGAGCCGTTTCCATCATGTCCTTGCCTTCGCTGATCAGTACTCCCCAACTGGTCAGCGGTTCTTGAACGCCGAGACCAAGAAAGGAGAGAAAGCTTTCCAGCAAAATGACCTTGGGGACAGTGAGGGTGACATAAATGATCACCGGCCCGATGGCATTGGGAATCAGGTGGCGCGTGACGATCTTAAAGCTGCTTACGCCTAACGCATGGGCGGCTTCAACGAATTCGCGACGCTTTAAAGCGAGTACCTGCCCGCGCACAATGCGCGACATATCGAGCCATTCAACGGCGCCAATGGCGGCGTAGATCAGCAGGATATTCCGCCCAAACACCACCATCAGCAGGATGACCATAAACATGAAGGGCAGCGAGTACATGATGTCGACAAAGCGCATCATCAGGTTGTCGACCCGGCCGCCCACGTAACCGGCAATCGCGCCGTAAAGGACGCCGATCACCAGCGAAACAAGAGTCGCTACCAAAGCAACGGAGAGTGAAATCTGCCCCCCATGAAATACCCGTGTGAGCAAGTCGCGTCCATTGGCGTCAGTGCCCGCATAGTGGCCATTCTCTAAACTTGGAGGGGTCAGAAAGTTGTTCCAGTCCACTTCATCGAGCGCCCAGGGGGTTAGCCAGGGGCCCAATAAGCAGGCCAGGGCAATGACGATAAGGAGCACAAGGCTAGCGGTCGCCGCACTGTTTTGGCGAAGCCGTCGCCATGCTTCGCGGGCTAGACTGTTGCTGGCGACCGGAGGGGACAACGTTGCATTATTCATTATCATAGCGAATTTGCGGATCCAGAGCCGAGTAGAGTAAATCGACGATTAGGTTGAGAAGGACGATCAGGCCGCCGTAAAAAACCACCGTGCCCATCACCAGGGTATAGTCCCGGTTGAGCGCCGCCTGGACGAAGTAACGACCAATACCGGGTATCCCAAAAATCTGTTCAATTACCACCGAGCCGGTAATGATCCCGGCAATAGCAGGCCCTAAGTAGGAGACCACGGGGAGCATTGACGGACGTAAGGCGTGACGAAAGATCACCTCGCTCTCGCTGAGACCTTTGGCTCGGGCTGTGCGGATAAAATGGCTACTCAGTACTTCAATCATGCTGGCGCGCATCATTCGCGCGATATACGCAATCTGCTGAATAGAGAGTGCCACCACGGGGAGGATCATGTTTTTCCAATGACCGTCGTTCCAACCGCCGACCGGAAGCCAGGCCAGAAATACGCCGAACACCAGTGCCATTAGCGGGGCAATCACAAAGTTGGGAATGGCCACCCCGGCAAGCGCTGTGCCCATTACCATATAGTCAATGGTGGAGTTGCGTTTAAGCGCCGCAATAACCCCCATGGGAATACCGACCAGAAGCGCGAGGCTGATTGCCCATAGGCCGAGTTCCAGGCTGACAGGAAAGCCTTGAGCGACGAGCTCGGTAACCGAAAAATCCTTATATTTGAACGAGGGGCCAAGGTCGCCTTGGAGCAGGTTTCCCATGTAGGTGAAATACTGTTCCCAAATGGGTTTGTCCAGGCCATAAGAGGCCATCAAGTTGGCCTCTATTTCCGGCGGGAGCTGACGCTCGCCGTCGAAAGGCCCACCGGGAGCCAGATGCATTAAAAAGAACGAGAGCGTAATCACAATCCACAGTGTCGGGATCGCCTGGAGTAAGCGTCTTAGGGTGTAGCTGAGCATTATCGGGCCTCGCTCCTCAGGCCAAAGGCCTGAGGGTGTAGCGGTAGTCTGTTGTGATAAAAAACGAACTACAGGAAATCAATCGTTGAAGTGAACCCAGCGCGAGCGATGGATATCTTCAATATTGGTTTCCCAGCCGGAAATGTCGGGGCTAACAAGATTGCGCGAGACGTAGTAGTAGATCGGTAGCGTAGCGCTATTTTCCAGGGCGATGGTCTCTGCCTCGGCCATTATCTCAGCTCGCTTATCCAGATCCTGGGTATTCGCGGCTTCGCTCATCAGTGCATCAAACTCCGGCGAGCTGTAGGCACCGTAATTATTAGATACGTTACTCTCCAATAGACTCAGGAAGTTTTGGGCGTCGTTGTAGTCACCAATCCAGCCGGCTCGAGCAACGTCGAAGTCGCCCTGACGAATATCCGCGTAGTGAACGGCAACCTCCGAATTATACAGCTCAACCTCAACGCCAAGAGGCTTCCACATGGCGGCGATGGCGATGGCGACCTTCCGGTGATCCTCGCTAGTGTTATAGCGCAGCATGAGCTCAAGCGGATTATCAGGGCCATAGCCTGCCTCTTGAAGCAATTCGCGGGCGCGCTCTAAGCGCTCCTCTTGAGATAGCTCGGCGAAGCTAGCGGTGGGCGCTTCATAGTGGCTGACGTTAGGTGGCACGAAACTATACGCAGGCAGTTCGCCGGTTCCGAGTATTTGATCGGTAATGACTTCGCGGCGAACGGCTAGGCTAAGCGCTTCACGCACACGTGGGTCAGTGGTCGCATGGCCGTCACGGGTATTGAAAACGTAGTAATAAATACCGAGGTAGGGGGCCACCTGAACGGCTTCTGGCAGGTTATCCATCAGCCAGTCGTACTGCTGAGTCGGAAACTCTCGAGCGATATCGATTTCGCCTGCACGGAAGCGGTTGAGCGCTGTATTGCGCTCTTCAATAGGGAAGTAAACAATTTCGTCCAGTGCTACCTGATCAGCATCGTGAAAATTGGGGTTGCGGGTGGCGGTGATACGCGTTTGTGACTGCCAGTCCTCTAGCTGAAAAGCCCCGTTGGAGACCATATTGCCCGGCTTAGACCATTCATTGCCATGTGCTTCCACCGCGTGGCGTGGTAGTGGATAGGCGGTGTAATGGGAGAGTTGGTCTAAAAAATAAGGCGTTGAACGTTCTAGGGTTATCTGCAAGGTAGTTGCGTCTAAGGCCTCGACACCCAAAGTGCTGGTAGCGGCGTCGCCTGCATAGACGGCTTCGGCATTTTTAATCGGATACAGCAGATAGGCGTAATTAGCGGCGGTGGCTGGCGATAAAATGCGCTGAAAGGCGAACACAAAGTCATCAGCAGTGACAGGTTCACCGTCCGACCATTTGGCATCGTCTCTCAGTGTGAAAGTGTATACCGTGCCGTCATCGGAGATTTCCCAGGATTCTGCAACGCCGGGGATACGCGAACCATCGGCTGCTTCAGTGACAAGCCCCTCGAAAAGGTCGCCCACTACGTCATTTTCCCAGGTACCGCTAATTTTGTGCGGATCTAGAGAGGCAGGTTCGCCCATAATGGCTAAGCGCAGTGTGTCCGCCTGGAGAGGTGTGGCGCAGCTTAGAACCAACGCCATTGAGCCCATGAGAGTGCGAGTTGTTAGCATTCTGATCCCTCCAATATTGTTCTAATACGGTTGTTTGATTATCTAAACTCCAATTAAGTACTAGCATCGGTGAAAAGCAGGCGTCCATAAGAAATTAAACATGTAGCTATGCGCAATTTCGATACTACGAGCGTTATGCGCGACAAGCCTGCATGGTTGTTGGCAGCCAATTTCGCTACACTATGCGCTTTTCTGATCGATACACTTCTGTACGATCCGAGTTGACAAAGCTAGGGCGATCCCATGTTGGAAACCAATCCGATTCACAACCAGCTCAAGGACCTGTCTGAGCGGACAGACGTTCTTAGGGGGTATCTTTGACTATGCCGAGAAGAAGGATCGGCTAGAAGAGGTCACCCGCGAACTGGAAGATCCCAATGTCTGGAACGATCCAGACTACGCGCAGAAGTTAGGCAAAGAGCGCGCCTCCCTTGAAGCCATTGTGGCCACCATTGATGACCTTGAGCAGGGCCTTGGCGATAGCCGAGATCTGCTCGAGCTGGCTGAAATGGAAGAGGACGAGGGCACTGTTGAAGAAGTGTGCAAAGAGCTGGATAGCCTGCAGGCTATCCTTGAAAAGCTTGAGTTTCGGCGCATGTTCTCCGGTGAAATGGATCAAAACAACGCTTATCTGGATATTCAATCCGGCTCCGGCGGTACCGAAGCCCAGGATTGGGCCAATATTTTATTGCGCATGTACCTGCGCTGGGCGGAGAGCCATGGCTTTAAAGCCGATATCACCGAAATCTCCGCCGGTGAGGTGGCGGGCATTAAATCGGCCACGGTGCATATTCAAGGCGATTATGCCTTCGGCTGGCTGCGCACCGAATCCGGCGTGCACCGACTCGTGCGTAAAAGCCCCTTCGATTCAGGTGGCCGTCGGCATACTTCCTTTGCGTCGGTATTTTTGTCGCCGGAAATTGATGACAGCTTCGAGGTAGAGATCAATCCCTCGGACTTGCGCGTTGATACCTACCGCTCCAGCGGCGCGGGTGGTCAGCACGTTAACACTACCGATTCGGCGGTGCGGATTACCCACGAGCCCAGCGGTATTGTGGTGGCCTGTCAGGGGCAACGCAGCCAGCACGCCAACCGCGATTTTGCCATGAAGCAGTTGAAAGCGCGGCTGTGGGAATTGGAGATGCAAAAGCGCAATACGGCCAAGCAGGAGGCCGAGGACTCCAAGGCCGACATCGGTTGGGGCAGCCAGATCCGCTCTTACGTGCTTGACGATCAGCGCATCAAGGATTTGCGCACCAGTGTGCAGTCCAGCAACTGCGATAAAGTGCTCGACGGGGATATTGACCAATTTATCGTCGCCAGCTTGAAGCAAGGCTTGTAATTTTTTTAGCGTTTGAACATGAACAGGGTGCCCCATGGCTAACCAAGACGCGTCTCCTGCAGACAACGAAAACCACCTGATTGCCGAGCGCCGGGCCAAGCTGACCGCTCGCCGCGAGCGCGCCGCTGAGCAGGGAAAGAGTGCGTTTCCCAATGACTTTCGCCGCGACAGCTTAACCGTTGAGCTGCAAGATGCCTTCGGCGATAAAGACAAGGTCGAGCTTGAAGCGTTGGATCACCACGCCTCGGTGGCGGGCCGCGTGATGCGTCAACGCGGCCCCTTCATCGTTATTCAGGATGTGGCTGGGCAAATCCAGCTCTACGTGGATAAAAAAGGCCTGCCTGCCGACGTGCTGGAAGACGTTAAAAGCTGGGACATCGGTGATATCGTCGCCGGCCACGGGCCGGTGCATAAATCCGGCAAGGGCGATCTGTACGTGATGATGAAAGAGGCGCAGCTGCTCACCAAGAGCCTGCGTCCGCTGCCGGATAAGTTTCACGGCCTCACCGATATGGAAGCCCGCTATCGCCAGCGCTATGTAGATCTGATCATGAATCCACAGTCGCGCAAGGTGTTTGAAACCCGCGCAGCGGTGATCAGCTCCATGCGCCGCTTCTTTGAAGCCCGCGGCTTTATGGAAGTGGAAACGCCGATGCTGCAGCCGATTCCGGGCGGCGCGGCGGCGCGCCCCTTCATTACCCATCACAATGCGCTGGATATCGATATGTATCTGCGTATTGCGCCGGAGCTTTATCTCAAGCGTTTAGTGGTGGGCGGCTTCGAAAAAGTATTCGAGATTAACCGCAACTTCCGCAACGAGGGGCTTTCGACTCGCCATAACCCAGAATTCACCATGGTGGAGTTCTACTGGGCCTACGCGGATTACCGTGATCTGCTCGATATGACCGAAGCCATGCTGCGCACCGCCGCTGAGGAAGTACTCGGTAGCACGGTGATTGAGTATCAGGGAGCGAGCTACGATTTCGGCAAACCTTTTGCCCGTTTGACCTTGCGTCAGGCGATCCTTGACCATGGTGATGGCATTGCCGACAGCGATCTGGATTCGCTGGAAGCGGCACGGGTCACTGCTGAGAAGCTCGGCATCAAGGTCAAAGAGAGCTGGGGCCTGGGTAAGGTGCAAACGGAGATCTTTGAAGAGGTCGCCGAGCATAAGCTCGACCAGCCGACCTTTATCACCGAGTATCCGGCGGAAGTCAGCCCATTAGCGCGGCGCAACGACGCTAATCCCTTCGTCACCGACCGCTTTGAGTTCTTTGTCGGTGGGCGCGAAATCGCCAACGGTTTCTCGGAGCTTAACGATGCCGAAGACCAGGCGGAGCGCTTCCGCGCCCAGTCAGCGGAAAAAGACGCCGGCGACTTGGAAGCGATGTATTACGATGCGGATTATGTGCGTGCATTGGAGTACGGGATGCCGCCTACCGCCGGCGAAGGCATCGGTATCGACCGCCTGGTGATGCTATTCACCGATAGCGCCTCGATTCGCGATGTGCTGCTATTCCCGGCGATGCGCCCTGAAGTGGACTAACACGCTAAGATAGCGGATGAAAAGTTGGTAAGGGCGCGTTATAGCGCCCATAATGGTCAACGTTTCGACGGCGAGGAGAATCCCATGAAACTGCTTAACCGCTCCGCACTGAGCGTCAGGCCGACCCAGCCCTTTGTGGACTGGATCAACGCGCTGGAACCCACCATGGGAGACGATGACCTGACCCTGGACGACGTCGAGCGCGAAAGTACCATTTACCTAATTCCTGAGATGGATACCCCGGAAGCGCTGGAAACATTTGTGCGCGAGCGTTACCTGGAAATCCTTGAAACTGAGCTGCGCGCTTGGGAAGAGGATGAGCGCCAGTGGCCGGATAAGCTGGACTGGGCGCTGTTTCAGGCATATGTACGCGTTGAGCACAGCTATCTGGCGATCGACCTGGACGACGAAACGGCATTAGAGATTTCAGAAGTCGATGATGCGCTGCTGCTCGATAGTGAGCAGGATTAGCTGTTAGCGTGCTAGTATCTTAGCCAAGCCCAGTGTTTGCCTGCGCGGCGGATAGTTACTCGTCAGCGAGTAACTGATAGCAAGTAATAGCGTGTCAGCAATCGTTAGATAGCGCACTTCGAGACCGGCTTAGGCCGGTTTCTCTGTTTCAGCCATTTCGTTTGGAAAATCGCCCTTTTGGTACTCGCCTCTTAGGAACTTGGTCATGAGACTGTTTGAAACCCGCCCCGGCGATGATGGCCTGCCTGGGCCTGAACGTGCCTTGGCCGTACTGGCACTGGTGACCGGTACGCTAATGGCGGTGGTCGACACCACCATGATCAATCTGGCGCTGCCTACCATCGCCGCTGATTTAAACGTGTCGGCTTCCCGGGCGGTATGGATTACCAACCTGTTTCAGGTCGTGTGTGCGGCTTTTTTGCTGGTGTTTGCCGGCATTAGTGAGTTAATTACCCGGCGCAGGCTCTACCTGTTTGGGCTGGCCACCTTTGTCGCTGCAGCGCTGGGGGCGGCGCTATCGCGCAATTTAGAAACGCTGCTGGTGTTTCGCGCCTTCCAGGGGCTGGGGGCCGCCGCCACGCTGTCGATTGGCCCGTCGCTCTATCGGGCGATTTTTCCCTCGCGGCTGTTGGGCAGCGCCCTTGGCTTGAGTGCATTGGTCGTGGCCGGAGGCTACGCAGCAGGGCCTACGCTCAGCGGCGTGATCCTGTCGTTTGCCGATTGGCCCTGGCTGTTTGCGCTCAATGTGCCGCTGGGGCTCTGTTCGCTGTGGCTGGCCAAGCGGGCGTTACCCCGTGAAGAGCGTCGCCAAGGCAGCTTTGATGTGGCGGGGGCGCTGCTCTCCATTGTTATGCTAGCGAGTTTCTTTATCGCCATGGATGCCGTGAGCCACGCCGCACCCGTTTGGCAAAGCGGTGGCTGGGCACTGCTGGCGGTACTGGCCTGTGTGGGATTTATTGCGCGCCAGCGTCGTGCGCCTTATCCGCTGCTGCCGCTTAGCGTATTTGCCGAACCGCGCTTTACGCTGGCTGTCTCGGCCTCAGGGCTTGCCTTTATTGGTCAGGGGCTGACCTTTGTAGCGCTGTCATTTTTCTACCAGGAGCAGATGGGCTTTTCACCGTTGGAAACCGCGTGGCTGTTCACTCCCTGGCCGCTGGCTATAATGCTTGTTGGCCCCTTAGCGGGGCGCCTAGCCGACCGTATTAACCCCAGTATTCTCTCTAGCGCGGGGCTTGGCCTGCTTATCATTGGCCTGATCGCACTGGCGCTAGTCGATGAATCAACTGGCGTGGCGGGAAGTCTATGGCGCACCGCGCTATGCGGTATTGGCTTTGGACTGTTCCAGCCGCCCAATAATCGCGAAATGATGGGCAGTCTTCCGCCGGAGCGCAGTTCCAACGTCTCTGGGGTGATGAGCACCACACGCACGGTGGGGCAGTCGTTCGGCGTGGCCCTAGTCGGTGCTGCCCTAGCGTTAGGTTGGCCGGTTCAAGTAACACTTTGGCTGGGGGCAGCGACCACACTGCTGGCACTACTCGCGAGCGTTGCGCGAATGCCGCAGGCAAGGCGAGCGCTACACGCCCGTCGGGCATCGTCTGCGGAGCAGTAAGCGCGTACAATAAAGTGGTTTGTGTTCCTAAGGAGAACTCCATGACGCTGCAGGCTCAGATTGAGCAGAAGTTAGCGGCACTCACGCCGGACGTGCTGCAGGTTGAAAACGAAAGCCATATGCACAATGTGCCCGCGAACTCGGAAACCCACTTCAAGGTGACCCTGGTGAGCGATAGCTTTGACGGCCTGATGCCGGTCAAACGGCATCAGAAAATTTATGCGTTGTTGGCTGATGAACTATCAGGCCCGGTGCATGCCTTGGCGCTGCATCTGTATACCCCCAGTGAGTGGCAGGCGCGGGGCGGAGAGCGTCCGAATTCACCCAACTGTCGCGGCGGCGGGCAGTGAACCAGGAAGTTACTCGGCGCCACTATCTGGACGCCATGGGCATTACTGCCTGGGCCGCTAAGTACCAGTTGCCTAATGCGCTGCCCACCGAGGCCTGCGAATGGGAGGAGTCGGCGCCTGCCCCGACACCACCCCGTGAAAGGCTGCAGGCGCTGCTGGACGACGCCCCTGCGCCCAGGCGTCAAGCGCCCAAACCCCAAGCGCCCGAACCCGAGACGCCAGACGAGACCATCGCCTCACCTTCGGGGGTGCGGGCGCTGCTGAGCCAAGACAAGCAGCAGGGCAAGTCGAATCAAAGTAAGCCGGCGATTGCCAACCCGGAGACGGCTATGTCTGGCGGGTCAGCAGCGCCAGCTCAGCCCCTTAAGTTTGATCTTTCCTGTGTATGCCTTGGGGGGCGCTGGCTGGTGCTGAAAGCAGGGGGGATGCCTCCGCTCGAGCAGCAGCTACTGGCTAACCTGCTCCAGGCGGCGGGCATTCAGCGTGGAGCGTTGCCGGAAGTCAGTCACTTCACCTGGCCGCAAATGGCCAACGCCTTTGCGGTAGAGGATCCCCTGGACGAAGCCCGCGAGGGCTTGGCGGCGTTTATTGACGGAAGCGCGAGCCGTCAGGGATGGCGGTTAGAGCGACTGCTTTGGTGGGGCGAGTTAGATGACGAGCCTGATACCGAATCGGTTGCTGAGCAAGCATCGCTGAACCGCATACTGAACGTGACTGATGGTCAAAGCCAAACGCTTTCGCTGCCCCTCTGGCAGGGGCCCGCGCTTGGGTCGCTACTCGACAGTGCCAGTAGCAAGCGTGACCTCTGGCCAGTGCTATTGGCGCTAGGCCAACAGTGGGAGACCGATAAGGCAATCGGCGCTCAGTCAGAAATCGCCCGGTTAGAAAGTGCTCAGCAGGCAACGGATGATTACTGAACTCGACGTTGAACACCTGGCCCAGCTCATTGCGCTTGAGCATCGGGCGCAAAGCGGTACCACCGAGACGCAAATGCTGGAGGCCCTGGGGAGTCAGGACACCTGTGTATTGGGCTGGTGGCAGGATGAGCAGCTGTTAGGGTACGCCATCTTGGCGCGGCTGCCGTTTGAAGCGGAGCTGCAGGCGATTGGAGTTTCACCCGAGTGTCGCCGAAGCGGCGCTGGCCTGGCGTTGATGGAAGCCGTGCTGGCTATGGCAAAAGGTTGGCTCAGTGAGCGGCTGCTGCTCGAAGTGCGGGTGGGCAATCTTAGTGCTATACGGCTCTATCAGCGCTGTGGGTTTAGCGAAGATGGCTGCCGGCGGGGCTACTACCCAGCGGCAACTGGGGCCGCCGGGCGTGAGGATGCGCTGCTGATGTCGCTGGTACTTTAGGCAGCAGCGTATCTATTAGGCGTTCAGGAGGTGCTGGAGGTGCTGGAGGTGTCGAGGCTGTCAAATTTGCTGAGTAGACTGTTGAGGCGACGTTCCCACTCTTCACGCTCCTCTTTCAGTTTGGCGTTTTCGCCGCGCAGCTCTTCATTTTCCAGCTTCATCATTTCCAGTGCGTCAACGGTATCGGTGACTTTCTGTTCAAGCTGATTAAATAGCTCCAGACTCATGTATCTCTCCCTAGCGTAAAAACGAAAACCCAAAACAGGTCATAAAAAGCCACCCAAGAAAACAAGCGCAGCGCTTGTCAGTAGGGACGAATGAGGCGAGCGTAACGCCACCGCCGCTTGGCGGCAAGCGCTGTTTACGGTGCTTGACGTTGATAAAGCCTTGCGGTGCTTTCGCCCGCCTGGGTTTCACGGTGCAATAACCAGTTGGCGGGCACATTGGGTGCCAGCACTGTCTCGGTTTCCAGGTAAATCATTGCCTCGTTATCCAGCCAGCCGCTATTTTCCAATGTCGAGCAGCAGGGCGCGGCCAACTGCTGATGGAAAGGCGGGTCGAGAAAAACCAGCGTATAGGGCCTGGCGGGGCGAGCCAGATAAGCCTGAACATCGTTAACATGCAACGCGCTTGCGGTAATATTAAGCGTTGCCAGATTGGTCGACAGCTGTGCCGCTACCCGCGGGTCGCGCTCGACAAAATCGACCCACGCTGCGCCGCGGGACAGCGCTTCGATACCCAACGCCCCGCTACCTGCGAATAGATCGAGTACCTGCTGGCCGTAAAGCTGCTGCCCAAGCCAGTTGAACAACGTTTCACGCACGCGGTCGGGGGTTGGACGCAGGCCGGGGCTATCCAGCACCGGCAACTGGCGACGACGGAATTCGCCGCCGATAATGCGCAGTTTTCCAAGTGGCTTACCAGGTGATTTGCCGGCCCGCTGGGCAGGCGTGCGGCGGGACGTAGAGGATCGAGGGGGGCGTTGTCGTGTCATAAGGCGGATTGTAGCGGGCTGTTTATCCAAAGTCTTGGGTTACGGTGTTAGCATAACCTTAATGTTCACTATTTATGTCGGGTAACACTCATGTTTGGTTTTTTTAAGCGTAAGAATAAGCAAGATCAGCAGCAGGCGACTCAAAACCCGCAGCAGACGCAGGAAGAGCAGTTAAAAGAGCAGCCTCAAGAGCAAGCCGATGAGGTGGATAGTGCAACGCCCGACGCTTCCAATGAAGAGGTTGAAGAGAGCTTAAAGGCACCGGAAACTCTGCCAGAGCCAGAGCCAGAGCCAGAGCCAGAGCCAGAGCCAGAGCCAGAGCCAGAGCCAGAGCCAGAGCCAGAGCCAGAGCCAGAGCCAGAGCCAGAGCCAGAGCCAGAGCCAGAGCCAGAGCCAGAG
>NZ_JAUAMB010000026.1 GCF_031010175.1 Halomonas sp. SpR1
GACGTTAGTGGCTATCTGATGGGTTACTACAACCAGCAGCGCCCTCACTCGTTTAACGATGGCATGCCTCCCGTTGTGGCTGAGGAAAATCTTAAATTACTGTCCGGGATTAGTTGACCACTACAAGGGCACGCTGGCAGATAGAAATATCTCTATCATGCGGTGAACTCCTTTAGAAGTTGTGGCGCCTTCGACATCTGCACAGCCCGGATCGGCAGATAGGAGTCAAGCCAATCTAGATGAGAGAGCCACGTTTTTAGTACGCCCCTATTGTCGTAAATCACCCATATTTCTCTCATCTCAACAGCAGAATCGGTAATGGCCTCGAATACTTCGTTGATGCGATCGGAGGTTGGGATCCCCACGGCCGGGACGATCGCGAGCGTTCGATTGGGCTCAGCCTTGAGAGAAATCCAGCCTTCCACCTGAACGCTTGGATCAAGCCCCTCGTCGCGGGCGGCGTCGCAAAAGTTATCGACTAAATATCTGTGGCGGGCGGCAATTGCAGGTGCGCGTAGTCGTTCGACCTCATCGCAAATTCTCGTCACCAGCCCCTTTGTCGCCCAACGACCCCGCATTGGAATAAATCCAACAAAGTCCCGCCGCCTAAGCTTCATGAAGTGGCTGAAGGATGATGCAGGGTCTTCCTTTTGCCCCGGCCATAGCAGGTGCAAGATTTGAATATTGGTTGCGTTCGCGCGCGCCAGTTCTTCGGCGGTCCAGCGACCTTCTCTGAAACCAGGTGTGTCGATCAGCACCACGACATCGGAATCCGACATCCTGTGCCAGAGTTGCGATTGGAAATCTGCGGCCGGAGGCACCGATCGCACGTCGATAAAAACGTCAAAGCCGCGAGCATCGAACGCATCGTACAGTCGATCGGCCAGCAGTTGAGATCCCGTTCGCTTGTAACTGATGAACAATCGTCGCTCACGCCGCAACAGTCGGAATGTCTCAAGAACTAGTGTGACGAGGCGGGCGATGCCTTCATCGTTGGATCCCAACACGATAGCATTGACGTGCCTGAGCTGTGGCGGAATTTCTGCATGTACCTGGGACAAATCCGAGACGACCGGAGCGATAACGATAGAGTCATCAATCAACTCCGTCACAAGTGCGGTATCGGCAATATTTGCCGGCGAGCCGAAAAATACTGCCATCGTTGGCGCATTTAAGCTGCGGGTAGAGGCGTTTACATCGCGGAGAAACTTGATCGCGTTAATCGGAATCCCTAGATCCTGAAGTGCCAGATCTACGTTACGGCGGAGGCGAATATCATGCCCGTCGGCTGCACCCAGCATGATGAGCTGATAGGGTGACCTTCTGCTTGAATTATCGCTCATCGGCCAGCCAATCCCGCAGCAGTTTCAATCCAACCGCCAATGTTATTTCTGCCATCCTGGTTCTTGAAATCATAGCTCAGACAATGAGTTGACAACTGGACGACGCTGTTGGTTTTTGGTGCTGAGAACCACAGATCACCCTCTGGGATCGCAAGCGTGTAATCTGCGTAGGCCACCCACTTTCCCCCCTTCCACTCAGCAAGATATATACCCCGATCGGTTCTATAAAGCCCCATTTGCGCCAATGGATCGGCACCCTTTGTAGAGGTCTCGCTGTTTTTGTTCTGGACGCCGTGAATGTGAACAGTTAGCAAGCCGTTGCTCTTGATGATGCTGCGGGCAATCTCGTATCGCACCCATCGCCGAGACCATGTGTGGGTTCCCGCAAGGACACAAGTGACAGAAGTGTTCTCCAATCCCTTTCGGAGAAAAGTTTTTAGTGCATCGTCACTCTCTTTTTTTGATGCCTCAAACACGCTACTGTCAAAGAAGCCCCGGCTATCTTCATCGGCCTCCCTCACAACCCAACTGTTGCGGACATTCCAGGCGCGCCAGACATCAGGCTCATAATGAAAGGAAAAGAATGTTCTGCGTGGCATTTTGACTCCATCTACTACATTAAGTCCGCCCCGACTTCCGCATGAACTGACGGCATTCCAGACGGCAGATATCACTTACTAGGATATAGTCCGTATTCCTGGCTCAGCGCGCCTTTACAGCGTCGTTCACCCAAGTTTCGATATTCGACTTGATGTAGTCGTAAACCTTGGTGCTGGTGGTATATGGAGGATCATAGACTTCCCCCATGACAGTTTCCCCATTAACGGTGAGTCCGGTAAACGGATTAGATCCTTTTAACGACTGGTTGCCGTCTGAATCCTTAAGATTGTGGACATGGATGGCGAATACGCCCAAACCGTCCTTCCAAGCTTTCTTTATTTCATGCTTGACCCAGCGACGGGCGGCTGTCTTCTCACCCACAAGAACGATAAGGCACTCTTTGCCCTTCATGTTGTCAGCTATCCACTTTTCAATGGCATAAGGGCCTTCCTTCTTGATTTCTTCCCATTTGTTCGAGTCCAGCAGAGGTTGTTTTTCGATGGTGCCGATCTGCCGAACCTGGGACACACGCCAGTTATCTGTTTTATAGTGAAAGCTAAGAAAACAATTCTTCGCCATAACTCCTCCTCCTCCTCATCATCATCTATCGTTAAAACGTAGAAGAATCGCACCTCGGGATGAGAGTTACGACCATTATGCAACTGATGCCATCCTTTGTTGAGCACACGGGTACCTAGCACTGCAATATCCTAGGTATATAGGCATACTCCATGGTAGCCGTTAAAGATTAAAAGTAGTTGTCGCCTCGTGCAGCAGTTGGCCTACGTGTTTGTGACCTTGAATGATCTTTGTTCCCGGCGGCGGCCTATACCTGCCTGATCGAGGACGGCATCTGGTCGCGATTCAAAGAAGTGCTTTTGACACGTTGGAAAACGTGTCTTAGCTCAAGCTACGTGCTTTTCTGGCTACTTTCAACGCTCTCGCCGATGAGTATTCTGCCGCTACCTATGGTCGCGCGCTCAAAAACCTAGATGACAACTCATTAAACTCTATAGCACTTTAATCTATAGTGCTCAATTGGTATTAATACCAATTTCCGTGCTTTTTGCGGATCTAACCAAATTAGAGGAGCTTGAAGCAACAGCGGCTTCGACGGTGTTCTTCCATGAAGGCCTAGGCTAGGCCGCTACGGTGTTTACAACGGGAGCTCCAGACATAAGATCCGCTAGCCTCCGGGCCAGCGTCGACGGAGGAACAAATGGCCGATCCGACTGCTGCGCAGAATCTTTAAGACCAAAAAAAAGAGCTCCTGCAATCTGGTTACACAGAAACACGTAATTCCGGGAGTCTGCAATTACCAGCCTCGACTTATCATGTCATGGTTGGAACGTTAATTGCGGGAGCGCTGGTGACGGGGATCCAATCCGATTTAACGGGTGATGTGATTGCAAAAGTCACAGAGCCGATCTACGACGCCAGACAACATCTGCTGATCTCGCAGGGCTCGCGCATCCTGGGTCGCTACAACAGACAAGTCAGCTATGAGCAGAGCCGGGTTCAAGTCATCTGGAACCGCATCATCTTGCCCGACCATCCTCGTTGATGCTCGACAACTTGGTCGGTGCCGCCCCAGCTGGCTATGCCGACCTAGAGAGTGGCGTAGTGGGATCGGATCTTTGCCGGCGCCGTGCTGGTAACGCTGCTAGGTGTCGGGGCTGAGCTGGCCGCGCCTGAAAACCGGCAATATGGCGACCGTGTCATCACCGCTGGCCGCGACAGTGCAGAAGACAGCAACAGTCAAATGAACCGGTGCAACCTCAACATTCAGCTGAGACTGACCAGTAGACCTTGCATGCCGTTACGCATCATCGTCAACCGCGACATAGTGCTCCGTCTTTAACCAGCCATTGCTCTTCAACCAGAGATTGTCACAATGACAACGACTCGAAAACTGCCACTACCCAGCAATCAGGCCATCAAGTTGACTTTTGTTTGCCCTGCAAGCCTGAAGGCTGTCCTTGACCGCTACGCTGCGCTGCATGCCCAGACCTACGGAGAGGCTGTCTACGCCGTGACGTTGATACCGCACATGCTGGAGGAGTTCGTGGCCGCGGATCGAGGCTTTAAGCGACGTAATTGCCAGGAAGGTTAAAAGTTGCATTGAGTAGTGGCGAACATCTTGTAACATGGACTTATCCACGAGGATCGTCCATACATGGGTTTAGGGTGCCTCGTCAACAAAACGAGGAGTCTATGCACATATCCAAACTCAGCTTGGTCAACTACAGAAATTTTGCCAATACCAAGCTACTGTTCCAAAAGGGCATCAACACAATCATTGGTGAGAACGGGTCAGGGAAAACCAACCTTTTTCGAGCGATCCGGCTACTGCTTGATGACAACATGATCCGCTCCGCCTACCGACTGGATTCAACTGATTTCCATCGCGGTTTGGGACGATGGCAAGGGCATTGGATCATCCTCAGCCTTGAGTTCGAGGAAATTTCGGAGGATGAAGCCGTCCAAGCCTTGTTCCTGCACGGGACGGTCGGCATTGATGATGAGGCAATCGGCAAGGCCACCTACAACCTCATCTTCCGTCCAAAGAAGGAGATCAGACTGCGCCTCTCTCAGTTAGACGATGGCGACCAGACGGGTCTCGACACGATCCTGAGTGCTGTCACTTTGGACGACTACGAAACCATCTTCACAGGCCGAAGCGACGCTGACTTCAACGATGAGGCCTTTTACAAAGAGGTGGTCGGTGACTTTGAAAACGCCCGGTTCAATGAAGAAATCGAATTCCCTGCCATCGGCGCCAAGATACCAAGTGTGCTATCGGTTTCCAAAGAAATTTCTTTCACTTTCGTTCAAGCGTTGCGAGATGTCGTATCGGAATTTCACAACAACAGAACCAATCCGCTGTTGTCACTTTTGAAGGGCAAAAGTGGTGATATTGATCCTGTGGCATTTCAAGCGATTACCGATGGGGTGAAAGCACTGAATGACTCGATTGAGGCATTGTCGGACGTACAAGTAGTCCGGGCCGATATACGGGACACCATCAAGGACGCAGCGGGCGAGGCTTACTCGCCCTCATCTCTTTCAATTAAGTCTGATTTGCCAGATGAAGCTGACAAGCTGTTCCAGTCACTCAAGCTGTTTGTTGGCGAGTCAGGAGAAGGCCACGAAGGGCCTATCCACGAATTGAGCCTGGGCGGCGCAAACCTGATCTTCCTCACATTGAAGCTGTTGGAATTCAAATATCAAAAAGCTAAGCAATCAATCGCCAACTTCCTGCTAATTGAAGAGCCGGAGGCCCACATTCACACACACATCCAGAAGACGCTTTTTGACAAGCTTCAATACGACGATACACAGATCATTTACTCGACCCACTCGACTCATATCTCAGAGGTAAGTAATGTCCAGAACGTGAACATTCTCGGCAGAGAGTATGATCGATGTGAGGCCTGCCAGCCCGCCACTGGTTTGGATCCTGAGGAAGTCGGTAATATCCAGCGCTATCTGGATGCTGTGCGCAGCAACCTGCTATTCGCCAAAAGCATCGTTCTTATAGAGGGAGATGCTGAAGAAATCCTGATCCCGATTCTGATCAAGAAGGTGCTTGGGGTCAGCCTGGATGAGCTCGGCATCAGTTTGGTCAACATCCGAAGCACCGGCTTCCAGAACGTCGCAGTTCTATTCCACGATGATCGAATCCGAAAGCGATGCAGCATCATCACCGATCTCGACAAGTCTATCATTGACACAGCGCCGGTTGCTGGTGATTCTGAAAGAGTGCTCCGTCGCAAGAAAAAGTATCAAGCCTCTCAGGAAAAAGGCATTGCCAGAAAGGCATTGTTGCATGAGTTGTTCAAAGACAATCCATGGGTTTCCCCATTCTTTGCTCCTCACACCTTTGAGGTCGATTTTGTCGCGGCCGGGAACGCTCGCAAGATGGTAGGCATTCTTTCTGATGTCTACACGGATGCCCCAACCATCGCGACTGCCAAGGCAGACCTGGAGTCTACTGACATTGCGCGGTTTGGCCAAAGAGCGCTGACCATGGCGGATAACTATGGGAAGGGATGGTTTGCCATTTTGCTTGGAAAAACGATCGATCCGGAAACAGCCATCCCAGAGTACATTCTGGACGCCATTGCTTTCGCGCATCCGATAGTCACAAAGGAAGTCTGGTTCAACGTATTGAGCTATCGCGTGAGCTATATTGATGAGAATGATTTTTTCACTGCGCCTGCGGTTTTCACCGAATTCAGAGAACAGCTTCTAGCCTATAGAAGAGGTGAGATCGATTTCGTTGGCATCCGAAACGAAATGCTGGTTACCTTCCCCGACGATCGTATAAACGACGTCCTTAAGGTCTTTTAGCCATGTTCATATGGAACAAAGGTGACCTGAATTTAGAGCAGGAAGCTGCAATATTGCAGCCTGATAGCGCATTTCTCATAGCCTGTCCTGGTAGCGGGAAGACTCGCACGCTGACTTACAAGATTGCCTACGAGTTATCTAGGTTGGAGTCGAATAAGCAATTTGTTGTTGCGATCACCTATACGCACCGTGCTGCCGACGAGATCCATGAGCGTATCGAGAGTCTCGGGGTGGACACATCCCGACTATGGATAGGAACAATCCACTCGTTTTGCCTTGAATGGATATTGAAACCATACGGTATCTATCACGAGGCATTGGATCGAGGCTTCCGCGTGATCGATCAACATGAGCGTGAGAAAATTCTCGAAGCCTTGTGCAAACCTTACCAGAAGCCAAAGATCACGTTCTGGGATTGCGAATTCTATTTTACCGAAGCCGGCTATGTGCTTTCCTGCCCACAGGCTTGGAAGCACAACGGTCTGCACGAGATATTGGGTAGATACTTCGAAGTTCTACGAGAAAATCGGCAAATCGACTTTGAACTCATTCTCTTTTATGCTTACCAGCTGATTTCCCGCCACCCTGCGATCAGCACTCTCTTGGGGAAGCTGTTTTCTCTCTTATTGGTCGATGAGTATCAGGACACCAAGCGAATTCAGTATTCAATCATCACTGCTATCTTGAAGGCCGGCCAAGGTGCGACCAAGGCTTTCATTGTTGGCGATCCCAATCAGGCTATTTATCAATCCCTTGGTGGATACCCGATAGCTTTTGGGGATTTCAAGGCAATGGCCGGCATCGACATTGAGGAGCGGGAACTGTCGAGGAACTATCGCTCTTCTGAGCGCATCATCGACTACTTCGGAAACTTCAACGTTCATGCAACTCGCATCGAAGCAGCATCCGGCGATAAGACTTACCAGAGCCTTGTTTCTTTCGACGAAACAGTAAGCAAGACGGACTTAGAAGCTGAATTGATCCGACTTATCCGGTTCAACATCGAGACCATCGGAATCGCGCCCCATGAGGTGTGTGTGCTCGCTCCACAGTGGACACATCTTGCAAGCATGACACGTCGCTTGGTAGCGAGCATGCCAGAGTATTCGTTCGATGGGCCCGGCATGGTTCCCTTCGCGCGTGACACAGAGAATTTTTGGTACAGGCTCTCGAAGATTGCACTTACGCAGGCGTCGCCGACAATGTATGTGCGCAGACTCCGATGGGCCGGTGATGTCCTGAATGACTTAGAGGCTGCCGGAGCGAGCGTCTCCAAATTCACGCGAAAATCCCTGTTAAGGGAATGCAACGCGATCAAGATAGATGAAACGGATGGACTCAGCTATCTCCGAAAATTCTTTGAAATGCTATTTGCCAACTTGGCGATCGATTTTCGTCTCTTCTCGCTGCTTCAAGAGCATCACACAGCGTTCTTCGGTAGTTCGCAAGCTAGAGTTGATCGTCTGAAGAGTGAGGGTAGCGAATTCATTGGAGACATCGAAACGTTTAGAAAGGTATTTCAGAGTCGGACAGGAATAACTATTTCAACAATCCACGGCGTGAAGGGGGCGGAATTTGATGCAGTGATCGCCTATGCCTTATTGGAAGACATGGTGCCGCACTTTAATGACCCGAACGGCCAAGAAAGTGCGCGGAAACTGCTGTATGTGACCGGGTCACGCGCAAGGAAGAACTTGCACCTGATTTCAGAACGGGGGCGAGTTCGTCAGTACTCTGGTGAAGAATATCAAGCGACTCGGCAACTCGTATCTTGCAAGTTTTCATACGACCAAGTTTAGTGACTACTCAATTTAAACGATTGCAAATGGAGGCGGAATCGCCCGGAACGCAGGAAAACAGGTGTGTCGGAAACTAGGCGTCGGGATGCTGCATGTAGCATTAACAGGCTGGGGCGGCAAAGAGCAGGTTCGCACGTCCAGACGTTGTATTTAGTAGGACAACGAATTGGTCGCACTGAATGGCTCGCTATGGCATGCCGAGGCTTGCTAATTCGACACTCTCATATGGCTCCTAGCCCACAAAGTCGCCAACTTGGTAATAGGCCTCAATCCAGCCTAAGCAATTGCATTGCTTTCTTAACAGATATTTATTCATGTCTGCTGCTTGATACCTGCCGTTATTTATATACCTCGATATAATTCGATTTAATCGAATACAACTCGGAAAACGTTGCGCTTTTGCTTCTAGGAAAGCGCCGTAGAATAGCTCCCATTCCTTCCCCTTAATGATTTTGGAGCTTTCAATGACAACTCGTGCCCTGGTGATTACTTCATCTATTCTGGCTGATAATGGCCAATCCAATGCGTTGGCGAATCGCTTTATTGAACAGGCTAAAGCCCGTAACGATATCGAGGTCACCCAGCGTGATGTCGTCAAGAACGCACTCCCCCACTTGGATATTAGCGAACTAGGTGCTTGGCAAGTAGTGGCCGCTGAGCGTACTGCTGAGCAGCAGGTTTTAGCCGCTCGCTCGGATGGCCTGTTGGCTGAGCTGCATGCTAATGATGTACTGGTGATTGCGGTGCCGATGTATAACCTGGGCGTTCCTTCGCAGCTCAAGGCCTGGTTTGACCGAGTACTGCGTGCCGGTGAAACCTTCCGCTATACCGAAAATGGCCCTCAAGGCTTGGTGGAGGGCAAGCGGGCAATTATTCTGGCCGCCCGTGGCGGCATGTATGCCGGTACCGAGATGGATAGCCAGACGCCACATCTTAAAAGCATGCTAGGCTTGATGGGCATTACCGATGTAGACGTGGTTTACGCAGAAGGTCTGAACATGGGGGATCAGCATCGCGCAGCTGCCCTTAAAGAAGCTTTCCAAGCTATCGATCAATTGGTTGAGGGGTTTTAAGCACGCTCATAAGCGCCCTCAAGGAATAGTTTAAGGAATAAGGATAATCACATGGCCCGGCCGGAGTTACTCGAACAGATCTACACCATTGTCGATCAGATTCCGCCGGGGCGTGTGACCACCTATGGTCGCATTGCCGCGATGACCGAAGGCGCCACGCCGCGCATGGTGGGTTCAGCGATGCGCCACCTGCCGGATGGCCATCAGTTGCCCTGGCATCGCGTCATTGCATCCTCTTTGAAGCTTGCCGATCATGGCGGTGCTGAACGCCAACACCGCAAACTGCGTGATGAAGGCGTGCTGTTCGATGCCAAAGGCCGCGTGCCAGCGCACCTCGTTTGGCCTGATTGAACCCTATAAGGCAGCTTTAGAAACAGCAACGCCGCCCAAATTGGGCGGCGTTATCGTATATTTAACACCTCACTCTTCGAGATTCGCGCCCGACTTCCACGACCAGTCGCGCCAGCGCAGATCGAATAGATCCTTGCGGCGGTCTTTAAGGTTGGTCACCGAGCCTTCGGCACGCACCACCGTCAGGCGGGTTAGATCCAGATCCGAGAAAAAGATCATCTCGGTGTTGGGCGTGGTTTCTGCCAGTACCGCATCGTGAGGGAACGCGAAGTCAGAGGGCGAGAACACCGCTGATTGGGCATACTGGATATCCAGGTTTTCAATCGAGGGCAGGTTGCCGACGCTGCCGCAGAGCACCACGTAGCACTCGTTCTCTATTGCTCGCGCCTGGCTGCAGTGGCGTACCCGCAGGTAACCGTTTTTGGTGTCGGTCCAGAAGGGCACGAACAGAATGTCCATATCCTGGTCGGCCAGTAGGCGGCCAAGTTCCGGGAACTCCACATCGTAGCAGATCAAAATGCCCACGCGGCCTGCGTCGGTATCAAACACCTGTAGCTCGTCGCCGCCCTCAATTACCCAGTCGCGGCGCTCTTGGGGGGTAATGTGCAGCTTGGCCTGGCGCTCAACGCTGCCGTCGCGGTGGAACAGGTAGGCGATGTTGTAGAGCCGGTCATCGTCGCCCACCTCAATCATCGAGCCGCCGACAATATTGATATTGTAGGAGACTGCCATGCGCGACAGCTCAGACTTAAAGCGCTCGGTGAAACCGGCCAAAAAGCGAATTGCGCCCATTTGATCCTGCTGGGCAGCTCGGTCTTGCAGGCCCATCAACGGTGCGTTAAACAGCTCCGGGAAAACGGCAAAATCACTTTGATAGTCGGAGAGCGCGTCGACGAAGTACTCGATCTGCTGTAGTGCTGCTTCCACCGAGGAGAACTCGCGCATCTGCCACTGCACCGCGCCTACCCGCACCTGGGTCGGTTTGTTGTCGAGCACGCTGGCCGCTGGCTCAAATAGAATGTTATTCCACTCAAGCAAGGTGGCGTAACCGCGGGACTGCTCATCTTCCGGCAGGTATTTGCGCAGTAGGCGCTTTACCTGGAAGTCATTGGCCTGCTGGAAAGACAGAATCGGATCATAGATCTCTTTGCGGGAGACTTTATCAATGTATTGCGCCGGGGTGAGTTCATCAGCGTGCTGGTGGTACTCAGGGATACGCCCACCGGCAAGAATTGCCCGCAGGTTCATGGAGCGGCACAGCTCTTTACGCGCTTCGTAAAGACGGCGGCCCAGGCGATAGCCCCGGTAATCCGGGTGAATCAGCACATCCAGCCCGTACATGGCATCGCCATCTTCATCATTGAGGATGATTTCGCGATGGCCGATCAGATCGTCGTACTTATGCGGGTTGGAGAATTCGTCGTAATCCACCTGCACGGTGAGCGCCACGCCCACCAGAAGTCCGTCGTCTTCAATGGCGATTTGGCCGTCGGGGAATTCCTGAATCAATTTGTCGATGGTGTGCTTCGGCCATGACCCGCCGATATCGTGATAGACGGCGTCCATCAATGCCTTGAGCTGATCGTAGTCATCGCTCATCAGGTTGCGTAGATTAAGATGCAGTTCTTCCAGGGACATATCAGGGCTTTCCAGCGTTAGAAATCGACGGCCATTCTAGCATTATCAGACGCTGCTCGGCTTATCCGAGGTTAAACTCCGTGTTAACGGGCGTGTCAGCGTTTGCGCCATGATCACCCCGGCCAGAATCAGCAGCCCACCGGTAATGTGGAACCCCGCCACTTGTTCTCCTAAGAAGACCATCGCAATCAGCGCGCTAAATAGCGGCATTAAGTTGATGAAAATGCTCGATTGATTGGCGCCGATCTGGCGAACTGCGCGCATCCATAAAAAGGTGGTGATGATCGAGGCGGGAATGCCCGCATAAACAATGAGTCCGATGTTCTGGCTATCAATGGGGGTCATTGGCCCCATCAAATAGGGGGGAAGCAAGAACAGCACCGCAAAACAGACTTGGGCGTAGAGCATCACCCAGGGCGGTAGATTCATCGACCAGCGCTTGAGCATTACGCCATACAGCGCATAGCAGGTAGCCGCCACGACCATTAGCGCATCGCCAAAGGCGACCTGTAATTGCACCAAAGAGAACGGATTGCCGCGCCCCAGCAGCACGGTAACGCCTACGAAGGCCAGCACGCCGCCTAAAACGCCACCTAATGACGGCGGCTCACGAAGAATCAGCGCACTGAGCAGCACTGTTAACAACGGTACCATGGCGGCGAGAATGCCCATGTTGGTAGCGGTCGTGGTTTCTGCCGCCACATAGGCCAGCCCTTGCCACAGGCCCATGCCGAGCAAGCCCAATAGCGCGAGTTTAGGCCACTGGCGGTGGATTTCGTTGCGGTGGCGTAACACCGCAGGCAGCACAAAGGGGGTCATCACCGCCAGGGCGAGCAGCCAGCGTAGAAAAGCGATGCTGCTTGGCGCAATGGCACCTACGCTAAGCTGATTAATGGTCATATTGCCCGACCAGATCAGTACGGTAGCGAGCGGTGGCAGAAAGTAAATCAAGGGCATAGCTACAGTTCCTTATCGTTAGCCGGGTAATGTGACGCGGATTCGCGCTCCGGGCAAGCGGTTGGCCCCAGTATCTAGAAACTAAGCATCTAGAAACCAAGTATCGAGAGACCAAGTATCAAGGGGCTATACGTGGTGTCCAGGATGTCATACGCTTGTTTGAATCTGTTTTATAATGACGCTAATAAGATAAAGGAGACCGTGATGAGCCAAACGCCTGCGTACCCGAATTTGTTTCGTCCTCTGACCATCGGCCATTTAACCCTGCCCAACCGCGTACTGATGGGCTCAATGCATACCAACCTGGAAGAGGCACCCAATGGCTTTGAACGCTTAGCCGCCTTTTATGCCGAGCGGGCGCGGGAGGGGGTAAGCCTAATCGTCACTGGCGGTATTGCGCCTAATCCAGAGGGCGCGGTGTTCCAGGGCGCCAACGCGCTTGTTGATGAAGCGCAGTTGCCGGAACACCGAGTGGTGGTTGACGCGGTGCATGCAGAGGGCGGTCACCTATGCATGCAGATTCTTCACGCCGGGCGTTACGCCTACTCGCCGGATCTGGTAGCACCTTCGGCTATTCAGGCGCCGATCAACCCCTTTATGCCCCGTGCGCTAGCTAGCGATGAGGTTGAGCAGCAAATTGCTGACTATGTGCGCTGTGCCAAGCTTGCTCAACAGGCGGGTTACGATGGTGTTGAAATCATGGGGTCAGAAGGTTACCTGATCAACCAGTTTATCTGCCAGCGTACCAACCAGCGCGACGATGAGTGGGGCGGGGCGTTTGAGAACCGTATGCGCTTTGCGGTCGAGATTGTGCGTCGGGTTCGAGCGGCAGTGGGCGACCGTTTTGTGATTATCTTCCGCCTCTCGATGATTGATCTGGTGGAAGAGGGCAGCACCTGGGAAGAGGTCGTTACGCTGGGGAAAGCGGTCGAAGCTGCCGGGGCCAATGTGATCAATACCGGTATTGGCTGGCACGAAGCGCGGGTGCCCACCATTGTCACCAGCGTGCCACGCGCTGCCTTTACTGAAGTGACTCACCGTATTAAATCGGCACTCTCAATCCCGCTCATCACAACCAACCGCATCAATATGCCTGAGGTAGCTGAGCGTGTACTGGCAGCAGGCCATGCGGATATGGTCTCCATGGCGCGGCCTTTCCTGGCCGATCCCGCCTGGGTAAGCAAAGCTGAACAAGGCCTGGCGGACGAGATCAACACCTGTATCGCCTGTAACCAGGCCTGCCTGGATCACACCTTTGCTGGAAAGTTAACCTCTTGTTTGGTTAATCCCCGTGCCTGCCATGAAACCGAACTGACCATTGAGCCTACACAAACGCCCAAACGGGTGGCCGTAGTGGGCGGGGGCCCGGCGGGGCTGGCAACGGCGGTGACAGCCGCAAGCCGCGGGCATCGCGTGGTCTTGTTTGAACAGCGCAGTGAACTTGGCGGGCAGTTTAACTATGCGCGTAAGATCCCCGGCAAAGAGGAGTTTAACGAAACCCTACGCTACTACCGGGTGATGCTGGAGAAATATGCGGTTGAGGTGCGCTTGAATACCACCGCCACTGCAGAAGTGCTTGCCGATTTCGATGAGGTAGTGATGGCCACCGGCGTTCAGCCCCGGGAGCTAAGCCTGCCCGGTCACGATCATAACAAGGTGCTGAGCTACGCTGAGGCGATCGAATCCCCTGAGCGGGTTGGCCGTAAAGTGGCAGTGATCGGCGCGGGGGGCATCGGTTTTGATGTGTCTGAATTGCTGGCGCACCAAGGACACCCGGCATTGGATATCGCCGATTGGTGCGACGAGTGGGGCGTGGATTTAGCGGTGGACGAACGGGGTGGACTAAAAGCGCCGACGCCGCCCGTGGTGCCCCGCGAGATTGTTATGCTCCAGCGTAAAACCTCCAAGCCGGGTAAAAATTTGGGTAAAACGACTGGCTGGGTGCACCGCGCATCGCTTAAGCAGCGGGGGGTGAAAACCCTTACCGGCTGCGAATACCTCAAAATCGACGACGAGGGGCTGCACATTCGCCGCGACGGCGTCGAGCAAGTGCTAGACGTTGACAGCATTGTCGTGTGCGCCGGGCAGGAGTCGGTGCGTGATCTGCTGGCGCCGCTGGAACGTGCAGGAACAGCGGTACATATTATTGGCGGCGCGGATGAAGCCAGCGAATTGGATGCCAAGCGCGCGATTGAACAAGGCACTCGATTGGCCGCTGGCCTGTAGGCTGGTTAGAGTAAATTTTATAAACGCCCATTCACTAGGTGTGAGGGCAGGTTGAAGCGAGGGTCTTTCGCCATGGATGGCGAAAGTAGCGTCCATGGATGGATTTACAGCGCCCTCGCGGAAACCTGTCCTCGTCACCGGTGCGTCATGAGATAGTTCTGTGCAGGAACGTTGAGCAGGTGACGTTAGCCCATAAATGGCGATAGACTAAATGACTAATCTAGCTATTAAGCATAGTTAGATATTTAAGGGGCGAGTGGCACCCAGCTCGCGCCGTTCGATCGCCAGATAAAAGGACTATCGCCATGACCTCGGAGTGTAGCCCGCGATTTTTAGCCAGTGATAACACCTCCGGTATCTGTCCGGAGGCGATGGAATACTTGTTGGAAGCCAATCGTTGCGATGACTTGGCTTACGGTAACGATCTCTGGACCGCCCGTGCCGCGGATCGCTTCCGCGAGATGTTCGACTACGACTGCGATGTCTTCTTTGTTTTCAACGGCACCGCCGCCAACTCACTGGCGCTTTCCGCCATGGGACGCAGCTACCACAGCGTTATTTGCCACGAGCTGGCGCATATCGAAACCGACGAGTGCGGTGGCCCGGAGTTCTTCTCTAACGGTGCGAAGCTACTCACCTCGCCAGGGGCCAACGGCAAGCTGACGCCGGAAGGCATTGAGGCGCTGGTCACCAAGCGCAGTGATATCCACTACCCCAAACCTAAAGTCGTATCGCTCACCCAAGCCACCGAAGTAGGCACGCTCTACTCCCGGGAAGAGCTCATGGCGATTCGCGCCATTGCCGATAAGCATGATCTGCGTCTGCATATGGACGGGGCTCGCTTTGCCAACGCCTGTGCCAGCCTAAACGCGTCACCGGCTGAACTCACTTGGCAAGTAGGGGTGGATGCACTGTGTTTTTCGGGTACCAAAAACGGCTTAGCATTTGGCGAAGCGATTCTGTTTTTTAACCGGGAACTGGCTGAAGATTTCTCTTATCGTTGCAAGCAGGCAGGGCAGTTGGCCTCCAAAATGCGTTTTGTCTCAGCCCCCTGGTTAGGACTATTAGAGAGCGGCGCCTGGCTAACCAACGCCCAGCATGCCAATGAGATGGCCCGCTACCTATCGGAAGGGCTGCAAGCGCTGCCTGGCGTATCGCTGATGTTCCCTACCCAAGCCAATAGCGTGTTCGTTGAGTTGCCACCCTCAGCCATAGAAGCGTTGAAAGCCAAAGGCTGGACCTTCTATACCTTTATTGGTGCAGGCGGTGCCCGTTTTGTATGTGCTTGGAACACCACCGTTGAATTGCTAGACGAGCTGTTGGCCGATATTCGCGCAGTGCTCGAGCTTTAAAGCAGACAGTTACCCTCTTTATTGCCGCTGTTTGCCACCTTCGACCTAGCGACGCCGCTGCCAATGGTAGCGGCGTTGCTGGTTGAGTGCTTTGCGTTTATTGATGGCGCCTGAACTAACGCAACTATTCGTCGGAATAATTCTCTTATCTATATCGCTGTAGCGTTGAAGGTTTTAGTCATCACTTTTTGCTAATGCTGACTACGCTAAAAAAGCGACACCTCGTTTGGCACACCGTTGCGAAACACTTGGCTTTACGGTGACTGCCTGGGGATGGGCCACAGGAGAGTTCCATGAGCATCTTTGATCACGTTCAAGACCGTTTTTCCCGCGTTCAGCAAGAGGACATGAGCCTTGAGGAGTATTTGGCGCTTTGTCGCCGTGATCCGAAGGTTTATGCCAGCGCCGCCGAGCGCATGCTGGAAGCCATAGGCGAGCCTGAAGTGATCGACACGGCGAAAGACCCGCGTCTATCACGGATTTTTTCCAACAAAGTGATTCGCCGCTACCCTGCCTTTGCCGAGTTTCACGGCATGGAGGAGGCCATTGAGCAGATCGTCTCCTACTTCCGCCATGCGGCCCAGGGGCTGGAAGAGCGCAAGCAGATTCTCTACCTGCTTGGCCCGGTGGGCGGTGGTAAATCGTCACTCGCCGAGCGTCTTAAACTGCTGATGGAACGGATTCCGTTTTATGCCATCAAGGGCTCGCCGGTCTACGAATCGCCGCTGGGCCTATTCTCCCCCGAAGAGGACGGCGAACTGCTGGAGAAAGAGTACGGCATTCCCCAGCGTTATTTGCGCAGCGTGATGTCGCCATGGGCGGCGAAACGGCTGAAAGAGTATGGCGGTGATATCTCCCAGTTCCGGGTAGTGCGTTTGTACCCTTCACGGCTTAATCAGATCGCTATCTCCAAAACCGAGCCGGGGGATGAGAACAACCAGGATATCTCGTCACTAGTGGGTAAAGTCGATATTCGCCAGTTAGAGCTCTACTCCCAGGATGACCCGGATGCCTATAGCTTCTCCGGCGGTTTATGCCGTGCAAACCAAGGGCTGATGGAGTTTGTGGAGATGTTTAAGGCGCCGATCAAGGTGCTGCACCCACTATTAACCGCCACCCAGGAGGGTAACTACAACCCCACTGAAGGTATGGGGGCGATTCCCTTTGATGGGGTAATTCTGGCCCACTCCAATGAGTCGGAATGGCAGGCGTTTCGCAACAATCGCAACAATGAAGCGTTCCTTGACCGGGTGTATATCGTCAAGGTGCCCTATTGCCTGCGGGTCACCGAAGAGATCAAGATCTATCAAAAACTGCTTGAGGACTCTTCGCTTAACGCCGCGCCCTGTGCACCGGATACGCTACGCATGCTGGCGCAGTTCTCAGTGCTGTCGCGGCTAAAAGCGCCAGAAAACTCGAATATCTACTCGAAAATGCGCGTCTACGACGGTGAAAACCTCAAGGACACCGACCCCCGCGCCAAGTCAATCCAGGAGTATCGCGATGCAGCGGGCGTCGACGAGGGCATGCAGGGGCTTTCCACCCGCTTTGCGTTCAAGATTCTCTCCAAGGTATTCAACTTCGATAGCACCGAGGTCGCCGCTAACCCGGTGCACCTGTTGTATGTGTTGGAGCAAGCATTGGAGCGTGAGCAGCTGCCGTCGGAAGTGTTTGAGCGCTACTTGGGCTTTATCAAAGAGTATATGGCGCCCCGCTATGTCGACTTTATCGGTAAGGAGATCCAGACCGCCTACCTCGAATCCTATAGCGAATATGGCCAGAATATCTTTGACCGCTATGTGACCTACGCAGATTTCTGGATTCAGGATCAGGAGTACCGCGACCACGAAACCGGTGAGTTGCTAGACCGCCAGGCGCTCAACGAAGAGCTGGAGAAAATCGAGAAACCGGCGGGAATTTCAAACCCCAAAGATTTCCGCCACGAGGTGGTCAACTTTGTGCTGCGGGCGCGGGCGCAAAACAACGGCATGAACCCAAGCTGGCAGTCCTATGAAAAGCTCAAAGGAGTGATCGAGCACAAAATGTTCGCCAATACCGAAGAGCTGTTGCCGGTGATTTCGTTCAATGCCAAGGCTTCCCGCTCGGATCAGAAAAAGCACGAAGACTTTGTGGCGCGGATGGTCGAGCGCGGCTACACCGAAAAACAGGTGCGGTTGCTATCCGAGTGGTATCTGCGGGTACGCAAGTCCCAGTAAAGGGGGCGTGCTTAAGATAGGTGTCTAAGGAGGTCGTATGACCTACTTTATTGATCGCAGGCCGAACGCGAAACATAAAAGCGCGGTGAACCGGCAACGCTTTTTGGAGCGCTACCGTAAGCATATCAAGCGCTCGGTGGAAGAAGCCGTTAACCGACGCTCGATTACCGATATGGAGCGCGGCGAGAAAGTCTCGATTCCGGCGAAGGATATTTCCGAGCCGGTCTTTCAGCATGGGCCGGGCGGTGCACGAAATATCGTTTCCCCCGGTAATAAAGAGTTTGTCGCCGGTGACAAAATCCGCCGCCCCAGTGGCCAGGGGGGCGGCAGTGGCGCAGGCGAGGGCGGCGCCTCTAACCAGGGCGAAGGCGTCGATGAGTTCGCCTTTACCCTTAGCCGTGAGGAGTTCTTGGAGTTTGTGTTTGACGGCTTAGAGTTGCCTCATTTGCAGCGCAAGCCGCTGAAGTCGCTGGAAGAGGTCAAAATGGTGCGGGCGGGTCTCTCCCGGGACGGCGTGCCGTCGCGGATTAGCATTACCCGTTCGATGCGGGAGGCCTATGCCCGGCGCATTGCCATGCGCGCGCCGATTAAGCGGGCGCTAAAAGAAGCGATTGATGCTTTGGAGGCCGAAGAGCGGAAGGATCCGGTACTGCGTAATCCAGCTCGTATCGCCGAGCTAAAAGCAGAAATTGAGCGCTTGGAGAAGCGTATTGCAGGCGTACCCTTTATTGACACCTATGACCTGCGCTACCACCAGCTAAGCGCACAGCCGCAGCCCTCCAATCAAGCGGTGATGTTTTGTGTCATGGATGTTTCCGGCTCGATGACCCAAAACCACAAGGATATTGCCAAGCGCTTCTTCCTGCTGCTCTATCTGTTCTTGGAGAAGCACTACGAGAAAGTCGAGCTGGTCTTTGTTCGCCACCACACTGCCGCGCGGGAAGTGAGCGAAGAGGAGTTTTTCTACTCCCGGGAAACCGGCGGTACGATTGTTTCCAGTGCGCTGAACCTGGTGAATAGCATTATCGAAAAGCGCTATCCCGTGGGCCAATGGAACCTGTATGTGGCCCAGGCATCCGACGGTGACAACTGGGATGATGACTCGAATATCTGCCGCGACTTACTGGTCAAACAGCTAATGCCGCAGCTGCAGTACTACGCCTACGTTGAGATCACGCCCCACGACCATCAGTCGCTTTGGCATGAGTATGAGAGCGTGGTGAAAGAGTTCCCCGAACGCTTTGCCATGCGCCAGATTGTGGAGGCGGGCGATATTTATCCGGTCTTCCGTGAACTGTTTAAACGTCGCTTAAGCCAGTCCTAGTGACCTTGTATAACAGGTTAGTGACCGTGTGCAGAGGAGTAGGCTATGAGTGCGACCCGCAAGCGTAAGCCGATTGCTACTGGCTCCGATTGGAACTTCAGCGTACTGGAGCGTTTTGATGCGGAGCTGGCCAGGCTCGCCGATGAGTATCGGCTGGATACCTATCCCAACCAGATAGAAGTGATCACCACCGAGCAGATGATGGACGCCTACGCCAGTGTGGGTATGCCAGTGGGCTACCACCACTGGTCATTTGGCAAGCAGTTTTTAGCTGTTGAGGGAGCATACAAGCGCGGCCAGATGGGCTTGGCCTATGAGCTGGTAATCAATTCTGACCCCTGCATCGCCTATCTAATGGAGGAGAATACGCTGATGATGCAGGTGTTGGTGATGGCCCACGCCTGCTACGGCCACAACTCCTTCTTTAAGGGTAACTACCTCTTCCGTACTTGGACCGACGCTTCTTCAATTGTTGATTACTTAGTTTTTGCGCGCAAATATATTGCCCAGTGTGAAGAGCGCCACGGCGTACAGGCCGTGGAGCAGTTACTGGATGCTTGCCATGCGCTGCAAAACTACGGGGTAGACCGTTACAAGCGCCCCTCGCCGATCTCTGCCGAAGAGGAAGCGAAGCGCCAGGAGGAGCGGGAAAGCTACCTGCAAACCCAGGTGAACCTGCTGTGGCGAACGATTCCCGATAACGCTGAGGGTGGCGAACGGCTGCCGGGCAGTCTGTCGCCTGAAGAAGATGACCCGCTGGGGCTACATAGCGGTGGTCATTACCCACCCGAACCGCAGGAGAACCTGCTCTACTTTATTGAAAAAAATGCCCCGCTGTTGGCGCCATGGCAGCGCGAGATCGTGCGAATTGTCCGTAAGCTGGCGCAGTATTTTTACCCTCAGCGGCAAACCCAGGTGATGAACGAGGGCTGGGCGTGCTTCTGGCACTACACGCTGATGAACCGTCTCTACGACGATGGCAATGTCGATGAAGGGCTAATGCTGGAGTTTTTGCAGTCTCACGCCGCGGTTATTAATCAACCTGATTTTGATAATCCCCACTTCAGTGGAATTAACCCTTATGCACTTGGCTTCGCGATTTTTATGGACATTAAGCGTATCTGTGAAGCACCCACCGATGAGGATCGTGAGTGGTTTCCTGATATAGCGGGCACGCCGTGGCGGGAAACCCTGGAGTTTGCGATGCGCAACTTCAAGGATGAGTCGTTTATTCAGCAGTTTTTATCGCCGAAGGTGATGCGCGACCATAAGCTGTTTTTGGTCGTGGATGATGATCAGGCGGAGACCCTTGAGGTCGCAGCGATTCATAACGAACAGGGCTATCGGCAGGTGCGCGAGGCGCTGGCCACCCAGTACGCGCTCTCTGTCCGTGAACCCAATATTCAGGTGGTCGAAGCCGCCATTCGCGGTGATCGTTCTTTGACCCTGCATCATGTCCAGGATAGCCGCCGTCCTTTGGGGCGTAGCGTTTATCCCGTTATTCGTCATCTGCAGCAGCTATGGGGATTTCCCGTTCATCTCGTCTCTTTGCAAGAGGGGCGGGTAACGCGGCGTTTTCACTGGCCGGTAGAGGATGAAAGCCCGGCTTCTTAGCCGTTAGCGTGTCTTAAACAAAACTACCCCGCTCAAAAGGCGGGGTAGAGGTGCTTATACGGCTATCAACTTTTAAACGCTTAAGCTTGGGCAGTCCAGGATTGGCACCAGCCAGCGGGCGCTACGCTATTCTCCGGAAATAGCTGGCAACCCTCGTTGTCTGCTTTGAAGAACATGCAGTTATCGCAGCGTTCGCCCTCCTCATACGCAGGGTGATCGCTAGCTTCACTGGCGTCTTCCACGTAGTTCAGCGCTTGGGCATTGCTTGAGGCAGGATCAAGACGTGGCAGCTCTTGGGCGAAAGCATTTTTAGACAGAATGCCAGCTCCCAGTGGAAGGGCCGCAAGGCCCAGCATGCTGTTGCGCATAAAGTCACGACGGCTCTTATTAGCCATGATTACTCCTTATCTTCACGGTCTGACGTTTGGTCACGTTATCGGGTGGTTTTCCACCTCTTTATGCTCCGAATAATCTTATAAGCCGGAGCTCTATTGCTGCATCTTTAAATCCGATACTTCAACTACATGCTAGCGGATGTACAAGGGTTGTGCGAATACTGCTGCCGGTATAGCGACAATTGGTCACGCTGCTGCTGGGTGCTGCGTTCGCTTCCCCGTCGCTGCTATACTCTGCGCAGCTTTGACATTACTTTTTATGACCATTTTTTCTAAGGGGCGTGCCATGCAAAACGCAGTCATTTTAATCAATACCGATAAAGGCCAAGTTAAGGCCGTGGCCGAGCGTCTGGCCGATGTAGAGGGCATTAGCGAAGTTTACTCCACCTGTGGCCGTTATGATCTCGTGGCGATTGCCCGCACCCGTGATTTTGAAAGTTTGGCCGAATTGGTGACGGAGCGCTTGAATGCCGTGGAAGGCATCAGCGATACAGAGACCCTGAATGCCATGCAGGTTCACTCACGCCACGATCTTGAAACCATGTTCTCTCTGGGGTGGTAACGTGTTGCTGGTTGGATAATCCGCAAAACGCCCACTAGCGTATTAAAAAAAGCCAAAGCGCTAAATAAGCATTTAAAAAAGGGGAAAGTCTGTTGGGCACATCGCTTTTGAGCTGGCGTCGGCAGGGGCGACGCCTAGGCATTGCCGTGCTGTTTGTGGTGGTCGGGACAGGGCTGTGGGAGTTTCAGGAGCGCCAGCATAAAGATGCCTACACCTGGATGGGAGTGCCCACTTGGGAGGCGTTTCGCCCTACCACGATGCACCGGGTGTTGCGCAATGATGGCTACTTGGTGGGCTGGTCCGATGTACGGGTTAATCCGCTATGGGTCAGCTATCAGGTTGCAGCAGTCGATGATTCGAGCATTGGCCCACGGCCAAATTTTCAAGCTGATTGGCGCACGCTATGGCCGGTGGGTACCGACAGCTACGCCGGTAGCGGCTATGATCGAGGCCATATGGCACCCAATTATGCGATTGCCGCCGTGCATGGTCGCAGTGCCCAGGTTGATACCTTCCTAATGAGCAATATGACCCCCCAGCGGCCCAACCTGAACCGACAGCTCTGGCAGCGGTTGGAAGAGGCGGTCATGGATCACTTCGCACCGCGTTTTGATCGCTTGCAGGTGATCACCGGGCCGGTGTTTCCTGAACACTTTATGGATAACGTGTTTAATCGCGTGGGTTGGGTAGAAGTCCCCGAGGCGTTTTATAAGATTATCGTCGCCCCCCATAGTGATGCACCCTTAGCGCTGGCGTTTATTATGCCCCAGGACGTGCGCGGCAATGAGCCACTGGATGATTACCTGGTGACTATCGATGAAATTGAGGCCCGTACAGGGCTTAACTTCTTCCCAGACCTGAAACCACAGCTTGAGGCTGTACTGGAAGGTGAGTTACGTATACAAGGATGGGCGCTTGAGAAAGTAGCGAAGCGGCCGGGGCGTTATCAATAGTAGTTTAAGTACTAAGCGGCTGTGTTGGCGTAAATTATGAGGAAAGAAAAAGAGATGTATATGCGATAAGGGAGGGAGCTGGGCTAAAGCGAGTCGAGAGCATAGGAGGAGTATACAATGATGCGGACTGGCCCATATAACTCATGGTGCCCAGGAGAGGACTTGAACCTCCACGTCCATACGGACACTAGCACCTGAAGCTAGCGCGTCTACCAATTCCGCCACCTGGGCGCATC
Organism: Halomonas sp. SpR1; assembly: GCF_031010175.1. Lineage (GTDB taxonomy): Bacteria > Pseudomonadota > Gammaproteobacteria > Pseudomonadales > Halomonadaceae > Vreelandella. Next base: position 22,993 of record NZ_JAUAMB010000026.1, read on the forward strand.
ATTTACAGCTTAGTCATTTACAACCTAGTCAGTACCAACTGACTTTTTACCGTTTGTGTTCGTATGGTGCCCAGGAGAGGACTTGAACCTCCACGTCCATACAGACACTAGCACCTGAAGCTAGCGCGTCTACCAATTCCGCCACCTGGGCGAACACAAACCTTGCCTAGCACCTATACTGCTTATACCAATAGATAGCATAAAAGCAGTTTGGTGCCCAGAAGAGGACTTGAACCTCCACGTCCATACGGACACTAGCACCTGAAGCTAGCGCGTCTACCAATTCCGCCATCTGGGCAAGTGGCGCGTATAATACCGGGGTGATGGTTAAATGCAAGACCCCTTAAGCGCTTTTTATAAAGCAAATTGGCTAAACAACGGCTAAGACGGTTGGGTGATTGAACGTGCAGCGCTATACTGCGCCTATGACTAAACAAAACACTATTCATTTCAGCCTCTCAAGCGCTGAAGTATCCAGCCCGCAACGCACCGCGTTTGCGCCTTTTTTATGCCTCTCGCAAATGACGCCATCAAGGAAGTTGCTCGTATGAAGTATTGGACGTTAAGTGATGATCCCCACGCCGAGCGCGAGGCGCATAAATATGGTAACCCTGCGCCGAGTCGGGAGTATCTGCTTGCCGCTCTAGAGAGCTATGGCAAGCCGATTAGCCACGAAAATATGAGTCGCATGCTGGGGCTGGAAGACGAAGAACTAATAGAAGCCGTTAGGCGCCGGTTGGCAGCCATGGAGCGTGACGGCCAAGTGCTACGCGATCGCCGTGGCGCCTATGCACTAATCGATAAGCTTGACCTGATTAAAGGCAAGGTGCTTGGGCACCGTGACGGCTTCGGTTTTCTGCTCCGCGATGATGGCAAAAAGCCAGACTTGGTATTGCCGCCACGCCAAATGCGCCGGGTGTTCCATGGCGACCACGTGCTGGCGCGTGTCAGCGGCCGTGATCGTCGCGGTCGTGATGAAGCCACTATTGCCGATGTTATTGCGCGCAACACCCAGACAATGGTCGGTGTTTATCGCAGTAATACCCCTGAGTTTGGCATTCTGATACCGGAAAATCCGCGTATTACCCAGGAAGTGATTATTCCCCATAGTGCCACCGGTGGCGCTAAAGATGGTCAGGTCATTTCGGCCAAAATCGTTCAGCAACCGGCGACTCGGATTCAGCCCGTGGGTGAAGTGATCGAAGTGCTGGGCGATCGTATGGATCCCGGTATGGAAATTGATATTGCGATTCGCAGTTACGATATCCCCGCTGAATTCCCTCCTGAAGTACTCGATCAAATTGCCGGTATTTCAGCAGAAGTGCTGGAAGAGGATAAACAGCATCGAGTCGACCTGCGTGATGTGCCGCTGGTCACTATTGACGATGAGTCTGCCAAAGACTTTGACGATGCGGTGTGTGCCTGGAAAACCAAATCCGGTAGTTGGAAGCTGCTCGTCGCCATTGCGGATGTTTCCCACTATGTGCGTCCCGGTACGCCGCTGGACGATGAAGGCCGTACCCGGGGTAACTCGGTCTACTTCCCTGGCCAAGTCGTTCCCATGTTGCCAGAGCTACTGTCCAACGGGCTCTGCTCGCTGAATCCTCACGTGGATCGCCTGGTGCTGGTATGTGAGATGAATATCTCGCAAACCGGGGCGATTAGCCGCTACCGCTTCTACGAAGCCGTCATGAACTCCCACGCTCGCCTGACCTATAACAAGGTGGCCGCGATTCTTGATGAAGAGAGCGAAGAGGGTGAGGCGCTGCGGGCAGAACACAGCGAGCTAGTGAAGCCGCTGAAGAACCTGGAAGAGCTTTACTATTTATTGCGCGAAGCGCGTGCTGAGCGTGGTGCGATTGATTTTGATACTACTGAAACGGCGATCATCTTTAACGATGAGCGTAAAATCGAAAAAATCGTTCCACGTAGCCGTAACAATGCACACAAGTTAATTGAAGAGTGCATGCTGGCGGCCAACGTGGCGACTGCGCGCTTCCTGGATAAGCACGATTTGCCGGCACTCTACCGGATTCATGAGCGGCCTACTCCAGAGCGTCTCGACAAGCTGCGCCTGTTCTTGAATGAGCTGGGGCTTTCCGTTGGCGGCGGCGATATGCCGACGCCGCAGGATTATCAAGCGCTGCGTGAGGCGATTGCCGACCGTCCTGATTTCGATATCATCCAGACGGTCATGCTGCGCTCGATGAATCAGGCGGTCTACTCGCCACAGAACGAAGGTCACTTTGGCCTGGCTTATCAGGCCTACGCCCACTTTACTTCGCCGATTCGCCGCTATCCTGATCTGTTGGTGCACCGCGCTATTCGCTCGGTGATCCGCGGCCCGCGCCAGACCAATACGGTTCTGCGCGTAGAAGGTGCACCGGTTGAGCCGCCTAGCAAGTGGTGTCCGTATACCTTCGAGCAGATGCTTGAGTTGGGCGAACACTGCTCAATGACCGAGCGCCGCGCCGATGAGGCTACCCGCGATGTAGAGAGTTGGCTGAAGTGTGAGTTTATGTCCGACAAGCTCGGCGAGACCTTCGAAGGTACCATCGCGTCGGTCACTCAGTTTGGCCTGTTTGTTCGTCTTGATGAATTCTTCGTGGAAGGCCTGGTACATGTGACATCGCTGCCTTCGGACTACTACCACTACGAAGCTGAAAAGCACCGCCTGAAAGGTGAGCGCACCGGCACGACCTACCGCTTAGGCGATGGCCTTACCGTTCAGGTGGCGCGTGTCGATATGGATGACCGTAAGATTGACTTCGGTCTGAATGATGAGAAGCCGCGCCCGCGCCGTCAGCCGCGTAAGAGTCGCGGTGGGGAAGAGGGCACCGGTGCTAAAAAAGATAGTGCCAAAGCTGCTGGGGACAAGAAATCCAATAGCGAGAAGCCCGCCACGCGTCGTGGCCCCCGGCGCACCCGTAATGGCCCGCGCAAACCATCACCGAATAAGGGTTGAGCATGAAGTCGGTGTCTTCTCGGCGGGGGCCTAAGACTCCCGATGGCCTGGATCAGGTATACGGCGTTCATGCTCTGCAAAGCCTGCTGGACAGAGGTGAGGCGCCGCGAGAGCTTTGGGTGCAGCAGGGGGCGGGGAGTCGCATAAAGGAGCTGATCGCTCACGCTCAAGCGCACGGCGCTAAAGTGAAAGAGCAGTCCCGCGACCTGCTTGATCAACTAACCCAGGGTGCGGCCCATCAGGGGGTGGTGGCGTTCTGTCCGCCGTTAACCCCGGAAGGTGAAGAGTCGCTTTGGCTTAAGCTGCGCGCATGGCCCTCGGCTACACCGCCGCTACTGCTGATTCTGGATGGTGTGACGGACGTGCACAACTTTGGCGCCTGCCTGCGCAGCGCTGATGCCGCCGGTGCCCACGGGGTGATTGTGGCAAAGGATAAGGCTGCACCGCTCAATGCAACGGTGCGCAAAGTCGCCTGCGGTGCCGCCGAAGTCGTGCCGGTTTATCAAGTGACCAACCTGGCGCGCACCCTGGCCAAGCTAAAAGATGCCGGTGTGTGGATAACCGGTACGGCCGGTGAGGCTGAGGTCAGCGTCTTTGACATCGACATGACCGGCCCTACTGCGCTGGTGATGGGGGCAGAAGGTAAGGGCATGCGGCGCTTAACCCGCGAAGCGTGCGATAACCTTGCCAAGCTGCCTATGGCGGGAGAGGTTTCTAGCCTTAATGTTTCGGTAGCCACCGGGATTTGCCTGTTTGAAGCTGTTCGTCAGCGTCAGCTTGCAAGTTAACCGCCGTACTACTAAGATACACGCGCCCGTTTGTCTGCAAGCGGGCGTTAGCTGTGAGAATTAGTAATTGAAACAGTCGTTGAAATAAAAGTTCTGTTTGATGCCCCGGTGGCCGCCTAGTGCGGTGGCGGAGCACTTCAGTTAACTCCTTGCTTCCTTGTCGTCGTTTATTGCACTTCGCAATGGCACACAACGGAAGCTGTCAAACCGCAAGGAGATCCCATGCGTCATTACGAAATCGTGTTTATGGTCCACCCGGATCAAAGCGAGCAGGTGCCGGCGATGGTTGAACGCTACACCAGCATCGTTACTGAAAACAGCGGCACTGTGCACCGTCTGGAAGATTGGGGCCGTCGTCATTTGGCTTACCCGATCAACAAGATCCACAAAGCCCACTACGTGCTGATGAACGTTGAATGTACCGGCGAGACTCTCGATGAGATCGAGAATATCTTCCGTTACAACGACGCCATTATCCGCAGCTTGGTTGTTCGCTGCAAAGAAGCTGTTACTGAAGCTTCCCCGATGATGAAGCCGGCAGAAGAAAAACGTCCGCGTCGCGAAGAGAAACCGCGCGCTGAAGAAGAAGAAACTGCCTGATTTTATTCACTGCACGTTTTAAGGAGCTAGTCCATGGCACGTTTTTTCCGTCGCCGTAAGTTTTGCCGCTTTACCGCTGAAGGCATCAAGCAGATCGATTACAAAGATCTGGACACGCTGAAGGCCTACGTTACTGAAACCGGCAAGATCGTTCCAAGCCGTATTACCGGCACCAAAGCACGCTATCAGCGTCAGTTGGCGACCGCTATTAAGCGCTCGCGCTATCTGGCACTGCTGCCCTACTCCGATAGCCACCAGTAAGCGTTTAACGTGATGCTGGCACTAGCCCGATGGCTAATGCGGGGCACGCCTTACGCTGCTGGCGGGGCGGCCTTAGCAACGCTAGTGCCCTGGCTGTTCTGGTTAGGCGCAGCCATCGCCGCGTTGATGACGCTACGCAAAGGTTTTGCACCTGCGCTGCCAGTCATCATAGCAGCAGCACTACCGGCCGGTTGGTGGTGGGCTCAGGGTGACGTGATTCCGTTGGCTAGCTTACTGCTAGTAACGCTGATGGCCGTCATTCTGCGCGAGAGAATGCGTTGGGGGGAGACCCTGATTGTGGGGACGTTGGTCGCCGCCGTCATGGTTCAACTTGGCATTTTCAGTCCGCCAGGTGGCACTGAGCTAATGCTTGAGCAGTTGCGAGAAGGTTCGGAAGAAGTGGATCGCATGCTCACGGAATTTACCAATCAGGGCTACGATACTCAAACCATTGCCTCGCTGGTAGTAGGTGGGGTGACCGGGTTTGTGGTGCTGTTGGCAGCTATCCTGTGTTTGGCACTTGCGCGGAGTTGGCAAGCTGGGTTGTACAACCCAGGAGGCTTCCGCGAAGAGTTCCACGCACTGCGCTTGACCCCTAAAGAGCTGGCCGTGCTGGTCGTTATTGGGGTGATAGGTATGCTGCTAGGTGCTCATGCTCTGGCGATGCTGGGTTGGATTCCGCTATTGGTCGCTGGCGTTGCGTTAGTGCATGGTTTTATTGGAATAAAGGGGATGAACGGGCTGTGGCTGGTAGTATTTTATGTACTACTGATCACGACCTGGCCCACGATTCTCATTGTGCTGCTGTTGGGGCTGATTGATACATTCGCGAACGTTCGCGCACGCCTTGCCCGCAGCAACTGACTAGAGGTTTACGAGATGGAAGTCATTCTGCTCGACAACATTGGTAAGCTGGGCGGCCTAGGTGACAAGGTCACTGTAAAGCCTGGTTATGGTCGTAACTACTTGGTGCCTTACGGCTTAGCCGTGCCGGCCACCAAAGATAACATCGAAGCGTTTGAAGCACAGCGTGCTGAGCTCGAAGCGCAAGCCGCTGAGCGCAAGGCAGAAGCAGAAGCCCGCGCTGAGCAGCTAAACGATATCGAGCTCTCTTTGGTTTCCAAAGCAGGCGACGAAGGCAAGCTGTTTGGTTCTATTGGTCCGCGTGACCTGGCCGACGCGATTTCCTCTGCTGGCATCGATATTGCCAAGAGCGAAGTACGTATGCCGAATGGCCCGATTCGCCAAACCGGCGAATACGACATTACCCTTCACTTGCACGCTGAAGTAGATGCTGTTGTACGTGTAGTGGTAGTTGCTGAATAGTTGAAAGTAGTAAAGAGAGTGACGCTGGTAGCTACGTAAAGCAGTTACTGGCTGCAGCTGATAAAGCTGCTTCAAAAGGCGCGGGGTTTCTCCCGCGCCTTTTGTTTTTCTGGGTGCTGCCTAAACTATCTGGCTTATTCCTGCTGGGTATTTTAAGACAACATCTTGATCATGTTGGTAGTCGCGCTACATGCGGCTAAGATAAGCATCTTCACCGGCTACACCGTTGTGTTTAAAGGAGCTCGCTATGCAGGACCAGCCTTCTGCTGATAAAGAAACGGCAGCGTTAAAGCTGCCGCCGCATTCGTTGGAGGCGGAGCAGTCGGTACTAGGCGGGCTCATGCTGGACAACCAAGCTTGGGATAACGTCTCAGAGCGGTTGGTCGCTGATGATTTCTACCGCTACGAACACCGTTTGGTGTTCAACGTGATGATCCATCTGGCTGAAGCCGGTCAGCCCATGGACGTGGTGACGCTTTCTGAAGCGTTGGAAGCACGTGATCAATTGGATACGGTCGGCGGGCTGGCATTTTTGGCTGAGCTTGCCCGTAATACGCCCTCTGCCAGTAATATTCGCGCCTACGCTGATATCGTGCGAGAGCGGGCAACGCTGCGTAAACTGATCCGTGCCGCCAATCAAATCGCCGACAGTGCCTTTACCCCCCAGGGGCGTCCGGCGGATGAATTGCTCAACGAAGCCGAGCGGTTAGTGTTCCAAATTGCCGAGGAGCGTCCCAAAACCGGCGGCCCTATCGGCATGAGTGATCTACTGACCAAGGCGGTTGATCGTATTGATGAGCTGTTCAACCTTAAAGGTGAGATGACCGGGCTCTCCACCGGCTTTCGTGATCTGGATGATATGACCACCGGGTTACAGCCATCAGACATGGTGGTTATCGCTGGACGGCCCTCAATGGGCAAAACCACCTTCGCGATGAACCTGGTTGAGCATGCGGTTATCTCCAGCGACAAGCCGGTCATGGTGTTCTCCATGGAGATGCCTGCAGAATCACTAATGCTGAGGATGCTGTCGTCGCTGGGTAGGATCGACCAAACCCGCGTACGTACCGGTCAACTGGAAGATGAGGATTGGCCTCGGTTAACCTCTGCGGTCAATCTGCTCAAAGACAAGCAGCTATTTATTGATGATACCGCGGCCTTATCGCCAAACGAAATGCGCTCAAGGTTGCGCCGTATAGTGCGTGAACATGGCAATATCGCGTTGGTGATGATCGATTACCTTCAGTTGATGCAGATCCCCGGTTTTAGTGAAAACCGTACCGGTGAGATTTCCGAGATTTCGCGCTCCTTAAAAGGGTTGGCGAAAGAGTTTAATTGCCCCGTGGTGGCGCTTTCCCAGTTGAACCGCTCTTTGGAGCAGCGTCCCAACAAGCGCCCGGTTATGTCGGATTTGAGGGAATCTGGAGCGATTGAGCAGGATGCGGACGTCATCGCCTTCGTTTATCGCGATGAAGTCTATAATCCAGATAACCCAGACAATCAGGGTATTGCTGAGTTAATTATCGGTAAACAGCGTAATGGACCTATCGGCACGGTACATATGGCGTTTATCGGCAAATATACCCGCTTTGAGGATTTGGCGCCGGATAGTTACGGTCAAGCCTTCGGCGACTAGGTTTACGATGATTGGTTTATGATGAGTGGTTTGTAATGAGCGGTTTGTACAGACAGCTTAGTGATGAGTCACTTGAGGATGGGGAGCGAGCTCGTATAATGCCCCACCCACGACAGGTAAAAACGGGAGCAACAAATGGCAGGTGGATTTCGGCGCGGTAATCGGCAGCGTCTTCCTAAGTTAGAAGGTCGCGGTGAGCTAGAGGCGATAGAGCGAGAAGGCCCCTTCAAAGAGTGGTTGGGTATGCCAGACCTTTATCGCTACCATTTGGTGGTGGCAGGTGAGAAGTATAGCTACCAGACCGAAGACGGTGAGCTGCCTGTGACGGTGGGAGACAATGTCGTGTTCCGCTATAAAGAGACCAAAGGCGGCAACTGGATTGACCGCAATTCGCTCGGCAAAGCCATCGACCCCTCTGAGTACCAATGAACGCAAGAGAGTTCTTGACCTTCCGGTCAGGAACTCTCTTGCACTGTTGCCCTCCTAGTTATTAAATGTCGTAACGACAATGTCATATCCAGGCAATAGAAATGTCATGGGGCCCAGTCATGCTGTGCCCCAATGTCATTTACAAGTAACAGGAGGGAACCATGGAACTGAAGGATCTTAAACAGTTTGTCGCCAGTCACGACAACTTTGAAATTCGCGTAATTACCCATTCGGGCAGCCGTTTTTATCAGATTGAACTTGAGGACGTTGAAGGCGAGCGCCATATGCTGATGCAGCGTGCCAAGCCGATGCTATTTCGCTCGCTGGACGATGCCTATATGGATCTTAAGCGCGCTGGAATACATCGCGCATACTTGGTTCAGCATGTGCCCCACGATGAAGTGATTGGCCGCGATGCCCACTACAGTGAGCCACTGACATCGCGTATGCCGCTCGTTTTTTGATACTACCCTCAACCCTGACGTTTAGCCTGACGCTTTTCCCACCACCGCCCAAGCCGAATTCGACGACGGGCAAAATATCGGTAACCGGCGTTCATTGCGCCGTATAGACCCGGTAAGCATGAAATCTTCACCAGCCGCCGATAGCCCAACACTGCATAGAGGGCACGGCTGGCATCCATCCCGATGTACCACTTTCCTTGGCTATCACGCAGGTGTAACTGGCCCATCATGGCATTAAATTCTTGCTCGTACTCATGGGCGTTAAAGTTACTGGCCTGAATATCGACCAGCGCTATATGTTCCCGATAACGATGCTTCTCCAGCCATGCGACTTCCTGCTGGCAGAAGGGGCAGTGGCCGTCGTGAAATAGCGTGACCGGGGGTGACGCGTTTAGCGGTGCGTAGCGGCTCATTATGACTCCTTCTTGGTGCTGTTCGTGTTGGTATAGATCGCATTGGCATCGCTTGGGGCAATGGCATAGCCTGCGGTATGACAGGCTTGCCCGTAGCCGGGGGAGATTTCCAGTTGAGCCAAGAAGCTTTCAGCCTGTTGGCGCATTGCTTCGCGCTTGTCATCAGACATCCGGCTAAGCGAGCCGTAGATCAGCTTCATACGCGGGTTTTTGTTCAATTGCTCGGCGTTGGTTTCCAGGAAGTGCCAGTAAAGGCTGTTGAAAGGGCAGGCCTTTGGCCCTGTGACCTGCTTAGGCGAATAGCGACAGTGCTGGCAGTGATCTGACATCTTGTCGATATATTTACCCGATGCACAGTAAGGTTTGGAGCCCATTAGGCCGCCATCCGCATGGAGTACCATGCCGAGTGTATTGGGTAACTCCACCCATTCGCTGGCATCCGCGTAAACCGCCAGGTACCAGTCGCACAGCGCCTCGGGTTTAACCCCGCACAGCAGGGCAAAATTACCTGTCACCATCAGCCGCTGAATATGGTGGGCGTAGCTGTTATCGATGGTCATCTGTATGGCGCGCTGCAGGCAGCGCATATCGGTATTAGCGTCCCAGTAAAACGCTGGCAAATCGTGCTCAAAACCTAGCTGATTGGTGCTTTTGTAGCTGGGCATCCGTGTCCAGTAGAGCCCGCGCACATACTCGCGCCAGCCAAGAATTTGGCGGATAAAACCTTCGGCAGCGTTGATCGGTACATCACCATCGTAGTAGCGCTGCTCGGCGGCTGCGCAGACTTCATGGGGCGATAGCAAACCGATATTCATCGCCGCTGAGAGCCGCGAGTGATACAGATAGGGCGCCGAATCGCTGATCGCATCCTGATAGCGGCCAAAGTCAGCCAACCCATGCTGCATAAAATGCTTGAGATCCACTAGTGCCTGCCGCCGTGTCACCGGAAGGTTAAAGTTCTCCAATGTGCCCATGTGGTCGCTAAAGTGGCGTTCGGCATCGCTAAGCGCTTCCTGAGTGAGGGCATCTTGGCGATGTTGAGGCAGGTCAGGAAACGCAAGTGCTGCCTTGATAGGCTGGCGATTATCGTGGTCAAAATTCCACTTGCCGCCAGCGGGTTCGTCGCCCTTCATCAAGAGTCCGGTACGCTTGCGCTGTTCCCGGTAAAAGTACTCGAGCCTTAGCTGCTTGCGGCCTTTGGCCCAGTTGACGAAATTCTCGGGAGTGGTAAAGAAGCGATCATCCTCGAGTAGTCGCCAGGGAATCGTAGCGTCTGTGCGCTGCTGCATCGCCTCCCACAGCCGCCATTCGCCAGGCCGGGCAACGCGTATCTCATCGCAGCCATACTGTTGGGCGATGCGCTCGGCTTCCTCAAGGAGTGAGTGGCAGTTATCCGCGTCATCTAGAGTGCTGTAGTGAACTTGAAAGCCTTTTTCTCGCAGCGCCTGAGCAAAGTGACGCATGGCGGCCAAAAAGAGGCCAATTTTATGTATATGATGCGGCACATAGCGGGCTTCTTCGGCAACTTCGCACAGAGCGACGACGGCATTGGCGGGCACGTTTTGCAGCGTTGAGAGTGAAAAAGAGAGCTGATCGCCAAGAACCAAAAGCAAAGGCTTGGACATGTGTTGCCTCAGGGTTATACAAATGATGCTGATAGTATAACTTTATGCCGCCACTTTGCCGAAAAGTGATAGGATTTAATTAATTGATATATGTACCGAGCACCATCGCTATTTTTTCAGGAGCATGAGTAATGACCGAGAATGTCGTCAAGGATCAGCCGGGCGAGGGCCGCTTAGCCCATGCGCCCAACGATCATCCGCCGGTAGCGCGTGCCAAAGTGGGCGTTGTGCTAGCGAACCTGGGCACCCCGGATGCCACTGACTACTGGTCAATGCGTCGTTACCTCAATGAATTTCTGTCTGATAAGCGTGTGGTCGACTATGCCGGTTGGAAATGGCAACCGCTGCTACAGCTGATTATTTTGACTAAGCGTCCGTTCTCGTCGGGTAAGGCCTACCGAGGCATCTGGAATAATGAAAAGAACGAAAGCCCGTTGCTGACAACGACACGTGCCCAGACTGAGAAGATGACCGCCCGGTTAAAGGCGCTTTATGGTGACGATGTTGAAGTCGACTTCTGCATGCGCTACGGCAACCCCTCGACGGAAAGCGTGCTGACCCGATTAAAAGAGAAGGGTTGTGAGCGTATCGTATTCTTTCCTCTTTACCCCCAGTACGGGTCCCCGACAACGGCAACGGCGAATGATCAGGCATTTCGCACTCTGATGAAAATGAAGTGGCAGCCTTATATCCGTACAGTGCCGGCTTATTTTGACCATCCTGACTACATTCAGGCCTTGGCCAATTCGGTTCAAGAAGCCTACGACGGTTTCTCGACCCGGCCGACCAAGCTGGTGGCCAGCTACCATGGCGTCCCCGAGCGCTACCTGATGGAGGGTGATCCCTATCACTGCCAGTGTCAGAAAACCACGCGCCTGCTGCGTGAGAAGCTTGGTTTTAGCAAAGAGGAGGTGGATACCGCTTTCCAGTCGCAGTTTGGCCCCGAAAAATGGGTCGGCCCGCAAACCGTTAAGCATGTGGCGGAACTCGCCGAGCAGGGGCATAAGCATATTGCGATTATGTCACCAGCCTTCTCCTCTGACTGTGTTGAAACCTTGGAGGAGATTGAAGAAGAGATCCGCGATAGCTTTATAGAAGCGGGTGGCGAAACGTTCAGCTATATACCTTGCCTGAATGATCGCGATGACCATATCGATGCTTTGCTCGCCGTCATCAATAATGAATTGGCAGGATGGCTATCGGCTCCCTAGTTTAACTATTTGCCGTAAACACTCGCTCGCAACAGCCGCAGGGCGCATTAAGATGCCTGCGGCTGTTTGCGTTTAAGGGTATGACTGGTCAGCCAAAACTGACTGTTATAAGGTGTACAACTTTAGAATCACTATTATTCAACACTGGCATGCCAGTGATAAGGCACGATGCCTGGGCTTTAGCCGCTGACTGATGGTGAGCCTTTCGTTATTCAGGAGGTTTCGCTTGATACAATTCGCCGTTTTAATGGGATTCGTGCTGGCGGCGCTGTCGCCAATGTTGAACGGCTGGTTTGGCCAGCGCACCAGCTTGGTGCTGGCTGTGTTTCCTGCCGGGCTGGCGGCGTGGTTGGCACTCCAAGCCCCTGAGGTCATTGAGAACGGAAGCCTGCTTTTAGAGTGGCAGTGGGTGCCTTCGCTGGGGATTAGTCTTACCTTTCTGTTGGACGGTTTGTCGCTGTTGTTTGGGCTGTTGATTACCGTTATGGGTGCCTGCGTGCTGGTGTATGCCGGTGGCTACCTTAAAGATCATCCTGACCTTGCTCGATTTCATATCGCCTTAGTCGCTTTCATGGTCTCGATGCTGGGATTGGTGTTAGCAGACGGGCTGTTTACGCTGTTTATTTTCTGGGAACTGACCAGCATTACCTCCTATTTGCTGATTGGTTTTAACCACGCTGACATTAACGCCCGTAAATCAGCGCGGCAGGGCTTATTTGTTACCGTAGCGGGCGGGTTAGCATTAATGGCTGGGCTGGTGCTGTTAGGGATTGCCAGCGGCAGCTGGTCGCTGGCGGAGATTCTAGGCCAGGAAGCTGACCTGCGTGAGCATGCGCTCTACACACCTATGCTGATCTGTTTGCTGTTGGGCGCTTTCACCAAATCGGCTCAGTTTCCGTTCCACTTCTGGTTACCTAACGCCATGGCGGCGCCGACACCGGTTTCGGCCTACCTGCACTCTGCCACCATGGTGAAGGCTGGCATTTATCTGCTGGCGCGCTTACACCCTGAGCTGGGTGGCACGGCAATGTGGGTCGGGATTCTTTCCGTGGTCGGCGCGACAACGATGCTGGTCGGCGCGTTTCTAGCGATTCACCACACGAATATCAAAAAGCTGCTGGCCTACTCGACCATTATGGCGTTGGGTACGCTGACGATGCTATTAGGCATCGGCACCGAATATGCGATGACCGCCTTTGTGACGTTTCTGCTGGCGCACTCGTTATATAAGGGGGCACTGTTTATGGTCGCCGGCATTCTTGACCATGAAACCGGCACTAAAGATGTCACTCAAATGGGGGGCCTGCGTTCGCTGATGCCGGTAACCGCCACGATTGCCTTGGTCGCCGCACTCTCGTTTGCCGGTGTGCCGCCGCTACTTGGTTTTATCGGTAAGGAGCTAATGCTTGAGTCCGTGCTGGGGGCCGATAGCTTCCGAACGCTACTGGTGCTGTTTGCCTTTATTGCCTCCGTATTGACGATTGCCGTTGCCTTTATTGTGGCGTTACGCCCTTTTTACGGTAAACGTCACCAAACTCCGCTGGAGCCTCATGAAGCGCCGTTGAGTATGTTAATAGGGCCCGTGTTACTCGCCCTGGTGTCGCTGCTGCTGGCCCTGACGCCCGCTGTGCTAGGTGCCGATGCGTTATTAACGGCAACCGCCACTGCTATATCCGGGCAAACGCTAGAGGTGGCGTTGTCGCTTTGGTATGGCATCAACGTTGCGTTGATCATGTCGATCATTAGCCTTGGCTTAGGCTTTTTGCTGTTTAAGCGTTGGGACAGCGTGCGCGGCAAGCTTTCTGTGTTGGCACCGATGATGCGCCATGGCCCCGAGGCAGGCTATGAAAGCATGATGAATGGCATCGTCTACTTCTCTGAGTGGCAAACTCGACTACTGCAAAATGGCTATATGCGGAACTACATCCTGGTGATGTTGATTACTCTCATTGGACTGATTGGTAATTCAATTCTGCTGCGCCACTCTCCGCAATTCGCTTTTGACTTGGATGTCCGTTTTCACGAGGTGGTGGTAGCGGGGAGTATGGTAATGGGGGCGCTGTTCGCGACTATTTCTCGGTCTCGGCTGGGGGCAGTGGTGTCTGTCGGCATAATGGGGTTTTCTATCGCGCTGATTTTTATTCTGTTTAGTGCACCGGATTTGGCGATTACCCAACTGCTGGTAGAAACCTTGACCGTCATTTTGCTGGTGCTGGTGCTGTTCCGTCTGCCGCGCTTTTCGAATCTCTCCACCAGTCTGGAGCGCATACGCGATGGCGTGGTGGCTACTATGGTGGGTATCTTGATATGCCTGCTGATTATGACCTCGTGGAGCATTCAACAGTTTGAACCGATTTCGACCTATATGATTGAGAACAGTGCGCCGTTGGCTTATGGCCGCAATATCGTCAACGTCATTTTGGTCGACTACCGTGCCTTGGATACGCTAGGCGAGATGTTCGTGTTAGCCCTCGCCGCGATCGGTGTTATCGCCATGTTAAAGCTGCGTCATGGAGAAAACAGCGACGCAAAAACCGCCGAGAGCAGCAAAGTGGCTGCCAAGGAGCCTTACGATGGTTAAGTCAGGCACGATTATTCTTAATACCGCCGCGCGTTTTTTAATGCCACTCCAGTTGCTGTTTTCTGTTTTCCTGCTGCTAAGGGGGCACGACGAGCCGGGCGGCGGGTTCATTGCCGGGCTGGTAGCGGCGGGGGCGTTTACGCTCTATTTATTTGCCTTTGGGGTAAGCGCCACCAAAGAAGTGCTGCGCATGGTCGACCCTCGTGACCTGATCGGCGTTGGCTTATTGCTGGGGATGCTCTCGGTGGTTCCGGCTTGGTTTATGGGCCAACCCTTTTTGACAGCTCAGTGGTGGACTATTCCGGTTATCGATTTTAAAGCCTCCACGCCGCTAATTTTCGATATAGGCGTCTACTTTGCCGTGCTGGGTTCGGTCACCGGTATGGTGATGACGCTTATGGAGGTCGACAAGGATGAACCTTGAATTAACAGGAGGCACACCATGGAACCTTTAATGGCAGTGGCGATTGGCCTGCTGTACGCGACGGCTATTTTTATGATGTTGCGCCGCTCTATCGTCAAATTAGTGATTGGTTTGATGCTGCTTTCTAATGCCGCCAATTTACTGATTTTTACCACGGCGGGCATGACCCGTGGGGCACCGCCGCTGATTCCTGAAGGCATGATGCAGCCGTCTAGCGGTGTGGCCGACCCCTTACCGCAAGCGGTCGTGCTGACAGCAATAGTGATTGCTTTCGGGGTACTTGCCTTCGCCGTGGTATTGATTCGACGCGCCTACGAAGTTGTTAAGGCCGATGATCTGGATAAGATGAAGGATACTGATACGTGAGGCCTGAAGTTGCTCTTCCCGTCCTCTTGCCCTTGCTGTCAGGGGCAATTTCTCTGTTATTTTGGCGTTCACGCCCTATGCAGCGCTTTGTGGCTGTCGCAGGCAATGTCGCGCTGCTGATGGTCAGTTTGTGGTTGTTTGTAGCGACGTTGTCGGATGGCTACGTCACGATGCAGATGGGGAGCTGGCCAGCCCCCTTTGGAATTACCTTAATTGCGGATCTGTTGAGCGCGGTGATGGTGTTGATGACCGCAATCATTGGCTTGGCAATGGGTATCTACTCGCTGGCCACCTCTGGCCGCGGACATGAAAAGTATGGCTACTACCCGTTAATGCACTTGCTTCTCGCCGGGGTGATGGGGGCCTTTTTGACCGGTGATATCTTTAACCTCTATGTATGGTTCGAGGTAATGCTGGTGGCTTCCTTTGCGTTGTTGATTCTCGGTGGTGAGCGTGCGCAGATGGAAGGGGCGATTAAGTACGTTACCCTGAACCTATTGGCCTCAGTCATCTTCCTAACTGCGGTGGGGCTGCTTTATGGCATGGTGGGCACACTCAACATGGCCGATATTGCGCTGCGTATGGATGAGGCAGAGCACACCGGTATGATTGAAGTGCTTGCGGTCATGTTTATGGTGGCCTTTGGAATCAAGGCGGCCGCGTTTCCGCTGTTTTTCTGGCTGCCAGCCTCGTATCACACCCCACCGGTCGCCGTTTCTGCGCTGTTTGCGGGGCTGCTCACCAAGGTGGGTGTTTATGCCATGTTCCGTGTTTTTACGCTGATGTTCGATCAAACCATGGGCTACCTTCAGGACATTATGCTTTGGGGCGCTGCGTTCACCATGGTAACGGGCGTGCTTGGCGCTGCGGCCCAATATGAATTTAGGCGGATATTGTCGTTTCATATTGTCAGCCAGATTGGCTATATGATTCTGGGCTTGGCGTTGTACACACCACTCGCTATCGCCGGCGGTGTGTTTGCCATCGTGCATAATATGGTGGTGAAGACCAATCTCTTCTTGATCAGTGGTATCACCCACCGCTTGCAGGGAACCTACCAGCTGAAAAAAATGGGCGGGCTGTACCGGGAGCGCCCCTGGCTGTCGGTAGCGTTCTTTCTTTCAGCCTTCTCGCTGGCGGGGATACCGCCGCTTTCAGGCTTTTTTGCCAAGTTTGTGATTGTGCGTGCCGGTTTAGAGATTGAAGCCTATTGGGTTACCGGCATCGCGCTGGCCGTGGGACTAATGACGCTCTACTCCATGGTGAAAATTTGGAATGAGGTATTTTGGAAGTCCCTCCCAGAAGATAACAACGTTCCTGAAACCACCACACCTACTGGCGATGACGGGCGATTGCTAAAGCCCAGCCTGTGGATGATGTATTTGCCGGTAATGGTGTTGGCGTTATTTTCACTGCTCATAGGTGTGCTTGCAGAGCCGATCATGTGGGTGATGATGGGCATCGGTGATCAGCTGTTCGAGCCCTCGGGGTATATTGAAGCGGTGTTAGGCGTTGCAGCCAGTGCAGATGATGTGCTGCTGGAACCGCCACTAGGGGAAGCCGCACCAGAGACTACCACCGAGGAGGAAGCGCCATGACCGGGGCCATTTGGAACCTACTGCTAGGGCTTGCTTGGGTGCTGTTAAGCGGTGATTTCAGCGGCTTAAACCTCCTTGTCGGGTTGATTTTTGGCTATATCACCCTGGTATTGATTGAGCCTCAGCTCGACTCTTTGAAGGGTTACCCGGCGCGCGTACCGCGCTTCATCGGCTTTATTGGTTTTTTCCTAAAAGAATTAATTCAAGCCAACTTGCGCGTGGCTTTCGACATTGTGACCCCACCTTGGCATATGAAGCCTGGGGTCATCGCTATGCCGCTTTCCGCACGCACCGAAATGGAAATTACCCTGGTGGCTAATCTGATTTCATTGACACCAGGAACCTTGAGCCTGGATGTGTCGGATGACCGTAAGGTCTTGTATATCCACGCGATGTTTTTAGATAATGAGGAAGAGCTACGGCGCAACTTAAAAGAGATGGAACACCGGGCTTTGGAGCTGTTTCGCTAATGGACACCGTTATTCTTATTAGTCAGGTGATTATGAGCCTGGCGCTTATCCTCACTTTTGTTCGTGTGGTGCGCGGCCCGAGCCTGCCCGACCGCGTCGTGGCATTAGAGCTTTTTTCTACAACCGTGGTGGGGATGGTCGGGGTTTATGCCATCAAGTCTGACGTGGCTAGTTTTCTGGATGCCGCGATCGTAATTGCATTGATGGGGTTTTTAGCCGCCATTGCGTTTGCTCGCTTTTTGGAAAGGGGAGGCCCAAGGGATGATTGACTTTATAAAGGGCACGTTAATCATCGGTGGTGCGCTGTTTATATTGCTCGCCTCAGTTGGGCTGCTTCGTTTGCCCGATTTGTTAACCCGTATGCACGCCACCACCAAGGCTGCGGCGTTAGGCGTCATCTTAATTATGTTGGCGGCCGCTATGCACTTTGCTGAAGTGGGTATTGTGGCTCGTTCGTTCGCTATCATCGTGTTTATCCTGATGACCGCTCCGGTGGCGGCTCACGTGATTGGCCGCGCTGGGTACTTCGTCGGATCCAAGCTGTGGAGCGGTACCGTAAAGGACGAGTTACGCCCCAACTACGATCCCCTAACCCATGAGCTGAAAAGTGGCCTGGAAACGCAGGAAAATGCCAAGCGCCAACCCCGCGAGACTGACCCTGACTAGGCCTGATTAGAGCTTGCCAAATCGCCAGCCACTGTGTAACCGCAAATGAGCCACCTTCGGGTGGCTTTTTTGCGTCTGGTGTAGGGAGTATTTAAACACTCTCTCTCATTTAAATTGGATAATGTTTGTATAATAAAATAATGTACAATAATTGTACTGTATAAGATAATGCGTCCATGTTTTCACCATATGACGCCAACAGTGCGGTTAGACATGACCATGCGACGCAAAGGAAATCTGCCGCAAAAAAACTGTGCTGAATGCCAGCGGCCGTTTACATGGCGGAAGAAATGGGCGCGCTGTTGGGATCAAGTGCGCTACTGCAGCGAGCGGTGCCGCCGTAGTGCTAAGCAGTCATAGCTAAGTACCAGCATCAATGTACCGGGCATCAAAGCACCTCTAGGAGGCACAAGCATGAACAGCACGATTGATATTGTCTGGTTGCAGGACGACCTGCGCGTTGCTGATAACCCTCTTTTACACTTTGCCTCCCGGCCTTGTTATCTGCTGTGCCTCTACGTCTTGGACGAGCAGTGGTTCTCTCCTTTATTTGACGGTGAGTCGACACCCCGTATCGGGCCTGCGCGATTGCGTTTTTTATGGCAAAGTTTAATGGAGTTGCGCGGAGAGCTTCTGCAGCGCGGCAGTGATCTGTTGGTTCGTATTGGCAAACCCAGTGACGTAGTGATTGAACTGGCTTCAACGCTTAACGCACGACAAGTCCGTGTTGCTGAACATGCAGGAGTTGAGGAAACCGCTCATATTCGGGCGGTTAAGGAAGGCTTGCCTAGTCAGACGGCATTTGATTGCATCGAGAGTGGACGGCTCATGGATCAGTCGTCATTGCCTTTCGAACTTGACGCGTTGCCGGCGAGCTTTTCTTCCTTTAGGCGCAGCGTGGAGAGTGAATGCACTGTCCCAACCAGTTGCTGCGCCCCTGTTACACTGCCCCCCTGGCCCGAGGCGGCAAGGGGATTTCCACCGCTCAAAGCCGTTTGTGAGCGGAGCGCCACCTGGCATCCCGATGTTCGTCAAGGTTATGCATACAGGGGGGGAGAGTCGGCAGCACATGGGCGCCTGAAAGAGTACTTGTGGCATCAACAGGGCGGTAAAACGTATAAGAAAACCCGTAATGGGCTGCTGGGAGCTAATTTTTCAACCCGCGTTTCACCCTGGTTGGCGCGTGGCTGCCTGTCTGCTCGCCAAGTCAATGATGCGGTGAAAGCGTGGGAGGCTGAAAACGGGAGTAATGAATCGAGCTACTGGATTACCTTCGAACTACTCTGGCGGGAGTACTTTATTCGCGCTGCCCAGTTGGAAGGAGAGAAGATGTTTGGCTCCCACCAAACTGACAGGCCGTGTGCCGCATTCGATGCCTGGCGTAACGGTACCACGGGGCTGCCGTTTGTGGATGCTGCAATGCAGGAACTTCGTCACACGGGCTGGCTATCCAATCGTGCCCGGCAAAACGTGGCCAGCTTTTTGGTTAAAGACTTAAAGGTAGATTGGCGCTTGGGAGCGCTATGGTTTGAGCACTGCCTGATTGATTATGACGTAGCCAGTAACTGGGGCAACTGGCGCTATATTGCAGGTGTTGGGCGCGATCCACGCCAAGATCGCTACTTTAACGTGCTGAAGCAGGCGGGGCATTACGATCCTCAGGGCCTTTATGTTGCGCATTGGCTGAAGCAGCTCGAAAATCTGCCTCCCGGTTTAGCGCGCCAACAGCCGTGGCGTGCAGATCCCTCGGCGTTTGCAGCTCCCTGCGTTGTGCCCGAGCAGTGGGATCGGTGGTTAATTTCTAGCGGTGAGGCAGACACTTCAGCCGAGCAGCCAATCATTACCTTCGGCCTGTCGTGAAGGCTGGTATCTGGCTCTTTTCTAGGCCATCATCCTGGGTATGCCAAGGACTGCCTAAGGATCGAAATAATGTATCGTCATTTCTCTATTGAACGGCGCTGCCGTCCCCTGTTTTGCGTCTCTTTAATCGCAGCGCTAAGTACACCTTTTGCTGCCAGCGTAGCACTCGCTAATCCTCAACTGATGTCAGAAGTCGATACTCAGACTGCCACTGAGGTTAGCTACGCTAATTTTCAGCAGTGGCTGCGCGATTTTCGCCAGTATGCCGCGGGACAAGGCATCAGTGAAGCGACCCTAAGTAACGCTCTGGAT
The DNA here is from genome assembly GCF_031010175.1 of Halomonas sp. SpR1. Lineage (GTDB taxonomy): Bacteria > Pseudomonadota > Gammaproteobacteria > Pseudomonadales > Halomonadaceae > Vreelandella. The sequence continues at coordinate 42,988 of NZ_JAUAMB010000026.1, forward strand.
GGCGTTCGCTACCGCGAGAGGGTGATTGAGCTGGACGGTTACCAGCCTGAGTTTGTGCGCCCTATTTGGGAGTATTTGGATACCGCAGTTTCATCCACGCGTATTAATAACGGGTTAGAAAAGCTGGCTGAACACCGCGAAACGGCGCAGCAGATGCAGCAGCGCTATGGGGTGCCAGCCGAAATCATTGTCGCCATTTGGGGCATTGAGAGTAATTACGGTAGTAATTTTGGCGATTTTTCGACCTTGGAGTCCCTCGCCACGCTGGCTTACGATGGCCGGCGTCGTGACTTTGCCCGGGGTGAACTGCTCGCCGCGTTACGGATTATTGATCAAGGGGATATTGCCGCTGATGAAATGAAAGGCTCCTGGGCTGGAGCCATGGGCCATACTCAGTTTATTCCCAGCAGCTTCGAAGCCTACGCGGTAGATGGCGATGGTGACGGTCGGCGCGATATCTGGGGCAGCATCCCTGATGTCATGGCCTCAACGGCCAACTATCTTGACCGAGCGGGATGGCAGGCTAACCAGCCCTGGGGAGTTGAGGTACGACTGCCCGAAGGGTTTGATTACGCCCAGACCGAGCGACGCAGCAGTGCTGAGTGGCGTAGTCAAGGCGTGCAGGCGCAGCAGGGCGAATTGCCGAACTTTGATAGCGCTGCCATTGTGATACCCGCGGGTGCTAACGGCCCGGCCTTTTTGGTAGGTGCCAATTTCCGTGCGATCTTACGCTATAACAATGCCACTAGTTATGCACTGGCCGTCGCGACGCTGGGTGATGCGATTGCCGGACGTGATGGCATACAGCAGAGCTGGCCGCGGGATAAGGCGCCGCTGACCCGTGACGATGTTCAAGAACTTCAGCGCGCATTAAACCGTGTAGGCTACTCAGTGGGTGGCGCTGACGGCATCATGGGGCCCAATACGCGGCAAGGTTTGCGGAACTTTCAGCGTGATCAAGGGTTAATACCGGATGGGTTTGCGACCCAGGAGCTGCTTGAACAGCTACGTCAGCGCTCACGGTAAGCAGTGTTTAAAGGGTGCTTTTACTTTCCAAGGATGATGTTATGCAATTGACGAAAAAAACGTTTTTTAACAGTGTGATATTGGGGGGCGTGCTGTTAGGTGCTGGGCTGTCTGCCGCCACGGCGATGGCGGATGATGACCAAGTATTCGGCTGGGTTGAAAAAGCGACCTTGCAGCCTTGGAATATCGAGGTGAAAGCCAAGCTCGATAGCGGGGCATTAACCTCTTCGCTGGACGCTCGCGATATTGAGATGTTCGAGCAGGACGATGAGGAGTGGGTACGCTTTCGATTGAAGCTTGAAGATCAGGCAAGTGGCGAAGTGTTCAGTGATCAAATTGAGCGTCCGCTCTACCGTGAGCTTACTGTGCGCGGCGCAGGCGGCCGTGATGAACGCCCTGTGGTGCTGATGGAAGTTTGTATGGGCGATACCATTTACGAAGAACAGTTTAGCCTGCGCGACCGTGAAGATATGAACTATCCGCTTCTGCTTGGTCGCAGCACCATTAGCCACCTTGGCCTGCTGGATGTGCGTGAAACCTTCTTGCAAGAGCCCGGGTGCGGGGAAAACGCGACCGTTGTGCCCCACGACCCAGCAGATGATCAGTCCTGATGCTTTCAGGCCTGCCTCAATAAAGTAAGGTTTAAAACAGCCGTGATAAAAGCGCAGTCACGGCTGTCTCAACCCGTAAAATACGCGGGCCAAGATGCATTCCCTCGCAGCCTGCCAGCATTAGTTGCTCTACCTCCCAAGCAATAAAGCCGCCCTCTGGGCCTACCAGTAGCAGGGTAGGGTCACTTATGCCTCTTGGGCAGGCATTGGGCATGCCAGGATGGGCCACCAAGCCGCGACGTTGGCTTAGCAAAGCAGGTAATTGCTGCTCCAAGAAAGGGCGGAAGCCTTTGCTTAGGGTTACCGAAGGTAAATGAGTATCACGAGCTTGCTCCAAGCCAAGCACCAAATGCTGATGAATTTTATCAGGGCGTAACTCTGGGGATTGCCAGTAGCTTTTCTCGACCCGTTTAGTATGCAGCAGAGTGATCTCTTTAACGCCCAGTGCCGTTACATGCTCTAAGGTACGCGCCAACATACGCGGGCGGGGCAGGGCTAGTACCAAATGTACGGGTAACGGTGGCGGCGGTGGCTCGTTGAGGTTCTCCAGTTGGAAATACGCCCGCTCAGTGGTGAGCTCTTTTAACAGTGCTTTACCCATGGTGCCGCCTTGAACCCCAACGGTTAGCAGGTCACCGGGTGACGAACGATGAACATCGCGAAGGTGTGTCAGTCGGCGTGAATTGGTGATACAGACGTGGCCATCGCCGGTAAGATCGTTGGGGTTGAGCAGAATCAAATTCATAATGGTGGTCTATTAGTCACAAAATTGGCGCAGTGCGGCTACCTAATCTTTCAAGGTGGCTTGCATAGGCGCGTGGTGCAGGCACAATACCAGTAACGGGAATAAAAGCCCCTATATAGTGTTTAAGGAGATGCGCCGTGCGCGTAATTCGCAAATATGCCAACCGCAGGTTGTATGATACTCAGCAGAGCCGTTATGTAACGCTTGAAGACCTACGCCGTTTAATCATCGAAGAAGAGCCGTTTCGGGTGGAGGATGCTAAAAGCGGAGAAGATCTAACGCGAACTATTCTGCTCTCTATCATTATCGAGCAGGAGCAAGCCGATAGTGAAGCGGAAGTATTTTCAAACGATCTGCTGGCGCAGTTAATCCGTGTTTACGATATGACGTCACCGCTGCCGCTGTCGCGTTATCTTGAGCAGGGTACGCAACTCATGCTGGAGCAGCAGAAACGTTTGCAGAGCCAGTGGAAGCAGGCAATGCGCAATACTCCATTGGAATTTATGCGTGAGCTCGCTGAAGAGAACATGCGTTTTTGGCAAAATACTCTGAATCAGCCAGGGCAAACCGGTGAGCCAGGTGATGCTGAGCAGCATGAGAGCGATAGCAGCGATGCTAACAAAGATGACAAACCCTCCTCCTGACCCCACTTGGTGCTGCGCTGTGGCATAATGCCGCCGATATACGCTCTCCCGTTTGAGAAGGATGCACATGAAGGTTTTGATGATAGGCGGCGGTGGTCGCGAGCACGCCCTGGCTTGGAAATTGGCGCAATCTAAACAGGTTGAGCAAGTATTTGTCGCCCCCGGCAACGCGGGCACCGCGACGGAAGCTAAGCTGACTAACGTAGCGATTGCCGCAACGGATCTCGATCGTTTGGTCGATTTTGCCCGTGAAGAGCAGGTTGACTTAACCGTTGTGGGCCCTGAGGCTCCTTTGGTAGAGGGCGTCGTGGATCGTTTTCAAGCGGCCGGATTAACTATCTTTGGCCCTACTCAAGCGGCCGCCCAGCTGGAAGGTTCAAAATCTTTTACCAAGGATTTTCTGGCCCGTCATGATATTCCTTCAGCCGACTACCAAACGTTTACAGAAGTTGACCCGGCGCTTGCTTATTTAAGCAAAATGGGCGCACCGATCGTCATTAAAGCGGATGGCTTGGCTGCAGGTAAAGGAGTGATTGTGGCGCTTAGCGAAGCCGAAGCTGAGGCAGCTATTCGCGATATGCTGGAAGCCAACGCTTTCGGCGATGCGGGCGCTCGGGTCGTCATTGAAGAGTTTTTGGAAGGCGAAGAGGCAAGCTTTATTGTCATGGTGGATGGAGAGAATGTCGTCCCCATGGCCACCAGCCAAGACCACAAGCGCGCCTACGATGGTGATACCGGTCCGAATACCGGCGGTATGGGCGCCTACTCGCCAGCGCCGGTGGTTACCCCCGAGGTTGACGCCCGCATCATGGAGCAGGTCATTCTGCCCACCGTGCGTGGCATGGCCGAAGAGGGTAATGCGTATACCGGATTTTTATATGCTGGTCTAATGATCGATGCAGCGGGGAACCCCAAGGTTATTGAATATAACTGCCGCTTTGGTGACCCTGAAACCCAGCCGATTATGCTGCGCCTAACCTCTGATTTTGCTGAACTCTGTTTAGCGGGAGCCCAGGGCAAGCTGGCGGGGCAACGCTGCGAATGGGATCCTCGTGCCGCGGTGGGCGTGGTTTTAGCTGCTGGTGGCTACCCTGGCAGCTACCGCAAGGGTGACGTGATTCACGGCTTAGACGCGGCTGAAGAAACGGGCTGCAAAGTGTTTCACGCGGGCACAGCACAAAATGCTCAGGGTGAGATCACCACATCCGGGGGCCGCGTGCTATGTGTGACGGCATTAGGTGATAGTGTCTCAGCAGCGCAGCAGCAAGCGTACAAGGGCGCTAGTGCCATTCAGTGGGATGGCGTCGAGTATCGCCGTGATATCGCATTCCGGGCGATTGCCCGAGAGTAGTAAGTAAGCCTACGCTAAGCAAATACTGAACGGATGCCCCGATTAATCAGTGGTTTCCTAATTCACTGACGAGGAAACAGGCATGGAGCGTGTCAAGCTGAACTTCCCCGCTGAGGCGGTCATTCATCGTCATCCTATGACGGTGCGGGTAACCGATATGAACTACGGCCGCCACTTGGGGCATGATGCGTTGGTATCGCTGCTTCACGAGGCGCGTATTCAAGCCTTCGCGGCCTTGGATCTGCCCGAGTGGGATATGCACGGGTACCCTTCGGTCGTCGCTGATCTCGCCGTTCAGTATCAAAGTGAGGCGCGCTGGCCCGATGGGTTAACGATTGCTACTGCTGTACCTGAGCCACAAGGCAAATCATTAACGATCTATCAGCGTATTTATCAGGTGGATTCCCAGCAGATAGTCGCCACCGCACGAATCAATCAGCTACTGATCGATCTTGCTAGCGGGCGTCCTGTCGAAGTGCCTGAACAGGTTAAACAAGCGCTTTCCCGTGCGAGGTGTGGCTGATGTCTCGGGAGTATCCGATTATTGCGGTGACCGGCTCCTCAGGGGCGGGTACCACTACCGTGCGGCGCAGCTTTGAGCGCATGTTTTTGCGCGAAGATGTGCATGCAGCAATGGTTGATGGCGACGCCTTTCACCGCTATACACGCGATGATCTGCATCGCATCTTCCGGGAAGAGCCGGAGCGCAAAGATGAGCTATCGCATTTTGCCGTAGAGGCGAATTTGCTGGATCGCCTTGAAGGGCTATTCAGTGAGTATGGCGAGCATGGGTCGGGCACTTTTCGGCACTATATCCACGCTGAAGATAAGCAGAAAATCGAAGCGGGCTGCCGGGTAGGTACCTTCACCGAGTGGCAGTCGCTACCCTGTGGTACCGACCTGCTGTTTTATGAAGGTTTGCATGGTGGGCTGGTCACGGAAGAGTATGACATTGCGCGCCATGTGGATCTGCTGGTAGGCGTGGCGCCGACCATGAATCTTGAGTGGATTCAAAAGATTGACCGTGACACCAAGCTGCGTGGCTACTCACAGGAAGCGGTCATTGACACTATCCTGGGCCGGATGGATGACTATGTGCGTTATATCCAGCCGCAGTTTTCGCGTACTCACATCAATTTCCAGCGGGTGCCGACGGTCGACACCTCTAACCCTTTTGAAGTGCAGGATATTCCCACTGATGCAGAGTCATTTGTGGTTATCCGCTTTCGGGATCCTTCGACCGTGGACTTCCCCTGGTTGCTCGCGATGATCAAAGATTCGTTTATGACGCGTCCTCACACGCTGGTTGTGCCGGGTGCGCGGATGTCGCTGGCAATGGAACTTATTCTTGCCCCATTGGTTAGGCATCTTCTCGCACAGAGACGCTTCCGTTAAAGGAGAGTTGTATGGATTGTCTTTTTTGCAAAATCATCAACCGCGAAATCCCTGCTGATATCGTTTACGAAGATGGCCACGTGTTGGCATTCAATGATATCAATCCCCAGGCACCTACCCATCAGTTGATTATTCCTAAAAAGCATATTGCCACGTTGAACGATATTGACGAAGCTGACTTGGCGCTGATCGGTCGACTCCAGTTTACCGCCGCCAAGCTTGCACGGGAGCGAGGCTTTGCCGAGGATGGCTATCGGGTGGTGATGAACTGCAACGAAATGGGCGGACAAACGGTCTACCATATTCATATGCATTTAATGGGTGGGCGTGCTTTCACCTGGCCTGCCGGTTGAGCTAAGCAGGTTGCTATCGCAAGTTAACGGAGTGTTGCCATGGATCGTCAACAGAGTCGTTCAGATCGCCTGATACACCAGTTTGATACTGTCTTACGGACGCTGATACCCCATGCGGCTTCGTCCCAGCGTACCAGTCCCGGCGAAGGAGTAGCCGAGGGAGTGCTGGATGATCAAGAGCGTCGCCATGCGGCGGGCTTAATGCGTATTAACCATACCGGCGAAGTGTGTGCTCAAGCACTTTATCAAGGGCAGGGTGTAACCGCGAAACTTCCCCATACACGTCACCAGATGGAGCAGTCGGCGCTGGAGAAGATCGATCATCTCGCCTGGTGCGATGAGCGTCTGGAGCAACTGCAGAGCCGAACGAGCTACCTAAACCCGTTCTTTTATATTGCTTCCTTTGGCATGGGGGCGGCCTCGGGGGCGGTCAGTGATCGTATTAGTTTGGGTTTGGTAGCTGCGACCGAAGAGCAGGCGGGGAAACATCTTGATTCACACCAACAGTCGCTACCCAGTAGCGATAACCGCTCACGCGCTATACTGCGCCAGATGGCCGTTGATGATGCACACCACGCACAATTGGCCTTAGAAGCTGGTGGTGTACGTTTTCCAGCACCGGTTAAGTGGGGCGTGCGTTTGGCCGCAAAAGTAGTGACCAAAAGCGTCTATCATCTTTGACGCGTTCTGGTAGCGCTTAGTCGGCTTTGCCCTGGTTTAAAAGCCAGGCTTTTAAACCTAAAAGGCCCCGCAAAGCGGGGCCTTTTGCTGTCAATATCGACTTGCCAGCGTGATGCTGATGATCAGGCATCAATGCGCTTATACTTCATGCGCTTGGGTGTATCGTTACCCACCCGCTTTCTATGATCCTCTTCGTACTCCGCGTAGTTGCCTTCAAACAAGACCACTTCAGAGTCACCCTCAAAGGCCATAATGTGAGTAGCGATACGGTCAAGGAACCAGCGATCGTGAGAGATCACCATGGCGCAGCCAGGGAAGGCCAGAAGCGCGTCTTCCAGTGCTCGCAGGGTTTCGATATCCAGGTCGTTAGAGGGCTCATCGAGTAGCAAAACGTTAGCGCCTTGCTTGAGGGTTTGGGCAAGCTGCAGGCGACCACGCTCACCACCGGAGAGCTCAGACAAACGCTTTTGCTGGTCATTACCCTTAAAGTTGAAGCGACCCACATAAGCACGCGAGGAGACTTCGTAGCCGTTAATGTTCAGGATGTCCTGACCATCGGAAACGGCTTCCCAGACGCTCTGCTTGTCGTCTAAGCCATCGCGTAGCTGCTCGACGTAAGCGATATCAACCGTCTCACCCACCAGAACTTCGCCCTCATCGGGCTGCTCTTTACCAGTGATCAGTTTGAAGAGCGTCGACTTACCCGCACCGTTACCGCCGACGATGCCGACAATCGCACCTTGGGGAATGGTGAAAGAGAGGTTCTGGTAGAGCAGCTTGTCATCGAAGCGCTTGGCCACATCACGAAACTCAATGACGTTATCGCCCAGGCGTGGGCCAGGCGGAATGTAAATCTCATTGGTTTCATTACGCTTTTGAAAGTCGCCCGACTGCATTTCTTCAAAGCGGTTTAAGCGCGCTTTGCTCTTTGCTTGGCGGCCTTTAGTGTTACTGCGCACCCACTCAAGCTCTTGCTTGATGGCTTTCTGGCGCGAGGCTTCCTGCTTGGCTTCTTGATTCAGACGCTGATCTTTCTGCTCCAGCCATTGGGAGTAGTTGCCCTCAAACGGAATGCCCTGACCACGGTCAAGCTCAAGAATCCAGCCCGCCACGTTATCCAGGAAGTAGCGGTCGTGGGTGATAGCCACAACGGTACCGTTGTAGTCGTGAAGGAAACGTTCTAGCCACGCCACCGACTCTGCGTCAAGGTGGTTGGTAGGCTCGTCAAGCAGCAGCATATCGGGGCTGGAAAGCAGTAAGCGGCAGAGTGCTACACGACGACGCTCACCACCCGAGAGATTGCCTACTTTGGCTTCCCAGGGGGGCAGGCGTAGTGCTTCCGCAGCCACTTCAAGCTTGCGCTCAAGGTTGTGCGCATCGGCCGCTTCGATAATATTTTCAAGCCGTGCCTGCTCGCTAGCCAACGCATCAAAGTCGGCATCGGGCTCTGCGTAGGCTGCATACACCGCATCCAGCTTCTCCTGCGCCTGTTTAATCTCTCCTAGCGCTTCTTCTACGGTGTCGCGGACGTTTTTCTCGTCGTCTAGCTGCGGCTCCTGGGGAAGATAGCCAACATTGATGCCGGGCATCGGACGAGCTTCACCTTCAAACTCTTTATCGACACCGGCCATAATGCGCAGCAGTGTGGATTTACCCGAACCGTTAAGCCCCAGCACACCGATTTTGGCGCCCGGGAAAAACGAGAGCGAAATATCCTTGAGAATTTGCTTTTTGGGCGGCACTACTTTGCCGACCCGGTTCATGGTGAAAACGTATTGCGCCATGGAGATCCGTTAAGTTGATGAAAAGAATAAAGCGACAGCAGCGGGCTACTGGCTCTTATTACTGACTGTTATTACAGACTAGGAAGTGATGATAGTGGTCTGCGCCAGGAAAGGCTAGGAGCGTATAGCTAGCCGGGCCCACTCAATTGCTGAGAAGGCCGAGCTACTCAAGGTCTACTCTTCTTCGTCCCAGTCGTCTTCAATGGCGCGCTGGAGTCGACGCTCTTCCAGCCACGCTTCAACTTGGCGTCGTGCACGTAAGCTGTCTGCTTTGCTTGGTTTGCTTTTACCGTAGTGGTCATCATTTACGGCGTCTAAGCTCTCAAACTCGTCTGAGTCGAGTACTTCGCTGCCTAAGGTTTCATGACTTAGGGTCTCACGACTTAGGGGATCACGGCTCATGTGATGTCCTCCAACCCAGCCGGCGTGCCGGCGAAACAACGGCTTCACACGAGTGCATATGCAGTTCGAAAACACATGCTATCCGTAACGTGAAGCGCCTAGCGCAGTACAAGCGCCTTGCCGCTATATAACGCCAGTTGGGATGAAGTTCAAGCTTTATAGTTTTTTTTAGTGAGAAAGTTAATGATCAACTGCTTTACCGCTGCTTTTGTAACTCCGCAAGTGCTAGCTGTGCCTCTACACGCTCCGTCACATCTTTTTGTACACCGATGAAGTACATCAGCTCATCAGCCTCGTCATAGACAGGGGTGATAGAAAGCTCGTTCCAAAACATGGTGCCGTCTTTGCGGTAATTACGCAGTACTTCTCGGGAAGGGTGGCCATCTTTTAGCGCATCCCGAATAGCGACTAGCGCGTCCTGGTCACGGTCTTCGTTTTGTAAGAAGCGGCAGTCGCGATACAAAATTTCATCCGCACTGTAGCCCGTCAAACGCTCAAAGCCTTTGTTGACGTAGATGAGGATATTTTCATCCCCTTCCTGTTCGGCAACGACGATGCCGTCTTCCGATGCGTCAACAATACGTTCAAGCAGCTCCGGGCTGATCAAAGGGGATCGTTTCATCAAGTTGTTCCTGTTGCAGCTCCAAGTCCTTTCCATGGTTCACAGCCGCTTTTACACCTGTGAACCGCCGGAATGTCCAATCACTTATTATAGGCAGCATAGCAAATGTGCCAACGCATCACTGCTATCTGGCTCTATCATGGCGAGCGTTGCCGCGCATTGCAATCGTGAACGCTATCCTAACGTCAGCGGGTTTATTGAAAATAACCTTGTGTTTCATATTGCTGGCCAGCGGCATGTTACTCGACTTCGGGTAGTTGATGCGCGCTTAAGATCGCTCCGACGGCGGTAGCCGCCAAAATGAGTAGTAATACGCCGCTACCAAACCATTGTGCAAAGGCGCCAATAAAACCACCTACGAACAGCATTAATACGCCGGTTAAGGTATTTGATAGGGCAACGTAGAGTGCGCGGTTATCTTGGCTTGCCATATCGACGAGATAGGTTTTGCGCCCTAATCGTACGCCGTGGTGCACAATGACCAGCAGGGCGTAAATCGTTGCATAGGGCCATATGCTGTGTGTCCATTCGCCGGGGAGCCAAACCAGGCTGGCGGCCAATAAGCAGCAAATAGCGGTACCCATAGCTGCATCGCGCATCACGCCTCGACTTGACTGATCTGCGCGTTTCCCCCATACCGGGCTGGCCACCATGGCGGCTAGTCCCGATACCACAATTAGTATGCCCAGGCCCCCCAGGTCAGTGCCGCTTTGGTTCTGCCCGAGAAGAGCGATATAGGGAAGAGCAAGAGCGCTTGAGAGCAGGAGTGCCCGCGCAACATTAAAGTGTAAAAAAGTGCGGTCATTTTTCAGCAGCGAGAGGCCCAGTTTAATGCTGTCCCAGCCGTTTTCTCCTCCTTCTACCGCGCCAGCAGCTTCTTGAATGCGCCCGGCAGCGATGGCATTCATTAGCCAACCGCCGGCAGCTATGGCCAGCAGTATTGCCACTACTAAATTGCCGGGGCGGCTCTCAAACAGCATTAGCACCGCTCCTGCTGCCAACGTCGCGCCGCCGGCAATGCTGCCGCTCCAGCCCATTAACGTGCCACGGCGGCGCTTGGCAATGGTTTTACCCAGTACATCTTTTGTGGCGATTGAGGATAACCCCCGTGCCAGCGAGAGCAGAACTAGCGCTGCCAGCACTAACGCGCCGCCCAAGGTGCCGTTGGCGAATAACGCTAATACAGCAAGCGCTAAGGCAGCGAATGCTTGGATCAGAGCGCCAGCTACCCACACCCATTTGCGTCTGGGCTTTAAACGGATAAACCCAGCCACAAAAATTTGTGGCAGCAGGGCACCTGACTCCCGGATGGGAACCAGTAGGCCTACCATCCAGACGGGGGCGCCAATAATGCCCATCAGCCAGGGTAAAACCAGGCGCGCGCTCGACAGTTCGTCAGCCAGCTTATTGCCCAAAGAGGCCCATACATGAAGAAAAAAATTGCGCGGTTGTTCGTCGCAGGCGCTTTCAGGTATGTCATCGCACAGGCGGCTATCGTCATCACCCGTCAGCCACTCATACAGACGAGTTTGCGAAACGTTGTGTTCGGCCATCGGGGCTCCTTTTTGATCCATCTATCTCAGGCTAACTCAAAATGACAGAATGCCTTCTTAGGATGCCATATTAACTTGACTCGGAGGTCTGGATGTCACGTATTCAAATCCGTTATTGCACTCAATGCCAATGGCTGCTGCGTAGTGGCTGGTATGCACAGGAACTGCTCTCAACCTTTGGTGAAGGGTTGAGCGAGGTATCGCTGGCCCCGTGCCATGGCGGTACGTTCGAGATCTGGTGTGATGAGGTGCTGTTATGGGAGCGCAAGCGTGATGGCGGTTTCCCGGACATCAAGCTTCTCAAACAGCGTGTACGCGACCTGTTGGAGCCAGATCGCGATTTAGGACATATCGATCGATGAATCAGGATCGACAAGCAATCCTGTTTGGGTTGGGAGCCGTCGCATTATGGTCGACGGTGGCGACGGCTTTTAAAGTAGCCCTCTCCTGGATGAGCCCTGTTGAACTGATGTGGCTCGCAGCACTCGTTTCCTGGGCTTTAATGGGAGCGCTGGTCATCAAGCAGGGCAATATCACCATAGCGTTACGCACCGGTTGGAAAACGGCTGCGTGGGCGGGTCTGATGAACCCGGTGGCCTATTATTTGGTGCTCTTCGCCGCCTATGACCGCCTCCCTGGGCAGGAAGCGATGGCTTTGAATTACACCTGGGCCTTGGCGATGGCATTTTTGGCGGTGCCGTTGTTGGGTCAGCGCTTGACGCGAATGGATATCGCTGCAGGGCTCGTCGCCTACGCGGGCGTATGGGTAATCGCTACTCGAGGCGCGGTTTTTAATGTCTCATTCGCTGACCCGCTAGGGGTCGTGCTGGCGCTTGCTTCGACGCTTCTGTGGGCGCTTTATTGGCTGCTCAACGCGCGGGATAGTCGTCCACTCCTTGTAGGCCAGTGGCAAAATTTTAGCGTAGGCCTTCCGGTGCTGACCCTGTTATTGCTGCTCGGCCCTGGTTTCCAATGGCACGGCTGGCCAGCCTTGGGGGCCGGTGTGTATGTGGGGCTATTTGAGATGGGGGTGGCGTTTATTCTTTGGCAGTTGGCGGTACATAAAGTGTCGCGCACAGCCAAAGTCTCCAACCTGATTTTTCTCTCACCACCTGTTTCACTACTGTTACTTTCCTTGGTCGTTGGTGAGCCTATTTTGTCTTCGACGTTGATTGGGCTAGTGCTGATTCTGCTGGGGCTTGGGCTGCAGCAAACCCAGAGAAACGAACGATCCTGAATTTTTTTTGTGTTTTAATGATGTTCTTATTGTAATTTTTTGTGACATTTGGTTTTATGTCCTCAGGATGAGTAGGAAATTAACTAAATTAGGCTAAGCTCAGCTGATTAAGTATTAACTACCATTGGCTTACTTCAAAAAAATGGGCGCTCGTAGGGACATAGGCTCTCTTAGCGATGAGATTTCGCGGGCTGATACTTGAAGCAATCGTGCAATATTGCTCAATGGGTCGCACGAATAATGAGCTGTGTGCACTGAGTGCCTAACTATAGGGAACGCTGACGATGAAAAAGAATGCCGTATCGAGACTAAAAAAAATCTTCTGTCACCATGTTTTTAAGCCGCTGACAGTGACCACGTTGGCGTGTGTCCCGCTTACGGCATTGGCGCAGTCTCTTCCCGCTAGCCTCTACACGCCTGGCAACACTGATCTTCCCAGTACTATTCAACAAACGATCATTTCTAATCCCGATGTAAATGCTGCTTGGGCGAACTTTAGTGCTTCTGGCAGCGATGTCAGAGTCGCAAAGGGGAATTATTTACCTTCGATTGATATCTCTGCGGGTATGGGGCGTCAAGACCAGCAAAATGATGGGCGCGGAAGCTACAGCAGTGACTTTGCTGAGCTTACGCTCACCCAAATGGTGTTTGATGGGTTTGCCACTCGCAGTGAAGTAGAGCGCTTGGATCGCACACGGTTGATAGCCTATTTTGAGCTGCTGGGTGCAAGTGAAGAAGTGACCCTTGAGGCTTTTCGCACCTATCTTGATGTGCTTCGCTACCGCGAGATGGTGCGTTTAGCCCAAGATAACTACCGCGAGCACCAACGGGTGTTTTCGCAAATTGAAGAGCGCGCGCTTTCCGGGGCGGGCCGTGGCGTTGACCTGGAGCAAATCAGCGGCCGTTTGGCGTTAGCTGAATCCAACCTGATGACTGAGGCGTCGAACCTGCACGATGTAACGGCTCGCTATCAGCGTATCGTCGGCGCGCTTCCCCCGCAGAATATGTCGCCCGTACCTAGCTTGGCCGATGAGCTGCCTGCTGATGTTAACCAGGCCATTGAAATGGCGTTCGAGGGGAACCCCGAGTTCCATGCGGCGATTGAGAACATTGCTGTACAACGTGCCGAACAAGGGGCTGCAAAGGCTGCCTTTATGCCTCGCCTGGATATACAGGGACGCACGGGAACCAATAATCAAGACGACTCGATAACTGGCCGCAGCGATGAGCACAGTATTCAGTTGGTCGCCAGTATGAACCTTTATCGCGGTGGTTCTGATAGTGCTGCGTTTGATGCGGCGAGCACGCGCATTGAACAAGCGGTGAATCAGCGTGAGACGGCCTGTACGAACGTACGTCAAACCACTCAAATTGCTTACAACGATACCCAGCGCTTGAAAGAGCAATTGAACTACCTGAATGAGCACCGCCAATCGATTAACCGGGTTCGAGGGGCTTACCAGCAACAGTTTGATATTGGCCAACGTACGTTGTTGGACGTGCTAGATAGTGAGAACGAGTACTTCGAGGCCAGCCGCGCCTATGCGAACGCAGAGTTTGACTTAACTTTGGCTCAAGCTCGTACGTTAGCGGCAATGGGACAACTTATGCATACCCTTGAAGTAGTGCGTGACGATATTCCCACTCTAGATGAATTGGGTTACGACGACGCCACGCTTAGCGCTGAGATGGCCTGCGGAACCGAAGGGCCGCGCGGCTTTACTTTAGAGGACTTCACCCGCGGAATTTCTTCACTGCCCGCTCACGCTGATATGCCAGCTTCGTCTTATGCCGCCAATGAGCAGCCAGTCATTAATTCCCAATATCTGCAAATGGGCCGTGAGGAGGCGTTGGTTACTAACGGCTAACCTGTTTTAATGGTTTGCTGTACAGAAAAAGAGTTATTCGCCGTTTGGTGGCGAAGGGTTAGCGGCTTTCGCTAATCATTGGGGAAAAAGATGCCTAAATAGGCATTAGGGGAATGAGGTCTCTGTGACACAAACCAAGCTGGAAAGGCCGAGCGCTGCAGGTGCTAGCGAGCAGCCAATAGGCGATGAGTTACTCGAATGTTTGAAAGCGGTTGCCTCATTTCATCAGCATGAGGTGTCATCAGAGGCTCTTAGAGCTGGCTTGCCCTTGGAGCAGGGGAAGTTAACGCCTTCCGTGTTCGGTAGGGCCGCCTCCCGTGCTGGAATGACGGCGCGGATTGTTAAAAGCAAACTGTCGGCGCTCAACCCAGCACTATTTCCCGCTATTCTGTTGCTGGAACCGGGTAGGGCATGTGTGCTGTTGGGGATTGATCTCAAGCAGCAAAAAGCAAACGTTATTTTTCCTGAACTATCTGAATCAAACGTTGAACTGCCTCTTGAAGAGCTGTATGCGGGCTATAGCGGCGAAGCTATTTATATCCGCCCTAAGTTTCTCGCCGATAATGCCTCTGAGCCTGGGATCAAGAAACGCCGCGATCAGCACTGGTTTTGGGGCGTTATTCGCGAAAACAGACCTCTCTATCGCGATATCGTGCTCGGGTCGGTGGCCATTAACGTGTTTGCCATCGCCATGCCGCTGTTTGTGCTTAACGTCTATGACCGGGTAGTGCCCAATCAGGCAACGGAAACGCTCTGGGTGCTCGCGATAGGCATCTTTATTGTGCTGTGCTTTGATTTAGTGCTCAGGCTAATGCGCAGCAGCTTTGTCGATTTGGCCGCTAGCCGGGCGGACGTGAAGCTCTCTTCCTCTATTATGGCCAAAGCATTGGGCCTCCGTTTAGAAGAGCGCCCGGCATCAACCGGGTCGTTTACCTCGACGCTTCAATCCTTTGAATCGGTACGCGCCTTTATTGGTTCGGCGACTATTTTGGGAATTGTCGACCTTCCGTTTGTGCTGATGTTTGCGGCGATTATCGCGCTGATCAGCCCCTGGCTTGTGCTGCCGGTATTGGTGGGCATCGTATTTGTACTGCTTTACGCCCTGGCTGCTCAGGGTAAACTTCATGAGCTTTCGCAAACGACCTGGGAAGTCGGTGCACAGCGCAACTCACTGTTGGTGGAGTCGATCTCCCAATTAGAAAATGTTAAGGCGCTGCGGGCAGAGAGCCGTATTCAGCGCCACTGGGAAAAGTCATCGGCCTTTCTTTCCCGTACCGGCGCGCAGTTAAAGATGGTCAGCACTTCGGTCTCCAACGTGGCTCAGTGGGCGCAGCACAGTGTAGCGGTATGCGTCATTATTGTCGGTGTTTATCAAATTATCGAAGGTAACCTCACCCAGGGTGGGTTGATTGCCGCTTATATGCTCTCTTCACGGGCGATGGCACCTATCAGTCAGGCCGCGGCGCTGCTGGCGCAGTACCATCAATCCTCAACGGCGCTCGAGTCACTCAACGCGGTAATGGACAAACAGGTAGAGCGCCATGAGGGCAAAGCTTATGTAGAAAAGCCGAGCTTCGTTGGCAATATTCGCCTTGAGAAAATTACCCTGCGTTACCCCAATGAAGAGCGTGAAGCCCTGAAAGACGTCTCAGTGTCCATCAAAGCCGGTGAAAAAGTAGCCCTGCTTGGCCGCATTGGTTGCGGTAAATCTTCATTAAATAAATTGGTGCTGGGGTTTTATCAGCCAACGTCGGGAGCGGTGCTGGTTGATAACGTGGATATTCGTCAGTTAGATCCACTGCAGCTGCGCCGCCATATTGGCTATGTCCCCCAGGACGTTAGCCTGTTCTCAGGGTCACTACGGGACAATATTGTGGCGGGTGGCGGTAGCGATCGCGTTGATGACGACGCGCTGCTGCGTGCAATTGAATTGGCGGGGTTGGAGTCCCTTGTCAATAGCCACCCCCATGGCGTTGATCTACAAGTTGGTGAGCGCGGCCAAGCGCTTTCCGGTGGACAAAAACAGTCCGTCGCTATAGCCCGTGCGCTGGTGCAGGATCCGCCTATTCTGCTGTTGGATGAACCGACAAGTTCTATGGACAACGCCAGCGAAGAGGCATTTAAAGCCAACCTGACAAACGTGGCTGCAGGAAAAACGATTCTGGTGGTTACGCACCGCACCTCGCTCCTCTCATTGGTTGATCGAATTATTGTTATGGATGGTGGCAAGGTCGTGGCCGATGGCCCGCGTGACACCGTGGTTGAGGCCTTGCGTAAAGGCCAGATCGGGAGGGCATCGTAATGGCGCGTAAACCCTCATCCACGACCGAGCAAAAAGGCTTTGACGCCATTGGCCGTTTCTCAGAAAAAGGCCAAAAACCGTTTCGTCCTTTTATGGATCGGTTGTTTGCCAAGCGAGTGTCTTCCGCCCACTTAAGCCGTGATTGGGCGAGCGATACCGATTGGGCGCGCATGCAGCAAGAGCCCATTCGTGCCCGGCTATTTCTCTATACCGTACTGATCACTGTTGTGGTGCTTTTAGTGTGGGCTTACTTCGCCTCTATCGATGAAGTGACGCGTGGAGCGGGGCGTGTGATACCCGCCAGCCAGTTGCAACGTATTCAGTCGTTTGACGGTGGTGTTATTGAACAAATCTTTATTCGCGAAGGGCAGATTGTTGAAGCAGGAGAAGTGCTGATGCAAATCGACCCCACCCGTTTTGTATCTGATTTTCGCGAAAACCGCGCTCAGCGTTATGCGCTTCAAGCGCGTGCCGAAAGGCTACGGGCGCTAGCTACGGGCACCGCGTTTGAGCCTTCTGAAGAGCTGCGTCAGGAAGTCCCGGATATTGTGGCCCAGGAGCGCGAGGTTTATGAGAGCCGCCGCGAAGAGTTACGGGAACAGGAAAACGTCCTTAATGACCGTATTCGTCAGCGTCGGGAAGAGCTGCGAGAGGCACAAGCTCGCCGTGATACAGCTCAACGTGAGGTCAATATGGCCAGCCAGGAGCTTAACTTGACGCGCCCATTGTTGGCTTCGGGGGCCGTCTCTGAAGTAGAAGTGCTGCGCTTGCAGAGGGATGTGTCCAGCGCCACCGGGGAGCGTAATCAGGCGGATGCTGCCGTTTCACGATTAGAAGCTGCGGTAGAAGAGGCCGAGGGGCAGTTGCTGGAGCTGGGCGCGGAGCGGCGGAGTGAGTGGCGGAATGATCTGGCTCAAACGCTGGGCGACTTGAATGCATTACAACAATCGGGAACTGGGTTGCAGGATCGCGTTCGATTGACCGAAATTCGCTCGCCGGTTGACGGCATTGTTCAACGTATCCACATCAACACCATCGGCGGTGTTGCTCAGCCCGGGCAAGAGGTTGTTGAGATTGTGCCTACTGACGACCAGTTGCTGGTTGAGGCACGCATCGCCCCGCAAGATATCGCCTTTTTGCACCCAGGGCAGCCTGCGACTATCAAACTCACGGCTTACGACTATGCCATTTATGGTGGCTTACAGGCCGAGCTCGAACGTATTAGTGCCGATACCATTACTGATGATGAAGGTAATACCTTCTATCAAGTGCGGGTGCGCAGTTTAGAAAACGAAAATGTCGCCGATAGATTACAAGTAATCCCTGGCATGACGGCGCAGGTGGATATAGTAACGGGTAAGCGCACAGTGATGCAGTTTATGCTGAAGCCTGTCTTAAGAGCATGGCGTGATTCCATGGGGGAGCGCTGATGAAGCATTGGTTTATAACAACGGACGGAAGCTTAAAAGCGCGTTGGAAAAATGCGTTTCCCGAAATGGTAGCCTCCAAACCTGATGTTTTTATTGGTAAAGCACAGCCTAATGATGTGGTGTGGCTGTCTACGACGGTTGATGGGTGGTCAGAGCTCATTGGTGCTGTAACTGCTAAAGGGGCTATTGTCGTTGTGCTTAGTTATTCGCCGGATGACCGTGAAGCATTGAGGTCACTGGATCTGGGGGCGCGAGGATATGTTCACACCCTTGCTGCACCGGAGGTGCTTAAGCAGGTGGCATTGGTGGTGACTAACCAAGGCGTGTGGGTTGGTCAAGAGTTGCTGGCTAAAGTGTTAGGAGGCACCTTTAAAGCGCTTCAACAGCGGGCTGAAGGTGGCGGAGCTTTCAATACAGCGGAGCTTGGGAGCCTAACCGACCGTGAGCGGGGCGTGGCACTTGCTGTGGTGCGCGGTGCGACAAATAAAGAAGTTGCGCGCCAACTTGATATTACCGAGCGTACAGTAAAAGCGCATCTTAGCGCTATTTTCAAGAAGCTGGCTGTTCGAGATCGCTTACAGCTTATTCTAAAGCTAGCGCCGATAGTGGAACGCGTTCCAGAGCGCTTTTAATTTATATAACTTAGCGCGAGTAAGCCTGGGTATGTTGCGGCGCTTCTTCGTTATATTTTTGACCCTCACATTAGCCTCCATTATTGAGCAACTCAATGCCGGGTATTAAAGATTCTTCACTGCATTGCTCGCTTCCATCAAGTAGGTCGAGCGCTGAGCATTCTGCCCGAACGGCTGAAGTTTCGTGTGCGTTGGAGAGCATGGGCGATACGGTGATGCCTATGTGGTTGAACAAACACGCACGGCTGGCTGAATTTACACAGGTGATGCTGATTTCAGTAAGCGATGGCTATGAGCATGCCCAAGTCACGTCCGTGCACCTTGATTTGGCCAGTTTGCAGGCAGGCAACTGGACGGCGTTATTACCCACTTTTAAGCAAGCATTGACACGACTGGAGCGAAAGTTTTCCCACCCTTTGGTGTGGTGTCGGTTGGAATGGCCTTTTGCCGTACGACAGTGGCAGTGGCAGGCGCTGAAACAGGAGATTAAGCGCTGCAAGCGTAACTATTGTCGTAGCGGCTTAGCGTTTGTGGGTAAGAAATTTCCTCGACTCTTGCTGACAGAGATGGAACTCAACGCCAATGCCTGTTTGTACGCAGGCAATCGGGTTGCGCACGCTGAAGTTAACCAGGCTAATCTTGAGCGTTTTATAAAAGCACGTCATGGTTCCAGCCAAATGCCGGATTTTGCCGATAATATGCCGGTGTGGAGCTTCTCCACAACTGGCGTGTTCATAGATGTTAGCGGTGAAACGCCAAGTGTACATGCTCTGGATACCCAGCCGAGGCGCTGGGGGCGGCGAAAGACGCCTCCTTTGACCGCAGAATCTACCGGGGAGTTGATCGCTCGTTCCACTCGTTTTCTGGGTATGCAAGTGTGCCAAGATGGCCACTATGTGTATGGCTATTTCCCCTGCTTTGACCGCCGCATTAACACTTACAATGTTCTACGACATGCCAGCAGCACTTATGCTTTATTAGAGGGATATGAGGTCTGCGCAGATCAACGGCTTTTAAGTGATGAGCAGCTTAAACGGATACGCCAACAGATATCTTGGGCGCTTAATGGCATGTGTTCCCAGTTTATTATTCATCGCCAAGGGGCAGCCTATGTGGTGGATACAGGCAATATCATCAAGCTGGGAGCCAATGCGGTCGCTATTCTGGCGTTGGTAAAGTATCACCAGGTCACGGGAGATGGTTGTTATGCTGATCTGGCAGATGCGTTGGCGCTAGGGATTGTGCGAATGCAGGAAGCCGATGGTAGCTTTGTGCATGTACTCAACGCTGCAGATTTATCGGTCAAGGAAAAGACACGAATAATTTATTACGATGGTGAAGCTGCCTTTGCTCTGATGCGGCTTTACGACCATACCCGCAATAGTCGCTGGCTGGATTGCGTGGTCAAAGCGTTTGACTACTTTATCGCCAATGGGCACGAAAAGGCGCATGACCATTGGCTTGCTTATTGCTCAAATGAGTTGGTGACACATCGTCCAGAGCGCCAATATTTTGCGTTCGCAGTGCGCAATATCGTGGGCTATGTCGATTTTATTCGCGAGCGGATCACCACTTTTCCCACGCTGCTTGAGCTGGCAATGGCGTTTCACAAGACGCTGCTCAAGCTGGAGACACGGCCTGATCTAATCGATGTGCTGAATGGGTTTGATGTCAATGCGTTTTACCGGGCTCTGCATACCCGAGCGAACTATCTTCTGAATGGTTTCTTCTGGCCGGAAGTAGCGATGTACTTTAAGGCACCCGCTACTATCGTGGATGGTTTCTTTATTCGCCACCACAGCTTTCGCGTAAGAATTGACGATGTAGAACACTATCTTTCGGGGTTGGTGGCTTATCAGCAGATGCTTCGCAAAGGCGAATATGCCAGCATCAAGCCCCCGCTAGTGAATAGGCTTGATGCTGAGGCTATGGCTTCGGCAACTGAGGGAACATGGGTATCAGTACCACCGGATAAGTGGCTGGCGAGAGGGGTATGCTGTTGGCCAAAATCCTTTCAACCTGGGCAGGTAGTTGTCGCTCGGGGCAAGGAAATGGAGAAAGGTTTTTTGCCGTTTGCGGCTGTGAAGTCACTGGTCACTAAAGGTGCTTCTGCAGTGCTTTGCGATGATGGCGAGGCGTATCGTGATATCGGCGTCCCTGTGTTAAAAGTGCACGATGTGCGCACAGCGACATTGGCCATCGGCCAGTGGCAACGGCGCTGTTATGCTGGTCGCGTCGTTGGTATTACTGGAAGCGCAGGCAAAACAACGGCAGTGGCGATGCTAGCCCATGCGCTGAGCTACTCCGGCGCAGTAGGGCAAACGCAAGGTAGTGCCAATCTTCCTATTGGCATTGCCTGGAACATTGCTTCTATGCCGCAAGAGGCACCGTACTGGGTGGTTGAAATGGCCATCGGTTCCATGGCTCACAATACGGATCTTGCTCGCCCTGATCTCGCTATTATTACCAATATCGCTGCTTCGCATCTAGCCTATCACCACTCGTTGGATGAAATTGCCCGTAAGAAAGCGCTTATTTTTCAGAGTATGCCACCCAATGGCGTCGCCATTCTCTATCGTGATATGCCGCACTATACGTATCTTGCGGAGCAGGCAAGGAGCTACCACCTAAAAGTAGTCAGTTTTGGCGAACATGTTGACGCTGACATACGCATGCTTGAGTTTGCAGGCAACCGCGGGCGCATTACGCTCGATGGCACTTCGTATGAGCTCTGCATGAGCGCCATTGGGCGTCATATGCTGCTCAATGCCATGGCGGTGCTGGCAGTGGCTAGGCACGATAACCTTCCTCTAGACATCATAATATCCCGCCTAGCGTCTTTTCAGGCGGTGGCCGGCAGAGGCGAGGTGAGAGCCATTGATTACCACGGAGCGGCGATCACTGTGTACGATGAAGCTTATAATGCCAATCCTCTATCGATGCGCATGGCGCTGGAGGCTTTCTCCGCGCTATCCGTACAAGCTAACCAAAAGTTATTAATTCTCGGTGATATGCTGGAGCTTGGCTCAGAGGCAGAGGCTCTGCACCTGGAACTTGTTCCCATACTTACCGCGCTACCGGTTAGGCAGATACTGCTATGTGGGCAAAATTGCCAAGCCTTAGCCCCATTACTGGGAGGGGAGGCCGCCGGCGTGTTTCACTTTGCGGATGTCAAAGCACTAGAAACAGCTTTACCTGGACACTTAAAACCTCAAGATTGTGTGCTTGTTAAGGCTTCCCATGGCATTGGGCTGCACACGCTTTTTTCATCATGACGGCTATCTGTAACTACGTCTCGATAGCTCGGTGTGGGTGGGGTGCTCTGCTCCTGTTTTGCGTGGCGTTGCTAACACCTGATGCCGCTGATCCGCAGTCCGAAGTCGGCGAATGCTATTACCTACAGCGTGATAGATTGCTTGAGCAGTTAGAAAATGAGCCGAATCCTGAGAAGGGCGGTGATGCCATACACTTCTTTGTCGAGAGCTTTGACCCGCGTTCGGAACTACCCTCTACGCGGCTTGATGATCTGGAAATTCAGTTGGCGGCTGCCGATGCACTTTATAGCGAAGTATTGGGGCTCACGCCACCCTTGCATATGCCACGCTATCAGCGTGCGGGCTTCATTATAGTGATTTTACGTGCGGATCAAACACGTGGCGGGCAGGCTTATGACGAAGTTGTACGCAGCGCTGCCTCGCCAGGTTGTCATATTCGCATGGCATTGGGTGGGCAAGTGGATGCAGCACAAAACCTAACCCCTGCGCATGAGCTATTTCATCTATACCAAAACGCGCACATGATGTTTAAGCAAGGTTGGGTGCATGAAGGATTGGCTCGCTGGTCGGAATCGCTACTGAGAGGAAATGTACAAGAGGGGCCTCCCTTACCTGCGAGTGTCGAGGCACTTGAGAGGGTGTTGCAAGAGAGCTATGGCGCAGCGCCATTTTGGCAGCGATTGTTTTATCTGCTTGATACCCAAGTAACTAAACCCATCCCCGACGTGCTTCGTGATAAACGTTATTACGATGGCAGCCAAGTAGTGGCAGCGACCGAACTCTATGGGGGCACATTCCTGCCGCTACTTTTCGCTTCCCTGGATGAGGCCGGGGCAGCGTTGTCTCAACAAGAGCAATGGCCTGTGTATGGCTGGGCAGAAGCAGAGCAGCGCAGTTTGCGCCATAACGAGGTCATTTTATCCGCAGTGCACCATGCCGTTTCAACCTATATGCCGATAGCAAATCAACCGGACGAGTTACGTGTATTTATGCAACTTATAGAGCCAATGGCTGAGCGATGAGCAACCTAGCAGCACGCAGTGAGATGGGTGAGATCCATAGTGATCAAGTCCGCGACTTAATGGTTGCGCTGGCGCGCGCGGTGCTGTGGCCATTTCGCTGGCGCGTGGTCGCTATCCTGTTGATGCAAATCGCCAGCCAAGTAATGCTATTGGCAAGCCTAGTGCTCCCCTGGCAACTACTTCAAGTGCTGATAACCGGCCATAGCCGCATCGATGGCTGGGTTCCCGGGGCAGGCACTAGCAGCGGCAAAATAGCGGTGCTGATAGCATTGGCAGTAGCCTGTTTTTGCTCCTATGCCCTTCTCCAATGGCTGGTTAAAAAAGCCGTCGCGAGTCTTTCGGTAAAGATACTGCGTCACTTAAATAAAACGCGACTGGTTGCTAACCACCGCTTACTTGGCAAACGTGTACTGGGTGTTGTGATAGGCGCCATATCATCAACGGTTATTGCACTGCTATTTTGTCTGCTGATCGCACTTTTGCATCCCCTGTTAGCGCTATTGGCAGTGGTATGTGTGCTTGGGTTGGTAATAGTAGTTTGCTTTTACTACCGTTTTGAAAGGGTGCAGAAAATCCAAGGTACGCTACAGGGCAACGTGCTTACCGTGATCAATGTCAGTTTTGTACTGGGGTTTCTGATCATAGTTTTGGATTACCTAAATGGCACTATGCGGCCACTCCTGACGCTATTTATACTGTTGCTGAGTATGCGCCAACTAATGGCGGCAAGTATTAATGGGCTGGTGAGTTTCTTGAGTATTATCAAGTATTTTCAGCAGATTAATATGCTGCTTTTGCCACGCTCTCAGCAGGTCTCGCTGTTTTCAATTACTGATTTTGTTCAACGTTTTGAACAAAAAAACCTTAAGCAGTGGCTATTACCCTGGCTGGCTGAGCGTCAGCACTGTAACGGCGATCTTGATATTTTACAGTGTCGTCTGCTGCATGGGCGGGCGATAGCGCAAGTATTGGTGCGTGATACGGATGGTAGCGGCGCCTTACGCTATGTATTGCTCAAATGTTATGCGCCTGCTCGGGAGAATGAAGCACTTCATGAAGCTGCGCTTCTAAAAGAAGTAAGCGGCTATTGCTATGGCACCATTCCCACAGTGCCCGTTTTACTGGAAAGTAGCTGCTTGCCTTGGTGCTCTTTTGTATTGTTGGAGGTGGGCGACAAACTTCCTCAATGGAAAAACTCGGAAGAACGTAAACCTTGGATGAATGAGCTGCGTCAATGTCTGTTTCATGTTCCATTAGCTGATCGGCTGATTGCGCAATACACAGCAACTTTCGACTCTTTACCCGAGCGCATGAAGAAAATAAAGGCTTCGCATTTTGCGTATTTGACGCACGTGGATGAAGAAAGCGTTCAAGTTGCGAATTTTATGCATTTATGGCCACTAATGGTGGCTGCGGTGGAAAGAATCCCCAAATGCCTGACGGTGCAAAACCCGAGTAGTGCACGCATGGCGAATATAGACAGCCACATGCTGCTCATGGACTGGCAGGGCTGGGTATATGACACGATGGGAGCTTACTGGCCGTTATCAGCAAAACTGCATGCCGAAGTGTTTGAAGTTATGGAAAGTCAGTGGGAAGCCTCGCGTGTCCAGCTAACCTGGTCTAAATTTGATACCCCCGCCATTGCCGCAGATTACGTTGCGTTGGCTGCGCGTGCGCACGAGTTTTGTCAGCGTTGTCAGGCTAATAATGATTCTGGAGCGCTTAATATGATGGCTGGCCTTATAAAGGCTTATGGTGCAATAGAACATCGTCATTCTTTTTTTGCTGACCAAGATGATGTTGCAGGCTTGCATCGTATTTTGAGCTCGGAGAAAAAGTAGCTACTACTCATAAACGCCTGTATCGGTTTTATTGAACAGCTACCCCGCACACAACCCCTTGCCTGCCAAGACAGCCCTGAACGTCACTTGCATTCTTTTTCCTGCCACTTTGCCCGTATTGTCCACCGGTACAATATGAAACTGTCTTGATCAAGGCTAGGCTTGCTTCAGAATGCCGTAAATAGCCATTTTCATTAGGCTTCAATAAAAAGCGGCGACCCTTTTATTAAATGGTGGGCGGAGAACAGCATATGGCAACGGCAACAGTTATCGCGATTTCAGGTCAGGCTTGGGCACGTGGCGAAGACGGCAACCTGCGCGAATTGCGCATTGGCGACGTTCTTCAGGTGGGCGAAACGCTCATCACATCTGCGGACGGTCGTGTTGAGCTAGACTTTGCCGACGGAACAGGCGCTAACGTTGTCGAGGGTGGCCAAGAAGTTGCTGTTACTTCCGAACTTGATATTGACGCGATTGTCGCCACCGATGCCAGTGCCCAAGACGACGACCTTGAAGCCCTACTTGCCGCTCTTGACGACGAAGAGGGTGATCTCCTCGACCTTCTTGACGCGACTGCTGCCGGTGGTGGCGCCGGCGGCGGTGGCGGCGGTAGCGACTTCGTTCGCGTTGCACGTATTGCTGAAGAAACCGACCCGCTAAGTTTCGAGACTGAAGGCGGCCTAGAGGGCGCTGAGTTTGTTGAGTTTGATGATGGTGCGGCGGCTGTTTCAAATGAACTAGATGATACCGATGCGGACGCTGATGCCGATGCTGATGCTGATTCGGACGCCGACGCTGATGCGGACGCAGATGCAGATGCAGATGCCGACGCAGATGCCGACGCAGATGCTGATGCGGACGCTGATGCCGATGCAGACGCGGATGCCGACGCTGATGCAGATGCAGATGCCGACGCAGATGCAGATGCTGATGCAGATGCTGATGCAGATGCGGACGCTGATGCAGATGCTGATGCTGATTCGGACGCCGACGCTGATGCAGATGCGGACGCGGATGCAGATGCAGATGCGGATGCCGACGCTGATGCAGATGCGGACGCAGATGCGGACGCAGATGCGGACGCCGACGCCGACGCTGATGCGGATGCCGATGCTGATGCTGATGCTGATTCGGACGCCGACGCCGACGCCGACGCCGACGCCGACGCCGACGCTGATTCGGACGCCGATGCAGACGCGGATGCAGATGCCGACGCAGATGCTGATGCAGACGCCGACGCAGATGCTGATGCGGACGCCGACGCCGACGCCGACGCCGACGCCGACGCCGACGCTGATTCGGACGCGGACGCGGACGCGGACGCTGATGCCGATGCCGATGCCGACGCTGATGCAGATGCCGATGCCGACGCTGATGCTGATTCGGACGCCGACGCCGACGCCGACGCTGATGCGGACGCAGATGCCGATTCTGACGCAGATGCAGATGCAGATGCAGATGCTGACGCTGACGCAGATGCCGATGCTGACGCAGATGCCGATGCTGATGCTGATGCTGATGCTGATGCGGATGCGGATGCGGATGCAGACGCCGATGCTGATGCGGACGCAGATGCAGATGCGGACGCCGACGCTGATTCGGACGCTGATGCTGATGCTGATGCGGACGCCGACGCCGACGCTGATGCAGATGCGGACGCCGATGCCGACGCTGATGCTGATTCGGACGCCGACGCCGACGCCGATGCAGATGCGGATGCAGACGCTGATGCAGATGCGGACGCCGATGCCGACGCTGATGCTGATTCGGACGCCGACGCCGACGCCGATGCCGACGCAGATGCAGACGCGGATGCCGATGCGGATGCAGACGCGGATGCCGATGCGGATGCCGACGCGGATGCCGATGCGGATGCCGACGCAGATGCCGATGCAGACGCAGACGCGGATGCAGATGCGGACGCCGACGCCGACGCCGACGCTGATTCGGACGCCGACGCCGACGCCGACGCCGATGCGGATGCAGACACGGATGCCGATGCGGATGCGGATGCAGACGCCGATGCCGATGCTGATGCGGACGCGGATGCAGATGCGGACGCTGACGCTGACGCTGATTCGGACGCGGACGCTGATGCCGATGCCGATGCCGATGCTGATGCGGACGCCGACGCCGACGCCGACGCCGACGCTGATGCGGACGCCGACGCCGACGCCGATGCGGATGCAGACGCGGATGCCGATGCGGATGCGGATGCAGACGCCGATGCCGATGCTGATGCGGACGCCGATGCCGATGCTGATGCGGACGCTGATGCGGACGCTGACGCTGATTCGGACGCGGACGCGGACGCTGATGCCGATGCCGATGCCGATGCTGATGCGGACGCCGACGCCGACGCTGATGCGGACGCCGATGCCGACGCTGATGCTGATTCGGACGCCGATGCAGATGCGGACGCTGATGCAGACGCCGACGCCGACGCCGACGCCGACGCCGACGCCGATTTAGAAGCCACCATCACTATCGACACCATTGCTGATGACGACGTGATCAATGCCGATGAGGCTGAGCAGAACTTCACCGCTATCAGCGGTACGGTGGGCGGAGACGTGGTGGCGGGTGACCAAGTCACGCTGAGCGTGAATGGCAACAGATACACCACCAGTGTGGTCGACGATGGAGCAGGCAGCCTGAGCTATAGCACTGCTGTGGCAACTGCAGACCTGATCGCCGACAAGCGTGTGGAAGCCAGCGTGACCGCTACCGACGCGGTGGGTAACAGCCAGACCGCGACCGAAACACGTGACGTCGCAGTCGACACCGAGATAGCCGCGGGAATCACCATCGACACCATCGCCGGTGACGATGTGATCAACGGTGAAGAAGCCGCTGAAACCAACACCACCATCACCGGCACGGTGAGCGGAGACGTGGTGGCAGGTGACCAAGTCACCCTCAGCGTCAACGGCACCGACTACACCGGCGACGTCGTGGACGACGGCGCAGGCAACCTGGGCTACAGCATCGACGTGCTCACGGCAGACCTGATCGCCGACAACAGCGTGGAAGCGAGCGTGACTGCCACCGACGCGGCGGGTAACAGCGAGACTGCCACCGCCACGCGTGACATCACGGCCGACACCGAGATCGCTGCGGGCATCACCATCGACATGATTGCCGGTGACGACGTGCTCAACGCCGACGAAGCTGCTGAAACCAACACCACCATCACCGGCACGGTGAGCGGTAGCGTGGTAGCGGGTGACCAAGTCACGCTGAGCGTCAATGGCAACAGCTACACCACTAACGTGGTCGACGACGGTGCGGGTAACCTGGGCTACAGCACTACCGTGGCTACCGCCGACCTGATCGCCGACAACAGTGTGGAAGCGAGCGTGACTGCCACCGACGCGGCGGGCAACAGACAGACTGCGACCGAAACACGTGAGATCACAGTCAATACCGAGATCGCCGCGGGCATCACCATCGACACCATTGCCGGTGACGATGTGATCAACGCCGCCGAGGCTGAGCAGAACTTCACAGCTGTTAGCGGCACGGTGAGCGGTGACGTGGTAGCGGGTGACCAAGTCACGCTCAGCGTCAATGGCAACAGCTACACTACTAACGTGGTCGACGACGGTGCGGGCAACCTGAGCTACAGCACTACCGTGGCTACCGCCGACCTGATCGCCGATAACAGTGTGGAAGCGAGCGTGATCGCCACCGACGCGGCGGGTAACAGCCAGACTGCGACCGAAATACGTGACATCACGGTCAACCTGGACGCCGCGGCCACGATCAGCATCGACACCATTGCTGGCGACGACGTAATCAACGGCGAAGAAGCCACCCAAACTATCAGCGTCACCGGCAGTGTGGGCGGCGACGCCAAAGCGGGTGACACCGTCACCCTGACCGTGGGCGACGAAAGCTTCAGCGGCCAGGTAGCGGCAGACCTGACCTACGCCATCGACGTCCCCGGACCCCTCCTGGCCGACAACGACAGCGTGAGTGCCGAAGTGACTGGCAGCGATGCTGCAGGCAACGCCTACAGCGCCGACGCCGCCCGTGACTACGGTGTCGACACCGACGCCAGTGCCACGATCAGCATCGACACCATTGCCGGCGACGACGTGATCAACGGCGAAGAAGCCACCCAGACCATCAGCGTGACCGGCAGCGTGGGCGGCGACGCCAAAGCGGGCGACACCGTCACCCTGACCGTAGGTGACGAGAGCTTCAGCGGCCAGGTAGCGGCAGACCTGACCTACGCCATCGATGTCCCAGGCAGCGTACTGGCCGAGAACGACAGCGTGAGCGCCGAAGTGACCGGCGAAGACGCTGCGGGCAACGCCTACAGCGCCGACGCCGCCCGTGACTACGGCGTCGACACCGACGCCAGCGCCACGATCAGCATCGACACCATTGCCGGCGACGACGTGATCAACGGCGAAGAAGCCACCCAAACTATCAGCGTCACCGGCAGCGTGGGCGGCGACGCCAAAGCGGGTGACACCGTCACCCTGACCGTGGGTGACGAAAGCTTCAGCGGCCAGGTAGCGGCAGACCTGACCTACGCCATCGATGTCCCCGGATCCCTCCTGGCCGACAACGACAGCGTGAGCGCCGAAGTGACCGGCGAAGACGCCGCAGGCAACGCCTACAGCGCCGATGCCGCCCGTGATTATGGTGTCGACACCGACGCCAGCGCCACGATCAGCATCGACACCATCGCTGGCGACGACGCAATCAACGGCGAAGAAGCCACCCAGACCCTCAGCGTCACCGGCAGCGTGGGCGGCGACGCCAAAGCGGGCGACACCGTCACTCTGACCGTGGGTGACAACAGCTACGAAGGCACCGTGGGCGAAGACCTCACTTATGCCATCGACGTCCCAGGCAGCGTACTGGCCGACAACGACAGTGTGGCCGCTGAAGTGACCGGCGAAGACGCTGCGGGCAACGCCTACAGCGCCAACGCCGCCCGTGACTATGGCGTGGACACCGACGCCAGCGCCACGATCAGCATCGACACCATCGCCGGCGACGACGTGATCAACGGCGAAGAAGCCACCCAGACCATCAGCGTCACCGGTAGCGTGGGCGGCGACGCCAAAGCGGGTGACACCGTCACCCTGACCGTGGGTGACGAAAGCTTCAGCGGCCAGGTAGCGGCAGACCTGACCTACGCCATCGACGTCCCCGGATCCCTCCTGGCCGACAACGACACCATCAATGCTGAAGTCACCGGTAGCGACGACGCGGGCAACGCCTACAGCGCCGACGCCGCCCGTGACTATGGCGTCGACACCGACGCCAGCGCCACGATCAGCATCGACACCATCGCTGGCGACGATGTAATCAACGGCGAAGAAGCCACCCAGACCATCAGCGTGACCGGCAGTGTGGGCGGCGACGCCAAAGCGGGCGACACCGTCACCCTGACCGTGGGCGACGAGAGCTTCAGCGGCCAGGTAGCGGCAGACCTGACCTACGCCATCGATGTCCCAGGCAGCGTACTGGCCGAGAACGACAGCGTGACCGCTGAAGTGAGCGGCAGCGATGCCGCGGGCAACGCCTACAGCGCCGATGCTGCGCGTGACTACGGCGTCGACACCGACGCCAGTGCCACGATCAGCATCGACACCATTGCCGGCGACGACGTGATCAACGGCGAAGAAGCCACCCAGACCCTCAGCGTGACCGGCAGCGTGGGCGGCGACGCCAAAGCGGGCGACACCGTCACCCTGACCGTGGGTGACAACAGCTACGAAGGCACCGTGGGCGAAGACCTCACGTATGCCATCGACGTCCCGGGCAGCGTGCTGGCCGAGAACGACAGCGTGACCGCTGAAGTCACTGGTAGCGACGACGCGGGCAACGCTTACAGCGCCGACGCCGCCCGTGACTACGGCGTCGACACCGACGCCAGTGCCACGATCAGCATCGACACCATTGCCGGCGACGACGTGATCAACGGCGAAGAAGCCACCCAGGCCATCAGCGTGACCGGTAGCGTGGGCGGCGACGCCAAAGCAGGCGACACCGTCACCCTGACCGTGGGCAGCGAGACCTTCACCGGCACTGTGGGTGAAGACCTCACTTATGCCATCGACGTCCCAGGCAGCGTACTGGCCGACAACGACAGTGTGGCCGCTGAAGTGACCGGCGAAGACGCTGCGGGCAACGCCTACAGCGCCAACGCCGCCCGTGACTATG
>NZ_JAUAMB010000027.1 GCF_031010175.1 Halomonas sp. SpR1
TCATCGGGGCCAGAGGCGCCAGGAGACGACGCCTCATGCACAGGCCGGATATATGGCAGCAACCTGTTCCTGCATCGATGACCGAAGCCTTGCAAGCAGGGAGGAGACCATATATGGGTTCACAGCGTTTTCGTGTCACGCCTACCTGTGCCAACTCATTACCATCTTGATGAGGGAAGCACTGATGTCTCAACCACGCGAATTTGATTACATCATTATCGGCGCAGGCTCCGCGGGCAATGTGCTCGCTACCCGCCTCACCGAAGACAGCAGCGTCAGCGTCTTGCTGTTAGAAGCGGGCGGCCCTGACTATCGTTTCGATTTCCGCACCCAAATGCCTGCTGCCCTTGCCTACCCGCTGCAGGGCAAGCGCTACAACTGGGCGTTTGAAACCGACCCCGAACCGCATATGGACGGTCGTCGAATGGAGTGTGGTCGCGGTAAAGGCCTTGGCGGCTCCTCGCTGATAAACGGCATGTGCTATATACGTGGCAATGCACTCGATTACGACAACTGGGCCAAGCAGCCCGGCCTCGAAGATTGGGACTACCTTAGCTGCCTGCCCTACTTCAAAAAGTGCGAAAGCCGCGACATTGGAGCCAACAGCTACCATGGCGGCGATGGCCCGGTCAGCGTGACCACACCTAAAGATACTAATAACCCGCTTTATCGCATCTTTATTGAAGCGGGCAAACAGGCTGGCTACCCGGAAACCGAAGACGTTAACGGCTACCAGCAAGAGGGCTTTGGCCCCATGGATCGCTTCGTCACGCCCAAAGGCCGCCGCGCATCCACAGCTCGGGGCTACCTGGATACCGCCAAACAGCGCCACAACCTCACCATTGAAACCCATGCCGTTACCGACGTTATTGAGTTTGAAGGCAAACGTGCAGTAGGTGTGCGCTATGAGCAGAAAGGCGAAAAACAGCAGGCCTACGCCCGTCGTGAAGTGCTGCTCTGCGGTGGCGCTATTGCTTCCCCACAGATTCTTCAGCGCTCAGGCATCGGTAACCCGGAACTGCTCAAAGAGCTCGGTATCGAAACAGTTCACGCCCTTCCCGGCGTAGGTGAAAACCTCCAGGATCACCTGGAGATGTACATCCAGTACGAGTGCAAAGAGCCGATTTCCCTCTACCCGGCGCTGAAGTGGTACAACCAGCCCAAAATTGGCGCCGAGTGGCTGTTCAAAGGCACCGGCGTGGGCGCCAGCAACCAGTTTGAATCCTGTGGTTTTATCCGCAGCCGCGATGAAGAAGAGTGGCCCAACCTGCAGTACCACTTTCTTCCCATCGCCATCAGCTACAACGGCAAAAGCGCGGTACAAGCCCACGGCTTCCAGGCTCACGTTGGCTCCATGCGCTCAGAAAGCCGCGGGCGTATTCGCTTGACCTCGAAAGACCCACACGCTGCGCCCAGCATTCTGTTCAACTACATGGCCAAAGAGAAAGATTGGCAAGAGTTCCGCGACGCCATTCGCCTCACCCGGGACATCATCGGCCAGCCCGCGTTTGATAAGTACCGTGGCCGTGAAATAGCCCCCGGCCCAGGCGTCCAAACAGATGCCGAGCTCGATGCTTTCGTCAAACAGCACGCCGAAACTGCCTACCACCCCTGCGGCAGCTGCCGGATGGGTAACGACGATATGGCGGTCACCGACGGTCAGGGCCGCGTTCATGGTGTTGAGGGTCTGCGCGTGGTCGATGCTTCACTCTTCCCGGTGATACCCACCGGCAACCTGAACGCGCCGACGATTATGCTGGCGGAGAAAATCGCTGACCGTATCAAGGGTCATGAACCGCTTCCCCGCGCCAGCGTAGACTACTATGTGGCTAACGGCGCACCGGCCAAACGCGCCTGAACATTTAGTCGGTTTTCTACTCCAAACGCCATGGCCTGCCGCCATGGCGTTTTTTTTGATGAGCGCATCGCATTTGCAGCGCTAAACATGCCTAAATACTTGCACGAGGCGGGTACCATCTGCCAATATTCAAACAAGTGTTCGATTGATCATTTTAACCAGCACTAACACTTTACTAACAACAGCTGGCCAGCAATAAAGGCCACCAACTGAGAGAGACACTATGCTCACCCTACTTCTTATCGTGCTCGCCATTACTGGCTTGCTCGTCGTGATGCGTCGCGAGGCAGGCGCCCCCGCGGCAATAGCGGTGCTTGGCGTATTGGGCCTTGTTGGCCTGCTGTTTGACGCCGAAGTTATTGGCGTACTGCTGCTGATTGGCGCAGCTGCCGTGGCAGTGGCTGGCTTGCCAGCACTGCGTCGCAAGTGGCTCACACCGCGCCTATTCGCCACCTTTAAAAAGGTAGCACCTAAAGTGTCTGCTACAGAGCGTACGGCCCTGGAAGCGGGCAGCGTCTCCTGGGATGGCGAGCTATTTTCAGGCAAGCCCAATTGGGACAAATTGCACGCCTTTAAAGACGATGGCCTGCGCGACGATGAAAAAGCCTTTCTGGCCAATCAGTGCGCCAAGGCTGCTGGCATGTGCAACGCCTGGGATATTGCTCAAGAGCGCGCCGACCTGCCCCAGCAGCTGTGGGACTACCTGAAAAAAGAGGGCTTCTTCGGCATGATTATCCCGAAGGAGTACGGCGGCCTTGGCTTCTCGGCCAAAGCGCAGTCCATGGCGCTGCAAAAGCTTTCTGCTAACGAAACCCTGATGGTGACCGTAGGTGTACCCAACTCCCTCGGCCCTGGCGAGCTACTGCTTAAATACGGTACCCAAGAGCAGAAAGATCACTACCTTCCGCGCCTCTCAGATGGCCGTGAAATTCCCTGCTTTGGCCTCACCGGCCCCCGTGCCGGTTCAGACGCTACCTCGCTGCCAGACACCGGCGTAGTCTGCAAAAAGACGATCAATGGCGAAGAAGTACTTGGCCTGCGCCTTAACTTCGAGAAGCGTTGGATCACTCTGGCGCCCATCGCCACTGTAGTGGGCTTGGCCTTCCGCTTGTTTGACCCGGAAAAACTGCTCGGTGACGAAGAAGACCGTGGTATTACCCTGGCGCTGATCCCCCGCGACACTGCTGGCATGGAAATCGGCCGTCGTCACCACCCTATCGGCAGCCCCTTTATGAATGGCCCGATTATTGGTAAAGATGTCTTTGTGCCGCTGGATACCATTATTGGCGGCCCGGATATGATTGGCCAAGGCTGGCGGATGCTGGTGGAGTGCCTCTCGATTGGCCGCTGCATCACCCTGCCGTCAGGCGCTACCGGCACCGCTCGCTACGCCCTGGGCTGGAGCGGTGGTTTCACCCGCGTTCGTCGCCAGTTCAACGTGCCGGTTGCCGAGATGGAAGGGGTGCAAGAGCCTCTCGCTCGTATGGCGGCATTGGCCTACATCTCCCAGGCCACTGTGTATCAAACTGCCAATATGATCGACCACGGCGAAAAACCCGCCGTCCCTTCGGCGATTCTGAAAAGCCAATTGACCGAGTTTCAGCGCGTCATCCTTAGCGACGCCATGGACGTTCACGGCGGCAAGGCGGTCACCCTAGGCCCGCGTAACTACCTGGGAATCGGCTACAGCGCCAACCCGGTAGCGATTACCGTGGAAGGCGCCAATATCATGACCCGCAACCTGATGATCTTTGGCCAGGGCGCGATTCGCTGCCATCCATACGTACTGGACGAGTTGGCGGCGAAAGACGCCAACGATATGAAGGCGTTCGATAAAGCCTTCTTCGGCCATACGGGCTTGATCTTCGGCAACGCAGCCCGCGCCTTTACTCTGGGCTTTGGCATCGGCAAAGCCAGCGTACCCTTCGATGGCCCCGCAGCAGCCTATGCCCAGGATATCGCCCGCCTCTCTGCTGGTTTTGGCCTGTGTGCCGATGCTGCAATGGCGAGCCTGGGCTCAGCGCTGAAGAAACGTGAAATGATCTCTGCGCGGCTGGGTGATGTGCTCTCTAATCTCTACCTCACTTCCATGGTGCTCAAACAGTGGCAGGCAGGTAGCAAGGTAGAAGGCGAAGAGGCACTGCTGCACTACAGCTGCCGCTTCCTGCTCCAGCGTGCTGAGCAGGCGTTCGTGGAGATTTTCGATAATCTACCCAACCGTGCGCTGGGCAAAACGCTCAACGCTGTAGTGATGCCTACTGGCCGCCGCTGGAACAAACCCCACGACGATCTGGCCCGGGATATTGCCCAGCGTGTTTCTACGCACAGCGCCCTACGCACGAAACTGTTGGAAAACACCTGGGACGCAGACGACGGTGAACAGCGCAACCCGCTGGCCCGCTACAACGCCCTGCTGGTGGATTATGACCGCGCCGAAAAAATCTATCGCACCGTCAACAAGGCCTATGCCAAAGGCGAGCTGCCGCAGACAGCGCTTCACCCTGAAGCACGGGTCGAGGCTGGCTTGGAAAAAGGCTTGATCAGTGCCGAGGATGCCGACTTTATGCGCACCTTCGAGGCCGAAGTGCTGGAAATGCTCACCGTGGACGATTTCGCCTACGATGCCTTTGCCAAGAACAAATCCACACTGATCGACCATAATGAAAAGCCTGCGCCAGCGTCCAGGCAGGAGAAAGAGGAGCAGGAAAACGTTAAGTAACCCCCCTTTTTCAAAGCGTTACCAGTAAACGAGCCGACTC
This sequence comes from Halomonas sp. SpR1, assembly GCF_031010175.1. Taxonomy (GTDB): domain Bacteria; phylum Pseudomonadota; class Gammaproteobacteria; order Pseudomonadales; family Halomonadaceae; genus Vreelandella. The sequence goes on from NZ_JAUAMB010000027.1 coordinate 4,618, forward strand.
CTGAGTACCAGGGGTCGGCTTTTTTGTGTTCACTTTCTACGCCTAAATGCGTAGACCAATGCGCCAAAAACGCGTTGCAAGTTCGCAAACGATCAACTAGCCTTTCGTAAACGAAAACGATCTATACTATTCCAACAACCTGATCCAACAACCTGATCCAACAGCCTAATTAAACAACCCTATCCAATAACAACGACGCTAGCGAGATCGGCATGTCCTTACATTTGCAAAATATCGACCACATCGTTAACGGTGTGCCGCATATCAGCGGAATAGACCTAGCCCTTGAGCCGGGCTCCTTCAACGTACTGTTGGGTCGAACGCTGGCCGGAAAAACCACCCTGATGCGCCTAATGGCAGGTCTTGAACCGCCTACCAAAGGCAAGATCATCATGGATGGCAAAGACGTAACAAATGTTTCGGTGCGCAAACGCAACGTCTCCATGGTGTACCAGCAGTTTATCAACTACCCCAGCCTCACCGTTTACGACAACATTGCCTCGCCGCTTAAATTAGCCAAGCAACCTAAAAGCGAAATTGATAAGCGGGTTGGCGAAATTGCTGAAATGCTGCATATCGAACACCTGCTGAATCGCTACCCCCAGGAGCTTTCGGGAGGCCAGCAGCAGCGTACCGCCATGGGGCGGGCGCTGGTCAAAGACGCCGACTTAATCCTGTTTGATGAGCCGCTGGTCAACCTGGACTATAAACTCCGCGAAGAGCTGCGCGACGAACTACGCGAGCTGTTTAAAGCGCGTAACTGCATTGCGGTATACGCCACCACCGAGCCCAATGAAGCGTTAGCGCTGGGCGGCAACACGGCGGTTCTTCACGAAGGAAAACTGCTTCAATACGGCCCTACCGAGCAGGTCTATCGCGAGCCCAACGGCCGTTTCAGCGCAGAGATGTTCTCCGAACCACCCATCAATATTGTTCCCGGCCAGTTGACCGACAGCGAGATTACCTTCGATCAATCGCTGCACTTTCCCTGCGATGAGAAGCTAAAACGCCTTGAGCCAGGGGATTATGACTTTGGCGTGCGGGCGTCGCACCTCACCCTGCAACCCCAGCAGGCCGATGACCTGGCGCTGGATGTGCATGTAGATGTAGCAGAGATTAGCGGTTCAGAAACGTTTCTGCATGTTCACCATGAGCGCTTTCCTCTCGTTCTGCACTTAGCGGGCATACACCAGTTTAGTGTTAATCAACCCCTGAAAGTGTACTTCCCTACCCACCAGCTTTACGCCTTCGACAAGCAGGGCCACACAGTACATATTCCTGCACGTCAGGGAGGAGCTGCCCATGGCTGAGATCACGTTAAAAGGTTTGGCGCACTCCTACGAAAAAGCCCCCAAGGGCGCAGCGGATTACGCCATCCGCCAGATGGAACACGTATGGCACAAGGGCGGCGCTTATGCACTACTGGGCCCTTCAGGGTGCGGTAAATCGACCCTACTGAACATTATTTCTGGCCTGCTGGAACCTTCAGAGGGTGACGTGCTGTTTGACGGCCAGCGAGTCAATGAGCTGCCCCCGGAAGAGCGCAATATTGCCCAGGTGTTTCAGTTCCCGGTGATCTACGACACCATGACGGTGTTCGACAATCTCGCCTTTCCCCTGCGCAATATGAATACCCCCGAGTACCGGGTGAAACCCAAGGTGCTCGAAGTCGCCGATATTCTTGAGCTAACCCCGCTATTGGATCGCAAAGCCAAAAACCTGACCGCCGATGAGAAGCAGAAAGTCTCCATGGGCCGTGGCTTGGTGCGCGACGACGTCACGGCCATCCTGTTTGACGAACCGCTCACCGTGATCGACCCGCAGCTCAAGTGGAAACTGCGCCGCAAGCTCAAGGAGATTCACGAGCGCTTTAACATCACCATGATCTACGTGACCCACGATCAGCTGGAGGCCTCTACCTTCGCGGATAAAATTGCCGTGATGTACGAAGGCCAGGTGGTGCAATTCGGCACACCTCGAGAACTGTTCGAACGCCCGGCGCATACCTTTGTGGGTTACTTTATTGGCAGCCCCGGTATGAACTTTATGGCCGTCGAATTCAGAGACGATCAAGTCATGTTCGGCTCGCAGCCGCTACCGGTTAGTGGGCAGATGAAGCACGCAGTCGCCAACGCTAGCTCGGCCAATATCAAGCTGGGCATTCGCCCTGAGTTTATTGCTATCTCCTCAAGCCCTTCAGCCGATAGCGTGCCGATTCAAGTGGTTAGCGTGCAAGACCTGGGCACCTACTCCCTGCTGACTTTCAAGCTCAACGAACAAACCTTTAAAGCCCGCCTGCCAGAAGGACACCCGCCGGTGAGCAAGGCGGCGTTTGCGCACTTCGATTCTGCCCATGTGGCGCTGTATATCGATGAATACCTGGTGGAGGCCGGCCATGAATAACAAAGTACCCAATAACAGAGCCTGGCTACTGGTGCTGCCCATGCTGGTATTGGTGGCATTCTCCGCCATCATTCCGCTAATGACCGTAGTCAACTACTCGGTGCAGGACGTACTCGGCCCCAACGCACGCTTTTTTACCGGCACCGAGTGGTTTCAAAGCATGCTCAATGACGACGCGCTGCAGGCGGCGTTTCTTCGCCAAATATCGTTTTCACTGATTATTCTCGCCATTCAGATTCCGCTAGGAATCGGTATCGCGCTGATTATGCCCAAACGCGGTTGGCAGGCCTCGGCGGTGCTGATCCTCATTACCCTGCCGCTGCTAATCCCTTGGAACGTGGTAGGCAGTATTTGGCAAATCTTTACCCGCGGCGATATCGGCTTAATGGGCTGGGGCCTGCGCCAGCTAGGTGTCGAATACAATATTACTCGTAATGCGGGCGATGCCTGGGTAACGATCATCTTAATGGACGTGTGGCACTGGACCCCGCTGGTGGCCATGCTGTGCTACAGCGGCCTGCGCTCGATTCCCGAAGCTTACTATCAGGCAGCGCGTATCGATCGGGCCTCGAAGTGGGCGGTGTTCCGCTATATCCAGCTGCCCAAGCTTACCAACGTACTGGTTATCGCCGTACTGTTGCGCTTTATGCACTCCTTTATGATCTACGCCGAGCCCTTTGTATTGACAGGTGGTGGGCCAGGCAGCGCCACCACCTTCTTAAGCCAATCCCTGACCACCATGGCGGTCGGTCAACAGGATTTAGGCCCTTCTGCAGCGTTCTCGCTGATCTACTTCCTGGTCATTCTGCTGGTGAGCTGGGTGTTCTACACCACCATTATGAATATGCAGAAAGACAAACCGCCGCATGGAGGTGCTTAACATGAGCTATCAACTCGAAAACACCCAGCGCGGTGAAAAGTACAACACGATTTTTAGCAAGGTGTCACCGGCCAAGCGGCGTAACCGCACCGCCCGGGCCCACTGGCGCTCGCGTATCTTGCTTGGCCTTTATCTGGCGCTGATGATTCTGCCCATTTACTGGCTGATCAATATGTCGCTCCAGACCAATAGCGAAATTCTCGGCTCTATGACGCTATGGCCCCAGAACCTGACCTTTGATAACTATATCGGCATCTTCACCAACTCAAGCTGGTACATGGGCTACGTTAACTCGATACTCTACGTGGCGATGAATATGCTCATCACCATTTGCGTCGCGCTACCCGCCGCCTACGCCTTTAGCCGTTACACCTTTATTGGCGACAAGCATCTGTTTTTCTGGCTGCTGACCAACCTAATGGCGCCACCTGCGGTATTCCTGCTGCCCTACTTCCAGCTCTACTACTCAGTGGGCTTGTTTGATACCCACATTGCTGTCGCGCTGGCTCACTGCCTATTCAATATCCCGCTGGCTATCTGGATTTTGGAAGGCTTTATGAGCAGCGTACCTAAAGAGATCGACGAAACCGCCTATATCGACGGCTACAGCTTTCCGCGCTTTTTCGTCAAGATTTTTATCCCCATGATCCGTTCCGGTATCGGCGTCACGCTGTTCTTCCTGTTTATGTTCTCCTGGGTAGAACTACTACTGGCACGTACGTTGACCGCCACTGATGCGCAACCCATCGGCATGATCATGACACGTACCTCCACAGCCTCCGGAATTGACTGGGGCACCCTGGCCGCTGCGGGGGTACTCACCATTATTCCCGGCATTCTGGTGGTCTACTTCGTTCGCAACCATATCGCCAAGGGCTTCGCCCTGGGCCGTACCTGAGGAGATCTCACTATGTCTTGGATGGTATGGACAGTGCCCACCGCCATATTCTTTTCATCGATTGCCGCCATGCTGGCAGGCATGACGGTATGGGAGATTTTGTCGCCCACCATCGAGCGTAAAGGATTTTTACCCATTGCCACCACTCGCGGGGATCGGCTGTTTATCGGCCTGCTCTCAGCGGCCTTTATCCACTTGGGGGTGATTGGCTTCACCTCACTCTCCATTTGGATTGCACTAGCGGTATCAGCCGTATGGCTGCTGGTTTTAATGCGCTGGGGTTAGCCCTTGGGACTAGCTTTTGGGCAATGCCACCAGCGTTTAATCGGTATCAAGGACGGCCAAGCCATCAAGGAAGAACACAACAAAACGAGGTCAACATGCAAAAGCACTGCAATAAATCCAAACTCACGAAATTCAGACTGACAACCCTCGCCGCCAGCTTGCTGCTGGCATCGGGTACGCTGTCAGCGCAGGAAGAGGATACCCGCGCTATTGCTGAGCGCCTGGTCGATGAGCACTTCCAAAACTCGACGCTGAGCCGTGAAGAGCAAATCGAAGAGCTGATGTGGTTTGCCAAAGCCGCCGAGCCTTTTCGGGGCATGGATATCCAAACCGTTGCCGAAGGTCTCACCACCCACGTTTATGAAAGTGAAGTGTTAGCGGAAGCCTTTAGCGAGCTCACCGGCATCAATCTGACCCACAACATCATCGGTGAAGGTGATGTGGTGGACACCATGCAGAACCAGATGCAGTCGGGTAACAGTATCTACGACGGCTTCGTCAACGACACCGACGCCATCGGCACGCATATCCGCTACGGCACGACTATCAACCTAACTGAGGCGATGGAGAACGAGTGGGCCGACTACACGCTGCCTACCCTCGACCTGGATGATTTCATTGGCTTGCAGTACGGCACCGGGCCAGATGGCAGCCTCTATCAACTGCCTACCCAGCAGTTCGCCAACCTCTACTGGTTCCGCTATGACTGGTTCCAACGCGAAGACCTGCAAGAGCAGTTCCGGGAAATTTACGGCTACGACTTAGGCGTGCCCACCAACTGGACAGCCTATGAGGATATTGCCGAGTTCTTTACCGAACACGTAGGAGAAATAGACGGCACCAAAGTGTATGGCCACATGGACTATGGCCGCCGCGATCCGTCGCTGGGCTGGCGCTTCCACGACTCCTGGCTCTCCATGGCGGGCATGGGAAGCCCCGGCGTACCTTCTGGCAACCCAGTGGATGATTGGGGTATTCGCGTCAATGAAGATAGCCAGCCGGTAGGCGCAAGCGTCAGCCGCGGCGGCGCTACCAACTCACCCGCTTCGGTATTTGCCATGCAAAAAGCCGTTGATTGGCTACGCGACTTTGCTCCACCCGAAGCGCAGGGCATGACCTTTGGTGAAGCGGGCCCGGTACCTGCACAGGGGCATATTGCCCAGCAGATCTTCTGGTACACCGCCTTTACCGCCGATATGACCGACCCTGCGGTTGCGGTGACCGACGACGAAGGCAATCCGCTATGGCGCATGGCGCCTTCCCCTACCGGCCCTTACTGGGAAGAGGGTATGAAGGTGGGCTACCAAGACGTGGGGGCGTGGACATTCTTTGACTCTACCCCGGAAGACCGGCGCACCGCGGCGTGGCTGTTCGGCCAGTTCACCGTGTCTAAAACGGTGTCGTTAGAAAAACTCATGCATGGTTTAACGCCGATCCGTGAATCTGACATTTTCTCTGAGCAGATGACCGAAATGGCGCCCAAGCTGGGTGGCCTGGTGGAGTTCTACCGCAGCCCCAACGAGTCAAACTGGACGCCTACCGGTACCAACGTGCCTGATTACCCACGCATGGCCCCGCTATGGTGGCAGAACCTGGCCCCCGTCATGAGTGGTGAAGTCACGCCTCAGGAAGGTCTCGACAAACTGGCGGCGGATATGGATAGCACCATGCATCGTCTCGCCCGGGCCAACGTCTTCGACAGCTATGCTCCCGTACTCAACGAAGAGCAGGATCCGCAATACTGGCTGGATCAGGAAGGCTCACCCAAACCCAAGCTGGAGAATGAAATGCCGCAAGGCACCACCGTTCCTTATGACGAAATGATGGAAGCCTGGATGGAAGCCGGTACGCGCCAATAATCACCACGCGTAACGCTTGCAGGGCGGGCAACCGCCCGCCCTGTCAAGGGTTTCATTGGCGGCAGGCCATAGCACAAGAGAAAACACCCACGGCAACCGGGCTATTTATTGGTTAATTGGATCCGCTATGAAACTGCGAAATCGAAACATTGAAAAATTACCTCACGAGACCTTTGATGCCCTGATTATCGGGGGCGGTATTAACGGCGCAGCCACGGCGGCGGCGCTGGCTGGCAAAGGCGCAAAAGTCGCGCTGATTGACCGCGGCGACTTCGCGGGCAGTACCAGCATGCACTCCTCCAACCTAGTGTGGGGAGGCATTAAGTATATGGAAAGCAAGGATTTTGCGCTGGTTCGCAAGCTGTGCAAAAGCCGCAATCACTTGATTAAGAGTTACCCTTCCACGGTGCAGGAGATTCGTTTCCTGACCACTATTTCAAAAGGTTTTCGCCACTCGCCTCGCTACCTGTGGGCGGGAACCTGGCTGTACTGGCTAATGGGCAATGGCTTCACGAAACTGCCGCGCCTGCTCTCGCCGAAAAAAATCAAGCAACAAGAGCCCATTATCGATATCAAGGACTCCGTGGGCGGCTTCGAGTACTCCGACGCCTACCTCCACGATAACGACGCACGCTTTGTATTTAACTTTGTGCGCCACGCGCTTAACTATGGAGCAACTGCCGTCAACTACGTGGAGTCACTCGGCGCCGAGCGTGAAGGTGATCTATGGGTGACCAAAGCGCGCAACGTGATGGATGGCAATACTTTCGATATCCGTGCCAAGGTGTTGATCAACGCCGCCGGCCCTTGGGTAGATCAGCACAATGAGCTCACCGGCCAAAAGACCACTCATCATCACCTCTACTCCAAAGGCATTCATCTCATTGTTCCGCAGCTAACCGACTCGCAGCGAGTGCTGGCTTTTTTTGCCGACGATGGCAGGCTGTTTTTTGTTATTCCCATGGGCAATCGCACCTGTATCGGCACCACCGATACCCACATGGAGCACCCTGAGGTGGACGTTACCGCCGAAGATATCGCTTTTGTGCTGGAGAATATCAATAAACGCCTCACCTTGGATAAACCGCTCACCCAGGATGACATTATCTCAACGCGCTGCGGCGTAAGACCGCTTGCCATTAAAGATAACCAGGGCAGTGACCGCGACTTTCTACAGCTATCGCGAAAGCACGTGATCGACACCAATGCCGAAAGCGCCCATATCAGCATCTTTGGCGGTAAACTTACCGACTGTTTGAACGTTGGCGATGAGATTGCCGAAGCGGTGGGCCGCCTGGGCGTTGCCCTGTCAGACCCCAATTTTCAGTGGTATGGAGAACCGCCCAAGCCCGTGAAACAGCAGTTTATGGATCAAGCCAAGCGCATGAACCTGGATGCCATGACGGCCTCTACCTCATCCGAGCTGCTCTCCATTCGGCTTTGGCGCCGCTACGCCGATCAGGCCATACCGATGCTTGAGAAAATCCGTCAGGATCCCGCTCAGGGCGAAATTTTAATCGAAGGCACAGAGTACATCCGCTGTGAGATTGAGCATGCCCGCGACCACGAGATGATCACCCAGCTCGAGGATTTCCTGCGCCGTCGCGCGAAAGTCTCACTGGTGGTGCCTCATGAACAATTACGCCAATCCAGCGGCTTAAAGGAGGCGTGTCGAGTGCTGTTTGGCGACGACGCTGACGAGCGTTTTAACCAGTACTTTGAACAAAATCGCGATACCGCGCTACCGCCGACTTCTTCTGTGGTTTAACCTCTTTATTGATTAAATATATTCAGTGATTAAACATATTCAGTGAATAAACTTAAAAAGCCCCCTCATATCAATGAGGGGGCTTTAGTGTGTGTAAACAGAACAGTTATTAAGAACAGTCATTAAGCGTCGGCGACTGGGCCCTACCTAGGTAGAGCGCACGCGTGAAACGGCGTCCAACCAGCCCTGATAGAGCTGCTCGCGGGTGGTCTCTTCCATCGTCGGCATAAAGCTTTTCTCACAGCGCCACAGCTGCTCGATCTCTTCCAACGTTTGATACCAACCTAGACGCAGCCCAGCTAAGTAAGCCGCGCCCAGTGCGGTGGTCTCCAAAATAGTTGGGCGATCTACCTGAACACCTAGCATATCGGCAAGAAACTGCATCACCCAGCTATTCTTTACCATGCCGCCATCGACGCGCAAAGTGCCTGGTGGAGCCTCCATATCGTCGTTCATGCAGTGCTGTAAATCGCGGGTTTGATAGCACACCGCTTGCAGGCCAGCGGCCACTATTTCAGCGATGCCGGTGTCCCGGGTTAAGCCAAAAATAGCGCCGCGTGCCTTCGGATCCCAGTGGGGAGCGCCTAAGCCGGTAAAGGCGGGCACCAGATAAACGCTGTGACCACTGCGGGTCTGCTGGGCCAGAGCTTCGGTTTCCGATGCGTCGGCAAACAGGTTTAGGCCATCGCGCAGCCACTGCACCGTCGCCCCGGCCACAAAAATGCTGCCCTCCATAGCGTAGGTCGGCTTACCGTTAAGCCGGTAGCCAATCGTGGTCAGTAGGCGATTACGCGACAGCGACGGTGTTTCACCGGTATTCACAATCATAAAACAGCCGGTGCCGTAGGTGCTTTTGCCCATCCCCGGTTGAAAGCACGCCTGCCCCACTAAAGCCGCCTGCTGATCCCCCGCCACCCCAGCAATGGGCAGCGCAGCGCCCAGCCAGTGCGCTTCGGTAGTGCCAAAATCATCGCTTGAGTCTTTTACTTCAGGCAGTAAATTGGCGGGAATATTAAACAGCGTCAGCAGCTCTTCATCCCACTCCTGGGTATGGATATTAAACAGCGCCGTACGTGAAGCATTAGTGGCATCAGTCACGTGCTGCTGACCACCGGTCAGCCGCCAGATTAAAAAGCTATCCACCGTACCGAATGCCAGCTCGCCATGCTCAGCGCGCTTCCTGGCACCCTCAACGTTATCTAATATCCAGGCAAGCTTCGTAGCTGAAAAGTAGGGGTCAATTAAAAGACCCGTTTTCGCCTGAACGACATCGGTGTGGCCTTGATCGCGCAGCGACTGGCACAAATCTGAGGTGCGGCGATCCTGCCAGACGATGGCGTTATAGAGTGGTTTACCGGTTTGCCGATCCCAAACAATAGTGGTTTCCCGCTGGTTGGTAATACCGATGCCGGCTATTTGCTCAGCAGAAACCTTAGCGTTGTGCATGACGTCCCGACAGGTTGCTACCACCGTCTCCCAAATATCTTCGGGGTTGTGCTCAATCCAGCCGTCGTGGGGGAAATGCTGGGTGAATTCCTGCTGGGCAACAGCGGCCACTTGGCCTTGACGATCAAACAGAATGGCGCGGGAGCTGGTGGTACCTTGATCAATAGCGAGTATAAAAGAGGACATATCGAGTTCACTTTGTTGTATTGTCTTTCGATTTTGTATACTTACTTTCGCTTTATTATCATCCAAGGCTACTCCAGCCATCCAAAATGCTCAAGGATGAAACTACCTCATTAAGCAATTTCATCAAGCAATCTCATCAAGCAATGTACAGCGCCACATCGTGCTGATTGAGCAATCGCAGAATCGCTTCCGGTGGCTTGCGGTCAGTAAATAACGCATCCAGCTGTTCCAGATTCCCCTGCCGCACGACCGGGTTACGGTGAAATTTAGAGTAGTCTGCCGCCAAATAGATGCGCCGGGAATTGGCAATAATTGCCTGGGCCACGCGCACTTCCTGGTAGTCAAACTCCAGCAGCGAGCCATCCTCGTCGATACCACTGATACCGATAATGCCGTAATCCACTTTAAACTGATTGATAAAGTCGATAGTGGCTTCGCCGATAATGCCGCCATCCCGGGAGCGCACCTGGCCACCGGCGATAATCACGGTGAAATCCTCTTTATGCTGCAGGATGGCGGCAACATTAAGGTTATTGGTAATAATCTCAAGGCCCTGGTGTTCTAACAGCGCTTGAGCAATCACTTCGTTACTGGTACCGATATTGATAAACAGTGAGGAGTGATTAGGGATATGCTGGGCTAAACAGCGGGCAATACGCTCTTTCTCTTCCAGATGCAGCGTCTTACGCGTGCTGTAGGCGGTATTCACCGTACTTGACTCGATTCCCACCCCACCATGGACGCGTCGCACCCGCCCTTCATCGGCCAGGGTATTCAAATCGCGGCGGATGGTTTGCGGTGTCACGGCAAAATGATCGGTGAGCTGTTCGATACTCATATAGCCTTGCTGGCGAACCAGCTCGACAATGGCATCCTGACGAAATTGTTGATTCATAAGCCCGGCCTGTTCGATTTTTATTGATATCTGAACATAATCTAGCAAAATTTTCGAAACCTAATAGCTTTCATCAAGCAATTCGACGGGCACCACACCGACGGACTGCACGGTGATAACACGTACTAAAGTGGCCACACCAATAAAATTAGCGGGATCGCAACCACCAGAACGACCGATGAAAGCGGCAGGCCCAATTTCCAATAATCACCAAAACGGTAACCCCCAGGCCCTAGCACCAGCGTATTGGATTGGTGTCCGATCGGGGTTAAAAACGCACAGGAGGCACTAACCGCCACCACCATCAAGAACGGGTCGAGTGAGACATCGAAGCCATTGGCTAAACTCACCGCAATAGGCGCCATCAGCAGCGCAGCCGCCGCATTGTTGACCACATTGGAGAGCAGCATAGAGAGTAAAAACAGCCCGATCATGGTGACGACGACCGGCCAGTCACTGCCAAAGCTGAGCAAGACGTTGGCAATCAAATCTGCGCCGCCGCTGGTTTCCAACGCTTCACCCACGGGTATCATCGCCGCTAACAGCACGATAACGGGGCCATCAATGGCTTGATACCCTTCGCGTAACGGTAATACGCCAATCAGCAGCGAAATCAGTGCAGCGCTACTCATGGCCACGGCCGCCGGAAGTAGATCAAACAGCATCGCCGTGATCGCCAAGGCAAAAATAGCAACCGACATGGCCAGCTTACGCGGCTGCCCCAGATGCAATTCGCGGCTAGCCAGCGGCAGACACCCTAGTGAGGCGAGACTGTCTGAAATTTCATTTTCGCTGCCCTGCAATAGCAAAACGTCGCCGTTCTTAAATCGGATATCCCGCAACCGCTGCTTCAAGCGCCCGCCATCCCGGGCAACGGCCACCAGGTGCAGTCCAAACTGATGGTTCAAGCGTAGCTGCCGTACACTGCGGTTAATCATCATAGAGTCATTACGCACAACGGCCTCAATGAGTTGCAGGCCCTCGGTATCTACCCGCTGTTGATCCTGGGCGGCATCTTTCTTTTTAGCTTTATCAGCCTCTTTGTCGCTGGCTGAATGCTCGGTATCTTTCGCCTGTGCGTCTTCCCCTGGCTCGTCCTCCAGCTCTTCCTCAAGCTCAGCGATCGCGCTGAGCCCCACTTTGTCTTCCAGCATTTGCAGCTCGTCGGGCCCTGCCTCCAACAGCAGTATATCGCCCTCTTCCAAGGCGCCGTGGAAGTTATAGCCAGCACGACGGTTGTCATCTCGCACCACCGCTAACACGGGGATGGTTTCATCCAGCTCATCGCGTAACTGCTGAAGCGTCAAGCCTTTGGCTTTTGACTCTTCGCCCACTTTCAACTCCACCAGATAGTTGGCAGTGTCGAACATTTCATCAGTGGAGGCCTGGCCACTACGCTTGGGCGTCAAACGCCAACCGACCAGAACGATAAACGCCAACCCTGCTAGCGCAACCGCGATACCGACCGGCGAAAAGCTAAACATGCTAAACGCTTCATCCGTAACCTCCCGGCGATAGCTGGAAATAATGATATTGGGCGGGGTGCCAATCAAGGTGGTCAAACCGCCGAGCAAAGAACCAAACGCCAGCGGCATAAGCAGTAGAGAGGGAGACGTGTTGTGCTCGCGGGCAAGTCGCATAGCCACCGGTAGCAACAGCGCCAGGGCACCCACGTTATTCATAATACCCGATAGCAGTACGATGGTGCCCACCAATACCAAGAGCTGTAGCAGCAGGTTTTCACCTACTTTAAGCACTTGGTTGGCAATAATATCGACCACGCCCGAGCGCTCAAATCCCCGGCTAAGCACCAGCACAGCGGCCACGGTAATCACCGCCGGATGGCCAAAACCAGCGAACGCACTTCCGGCCGGGACTAGCCCAAGCATGACCGAACCCAGCAACGCTGTTAGTGCCACTAAGTCATAGCGGAATCGCCCCCAGATAAACGCAGCAAGCGTTAGTCCCAGCACGATAAACACCAGTGTGCTAGGGGTAAGCGTTAACCAGCCAAGATCTAACGTTTCAATACTTACGTTTTCAACACCTGAATTCTCAACCCCTGAGCCCTGTGCACCTGAGCTTTCAACACTTAAGTCCTCAGCCGACATCCTTTACCTACTCCCTTGCCACCGTTTGATAGGGGCAGCCTACGATGGATGCACGCCACGCTCACAGCATGGCCAACTACTGCACATTAGACGTTTACTATACACACGTATAGCCCCTGCAAATGGAGAGTTTTATCAACACCTATCCTATAAAAACGGAGCAGCCCGGCAATGCCGAGCTGCAAAGGGAGTACCTGTAGAGAAGAGATAGGCTTATATAGACAGCGACCTGCAGGACTTCACTGCATCGAAACACTCTTGCAGACTGAGCCCGCTCCTCCTCTCAAAGAAAAGCCGACAGATAAAACAAGCTTGCTAAGGCAGCAAAATAGTAGACCCAGTGGTTTTACGGCTTTGCAGCGCGTCTTGCGCTTTGCCCGCTTCTGCCAACGGGTAGCGATTGGCGATATCTATTTTGACTTTGCCGCTTTTCAGCATGGCGAAGAACTCTTCGCACATCATCTCCAAGCGCTCGCGGGTGTCGGCGTATCCATTTAGGCTGGGGCGAGTCACGTAGAGTGCACCCTTCTGGTTAAGAATACCGATATTAACGCCATCCACCGGGCCAGAGGCGTTGCCAAAGCTGACCAACAGTCCACGGGGTTTTAGGCAGTCCAGCGACATTTCCCAGGTGTCTTTACCCACCGAGTCATACACTACATCGCACATGTCGCCATTGGTGAGCTCACGTACCCGCTCAACCACATTCTCTTCGCTGTAGTTGATCGTCGCCCAGGCACCGTTGGCTATGGCCAGATCGGCTTTTTCCTGGGAGCTCACGGTACCGATCAGCTTAACGCCTAGTGACTTCGCCCACTGGCAGGCAATCGACCCGACCCCACCAGCTGCGGCGTGAAACAGAATGGTTTCGCCGCCTTTCAACTCATAGGTTTGGCGCAGTAGATACTGCACGGTCAAGCCCTTGAGCATGCTCGCCGCTGCGGTTTCGAAATCAACGAAGTCAGGCAGCTTGACCACTTTAGCCGCAGGCAACGTATGCAGTTCAGCATACGCCCCCAAAGGGCCTTGGGCATAGGCCACGCGATCGCCCACGCTTAGATGGGTAACACCTTCACCCACCGCATCGACGACACCGGCACCTTCGGTGCCTAGCCCAGAAGGCAAGGAAGGGGCTGGGTAGAGCCCGGTGCGAAAATAGATATCGATAAAATTGAGGCCGACAGCCTTATTGGCAATACGCACTTCACCCTGCCCAGGGTCAGCGGAGGTAACGTCGACCAGTTCAAGCACTTCAGAACCACCGGTACGGGCAAATTGAATACGCTGAGACATAGAGGTTTCCTTATTCATTGCTTGGGTTGTCAATAACAAGCATAACAACGGGTGCTGCTATACAAGCGCGTCGCGGCGTTTAAATCAAGCTAGCACGCTAGCGTTATTCCACCTCAGTTTTTTCCCCTTTGAGCACGAATCGAATGAAATCCTGCTGTCATGCACCCATGCTAGAATTAGCTCTCCTTTATCGTCTAAGGCTTAGAGATTTGTCATGACGCATCCCGCTATTCAGCTCCCCGCGCTAATTGCCCACCGCGGCTACTCTGCCGCCGCTCCTGAAAACACCCTCGCGGCGGTGCGCGCTGCCCACCAGGCGGGGGCCACATGGGTAGAACTGGATGTGCAGCTACTGGGGGACGGCACACCAGTGATTTGGCACGACAGCGACGTCGCGCGCTGTTCAAACGGGCGTGGTGGGCTCGCCTCCATGGATTGGATCAAGGCGCAAACCCTGGACGCTGGGGGGTGGTTTGATGATCGTTTTGCGGGTGAGAAGATGCCTAGCCTTAGCGAGATGTTGGCACTGTTGAACGAGCTGGAGATGGGCGTCAATATGGAAATAAAGGTCAACAAAGGCCGTGACCCCATCGCGCTGGTTGATCGCGCGCTGCCGGAAATGCTGGACACCCTCCCACCCGAGCGTTTGATCATCTCCTCCTTCAATGCCAGCGCCCTCAGCCACTGCCGTCGCTTTGCCAGCAAAGAGCGGCTGGCCCTGGGCGTGCTGTTCGGCAGCGTGCCAAAAAACTGGCGCGAACAGTGCGAGGCCATTGAGGCTTTCAGCGTGCACCCTCACTGGCCACGTTTAAAGCGCGCCCAAGTCGACGCCATGCAGCGCGAGGGCTATCAAATATTGTGCTATACCGCCAATGACCCTAGCGCTTTTCATAGTCGTTGGGAGTGGGGAATCGGCAGTGTCATCACCGATGAACCCGCCGCATTCAAGCGCTTTCTAGATAGTCACTGATAAGCTCTAACAACTTATTAATTCACACACTGGCAAGGAGTCCACCGTGAAGTACCTAGGAGCCCATGTGAGCGCCGCTGGCGGCGCAGACCAAGCCGTGCACCGGGCAGTGGAAATCGGCGCAGATGCCTTTGCGCTATTCACCAAAAATCAGCGCCAGTGGCAAGGTAAGCCGCTCACCGATGAAGCGATTCAAGCCTTCCGCGACGCCTGCGCCGAGCATAGCTTCGCCCCTGAGCAGATTTTGCCCCACGACAGCTATCTGATTAATCTTGGCCACCCGGAGCAGGAAGGGCTACGTAAATCCCGGGATGCCTTTCTGGATGAGATGCAGCGCTGCGAGCAATTAGGGCTGACACTGCTTAACTTTCACCCCGGCAGTCACTTAAATAAAATCAGCGAAAGCGACTGCTTAAAGCGTATTGCGGAATCCGTTAACGAAGCGCTAGCGCATACCCAAGGCGTCACGGCAGTGATTGAAAATACGGCGGGACAAGGTACCAACCTGGGCTGGCGCTTCGAGCATTTAGCCGAAATCATTGCCCACGTGGACGATAAAGCCCGCGTAGGAGTGTGTATTGATACCTGCCACGCCTTTGCGGCGGGCTACGATTTGCGCACTGCAGAGACAACCCAAGCAACACTTGATGAATTAGCTAGCGTTGTTGGCTTTGAGTACCTGTGCGGTATGCATTTAAACGATGCCAAAAGCGCCCTTGCCAGCCGCGTGGATCGCCACCATAGCCTGGGTAAAGGCAACATTGGCCTTCCCGCTTTTACCACCATCATGCAGGAACCCCGGATTAGCGGCATCCCCATGATTTTGGAAACCATCGAACCCGATATCTGGGCCGATGAAATTGCTTGGCTGCGCACTCAAGCACCCACAGCGTGAGCTAAATAATATAACCCAGCGTTCAGCGGTTTTTGCACACCCGGCGTTGCTTGCCTACGCTTAAGCTCCTTTCCTCAAGCCCCAGCCTAAGTAAGGAGCGAGCAATGAGCGATACCGATCTTGGCAGTTTAGATGCCCAGGCCCTAGCTCACTTGTTTGAAAGCCGAGAGGCCTCACCGCTAGAAGCCACCCGCGCGGCCCTTGAGCGGATTGAGCGTTTTAACCCAGACGTTAATGCCTATGTGTATGTGGATGCTGAAGGCGCAGAGTCAGCGGCCAAAGCCTCAGCGCGGCGCTGGGGACAAGGCAAACCGCTTAGCCCCATCGATGGAGTGCCGGTTTCGTTAAAAGACCTGACCCAAGTGGCTGGCATGCCCTGCCGAGAAGGTTCGCTCACCTCTTCAGAGGCGCTATGTGACAGCGACGCCCCACCGGCACGCATGCTGCGCGAAGCGGGCGCCATCCTGCTGGGCAAAACCAACACGCCTGAATTTGGCTGGAAAGCAGTCACTGATAACCGCGTCTTTGGCGCCACGGCCAACCCCTGGGACACACGGTTAACCCCCGGTGGCTCTTCCGGCGGTGCCGCTGCGGCTGCGGCGCTCAATATGGGGGTGCTACACCAGGGTGGCGACTCAGGTGGCTCTATCCGGATTCCCGCTGCTTTCACCGGTGTCTTTGGCTTTAAACCTACTTTCGGCTGGACGCCCCAATGGCCGCCAGCCAAAGAGCCCAGCTTATCGCACCTGGGGCCGTTAACACGCACCGTTCGAGATGCGGTGAGTATGTTGAACGTGATGGGCAGGTACGATTACCGTGACCCCTACGCCACCCGCGGACAGCCTGAAGACTGGGGTGTAGATCTAGATAAAGGCTTAACCGGGCTGCGAATTGGCTACTCCACTGATCTTGGCTATGCCAAAGTAGACCCGCAAGTTGCCGAACGCGTGCGCGAAGCAGCCAACCGGATGGAGGCGTTAGGCGCTGAAGTGGTCGAAGTGCATCCCGGCTTTTCCTCACCGCTGGATACCTTTCGCAAACTATGGTTTACCGCCTCGCTAGAACAGTGGTCACAAATGGATGACCGCCAGCGCACGCTGCTGGACTCCGGTATGGTGGCCAATGCCCGTGAAGCCGAGCCCTGGAAAGCCGTTGACCTGTTTCGTGCCTTGGCGGATCGTGCGGAGTTAACCCAGCGCTTGGAGCACTTTAATCAAGAGTATCATCTGCTAATGACACCTTCGGTGGCTATCCCGCCGTTTGAAATAAACCAGGAAGTTCCCCCCGGCAGTGATATGCGGGATTGGGAAGAGTGGGCGCCATTTAGCTACCCTTTTAACCTCAGTCAGCAACCCGCCGCGTCGGTGCCCTGCGGTTTTACCGGCGACGGTTTACCGGTGGGCTTTCAGCTAGCGGGCGGCAAATACGATGATGTGCGGGTTCTGCGCGCCTGTCATGCCTACATGGAAGCGCACCCACCACGCTTTCCCAGCGTGCCCAACCCCGCCCAGTATGCTTAACAGCTGTGCAGCATAAAAAAGCCCAGCCAATCATAACGCTTGGCTGGGCTTTAGCGATCAATAGGAACGTTACATTGCCGAGAGTTTCTCTTGGTCTAACACGCCCGACATGCGCACCATAGCCAATGCTTCATCCAGGCTGCTCATCTCTTCGATCATCACCAACTCGCTCTCTAAACTCACCGGCTGACCGGCTGTTTCAGAGAGCAGTTTTTCCAGAGAAGCCACATCCATAGCGTCGTCTAAGTGGTGAACATCCACTGAGGCACTATTACGGCCAGGCAGGTAGATGGTGCCATTAGAGAAATCCACGGCGTAGGCGATCACTCCGGGTACGATAAAAAACAGCAAACCTACCCCGTTGGCGACAGCAATAACCGGATCAATATCACCGCTCAATTGGCCCTTACGCTCAGGGTGAAAAAGCGTACCACAACCACTCAATGACACGATGGAAACGCCAACCACGGCGCCAGTCAACCAGCGACGAACTGCTTGGTGCATGAAGGTTCCCTCAACCAAAAAAAGTAACGATAGCCGATATAGCGTATTGCGCTTTGGTTTTTTTGCCGACTATCGCGCCATAAAACTTGATCAGTTTAGCACAGCCATCCAGAAGCATAGATGATTTAGCGATAAGGACTATTTTGCCGCTTCAACCGCTAGGCCGTACAATGCTTCCATTCAACGCTTTTAAGCACTTTTTTAAGAATCCAGTTTTCAAAATCTAAGGAATGCTAACGCCCATGCGCGCCAGCCAATTACTGATTGCCACTCTAAAAGAAACCCCGGCTGACGCCGAAGTCATTAGCCACCAGCTAATGCTCCGTGCCGGGATGATTCGCCGCTTAACCTCTGGGCTTTACACTTGGTTACCGCTCGGTCTGCGCACCCTGCGCAAAGTGGAAGCCATTGTGCGCGAAGAGATGAACCGCGCCGGTGCTCAAGAGGTTCTCATGCCCGCTGTGCAACCCGCTGAGCTGTGGCAGGAGTCTGGGCGCTGGGAGCAGTACGGCCCCGAGCTGTTACGTCTCAAAGATCGCCACGACCGCGACTACTGCGTAGGCCCGACCCACGAAGAAGTGATTACCGACCTGGTACGTAAAGAGATCGCCAGCTACAAGCAGTTGCCGGTCAATTTCTATCAGATCCAGACCAAGTTCCGCGACGAGATTCGTCCGCGTTTTGGGGTGATGCGCTCTCGCGAATTCATCATGAAGGATGCTTACTCCTTCCATCTGGATGAAGCCTCTCTAAAGCAGACCTACCAGGATATGTACGACGCCTATACGCGCATTTTCACGCGTCTTGGCCTCGACTTCCGTCCGGTGATCGCTGATAACGGCTCTATCGGGGGTACCGGCTCCCACGAATTCCATGTGCTCGCGGATTCCGGCGAAGACGACATCGTCTTCTCCACCTCTTCCGATTACGCGGCCAATATGGAAAAAGCCGAGGCCCTGCCTGCTCCACTGGGTAGCGACATTCAGCGCGAGGCGCCTACCCAAGAGATGCATCTGGTAGATACACCTAACGCCAAGACCATTGCCGCCCTGGTTGAGCAGTTCGATCTGCCGATCGAGAAAACGGTCAAAACCCTGATCGTACATGCCGCCGAGGGCGGCCTGATTGCCCTATTAGTGCGCGGTGATCATGAGCTAAACGAGGTAAAAGCAGAGAACCTTCCTCAAGTGGCGGCTCCGCTTACCATGGGCAGTGAAGAGGAAATTCGCGCAGCAGCCGGTGCAGGTTTTGGCTCGCTTGGCCCGGTGAACCTTGATATGCCCATTATTGCAGACCGCAGCGTTGCCCTGATGAGCGACTTTGGCGCGGGTGCCAATATTGAAGGCAAACACTACTTCGGTATTAACTGGGAGCGGGATGTGGCTTTGCCAGAAGTGGCCGACCTGCGCAATGTGGTGGAAGGCGACCCCTCTCCCGACGGCCAAGGTACGCTCTCTATCAAGCGCGGCATCGAGGTTGGTCACGTCTTCCAGCTTGGCCAAAAGTACTCCCAGGCCATGAACGCCAACGTGCTGGGTGACAATGGCAAAACCAGCCACCCATGGATGGGTTGCTACGGCATCGGCGTAACCCGCGTGGTCGCCGCGGCCATTGAGCAGAACCACGACGACGCCGGCATTATCTGGCCCAACGCCATTGCGCCCTTCCAGGTGGCGCTGGTACCGATGAACGCACACAAATCCCAGCGTGTGCGCGAAGAGTCTGAACGCCTTTACCAAGCGCTCACCGCCGCAGGCTTAGACGTTCTGCTGGATGACCGAGACACCCGACCCGGCGTTAAATTTGCCGATTTGGAACTGATGGGTGTCCCCCATCGCCTAGTGATCGGCGACCGCGGCCTGGACAACGGTGAACTGGAATATAAAGGACGCCGTGATAGCGAAGCCACCATGGTGCCTGCGGATCAAATCATCAACTTTTTGCGTGAGAAAGCTAGCTAAGGTAGTAACGCTTAGCGGGGTGCTGCTGAGCTGCACCGGGCTTGTAGCCACAAGCCCGGTGGCGGCTCAGCCGTTATCCCAATCCCTAACCCACCCTGCGTTGAACAGTTGGCTTACCGTTAAGCCAAACGCATGACTTTCCTGCCTAATCCATTCACTATTAAGTTCAACACAGTGCAAGCTAACTACGCGCTAGCTTAATAAGGGATACGTCGCAATGCCACTACACCAACATCGCCCAGTTATGGGCTTTATCAGCGCATACGCAACCCCGTTATTGGCAGTAGCGATGATCCCCCTGCTTGGCGCCACCGCTAACGCCGCGCAGATAACGGTTCACAGTGCTGACGGCCAGCCGCTTGAGGACGCCGTCGTTGAAGTTTACTACGACACAGCGGCAGGCAATCCACCTCAAGAAGAGAACATCTATCAGCGCGATGCCGCCTTTCACCCCAAGGTACTGACTGTGCCGACCGGTAGCTATGTGGCATTTCCCAACCAGGATACAACCCGACACCACGTCTACTCTTTTTCACCGGCTAAAACCTTTGATTTAAATCTCTATCTGCAAGAAACGCCGCCGCCGGTTCACTTCGACCAATCCGGCGTTGTCGTTTTGGGGTGTAATATTCACGACCATATGCAGGCTTTTATTGTGGTCAGCGACGCCCCCTACGCGGCGCTAACCGGGGCCGAAGGCATGCTTGCCCTGCCCACGCTGCCAGCTGGAGAGCATCGTGTGCGCGTATGGCACCCGCGGCTCGATGACAGCCAGCAAGTTTGGTGGGAAGGCATAATTACCGATACTGACCAGTTGGAAGTCAGTTTGGAACTCAACGCGCTGCCACCTCCAGCGCCAATACTCTCTCCCCTTCAGCAGCGATTTAAAGATGCCACTTAAGCCGCTATTAGTTTTCAGGAGATGGCGATCCGCCACTTAGTGAGGTTGCTATGCGCTTTAGAACGCGCCTGATGCTCGTGCTACTGACCGTGGTGATTGTCTCGCAGCTCGCCACCGGAGTAGCGTTTCTTCGCGCGACCCAAAACGACGTCATTGCCAAAGGGTCCCAACGTTTAGAAGTGGGCGCCAATGTGTTGGCACAACTGTTGGACGCGCGTGGGGAGCAGTTAGCCAACAACGTCGCCATCCTCGCCGATGACTTCGGCTTTAAAAGCGCCGTTTCCACTCGAGATACCGAGACGCTCTACTCTGTGCTGGCCAACCACGGCGAGCGTGCCAAGGCCGATATCGTGTTGCTCAGCGATCTAGATGGACATATTTTAGCCAGCAGCCATCACGCGCAAAATAGCCCGATGCCTTTCCCGCAGCTGTTCGAACGGGCTCGCCAAGAGGGTCAAGCTGTTAGCGTCGTCATCGCCGAGGGTCAGCCTTACGAATTTGCCCTGCTCCCCGTACGCGCCCCCAACCTGATTGGCTGGGTGGGCATGGGCTTTTTAATCAATGAAGCAGTGACGGAAGAGATTAATGCGTTAACCGGGTTGGACATTAGCGTGGTTAACTTCCTCGATAACCGTGAGATCAGCTACCTGGCAAGTACTCACGACGAGCACTTAGCCCAGCAGTTAATCAGCGGGCGTGGTAGTGAGCTCATCGAAGGCGAGTACACCTTACACAGCCAGATGACGCCGGATGCTGAGTACCTCTCCTATGCGAGCCAGCTCTATTCCGACGACGCTAATCACACCTATGCGCTGCTGCAACTCTCCCGCAACGAGCTGCTTGGCGCTTACCGTTCATTACAGTGGCAACTGCTGGGAATCATTGCCCTGATCCTGCTATTTACCGTGCTGATTGCCATGTGGAGCGCGCGGAGCATGAGCAAACCGTTAATGGAATTGGCGCAGGCGGCTCAGCGCATTGGGCGCGGCGAGCGCTTCACCGAGTTACCGATTGGTACTGAGCGGAGCGAAACCGGGCTATTGGCATCAACACTACTCGCCATGCAGGAGGGTATCGCTCAGCGCGAAGCGACACTTCATCACCAATCTCGCCACGATTTACTCACTGACCTGCCCAATCGCATCAGTGCCCAAGAAGATATTAGCCTTTTGATCAAACGCGGTGAGCCGTTTACCCTCCTGCGCCTGGCGATTAATAACTTTCGCGATATTAACGACACCTTCGGCTATGCACTGGGAGATCATGTGCTGGTCACCCTGGCCAAGCGTTTACAGCACTTTGACGCTGAGAGCACGGCCTACCGGCTTGATGGGGATGAGCTGCTACTACTGGTGAAGCAGTCGAGAAGTGACTTTGCCTGGCGCACACGCCTTTTCACTACTCTCCACCACCCCATCGATCTTGATAAATCCCCCATCACGCCCTCACTTTCGGCGGGAGAAACCAACTACCCCGACCATGGCGACAGCCCACAACTGTTGCTGCGGCGATCCGATATAGCGTTGGATATGGCGCGACGTCACCGGCACTCTCATCAGCGCTATCTGGAGGGTCAGGATGAACACCACCTGCGTCAGCTCACCTTGATTCGCGATCTACAGGACGCGGTGGGCAACGGCGAACTGTGGATGGCCTACCAGCCCAAAGTAGACACACGTAACGGCCGTGTCGAGCAGTGCGAAGCACTGATGCGCTGGCGTCACCCCTCGTTAGGATTTGTTCCACCCGATGAGTTCATCAGCTTGGCCGAGCGCTCGGGAAGTATCAGCATGCTTAGTCACTGGATGTTAGCCAATGTATGCGCTCAACTGCATGCCTGGCAGCAACACGGTTACCACTTATCGGTAGCGGTTAATCTATCCGCCAGTGATGTGGTGGATCGTCAATTAGCAACTTATTTGGCCAGTTTACTAGAACGCTATCGCCTTTCTCCTGCCCGCCTGAGTATCGAAGTCACTGAAAGTGCCGTTATGCAGGACGTTGATGCCGCTATGTCCACGTTGATGGAACTCAACCAACTGGGGCTACGTATCGCGATTGATGACTACGGCACCGGCTACTCTTCCCTGGCGCAAATCAAACGGCTACCCGTGGATGAGCTCAAGATCGATAAGTCTTTCGTGTTGGCCATCGACTCGCAAAAAGATGACTTAACCATCGTCAGTTCAACCATTGAAATGGGGCACAGTTTAGGACTGCGCATAGTGGCCGAAGGCGTTGAAAATCGCGCCAGTGCCGAGCTGTTAAGCAAACTTGGCTGTGACTATTTACAAGGGTATTGGATTGCTAAACCCATGCCAGCGGATGAACTAACCACATGGTTGGATAACTTTACGCCGCTGTCACTGCCCCACCCGGTGTCTTCCATACTAAAGACGCTCCAGAGAAAACCATGAGGTTATTTCAATCTATGTTTTCACCGCCCAACTCAACCTTTAGGTACTCTCTCTCCGGTTGTCTCGCGGCCTGCTTAGCGGTCTGTTTCGTGCTTGCCACCACGCCCTCTTCAGCCGGAAGCCGTATTATTGGAACGGGCGGCGTGAGTGCCATTGAAGGGGCTGCGGGAGGTGGCTTATCGCCTTGGGCAGTGCTTGCCAGCACCGCAAGCGCTCAGGAAATAGGCGTTACGGCCGCTGCTACCCGTGCGTGGGTAGACGATTATCGGCTAACGGTGACCGGCGCCAGCCTGAATGTTTATGATCGTGTTGAAGTCTCCGTGGCCCGGCAAACCCTTGATCTGGAAACCCTGGGTGGCGAACTAGGCCAGGATATTTATGGCGCGAAGGTACGCATATTCGGCGATGTGCTCTATCACCCCTGGGGCATTTGGAGTGTTGGGATACAACATAAGCGACTGGTGGATGGCGCCATTCCCACCGCCCTGGGCGCTGATGAAACAAGCGGCACCGATGTGTACCTTAGTGGCAGCAAGCTGCTGTTTAGTGCGGTTGCGGGGCGCAATGTGCTACTCAACGCGACCCTACGCAATACCGATGCCAACCAGGGCGGCCTGCTCGGTTTTGGCGGTGACCAGGGCAGCCGCTCGTGGGTGGCGGAGGGAAGTGTGGGCATCTTTATTACCCCACAATGGATTGTCGGCGCCGAGTATCGCCAGAAACCCGATAACCTAAGCGTAGCCACAGAGGACGATTGGCAAAGCCTCTACTCTGCCTACTTCTTCAATAAGCACTTATCGCTGACGGGCGCCTGGTTGGGTTTAGGCGACATTGCCGGCCTACCTTCTCAGCAAGGCGGCTATCTTTCACTCCAGGCAGCTTTTTAAGCGGGGCGCTATGATTGATCAACGCAAATCCTATGAATGCAAATACACTCATGTACGCCGTTGTTTAATAGCGCTTACGTTTACCGCGCTTACATTGTCGCTCGCAGGCTGTGTTCACCAGCCAAATCAAACGACGCTCTACGAACGCATGGGCGGCGAAACCACGATTGATGCAGTGGTTGAGAACCTGTTATACCGAATTGCAGATGATCCTGAAGTGGTAGTATTTTTTGCTAACACCAATATCGATTTATTTGCCGAATCCCTGGCCAGCCAGCTGTGTGACGTCAGCGATGGCCCCTGCAACTACGAAGGCCCGCCGATGGATCGTGCTCATCAACATATGGGGCTGACAGATGTGCATTTTAATCGTTTAGTGGAACATCTCGATGCCGCGATGCAAGAGGAAGGCATTGCCCTTGGCGCCCGTAACGAACTGCTGGGCAGACTCGCCCCCATGTACGCAGACGTTATGCGTCTTCAGTAACCTGCCAGCCGTCATCGATACATCGCTCAGGTACGGTTTATAAATAACGGCAAACCCAGCATGGGCTAAACAATTTCAGACGCTAATGTCACCACTTCGCCTCTATACTGCGGATCATCCAGATCCAATCGTTGAAATCTCGCAGGTTCTCAACATCGCGATTATCATTAGTATAATCGCGCTCAACTAGCCGAGCTGGGCCGCGTGTGCGAATGGTTAGCGGGTCACCATCTTCTGTGGTGATTAAATACCAGCTGGGGTCATCCCACCCCTCAAGAGTAACTTCGTAGTCATCCCAGGCAGTAAAGTGAAGTGCCGGAGGCACTTCGCCAAACTGATCAATCAGAAAGGTTCGAAACTCTAGGCCCTGCATCTCCACATCGCGGCCTTGATAGGGGTCGTAGAGCGTAAACGTCTCGTCAGACATGGCACGCAAATCACTTAGGGCGACCTTTTGAGTGACATCGCCGTTGATGATACTTAATGCCTGGGCGAAGGCAGCCGTGGGGAGTGTGATGCCCACGACAATTAACGCGCATGCTAACTGATCTCGTGCACGACCCCATGGGCTGCGGTGTAAAGCAACTGCTTTCATGGCATAGTTTCCTGGTGTGTTCGTTGTTGCAAAGAACTTATGCGAAGAACTTATGCGAAGAACTTATGCAAAGCACTTTCGCAAGAACTGTCGCAAATAACTTATGCCAAGAACTCTACCAGAGCACGCCTCGTATTGCTCCTCAACGCACGCTAGGGGATTTCAACTTATCAGCATATTTCAGGCAAAAAAAAGCCAGCCCAAGATGGGCTGGCAACAGGAGGCTTACTATGCCAGTAAAGCTAGGCTAGCAAACCCCCTCCCCTGACAAGGTTTACATGAACTGGGAAAGCTACTTCTTGCGCTCATTTTTACGTAGATGATCGCGAATCACGAAGCCCACCCAACCCACCATAAAGGCGATTACTAACGCGACGGTGGCTAAACCAAAGATAATTGTTTCATCCCAATACATGGTGAATCCTCCCGCCGTGATGTATGCGTTCATACTAGCCACTCAACGGCGGAAGAATGCTGACCTGGGTCAAGTTACGAAAAGCGGGGGTAAGCGGATAAACAGGAAATTGATACCGATCAATTTTTGGGCGTGATTAGGGCCTGTTGACGTTTCACTCACGGCCGCGCTGGCGTTACAACACCTTGCGGTCTTCGACTTTGCTGTGCTCGGTACCCGGTGGTAATGGATGGCCTTTGGCCAACTCTGCCCGAGTGGCTTCACGCACATCTAAAATCGTCACTTTATAGTTTAGCGTGCGCCCGGCCAGGGGGTGGTTGGTATCAACGGTGACGCGGTCGCCATTGACTTCCAGTACCGTGACAATTTGCGGCCCTGCTTCACCTTCGGTTTGAAAGCGGCTGCCTGGCGCCAACTCAGCGCTACCAAAAGAGCCGCGGCTGACCTCTTGCACCAGATCTTCGTTGCGCACACCGTAGGCGTCAGCGGGCATCAATTGAACGCTTAACTCGGCGCCAACCGACTGACCCGCTAACGCGCTCTCTAACCCTGGCACGATATTATCGTGACCATGCAAGTACTCTAGCGGCTTATTGCGCGCCTGGGAGTCATCCAACACCTGTTTGCTGCCATCGTTGAGCACGTCGCTTAGCACATAGTGCAAGGTAACGACCTGGTGCGCTGTAATCGACATGGAAAACTCCTCTCCGGTAAGCTGTCGGTTTTGTGTTAGAACGTTGTGATAAAACGTTGTATTAGAACACTGTCTTAGTTTACCACTTGACCATTGCTTGGGTCTTTTCAGGAGTCGCCTTTGATGCCCACCCCCACCCCTCAGCGCAGTTGGCTTGCTGCGCTGGCTGTTTATTGTCGTGCGCCCGTTATTACCATGCTGTTTTTGGGGTTTTCCGCAGGCCTGCCATTTCTGCTGGTGTTTTCAACGCTCTCTGCCTGGCTGCGCAGCGACGGCGTTGAGGTCGCAGCGATAGGCTTTTTCGCCTGGATTGGCATGCTCTACTCGATCAAGTTTTTCTGGGCGCCGGTAGTAGATCGCTTAGCGCTGCCGGTTTTGACCCGTGCTTTCGGGCAACGACGTGGCTGGATGCTGTTGGCTCAAGCGACCATTGCTGCCGGGCTGGTGGGGCTAGCCGGATTGAGCCCGGTGGGTAACCTCGGCTGGGTGGCCCTGTTTGCACTGTTAGTAGCGTTTGGCTCAGCCACTCAAGATATTGCGATTGACGCCTACCGTATCGAGTCCGCCGATGACGATGTCCAGGCCGCTATGGCCTCGACCTATATTATAGGCTATCGAGGAGGCTTACTTGCCGCCGGTGCTGGTGCGCTGTATATCGCGGCGTCAGCCTCTTGGGGTGTGGCTTATCTAAGTATGGCGGCGTTAATGAGCATTGGCGTGATTACCGTACTAATGCGGCCGGAGCCAAAACGCGCCTCTCTCTCCATTCAACTTATCCACGAACCCAAGGTGCGGTCGTTTATTCGCGCCAGCCGGGGCAAACCTAAAATGTTGCGCCGCCTGGGCGCCTGGAGCATTGGTGCGCTGGTCTGTCCGTTTACCGACTTTTTTAGCCGCTATGGAGTGAAAGCACTGTGGATTTTAGTGTTTATTGCGGTATTCAGAATCAGCGATTTGGCCATGGCCTCAATGGCCAATCCGCTCTATATCGACCTGGGCTTTTCGCTGGCCGAGATTGCTAGCGTAACCAATATTTTCGGCATTGCGATGAGTATTACCGGCGGGATTTTAGGCGGGCTTCTTGTAGCGCGCTACGGCATCGGCCCGCTGCTGATCTTCGGCGCGGGGCTGGTGATGATAACGAACCTGCTGTTTGCCGTCCTTGCCCTGGTAGGCAATCAGTTGCCCATGCTGGTGGTGACGATTATCGGCGATAATCTTGCCAACGGCTTAGCCAGCGCGGTGTTTATCGCCTTTCTCTCCAGCCTGACATCCCGCGCCTACACCGCCACGCAGTACGCGCTGTTTTCGTCATTAATGACGTTACCGGGAAAATTTTTAAGCGGCTTCGGAGGACTGGTCGTCACCGCTCAGGGCTACCCGAGCTTTTTTGTGATCGCCACACTGCTGGGTGTACCAGCGATTGTTTTAGCCATCTGGATTAGCCGAGACAAGGAGTTGGTGCCGACCCCCAAGCCTGCTTGAACAGACTTGAAGGTTTAGGTCAGCGGTGGGCTTCTAACCACTCCAATGCCCCAGGCGTCGTGCGCCACTGATCGCGCATCAAGGTGCGGTACTGCCACGCTTCCGCCCGGGAGCCGGGATCAACCTGGCCGTCCGGGTGTGGCATGGATGGCCGGGGATTTTCAGCACAGATCAGTTCTAATGCGTAGCGGTTATGGCCGAGCACATCAACAAGCGCGGTTTCAGCGGCCTCATGCTGCTCTAATCGATAGAGCGCCAAGGTTTTGCCCATTAGCAGCCCAAGCACTAGTGAGCCGTCGTCGTCACTCTCCTCCGCCAGCGCTAATGCTTCTTCATTGCGGTCATCGCGCAGCAGTTGATCCAGCACCAATTCGCGCAGACCCAAACTATCTTCCTGGTCGATCAGCAGTAGCTCCTCGGCGAGTTCCCGAGAGTGCTGACGCGCTCCACGCTCCATACCAACAACCAAGGCTAGCCCAGTGCGCAGCAGCATGGCGTTATTGGCATCGTCCCAGCACAGGTTACCGCTGCCTTCTGCCCGGGCTTGCTCCAACCAGCGCGAGAGACGCAGCGCCAGTGGCTCCAGCAGGCTCGGCGCCATCCAGGGCAGGCTGCCAAAGCGGCTGGTGAGCGCCAAGGTCAAGTCTTGCACTACCTGCGGAGCGTCCAGCCACTCGGGATGTGCGCAGAGTGCCGACATCCACTCAATGGCATTACCCCAGGGGTCATCACGAAAGCCTAACGCTACGTCTTCATCCACCAGCACCTGAAACTGCTCATGCCAGGCGGCAAACAGCGTCGCCTCGCGGGCACTGGTGTTATAATACAAACGCCCACTTTCAGGGTCGGCGCTCACATCAATTTTAGGGGCCGTCGGCAGCGCGGCCAGCAATGCCTGAAGCGCCACCAACGGCGTGGCCAGATCCTCTTCCGCACTGAGCAACTGATCGGCAAGCGTCGCGCCGGGGTTATCCGCTAGCGCGGCGAGAAACTCCAACTGATCTTCATCAAGCTCCCCCTGGCGAACCAGGCGGCGATACCAGAAGTTGGCGCGTTCTTTGGCTTCCTGCTCGTGGCCTTCATGCAGCAACAGCATGGCTTCAATGTAAGCCAAGGTAGGCGAATCGGGCAGCGCTTGCTGGGCTTTGACAAAGGCGCCACGGGCACTGTCCAGGTCATCGTTATCCAGATGCATTAAACACAATCGCTCAAGTGCCACACCGCGTAAAAACAGCGGCCCGCGCTCCATCACATCGTCAAGCAGGTCGGCGCGTTTCCGGCTAAAGCCTCGCTCTTGATAAATATCCAGCAGAATCTCAAAGGCGGGTTCCGCCTGCTCGGGCAGCCGCGACCAATCGCTGCCATCGAACAGCGACTCGAGGATCTGCATAGCGCGCCCCGTCTGGCCACTTTCAGCAGCGATCAGCCCGGCTTCGAGCAGCGCTTGAGCCGGTGCCCGCTGGCTATCCAGCGCGGCTTTCAGGGTGGCGCCCTTCCATTCGCGTAGCGAAAGCATCCACATCATCTGGTCGGGTATTTCGGTGGGAAACTCAACCTGGTAGCAGCACTGCTTGAATTTGCGCCCAGAGTCGCACCAGCAGGGTTCATTACGCCCCGGCGTGGCGAGGGGCTCACAGGCGAAATCAAGCCGCTCCAGCGGTGTTTGCGACCACAGCACCGGCGCCAGCGCTTGGGCCATGGCCACATCGCCTTCAAAGGAATCCGCGCCTTTGGCGCGCACCCAGGTCATAAAATCCGGATAGTGTTCTTGTTGCCTGATTGCCGAGAGTGCCCCGGAGGCGAATCCCAGCAGTTGATCGACCCATACCGCCAGCATTGCCGTCTCCACTGTGTTAAAAGCGACATAGTTTAGCATGACCCTAAGGGTTCACGCAGAGAGGATTGGCGACGACTTTAAGGGCTGCTAGAGTTCGGCGATTTGAGCAAACCACACAGTGTTAAAGTCGACTGGAGCGATGTAATGAGCGAACTGAACGTTAGCCTCTGCCAAGGTTCGGCGATCACCCCCCATTTGCCAGCGCTTGCCCGTCTTCGCATTCAGGTATTTCGCGATTTTCCCTACCTCTACGATGGCGAACTGAGCTACGAATCGGAGTATTTAGGTCGCTATGCAGAAAACCCGAATAGCCTATTCGTACTGGCCTTCGACGGAGGAAGTCTGGTGGGGGCAGCCACCGGACAACCTCTTCAGGATGAAGTCGACGAATTCCGCCACCCGTTTGAGGCCAACGGCATCAATCCCGAGCGCGTTTTCTACTATGGTGAATCCGTGCTGCTTCACACCTACCGTGGCTGTGGAACGGGTAAACGCTTTTTGGCCGAACGAGAAGCCCACGCCAAGCGACAGGGATTTGATATAGTGGCTTTTTGTGCGGTAGAGCGACCAGCAGATCATCCCGCTAAACCTGCGGACTACCAGCCGCTTCACGGTTTCTGGAACGCCCATGGTTACCAGCGCCATGGCGAGCTAGCCACCACTTTCGCTTGGCGAGATATTGGCGAACAGGTGGAAAGCCATAAGCCAATGGTGTTTTGGCTGAAGACACTCAGCTAGGCAATCACTCTCTTAGTGGGTTTACGCCCACTCAAGCAGTGGTCGGGTTCGCTCATGCATATCCAACCGCGCGCCCAAACGCACCAGATTCCAGTAGTGGCCGTTCAGCGCCCGGGAGAGCAGCAGCGTGTCGGCGGGGGGCTGCAGGCGATCCATCGCCGCCCACACTTTAGGCGTTAGCTCGCGCAGACGGCGGTGCACCCGCACATCGCTGAAATCCTGCTCCCCCGGTTCAAATAACGGAGCTATACATTCTGCAGACTCTCGATAGAGTGCCAGCGGCGCCCCCTGCCCCTGGCGCCCGCCCATTTGCATCAGCGCCTCATCCATCCCCATGGGATCATGTTTCAGCGTGGCATCAAGTAGTTGCATCATTGCTTTCAAGCGCGTATCAGGTACGGCAATCACCGCGCCCAAGTCGTAAATCACCAGCCGCCCCTGGGCATCGGCGGCAAAATTGCCCGCATGAGGGTCGGCGTGGAGCTCGCCGTAGGTAAACAGCTCTTGGGTTATCCAGTCAGCCAGCGTTTGGGCAATGCCCTGGCGCGTCCCGTCATGTGCCTCGGCTAATTCGCGCAATGGCGTTCCATCCACGTAGCGCATCGCCAGCACATGGGGGCCGGAGAGCGCTGGTAGCGGCTCGGGAATCACCAACCGTGGATCATTCTTATAGCGCTCACGGTAACGGGCCAGTGCAGCGGCTTCGGCGTGGTAATCCAGTTCCCCACGCAGGCTTTCGGCAAGCTCTTCAAATAGAGCGTCCAAGCGCGCCTGGGGCACTTTAAACCAGCGTCCTAAGCGCATAATGCGCCGCACCTGGATCAAATCGCTCTCCAGCACCTCGGCAAGGCCGGGATACTGCACCTTGAGCACGACCGTTTCGCCCTCATGGGTGGTCGCGCGGTGAACCTGCCCCATGGAGGCGCTGGCAAAGGGGCGCTCCTCGACTTCACTGAAGTAGTGGTCAATATCGCCATACTGCTGAACCAGCGCTTCACGAATTTTTGGCCACGGCATCGGCTCGGCCTGACGCTGCAGGCGGGCAAGCTCCTCGGCGAGATCAGGCGGCAGCAGGTCGTCCCACTGGGACATAATTTGAGCAAGCTTCATGGCCGGGCCTTTCAGCTCTGAAAGCCCCTCAAACAGGGCTTCGCCCAGGGCGCGCCAATCCGCCTGGCCGCCCAAGCGGGTTTTCAGCAACGCTCCACCGGTGCGTGCGCCCAAGCCCATTAAACGCCTTGTTCTGCCGCGATCACGCATTTGCTGTCTCTCCTGGTTACTCAATTCACCACTTAACAAAGTCTATTTATCTATACAAAATATATACAGTAAAAATATTTTGGAAATATTTAGCATCACTATACATCCCGCTGCGATGCCTTGCTCTATATAGATTCAATGTCTCTGCTACCATAGGCGCCATTAAAGGATACGATGAAGGCTTCGCTGCTATGCGCCTGATAATTGCCGAAAAACCCAGCCTCGCCCAAGCCATTGCCGAGGCGTTACCGGGCACTAGCAAACGCCAGGAGGGCGCGGTGCTATGTGGCGACACCACGGTCACCTGGTGCCTGGGGCACCTGTTAGAGCAAGCGCCACCGGAAGCCTACGACCCCGCCGATAAACAGTGGCGGCTTGACCGGCTCCCCATCGTGCCGCAACAGTGGAAGCTGATGCCTCGCCCCAAGGCGCGTGGCCAACTTGCGGTGATTCGCAAGCTGATCAAACAGGCCACTGATGTGGTTCACGCGGGAGACCCTGACCGCGAAGGCCAACTGCTGGTGCAGGAAGTGATCGAGTACATGAAGTATCGCGGCCCGGTGCAGCGGCTGCTGATCAGCGATCTCAACAAGCCTGCAGTAAGCCGCGCGCTGGCCAAGCTGCGCTCCAACACTGACTACCAGCCACTGTTTAAGGCAGCCCAGGCCCGCTCCCGGGCCGACTGGCTGTATGGCATTAATCTAACCCGCGCCTGGACGCTCACTGGCCGTCAGGCAGGCCACGACGGCGTGCTTTCAGTTGGCCGCGTGCAAACCCCGGTACTGGGTTTAATCGTGCGCCGCGACAACGCTATTCGCGATTTCGTGCCCCACCCGTTTTATCCGCTATGGGTCGACTTAAAGGTTGCCCAAGGCCAATTACGCGCCTGGTGGGCGCCCAAAGAGCACCAACCATTAGATGACCAAGGCCGCTTAATTGACCGCACCCCGGCTGATGCTTTAGCGGCTCAATTACCCGGCGCTTCCGGGCAACTGACCAAGCTCGACCAGCAGGAGAAACGCCAGGCCCCGCCGCTGCCCTACTCGCTCTCTGCACTTCAGGTAGACGCCGCCCGCCGCCACGGGCTTTCGGCGCAGATGGTGCTGGATATTTGCCAACGGCTTTACGAGCGGCACAAGCTGATTACCTACCCGCGTTCCGACTGCCGTTACCTGCCCGAAGAGCATCTACAGCTTGCCCAGCGTAGCCTCACCGGAGCCTGTCAAAACGATAAGACGCTACAACAGTGGCTCAATGGCGCAGACTTTACCCTGCGCTCCAAGGCGTGGAACGATAAGCAGGTCGGTGCCCACCACGCCATTGCGCCCACCGGCAAACCTGCCGATTTTGGTCAGCTTTCCGACACCGAGGGCCACGTATTTCGGCTGATCGTGCGCAACGTAATGGCGCAGTTCTATCGCCCACTGCGCACTTTTGAGGTAAAAGCCGAGTTTACCCTGCTTAATGAAGCCTTCCGCGCCCGTGGCCAGAGCATTCTCGACCCCGGCTGGAAACCGCTTTTTACTACCCGCGATGAAACCCCACCGCTGCCGCCACTTACCCAAGGCGAAGCCTGCCAAGCGTTAAGCGCAGGCGTGGAAGAGAAAGAGACCCGACCGCCGGAACCCTTCACTGACGCCAGCCTGATCAAGGCGATGATGAACATCGGCCGCTACGTGGACGACCCAGAGGTACGCCGCACCCTGCGCGACACCGATGGGCTGGGCACCGAAGCCACCCGCGCAGGCATTATCGAAACCCTGGTTCAGCGCGGCTATCTAGTGCGCCAGCAAAAAGCCCTGCGCGCCACCAAACTGGGAAGCGCCCTGATCGCCGCCCTGCCCAGCGCCGTGAGCACGCCTGAACGCACCGCGCTATGGGAACAGCGCCTGCGGGCGATTGCCGAACAGCAGGACGACCCCGGCGCCTTTCAGCAGGCGCTGCTGGATGATCTGCGCGGATTACTCACCCACAGCGATGCAGGAAAGCTCAGGCAGAGCCTGCAGAGCGCCCAGGGAGAGGCCGGTAGCCCGCCGAAACGCACGGGTAAGCCGAGAAAGAGCTATGCGAGAAGGAAAAGCCCCAGTGGAAGAAAGAAGGCTTCCAACAAATAATAATTATACCGTCTGGATGTAGTTGCCAGACTAAAAAAAGGCGGGGCCCTGCCAGAGGCCTTAACTCTCTGTTCATTCATGCCCTCTAGGTTTTGCATTCGGCTCTCTTCAAATATCAGTATTATCTTCGTCATCGCTCAAATACGAGGACTTTTTCTTGCTGATTGAATCGGAAAAGAAAGGCACCACATAAAGCACCATCCAGGCCAGCAGCGTACACAGAACTGCCGTCTGCTCGCGTCCTAGGCCTACGGCTATGCCAATCCCCGCCGTCAACCAAACCCCTGCCGCCGTGGTAAGCCCTGACGTACCTTTTTCATCTTTACGGGTGATGATAGTGCCGGCACACAGAAAACCGATGCCAGCAATAACGCCTTGGATGACCCGGCTCATCTCTGAATCAGAAATACCCGTTTGCTGAGGGATAAATATAAAGACAGCAGACCCCATGCAAACCAGCATATGGGTGCGTATTCCAGCGGCCTTGCCCCTCTGCTCTCGCTCGAGCCCCAATAGACCGCCCAGAACAGCCGCCAACAGCAACCGAACCACCACAATGACGAATTCACTCAGATCATTAAAATCCGAAAATTCGGATATTACAGTATTAATAATAACTTCCATCGTTCGTTCCTATGACTGCCAAACCGACAGCCCTTAAATACCATGAGTCGAGAAACAGCATTACTCTCTTGCAGTAAGGCGAACACCAGTCATGCAGCAGAGGCCCCGTTAACCAGGTCAGCAAGAGAGTAGCTCGTTATTAAAGTTCGCAAGATAACGGTATAAAAATCCCAGTTTTCAACTCGTCAACGTACATAGCCCTCCCGGCACCGCCAACACCCAATCACGGATAGCCTGGATCGTCGTTTCATACTGTCGGCGTTCAGGATAAACAAGAAAGAACGGCTTACCTTCAAGCTCCGGGCCGAAAGGTTGCACCAAGCGCCCCTCCTCCAACTCATCCATAATCAACTGACGACTCATCAGCGCTACGCCCTGTTCGCCTACGGCGGCAGAAATAGCGTGGGTTTCGTCGGAAAATACCAGCCCGGCCCTTACGTCCAGCCCAGGCACCTCGGCCTTTTTCTGCCACGTAGCCCAATCCATTGGTGATGATATGGCCCCCTGACTGCTGAAGTGAATCAATGAATGCGATGGTAGCTGCGTTACCTCACGCAAACCAAGGTGTGGGCTACAGGTCGGGATAAAGGTGTTATCAAAGAGTTTCTCCGCTACCAACCCGGGCCACCGGCCATCGCCATAACGAATGGCGATGTCTGCCGTTACCCCATCCAGCGGAACCGACTCATGCGAAGCATGAATACGCAGATCAATATCGGGATGGGAATCGCGCAGCATACACACCCAGGGCAGCAGCCAGCGCACCGCGACAGCCGGCGTTGTAGAAAGCGTGACGGTTTGGCGAGTAGGCACAGCGCTCAGTCGCTCGACGACACTGCTGATGCTATCAAAGGCAGTTTCCAACACCTGCTGCAGCTCGCGGCCTTGAGGTGTCAGCTCCAGTTGACGAGGTTTACGCAAAAACAGCGAAACGCCCAGCGCCTCTTCGAGTCCTCGGATTTGGTGACTAATGGCCGTGGCAGTCACCGACAGCTCCTGTGCAGCCTGCTTGGCGCTCTCATGCCGGGCAGCCGCTTCAAAAGCGCGAAGCGATGAAAGAGAGGGTAATCGGCGATGGTTCATGAATGAGATTTACTCATCTATTGCTGCAAGAAAAGATCGTTTGTTTAGGCTGAAAGGCTCGGACTAAGCTAAGCCTGTTGTTAATCATAGATGAGTTCAACTCAGATTAGGAGGCTACCATGACACATATTCTGCATATAGACGCTAGTGCCCGACCCGGCATTGCTGGAACAGATAACCACGGCTCACATAGCCGCCATCTAACCTATCAGTTTGTCAGTCAGTGGCAATCAGGCCGCCCGCAAGATACGGTCACCTATCGCGACATAGGGCAAAACCCGCCATCGATCATCAACCACGACTGGATTGCGTCTGCCTTTACCCCCGAAGAACGGCTTGAACCCTGGATGAAGGAGGCGCTAGCAGAAAGCGATCAATTGGTTGATGAGTTAATTGCCGCTGATATTG
Source organism: Halomonas sp. SpR1 (assembly GCF_031010175.1). Lineage (GTDB taxonomy): Bacteria > Pseudomonadota > Gammaproteobacteria > Pseudomonadales > Halomonadaceae > Vreelandella. The sequence continues at coordinate 40,437 of NZ_JAUAMB010000027.1, forward strand.
TGGTGATCGGCACGCCACTATATAACTTTGGCATGCCAGCCGCCCTTAAAGCATGGATTGATCAAGTGGTTCGGGCCGGCAGAACAGTGGAGTTCGATGACTCCAACCCGATAGACCCTTACGTACCCAAGCTCATAGACCGAGAAAGGCATGCCGTTGTGCTCGCAGCCAGAGGCGGCGTAAATATGTCGCCTGGCGAAGAAATGGCCCATATGAACCATCTGGAACCACACTTGGCCACAGCACTAGGATTTATGGGTATTACCCGCCTTCACTACATTGCTATCGAAGGCCAGGAAGTAGGTGGTGAGCTACTGGCCGCATCCGTTGTCGAGGCGGTCAGTCAAGTTAAAGCTCTGATTGATGAACTGCAGGTGGCATTCCAGGAGGCTCCAATATCTGAGCCAGCCTAAACGCTAAGTGAACAACCAGCACCACAAGTACGGAGATCGCTAATGAAGGATATCCGTACCTTTCACAACTATTTAGCGCTAGTCGCCAGTCGCGCACCTAAAGCCACAAACAGAGCGCCTAGGCTTCTATCCATCCATAAACCAACGCGGGGCTTGCTCTTCAGAAAAGCACCCAGCTTAGCTCCAGCCAGTACCAAAGGGGGCTCTATCACCGCGGCAACCGCGATAATCAAGCTGCCATGCAATAAAAGTTGAGCTTCGGCAGGGCCTGCGCCTTCCACGATAAATTGTGGCAAAAATGCCAGGAAGAATACGGCCACTTTGGGGTTTAGCGCGGACACCAGCATGCCCTGCCAATAAACCGAGGATAGCCGCTTGGGGCTCTGCTTTTCTGCTGCAATAAATTGATCGCCCCGTGAGAGCAGCATTTTAACGCCCAGCCATATCAGATAGGCCGCCCCTACCCATTTAACAATCGAAAATGCCAATGCGGAGGTAGCCAGAATAGCCGAAAGACCAACCGCGGCCATCGCTACATGCAGCGCCGCTCCTGTCCAAATCCCAAACATAGCGGCAAACCCTTGCCGACGCCCACTACGTAATGTTTGCCCCAGGATGTAGGCAATATCCGGCCCTGGCGAAAGATTCAGAAGCACCGCCGCGGAAAGAAATGTCATCCAATGTAATAGCGAGTAGTCAAACACTGTTGTTTTCCTTAATTACTTAGTGCCTCGTTAATAAAATCCCCCTTCGCAGCCGTGTAGGCTTCTCGGTCTGACGGAAACTCTTTTGCCCACAGATGCTTCTTTCTCTCATACCGTTGCGCCAGTTTAGTATCAACACGCAGTTTATTGCGAAAAGTCAGCCTACGGTGCCACTCCTCGCTGCCATACACCATAAGATGCAGATGATGCGTCCTACGCCCCTCTGCCCATCGCATTAACCAGCGCCGCCCCACCAAAGAAGCGTTGTACTCCATGGATGTGGCATATTTAGCCCGGCACAACGGCTCCAATAACTCATCGGCCCGGGATATTGAGTCAACGCCGGCCAGGATATCGATGATCGGCTTGGCCGATAGACCAGGAACAGCGGTACTTCCGATATGTTCAATGGCTAAAAACTCACCAGGAAATAAATCTAACAGCCTCCCTCGCTCCTGCTCAAATAGCATTGGCCAAGCCGGATCATATGGAAATAGCGCGACCTCTTCATGGATCGCTCGACTTAAGGATTCCGTTTCATCCATGGCTAAGGCTTTACTGTATCGCAAATTGTTGCCGATGCCTCATCTGATAACAGTGGCGGCATGGGGCAATCGAGAATATCTGCCATCGCGCGAAACAGCTCGGCTTCGGCAGGCAGAATGCGTCCGCTATGCTCAATACAGCGCGCCATTGCCTGCAACAGGGCAGGCTTATGCAAAGGCTTTAAGCGCCGCAAACGCTCAACTGCCAGACTAAGCGCACGCATATCACTTATATCGTCAGTGGCCGTTAATGAGAACGGCAGCCCACGCTCAGCTGCGTTAAGCGCGGCGCCTACCTCAACTGAGTCATCCTGCCCCGCAGTGGCCAGCACCGTCAGTAGCAGCTGACACTCCCGCTGCAGATCGTTTAACTTAAGGTTAGCGGGCCCACTGCCATGCTGGCCTAAGTTACTCAACAACAGCTGATATAGCGTCCACTCAAACAGAGTGACCTGGCCATCCGCCTCGATCAGCCGTTCCATACAGAGGCGAAAGTGCTGGGCCTGCTCCATCGAGAGCGACCGTAACGCCGGCAGCACCAAATCAATCAGTGGCAAGCGTAACTGTACATCTAGCCGCAGCATTTCAGGGCCATACTCCATCAGCGCACGATAAACATCTGGCAATGCAACTTGCTGCAACGCCTTGAGCTGTTGCTTACGCATTGTCTTATCCTGGCTGAGCAGTAGCGAATAGACCAAAGCACGGGCGGCATAGGGCTCATGGGCGGCAGTTTTTATCCGCTCAGGCAGCGCATCTAGCGTCGCTCTAGCTTGGGCAAGATGGCGCTGATCCGGCTGGCCCATGGTGTTAATGGCCGTTTGTGCAGAGACTCCGGTTAACACAGCCGCCATTGCTCCCGGTTCAGTTCCTGGCCGCACATCGTCGTACTCTGGTTCTGGTGCGTCACTCTCGGCTTGCTGAGTGGGCAAAGTGGCGTCGAAACGGCCATCCCAATCGGGCATGACCCGCTTGATACGGTCTTTAATTGGTGGATGGGTGGCCATCATTTGGCTAAACCCCAGCCGCACGCCTTGACCGAAGAACAGGTGGCTAAATTCCGCTGCCTGTGTCGCTTGCAGGTAAGAGCCCTGGGAGTGCGAGCCGATTTTAACCAACGCGTTGCCAATCCCCTGAGGGTTGCGGGTAAATTGCACCGCAGAGGCATCCGCCAAGTATTCACGCTGCCGGCTGACTGCCGATTTGATCAAATTGCCAAAAAAGGTACCCGCGTAGCCGATCAGCATGAGTACCGCCCCCAGCGCTAAAACAACAGCGCCTGAGTTGTCGCGCTTTCCACCGCCGACCCGCCGAAAGCGCATACTGCGTAGCAATGTACCGCCCAATAATCCAATGATGAGGATGCCATGCAGTATGCTGATCAGGCGCATATTCAGCCGCATGTCGCCATGCAGAATATGGCTAAACTCGTGGGCTACAACGCCCTGCAGCTCATCCCGCGTCAGGTGACGGATCGTGCCACGGGTAATCCCGATCACGGCATCATTGGTTTGATAACCGGCTGCGAAGGCATTGATGCTCTCCTCCTCCAGCACATAAACGGAGGGCACTGGCGTTCCAGAGGCAATCGCCATCTCTTCAACCACATTGAGAATGCGCCGCTCATCAGCATCGCGGGTATTAAGATTAATTTCGCGGCCACCCAGGGCTTCTGCCACTACCCGGCCACCACGCTTTAGTTGACTGCGTTTGAATAGTCCACCCAACACCACGACAGCCAGCACCGCAATCGCAACGCCAATGACCAGTTCAATCGAGAGAGCCGACCACAACCCCGGAGTAGGAAGGTTGGTTTGTGTCGCGGATTGCTCCCCCATCAGATGAAGGGCTATGGCAATCGCCAGCGTCGTAACAACAATCAGGGCGAGTACTGCCAGTACCATCAAGACAACCAGACGCCCGGTTTTACGCCGAGCGTTATCCTGCGCGGTAAAAAAATCCATGTCGCGTTTTCCCTGAGCTTAGAACGACACCTTCGGCGCCACTTGAATCTGGGCGCTGTCTTCAAACTCTAACAAAGAAGCATCCTGACCGTGGCCGAACATGCCAGCCACTGCTACCGGGGGGAAGCTCTGCCGATAGGTGTTGTATTGCATCACCGCATCATTATATGACTGCCGCGCAAAGGCCACCTTGTTTTCAGTGCTGGTTAGCTCTTCTGACAATTGCTGCATATTTTGCGAGGCTTTTAAATCTGGGTAGGCTTCCATGACCACGTTAAGCCGCCCCATCGCCTGTGTCAGCGCACCCTCTGCGCCACCCAGGTCTGCCATCGCTTTGGCACTGCCGGGGTTTGCCGCGGCCGCTTTTAGCCCAGCGGCGGCGGTATTACGCGCCTCAATTACCAACTGCAGCGTCTCCCGCTCATGACTGAGATAGCCTTTAGCAGTTTCGACAAGGTTAGGAATCAGGTCATGCCGCCGTTTAAGTTGCACTTCAATCTGGGCAAAGGCGTTCTCAAAGCGATTTTTCAACGATACAAGACGGTTGTAGACACCGATGACGTAAAAGACAACAACGGCGATGATCGCCACGATGATGATAAGAGTGAGCAGCATGGTTCTTCCTTATAGCAGGCATTCGTCAGTAAAAAAGCCGGTTTATGGCAAGCTAGATGGCGAGAAGCTAGCCAGTGAAAAAGTAGCCAACAAGTTCAATATCGGACGTTAATACGTCACTTTGCAAGCTTACTGCCAACCACTAATGACGTTAGCTTTACAAAAAAAGTGCTTTCGCTTCCACTCCTTGAAAAAAACGGCGTTGGCATAGCAGACTAGAACCAGAACAGCTTTAACGGACAAAACAGTCTATTAGATAAAGCTTTAAAGAAACCAGCCCACACGTCAATAACTGGTGCACGAACACGGCGCGGAAGTCATTTGGGATTTGGCCCATTCTGCAGGTTCACTGCCTATCGACCTTAACGGCTGCGGCGCTCGCTATGCGGTGGGCTGTACTTACAAATACCTAAACGGCGGCCCCGGCGCGCCAGCTTTCTTATACGTGCATAGCAATTACCAAAACAAGGGATGGCAACCGCTCTCTGGCTGGCACGGCCATGCATCGCCCTTCGCTTTTGAAGCTGATTACACCCCAGCGGGCGATATTTCCCGCTTTCGTACTGGCACACATTCGGCATTAGCCTACACCGCCTTGGAAGCCTCGCTCGCCCTATGGAGCGAAGTGGATATGCAAGCGCTGCGAGAAAAAAGCCTGGCAATGAGCAACCTGTTCCGAGAGTGTTTGAGCGATATTTTCACTGCTCATAATATTGACGATATAACCCCAGCAGCCAGCGAACGCGGCAGCCAGGTATCACTTGTGGACAGCCAAAACGGCTACGCTATCGTTCAGGCGTTGATTGCCCGTGGCGTAATCGGCGACTACCGAGAGCCCGGCCTAATGCGCTTTGGTTTTACCCCGCTGTATCTTAGCTTTGAAGATGTTTGGCTGGCAGCCCAGCACTTCCGCGAGGTAATGGAAAGCGGCGAGTACCAAGATCCACAGTTTCACGTGTGTGACGCGGTTACCTAAAGGGTACGTTATGACTGAAACACCACTGAAGCTCTCCTATCGCCAGCAGGCCCACGATTTCATCGCTGCATTGAAGGCTAACAATGTCCAAGTCGAACTAGTGGATATGTCTAACTGCGATCACTTTGATGTGCTAGATGCTTTATAAACATGGAAGAGATAAGTAGCCGTAGTAAATACCCCACTGGCCAGCTCGCTTCGAATGCGCGCTTACCGATGGCAGGGCGGGATTGGTAAGGTTGTCTTGTTACGTATCCACTGAGAGCATCATTCGCATCATGCCAAGCTAAATGCTTAATGAGCTTACCAAGTCTCATCCGCGCCCGGTGGCCCCATATCGATCTGCATATCAGGCGCTATATCCACTACGCCTTTGACCTTTCTCAGCCGTTCCGCCGTGGCATCGTCTGCCGAGCCGGTAATACAGCCGATCTCCTCCAACACCTCCTGGATGGTTAATCCTTCAGCGCTTAGGCGCGTGGCCATTTCGTTTATCGGTTGGTCGCTGGAAATAGTGATCAACCATAGCGCTACCGTTGGCATCTGGCATGTCTCCATAGTAAGTGCACTGGGCGGCCTGAAAGGAGCGCCTGCCCAGCGCGCGTCGTCCAACCTCAGGGGGCTTGCACCAACCCTGCTCCCACGCCGGATTCCGGTGATGGCAGCTCTTGCACCGAAGCCACCAACTGCTCCCACAGCTTCACTCCACGCAATGAAGCATCTGATTGTGCCCACAGAGCCGCGCAGCCTGCCACGTGTGGCGCCGCCATGCTGGTGCCACTGATCGTTTTATGGCGAGTGGGCCGGGGCCAGGAAGAAAAGATATCGCGCCCAGGCGCGGCAATCTCAATCTTGCCATGATTGGAAAAGTTGGAGGGCTTCAGGTTCGGGTCTAGGGACGCCACCGACATCACAGTAGGCGAGTTGGCAGGTGCCCCTGTAATGGTTGCTGCATTGCCCGACGCAGCGATAACGAGGCACCCATTCCGCAGAGCGGCTTCACCTGCATGGGTGTAAGCGGCCTGCACGGGGCTCTGGCTGCCAAGGGACATAGAGATCACTTCGCACCGGTTGGCGATGGCCCAGTTCAGGCCAGCGAGCACACCCGCCCCGGTACTGCTGCCCGAGTTGGTCAGTACCTTGCCGACGAAGACCTGAGCTTCGTACGCGACCCCGTATCGGGGCGTGTTGCCGCCGGGGGTTTGGGGCCCACAGGCCGTGCCGATACAGTGCGTGCCGTGCCCGTTGATATCCTGAACCGGCTCCTCGACGAAGGAGCGGGTAACAAACTCCCTGCCAGCGAAATCCGGATGACCAAGATCCATCCCGGTATCCAGCACGGCAACTTTAATGCCAGCGCCACTCCAACGGCTTTGCGGCACCTTGCACTGAGCCAGCCCCCAAGTCACCTCAGGCGCTTCCGTCTCACGCGATTCTTCGCGCTCGTCACTATCAAGTTCAACACCGAGGTCGCGTGCGATAGTACTCGCTGCGCGCAAAAAGCCCCGCAGGTAGTCGGCATTTCTAGAATCAGAGTTTTTAGCATCAGGATTTTTAAAATCAGAGCTTTCAGAAAACGCAAAATACTCGGGCTCAATAATTTCTATCGGGCTTTCCGCTGAAATCTTGTCAAAAACACTCATCCCGTGCTGCTCTAAGGCGTCACCGCCAACCAGCGCGACACCCAGCTCCGGGAACACCAACGCCTCAGCATCCCCAGTGTCTTCCAGGCTGACGGCCTGATCGGTGAAGTCTCGGGCATCGGCCACCCGAAAGTTCTGAGCCTTTAGCGCCTGGATGCCCTCTTCTACTCTTCCCTCACGGTAGCTGATAAGAAAGCGCCCCGTTTCAAGGCAGCTACCGCCACGCTCCAGCGCTGCCAGCAGGAGTTTCTCGGTGCTGCAGGAAACCGAGTTAAGTGAACCGCTCAGGCCAGGCGACTTGCTACCGCTGCCATTACCTTTAGGTGTTTTAGCCATCGTAGATCCCTTTTCGTTTGGCTGGACAGAAATATTGAAATACTGCTGCTTTCAGCTTAACGCACCTAATGATCTTCGCCAGATTGATTCAATCCAGAGTAACTAAGCTCTTCATCCCTAAGTGTGAGCACTTCAAAACCGCTGGATGTGACCGCAACCGTATGCTCCCACTGAGCAGACAATTTCTTGTCGCTGGTTACCACCGTCCAACCATCTCGTTTGGTTTTAATTTTGGCTTTGCCCTGATTAATCATGGGCTCGATGGTAAACACCATTCCTTCTTGTAAAACCAAGCCTCTGCCTTTCTTTCCGTAATGCAGTACCTGGGGCTCTTCATGCATTTCCCGGCCTATTCCATGGCCGCAATACTCCCGCACAACAGAGTAACCATGCTTTTCAGCATGTTGCTGGATGGCATAACCCACATCCCCCAACGTGGCACCGGGTTTGACCGCGTATATTCCTTGCCATAGGGCCTCGTAGGTTTTATCCACCAGCCGCTTTGCATAGGGCGTGACATCGCCGATCAGGTACATCTTGCTGGAGTCAGCAATAAAGCCGTCTTTTTCCAGGGTAATATCGACATTAACAATATCGCCTGATTTAAGCGTTCGCGTTTCAGATGGAACCCCGTGACACACCACGTGATTAACTGATGCATTCAACACGTACTGGTAATCGTATTGCCCCTTACTGGCCGGGCGTGCCTGCAAGTCATCAACGATATAGCGCTCGGCCCAATTATTGATATCCATAGTGGATACGCCGGGCACTATTCGCTTATCGAGATAACTGAAAACCAAGGCGAGTAATCGCCCGGCCTCACGCATCACGCTCAGTTCCTCTTCACTTTTCAGGATAACGTTAGGCACTGGCAACCTTCCTGACATCCACGTCGGCTTGCTTCATTTGCTCACGCATAATGTCAGAGAAGGTCATGCCTGGATTGGCCTCGGCAAGCATACCCACCTTGATCCAGTACTCTGCCTGGGCATTGATTGAGCGCACCATGACAGTGCTTGCCTTGCGAATATCCTCGTGCAGTTGGTCATTGATCTTAACGATACCCATCACACCACCTAATATATGGAATGCATATAAACCGCATACGAATCATATACCGCCAAAAATGGAGCGACAAGCTTACCTGTCACTAGCGCAGGGCACCCCACCTATGCAGAGCCTTGGCTAGCCGAGTTCGAAAAAACCGAGGTCTGAAAAACCGGGGTCTGAAAAACACTAACGAAAACGAGCATTTGGCCGTACAGCAAACCAACTGGCCAACACCAAACTACCGAATAGCGTGTAAACCACCACAAACACCCACTCCGGCAGAGTGAAATAGAGCAGGCTATGCAGCCAGTGCTGAATAAACGAGCCTGAATAGGTGGCGGCGCCCGCCTCTGCCCTTAGCGCCATTTCCCAGATGGTTAACGGGCACACCGCGCCTAACCAAGCTTGAATAACCACATAGCCAATGGCGCATAGGTGCACGATACGAAAAACCCGATTACGCACCCACTGCCAGTTCAGGAAATAGCCTGCGTACACTGCGAATAAGCCGAGTACCACAAAGGCCACAAACAGCACGTGGAGAATGAGAATAACGTCGGCAAGGAGGAGTAATAGCGTGGAAGGCATAGCAGAGCGCACCTACTGTCGAAGCTTGGTAGGGCTATGACAGCAAAATAACCACTCCGATTCTTTCGCGTTATCCCTCTTCGACTCCATCGCGGCAAACGACGACTTGGTTCCTTCCCCCACGCTTGCCAACATAAAGCATCTCATCCGCTCGTTTAATCAAAGACTCCAGATCGGTCTCATCTGAATTTGTGGCCACCACACCAACAGTGACGCTTGGGCGGAGCTTGCCCATCACCTCTGCTAACGAAAGCTCAGCCACCTTCTTTTTCAAACGCTCTGCGACCAGCTGCGCATCGCTTGGGCTGGTGTCTGGCAGCGCGACGACAAACTCTTCACCACCGAAACGTCCGATCACATCCGTTGGGCGCAGAGATTCTGCGCAGACTTCGGCAATCTTGGTCAGCACCCAATCCCCATGGCTATGCCCCCAGGTGTCGTTAATTTGCTTGAAGTGATCCACATCGATCATAAACAGGCTGAACGGTTCCTTGTGGGTTTGCGAGCGCTGCAGCAGGTCTTTAGCCAGTTTTATGAAGTGGCCGCGATTATTCAGGCTGGTCAGCGCATCGCGCTCAGCGGCCACCCTCAATTGCTCCTCCAGTGACTTTCGATGTGCGATTTCTTTGTATAATTGGTGGTTATGCTCACGCTCTTCATGAAGCATTGCATACTGCTTGCGCTGCAGGCTTTCCAGGCGCAGCAGGGAAAAAAAACCTACAACGTTGCCCATAATCAGCAAAAGTGCGACCAGCAGTGTCGCTATCGGGGCAAGCCCAGCGAACAGCACCGCAGCCACTAAAAAGCCAATATTTAAATAGAGGCTGGCAGCTGTCACTACTACTAACAGATTGGGAATAAGAAGATAAAACGCCATGGTAGCGACCACCACCGCGGTGATTTGAGTGGGGAGGCTGTCGGGTCGTAGGGGGACAATCAATATAATGCCCGTGGCAAATACCCAGAGTGGCAAAGCGTGCAACCAAGCTCGGTAATCGTTGCCACCCCAGTGCCGCACCACGAACGCCACCAGTAGGCATACACTCACCACCACTATTCGCATGGCAAGCAGCAGATAGAACTCTCGGGTAAGGCCCAGCAGGTAGTAATCCGAAATCGCGAACATGCCAAAGACACAGGCCGCAACGCTCACGGCAAGGTTGAACTCAAGCCTCACGCTTTCCTGGATACTCCGCCGATACATCAACTCACTGCTAGCGTCGCAAAATTGCCCTGTTAATCCATGCACCTGATACTGTTTTTTCTGTAATGGCACAACCCCACACTCCCGACGTCACGAAGCCGTTTTTGTTATTTTATCAACAACGCAATACCACTCACCTCAACATTCTGCCGGGGTAACCGTGCGATAAATGGCCGTCGTCTCTTCCAACCCTTGCTGTAATGCCCGGATGCGGGATTCATGAGCGGGGTGGGTAGAAAGAAACTCTGGAGGCTGGTCGCCGCCAACAGCCGCCATGTTGCGCCACAGGGCCACGCTTTGCTGCGGGTCAAATCCCGCACGGGCCATAATCTCAAGGCCCATCAAATCTGCCTCCTCTTCGTGGGTGCGGCTGAAAGGCAGGCTAATACCCAACTGGGCTCCGATACCCAAGGCCTGCATTAACTGCTGGTTGCCAAACTCCTCTTCCCCTAATAACCCCACCACCAAGAACACGGCTTTAATACCCAGCTGCTGGGTAAGCCGCTCATTGCCATGATCCGCCAGCACATGGCCAACCTCGTGCCCAATCACCGCCGCTAGCTGGGCGGGGGTTTCAGCCACCCGCAGCAGGCCGCTATGCACACCAATGCGCCCACCCGGCAGCGCAAACGCATTGGGGGAAGCATCCTCAAACACCACCACTTCCCAGCGCTCGGGGAAAGCGAGCCCTGGGTAGCTTGCCTCAGCGCCAGCCACCACTTTCTCAGCCACACACTGCACCAGTTGATTCGCCTGCGCATCAAGGTTAATCGGCTGGCTATCGCGTAACTGGTTAAAGGCGTCTTCCCCCATATCTGCCATTAACGAGTTCGGCACTAACGCCAATTGGGAGCGCCCGGTGGGCGTTTCCCCACAGCCAGTCAGAGAGGCCAGCAGCCCCAAGAGGAAAAGAGGTAACAGAGATCGCCGATGCATCGGATGGTATCGCCTGGATTAAGAAACGTGCAGTAGAGTGTAAGGCGCTTCGCAGGCGTGACGCTCGTCGCGTTCATCAACGCTTCCCAACCCAAGGTGGCGATCGTTATCGTAGGCGACGAACAGGCGGTCATGATCCAGCACGGCGAGCCCTTCGGCTTTGTGTTCAAACTCCAGCGGCAAGCCTGCAGGCGTGGTCACCAGCGTTGGCTCGCGCCCTTCCCGAAAACCGCCCAAGCTCACTTCCCACAGATACCCGCCAATGCGCTCTTCACCGGCTTCTTCTACTTCAAAGCTGTTCAGCAAGTACAGACGGCCATGGTAGGGGTCGTACTCCAGGCTCGATAGGCCACAGTCGTAACGCACCGCTGAGTGGCTACAAGGGTCGAAGGCAAAGTGCTCACGCATTTCGTCGATAAACACCAGGTTGCCACTTTCGCTGATCTTGTAATGCGCGCCGACGATCCTGCTGACATAGCTGAAATCAGCATGGGACTGCCCCTGCTCACGAATGCCAAACAGCAGCAGTCCATCGCCGCGCTCACCAGGAATGGCGGCCAGTCCTTCGATTTTGTAGTACGGGAAACCAATCGCTTGATCCAGCTTGGTGCGAAGCTCTAGCGATCCTTCCACGCCATCCCGAGGGTCGGGGTCGACCACTTGCACCTGTTCTGGGTGACCCAGCGGCCAAATCAATAGGTGGTTGTAATCGTTCAGGTCATGGCTTTCGTTGTCGATACGGTCGAAGCCGGTAGTAGCCAGCACGTGGCGGCCATCCGCCGTAAGGGAGAGATCTTCGTACTTAACCGCCTGTTTAATTAGCGGCGTGGTGAAGTACTCCAACTGGCTGTCATCCGGGCCTTGTTCAGTCATCGGCATGGCAAACATTGCCGAATGCTCTTCCCCCGGCACCGGTTTATCGCTGGCCAAAATGAGCCGCTGGCCGTCGAAAAGCACGGCAGATACTTCGGCATTTACCAGCTTGCCGCACTCATCGCGCAGCCCAGCGGGAAAACAGTGGATAGTGCCTTGCTGCAGAATGGTCGCGTGCGTCATGGTGGTCGATCCTCCCGACTGCTGAAAGTAAAGAGCAGCTTACTAGAGCTTTAGGGAAGGCGTCGAACATATGCAGAACCATTTATTCGGTCGTCATCTGTTGGCGCAGCGATAGATATCGCCAACAATCTCTCCGTTGCGGGGAGATACATCTAGATTGCTCGCTGCGAGATGGGGTTCGTTAAGGTGTGCAAATCGTTAAGGCGTTTGCGCTTCGTCGCGCATCACTCTGAGCGAGGTGATTTCAATGTTGAGCGCATCACGCGTCTCTTCTAACTCATTTACCTGTTCATCAACAGCGGCAAGCTGGTTATTAGCCTCTTCAATCTCTGCGTTTAACGCTTCCAGGTCTGCTTCAACTTGCCTGCGTGCATCTTCTGCTTCCTGCAGAGACTGTTGAGCGGCATTGCGGGCAGCTTCGGCCTCTTGTTTGTCTTTTTCTACCTCGGCGTATGTCTTATTCAGCTCCTCCAGGGTGCTCTCCCGGTCTTCTATTTGTTCGTTGAGGGTGCTCACTTCTTCTTCGCGGGTTTCACGCTCGCCACGTAAAGCGGTCAAATCTTCTTTAGCATTTGCAATGTCGGCTCGCGTTGAGGCAAGTGCGGCTTCCGCTTCGGCTTGCTCCACTTCCAGGTTGCTCCTCTGTTGCTGCAGTGTCGCCAAGTCCAGCTCCGCGGCTTCTACCTCAGACATCTGCGCCTGAATCTGCTGATGCTCACGCTCGGTTTCTGCCAGCTGCGCTTCAAATGCTTCTATACTGTCTTGCCGTGACCCTGCAATGGTGTGCGCCACAACGGCCCAGACCACGGCAATAACGGCGATAATCAAGATCACCTTTACGCGGTTATCACTCAGCAATGCTGTCATTGATGGTTTATTAGTCCCTGTCATTGGTGCAACCCTCTCGCTTCATTGATATCGCTAATTTAGTAGATAACGCATTAACTTCAGCGGACTGTAGTCTGACCTGTTGTTAATATGGAGGAAAGTTTTTAATTCAAGTAGGAGTGGTTCATTCATAAAAAATTGGCGTTACAACACGTTTGTTTTACATAACCTTTCTGGCCAAGCCATGAACACCCTCCTTTGGGAGACTAATATGTTTAGAAAGCAAAAACCCGGCCATTTTGGCCGGGTTTACACCGCGATTAGACAATAACCTATTACTAAAATAAACGCCTATTCAAAACTCCTCCCACTCCAGCTCTGCTACTTTGGCGCTGGGAGATCTGCCACTTGCAGGCCTAGCCTGCTTTATAGAAGGAACTGCCTTGGGTGCAGAATTAGCGATTGGCAGAGCAACACGATTCTCGCCATCAGCCAATTTGAAGGTCGCCACAGCCGATTCAAGATGGGCTGCTTGCTCTTCGAGTGAAGCGGCTGCTGTAGCCGCTTCTTGTACCAGGGCTGCGTTCTGCTGCGTCACCTCATCCATCTGCGAGACGGCTTGATTGACCTGTTCGATACCATCACTTTGCTCCGAAGAGGCAGCGGAGATTTCATCCATAATATCGGCAACACGCTTCACGGAAGCCATTATCTCTTCCATTGTTCGGCCAGCCCCTTCCACAAGGTTAGAGCCCTGCTTCACCTGTCCCGCCGATGTTTCAATTAATGTTCTAATCTCCTTAGACGCATCGGCACTGCGACTTGCCAAATTGCGCACTTCAGTCGCCACGACGGCAAAACCTCGCCCTTGCTCGCCCGCACGGGCAGCCTCAACAGACGCATTAAGTGCCAGAATATTGGTTTGAAAGGCAATTGAGTCGATGACACCAATGATGTCGCTAATCTTTTTAGAACTCTCCGCGATGCCATGCATTGTCGCAACCACTTGACCGACGGCTTCACCACCGCGCGCTGCCGTTGTAGACGCATCACTCGCTAGGGTGCTGCCCTGGCGCGCATTGTCTGAGTTTTGCTTCACGGTTGCAGTGAGCTGTTCCATGCTGGCAGCCGTCTCTTGTAGTGAAGCGGCCTGCTGCTCTGTACGCGAGGAAAGATCGGCGTTGCCGCCGGAAATTTCTCTCGCACCGATATGGATGGAACCGCTGCTATCTCGCACGGATGAGACGGTTTGTGAAAGCCCTGCCTGCATATATCGCATAGCCGCGAACAGTTGGCCAATTTCGTTTCGCCCCCGCTCTGCGATTTTATGCGATAAGTCACCTTGGGCAATGCGCTCAAAATGATGCACGGCTTCCGCGATGGGACGAATAACAATCCGCATCATGCCCATTCGAACGAAGACGACACAAAGGAAAACCAGAAGCAATGCAGCCACTCCTAAATAACCCGATGTTGTCATGATGGAATGGTAATCGGCCATGAGAGTTTGGCCACGTGTGCTGGCATAGTCGGAGAAGTCTTCATTAGCCTGGATATAGGCTAGATTAAGCTGGTCACCTTCACGCTTGGCCGCGCGAAATGCACTTTCATTATTACGCAATAATGCCTCATATTGTGGTTGTAAACCGCGGGCCACAAGTTGAGTAAAAGCCGCTTCTACCGCATCTGCAAAAGGTTTTCCTTGCTCAGACTTCGGTATCGCTGCAAATGCTTCTAAACGCTGCTGGGCTCTCTGCAGCATTTGGCCTGCTTTTTCGAGATAGGCTTCTGCCAGCGCCTGCTCCCCTTCATTCAATGCGTCGAGATGATTAAGAAAAAACAGCTGAGTGTCAGCGATATTGACTTGCGCACGGTTAAGCGCACCCAGTTGCTCAACGTTAATACGGTTAAGTTCATCTATCGAACTCGCCCCCAGGGTGCTGGATTTGTAGCCCAATGCCGCGACAAGAAGGATCAGGGCTGTAAACAAGCCTAGAACAGCCGTTAAGCTTGCCTTTACGGTTAGGTTTTTCAATAGGTTATGCATTTTCTACTCTTACTATAGAGGATCAATCGGTACCGAATGAACCCAGCCATGAGGGAGGTTTTACTCCATAACAAGCAAGCAAAGAACGTGTTATAGGTAAGTGCTATAAATTATCGGCAGCAGTATTCCGATATTTAGGTGTCACAAAAATTAATTTTAATTTTTAATATATGTTAATTTATTAATATAATTTTCAGTTGGTACCGAGGGTTTCGGTTTTAAACTAATCAATTACTTAACGAGCTAGTGGTGCGCTAAGCCAGGATAACAAGCAATAGACCATTAAACTAAAGTATTAATATAAATAACAACAAAGACAAATCTTGCAAAGAAAAACCAAAGCAATTACTTTGCCGAAATTTATCTTCGAAGCTGTCTTTAGTGTGTTGAGTGACCATCAGGCATCCAAGTTTAGCTGCCAATAACCAACGTCGTGCCATTGATCGAACTTAAACCCTACCTTTTCAAAATGGGCCACTTTTTTCATGCCCATTTTTTCATGCAACGCAACGCTTGCAGGGTTGGGAAGCGTGATACCGCCGATCACCGCATGAATGCCGTTCTCTTTGAGCTTGGAAAAAATAGCGTCATACAGTTTTGCTCCCAAGCCCCTGCCTCGCACCTGGTTGGAAAGGTAGACGCTGACCTCGACTGAAAAGCGATAGGCGCTTCTTTCCTTCCATTTAGTCGCATAGGCGTAGCCCACCACCGCATCATCTTCCACTGCCACCAACCAAGGTAAACCGAGCCCCTGAACACTCTCAACCCTGGTCTGGATGACTGAACCAGACACGGGCTTTTCTTCAAATGAAATAGCGGTATTTTCAATGTAGAAATTATAAATGTGCGCTATTGAGTCCGAATCGCCCTCTACGGCATCTCTGATCATGGTTTATTCCGTTTATATTCTGACAGTTTCAGTTTATCGAGCAGCAAAATTCACTCTCCGATTTAGTGGTCAGCTAGAGTGCCTTTGTTGCCAGAAACTCGCCTTTGCCAACGGGTACGGTGCAGGTGGTGAAATTGGTGTCTGCCGATACCTGCGCTATAAAATCAGCCATTTCCTCGGCGTGGGAAGTGGCGTTATCCACCACAAGCAGTCCGCCCTTGCGAAGCACCCGCTGGATATTCGGCCACCACTGCGCGTAATCAGGGCGTTCTGAGTCTAAAAAAAGCAGATCGAAACAGGCATCGTCCAGGCTCTCTAGCAGAGTACCCGCCTCCTCACGATGCTGGGTGATGACATCAGCAACGCCTGCGCGCTCAAAATTTCTCGCGGCCATCTCAAGCTTTAATTCGCAAAGTTCAACCGTGACAACATGCCCGCCAATTCTCTGTGTCGCCTGAGCCAGCCATAAGGTGGAGTACCCATTTGAAGTGCCAATTTCCAGCACTCGTTGCGCGTTGGTTGCTTGAACAAGCACGGAGAGAAACTCCCCCGTATCACGGGTGATATTCAACATTCGTCGCGGGCGCTCAGAAATGGCAGCATCGTTTTGCTGACCAAAGTGCTCAAGTTCCGTTAGCAGCTTTTGAAAGGTTTCATTCACGTTTGTCTCCTGATAGGAACAGCGTTGCCGTCATCAAGTTACTGGCCTCTGCTTAAGCGGGCCGCTTAGCCAGCAGCGCCCAAATACCCGCCGAAGAGAGTAACGTTCCGCCAACGAGGTTAAAGCGACGCTGGGCACGGCGCGAGGTAAGCATTTTGCGTACCGACGACGCGAATACGGCGTAAAGGGTGGCATTGAGCGTTGCCAACGCCACGAAGGTGGTCGCTAGAACCCACAGCTGCTGCCCGGCATCAGCATTCGGGTTAACGAATTGCGGTAAGAAGGCGACGAAGAAGATAATGCCCTTCGGGTTAAGCGCAGTAACGAGATAGGTGTTGGTAAACAGCTTCCAGCGCGAACCTGATACCGCCGGTGTTACTGGCTGCACAGACAATATACCGGCACGCAGCAGCTTTATGCCCATATAGAGCAGGTATAAACCACCGATCCATTTGATCACGGTGAACCAAAAGGCCGAGGTGGCTAACACCGCCCCCAGACCCAGTAGTGAAAAGAGCAGCGCCGTTGAATCCCCCAACGCCACCGCAGCGACAAGCGGAATATTAGCGCGCCTGCCTTGAGCGATAGAGTAGCTGACCACAGTCAAAATCGTTGGCCCCGGGATGGCGAGCAGAGCCACTGAGGCAAGAGCAAAGGCAAACCAGATTTCAATCGACATGGAAAGCTACCTCGCAGGTTGTTAATGCTAAGTTAGCATAAGCTCAACGAAGGTTGGAATGCTCTGTGAGGCTTTATTGCGTCATTTTAAAACGCTTAGTTGTCTGCCATGTTAACTGACGTTGCCGCTCCCAGAGAGTGATACTATAGTGACACTATTGGTCTGACTCAGAGTAAACCCCATGAAAGTTGAGCTTGTTACGAACCTAAAGCGCCAAGCAACAAAAATTTTGGCAGACCTCCATTTGTCGAAGGAGCCGGTACTCATCACAGAGCATGGTCAGCCATCTGCTTATCTTATTGATGTGCAGGATTATGAATTCATGCAGCGCCGACTTGAACTACTTGAAGGGCTCTCACGAGGAGAGCGTGCTGTGCTTGAGGGAAGAATATACAGCCAAAGTGAGGCCAGGGAGAAAATGAGTAAATGGCTGAAGTAATCTGGACTGAGCCAGCCCTTCAGGAGTTGGATGCTCTAGCTGAATACATTGCGCTTGATAAGCCTGCAGCCGCGAGAGTTTTAGTCAAAAAGATTTTCGATAAAACCGATCGTTTGGAAGATTTTCCCCAATCCGGACGGACTCCCCCAGAGCTCCCTAATTCGGTATACAGGGAAGTAGTAATCCCGCCGTGTCGCATTTTTTATCGTCAAGACGAGACTCGGATTCTGATCCTCTATGTCATGCGAGAGGAGCGGCAGCTCCGTTCGTACATGCTTGAGAGCAGCGAATAGAGCGCACATAGCCTCTGGGAAGATTAGTCGGTAAATCATCGATTGGAAACGTCGCAATCTTGCGGTGCTCGTGACTCACTACTGGGTTAAATTCCCCAATCAAGCGACAACTATAAGTGGCAATAAACACATGTTTATCCGGTATCACCTCAAACAGGTAAGTATCGATTAGGTTGACTGCCTCAACATCGATACCAAGCTCTTCTTTGAATTCCCTAGCCAAGCAAGCGGTAGAACTCTCGTCAATCTCAATACGCCCACCGGGCAGTTCCCACTCATTACGATCATTGAGCGCCAGCACCACCTCATAAGATGGCAAGACCAAAACACCTTTGATTGATACTGGAAACATAGTGCTCCCTCTCAGCAGTTAGATCTGCTTTATCTCGTATTTAAGTTAATTAAATATGATT
Source organism: Halomonas sp. SpR1 (assembly GCF_031010175.1). Taxonomy (GTDB): domain Bacteria; phylum Pseudomonadota; class Gammaproteobacteria; order Pseudomonadales; family Halomonadaceae; genus Vreelandella. The sequence goes on from NZ_JAUAMB010000027.1 coordinate 58,719, forward strand.
ATACGTGATGGTTAAACCCGCTCTTCGTGGACACTGTGGGCTTTGGTGGGGCTGTTATCAGCCAATAGAGGCTACCAACACTTTACGGGCTAGCTTTTAAAAGCTCAGAAAATGACGGAGGTAGGAGTTCATCGATATAGCTGTCATTGAACTCGACTAACCGCGCCAACGCCTCGGGATCGGGCAACTTCACGTGCTGGCGATCTCGGAATACCAGTCCCTCCTCACGCAGCATCGAGAAGGTTCGGCTCACGTGTACCGGGCTCATCCCCAGCGCGTCGCTAATCAACTCTTGAGTAAGCGGCATGAGGAAGCTGTTGTTCTCAACGGCCTTGATCCGTTTGAGCCGCAGATAGATTTCGTAAAGAAAGTGTGCCAACTGCTCGTGGGCTGAATACTTGCCGAGGTAAATTAGCCGCTCGGAGAGTTGCGCCTGTTGGCGCATCGCTGTGGCCATGATGCCGACGGCCAGGTTCGAACGCCCGAAGAGTTCAAAAATCTGCTGATATGAGAATGGATAGATCACACCTTCATTAATCATCGCCGCACTTGCCAGCCGACGTGTGAAGCCAAAATCGCGAATGCCGATGATATCGCCAGGAAGGTAGAACTTGAGGATCTGCTTCGAACCATTTTTCAAGTTGCGATATGAATGTGCCCAGCCCTCTTTGACCACACAGAACAAATCAGCATTCTCGCTCTCCTGCCATAACACCTCGTTAGCTGACATATATCTAGGGCTGAGCTCAAGGCCCAGTAATAGCGCTTTGTCTTCTGGAGACAGCGCGCCTTGGGTACTAAGGCCCCGCATCACTACTGTATCGATGAGAGACACTCTGTTACCTCTTAGGCAAATGATTTATTAACCTTATTCTAAAGCACTTGCCTACATTACCAACTTAACATAGGTTATGAATTATGCCTATTATCAAACGGTTGCGTGATTTTTACAGGGAGGATCCGGCTCCCGTATGCCCCCCATCAACGTCGTTGACGCAACACTTCAAGCAGCACCATCAGTCAGCCCCCCGCGACTGGCGCAAGACCTTCGGCGACAATGCCTGACTATCCTGATAAGCGCCCCTGGCAAAAAGTCATTCTGCTATAGAAGTAAGCGGTTTTCCGCGCTATTGATAACACAGGCACAATAAGACCGTCGGAATCGACGTTGCGTATCATTTTATCAAAGCAAAGGAGTTGCAAATGAAGCACCGAGAAAAATTGGGGCAAGTTGGGCGCAAAAGCTTTTCCCTGCTGGCTCGGCTCGGCCGCTATGAACTAGCGATGCTGCTATGCGTTGCGGTACTTTCCGGCGGGATTTGGGGGTTCGTCGCGCTGGCCGAAGAAGTCACCGAGGGGGACACCCATAGCATCGATGAGAGCTTGCTGCTCGCCCTTCGCAACCCGGTAGATCTTAGCGACCCGATCGGGCCGGGCTGGGTTGAGGAAATGGCCCGGGATTTTACGGCACTAGGTGGCGTCGGCGTGCTAGTACTCATCACCTTGGGCGCCCTGGGCTACCTGTTACTCGCCAGACGCTATCGCGCGGCTCTCTTTGCCTCAATCGCGGTGCCCGGCGGCATGCTACTCAGCACCGTGATGAAGCTGGGCTTTGATCGCCCTCGCCCGGATCTCGTGCCCCATGAAGCCATGGTCTACACCGCGAGCTTTCCCAGCGGCCACTCAATGATGTCTGCCGTGACCTACCTCACCCTGGCCGCGCTACTCATTCGCGTACAGCCCGCGCTGAGGCTGAAGGCTTACCTTCTGATACTGGCGATATTGTTGACCTTGCTAGTGGGCATAAGCCGCGTCTATCTCGGTGTCCACTGGCCGACCGATGTACTTGCCGGCTGGACGGCTGGGGCGAGCTGGGCAGCGCTGTGCTGGATCGTGATGCGCTGGATGCAACGGCGCGGACAGGTAGAAACGGAAGCTAGCAGCTCGGGCAGGATAAACAGCAGCCGTTAGAGCGATCAAACCGCCCTATCATTTAAATAAAAGAACGCTCAGGAAAACTGGGTGGGGAGGAAGATAAACCGCTCAACCACGCTCTCGTACATCAAGGGCTCGACCTCAAGCGAACAAGCAGGCATGGTGAGCATTATTATCCACCATCAGCGGATCAACAGGAGGTAACGCCAATGCCGAACTCTCTTACTCAAAACCTATTCAGAATGGGGCTACTATCGCTCTTGGCGTTGTCCCCCAATGCATTCAGCCAACAACAACCGGGGGCAACCTCTGGTAATGATGTCACTACCGAATCGTTCCAGGACTGGGAAGTTCGTTGCCAGCGTGGTGCCGAGGGCCCGAGCCCTTGTGCGATGTCGCAATTGATCACTCAACCTGACAGCGACCAGCCCTTGATGCAGGTAATACTCGACTACCCACCCCAGATCGATGACCCGGTGATGAGCTTCTTCGTACCGTTGGGGGTACGTCTCGCCCCGGGGTTGCAATTCAGTGTGGATAACGGTGAGCCAATCCAGTTCCCCTATCAGGTCTGCCAGGAGCAAGGGTGCCGTGCTGACGTGCCCATTGAGTCGTCGCTGTTGCAGCAACTCCGCAGTGGCAATACGGCAACCCTCAGCATGATTAGTCCACGCGGTGACCGCATGGACCTAGAAATTTCGCTGATCGGCTTTACCGACGCCAGCGCCCGCATCGCTCCCTGATCTCACTCCCCCGAACAAGACGCCCCCGGAATTCCGGGGGCGTTGATGTTGCTAGGTTCTCAGTTTACAGAGAGTGTCAGTAGCACTCATTAAGAACCGCTTCCGGGAAGTAGCGGCGCAACATCCGGTTCTGGAAGTCGTCCACGAAACGGCTATTGATAATGATGATGAATCGCTCGAAGGGTGTCTCGCTGTCGAGCTGTTCGATCCCGTCGACACTGTGGAATAGCCGGTCATCGCGCAGATGAAGGATATCACCCGGACTCAGGGTGATATCAACCAAGGGTTGCGTGCCAGCCTTGTCGCCGTAGAGGTGGTTTTCACCCCCTGCCACGTTTTCTCGATTGAGGACCAGAATGCTCAAGGCCTTGCAGCCATCGGCATGAATCCCCTGTCCCTGAAGGGGGTCGATGCTGCCTTCTCCGCGAACCCCGGTGATCTGCATCAGGATGGGTTCGCGCGCACCGATACTCCACAGCTTTGCCCAGGCGCGAACGAAGGCCTTCACATCAGGGCGCGCCATGAATTCCCGAGTCAGCGGATCATAGTACCGCAGGCGATCCGCCATGCTTTCCGCGTCATTGAAGGCCCCTCCCTGGGCCATGGGGCATTGGCCCATATCCTCGACATCTCCCTGATCATTCAGGGCGAGCCATGACATCCGCTTCCATCGCTGGTTCACATAAGGGTCGCGCGGCAGGTCAGCGGTAAACCCCTGCCAGGCAGTCAGATCGATTCGTTTCCGAATATCGGTTTTCGCCCAATCCTGATGCCTCAGCGCCTCGATCACTCCCGGATGCCAATAATCGGCGAGTGAATCGGCAGGCATGAAGGTGAGATCAAAACCGTGCTTGAGGGTATCGAGTTTCATGTTGGTATTCTCCTGTTAACTGGGCGGAATTGCCCTGTGTTGCCGGTGTAAGAACGCGGTCAACAGGAGAGAAATGAAAAGATTTGCAAAGATATGTCAAAAAAATGTACTAAGAAAGAGTAATTTTTTTGAAAACAGGATCAGACCGCTGATGACGTATATGTCTAGGTTACCTCCTTGACATAGGTGTAGGATAATCACAATAAAGTGACTATTGTTGCCATTATGATGGCTCTTGACAGTGTTTTTTCTTTAAGTGGATCCCATGACTGCCAGCGATTCCCGACATCACAGAGATCCGGAACGCCTGAAGAAGAACCGCAGGGAGTTTTCCGGTGCGCTCGTGTTGAAGGTGTCAAAGATACCTCCAACGGATGGCATTGATTCGCATGATGTCGGCAGGGAAGAAGTCGAGTTAGTACGCCGCCAGTATCTGGAGAGTGAGCAGCGATTCCGCACCCTGCTGGAGAGTCTGCCGAAGGTGGCGGTTCAGGGGTATGATCGCGATCGGCGAGTGATTTACTGGAATGAGGGTAGCACTCGCCTCTATGGCTATACCGCTGAGGAAGCCCTGGGACAGTTACTGGAAGATCTGATCATTCCTGCCTTAATGCGTGACGAGGTGATCCAGGCACATGATGCCTGGATCAAAGAAGGGGTCGATATACCCGCCGATGAACTCGAGCTCAAGCATAAAACCGGTGAACTGGTATCGGTCTTTTCGCAGCACCTGATGCTCAATGAGCATACCGACTCACCCTTGATGTTTTGCGTGGATGTTGATCTTTCCGACCAGAAGCGCGCCCACCGTGACCTGGAATTCGCCACCCATTTCGACAGGCTCACCCACCTACCTAACCGCCAGACCTTCGAGGTCGAGCTGGACGGTCTGTTGGATTCCTGTCGACGCCAGGGCAATGGCCTGGCAACCATCTATGTGGACATCGATCACTTCGTCGAGATCAATGATGCTCTTGGCTATGATCAGGGTGATCGCCTACTCGTTGAGCTGACTCGGCGACTGAGAGAGCGCCAGCGAGTTACCGACCTGGTGTCTCGTGTCTCTAGCGATGAATTCGTGCTGGCCTTTCCCGGCGTCCACTTGGACTCCGATGTCAGACGGGTCGTTCGTCATGTCCAGAATGTCTTTCGGGAACCTTTTGTCCTGGATGGTCGGGAGCGTCAGGTCACGGCCTGCCTAGGCGTGGCGCTTTTTCCCGAGAATGGTGAATCGTCACGCGAATTGATCCGTAATGCCGATGTTGCCAAGAATCGTGCCAAACTGGATGGTCGGGGTGCTGTTCGCTTCTTCCAACAGAAGCTCCATGATGAGCTGGTTCGCCAGCACTATCTCTCGGCGCGACTCGAGGAAGCCCTGGATAACGGTGAATTCGCCCTCCACTACCAGCCCCAGGTCTCCGCGGCCAGTGGGCGAATAGAGAATCTCGAGGCCTTAATACGCTGGGAGCCTGCCGAGGGCCCGACGATCTCGCCTGGCGAGTTTATCCCGCTGGTCGAGCGTTCCGGTTTGATCCATCGTCTGGGCGACTGGGTCATCGAAGAGGCTTGCCGCCAGCAGGTGGAATGGCGTGCCAAGGGGTTTCATCAGCACCGCATCGACATCAATGTATCGGGTCGCCAACTGGTGCGTCCCGATGCCCTCAAAGGCTTCGAGGACTCGCTGCAGCGTCACGGCTTAGCTCCGCGGGATATCGGCATCGAATTGACCGAGAATGTCCTGATCGAAGCCGACGAGACCGTCCTCGAGGACCTGCGGCGCCTCTATCATCGCGGTATTCATATTGCTATCGACGACTTCGGAACCGGTTATTCCTCCCTGAGCTACCTCAAGCACTTTCCAGCCACTGCCCTAAAGATCGATCGCTCCTTCATCAACGACGCTCTCACACAGCCAAAGGATAGGGCCATCATGGAGGGTGCCATCTTCATCGGTCATCGGTTGGGATTGGAGGTGGTGGCCGAGGGCGTCGAAAACGCCGAACAGTTGTCATTGCTGCGCGAAATGCATTGCGACCTCATCCAGGGGTTCTTCTTCTACCGTCCGATGCCGGCCAAGGAAATCGACCGCCTGCTGGGCGGTTTCGTGCCTAGTCACGAAGGGCCATCGAGCTGAGCCTCGTCGTGATTTGACGTACCCCCCCCCAGGTTTGCCATGACCTGGAGACTTTGTGAATGACCTCGATGCTCATTGATCGCTGGGACTGACTCTTTGGCCCTAGCTGGATCGCCTTTATCGGCCAGAGGCTATCCTTTGGCACATCTTATATACCGCTCGCCATAAACAGCCGAGTGACGGTGAAATGAGGCTCGGCGACAGCAGGCAGCGTATTAAATAGCCTCGTTAAGCATTAAACCGTATTTGATAGCCCTGCTTGCTCGCGCTAAAGCCTGCGGACTCGTATAACCTATGGGTTGCAGGTTCTTTGGAGCCAGTCATGAGCGCCGCTTTATAGCAACCAGCTTGCTGTGCGAAGTCTGTTGCATACTCAAGGATAGCCTTGCCTATACCCTGATTCCGGTGACTCTTGGAAACAATTACGTTTTCTATGATCGCATATGGGCGACCAGACCAACTCAGATTTGCGCAAATATTTATGGTGCAAGTGCCGACCATACTCCCAGTGGAAAAAGCACCGACTACACATCCACCGGTTTCCAGTATAGCTTTGTGAATGGTGCGCATGTCGTCATAGGACGGCCTAGGTGAACGAGGTCGATCATACTCATCGATCAGGTTTAGAACGCCTTCAATTTCTTTCTGCTCAACCTGTCGAATCTCCATAGTGGATCTCTGTATGATTAGCATTTGAGTTAGGGTCGAGCTTAAACTCATCCCAGCGAACGGAACGAGTGATTTAAAACACTTGTTAGGCGATGTAAGTTTACAACCTCCTAATTTATTTTAATGGCGGAGGAATGTATTCAAGTATTTCGTCACCTGCATCATCAAAAGTTCCAGTTGAACGCCATCCTACATGTCGATAGAAACCATATGAACGAGCTCTCGGATCGGATGAGCAACCGAGGAAAAGCCTCTTGAAGCCGAGTACTTTGAAATCTTCAGTCATGAGATTTAGTAGGATCTTGCCGATACCTTTGTTTTCGTATTCTGGTAACAATGCAAGAACAACAATTTCTCCAGTTTCTCTATCGCCAAAGCAATAACCGACAATCCTTCCTTCACTAACACCGACGTAGCCAGGTAAGGAACCATCACTAATGCCTGTTTGCCAGCTATCCAGAGTTATGCCGAGCTCTTCCAATTGCTCGACAGAGAAAGCATTCTCTCTTGTCTTACCTCTCAACGCGATGCACTCGGGCGTGTCTTCAGGTGCTGCTACTCTGTATGTGATTTTCATTGCGAACCATGTGTAATGGTTGGTTATAGGCCTAACGAGGCTGAAGGAAAACCCGATTTCGAGCCGTCTCCATCGCCGGTCATCTTTATTTATTTACCCAGCCAGCGACGTCACCCCAATACCGCCGACCATCAGTGATTTCACGAAGGCGGCATTGAGATAAACACAGCTTACAAGTCTATAACGTTACTCGATATATTGGCTCGTGGTGATTACCGTTCCATAGGCGAATGCCAAGGCTGCCATTATCGAGGCGTGAACCTGATGCGCAGGTATTTTCACGTCATCGAACTCAAGATCCATAGTGGCACAAGCATCGTGTATGGTCATCGTCTTATAGCCTAAGTCCGACGCTGCACGGCTTGTTGCATCAATACACATATGGCTCATGGCGCCAATGACCACGACTTCATCAATACCCTGCTTATCCAGCAGCTCTTTCAGACCAGTCTCAAGAAACGAGTTGGGGAAATGCTTCACTAGCACTGTTTCCGATTCAAGGGGAGCGACCATAGGATGGATAGCCACCTCCTGCGAACCGGGGGTAAAGAAAGGGGCTTCTGAATCAGTAGACTCATGTTGCAGATAGACGACAAAATCTTTTGTCGATCGAGCATGCTCAATGACCTTGGCTGCATTCTTCGCTGCTTTTTCAATTCCTATCAGCGGCAACTTTCCACCGGGGAAATATTCATTCTGGATATCGACAACAATAATGGCGAGATTACTCATAGTGTTAATCCTCTTTCAATAGCGTTTACCCAGCGTTTTGGTGACATTACCCTCTGAACGAGCGCTCAGTCGGCACGCTGGCATAATGACATGGGCCACCATAAGGATGGAGGCCCCTTGAGAATCAGAAGGAGACTAGTTCGCCGTCGGCGGGAATCAAGACGTGCTCCTGGAGACCCTCCTCCTGCACGTAGTCAGCCAATTCGTCACGGCTTAGCGTCATATGGTTCACGGCATCCATATGTACCGCGATAATGGTGGCTCTGGGGGCTGCCTGATGAGTACGCAGCGTGTCTTCCTTGCCCATAATAATGGGGTCACCTTCGAAGCCAGTCACTTCTGCGGCACCAGTATTCAGCACAATCACCTCAGGGTTGAAGTGCGCCAGTACCTGCTCAACTTCGTCGCGCCATACGCTATCGCCGACTAAATAGGTGGTTTTCTGTCCTGGTGCTTCAAAGACCACACCCATGACCTCGCCGAGCGATTGCGCCAGTTCAGGAACAGCATAGAGGGTGTCGGAGCCATGCTGACCACCCGTCTTGTGAAGCTGCACTCCGCCGAACTCGGTACCATCTACAAGAACGCGCACATCGCTGAAACCTTGAGAGCGAATCAGCTCAGCATCCTCTATATTCTGGGCGAACAGAGGAATCCCCTTCGGTAATAGCACCTGGGCGGCGTCATCCCAGTGGTCAAGGTGGGTATGGGTAACAATGACGGCGTCTATGCCGTCGATCACATCCTCTGCTGGCATTGGCAGCCCGACCAGTGGGTTACGCAACTCGCTGCGGTAGGTGTTCTCGAAACCTGGATAGGCGCCCTGTTCAGCCAGCATAGGGTCAATCAAGAAAGTGGTATCCCCGTAGGTGATTTTCACCGTGGCGTTACGAATCTGCTGTACCTGCTGGATTGTCTCCTGAGCACCTGACGCTGCGAATGCGCTACCGGCAATGAAAACCGAGGCTAACAGAAGTGAACTGGCTAAAGTCTTAGTGAGCATCTAATGACGTCCTCCAATACGTTATTGGGTTGATGCCATGCAGTTTAGAGAGAGGCGACCGACATAAACATTGGCCTGACAGACAATGATCGAAACTTTTGGGCCAGCATGGTACCGTTTAAGTGAATAAAACCTTAGGAGCAAAGCCTTGCCCTTACCTCGTGTCGGATTGATTCTTCATCCACGTATCACCCCTTTCCATTTTTCGGTGCCCTATACGGTGTTCGGGATGGAGTTGCCAGATCAACCGCTGTTCGATCTTTCCATCGTGGCACCAGAGGGAACGTCACTAGAGAGTGAGGGGGTAATGACGCTAAGGACGGATGGCGGTTTAGCGCTCTTGGACAACGTGGATATCGCCGTGGTACCCGGCTGGCATGACCTGGATGAATCGCCAGCACCTGAGCTGGCCGAGGCGCTCGTTCGCTGCCATGAACGGGGTGCTTACGTGGTGGGACTCTGTTTCGGCACATATGCGCTGGCCTACGCTGGCTTACTGGATGGCAGGCGGGCCTCAACCCACTGGGTAGCTGAGCAGGACTTCAGTGAGCGCTTCCCAAGCGTCAAACTCGACACCAATGCGCTTTATGTGGAGGAGGAGCGTCTTGTGACCTCCGCTGGCACGGCTGCTGGCCTGGACTGCTGCTTGTTCTTGGTGCGCAAATATTACGGCGCGCAGATTGCCAACAAGATTGCCCGTATCATGGTGGTTCCGCCGCATCGCGAAGGCGGGCAGGCGCAGTTTATTGAGCAACCCGTTGCCGTCTCTACCCAGGATGCCCACATCAATCGCTTATTAGACTATTTGAGAGAAAACCTAGCCGCTTCGCATAGTATTGATGATTTAGCGGCTCGAACCGCCATGAGCCGACGTACCTTTACACGTCACTTTCAAAAAGCGACCGGCATGACGGTGGTGGAGTGGCTCGTGAACGAGCGGTTACGACATGGGCGCGAGCTATTGGAAACCACTTCTTTATCGGTAGAAGCAATTGCAGAGAGAGTAGGTTTTCACACAGCAACGTCTTTCCGACAACATTTTAGGCAGCGCAATCAAGTGAGCCCCCGCGACTGGCGTAAGACCTTCGGCGACAATGCCTGACGTATATCGGAGCCCTACCCTGCCATTGGCTGCGTTTATGGCTTCACCGGTTCAACCGGTTGAAGTCACCTGCAAGATTCATCGCGTTTTGAATCAGCGCATGGCTTAGGCAAAAAGGAATGCAACCATATTGATGACATTCCCCTTTTCTGATGGCCTTGAAAGGCTGGTTTCGGCCGAGGCTGTGTGAAAACGTAGCTGTCGCTATACTTATCCCATGACTAAGTGTGGGAGGTACCGATGAAACGGTTCGTCGCAGGTGAATCCCGATCCCAAGCTACCTTGTTTCCTGAGCTTCT
>NZ_JAUAMB010000028.1 GCF_031010175.1 Halomonas sp. SpR1
TACGCGCGCTTTACGCCCAGTAATTCCGATTAACGCTTGCACCCTCCGTATTACCGCGGCTGCTGGCACGGAGTTAGCCGGTGCTTCTTCTGCGAGTGATGTCTTTCCTGATGGGTATTAACCACCAGGCGTTCTTCCTCGCTGAAAGTGCTTTACAACCCGAGGGCCTTCTTCACACACGCGGCATGGCTGGATCAGGGTTGCCCCCATTGTCCAATATTCCCCACTGCTGCCTCCCGTAGGAGTTCGGGCCGTGTCTCAGTCCCGATGTGGCTGATCATCCTCTCAGACCAGCTACGGATCGTTGCCTTGGTAAGCCATTACCTTACCAACTAGCTAATCCGACATAGGCTCATCCAATAGCGGGAGCCGGAGCCCCCTTTCTCCCGTAGGACGTATGCGGTATTAGCCTGGGTTTCCCCAGGTTATCCCCCACTACCGGGCAGATTCCTATGCATTACTCACCCGTCCGCCGCTCGTCAGCGGGTAGCAAGCTACCCCTGTTACCGCTCGACTTGCATGTGTTAGGCCTGCCGCCAGCGTTCAATCTGAGCCATGATCAAACTCTTCAGTTTACAATCATTGTGATCCTTACTCGCTATCGACGGACTAGCCGAAAACAGCAAAAGCGAATCAAACTTGGCTCAAGGTTCAAACGAATTCATTCAAACTTTCGTTCTCATGACCGCTTGCCTTGATATTTGGTGATTTGTCACCAACGTCAGCAAGCGCCCACATGAATTACCTGATCAAATTGTTAAAGAGCTGTTTCGCTGCGGCGGCTATTAAAACCATCCTGCAAACCGTTGAACTGGCTTGCCTCAGCGAGGAAGGGGTATTCTACGCATTTCCTGGTGTTTGTCAATCGCTGTTTTATTTAGCGAGTGAAGCGAGCGATACAGACTGCTCTAACCTCCTGACAAACCAAGGCTTTTACACCTTATGCACCGCTGGTAACGCTTGGCGTCCCCGGCAGCGGATGCGTACTTTACGGATTCGCTGCCGGGTTGGCAAGTGGTTTTGTAGAAAAATTACACATCCCCTGCCTTGGCGGAATGAAACCCCTTCGGTACCAGCCTGATTGACGGTTACACTAGCGTTATCTACCGCTCTTTCCACCACTGTGCCGAGGATCGCTATGAGCCACCACTTATTAACTGTCGACTCATTAAACCGCGAAAGCGTAGACCACTTACTGCGTGTGGCTGCGCGTATGGAGCCGATTGCTCAGCGACGCCAGGTTACTCGCGTCTTAGAGGGGGCAGTACTCGGCAATTTGTTTTTTGAGGCCAGTACGCGGACACGGGTGAGTTTTAATGCTGCCTTTTGCCGTTTGGGTGGCAGCGTATGCGACACCACCGGCTTTACCTTCTCCTCCATGGCGAAGGGGGAGTCGCTATACGATACCAGCCGTGTAATGAGCGGTTACTGCGATGCCATTGTCATGCGCCACCCCGACCAAGGCTCGGTGGCTGAGTTTGCCGCGGCAACCAATGTACCGGTGATAAATGGCGGCGATGGCCCTGGCGAGCATCCCAGCCAGGCACTGCTTGATCTTTATACCATTGATAAAGAGTTTCAGCGCCTAGGCAAATCGCTTAGCGGTGCACATATTCTGCTCACCGGCGATTTGAAGTATGGCCGTACCGTGCATTCACTGATTAAGCTCTTATCACTCTATGGCCCGCTACGTATTACCCTGGTATCTCCGCCGGGACTTGAAATGCCTTCCAAGCTGATTGATTTGGTAGCGTCTCGCGGTCACCGCATTGAGCAGCGCGAATCACTGGCCAGCGACTTTGCCGATCTAGATGTGGTGTACACCACGCGCATCCAAAAAGAGCGCTTTACCGATGAGATGAATGAGAGCTTTCAGGGGTTGTCCGATGACTTTATGGTTAATCGTGATTTTCTCGACCACCGCTGCAGTCAAAGCACGATCGTGATGCACCCACTGCCCAGGGATAGCCGGCCCGGTGCGAATGATTTAAACCTAGACCTTAACGGCGACCCGCGCTTGGCGATTTTCCGCCAAACCGATAACGGGATTCCCATGCGGATGGCGATTTTCGCAACGCTGCTAAACGTCGATAAACTGATCGAGCAAGATCTACGCCCTGTGCGCTGGTACGTACCAACTCAAACGGGCACGCTGGATCGTTAAAGCCCAAAGAGTTGAGAAGAGAACGTAAAGATAGGGTTATAGGGACAGACGCCCGCCAGGTAGACCTTCCTGGTGGGCAAACCAGCCCTCAAGGATAAGAATAGCTGCAATGCCATCGACACTATCCTGACGGTAATTGCCTTTATGACCCGCCTCGCGAGCGATCATTTTCGCCTCCCGCGTGGTGCCGCGCTCGTCGACCATCTCACACGGTTTGCCGTAACGGCCATGCAGACGATTGCCAAACTTGCGCGCGCGAATACTCATATCTGACTCGCTACCGTCCATATTCAGCGGCAGCCCCACCACTAACAGATCCGGTTGCCACTCGCTGAGAAGCCGTGACACGACATTCCAGTCGGGAATACCGTCCCGAGCCGTCAAGGGAGTCAACTCCCGAGCACTGCGCAGTAGCTCGTTGCCCACCGCCACACCGATACGCCGGGTGCCATAGTCAAAGGCCAGAATTAAGCGCTGTCCCGCCACGGCCATCAGGCGTGCCCCGCGTCTCGGGTCATTAGGTTAAGATCGACGCCGAGTAAACCAGCCGCTGCGGTTAAACGCTCAATGGGCGGGGTATTGAAGAGCACGCTGCTCTGGGCTTCTACCGTTAGCCAACTGTTCTCTTTCAACTCCTCTTCCAGTTGCCCCACTTCCCAGCCCGCGCAGCCCAAGCAGACTAAAAAGTGCTCTGGCCCCTCGCCAGCAGCGAAGGCTTGTAGAATATCCAGCGAAGTCGTCAGCGCGATGCCATCCTCCACCTGAATACTGGAGTCCCACTGCTGGCTATCGCCCACATGCAGAATGAAGCCACGGTCTTTATGCATCGGCCCGCCGTAATAAACCGGCGCATTGCGATGCGGGCTTGCTTCGCCGCCCAGCTCCAACTGATCAAACAGCGCTTCAAGGGTGATCTCTAACGGTCGGTTAGTAATCACCCCCATGCAGCCATTGTTATCATGATCGCAAAGATAGATCAGACTACCGGCAAAATTAGGATCTTCTAAGTGTGGCATGGCCATCAGAAAGTGATGTTTCAAACTTTGCATGCGTCTCCCACTGGCTGCTGGTGTCCCAGCAGGCGTAGCGTAATAAGTGTCATTATAAGAGTGAAGCCGTGCTTAGGCTAAGCGGCGTTCAATGGCATCAAGCAGTAAACCGGCGATATTGGTGCCGCGCTGATCGTCAATTTCCCGTACGCAAGTGGGGCTGGTGACGTTGATTTCAGTAATATAGTCACCGATCACGTCGAGGCCGACAAACATTAAGCCTTTTTCACGAATCATTGGCTGTACTTGCTGAATTAACCAGCGGTCACGATCAGTAAGCTCACGACTCACGCCCCGCCCACCAGCGGCTAAATTACCGCGGGTCTCCCCCGCTGAGGGTATCCGCGCCAGACCAAAGGGAACGGGTTCACCATCCACCAACAGAATACGCGTGTCGCCATCCTTAATTTCTGGCAGGTAGCGCTGCGCCATAATTTGCCGCTGGCCACGCAAGGTCAGTTGCTCAATCACCGCGCCGATATTGCGGCCTTCAGGGCCAATGTGAAAAATACCGGTGCCGCCCATGCCATCCAGCGGCTTAAAGATCACATCACCGTGTTCCGCATGGAAGGCGCGCAGCACATCATCGCGGCTGGCTACCAGCGTAGGTGCACAGCACTGGGGGAACTGCTGGGCAAACAGCTTTTCATTACACTGCAACAGCGCCGCCGTGGGGTTGACCACCAGCACACCTTCGCGCTCAGCAAAGCCCAGCAGATGCACAGCGTTGGTAAAGTCGGCGTCCACAGGCGGGTCTTTGCGCATCAACACCACATCCAGCTCGACTAGCGGGCGCGCAGAGGGCTCGCCTAAATCGTACCAGTGATTCGGATCACGATGCACCGCTAAGGGTCGCATACGTGCGTAGGCTTGCCCCGCATTTAAGAAAAGATCTTCCTGCTCCATATAGTGCAGGGTATAGCCTCGCTCCTGGGCGGCCCAGAGCATGGCCATAGTGGTGTCTTTCTTGTAAGCGATGTCGCTGATGGAATCCATCACAACGCCGAGATGCAGATTTGATTGGCTCATCGGGGGCACTATCCAAACATGAACAATAGAGGCTCAGTATGCCGCACTGCCCGCTAGGCTCCAACTGCCCTAACTAACTACTCGCTAAGCGCGCCGGGCACCAAGCGGATAGCATCAGGTTCTAAGGTGATCAACTGCTGCTTGTAAAGCCGCCCAATGGCCTGTTTATAGGCGCTTTTGCTCACCCCTAAACGGGCTTTAACTTCGTGAGCAGGGCTTTTATCACCCAGCGCCAGATAGCCTCCGCTCTCACGCAGCGCCTGCATTATCTTATCGCCTACCACATCCAAGCGAGCGGCACCGGGCGGTAGTAGCGAGATATTCAGCCGCCCATCTTCACGGCGCTGCTTTACATAGCCCTTCACGGATTGGCCACGGCGCAGCGGCTGAGTAACGTCGTCCTGGTAAATAAGCCCCCAGTAACGGTGATTGACCACTACCTTCATACCTAGATCCGTGCGATCCGCCACCATCACGGCAACTTCGTCGCCTTTTTCTAACGCCCAGGCGTCATCGGTTAGAAAGCGATCCAGCTTCATCGACGCCACGGGACGTCCCTGGTCATCGCTATAAAGCATGACCAACACGCGTTTGCCGGGATCAGGGCGAAAGTGCTGCTCACTAAAGGGTAGCAACACATCCTTCGGCTGGCCCCACTGCAAAAACGCGCCGATGTTATTGACGGCTGTAACCGTTAGGTACGCCACTTCACCCAACTGGGCGGCTGCATCGCTGGCGGATCGAGGGGATGAGTGTGACTCACGCACCATGGGTAACGTCCTTCAAGAAAATAGAACAACATTATGGCGCCTAGGAAGCACAGGGCAAAGCAAGATGGCGCTTTTTAGTCGTTGAACCCATGTCTACCCGCTGTAAAAGCAAACACGTCACAACCTGCTACTCTCAAAACACTAGACAAAATTAAGTATAGGGGAGCGAACATGGAAGGGTTCACGCTTTTTGATACGGTCGTTTTGATTGGTTATATCAGTTTAATCGCCTGGATCGGATCGCGATTCGGTAAAGATCAGCACAATCCCGAAGACTATTTTCTAGGCGGTCGCAAAATCCCTGGCTGGGCCATTGGTCTTTCGGTCATGGCGACCCAAGCCAGCGCCATCACCTTTATTGGAGCGCCGGGCTGGGGTTTCGAGGGTGGTCTTGAACGCCTGGTGACCTTTATCAATGTGCCCCTGGCCATGCTTGTATTGATCCTGGTGTTGGTGCCAATTTTCCACCGTGCGGGCATCTATAGTATCTACGAACTGCTGGAGCGGCGCTTCGGTTCGGCAACACGTACCCTAACTGCCCTGCTGTTTCTGATTGCTCGCGGTCTAGCTACTGGTGTGGTGCTCTATGCGCCAGCGCTAGTGCTGGCAGTCGTTACTGGCTGGAGCGTTAACCTCACCATTATCATTATGGCGGTGCTGGCTATTAGCTACACCGTGATGGGCGGTATCAGCGCGGTGATCTGGACTGACGTGGTGCAAATGTTCGTGCTCTGGCTAGGCGCACTGTTAAGCATCCTCTTTTTGGTAACCAGCCTGCCAGGGGGTTGGAGTGACGTTTTCAGCTTTGGTGCCGCCAGCGGGATGTTCAATGCCATCGACCTGTCCCTCGATCCCAGCGTGACCTACTCGCTATGGGCAGGCTTACTCGGCGGCTTTTTCCTCCATGTGGCCTACTTCGGCACCGACCAGAGCCAAATCCAGCGTGTGCTCTCCAGCCCCTCAGTGCTCGATGCTCAGCGCTCACTGCTGATCGGTGGCTACCTACTGATTCCACAGATGCTGCTGTTCCTGTTTATTGGTGTCATCCTGGCCACCTACTATCAGCAACATGGGCTGACGCCACCTGAAAACCTCAACGAGTTACTGCCCCGCTATGTTGTCAGCGCCTTTCCCTCAGGCATGGCCGGGCTGGTGATTGCTGGGGTATTTGCTGCGGCGATGTCGAGCCTCGACTCGGCGCTCAACTCACTTTCGGCGGTGACTGTACGAGATTTCTATAGCCGTTATATCAAACCCAATGCCAGCGATGCGCATTACTTAAAAGCGTCACGAATGGCCACGGTTTTCTGGGGGCTTTACGCCACCCTATTTGCTTTTTTCGCAGGTAATCTTGGCCCTGTGATCGAGGCGGTTAATCAGATCGGCTCATGGTTTTATGGGGCTTTGCTCGGCACTTTCTTATTGGCAATTCTCAGCCACCGCTCCAATGCACGGGGGGCGATGGCTGGGCTAGTTGCCGGTATGCTCTCCGTATGGGCCGTCTCTTCGCTACTCGATATCTCCTGGCTGTACAACAACACGGTAGGCGTAGCCATTTCGATGAGTGTTGGCTATCTCGTTAGCCTAACGGCACCCGCACCCAGCCAAGACCAGCTAAGCGATGTGATCATGGCCGAAGCTGCGCCGGATATGCAGGCAGTGCTGGCCGCCAGAGCCGATAACGCCGAGGTGATTGGCAAGGAAGCGCGGTTAACCCGTCGTCGCTGTATCGGCCTATTCGCTTGGTTTTGCCTCATGCTGGGCATGCTAGCGCTGCTGCAGGGATGGGCGAATGGCTGAGCGTCTAACACTTTTCAGGCAGATTGACGAAGATGCCGCCAAAAAGCGGCTACAACGCCTGGGCGCAAAGGCCTGCGAGCCTGCTTGGGTCAGCCTCTGGGCGGCAGCATTAGGGCTGCCAAATGGCACCCCAGGTGCTTGGCTACTCTACGCACAGGAAATGCGCCGGGCGCTGCTATTGGTGGGGACTGAACTACCCGCTCAGCCCACTACAATCAATACTGAGCTTAGAATTGAGAGCGGTCTGCCGCCATCGCCAGAAGTACTGAACCGACTGTGGCTTTGGGAGCGTATGGCGACACCACGCCATTGGCGAATCCAAGTGCTGGATAGCGCACCAACGTCAATATGGTTGCCCTGCTGGCTGGGTTATCACCGTGGCCGACACCATCGCTTGACGGTGATCAGCGGGCTATCCGGGGAGCCGCTACCGATGCTTAAACCCATCGTGCTAGAGGGGCTTCAGCAAGCCTATTGGAATGAACAGGTTTCAACATCAAGTGAGCGAAGGAGAAAGGCGGTTTGATTCTGTTTTGGCGATAGTGAGTACTTACAAATCACCAAAGTAGTGCTGTAGAAGGGATAGTGCTACCACTGGCGCCGTCTCCGTACGCAGCACCCGAGGGCCAAGTGTCAGCGGCATAAAGGCAGCGGTTTGGGCAGCGGCGATATCGCTCTCGCTCAAGCCACCTTCCGGGCCAATCAGCAGCGCCACCGACGCCGGACGGTCTTGGCGGTCAAAGGCACTGCCGGTCGCCAGATGCAGCATCAAGCGCAGCGGCTCCTGGCGCTCGCCCAGCCATGCTGATAACGGCATCGGCGGATGCACTGGGGGCACCACCGCGCGGCCACTCTGCTCGCAGGCACTGGCCGCCACGGCCTGCCAATGCGCTAGCTTCTTGTCTTCCCGGTCACCTTTCAAACGCACGTCACCCCGCTCGGTATACAGCGGGGTAATCGCCGCAACGCCCAGCTCGACGGCCTTCTGGATAGCATAATCCATTCGGTCGCCTTTAGAGATAGCTTGCCCCAGGTGGACGGAGAGTGGCGATTCACCACTGCCCGACCATACCGCCTCAACTCGCGCTAGCGTCTGCTTGCGGCTAACGTCCGCTAAGCGCACCCCCGCCTCAAGACCTTGGCCGTCAAATAGCACCAGCGGCGCGCCTTCACCCATGCGCAATACACGGGTAATGTGGCGCGCTGGGCCGTCGGGCAGGGCGACGTCACTGCCCGCTACGAAAGCTGCAGGCACGTAGACACGTGGCATTTTGCCATGCAGGGCGTACCAATCAGCGGCTTGCGTTTCTGGCATGGCTTCTGACATCGCTTAGTGGGTGTTTTCGGCGGCTTGCTGGGCTTCGCGCTGCTTACGTTGGGCGTACATCGCTTCGAAGTTAACCGGCGCCAGCATCAGCGGCGGGAAACCACCACGGTTGACCAGGTTATCCACGCATTCCCGGGCGTAGGGGAACAGCAGGTTAGGGCAGAAAGCTCCTAAGGTTTGATCCAACTGCGCCCCTTCAATACCGGCGATACGGAACAGACCCGCCTGCTCGACTTCGGCCAGGAACGAGGTAGTACCGGTTTCGTTATCGTTCACCTGGGCAGTCACCTTGACCACCACTTCATACTGATCATCAGCAATTTTAGTGCTGGTGGTATTGAGATCTAGGTTCACCTTGGGCTTGAACGCCTGCTTAAATACCGAAGGCGAATTAGGCGCCTCAAAAGAAATATCTTTTACGTAAATACGCTGCAGCGAGAATTTGAGCTGCGGCTTTTCGTCTGCCGCGGCGCCCGCCTGCGGGGTGTTGTTATCTTCCGCCATGAGAAAACTCCTGATTGTCCATTAAATAAAGGTAGCGTTGCTTACTTTTTAACCACCGGAAGGCCGTCGCCTTGCCACTGCGCCATACCGCCTCTCAACTTATAAGCACGTTCAAAGCCTGCTTTAGCGAGCTTGGCCTGTGCGGCACCAGAGCTCTGGCCGTGCTTGCACACCACGATGATCGGCTGGGCTTTCACTTTATCCAGTTCGCTCATGCGGCTATCGAGGTTGCTTTGCGGAATGTTCCGCGCCCCCGCGATATGCCCGGCTTTGAAGTCTTTGTTTTCGCGGATATCCAGCACCACCGCGTCTTCGCGGTTAATAAGCTGAGTGGCCTGCGAGGCGGTCAGTGCATTGGTCGAGGCACTGCGCGTTTCATAAATGATCCACGCTATCAGCACCAGCAAAAATGCCCCAACCAGCAGGGGGTGGTTCTGTACGAATTCGAACACCTGATCGATCATCGCGAACACAATCTCTTGGTCTATGCAGAAAAAAGCGGCCTAACCGCTGCCAAAACGCGATAAGTATACACGTCAGATAGCTTCCCGCGCAGGTCAGGAGGCTGTCCGGCTTGGCCGATCGTCGCGAGAAGCACGGATTTTGAGCCAAATTTATCGATCGATTGAGGCGAATAGCGCGCTATTTAACGAAATTGATCGACTAAAGTTGGCCAAAATACCGGGATTCGCAGTAGATCAGTGTTAAGCCGGACAGGCTCCTAAATCATGACGCCTGGCAGTTGCCTGCGTTATGATGCCCCAAGCGTGCGCCTGTCGCGACCCCGAATTTTCGAGTCGTTCGGCTTGCCAATCTTAACGAGGTTTTTTTATGGATACTTCTCGCACCCCGCGCCCCGTGGCACTGATTATTCTCGACGGCTACGGCCACAACCCCGAGAGCGACCATAATGCAGTGGCCGCTGCCCACACGCCGACGATGGATAAGCTTTGGGAAAGCCGTCCTCACGCCTTCGTTCACACCGACGGCCTTAACGTGGGGCTCCCCGAAGGCCAGATGGGCAACTCTGAAGTCGGCCATATGAATATTGGTGCCGGCCGTATCGTTTATCAGGACTTCACCCGTATCAGCAAGGCGATTGAAGACGGCGACCTGGATGTTAATGACAACCTCACCCAGCCGATTGACGACGCTGTCGCCAACGGTCGACCGGTACACTTAATTGGCCTGCTCTCCCCCGGCGGCGTCCACAGCCATGAAGACCACTTTATTGCCATGGCTGAACTGGCCGCCCGCCGTGGCGCCCAGCGTATTTTTATTCATGCCTTTCTCGATGGTCGCGATATGCCGCCACAAAGTGCATTGGCCTCCATAGAGCGCGCCAATGCTCGCCTGGCTGAACTGGTAGGTGCTGATAATGGCTTTGTTGCCTCGATTATTGGTCGCTTCTACGCCATGGATCGTGACAACCGCTGGGAGCGCGTCGAGCAAGCCTACCGCCTGCTCACCGATGGCCAAGCGGAGTACTACGCCACCAGCGCTGAAACCGCGCTACGCGATGCCTACCAGCGCGGCGAAACCGATGAATTCGTTGCGGCTAGTAGCATCCCCCTCAATGACAACCCTATTACCTTAGAAGATGGCGATGCGGCTATTTTCCTAAACTTCCGCTCTGATCGCGCCCGTGAGTTGACCCGCGCCTTTGTCGAAGCTGATTTCAAAGGCTTCGAGCGTCGGGCATGCCCTAAGCTCGCGGGCAAAGGGCTGGTAATGATGACCCAGTACGCCGCTGATATTCCTGCGCCTGCCGCTTTCCCCCCGTCGGATCTTAATGACACCCTGGGGGAAGTCGTCGCCAAGCGCGGCTTGAAGCAGCTACGCATTGCCGAAACCGAGAAGTACCCCCACGTGACGTTCTTCTTTTCAGGCGGCAATGAAGCCGAGTACGAGGGCGAAGAGCGTATCCTGGTGCCCTCACCCCGTGATGTGCGCACCTACGACGAAAAACCGGAAATGAGCGCTTTCGAGATTACCGATAAGCTTGTCGACGCCATTGACGGAGGCAGTTTCGACCTGATCGTTTGTAACTACGCCAACGGAGACATGGTCGGCCACACCGGTGATTTCGACGCCGCAGTAAAAGCCATCGAGACCGTCGACACCTGCGTAGGCCGTGTTGTTGAAGCCATCGAGCGTGCAGGCGGCGCCTGTTTAATCACCGCCGACCACGGCAACGCTGAACAGATGGTTCACCCCGAAACGGGTGCACCGCAAACCGCTCATACCACTTTTGTGGTGCCGCTGATTTACGTTGGTGAACGCCCGGCCTCGCTTGAGGAGGGCAAGCTATGCGACCTGGCGCCCACGCTGCTGAGCATGATGGATCAAGAACAGCCCGAGGCAATGACCGGTCAACCACTGATTCATTATAAATAGTGCCCATGCGGCCGTATTTAGCCCTGATACTCTTGCTGGCATTAAGTTATGCGCCAGCAGGTTTCGCTCAGCCGGATGAAGGGGCGGCGCGCCAGCAGTTGGATGCGATTGGCCAAGAGATCGAGTCCGCTGCCCAGCGCCTTCGTGCAACTGGCGAGGCCCGGGACAGCGCCGAACGCGAGCTTAAGGAAGTTGAAACCAAACTTGCCGAAACCCATCAGCGATTAGACGCACTACAAGCTGAGCGCCGCCAGCTGAATGATGAAACTAACCAGCTCCGCCAGCATCGTGACCGGCTGGAGAGCGAGCGTGCCGATCAGTACGCAGCGCTAGGCGAGCAGCTATCAGCACTTTACCGCCTTGGCCCAACGCCGCAGCTCAAACTGCTACTTAACCAGGGCGACCCGGCCGAGCTTGATCGCATGCAGGCGTATATGAATCGGCTGACCGAAGCACGCAATCGGCGCTTAAATACAATCGCCCGCCTCGATACAGCGCTCGCCGATACCCAGAAAGAGCTAAACGAGCGAAAGGCCCGCCTGGATACGTTGGCCGATGAGTTAGAAGAGCAGAGCGCGCTGCTAGCTCAGCGCACTACCGAACGACGCGGCGTTGTTGCCAACCTGGATGACCGCTACGGCAGTGAAGAGGAGCGGTTGGCCGACCTCAACCAGAGCCGCGAAGAGGCCGAACGCATGCTGCGCAATATCCAAGCGGAAATGGCAAGACTTGCCGAACCCACGCCCACTACGCATATTGTCAGTACTCAAGGCGACTTGCCTTGGCCGGTACAGGGATCAATCAGTAGTAATTTCCATCATCGCGACGGCGTGCATTACAACGGTATAGTGATTCAGGCCAGCGCAGGCACGCCGGTCACCGCGGTACACACCGGTCGTGTGGTATTCGCCGACTGGATGCGCGGGTTTGGTAACTTGCTGATTATTGACCACGGCGACCAAATCATGACGCTGCATGCCCACCTGCAGCAGTTCAGCGTCAGGCCAGGACAGCAGGTCAGCCGCGGCGATGAAATTGGTCGTGTCGGCGATAGCGGTGGTCAAACCCGCGCCGCACTCTACTTTGAAGTTCGCCGCGGCGGGGAACCAATTAATCCTCAGCGTTGGATTGCGCGCCGTTGACGGGATAAGCTGCACTACTATGCATGTGCACTACTATGCATGATTAATGTCTTAGCTTTTATTGTTATTACACACTTATGTTCCAACTAACGGGTGACGCACACTGACGCCACCTATCGCCCTGCGGAGTCTGCATGACGCTATCTGTTACCGGGGTATCAGCCCCCGCCAAGCGCTTCTTGGCTACCCTGCTGCCGATTGCCTTACTGTCGGCCCCGCTACCGCTGCTCGCCCAACCAGCCGGTAGCGGGGGGGCGGGAGAGCCACCCTACGACCAGCTCCCTCTGGAAGATATTCAAACCTTCGCCGAAGTGTTTGAGCGTATTAAGCGTGCCTATGTTGAGGAGGTCGATGACAGCACGCTGCTACGTAACGCTATGCGCGGCATGCTCAGTGAGCTCGACCCTCACTCCGCCTATTTGGATGAGGAAGAGTACCAGAGCCTGCGCGAGTCGACTCAGGGCGAATTTGGCGGTATCGGTATCGAGGTAGGCACCGAGAATGGTCAGCTCATGGTGATTACACCTATTGATGACACCCCAGCCTCCCGCGCTGGGCTGCTTTCTCGCGATATTATCGTCGCCATTGACGGCACCCCCACCGACAGCATGTCGCTACAAGAAGCGGTGACCCTAATGCGCGGCGAGCCGGGCACCGACCTGCGTATTAGCATACTGCGTTCAGGCGAAGATTCGCCGCGGGAATTCACCCTGACCCGGGAAATTATTCGCAGCGAGAGCGTTAAGCACGAGTTGCTCGAGCCCGGTTACGGCTACCTGCGTGTCAGCCAATTCCAATCGCGCACACCAGAGCAGGCCCGGGAGGCGCTAGAGCGCATGGGTCGCGAACAACCGCTAGAAGGGTTGATACTCGATTTACGGAATAACCCAGGCGGTGTTTTGCAGGCCGCGGTAGGCATCGCCGACCTGTTCCTGGATGAGGGTTTGATTGTGTATACCGAGGGGCGCCTCTCGGATACTGAGATGTCGTTCTCAGCCTCACCCAACACGCCCGCTGCCGATGTTCCGCTGGTGGTGCTGATCAATGGCGGCAGTGCTTCAGCAGCGGAAATTGTCGCCGGTGCGCTCCAGGATCAGCGCCGCGGCGTGATTATGGGCACCGACAGTTTTGGTAAGGGATCAGTGCAGCAGATTATGCCATTAGGCAATGGCGAAGGGCTCAAGCTCACCACCGCGCTCTATTACACCCCCAACGGGCGCTCTATTCAGGCCCAAGGCATTGAGCCCGATGTGGACGTAGTGCGCGGCCGTTTGGAAGTGGCCGAGAGCCGGCGTGAAATCCGCGAAGCCGACCTCGAGGGTCACCTTAGCTCGCAGCAGGCGCCCCGGGATCGTCAGGAAATGGCCGAGCGGCTACTCAATGATTATCAGCTCAGCGAGGCACTGAATCTGCTTAAAGCGCTCAACGTAGTTGATCGCCAGCGGCGCTAACGACAACTTTTTAGTAACAACTGAGCGGCAGGCGGCCGCGCTCTCCGGTCGCCTGTCGCATCAATACCCGCTTCAATGGCACCAACTGATTCATTCCGCTCATGCCCAGGTTGCGTGCCAGGGTAAGCGCGGGGTCATGGCTACCAAACAGCACTTTAAAGCCCTTCATTAGTCCCAGCATGGCGCTGTTATCAAAGCGCCGACGACGCTCATAGCGCCGCAAGGTGCTTAGCTCTCCCCAAGGAGCGCCGCGCTGCCAGGCATGCACCACCTCTTCTGCCAAAACCGCCGCATCCATCAGTCCTAGATTAACGCCCTGGCCCGCCAGCGGATGAATACTGTGGGCGGCATCCCCCACCAATGCGAAATGTGGCTGCACATAGTGGCGGGCATGGCGCTGCACTAAAGGGAACCGATGGGCCTTATCGCAGACCGTGACCTCACCTAGGCGGTGGCCAAATGCTTTACCCAGTGCCTCCCCAAGGGCTTCACGGGGCAATTCACTAAGCTCAGCGGCATGCTCAGGGGTGGTCGACCATACGATGGAGCAGTAATGATCATTACCCTCCACGGTTAAAGGCAGGAACGCCAATGGTCGGCCATCGATAAATGCTTGCCGAGCTGTTCCGCCATGGGGTTTCACACACTGTACTGTCGTTACCACAGCGTCTTGCTGCATATCGTCACTGACCACCGCAATACCCGCCATTTCCCGCAGCACCGAGTGGGCGCCATCAGCAGCCACTATCAATGGCGAATGGAGTTGGCGGCCATCATCAAGTACCAACCAGTTGCCACTACTACCCTGCAGGGCCTGCAGGCGAGCGCCAAAATAGGTTGTGACGTTGGGATGGCCTATCACGTGGTTATTCAGTGCGGCCAGCGTGACCGTATTCTCAACAATATGGCCGAGCACTGCCACTCCCGCCTCGTCCGCAGAGAAAGCGATCTCACCACTCCCTTCGGCATCCCATACGTGCATACCTCTATAGGGAGTGACCCGGGTTTTTTGCATGGCAGGCCAGGCGCCGAGATGCATCAGCAGACGCTGGGAGACGGGCGTCAGCGCGCTTACCCGTGGGTTGGGCAGCTTATTAATGGTATTTTCGAGGCTGAGCGGCGCTGGCTGAGCCTCAACAAGTGCCACCTGCATACCCGCTTGAGCTAGCAGCGCGCATAGCGCGGTGCCAACCATACCGCCGCCGACAATGATCGCCTCATAACTTTCCACCGACGGTGTCGCTGATGATGAGCTCATATCTATAGCGTTCCTGTTGTAGTGGCCAATAGTGTTAGCGTTCCAAACCCATGGCGCGCCGGGCCAGTCCTCGCCGCAGCGGCCCAACCAGGTTCAGGCCGATTAACCCCGCTGCGCGGGCATGGGGCAGCAGTGGGAAAGAGAACCCAAACAGCCGCACCAGGCCGTCGCTAAAGCGAATCACGTTGGCGCGATCTCGGGAGCGCTGCTTCTCAAAGGCTTGCAGGGTGGTTATATCACCTAGCGGCCGCTTGGCCTGCACGCCCTGCTCCAGCGCTTCGACAAGATCCATCACTCCGCGCAGTGCCAGGTTAAACCCCTGCCCCGCGACCGGATGCAAAGCGTGGGCCGCGTTACCTAATACTGCCAGCCCTGGCCGCACCGGTTCTTCAGCGGTGACTAGTGAAAGCGGGTAGGTGTGTCGGATGCCTACCCGGGTAAACCGCCCCACCCGATCTCCGAACGCGCGCTGAAGTTGCAGCAGAAATTCGCGCTCGGGTAGCGCCATGCGTGCTTTCTCGCCGCCGCTGGGGTGCGTCCAGATCAGCTCCATGGCCTGGCCCGGCAGTGGCAATAGCGCCATTGGCCCTTGTGCGGTAAAGCGCTCGTAAGCCATCCCACCATGGGGCTGGCTCACGCCGACGTGAGCGATAAGCGCTGTTTGCTCGTATGATTCATGGCGACTGCCAATGCCTAGCTGCTCCTTGAGTCCTGAGCGCCCTCCATCGGCCAATACCGTTAGCCCTGCGGTTATCTGGCTACCATCTGAGAGCTGAAGATGATGCCCACCGGCCACAGGAGTAAGCTGTTCGACTTTTGCCGGGCAGTGCCATTCCAGTGGCAGTTGGGCAAGCCGTTGGTGCAGTACCCGCCCCATCCACGCGTTGGGAATAACATGGCCCAGCGCTGCGACGCCCAACTCGTCAGCACTCAGCCGTGTCGCGCCTAAACGGCCACGCTCACTGATATGAATGCGCTTGATAGGTGTGGCTTCGTCGCGCATTGCTTCCCACACACCCAACTGCTGGAAGCGCTGAGCCGAGCCTTCTGCAATTGCACTGGCTCGGGCATCAAAACTGGGCTGCCAGGTAGTTTCCTGCGGCTGAACAGCCATAGGTGCCGGTTCAATGATTGCCACACGCCAGCCATAGCGCTCAATCAGCGGTGCCAGGGCACAGCCTAGGCTGGCGCCGACCAAGCCACCGCCCACAATCACAATGTCGTGCGTCAACGCTTCCCTCGCCGCTGGCTTAGATTGTTGCATTGGCTTCTCCCGCCCACGATCCCACTTCGCGTAAAAGTAATAATAATTTCGTAACGTAATTTACATAAAGATCATTGTGAGACCTTATGACTGGTTACTTTTTAGCCATTAATGCTTCGATTTCAACGATCTGTTTAGGCACATCGGCGGTGAGTACTTCATGACCTTCATGAGTAACAACGACATTGTCTTCAATACGAATACCGATGCCCTGATAGGCGTCAGGAATATCGTCATCGCTAGGAATATACAGACCTGGCTCTACGGTAAGCACCATGCCTGCGACCAGTGGCCGGGGCGTTTGCTCATCCAGCCGGTAAGTGCCGACATCATGTACGTCCAGCCCCAACCAGTGTGACGTTGAATGCAGGTAGAAGCGCCGATAGCTCTCGTCATCGATGCGCGCCTGAACCTCGCCTTCCAGCAGGCCTAGCTCAATTAGCCCGGCGGTTAAGTCGTTCACCACACCCTGATGGATATCAGCAAGAGTGGCCCCCGGCTGGACGGCGCTAACAGCGCGCTGCTGGGCATTGAGCACTACTTGGTAGAGCGCCCGCTGAGCATCACTGAACCGCCCGGAGACTGGAAATGTGCGAGTGATATCGCCGGCATACAGCTCAAACTCGGCTCCCGCATCGATTAGCACCAAGCCGTTTTCACTCAGCGGCGCGCTGTTTTCAATATAGTGCAGTACGCAGGCGTTGGCACCGCTGCCCACAATCGTACTGTAGGCGGGGCCGCTGGCGCCTTGCCAGACAAATTCATGCTCTAACTCGGCCTGGAGCTGAAATTCATACAGCCCAGGGCGAGCTACCTGCATGGCACGCCGGTGAGCATGAGCAGAGATCAACGCCGCATGCCTAAGCAGAGCAATTTCAGCGTCGCTTTTGATGAGTCGCATGGCGTGAATCAACGGGCTAATATCCAACCAACCTTTAAGCGGCGGCCGACCGCGTCTAAGCCCAGCCTGGGCATCACTTAAGGCGTCTTCAGCGACGCTCACCGCTTCGGGGTTATCCAGCGGCAAGTAGAGTAGTTCGCGCCCCGCCAACAGCGTGAGTAGCTGCTCGTCGCGGTCGGCGTTTTCGAATGCCTGTTCAATGCCGTGCTCTGCCATGACACCCGCGGCGCCCAAACGTCGTCCTGTCCATGCTTCCATGGTGGGGTCACGATCCTGACAGAACACCACGCTTTCACCCTCAGCGCGCCCTGGAAGCAGCACCAGTAGCGCATCCGGTTCGCGTATGCCGGTCAGGTAGTAAAAATCGCTGTTTTGACGAAAGGCAAATTCACTATCCCGTGAGCGGGTCACCAGCCCGGCGCCGGGGAGCACCACCGCAGCGTTATCCGGCAGTTGGGCCATTAAGGCGTCACGGCGCTGGCGATACTCAGCCACGCTGATCGCAGGGGGGCGAGGTAACATTTCGGGCCGCATAGAGGCTCCTAGCATAAAGGTTCAGATAGAGGCAATTAATGTACGGGCGCGTCGGTTTGCTCGACTTGCGGCATCCCTGGGTGCTGCTCCGTATACAGCAACATTGCGGCCATGCGGGCATGCTCGGTTAGCGCAAACAGGTCGTTCTCGTTTTCGGGGCTGTCGTCGATATCAGTATCTATCCGGCCCAGCGCTTCCAAGTCTTCAATCGCTTCACGCAGTGCTTGTGACCAGCGCTCACGCAGCTCGTTGTCGACCACTTCATCGATCACTTCGCTAAAACCCAGCGTCCATTCTTTAAGGCCCTGAGCCTGCTCGCCTAGCGAGAACAGCTCGTCAGGCAGCAGTGGCGCAAAGTCCAGGTCACTGGCGCTAAGCGCCTCTAAGGTTTGCCGCCGCCAGCCTAACAGCCGCTCGGCACTTGCCTGATCGCGAGGCTGCTCAACGCCCAGGCTCTGGCAGACTTCGTCCAACCAAGCCTCTGCACTAACATCGCGAAGCGCCAACAGTGCGCATAGGCGGCCATCCAGAAAAGCCGGTGACTGCATGCTGCCATGCAGAAGAAAAACATCCGCCACGTCAGAGAAGTCCTGACGCTCATCAATCAATGACATAGTCGTTAATAACCTCGTATTCACTGGGTGTATGGCACATCTGGAGTTCGGCACGAGGGCAGGTTTCCGTGGGGGCGCTGTGACCCCATCCCTGGGCGCTACTTTCGCCAACCCTGGGCGAAAGCCCCTAGCTTCAACCTGCCCTCGTGCTCCTTGGATAATATATGTAACCGAGATCTCTGCGCGTTGACCGCGCATAAGCGCCTCTCTTATAGTGAGCGAGACCTATCTTCCTATGCTGTGATGTTAACGCATTGGGCCCCTTGCTGGCCCGTGCTGGAGTCTTTGATGAGCAACGCCAAGCGGCCAACCAAAGAAATAACCCTGTTAGGGCGCGGCTATATCATTGCCTGCGACACGGGCGAAGAAGCCAAACTTGACCGTGCCGCGCGCTACTTAGACCGCGCCATGCAGGGCATCAATGCCCAAAGCAGCGTGCTGGGGAGTGAGCGCGTAGCGATCATGGCAGCCCTCAATATCACCCACGAGCTGCTTGAAGCCATGGATGAACAGCGTGCCGGTGAAGAGAATCTGAACCGGCTAAATGAGCGACTTGAGCGGGCACTGGCCAAAACACGCCACTCCTAGGCCGTGTTTTAAAGCGCTGTATACGACCTAAAAGCCCAGCGAACGTTTAACCCAGCCCTTTGGCATTAGCCGCCGCTCTGTTAGGATGGCGGGGTTCTCTGGGGTGTACGCCAGTCGTTATAGTCCCTCGAGCCTATGCGTAATACCCAGGGGGCCAAATGCTAGCCAGGCCCGTGTGCATGTCCGTGCGTCGGAAAGCCTGACGGTCTGGCTGCGGCCACCCACCTGAACCAGTAGGTTCAGGGCCAGAATGACAGCGGCACTCTGGAGAACACCCAACCTATAGGGTATGAGAGACCATCTGCATGGAAAGCCTCCATCGGGACGTCGATAAACGCGCACTGCGCCGTTTTTTACGTCATCAACGCCGAGCCCTTTCTCAGCATGAGCAGCGTCTTGCGGCGCAACGCTTGTGCAAACAATTGAAATCCCTGCCTGAAATTCGTCGCGCACAGCGCTTAAGTCTTTACCTGCCCGTCAACGGCGAAATTGATCCTACCCCGCTACTTCCCTGGCTGCGCCAACGTAATGTCGATATTTACCTGCCGGTTTTACGCCCGTTTAGCGCTAACCGCCTGTGGTTTGTAGCCTACCGACCTGACACCCCAATGGTGAAAAACCGTTTTGGTATTTGGGAGCCTGACGTGCGATTCAGCGCACAGCGGCGTAATCGGCTACCGACCTGGGCACTGGATACGCTAATTGTGCCGTTAGTGGGATTTGATGCTAACGCTAACCGCATGGGGATGGGGGGAGGGTTTTATGATCGCAGCTTGGCGTTTATGCATCGGCCCGGCCCGTCACCTACCTTGATTGGCGTCGCCCATGCCTGCCAGCAAGTGGCTTCGCTGCCTGTGGAGCCATGGGACGTGCCCTTACAGGTAGTCGTCAGTGACCAAGGCTGCTTTCGGCGTCGATAGCTGTTCTTAAAACTGGCCACAAAAAAGGGCCGACCCAATAAAGGATCAGCCCCTTTCGTCTGATATCTGTCACCTTATCGGTGCTAACGTATAGTGGCAAACTTGCAGGGTTTAGCTTCCCGATAACGCCTGCGCATAACCGGTAGCCAGCACCCCTAATGCAAACACCACCATCAACGCCATTACCATATCAGGCTTCTTCCGCCGCATGCCGCTTCTCCAACACCTTTGCCGTTACCGAATGTGCTAAATCCACCATGCTTTTACTGCTTTTAAAGGGTGGCAGATTTGCTTAATTTCGCTCACGACTATAGGGCTATTAGCCCCCCGTTGACAACTGGTTTAGCGGCATTTTTTAGCCTCATTTCTAAAGATTAAGTTACGTTACGGTGTTAGCAGCTCTGACGTTTAAGGTAAGCAAGCACTTACATTCAGTAGTGAATGATTAAGCCATAAACAGTCGATAGGCCGGATTATCGCTTTCGCGCCAATAGCGGTAGCCAATGGCGTCTAAATACTCAGCCACATGGGTGCGGTCACCGTTAGGCACTTGCATACCCACCAATACCCGACCATAGGCCGCACCATGGTTGCGATAATGAAACAGCGAGATATTCCAGTCGTGTGGCAGTTGGGTCAAAAAGTTCATCAACGCGCCTGGGCGCTCGGGGAACTCAAAGCGGTACACTTCTTCTTCAAAGCGTTCGCTGGGGCGACCGCCGCTCAAGTGGCGAATATGCAGCTTCGCCAACTCGTTATCGGTCAGGTCTTCCACTTGGTAGCCGCCTTCACGCAGCTTGTCGATGACTGCCTGGCGGTCTTCGCCACCGGGCTTCACCTGGACGCCCACATAAATATGCGCTTCATTGCTATCGGCATATCGATAGCTGAATTCAGTGACCATACGCTTGCCTAGCGTGCGGCAAAACTTTTTAAAGCTGCCGGGTTTCTCGGCAATGGTCACCGCCAGAATTGCTTCGCGCTGTTCGCCTAGCTCCGTGCGTTCGGCGATGTGCTGTAAACGATCAAAGTTGGTATTGGCGCCTGAGTTAATGCACAGCAGCGTCTCGCCTTCAGCACCGGTCTGCTGCACGTATTTCTTCAGCCCCGCCAGCGAGAGCGCGCCGGAGGTTTCCGCCACCGCGCGAGTATCCTCAAAAATATCTTTTACCGCCGCACACATTTCATCGGTATTGACGGTGATAACACCGTCGATCAGATCTTTGACCAACGAAAACGGCACTTCGCCGATTTGCGCGACCGCGACTCCTTCGGCAAACACGCCTACTTGATCAAGCACCACGCGTTCACCCGCATCTAAGGCTGCTTTAAGACAAGCACTGTCTTCGGCTTCGACACCGATCACTTTGATATCCGGACGCAGATATTTGACGTACGCCGCCACGCCAGCAATCAGCCCGCCACCGCCAACCGGCACAAAAATGGCATCTAAGCGCCCTGCGTGTTGGCGCAGAATTTCCACCCCGATAGTGCCTTGACCGGCCACCACATCGATATCGTCAAATGGCGGAATATAGGTGTAGCCGTGCTCTTTAATCAGTTCCTGGGCATGCTCGGCGGCAGCGGCGAAGGCATCCCCTTTGAGGATGACCTTGGCGCCTCGGGCGCGAACCGCCTGGACTTTGATATCTGGGGTGATGCGCGGCATCACAATGACGGCTTTGACGCCCATCAGCTTCGCGGCCATGGCCAGCCCTTGGGCATGGTTACCGGCGGAAGCAGCAATCACGCCTTTATCTTTTTGCTCCTGCGATAGCTGCGCCATTTTGTTATAGGCGCCACGGATTTTGAACGAAAACACCGGTTGTAGGTCTTCGCGCTTAATCAAAATCTGGTTATTAAAGCGACGCGACAAAAAGGGTGCAGGGGAAATCGGGGTCTCACAAGCGGCTTCATAAACGCGGGCTTGGAGGATCTTTTTGACGGTTGCTTCTAGCATGCGGGTATCCCAAGGGAAGAACGTGAACGGACAAAGTATTTATTGGTAGCAGATTACGCCTAGCGGCGTCTAGCCGCGTTGCCATCGGCAGGCAGCGTTTAGATCGCTATACTAGCGCCACTCGCTCTTTTCTGACTAACTCTCTTGCAACTAATCATATTTTGGAATGACTATGAACCAGGATGAACTGAAGGCTGCCGTAGCGGATGCAGCGATTGAAGAAATTAAATCTCAGTTGGAAAAGGATACCATCTTAGGTATTGGCACCGGCTCCACGGCGAATCTGTTTATCGATCGCCTAGGCCCCCTGCGCCATCACTTCAAAGGCGCAGTAGCCAGCTCAGAAGCGAGCGCCGAGCGTCTTGAGAATCTGGGCATTGAGGTGTTTGAGCTTAATAGCGTTGGCACAGTACCCTTTTATATTGATGGTGCAGACGAAGTTAATGCTCACTTACATATGATTAAAGGCGGTGGCGCTGCGCTTACCCGGGAAAAAATTGTGGCGGCCTGCGCGGAACGTTTTATCTGCATTGCAGATGGCTCAAAGTACGTGCCCCAGTTAGGTAATTTTCCGCTACCGGTAGAAGTCATCCCCATGGCACGCTCCTATGTCGCCCGCGAGCTTGTCGCACTTGGCGCCGAGCCGGTTTATCGCCAGGGGGTAGTCACCGACAACGGTAACCAAATTATCGACTGCTATGAATTTATGATCGCAGATCCGGTAGCCATGGAAGCACGTATCAACGCTATTGTCGGCGTAGTGACCAATGGACTGTTTGCTGCCCGCGGCGCGGATGTTCTGCTGCTGGGCAAAGAAGATGGCGTGGAGCGGATTACGCTTAAATAAGAGCGCTCAAATAACACTGCTGCGTTACCGGGGCAATAGGGCCTCCAGCCCGGTCAGGGTGCGGGCCAGGGCGCCTTTGTGTGCCTCAATCGCCTCGCGCCCTGCTTGCCCAGCCTGCAGGGCATGCTCAGGATTAGCAAAATAGCCTGCCACTGCCTCTGCCAGAGTATCCGGGCTATCGACCATGGTTAGCGCCCCTGCCGCTTGCAGCGGTTCAGCCACATCGGTGAAGTTCTCAATTGAGGGGCCGCTAAGCACCGGCCTGCCTAGCGCTGCCGGTTCAAGTATATTGTGACCGCCCAGCGGCACTAAACTGCCCCCTACAAAGGCCACACGGCCCGTTGCATAGAGCATGGCCAGTTCACCCAACGTATCCCCCAGGTAGACCTGGGTTTGTGCCGTCACGGGCTGCTGCTGGCTACGGCGGCTTAGTGCCCAGCCTTCGGTTCGGCAAAGCTTGGCGACATCGTCAAAGCGCTGAGGGTGGCGAGGCACAAGTACCAGCAGCGCATCAGGGAAACGGGTCACCAGTTGGCGATGGGCTTTCAGCAGAAGCGTTTCTTCGCCGTCTCGGGTGGAGCCCGCTACCCAAACCGGACGCCCTCCCCACTTTTGAAGTAAGTGCTCACCTTCCTCAATGGGCTTATCTTGGCAAGCTATTTCAAATTTCAGCGAGCCGGCTATGCAGGTGATAGCCGTGCTGCAGCCGAGGGCATTAAAGCGTTCGGCGTCTGCTGCTGATTTTGCAGCTAGCCAGCTAATCTCGGCGAGCGTACTGGCCATTAGCGGGCGCAAACGCTGGTAACGTTTAAAGGCGCGGGGCGATAAGCGACCGTTCACCACTGCGACGGGGATACCCTGCTGGCGGCAGGCGTGGATCAGGTTGGGCCATAGCTCAGTTTCAAACAGAATCGCGAGTTCGGGCTGAACGCTGCCCAAGAAACGCTTAGCGGCGCCAGGAAAGTCCAACGGCAGAAAACGGTGGGAGAGCCTTGCCTGATCGACTGGGGTTTGCTCGCTAATTAGCGTTTGGGACTGCTGGGCTCCGGTGGCGGTCATGGTGGTGAGCAGCAGACCATGGGTTGGATAGCGCGCTAATAGCCCCTCAATCAGCGGCCGTGCAGCACGCACCTCACCCACCGAAGCGCAGTGCAGCCAAATACACGGTGCGGGAGGAAGCGTCTCAAGGCGTAACCCCAGCCGCTGAAAGCGTGAGTAAGTGGGCACCTGCTCACGCCAGATGCGCCAGCCAATCAACGGTGAGAGTGCATACAGCGTCGCTGAGTAGGCAAGCCGGGGCCAGGCGGATAAAGCCATCAGCGCTCGCGATCTAAAATTGAGCTAATCATTGCCGAGGTCGAGACGCCATCTTCAAAGCCGAGCACTTTAACCTCGCCACCATTGGCAATAACCGACGCACCTCCAGCGATATCTTCTGGCCGATAGTCGCCGCCTTTGACCAAAATATCGGGTAGCACCGCTTCGATCAGCGCCTGGGGGGTGTCGTCGCTGAACGGCACCACCCAATCGACGGCCCCTAACCCCGCCAGTACCTGCAAACGCCGGTTAAGCGGGTTAATTGGCCGCTTGGGCCCTTTCAGCCGACCAATGGAGGCGTCGTCGTTAACTGCGACAATCAAACGATCGCCTAGCCGCTTGGCCTGCTCCAGGTAAGCCACGTGGCCAGCGTGCAGAATATCGAAGCAGCCGTTGGTCATGACCACTCGCTCACCGCGCAATTGGGCGGCACGCACCGCCTCGATCAAGATATTCGGCTCGATCACACCAAACTCGGCCAGCTTATCGCCGTGCAGCGCGGTGTAGAGCTCGGCGATGGAGAGCGTTGCCGTGCCCGGTTTGGCCACGACCAGTCCGGCTCCCAGGTTGGCCAACATCATCGCTTCGGGAAAGGCGTGGCCCGCCGCCAGCGCTAGCCCCATTAGGCCAATAACGGTATCCCCTGCCCCTGTTACATCGAAGACTTCCTGGGCGCGGGTGGGCAAGTGCAGCGGAGCGTGCCCTTCGCGGATCAACGTCATGCCCTTTTCGCTGCGGGTAATCAGTAGCGCTTCCAGCTCCAGCTCAGCGCGCAGCGCTTCGCCCCGGCGGGATAACTCGGCATCGGTCGTGCAATGGCCGACCACCGCTTCAAACTCAGTCAGGTTGGGAGTGATTAAACTCGCCCCACGGTATTTGCTGAAATCCTGTCCTTTGGGGTCGATTAGCACCCGCTTGCCATGGGCGCGCGCCTTGGCAATCAGGTTTTCCACCTGATTCAGGGTGCCTTTACCGTAGTCGGAAAGGATGACTACGTCACAGTCAGGGAGCGCTTTTTCTACCTGTATCACTAGCTCGCTGGTCTCGACACTGTCCAAACGCTGCTCGAAATCCAGGCGCAGCAACTGTTGGTTACGACTCATCACCCGCAGCTTCGTGATCGTGGGTACCTCAGCGCTACGTTGAAAGTAAGTGCTTACACCCGAAGCAGTAAGACTGGCTTGCAGAATCTGCGCATTATCATCGTCTCCAATCACGCCCGCCAGCACCGCGTGACCGCCGAGGGAAGTAATGTTCAATGCCACATTGGCCGCCCCGCCAGGGCGATCCTCGACATCTTCCACCCGCACCACCGGCACCGGCGCTTCAGGGGAAATGCGCGAGGTGCCGCCATGCCAGTAGCGGTCTAGCATCACATCCCCGACCACCAGAACGCGGGCATGCTCTAAAGCGGTTAAATCAATCTTCATCAGTGCTCCCTGCGCTGGCGGGAGAGGTAGTATGCGCCAGCAGTGTGTCCAGTTTAGTGATAACGTCGTCGGCTTTAATCAGCATCATGGCACTGGGGTGACGCACCCGCTGGCCCCAACTCACCTCCTCTACCGACTTATGCAGATAGGTACGTACCGCTTCGGGGTATGCGTTGACCGCAAAGTCACGCCACAGATAGGGCGCGGCACGCTGGGGGTTAGTGGATGCATAAAGCCCCAGGGCAGGCGTTCCCATGGCATTGGCCATATGAATAGGCCCGGTATCCGGTGCTATTACCGCTCGGGCGTTACCGATAAGCGCTAATACGCCTTTCAGCGAAGTGCCGCCGATAGCATTAATCACGCTACCCGGCCGACAGAGGGCCTCGATTTGATCGCCGATTGCTCGCTCCTGGGCGGTGCCGCCGCCCGTCAACACGCTTTTAAGACCGTGCTGCACCCAGGCGTGTTCGATCACACTGGCATAACCCTCTACCGACCAGTTGCGAAAGTTACGCAGACGAACGTTGCTGCAAGGATTAATGACCAGGTAAGGCTCCTCACCGCTGATCACCCGCGCTTCGT
Source organism: Halomonas sp. SpR1 (assembly GCF_031010175.1). Taxonomy (GTDB): domain Bacteria; phylum Pseudomonadota; class Gammaproteobacteria; order Pseudomonadales; family Halomonadaceae; genus Vreelandella. The sequence goes on from NZ_JAUAMB010000028.1 coordinate 25,852, forward strand.
TAAGCGCCGTTGTCAGCACGGGTAAATTCCATTCCAGGCGGTCATCCTTCACGCCAAGCACCCGGGCGAAGTCCATAAACGACTCCAGTACATGGGCCTTGGGGTGCGGCGCGAGATGGTGCTGGGTGAACCAGTGCTGAGCATCTTTGGCGCGCGCCTTGTCATAGCCCACGCGCACCTTAGCCTTCAGCCCCAGCGAAAGCACGCTGGCGCGAATGGCCTGCTGCATATGCAATAAGACATCAAAGCGAATATGAGCCAATTCTCGCCATAGTGCGTACATACCAGCAATCCCGGTCGACTTGTCGTAAACAACGAACTCGACCCCGGAAAGCCCCGCCAGTAGACTGTGCTCCCCCTTACCGATAATCCAGGTAATACGCGCATCAGGCCACTGGCGCTGTAACGCCCGCACCGTGGGCACGAGATTGCAGACGTCTCCCAATGCGGAGAGGCGCAAAATGGCAATGTGGTTAGGCTGAACAGGCAGAGAGGGCTTCATGCGCTTAGCGACACTCCGGCAGAAAAATAGACTGATTTTACATGATGCAGACAGTTTATGTGACGCGCTGGGAACACACCAAGTTGCTCCCGCTCTATTCACTAGCGATTACTGGCGTGAACGCGGATTAATCGTCGGTGAAGCGCCAGGCCGGGGCAGAAGCCTGTTTTTGCAGGCAACGCCAACCGAACAGTGGGTACTAAGGCCCTATCGTCGCGGCGGCATGGCGGCCAAATTGAGTCAAAAGCGCTACTTATGGACTGGCGCTGAGCGAACCCGGGCATTTCGTGAACTGCGCTTAACTGCCGCGCTTTTTGAGCAAGGACTGCCGGTACCCCGCCCTGTAGCATGTTGCGTTAACCGCTGCGGGCTTACCTATGAAGCCGCGCTGATTACCGTGCGCATTGCCGGCGCCAACGCATTGGCTGAGCTACTGGTCAACGACCTGGCCGATGAAGCGCTGCTGCAACGGGTGGGCAGTATGCTTTGGCGCTTTCATCGAGCGGGGCTTGATCATGTTGACCTGAATGCCCGCAATATTCTCGTCGACCCCAGCGGAGCGCCATGGTTAATTGACCTTGATCGCTGCCGCCTGCGTACGCCGGGAAAATGGCAGGAGGCTAACCTAAAGAGGCTGGAGCGCTCCCTTTTGAAATTCTCTAATGACTCGCTCATGCCCATTATTTATCGTGGCTATGGCAGTTAATACAGAAGATTACCAGGGCCAACTTTCGAACAGGGTTCATGTTTGACCCGACTTAGGTGCCATCCTTTTCAAGCTGTCGCTGGCAGGCCCGGTAGCAACCCCACAACACTACCAGCCAAAAAGCATAAATCATAACCCCACTATTATGGATCAAAAACACTTGAGAGAGTCCGAAATCGATATAAGCAACCGGCAACAGCGCTCCTGCCACAGCTAATGAGCGAAGTTTTAGATTTGGTGCATTTAGCTCACGCATAAACAATCGCAGAGGTACCAAATACAGCAGTAATAGGGCGACAAGGCCCAAGATACCTCGCTTAGCAGTCGCATCAACAAATTCATTATGCGCATGCCCAAACTGTAAAACGCCGGAGTCAATCACGCCCGCCTCCCCCAGCGCCTGCATCCCCTGCTGATAGCCATTGTGGCCCCAGCCCAGTAGTGGTTTTTCAATGATGAGATGCGAGGCTCCCTTCCACATTTCAAAACGAGCGCCCACCGACGACGTTCGGCTCTCGCCAGACACATAACGCTCAATATCATCGACCGCCTGATGAACGCGTTGTTGAACCCCTAACTGAGGCACTGCATAGACGCACAGCGCTCCCACTATCACTATCGCTAATGCGCCGATCTTGAAAGGAGTAGTCAAATCACGACCATAGGCACGATACAGTACCCACAGCACAACAGGCAGTCCTATCCATCCGCCACGGCTGCCGGAAAAAAGTGAACCCAACACGCCTCCTAAGGCGCCCAGGCTTAATAAAAGCAGCCACAGTTTGCGATTGGGTTGAACCATTGCCCACCCCATACCTGCTAAGCATAAGATGCCCGTTAGCATGCTGATGTTGCCAAACTGGATAACATGGGTATATCCCTCTGCCCGCTCAACACCTAAAAAGAGCTTTTGCCAAGCACCCCAGCTTCCAACAGCCATTCCCCCCAGAGCCAGGCCACTCCATAACCAGCTCAGCCGCGGCGGATAGGCTAATATCAACACCAATACAGGAGTGGCCAATAGAAACCGTAGTGGTTTATCGGCGCCTCGGAGCCCCTGCTCATCAATCCAAACTTCGAATAGCCCCACCAGTGCGTAAAAAACCAATACACCCATGACCCACCAATCTTGACGGCCAAAACGTACTTCTTTGCTAATGAACGGCAGCGCAAAAGTGCCAAGCAGCAACAGCACGGCGCCTACTGAGTAGCCTGAAGGTACAATTAGCGCAATGGCGCCCAATAGTAACACCGCAATAGAGGTGTACCCGCGCATCAGCGAAAATTGAGGGGGAGCAGAAGAGAGTGACGATGAGTCCATGAGTATTTCCGTTGAAGACGGGGAAAAGAAAGGCCGCCATTCTGACAGAAACACTAATGCACGACAGCTAGCTTAGCACCATCGTGCGTAACTGAACTGAAAGTGCGTCCATTAAAAACAAGAGAGCTTTTTAATCAGAGCCATTACCGCCGGGGTCGTCGCCATTGAGGCACACCTAGATGCAAGCTATGCCGGTGTGTTGTAATACTCGATTAAACGCTTCACATGCTGTTTATTGCTAAAATGCTGTTCAACACGCTGTCGTGCAGCACGTCCCATGGCTTTTCGTTGAGATTCATTGCGTATCAAAGCCTCCATGGCATCACGCCATGCAGGAACATTAAATGGCTCCACCAAAACACCTGAATTGGCATCGACTAGCTCTGGGAGCGAGCCACTATTGGAGCCAATAATCGGCAACCCGCATGCCATAGACTCTATGATGGTTAGACCAAATGCTTCATTTTTAGAGGGAATACAAACTATATCAAGGACAGGAAGAATATCGGCTAGGTCACTACGGTGCCCCAAAAAGGTAACTTTATTTTTCAGCTCAGTTCCAGCGATGGCATTTTGTAGCTGCTCGTAAAAACTTTCGACACCACCTGTGGCATAATCAGTACCACCGATAGAGAGAGCATAAAAATTTAATACCGGGTTTAGTGCTAACAGCGCATTTACCCATACGTCATGCCCTTTGCCTGGCGTAACCCGCCCTGGGAGCGCGATTACCACTGCATCAACCGGGATGCCCAGCGCTTCTCTCATGGCATTTATCGTAGCTAACTCAAAACATGGCCGATACTTATTGGTATCCACCCCATGTGGCAAACAGGCAATCCGGTCTCGCGCAACAGGTAAGTTGCTAATATTACGGTCATAAGTGGCTTGACTGATAGATAATATACGGTCAGTTTTACTATAGGCTATACGGTGATAAAGATTTTTCTTCGGACTCGTCCCGCCGACGTGATCAGTATAAAGTATTTTTAGATTTGGTAGCAGCAGCTTTAATAGTGTGGTTAATCGCAAATCACTCGATTTATGGCAATGAATCACCGTGATTTTTTCTTCAAGCAGCCAGCGGCGTAACACAAAGATATCCGCCAACGCCTTAGCTCTATTTGAAAAGGCTTTATAAGGAATACCGTTGCGACGCATATACGTTTCTACTTTAGTGTTCGTAAGGCAGATGCCGAAAACTTTCCATCCTTCTCCCTGCAAATCTTCTATGATGCGGTCAACATATAATTCCATCCCTCCCTTCCCATCTGAGAGACACAGTTGCAGAACCTTATTCTCTATCATTTCCCTCCCCCCAGGCGCACATGGTTAAACAATCCATACAATCTCTGTAGTATACAGGCTGCTATTAACGAGTTCTAAACCATGGTGCAGAAACTTCTTGTTGTCCGTAACGACAAAATTGGCGATTTTATGCTGGCCTGGCCAGCGCTCGCACACTTAAAAAACGCATCGCCTACGCCTCACATTAGCGTGTTAGTGCCCGCTTATACCGCACCGCTGGCAGAGGCCTGCCCGTGGGTTGACGAGGTGATTATCGATCCGGGTAATGCGGCGGCGCCATTAGCGCAACGCGTGCTATTAGAGCAGATAAAAGCGGCTCGTTTCGATGCACTTCTAACCCTGTTCTCTACACCTCGCATAGGCTGGCTAGGCTGGCGAGCAGGCATTCGCTTGCGCGTTGCGCCTGCCACAAAATGGGCGCAAATTTTCTACAACGTTCGGATACGACAACGCCGCTCTCGATCAGCCAAGCCAGAATACCAGTACAATGTGGAACTTGCCTGCGCTCTAATAAACAAACTGTCACTAACCCAACCCGCTATGCCCTCACCCCCTTACTGGCCACTTGAGACCAAGCAACGTGAATATCAGCGTAAGGTGCTGCTGGAAAGCGTCCAGGCCAACGGAGGTCTTCTCGTTGTGGTTCACCCAGGTAGTGGAGGATCGGCGGTGAACCTATCGCTGGATCAATATGCTGATTTGGTAGTACAAATACACCACATCAGCAAGACACAGCCCATTCACTGGCTGATAAGTGCAGGCCCCAATGAACACCCCCAAGCCCAGGAACTAATACGCCTGCTCGCTAATAAAAGTGTTGAGGCTACCCACTTCCCTACCAGAAATAGCGTTGAAGCATATGCTCTGCAACTAGCAGGGGCAGACATGTTAATTGCAGGCTCCACAGGGCCTCTGCATATTGCGGGTTGCCTAAATATTGCAACCGCTGGTTTCTATCCTGCTAAACGCTCGGCCACATCTTTGCGGTGGCAAACCTGCAATTCCGCTAAAAACCGTTTATATTTTAGCTCATCCTCCAGCGCCGCCGAAAAAAACATGCTGGCCGTTGACATTGACTCAGCTGCAAAAGATATATCACTCTTCTTATCAAAATACTAGGAATACACATGCAGCCAATTACAGGTATTGTTATTACCTTAAATGAAGCTCACAATATAAGTGATTGTTTAAAATCACTCAAAAGAGTGTGTGATGAAGTCATTGTCGTCGACTCAGGCAGTACTGATGAGACAATTGATATCGCTAAGAGACATGGAGCTACCATTTATAACCAAGCGTATTTAGGAGACGGCCCTCAAAAAGCTTTTGGTGTAGTTTATGCTAAAAATGACTGGATTCTTTCTTTAGATGCCGACGAGCGACTAAACGATGATGCTATTAACGCTATTCAATCGTTACGCCTCAATGATGTGCAGATAGCTTACAGCTTTTACCGTAAAAATCACGTGGGAAATCATTGGATAAAAGCTGCTGGTTTTTATCCCGATGCCGTCGTGCGATTATATAACAGAACAACTTCTGGCTACCTTAACAAAAAAGCCCACTCATCCGTCAAGTCACCTGCTACTTACCACACAAAAACACATATAAATCACTTTACCTATAAGGATCTGTCTGACTGGATTCATCGTATTAATGTACTTTCAACCCGTGATGCTTGGGCAATGAAGGAAAGAGGTAAAAAAGCATCTTCTATCAGCCCAATAGTTCATAGCATTAATGCATTGATACGAAAACTAATTTTTAAAGGTGGTGTTTTTCAGGGCAGTGATGGAATTTTAGTTGCTGTCACCACTGCTTTTCACGCTTACATGAAATATGCAAAACTCAACGAAATTTACAAAGATAATAATATTAAATATAGATAAATACGTTTCCATTACGCGGCCTATGCAGCCTTCGCTTAGACCATTAACATCCAGTATTTATCACATTTTATATCGTGTTGCTTATATATATGCAGCATAATTAATTCTTAAATAATAGAATTGAGTAAACCTAATGAACAAGACTCTTATTGTCGCCACGAGCCGTTTAATAAAACTTATTGCCAATATTACTAAAATGCTCAGTTATCCATTCCACTGGGCTTTTGTTAATAAACGTTTTACTCTACCTGAGCAAGCGGCACCACTGATCAATCGCGCTACCCCGAGCTGCATCCCACGTATTATCTGGCAGACCAACTTCACTAACCGGGTCACCTTGCCGGTCTATCTGAACTACCTATTCAACCGTTTAATGGCACCTAGCTTCGAGTATCAATTCATGATTACGGAGGCACGCTGCGACTTCATTGCCGAACACTACCCGGAAATTCTTCCTCACTATGAACGTCTGCAAATTGGAGCAGCTCAGGCCGATCTGTGGCGACTTTTGATACTTCACAAGTTTGGCGGTGTCTATCTCGATATAGATGCGCACCAGATTTGGCCGCTGGAACGTGTGCTTGGCCGCAAGCGCAAGGAACTCTATGTAACCACCCGCCGTGGGGAGTTAAGCAACTATTTCATTGCCAGCAAACCCGATAACCCCAATCTACAGCGCTTAATTGAGCGGGTAGTCTTTAACATTAAAGAGGGCACGCTTCACAACGTTTTCTATATTACCGGACCAGGGGTTTTCATCGAACTTCTGGATCCAAATAAAGTTCCAACAGTCTCCTATCGTCATGCAGTTCACCAGGGCAGCTTCACTAACGAGCACTTTCAGTACATCGACAAACCCCAAGGCAAATGGAACAGAGAACAGCGCCACACTTTGGTCATACGCCCAGAAAAGGAGGATCCCCCAGTGTCATAAAGTACTTCACGTTGGCCGTCAAAAAATTTATACGATGCTACCGCAGTAGTGATGCTGACAATAGACTTCTCAGTTTGATCGTAGCTATCTCACTCATCGATCAGCATTCAAAAAGACGCTATACGCTTGCGCTATATAAGTATTGAGCATCAAAATCGAACTTTACGACTTGTATCCCCTACCCCCCATAGGATCCTATGTCCAAACTTATATACAGGCACCTCTACGCCCGATCCGCGCTTACCCTAATCGGCTTCTGCCTGGGTTACACCACCACGGTAATGACCCGCCTGCCCTGGTGGACGCTATTTTTTGTAGCGGCCGCGTGGATTGGTGTGGGTTTAAAGTTACGCTGGGGCCATCCTGCGAACGCTCGTTACCGCAAAATGTGGCCCTGGTCGCTGTTACCGCTAAGTCTCTGGGGTGTTTACGTTTACCTGGCGGACAGCTTTGGCATTGTCGATTTGGGTGCGGTGTTTTTTCACCTCCAGGCAGGCATGGCCGAGCATGGTGGCGCAGGTAAAATGCTTATCGCGGTACTCTATACGCTGATCATGATCGGCGTACTGGCAGCCGTGACGTGGCTATCACGCCACGATCAGCGCTGGCGGTTAGCCGAGCGCTTCTTCGCTATTTTGTTGTTGGCTAGCAACCCGCTGCTTTATAGCCTAGGCCAACGCAGCGCGTCGATTGTCACCGATGACGGTGCCTGGCTGGATCGGCGCTATAAGCCACCCCCCACCGAAGAGCTCAGAGATGCGCCTAACTTACTCATCCTGTATCTGGAAAGCATTGAGCGCACCTACTCCAATGAGCTATTTGGGGATGCCTACGCCGACCTTAACGCCCTGGGTGAACAAGGTGCTGTTTTTGAGGGCGTGCGCCAAATGGATAACACGGGCTGGACGATGGCAGGCATGATTGCCAGCCAGTGCGGTGTGCCACTGATGCCCGCAGGGCTCCTCCACGATAGCCAGTTTGAGCCTCTATCTAAGGTTGTCCCTGGCGTCGATTGCCTCGGCGACATCCTTGCTGAACAAGGCTATCAACTAAGCTATCTAGGCGGTGCTAGCACACAGTTCGCCGGTAAAGGACTGTTCTACCGCGGCCATCAATTCAATACGGTCAAAGGCCGTGAAGATTTAGAGCCCCTTCTAGAGGATCCTGAATACGTTAATAGCTGGGGGCTGTATGACGATACGCTGTATGACATCACTGCCGATGAGATCAGACGATTAGACAATGAAGACAACGGCCCCTGGGGCGTGGTTAGTCTTAATTTGGCAGGCCATGCACCTAATGGCTACCCCTCACAGTCCTGTGTGGAGGAGCAGGGGGAGTTCGATGGGCAAGATATTCTTTATTCGGTGAAATGCTCTGCTTGGCTTGCACGAGATCTGGTTGAACGCTTGGAGTCCGAGGGACTTCTCAATAACACCTTAGTGGTCATACTTAGCGACCATTTGACCATGCGCGTTTCTGTGTGGGATCAACTGACGGCGTTAGACCGCGACAATACGCTGATCATGCTGAGTAACGATATAAAGCCACAGCGTATTCGTCGAGACGCTACCATGTTGGATGTTTTCCCTACGATACTCGATGCGCTGGGCTTTAAATTGGTGCGTGATCGAGCTGGACTGGGCACTTCACTTTTCAGCAATAACCAAACGCTGGTAGAGGCGCATGGTATCGAAGTGCTTAATGAACGCTTGCGAGAGGAGACTGCGCTGCAGCACCGCCTTTGGGAAGGTATCTCCCCTCAGCGGCGCGAGCCCGATGGATCTTCTCAAGATTCCTCTCAAGAGCAAACCCTGGAGACGCCTGCTGATGCTGTGGTAGACGAAGTCGAGCTCATCCATTAACGATCACGCTCTCCCACTGATGAGTCGCATGAATCTGTTGATAGACTTGCTCAACGCTGAGCTGATTAAGGCAGTTGGTGTGCCCCAATGGGCAGGTGCGTTGAAAGCAGGGAGAGCAAGAGAGCGCCAGGTAATGGATAACGGCGTTATCGGTCAATGGCGGCGTGTAGGCAGGCGATGAAGAACCGTACAATGCATGGATACGAACGCCGACCGCTGCAGCCACATGCATTAAACCCGAGTCATTGGTAACTACCTGACGGCAGTCCGCCAGCAGATCAACCGCATCGGCCAGCTGCGTTTTGCCACACAGGTTATGAGCATGGGAAAGCCCCTGCGTTATCTCCTCTCCCGCAGAGTGATCCTTTGCTCCACCAAGTACGCGTATTTCAAAACCCTCTTCAACCAGCCGTTTGGCCAATGTATGGAAATAACTCACCGGCCACTGCTTGGCGGGTCCATACTCAGCGCCCGGCATCATGCCAATCGCCTTGCGCGAAGAAAGGGAGTGTGTAAGGCGTAAATTGACCAAATTATCACGGTCTATCTGCAGGCGTGGCTTGGGCAGCTCAAAATCACCGCTGGCCGCTTCTTCCAGGGGGAGGCCCAGCGATACAAAGCGCTTTACCGTTTGATCCAGCACCTGCTTGTCGAGCTTGCGGCGCTCCTTGAGAAGCCCATAGCGGTGCTCACCTAGAAAGCCTATACGCTCAGGAATACGTGCCATAAAGGGCACCAGGGCAGCTTTCCAAGAACGAGGCAGAACGATGGCGCGGTCAAAACGTCCGCGCAGCCGGTTAGCGAGTTCGCGGCGGCTGGACAGGCCAAATTCACCGTGCCCCACTACCAGCGGCAGCACTTCGTCAACTTCGGGCATCCGCTCTAAAATAGGCTGAGACCACGCTGGTGCCACCACTGCGATTGTTGCCTCTGGTTGACGGGCTTTTAAGGTCATGAACAGGCTCTGTGCCATGACCATGTCACCCACCCATGAGGGGCCAATCACCAGCAGACGCTGAGCTGAGTTAGCCATTTAACCACTCCAGGTAGGCTTTCACCCCTTGAGCAACGGTTTTAAACTCAACATCGCAGCCACTCTCACGTAGCCGGCTAATATCAGCTCGGGTATAGCTCTGATAGCGTCCTTTAAGTTCTTCGGGAAAGGCAATGTAATCAATCTCCCCCTTGCCGTAAAAGTCGATGACCGCCTCGCCAATCGCTTTAAAGGGTTCCGCACGGCCAGTCCCCAGATTAAAAATGCCGGACTGTTCGGGATGATCCAAAAACCATAGATTTACATCGACCACATCGCCGACATAAACGAAGTCGCGACTTTGCATACCAGCGTCGTAGCCGTCGTAGGCGCCAAACAGCTTGAGCGTTTCACCATTACGAATTTGCAGATGATTGTGATAGGCCACGCTGGCCATTTTGCCCTTATGCTGCTCCCGCGGGCCGTAGACATTGAAGTAGCGGAAACCCACCACCTGGGTGGTTAACTCACTCCAGCGCGAACGCACGTGCTGATCGAACAACAGCTTTGAATAACCGTATACGTTAAGCGGCTTTTCGCACTCGGGCACCTCTTTAAATATCTCGCTGCCGCCATAGGTAGCGGCTGACGAGGCAAACAAGAAGGGGATACTCTGCTGCTCACAGTAATTAAGCAGCACTTTGGAGTACTCGAAGTTATTCTCCATCATGTAGTGACCATCCCACTCGGTGGTATCCGAGCAGGCGCCTTCATGAAAAATAGCTTCGATCTTAGGTAGATCGACGCTATCACCGCGCAGGGCAGCTTTTACCCTGGCAATGAAATCGTCCTTATCGAGATAATCCGCCAGCGTGCAGTCGGCCAAATTGACGAATTTGGTGCCATCGCGCAAATCGTCAACGACCATCACATCGTTTCGACCGCGGGCATTCAATGCTTTGACTATGTTGGCCCCGATAAAACCGGCACCGCCTGTTACCACAATCATACTGTTCTCCTTACCTAAAGCGGCTTGTTGGCCTATGTGCCTATAACCCATCTGTCTAGGATTGTATACTTGACGCCTTATGAATTCATGGCCAACGGTGCTTTCCGCGATGAGTGTCTCGACAAACCAATCGACACCCGATGTGTCGACCTTTCAAGGCTTGATCCTTGCTCTGCAGCAGTACTGGGCAGAACAGGGTTGTGTCATCCTTCAGCCGCTCGATATGGAAGTCGGCGCGGGCACCTTTCACCCTGCTACCTTTCTACGGGCGATTGGTCCCGAAACCTGGAACGCTGCCTACGTACAGCCTTCCCGCCGTCCTACGGATGGCCGCTATGGCGAAAACCCTAACCGCCTTCAGCACTACTACCAGTTCCAGGTAGTTATGAAGCCGTCGCCGAGCAACCTACAGGATCTCTATCTGGGCTCGCTCAAGCGTCTTGGTCTTGATCCGCTGGTTCACGATGTCCGCTTTGTCGAAGATAACTGGGAATCCCCTACCCTAGGCGCTTGGGGCCTGGGCTGGGAAATCTGGTTAAACGGCATGGAAGTCACCCAGTTTACCTACTTCCAGCAGGCAGGTGGCATCGAATGCTACCCAGTCACCGGCGAACTGACCTATGGGCTTGAGCGTATTGCCATGTACCTGCAGGACGTCGACAGCGTTTATGACCTCGTTTGGGCCATTGCCCCCGACGGTAGCAAAGTGACTTACGGCGATGTTTACCTGCAAAACGAGCGCGAACAGTCCGCCTACAATTTTGAGCACGCTGACGTTGATCAGCTGTTTGCCAACTTTGATCACCAGGAAAAAGAGTGTGGCAAGTTGCTCACTGCCAGCCTGCCGCTGCCGGCCTACGAGCAAGTTCTGAAGGCATCCCACACCTTCAACCTGTTGGACGCCCGTCACGCTATCTCGGTCACCGAGCGTCAGCGCTTTATCCTCCGCGTACGCACTATGGCCCGGGATGTCGCCACTGCTTACTTTGAGTCGCGTAAGGCCGAAGGTTTCCCCATGGCGCCAGAAAATCTTCGCCGAGAACTGTTACAAGAGCTACTCGCCGATCAGGGAGACGACTAATGGCTGTAAATACCCTTTTACTAGAACTCGGTGCAGAAGAGCTTCCTCCCACGGCCCTGAACGCGCTCTCTGATGCGTTTGCCGCAGGAATAGAGAAAGGCCTGCAAGAAGCCGATGTTCCCTTCGCCACTGTTACCGCTTTTGCAACGCCACGACGTTTAGCGGTACAAGTGCGCGAGCTGGCTGATAAGCAGCCTGACCGCGACGTTGAGCGCCGCGGACCAGCGCTGGCGGCTGCCTTTAAGGATGGCGTTGCTACCAAAGCTGCGGAAGGCTTCGCCCGCTCCTGTGGCGTCAGCGTCGACGAACTGATTCACCTGGAAACCGACAAAGGCACCTGGCTAGGTTTCCGCGAGCAGCAGCAAGGGGAAACTATTCAAGCGCTGCTGCCCGAAATTATCCGCAAGTCCATCAGTGCTCTCCCGGTGCCTAAAAACATGCGCTGGGGTGCTTCACGGGTTGAGTTTTCCCGTCCCGCTCACTGGCTGGTAGCTCTTTATGGTAGCGATGTAGTGGCCGCTGAGGCGCTCGGCCTAGAGGCGAGCTGCACCACCTACGGCCACCGCTTCCACGCCCCTGATGCTATCCAGCTGGCCCACGCCGACGAGTACGTCGCTGCGCTGGAAAACGCCTATGTACTGGTGGATCGGGAACAGCGCCGCGAGCGTATCCGCGAGCAGGTATTGGCAGAAGCGGAGGTTCAAGAAGCCAATGCGGTTATCGACGAAGATCTGCTAGTAGAAGTAAGCGGCTTGGTAGAGTGGCCGGTCGCCCTCACGGGTAGCTTCGATGAGCGCTTTCTGGAAGTGCCCGCCGAGTGCTTGATCTCCTCAATGAAGGCTAACCAAAAATATTTCCACCTATTGGACGACGCTGGCAAGCTGAAGCCGTTATTTATCACCATTGCCAATATCGACAGCACAGACCCCGATCAGGTGATTGCCGGTAACGAGAAAGTTATTCGCCCGCGCTTAGCCGATGCGGCGTTTTTCTACGACACCGATAGAAAGCGTACCCTAGCTTCGCGCATTCCCCAGTTGGAGAGCGTGGTCTTCCAGCAGCAGCTGGGCACACTGGCGGATAAAGCCCGCCGCAGTACGGTTATCGCGACCTTTATCGCCCAGCGTATCAATGGCGATGTCGCTTACGCCCAGCGCGCTGTAGCGCTTGCCAAGTGTGACCTGGTCACCGAGATGGTGCTCGAATTCCCCGAGCTTCAGGGCATTATGGGGCGCTACTACGCTGAGCAGGATGGCGAACCCGCGGAGGTTGCCCAAGCGCTTGAGGAGCAGTACCTGCCGCGTTTTGCTACCGATACTATCCCCCAGAGTACCACCGGCAAAGTGTTGGCCCTGGCTGATCGCTTGGATACCCTGGTAGGTATCTTCGGGATTGGTCAGCGCCCTACCGGTGCAAAAGATCCTTTCGCTCTACGTCGTGCGTCTATTGGTGTGCTTAACATTCTGGTCAAAGGTGAGCTCAACCTCGATCTGCGTGAGCTGCTCACCGCTGCCGCAGAGCAGCACCAGGATCTACCTAAGGCGGACGGTTTAGTTGAAGATGTGCTGACTTATATGTTGGATCGCTTCCGTGCCTGGGGCCAGGAAGAAGGCATCAGCGCTGAAATGTACCTGGCCGTGCGTGCCCGACCGGTTACCAACCCGCTCGACTTCGCTCGCCGCCTGCGCGCAGTGAAGGCCTTTGCCCAGCGTGACGAAGCTGCAGCACTGGCCGCTGCTAACAAGCGGGTTTCGAATATTCTAAGCAAACAGGCCCATGACGGCAGCACACCAGTCGATCAAAGCTTATTACAGGAAGACGCTGAGCGAGCGCTATACGATGCTGTGACGGGTAGCCAAGTGCAGGTTGCACCGCTATTTGCTGCGGGTGACTATCAGCAAGCTCTCGACGAACTTGCCACATTACGCGATCCAGTGGATGCCTTCTTCGACCAGGTAATGGTGATGGCGGACGACCAGGCTATTCAGCGCAATCGGTTAGCGCTTCTTGCTAGCCTTCAGGCCCTGTTTTTAGAAGTCGCCGATATCTCGCTGCTACCTCAGTAATCATCGGCTAATGAGTCTTAGCCCAAGCCCAGCCTCTTGTACGGCTGGGTTTTTTTCACCTGGAACCTAAGTGTTCCACGTGAAACACTTTTACGAGATCGAGCTAAAATAGTCAGCAAGCAAGCGAGTCGTACCATCGGCTAATACCGTCACAATAGGATCTCTATGCTAAATGCCGAGAAACTTGTCATCCTCGATCGAGACGGTGTCATCAACCATGACTCCGATAACTACATCAAATCTATCGACGAGTGGATCCCCTACCCTTCTTCAATCACTGCCATTGCCCGCCTCACCCGCGCGGGGTACTCCGTTGCCGTTGCTACGAATCAATCGGGCATTGCCCGTGGCTATTATAGCGAGGTCACCCTGCGTGCGATGCACGACCAGTTAACAGCGTTAGTAGAAGCAGAAGGCGGGCGTATTGCTCATATCGCTTACTGCCCCCATGAACCAGATGATAAATGTCAGTGCCGTAAACCGCTACCAGGGTTACTGCTACAAATTCAGAAGCACCTGGGGCTAAAAAGCTTAACTGGGAGTTGGATGGTTGGTGATAGTCTGAGGGATATCCAGGCGGGCGAAGCGGTCGGTTGCAAAACAGCGCTGGTGAGAACGGGAAAGGGAATTAAAACGGTGCAAAAAGGTGCTGGCCTTGATAAGACCAAGATCTTTGATGACTTGGCCCATTTTGTTAAGTGGCTTATTGAATAACTAAGTAGCACCAAGCGAAGAGACTAGCATTGTACGAAAAGTCGACGAGCGAAGGTCAGGCAAGGCAAAAAACGGCGAAAAAGCGGAGTTTACAGGGTGTAAATGAGCATTTTGATCGGACTCGCGCGCGAGCCGTTTTTTAACGCAGCATGGCCGAGCGCAGGCAGTTTTCGTACATAGCCTAGGGCTTTTTCCTTACCTAACCGTTTCGTTTGAGCATACTAGTGCTAGATTAAAAAAAGCGCCGCGACGGGATCCCATCGCGGCGCTTTTTATGGTGACATGCACCTGTTGAGGCTAAAGCTCGTTAAAGTAGTGTTTCACGTGAAACATCTTAACGTAATAAGCCTAACTTACACGTCCAGATTCGCCACCAGAGCATTGGTCTCAATAAAGTCACGGCGCGGTTCAACGTCGTCACCCATCAAGGTATTGAACATCATATCAGCACCCACGGCATCTTCGATCGTCACACGCAGCATGCGACGACTATCGGGATCCATGGTGGTATCCCAGAGCTGATCCGGGTTCATTTCACCCAGCCCTTTGTAGCGCTGGACGGATAGCCCGCGCTGGCCCTCTTGCATAAGCCAGGCAAGTACTTCCGAGAAGTGCGATACAGGCTTCTGACGCTCGCCACGGGCAATAAAAGCACCCTCTTCCAGGAAACCATCCAGGGTTTCACCAAGTTCGGCGATGCCCCGGTAGTCGGCACTTTCAAAGAAGTCGAGCCCCCACATATACTCTGTGGTCACACCGTGAGCAACCAGCGACACAGTAGGTAAGAAGAGCCCACGCTCAGAATCCTCTTGAAGATGGAAGTGATAGCGGGGGCCGCCTTCATAGGCCACCATATCGTCCATAACTTTCTGGAGTTCATCAATCCAGTTTTGCATGGTCACGCGATCTTTCAGGCTCTCTTCACCTTTCAGTGCCGAAACATGGATAATTTGCTTAAGCACTTCATTGGGATAAACCCGTGACAGCCGATCAATACGCTTCATCACGTTGCGGTATTGGTTCACCAGTGCTTCGAGATGAGACCCCGAAATGCCTGGCGCATTGGGGTTAACATGCAGGCCCGCGCCGTCTAGCGCCGTCGTAGTTAAGTAATCCACCATCGCCTGCTCATCTTTCAAATAGAGCTCTTGCTTACCGCGCTTAATTTTATACAGCGGTGGTTGAGCGATGAAGATATGACCACGCTCAATCAATTCCGGCATCTGGCGGAAGAAGAACGTCAAAAGAAGAGTACGGATGTGGGAGCCGTCTACGTCAGCATCGGTCATGATAATAACCGAATGGTAGCGTAACTTGTCAGGATTAAATTCTTCACGCCCAATACCACAACCCAGCGCCGTGATTAGCGTACCCACTTCTGCAGAGGAGAGCATTTTGTCGAAACGCGCTTTCTCCACGTTCAGAATTTTACCTTTGAGCGGCAAAATAGCCTGTGTACGACGGTCGCGACCCTGTTTGGCACTACCACCTGCCGAATCACCCTCCACCAGGTATAGCTCCGACTGGCTAGGATCTTTTTCCTGACAATCCGCCAACTTGCCAGGTAACCCGGCAATATCCAGCGCGCCTTTGCGGCGGGTCATATCGCGCGCTTTGCGGGCCGCTTCACGGGCACGTGCCGCGTCCAGCATCTTATTAACGATTGCCTTGGCTTCGTTTGGCTTTTCAACAAGATACTCGGAAAATAGCCGGCTCATTTCCTGTTCAACCGCTGTTTTCACTTCACTGGAAACCAGCTTGTCTTTCGTTTGAGACGAGAACTTAGGATCCGGTACTTTGACCGAAATAATCGCGGTCAAGCCCTCGCGCGCGTCGTCTCCGGTGGTATTGACCTTGGCTTTTTTGAGCAGGTTTTCCGCTTCAATATAGTTATTGAGCGTACGGGTAAGGCCAGCCCGGAAACCCGCCAAGTGCGCGCCACCGTCTCGCTGTGGAATATTATTGGTGTAGCAGAAAATATTTTCAGTGAAGGCTTCGCTCCACTGCATGGCCACCTCAACCTCAACGCCATCATCACGAACAGCGTTAAAGTGAAATACCGGGTTAATCACACTCTTGTTCGTATTCAGGTGGTCAACAAAGGCGCGCAAACCGCCTTCATAGTGGAACAGTTCCTCTTTTCCGCTGCGCTCATCCATCAACCGAATGGCAACGCCAGAATTCAAGAAGGAGAGTTCACGAAGCCGTTTAGCTAAAATATCAAAATGAAACTCGATATTGCCAAAGGTTTCTGGAGATGGGCGGAAATGAACACGCGTACCGCTTTTTTCGGTTTTTCCCACAACAGCTAATGGTGCTTGAGGTACACCATGATGGTACATTTGTTCAAACACTTCACCTTGGCGCCAAATCGTCAAACGCAACTCAGCGGAAAGCGCATTGACAACGGAAACACCTACACCGTGTAGCCCACCGGAAACCTTATAGGAATTATCGTCGAACTTACCGCCTGCGTGCAGTACCGTCATGATAACTTCAGCAGCGGAAACCCCCTCCCCTTCATGCAGTTCGGTAGGTACGCCACGGCCGTTATCACTAACGGTGACCGACTCATCCGGGTGAATGACAACGCGAATTTCGCTGCAATGCCCAGCCAGCGCCTCGTCGATGGAGTTATCCACCAATTCGAAGACCATGTGGTGCAGCCCGGTACCGTCGTCGGTGTCACCAATATACATACCTGGCCGCTTACGCACCGCGTCCAGTCCCTTGAGCACCTTAATGCTTGATGAATCGTAAGCCTGCTCGCTCATTGACCACTCCGTCGTGAAGTCTGCCTCATCCCGTATCGCCTACCCTTCCTGCGCTAGCATTACCCCGGTAGCTTGCTTGACCACACTTTTTACTGGTCTGCACTAGCTATCGCTTAATAAATCACTGAGACCCTCTTTGCCATGTTTCACGTGAAACATTTCTACGGGGGTTCCAGCGCGCCAGGCATTTTTTAATGCAGAAGGTTCGACACTGGTAATAAATGCTTGGCACTGCATATCTTCGAGTAGCCCACAAAACTGTTGCCGATTCTGCTCGTCAAGCTCTGCTGGCAAATCATCGATAAGATAAATACAGTGCCGCTGTGCTGTTCTTTCCAGAAACCGCCCCTGGGCGAGCTTTAACGCACTCACCACTAACTTTTGCTGGCCTCTGGAAAGCACTTCAACAGCAGGCTGTTTATTTATCCTGATGCGTAAGTCGGCGCGCTGTGGGCCTTGCTGAGTAAACCCCATCTGCTGATCGGTTGGTCGACTATCCTGCAACACCGCCGCTAGAGATCTCTCTTTGTCCCAACCTCTGGCGTAATGGAGCGACAACCCCGGCAAGGGAAGCAGCACTTTTAGGGTCTCTTCAAAGACTGGCAAAAAGTTACTGAACCAATCTCGACGTAGCGTATCCATCTGCTCGCCCCAAATGGCCAGCTCATGCTCCCACACCGCCATTTCCTGAGGATGTATTCTACCACGCCTGAGCAGTGCATTCCGATGTTTCAACGCACGACGTGTGTGCTTCCAAATTGCTAGAAAATCGTGTTTCACGTGAAACACACCCCAGTCGAGAAACTCACGACGACCGGCGGGTGAACCTTCAAGTAATCGAAACGCATCCGGGTTAATTAACTGCAGCGGCATCGCCTCTACCAGCTCTGCTAATCGAGCGTTTTTATCGCCTTTCAAACGCAGTTCCAGCTCCCTCTGCGCACGTAACCGGCGTACGCCAAGGGTAACCTCAGGCTCACCACTTAAACGCCCGTACAGCGTCATATACGGCTGATCCATTTGGATCACGTGTCTTAACTGGCGCGTGCGAAAAGAGCGCCCCATTCCTAGAATATGAATACCTTCCAATAGGCTGGTTTTTCCACTGCCATTGGCACCACTAATAACATTGATACGCGAAGAGGGCTTCATCTCAACAGGCTGCAGGTTGCGCACAGCGTGAAAATTAAGCAGTGTCAGGCTCATCCTATTATCACCACTTAAAAGTCCTCGAAAGCGAGTATTCCAACGCGTTAGCGGCGCTTCTGCTACCAGAAGCGCCGCTAACGTGACCTGCCTGTTTATTTATTGTCATGCCTCAAAACAAAGCCGTTTACAGGCGCATAGGCATAACGACATAAAGCGCATCGCCACCGCCGGGTTCTTCCAACAAAGCACTGCTATTGGGATCAGCCAGGGTAATTTGTACGCGATCTTCATTAAGCACGGTCAACACATCAACCAAATAGCCAACGTTAAAACCAACTTCCATCGCCCCACCGTTGTACTCAACGGCGATATTCTCCTCGGCCTCTTCCTGCTCCGGGTTGTTGGCCATCACTTTAAGGTTATTCTCCTCAAGGTAAAGACGCACACCGCGGTACTTCTCATTAGAGAGAATGGCAGTACGTGAAAGCACCTGACGCAGCTCGGCACGCTCTGCAATCAATACCTTATCGCCATTGCGAGGAACTACGCGCTCGTAGTCAGGAAATTTACCGTCGATTAATTTGGAGGTGAAGGTAAAGTCTCCCGTATGGGCACGCACATGGCTGGAGCCAAGCGTTAAACTGACAGGCTCATCGCTATCATCTAACAGACGTGATAACTCTAAAATCCCCTTGCGCGGCACAATCAGCTTTTGAGACTGACTAACAGAGACTTCAATTGGGCGCGAGCACATCGCCAGACGGTGCCCGTCAGTGGCTACCGTGCGCAGTAAATTGCTTTGAATTTCCAGTAGCATACCGTTGAGGTAATAACGCACATCCTGCTGCGCCATGGCAAACGAGGTGGCTTCAATCAGGTGCTTTAAAGTACCACGGGGTACGCTAATCTCCTGGCTACCGTCCGCATCTTCAATATTGGGAAATTCAGCCACAGGGAGAGTCGAAAGAGTAAAACGCGAACGCCCACTGCGAAGTACCGCACGCCCCTCTTCAACACCCAGCTGAATGTCAGACTGATCGGGTAGTGATTTACAAATATCCATCAGCTTACGCGCGGGCACTGTCGCAGAACCTGTCTGATCGACCTGGCTTGCCACCGTGCGACCAACGAGCTCGACTTCTAAATCAGTGCCGGTGAGCGATACCTGGTCACCCTCAACTTGAATCAGCACATTAGACAGTACTGGCAGCGTTTGTCGACGCTCAACAACACCAGCGACCAGAGTCAGCGGACGTAGCAGCGCCTCTCGGGAAATCGAAAATTTCATCAATACTCCGGTTCTATATCCTGAAAGACCTGCGCGTAACAGGCCCGTCCCATGGAATGATTAACTGGTCAACAGGCGCAGTAAATTCTTGTAATCCTCACGAATATCCGCGCTCTCTTCCTGCAATGATTTCACTTTTCGGCAAGCGTGCAACACCGTTGTATGGTCACGCCCACCAAAGGCATCGCCAATCTCAGGCAAGCTGTGATTGGTTAGCTCCTTTGCAAGCGCCATCGCCACCTGACGAGGGCGAGCAACTGAGCGTGAACGACGCTTGGAAAGTAGATCCGCCACCTTAATCTTGTAATATTCGGCAACCGTACGCTGAATATTATCAACCCCAACCTGCTTATCCTGAAGGGCTAACAGGTCTTTCAGAGATTCTCGAATAAAGTCCTGGGTAATCGTTTTACCCATGAAGTGCGAATCAGCAATGACTTTTTTCAACGCACCTTCCAATTCGCGCACGTTGGAACGAATTTTCTGGGCAATAAAGAAAGCCGCATCGTGAGGCAAATCGACCTTAGCTTGGTCGGCCTTTTTCATCAAGATGGCCACGCGGGTTTCAAGCTCCGGCGGTTCAATGGCAACGGTAAGACCCCAACCAAAGCGTGACTTAAGGCGCTCCTCTACCCCACTGATCTCTTTCGGATAACGGTCTGAGGTGAGGATCATCTGCTGCCCCCCCTCCAAAAGTGCGTTGAAGGTATGAAAGAACTCTTCTTGCGAACGCTCTTTTCCCGCAAAAAATTGAATATCATCAATAAGTAACGCGTCGACACTACGGTAAAAGCGCTTGAAATCGTTAATCGCATTAAGCTGTAGCGCCTTGACCATATCGGCGACAAACCGCTCTGAGTGCAGGTACACCACCCGGGCGTTTTCACGCCGAGTTGCCAAAGCGTTCCCCACCGCATGCATCAAGTGGGTTTTACCCAGGCCAACACCGCCGTATAAAAACAAGGGGTTATAAGCGCCGCCAGGATTTTCAGACACCTGCCGAGAGGCCGCGCGTGCTAATTGGTTCGACTTACCTTCTACAAACGTATCGAAAGTAAAATTTGGATTGAGCCCACTGCCATGCTTCAGGCTCCCCTCTACCTGTACCTGACGTTCATTATTACGCCGACTCGGCGCTTCATCACGCAGCCTATCGATTTCGCGCTCATCGGCAATATCGCCTCGTGGCGGCGTGTGTACCGCTGGCGATGCCGGACGCGAAGATGAAGCCGATACAGGATTACCTAAATCACGATGCTGAGGGGCTTGGGTTGCCAAGCGGCGACTGCCTACCGTCAGGCTCACCTTAGGCGGTTTGGCCGGTGCGAGCTCCCGCATCAGCTCACTAATCCGCTTGGCATACTTATCGCTCACCCAATCGCGCACGAAGCGATTCGGCGCCAATAAGCGCAGCTCGTTGGACTCTCCTTCTTCTGCCTGCAGCGGGCGTATCCAGGTATTGAACTGCTGTGAATTCAGCTCATCCTGCAGGTTGTCCAGGCACTGTTGCCAAAGCGTCAGTGACACTCATCTCACCATCGGTTGAAAACGGCCGACCATTGTAGCGCCCAAAGCCTCGGTTATCCACACGGGTTTAGCCTTCAATATTGACCTGTGGACAACTTGCAATGAGCCTATGGGAAAACCTTGTGGATCGGTGGGGGACAATCGTTAAAAATGCGCCTTATGCAATGGTTAACCACATCTATCCAACACCTTGTGGACGGCTTATACGGGACTTACACACAGATTTTTTATTATCATAGGCTATTGAAAAATAATAATAAAAAATGCTTATCCACAAATAGTATCCCCACTATTAATAACAACAGGTTTAGAACTACCTATTAGTAATAGTAGTGTCCTCATTAATTGCTACTCTCACTGCATCAATCACGCTGGCTGAGGTGTGATAACACTTTTATGCAAGGAAAAATTGCACCCAGCAGAGGAAGTCTCTACAATTTCCGGTCTTGAATTGAATCTCCCCGGCTAGTTCCTCACTGGACCGGGCTTTTTGGAATTCACTTTCCGTCCTAAACCACGTGGGAATAACGAGTTATGAAACGCACTTTTCAACCTAGCGTTCTCAAGCGCAAGCGCGCGCATGGCTTCCGTGCTCGTATGGCAACCAAAAACGGTCGCGCCATCCTCGCACGTCGTCGTGCCAAGGGCCGCAAGCGTCTGAGCGCCTGATCTCGGATTGCGTGTGCCGCAGCAAGGCTTTCCCCGGCAATTACGGTTACTAAATGCTGGGGATTTTAGTCACGTGTTTGAGCAAGCCGACCTGAAAGTGCATGGCAAAGGTATGATGGCGTTAGTCCGCTTGAGTACTCGGGGACATCCCCGCCTTGGACTAGTGGTCAGCAAAAAAAATGTTAAACGCGCCGTAGATCGCAACCGTTTCAAGCGTCTGGTTAGAGAATCCGTTCGTCTTCGTCAAGATCAGCTACCCTCTGTGGATATAGTGGTGCTAGCACGACGCGGCGTTCAGGATATCGATAACGACACCTTGCATCGCCAGTTACATGGCATGTGGAAGCGACTTCAGCGTGACGCACAGGCGGTGTCAGCAGTACCAACGCCTAAGCGTGACACGTGACCTTTGGTGCACCCCTCGCCGCTCGACCTCGGCCTGCCAACTGGCAGGCTTTCGTGTGTCAAGAGTCGAGTAAATGACACTGCGCCATTAGCATGTTCACCACCCAGCGGGCAGAACCCTCATGGACGTAAAACGACTTTTATTACTGATTCCACTAGCCGTACTCGCCTACTTGCTAGTCGTCCAGTGGAATCAGGATTACGGGCAGCCGAATTACGATTCAGTGCCTGAAACGACGCAACGCAGCAATTCCACATCGCCTAGCAATACTGAAGATGGAGAGGGCGGCTTAGCGGTGCCGAGTACGTCTTCACAGCAGAGTGCGGTAGGTGAAGGTATTCCTGATACCGAAAGCGAAACATCCAGCCGCGACTTCATTGCCGTGACGACTGACGTCCTCGATGTGCGTATCGATCCACACGGTGGCGACATAGTTTATGCCGCGTTACCGCAGCACAAGCTCTCCCTCGATTCAGACCGTAACTACGTGCTGTTATCGGATAACAGCAGCCGTAGCTACGTGGCTCGCTCAGGCCTTCAGCTCGATGGCCAAGCTAGCCGTATCGCATTCACACCTGAAAACTCAGAGTATCGTTTAGGCGATAACGAGGACGAACTCAGCGTTGACCTAACCGCCGACGTTAACGGCGTTGAAGTAATGAAACGCCTCACCTTTGAGCGCGGTAGCTATGCGGTCAACGTCAATTACTACCTGGCCAATAACACCGACGCACCGGTGAGTGCGCGCTTCATTGGCCAGCTGGCACGCGACAATAGCCCAGACCCGTCAAGCGGTGTCTCAATGGGTATGAACTCCTATTTGGGAGCGGCCTACTCAACGCCGGATGCGCGCTACGAGAAGATCGACTTCGACGATATTCAAAGCCATAAATTTGAGAACCGCGAAGCACAGGGCGGTTGGATAGCCATTATCCAGCACTACTTTGTATCCGCATGGGCACCTCAGCAGGATCAGCAGAACCTTTATTACGTCACCACTGACTCCAGCAACCGTAACGTTGTGGCCTTTGCCGGCCCCACTAGCTCTATTGCCGCCGATAGTGAAGCGACGCTGGGTGCCACACTTTACATGGGCCCTAAGGTGCAGGATTACCTGGAGCAAGTCGCTCCCAACCTGCAACTAACCGTGGATTATGGCTGGCTGTGGTTTATTGCTAACCCGCTGTTTTGGCTATTGGATCACATCCACGACATTGTCGGTAACTGGGGTTGGTCGATTGTTCTGTTAACCGTACTGGTTAAAACGGTACTGTTCCCGCTCTCTGCCAAAGCTTACAAATCCATGGGCAGGATGCGTAAACTCGGCCCGGAAATGCAGCGTCTGAAAGAGATGTATGGCGACGACCGGCAGAAAATGTCGCAAGAGATGATGAAGTTCTACCAGAAGGAGAAGATCAATCCGCTGGGGGGCTGTCTACCTATTGTGATCCAGATGCCTGTCTTCATCGCACTCTACTGGATGCTGCTGGAGTCGGTTGAATTGCGCCATGCGCCGTTTATCTTCTGGATTCAGGATCT
The DNA here is from genome assembly GCF_031010175.1 of Halomonas sp. SpR1. GTDB lineage: Bacteria > Pseudomonadota > Gammaproteobacteria > Pseudomonadales > Halomonadaceae > Vreelandella. The sequence goes on from NZ_JAUAMB010000028.1 coordinate 49,572, forward strand.
ATCGGTGAAGGATCCGTACTTCATTCTGCCGATTCTGATGGGCATTTCGATGTTCGTGCAGCAGATGCTGAACCCCACACCGCCAGATCCAATGCAGGCGAAGATAATGAAGATGCTCCCCATCATCTTTACCTTCTTCTTCCTGTGGTTCCCGGCCGGTCTGGTCATCTACTGGGTGGTTAACAACATCATTTCGGTGGCGCAGCAGTACTACATTACGCGTAAAATCGAAAATGACCCGAGTATCGGCAAGGGCATGAAAACCAAATAGCCCGCCGTTTAATTAGCACCTTCAGACCCCCGCCTCGAGCGGGGGTCTGGCGTTTTAAGACTGAAAAATTCACACTAGGCCGATCAATTTCGTTACCTGCCAATTTAAAAAGAGATTCACCATGGCCGAACGCCTCTATACACCTGACACCATTGCGGCGCTGGCAACCCCCCCTGGTCGCGGTGGCGTGGGCATTATCCGCGTCTCTGGGCCTGCCTGCCGCAAAATCGCTCAGGCCATGGTTGGGCATTGCCCTGCCCCGCGATACGCTCACTACGGCCCCTTTCAGGGCGCGGAAGGCAGTATTGATGAGGGCATCGCCCTGTTCTTTAATGGCCCCCTCTCGTTTACCGGCGAAGACGTACTGGAGCTCCAGGGGCACGGCGGCCCGATTATTATGGATATGTTGCTGGAGCGCTGTGTGGCATTGGGAGCTCGCCTGGCCCGGCCGGGAGAGTTTTCAGAACGGGCGTTTTTAAACGATAAGCTTGACCTGGCCCAGGCAGAAGCCATCGCAGACCTCATTGATGCCACTTCACGTTCAGCGGCAGAAAACGCCGTACGCTCACTACAAGGCGAGTTCTCAAAGCGCGTCTCCACACTGGTGGAGCGATTGATAGAGCTGCGCGTCTACGTTGAAGCGGCGATTGACTTCCCCGAAGAGGAGATCGACTTTCTAGCTGACGGCCATGTTGCCCAGCATTTAAGCAGTGTCCAGCAAGCACTGAGCGACGTACGTCAGGCAGCAGGCCAAGGCGCACTGCTCCGTGAAGGAATGAGCGTGGTCATCGCAGGAAGACCCAATGCGGGTAAGTCGAGCCTGCTTAATGCGCTAACTGAGCAAGATACCGCCATTGTAACGGATATCGCAGGTACTACCCGGGATGTACTCCGTGAGCATATTCATATCGACGGTATGCCGCTACATATCATCGACACCGCTGGGCTGCGCGATACGCCCGATGCGGTTGAGAAAATTGGTGTCGCTCGTGCCTGGGCCGAGATAGAGAAAGCTGACCGGGTACTACTACTCGTTGATGCCAGCACCACAGCTTCCACCGACCCTATGGCCATCTGGCCCGAGTTCGTCGCTCGCCTCCCTGATCAGCAGCGCTTGACGCTAGTGCGCAATAAGATTGATACCAGTGCAGAACCAGCTGGATTAGATATATCCACAACGCCACCTACCGTGCGCTTATCGGCTAAAACCGGCGAGGGTGTGGATAACTTAAAAGCGCATTTAAAAGATGTGATGGGCTATACCGCGACGACGGAAGGTCGCTTCTCAGCACGACGGCGACATCTGGATGCCCTCGACCGGGCAATGACAGCCCTTACGACCGGGCAGGCTCAACTGAATGGCTATGGCGCGGGAGAACTACTGGCGGAAGATTTGCGTGACGCCCAACAAGCCTTGGGCGAGATCACCGGCGAGTTCAGCGCCGATGATCTATTAGGGGAGATTTTCGGCAGTTTTTGTATCGGCAAATAGGGTCTCGTTACAACAACTACTCCCCCACCCACCAATCCGCCTGATAGCGGCTATTCGCACCGAGCAGCGGGGTAATTTCCGCCATCGCCGCTGCCAGGCGTTCATCTAGCCCCCAGGGCGGATTAATCACCAGCATACCGCTACCGAACATGCCGTGAGCCTGCTCGCCAGGTTCGCGCAGCAGCAGCTCGCTGCGCCATATCTTGCGTATGCCGCTCTCTTTGAGGCTGCTTAAAAGCGTGTGATGATGCCCTGCTGGTAGCAGCGGATACCAAATCAATACCACCCCATGACGCGCTTTATCCAGCGTATAAGCCACTGTTTCGGCAACTTCCTGATACTCCACTTTACGCTCGTAGCTAGGATCAATAAGCACACACAAGCGTGGTGATGTGACAGGCAGCATCGCTGTTAGACCCGCCAAACCGTCACCAAACACACGTTGTGCGTGTGGCGTTAACCCCTGGGCGCTTAGCTGCTCATGCTCGCCGGGATGCAGCTCAAACAGCCGCAACTGATCCTGCTCGCGTAGAGAATGACCCAGCCACCAAGGAGAGCCTGGATAGTGAGTCAGTGCCTCTGGCATGGGTTGAGCGCTTGCTAGCGCTGCTCGCCACGCGTTAAGTAGCTCATCACGGCACCCAGCATGGGCTTGCCACACCGGCCATATGCCCTCACGGTACTCCTGCAAACGTTGCGTCTCTTGGGCATTGAGAGGATAGAGTCCTCGACCCGCGTGAGTATCGACATATGTAATGGCAGATCTTTTACGTAATAAATAATCAATTACCGCATAAAGCGTTAGATGTTTATGTACATCCGCAAAATTACCGGCATGGTAGGCATGTTGATAAGAGAGCATGGAGACTCATCGGCAAGTGAATGAAAAAAAGCCCGCTATGTGAGCATAGCGGGCTTGGGAGGGTAATAGCCAGGTTAAGAGTATTAGCGCTGGCCATCACCGGTGGGTGTTAGGGTAATTTCTACCCGGCGATTCTGAGCGCGGCCCTGCTCATTGTCATTGCTGGCAACTGGCTGGGTGGCGCCATACCCAGTAGTGTTAAGACGCGTAGATGAAACGCCGTTTTGGGTTAAGTAGTTACCCACGGATTGAGCGCGACGCTCAGACAACCGCTGGTTATAGCTCGCATCACCGGTGCTATCGGTATGACCTGCAATATTGACGCGGGTGTCCTGATATTGAGTGAGAACATTAGCGACTTCATTAAGAGAACTGCGTGCTTCACTGGTAAGGTCGGCAGAATCAAAGCCAAAGGTTACGCCGCTAGGCATATTAAGCACGATATCGTCACCACGGCGATCGATCTCAATGCGCGAACCTTCCAGGTTTTCACGCAGCTGTTGCTCTTGGCGATCCATATAGACACCAATGCCAGCACCAGCTGCAGCACCTACGGCGGCGCCGATCAATGCACGGTCGCGTCGGCTAGTACTACCATCGCCAGAAAGGGCGCCAGCAGCTGCACCTACGGCGGCACCAATCCCGGTGCCCATCGCGGTACTAGAGCGCTGCGTTTGGCCACCATAAGGATCCGATGTGGCACAACCAGCCAGTAGAATCGCGGCTGCCAGCGGTGTCAGTAGTCGAGAAATACGCATTGCTCACTCCTTGTTTATGTTCGAAACACCTTTTTTAATCATCGCTAATCAATCATCACTGATCATGGTTAGCAACTCATTCAAGAATAATAGACCTTGAGGAGATGCACGCAGTTTTTCAGGCATTTGCATCAAAAGTCCTTTTTTCTCGGCAGATTGTAAACGCGTAAGTAACATTGCAGGAGCCTGCCCAGTGTTGGCTCTCCATGTATCCAATGCAACCCCGTCAGTAAGCCGTAGCGCATTCATGGCAAACTCCAACGGCAGCTCATCCGCGTTGATAAGCTGCTTACCCGCTATAAAGCCACGCAGATCATCTGTACGCTTTAAATATGCGTCCGGCTGGCGGGTTTTCCAGCGCCGCTCTATGCGCCACTGCCCATTTTCGTCAATATGACTAAGCTTGCCATGGGCACCCGCGCCAATCCCCAGGTAGTCACCAAACTGCCAATAGTTGAGGTTATGACGGCTTTGATGATTGGCGCTAGCGTATGCCGAAATCTCGTAACGTTTGAAACCCGCCTGTTCCAGAAGCTGATGGCCCTTGTCCTGAATATCCCAAAGCGCCTCTTCCTCGGGAAGCACCGGCGGCTGAGAGTGAAAGGCCGTATTTGGCTCAAGGGTCAATTGATACCAAGAGAGATGCTCAGGTGCCAATGCCAGCGCTTGCACAATATCATCCATCGCCAATTGGGGCGTTTGGTCGGGTAAACCGTGCATCAGGTCGATATTAATGTTGGTAAAGCCCGCCTGGCGCGCCTGTGCAACCGCAGTGATCGCTTCATCACCGCTATGAATACGCCCCAGAGCATGCAATTGATCGGGCTGAAAACTTTGAATACCCAGCGAGAGGCGATTAATACCTGCTTTCCGGTAACCAATGAAACGCTCTTGCTCAGTGGTACCTGGATTTGCCTCTAAGGTAATCTCTATATCATTGGCGAAAGGTAAACGCGCGTTAATCGCTTTTAATAATTGTTCATAAAAGGCGGGCGACAGCAGGCTGGGAGTCCCACCGCCGATAAAGATAGTCTGAATTTCCCGGCCAGCCGCGAGGACTAGATCGTTATCCAGGTCTTGTAGCAATGCATCAAGATACGCGGCTTCAGGTAAATCCCGAGGTGTAAAACCATGCGTCCCCGGCTCATGAGAGTTGAAATCACAGTACGGGCATTTACGGACACACCAGGGTGTGTGGATATACAGCGAGAGTGGCGGCAGCTTATCAGCCATGCGCCACCTTCAATAACTCCACCAAGCCTTGCAGCGCACGACCACGATGACTAAGGCGATTCTTAGTGTCGCTGGGCAGCTCGGCAACACTCATACCCTGATCAGGTAACCAAAAAAGCGGGTCATAGCCGAACCCATCCTTACCTCGGGGATGAGCAAGAATCTCACCTTTCCAACTGCGCTGCACAATGATCGGCACTGGATCTTTCGGGTGACGCAAATAAACGAGAACGCACCAGTAACGGCCGCTCCTCTGCCCTTCCGCATAATCACTTAACGCGGTTAACAACGTTTGATTATTTTTCTCATCACTCCTGGGCTCACCGCCATACCTGGCGGAATAAATACCGGGTGCGCCGTTCAGTGCGTCAACTTCCAGCCCAGAATCGTCTGCTAATGCCGGTAACCCACTAACGAGGCTCGCTTCGCGCGCTTTTAACAGAGCATTTTCGACGAAGGTTAGACCCGTTTCTTCCACCTCGGTAACACCAAAGTCTGCCTGGGGGCGAACATCGAAGCCCAAAGGTGAAAGTAATTGATTGAATTCTCTTAACTTTCCTGAATTGCCACTGGCAAGAACAAGGGTATTGACGGCGGCCATATGTGTACTCCTAACAGTAGAGAGTCAGTTTACGCGCTCATTCACCGTATCAAAAGCCACCAGAATGTTACTTAACGTATCTGAAAAATCTCACTCCATATTTTACTAATAAAACAATTAATCCTTGTTTTCAAAGAAATAAAAACACCTGTATGAAAACAAAGACGCTCACGATCGATTATTTTTACCACATTTTTAATAACAAAACTTTACGAAATGTATCTTATGGTCAACACTTCAGAGGCTACCTGCTCACTCTTTCTTTCCACGAGGGCTCCCCAATGTCGCAGGAAACGTCTACCGGAACGGTGTATGTGGTTACCGAAAAAAGTCCCCAAGTACAGCTGTTCGCTGAGTACTTGAACAAGCACACCGGATGTCAAATAAGTATTCACTCTCCCCACTCGGCGTTACCTATTTCCGCCACGAGTAACCTGTTGATTCTTATCGACAGTGATCATATAGGGATTGATGCGTTACCAGAATGGCAAGATAAGTTACCCGATGCTCTCACTAAAACACCTCTAGCCGCCTTCAACATTCATGATATGGATCACGCCCTGGAAGCGCTCTCGTGCGCTCAGCTAAAAGGCGTGTTTTATCGTAATGAAAGTCTTGAGGTCATCTGCAAAGGCATTCACGCGCTGCTGGAAGGAGAGCTCTGGATGTCGCGCGACTTAATGGCGCGTTTGATCCTGTTCTATCGCAAATACCAAAGTAATGCCTTCCGCCCAGCCTGCGGACTCACTAACCGGGAAATGGAGATTATTTCGCTGCTTAGCGCAGGCTCATCCAATCAACAAATTGCCGAAAAGCTGTTTGTTAGTGAGCACACCGTTAAGTCTCACCTTTACAACATTTTTCGCAAAATTAACGTTCATAACCGCATTCAAGCGCTCAACTGGATTCATCAGAACTTGGGACCAATTTTGCCCAATATAGAAACCGCACGCAGCCTTCAGCGACACCGGTAACCCTTAAGGGTAAAGGTAACTGCTATGTCATCAATAAACCGTTTAAGTATTGGCTTTTTAATCGTGGTTGTATGGGTTATGTCATCTTCAGCATTGGCCAACGAACCGGCTGATCCTGCCGAGGCATTACCCGCCAACGAACAAGAAGCCGTTGACGCTATTAATCAGCTCTCTAGCCCTGATGGGCCTGAAGTGCGGGGCAACGCTAACGGCGGAAGTGAGCTAACCGGCGTCATGGTAGATAGAACAATCACCATGGCCGGTAAAACCTTCTATCGCGCCTTTAGCCAGCGGGCGATGGATAACCTGATTATCGGTAACGCCACTATCACTATTAATGAGCGTCCTGACGCACGCTGGGGTAGCCAAATATGGGTGATGGAAGGCAATCGTATGTATTTCCGTACACAGCTCTCCCCAAAGATCAATGAAGCAGATCGTGCCGCTGGGGAAGCCGTGCAAACCGTCGAAGAAGCGCTGCTACGCCAACAGCTAGCCTCTGCGCTTACCTCTGACAAAGACCTGGGAAAAGAGGAGCTACGTTAATGAAAAATATACTCAAAATAACAGCTGGCAGTGCTCTGGCAACCATCATCTTGGCAACTACGCTACCCCTAAACGCAAACGCAGGAGAACTGATTTATACACCAATAAATCCCTCCTTTGGCGGCGACCCCTTCATGGGTAGCTATTTACTGGGTAAAGCGCAGTCGCAGGATACAAACACCGACCCTAATGCCAGGGGTATAGAGTCACTCTCATCGACCGAACGGCTTATTCAAAGTCTTGAGAGTCGTTTGATATCACAATTAATCAGTGATGTTGGGGCAGGTAATGTGGGTGAAGGATCGTTCGATAGCGGAGATTTTAGCGTTGTGGTACGTGATGAAGGTGGGCAGCTTATCGTAAGAGTGATCGATAAAGTCACCGGAGATGTTACCAATATTAGCGTAGGCGGTTTATTTAACCCCTAATCTCTTACCTGCTTTTAATACTAAGAAAAAACTAACGAGGCTATCAATCAGCCTACTTACAGTTGCGTGTCATTCAGGGGAACATTATGAAAATTATCGCTTCGCTACTCTTGGTTGGTTTGCTCAGCGGCTGTGCTGGCATGGTCGCGACATCTGAAAATTTAGAAGGGGCACAAGCAACGCTCACGCCCCGGGGTGCAACCTATCAAGACTTGGTCTCTCTACCGCCTCCAGCAGGACGAATATTCGTTTCAGTTTATGACTTCCGCGATCAAACAGGTCAGTACCGTCCCGCCCCCGCCAGCACGTTTTCAACCGCTGTAACACAAGGTGCGGCGGCGATGCTGACCGGAGCACTAGCAGATTCCGGCTGGTTTATACCGCTTGAGCGAGTGGGGTTACAGAACTTACTTACCGAGAGGCGAATTATTCGTGCAGAGTTCGAGCGCTTCGGCCAGCCAGATACATTGCCATCACTCCGTGCTGCCTCTGTGATGCTCGAAGGCGGCATTATTGCCTACGAATCAAACGTGCGTACCGGTGGAGCTGGTGCTGAGTATTTTGGCATTGGCGCCTCAGGGCAATACCAAGTTGACCAGGTAACGGTCAATTTACGCGCGGTTGAAATATCCACTGGCGAAGTACTGGCTAACGTAACCACTACAAAAACTATCTATTCGAAAGAAATGCGGGCGGGTGTTTATCGTTTTATCGACTTCCGGCGTTTACTAGAAGCCGAAGTTGGACTTACTACCAACGAGCCAGTACAACTCGCCGTCATGTCCGCGATTGAATCAGCAGTTATACATTTGGTCGCGCGTGGAGTAGAAAATAATCTCTGGAACCTGGGCAATAACGTTAATTTGCAAGACACTATTCTGGCAGACTATCTCGACGCACCCGTTCCCATGCTGTAAACACCACGACTTTATTGAGGAGCATTCGTTAAATAAAAAATCAATGGTCATGCTAAAAGCATGACCATTTTTATAAGCATAAAGTTAAAAAACTGATTAGAAAACTCATTATTCACTCTTTAATAAACATGAGAAATTGCACAACAGAAATAAGAAAATATCTGATAGCGTAAATTTTCAATTGATCCAAACTCAACACAAGAAATACAAATTGATACAAACCGTTTCAGAGGGAAATACTATGGAACTGAAGTGCTCCTCAACAAAGCGAGCTGTGTTAGTAGCAACGCTGCTAACGGCAACAGTTTCATTTTCTGTGATAAGCAATGCGGACAACAGCCGCGTGGAACAGTTTTCCAAGCAAACCGCAGCCCAAAACAACCAGGGTAACTACAGCGTTATTGCGCAAATTGGTAACAATAATCGCACCAACGTTTCGCAATCTGCTAGTTACCAAGCCGGGAACTTTTCCAGTATTTATCAACTAGGAAATTACAACTCGGCGGAAGTAAAACAAACGGGCGGAAATAACATTAGTAATATCTCACAAATAGGTAGAAATCACAAAGTGGATATTACTCAGTCAGGCAACACATCAAGAGAGTTGAACTCCTATGTGCGCCAAATAGGCAATCGTAGTGACGTACAGATTTCACAATCGGGGAGTGGCTATCGTGGCATTAGTGTTGAACAACAAGCGTTTTCAAGCAATGCACGCCCAGTCACCGTCGAAACCTACTGAGCAACAAATGTTGTCTCAGTAATAACTAAAGCAAGTATGACATAATGGGGAAACACCATGAAAACTCAAATCACCACTATCGCTGCTGCCGTTGCCTTCGCTATGAGTACTGCTGCTTTTGCACAGTATTCAGGTGGTAGCGACTCTTACATCTACCAAAGCGGTAACAACAATACTAACGATGTTACTCAGTGGGGATCGCAAAACTCACGTATTTATCAACAAGGCAGCTATAACTCGGCAACAGTATCACAAGATGATGTCTCCGGTGTTGCTACAACACTACCCGGCCTTAACGACTCTGGAATAGAACAAATCGGTAGCGGTAACTCGGCAGACGTTACCCAATTAGGCACTAAGAATGACTCTACCGTATATCAAGAGAATCTCTTTAACAGTGCGACCGTTGATCAAGATGGTTATAAAAATGTTTCAGTAGTGGAGCAAATTGGTTTCCACAATGACGCTGACATCACCCAAAGTGGTAAATTTAATGATAGCTACGCCTACATTCAAGGATTTGGGAATGATGCGATCGTCAACCAAGATGGTTCTGGGAATAAGTCTGTAGTTGAGCAAAACGGTGCTTTCAACGATGCTGAAATCACACAGACTGGCTCATATAACGATAGCTATGCTTATATGGGTGGTGACCGCAATGACGCCGTTGTAAACCAAAATGGCTACTATTTAGAGAGTACTATTTTAGCTAATGGTGATCACAACACCTATAACGTAGCTCAGTCTGGCTATGGTCACGACTCTTATATCGAAACTCATGGCAGCTATAACAACAATACCGTTACGCAAAGCGGTGCTTTCTGGGGTCAGCACACCTCTAGCATCGTAACCTACGGCAATGGCAACGTTAACACTGTTAGCCAAGGCCACTAAGCAAAACGATGTTAAAATAAACATCGTGTGCTCATACAATCCGCCCCGAACTGGGGCGGTTTTTTTATTACCCTCAGCTAAAGGGTATTAACGAATCATCAACGTCAATGTACCCCCTGCCCCCTGAGTCGACGAACGCGACCGGTTACTGCCTTTCTGAATATCCACCTCTAGCCGCTCATCGTCACTTAACAGTTTTACCGTGCCTTCAAGTTCGGTACCGGTAAAGGTGTACTCAGCAGGTACTGTCCCGCTCTCTTCAATGTGCTCGGTGGTTTCGCCTTCGTGGGTAATCCGCCAGTGGGCGGAAAACTCTGCGCCTGGTGAACCGCTCATGGTGATATGGATCTGGGTCATGTCCTGCTCCTGAGGCGACTGTGCAGCCAGCGGCAAGCAGGCTAGCAGCCCCGCTGCGCAGATCACGTATCGCCAAGCCGTTGGTTGGGTCATCGGGGTAGCTCTCATCTAAGTCAAGAGCCGCTCAAGGTGAGCGGCTCTTGCAGTATAGCGGGCTTTTAGTTACTTGCCGTTACATAACTGCAAAGGCTTTTTCTGCTGCATCCAGGGTGAACTGAATATCTTCCGGCGTATGAGCACTGGACATAAAGCCCGCCTCAAAAGCCGAAGGCGCCAAGTAAACACCGTGATCAAGCATTGCACCAAAGAAACGGCGAAAGGCATCCGGATTACAGGCAGTGGCCTGAGCAAAGTTATCCACACGGCTTTGTGAGGTGAAGAAGAGCCCAAACATACCGCCCGCCGACTGTGTCATCATCGGCACCCTTGCTGCATTGGCGCGCTCCTGAAGGCCCGTGCAAAGCGTATTAACCCGCTGGGTAAGCGCATCGTGAAAGCCCGGTACCTGTAGCTTGGTTAGCAGCGCAATGCCGGCGGCCATCGCCAGCGGGTTACCCGACAACGTGCCCGCTTGGTAAACTGGCCCCAGGGGAGAAATATTTTGCATTATCTCGCGCTTGCCACCAAAAGCGCCCACCGGCATGCCGCCGCCGACAATTTTTCCCAAGCAGGTTAGATCGGGCACGATACCGTAGTGGGCTTGTGCACCGCCCATTGCCACGCGAAAACCGGTCATCACTTCGTCAAAAATCAGCACGCTGCCGTATTCGTTACATACCCGGCGCAGCGTTTCCAGAAAGCCCGGCTGCGGCGGGATACAGTTCATATTGCCAGCAACAGGCTCAACGATGATGCAAGCAATTTGATCGCCAATCTCGCTAAAACACGCTTCCACACCTTCAGGATCGTTAAACGACAGGGTAATGGTGTGTTCAGCCAGCGACGCAGGCACACCCGGCGAGCTGGGCTCGCCGTGGGTCAGGGCCCCCGACCCCGCTTTTACCAGCAGCGAATCGGAGTGGCCGTGGTAGTTCCCTTCAAACTTAACGATCTTATCGCGGCCGGTGGTGCCTCGCGCCAGGCGTATCGCCGACATGGTGGCTTCGGTACCCGAGCTGGTCATGCGCACCATATCCATGGAGGGAATCATCTCACAGATCAAATCTGCCATGGTGGTTTCGACGGCGGTAGGGGTACCAAATGACAGTCCGTTATCCAATCGTGCTCGCACCGCAGCCAGTACGTCTTGGTCGGCATGCCCAGTAATCATGGGCCCCCAGGAACCGACATAATCCACGTAACGATTGCCTTCGACGTCAAACAGAAAGGCGCCTTGAGCACGCTCCATAAAGACCGGCGGGCGGTGTAACCCCTTAAACGCCCGGACGGGTGAGTTGACCCCACCGGGGATATGGCGACTGGCAAGGTCGAATAGTTCAGCTGATGTAGTCATGGCATCCTCTCGGTCAATGGAGTATTGAAGGTCGAATCAAAAACGGACAGCCCGTGAAAATCGATGTGGCAAACACTGCCCGCTGGGCGGTTGGAAGCCTTGAGACAAACTTTGCCAAGTAAAGTGCTGTGCCTGCTCACAAGCTGTTGGTAAGCGCTCACCAACTGCAAGGCGAGCGGCAATGGCCGAGGCAAGCGTACAGCCAGAGCCATGGAAGCGTTCGGGCAACCGCGGCCACTGCCATTGGCGAGTGGTATCGGGCGAATGCAAGGTGTGTACCACCTGCTGGTCGTTGCCGGGTAGCGGCTCATCCGTCGCTGTTACCAGAATGGCTTGGCAGCCCTGTGACATGAGTACCACCGCGCGAGCCGTATCATCGAAAGGGGTAATGATATCAGGCGTCAGCTGGGCCAATTCAGCGCGGTTGGGAGTTAAGATATCCACAAGCGGAAGTAAGCGGTCAATAAACAATTGTCGCAAAGCAGGTGTGGATAACTCAGTTCCGCCACCGGCTTTAAAGACCGGATCCGCTACCACGGGGATGCCTGGAAAACGGCGAATAATTTGCTCCGCGGCGCGCAGGGTGTCTTCGTCAGCAAGTAGGCCAATCTTAATCGCCGCGACCTGCATCTCGCTAATCGCCTCGGCCATTTGGCGCATCGCAGTAGCCTCAGCAGGAATCACGCGGGTCACATTATGGCAATTTTGTACTGTCAGCGCAGTGGGGATCGTGACTGCCCAGCCGCCGCAGGCTGCAATGGCTTCACTGTCAGCGATTAACCCAGCGCCACCCGTCGGGTCGTGCCCAGCGAGTACCAACACCACGGGGGGAAGCGGTCGGCGCATCAAAAGGGCTTCACAACGGCAAGCAGAATGATCGCCACTAGCGCAATCACCGGCGCTTCGTTAAACCAGCGGAAAAACACATGCCCCTTGGTACAACGATCCTGAGCAAACTGTTTCAAATAGATCAAACAGACGTGATGATAAGCAATCAGCAAGACTACAAGCGCCAGCTTGGCGTGCATCCAGCCCTGGCTAAACCATTCGGGCACCAGGTAGAGCATCCAGCCACCGAAAATAAGTACCGCAATCATCGATGGCGTCATGATGCCACGGTAGAGTTTGCGTTCCATGGTTTTGAAGTAGCTGATGGCCTGTTCATCGCCGTTATCCCGCGCGGTGGCGTGGTACACATACAGCCGGGGTAAATAGAACAGCGCAGCGAACCACGTCACCACTGCCATTAAGTGAATAGCCTTCACCCATAGGTACATTGTCGCTCCTTAAAGTGATGAGTCCTTCTCGCGTGCGTCTAGGTCTTTAAAATCAGGTCTTTAAAATCAGGTTTTGGAAATTATCGTCTCACGCATCGGGGCCACGGGAATCGACGCCGCGTGGGTCAGTGTAGTGGTAATAACGCTCAATGGCGCCACGGGTGATAATACCTGAAATACGCCGCTGCTTTGGGCGATAGCCATGAACAACGTAGAGCGCCCCCAGAGCGTCATCCTGCAGTTTTAGAAACGCTTCGGAAAGCGTCGCCTGTAAACCAATCGGCGCCAGCTCCAAACGCTGCCCAGGGATTTCCAGTAGATCAATTAGCTCATCCGCCGGCGGCTCTTCCCCCTGCAGCGCCTCATCGTGCTCAAGCAGCCAGCGTGCAAGTTCAGCAGCTTTTAGCCCCAGCACGGGTTTTTCCTCGGTTGAGCGCTCAATCACTAACCACACCGGGTTGGTTTCTAATAAAAGCCGCGCTCGATCCGGGGTTATCATTCGCTCGGTACGCACCAGTTGCCGCTCCATCACCGCAGGCACCGAGACCCTTGAGAGGGCCTGCATCAACGGCTGCTGAAGCGGGTGCAACCCGTAGCGCACCGTGCTGATAAAAAATCCCTCACAGCCGGTCAATTGGCGCGAAGTTAAACACGCCACCACTACCGCCAACATGCCAGGCAGCATGATACTCGGCGTATGGGTTAACTCCAAAAGCGCCATTAGCGCGGCCAGAGGTGCCTGTAGCACCGCCCCCATCATCGCGGCCATGCCTAGCATCGCGTAAATACCTGGATCAGCGGCTTTAGCCGGCCAAAGCCAACCACCCAGCAAACCAAACAGCGCGCCCGTGGCAGCCCCCACTACCAGTACCGGGCCAATAATACCGATGGGTACCCCCCCGGCAACGGTTAGCGCGGTAATCAGCAGTTTGGCAACCATCAGCGCCAGCAGGACTTTAATTTCCAATTGATTATTGAGTGCCGCCGCCACACTGTCATAGCCGATTCCTTGAACCTGGGGGAACCACCAGGCCACCGCACCCGTTGCCACCCCCACTAATCCAAGTCGCCACCACAGCGGCCACTGTATAATCCGCTGGCTACGTGAAATATGGATAAACAAGCCTGCGAGTAGACCAATCACAAGCCCAGTCACGACGATCCATGGCAAGTTGATCAATGAGCCTAGTGCTATCTCTGGAATACGAAAGGCGGGCTCGTTGCCATAAGCCAACTGCGCCACCAGCGCCCCCATGGTGGAAGCCAAGATGACAGGCATAAAGCTCATCAAGGTGTACTCCATCATCACCACTTCCATGGCGAAGATGACACCCGCAATAGGCGTATTAAAGGAGGCGGAAATACCCGCAGCGGTACCGCATGCCACGAGTACTCTCAGGCTATTATTGGGCAGGCGCATCTGTTGGCCAAGCCCGCTGGCCGCCGCTGCTCCCAAATGAATCGCTGGCCCCTCACGGCCAGCGGAGAGGCCGCCCAGGACGGATATGACACCTACCCACCACTGGTTGAGCCAGTTGCGCAGGGGAAAACGGCCTTGGTGGTAGGTCAGCCGCTCAATCACATGGCCAACACCCAGCTTACGCGCCGCCGGTTTTTGCCTATACAGCAGCATTCCCACTAGCGTTACTGCCAGCATGGGCAACAGCGCGCGCAGCCACGGCGCCATGCTTTCAAACGCTTCTGGATCGCCATCGGTCATGTAGAGCGCAGCGCCCGCTTCCAAAAGCAGCCGAAACGCCACCATCACAGCGCCGGTAATAACTCCCGAGACAAGTCCCAGCACACACAGCTGCGGAAGGGCATCGACGTTGGCCAACTGGCGACGAAAACTCTCTAAGGTAAAATCCGACAGGGAAAAACGCGCCACAGCGACCTTCCTGATTATGAGTTCTAGTGTTCTTATCTCTCCACCCTCTTGTGTATCATAGACTGCTAAGCTTCGACAGCGCGCAGCAATCCGCATAGGCTGTAATAACTGAAGCTAATATGAAAAACGTTCTGCGTAACCCGCAAGGAGTGATTTGTGATTAAGGTCGGCATAGTTGGCGGTACCGGGTACACCGGCGTTGAGTTACTGCGGCTACTCGCCCAGCACCCCCAGGTTAACGTCGCTATGATTACCTCGCGCTCGGAAACCGGCGTCAAGGTGTGCGATATGTACCCCAACTTGCGCGGCCATTACGACACCCTGGCGTTTAGCGAGCCGGATGCCAAACAGCTGGGTGCCATGGACGCGGTCTTTTTTGCCACCCCCCACGGTGTTGCCCACGCCCTGGCGGGGGAGCTACTCGAAAACGGCACTCGGGTGATTGATCTATCGGCCGACTTCCGGCTGCGCGATGCCGACGAATGGAGCCGCTGGTACGGTCAGGCCCACGGCGCCCCGGAACTGTTGCAAGAGGCGGTCTACGGCCTACCGGAAATGCACCGGGAGAAAATCAAAAGCGCACGCTTGATTGCAGTACCCGGCTGCTATCCCACCAGCGTTCAGCTGGGCTACCTGCCGCTTCTGGAAGCGGGTTTGATCGATCCAGGCCAACTGATTGCTGACTGCAAATCCGGCGTTACCGGCGCAGGCCGCGGCGCTAAAGTGGGCTCACTACTCGCCGAAGCCAGCGAGTCGATGAAAGCCTATGGCGCAAGCGGCCACCGCCATCTGCCGGAAATTAGCCAGGGGCTTAGGGATATCCAGCAATCCACGGTGGGGTTAACCTTCGTGCCCCACCTAACGCCGATGATTCGCGGTATCCACGCCACGCTCTACGGCCAGTTAACCGCTGAACCGGGCGACCTGCAGGCCCTTTTTGAGCAGCGCTACGCCGATGAACCCTTTGTCGATGTAATGCCCGCAGGAAGCCACCCCGAAACGCGCAGCGTCAAAGGTATCAACACCTGCCGCCTGGCAGTCCACCGGCCTAACAATGGCAACACGGTGGTCGTGCTATCAGTGATCGATAACCTGGTCAAAGGCGCTTCGGGCCAAGCGATCCAAAACCTCAACCTGATGTTTGGTTTTGACGAGAACACAGGACTCACCGCTCCAGCACTGATGCCTTAAACCAAACAAAACACCAGCATGCAGAGGGCAGCTCAGAGAGGAGGTCATTTGCCATGGATGGCAAATGTAGCGTCCATGGAAGGATTCACAGCGCCTCCTCGGCGAGCTGCCCTCTGCTTGATATACCAACACAATAGTTGACCAATTTGCTGGGAATTACCCATAATCATCCCCCAATGCCGATTTATTCGTTCTTAAAGCTCGCGGGAGGTACCCATGAGCGGTGCAGAAGCCTTTGTTCCTACCCCATTACTGCTCTCTGATAGCGCACGCAAACGTATTAATGCGCTGATTGCAGAAGAGAATAACCCATCACTTAAGCTGCGCGTCTACGTGACCGGTGGCGGCTGTTCAGGTTTTCAGTACGGTTTCGACTTTGCTGACAACGTCGCCGACGATGACACCGTTATTGAGTTCGGTAACGCTGCCCTAGTGGTTGATCCCCTCTCCTATCAATATTTGGTAGGCTCCACCGTCGACTATGAAGAAGGTCTGGCGGGTGCGCGTTTTCGCGTTCAAAACCCCAATGCCACCACCACTTGCGGCTGCGGCGCCTCCTTTATGGTCTAAACAGCGTTGGCTCACAGCGCTCCCCGTGACTTGACGCCCTGACGGTTTCTCGCCAAGGTTTATAGGTCAACAATGGCTTAAATAGCAGTTTATAAAGAGCATCAAACGGTTAAACCGCTTTGCAACCCGCAAAAAGCCACACAAAGCACGGGGAAACTTATGAAAGTAGCACTACCACTCAGCCTAACCAAAACAACGCTGGCGCTCGCACTGGGATTGGGCAGCGCCACTGCCGCCATGGCCCAAACGCCATCGGTGAACGTGGCAACTGACCCAAGCTTTGTGCCCTTTGAAATGATGGATCAAGAGACCGGCGAAATGGTCGGTTTCGATATGGATATCATCAACGAAGTTGCCGAACGCGCAGGTTTTGAAGTCAACCTCACCACCATGGAGTTCTCCGGCATTATTCCCGCCGTGCAAACCGGCAGCCAGGAGATCGCCATTGCGGGTACTACCATTACCGAAGAGCGTGCGGAAGTCGTCGATTTTTCTGACCCCTATTACGACTCGGGTTTGAGAATTATCGTGCGTGCGGATAATGACGATGTTGAGACCCTGGAAGATCTCGAAGGCCTTAGCGTTGCTACTAAGATCGGCTCCACCAGCTACGACTTTCTTCAGCAAGAGCTAGGCGAAGATGCTGACATCACTCCTTACCCCGCCACCGCCGACATGTACATGGCGCTGTTAGGCCGTAACGTCGACGCCGTACTCTATGACGCACCTAACGTCGCCTACTTCTCGCAAACCCGTGGAGAAGGCCGTACCAAGGTCGTTGGCCCACTGTATGAAGGCCAACAGTACGGTATTGTTTTCCACAAAGGCAGCGAGTGGGTAGAGCCCACCAACGAAGCACTGGCCGCTATGCGTGAAGATGGCACCTACGATGAGATCTACACCAAGTGGTTTGGTGAAGCGCCCAGCGAAGAGTGAGTGTAAAAGCTCAGCAATAGCGTAACGCCGTTACAGGGCCGGGTGGCCACAACCCCCGGCCCTGTAACGTTTCTTATCTGTTTTTTGTCAGCTGTTTTCTGTTTCAGGAGTCTACGCGTGGACGTCAATTTTCAGTTTGATTGGGCGGCAGCGTTTGGGTCTATCCCTTACCTGCTGCCGGGTATTCCCTGGACGCTACTTATTTCGTTTGGCGGCTTGGCTATCGGTTTCTTTATCGGCATCTTCTTTGGCCTGTTACGCATCAGCCCTCTGCGCTGGTTGCGCTGGCCAGCCATTGTCTATGTCGAGGTGTTCCGCGGCACCCCTATTCTGGTTCAGGTGCTGTTTATCTTTTACGGTTTGCCGCAGCTGTTAGGCAGCCCTATTAACGCTCTGGTCGCCGGTATTGCCGCTATTGCGGTCAACTCCGGCGCCTATATCTCGGAAATTGTCCGCGGCGGGGTACAGTCGATTGAACGCGGCCAAGGTGAAGCTTCGCTCTCCCTAGGGCTCTCCCGTACCCAGGCGTTTCGCTACGTTATCTGGCCCCAGGCGTTTCGACGCATGATTCCTCCCCTGGGGAACCAAGGCATCATCAGCATCAAAGACACTTCACTGTTTTCAGTGATCGGCGTCGGTGAACTGGTGCGTCAGGGTCAGATCTATATCGCCACCACCTTCACCGCCCTTGAGGTCTACTTTATGGTCGCCCTGATGTATCTGGCGATCACCTGGACGCTCTCCATCATCCTGCGCCAACTTGAGCGCAGAGGCCTGGCCGGACAATAAGGACACGCGCAATGAACGACACAAAGCAACCAATTGTGCGTATGCAGCAGCTCAATAAGCACTTTGGCAGCCTGCACGTACTCAACAACATTGATCTTACGATTGTGCCCGGTGAAGTGGTGGTAATTATCGGTGCCAGTGGCTCAGGCAAATCCACGCTTATTCGCTGTATTAACGGTTTGGAAGAGTTCCAATCCGGCAGCCTGGTAGTCGACAGCAATGAACTACTACCCCATGGCAAGAGCACCAAAGCGCTGCAAACCATCCGCACCGAAGTGGGCATGGTCTTTCAGCAGTTCAACCTTTTCCCCCATCTCAGCGTGATCGACAACGTCACGCTGGCGCCGATGAAAGTGCGCGGTTTAAGCCGTGAAGACGCGGTCAGCAACGCCAAACGTCTGTTGGATAGAGTGGGTATTGCCGATCAGGCCGACAAATACCCCAGCCAGCTCTCAGGCGGCCAGCAGCAACGTGTAGCACTGGCTCGTGCCTTGGCCATGGAACCCCGCCTAATGCTGTTTGACGAGCCCACATCGGCGCTTGACCCGGAAATGATCGGTGAAGTGCTGGATGCCATGCGCGAGCTGGCCAAGGAAGGCATGACCATGGTGATTGTCACCCATGAAATGGGCTTTGCCCGCGAGGTTGCCGACCGGGTCATTTTTATCCACAAAGGCGAGATTACCGAGCAGGGGCGTCCAGAAAAACTGTTCGATTCGCCGCAACACGAACGCACCCAATCCTTCCTGGCGCGGGTGCTTAAACACTAAATCTAACCATTTAACGCCGTGGTACACCTCATTCCCTCTGCTAAAACATAACTTTTTACTGGCCTGTCGACATGACAGGCCATTTTTTTGGTGCGCCAGGCATGGCGCGCAGCGCCTTGACTGGCGCTGTTCCTGGGGGTGGTGCCTCAGGATGACTTGGGGGTGAAAGTCCCCTGCACGCCCGGCAAGGGGAAGTGCTAGCCGACGGCAAGGGT
>NZ_JAUAMB010000029.1 GCF_031010175.1 Halomonas sp. SpR1
TCCCGCTTCGGCTTCGCCCAGGAAGCCAATGATCTGTTCTTCACTGAAACGCTTCTTCATGTCCAATCTCCTTATGCATAGGATCGGACTCTAAAGTGTAGCGCTACTCAATAAGGGGGTGACGTCGCAGGCAGGGCACTTTGGGGAGACGGTGCGGCGTTTCTGGCCGATGTTTCTCGCCACCATTCCCGGCCTGCTGATCGGCCTCGCCGTACTGGATCTGATCGATAGCCTGGTCGCCGGCGCGATACTGGGCCTGGTGCTTATCGGCTACGGCGCTTTCACGCTGTTTCGCCCTGGCCAACCGATGTCGGAGAGCCTGGGCCGCAAACTTGCCCCGGTTTCCGGCTTTCTCACCGGTGTGGTGAATGGCATGACAGGATCGCAAGTCATGCCGGTCTTGCCGTTTCTGCTGGCGCTTCAACTCGATCCCAAACGGTTTATCCAGGCGATCAATATCTCCTTTAGCCTTTCGAGCCTGGTTATGGCCGTGGGCCTGGCGAAGCTGGGACTCATGACGGTCGAATCGATTTGGATCTCGCTGCTAGGGCTGATACCCGTCTACGTCGGCACCAAGATCGGCGGTATCGTGCGCCAGCGGATGGATGCCGATACCTTCCGCAAAGTGGTGTTGCTGATGCTGATCGCCTTCGGTGTCGTGCTAGTCAGCAAAACCGCCCTTGCATAGGGCGGGCAGCTCCTTTCGTGGCGGCTGTGGGATCTGAAAGCGGCCGTGGCAGCATCATGGCCGCCGATTCCCGACAAGCTCCCACAGGCGAGCTCTCTCTGTAGCTTGTATCCACGCTTGGGCGAGCAACGGGCATCATCGCCCCCTATGGCCACCATCCTGCCATTATCTCGCTGCAATCTGCCTGAGCTGAATTCGTAAGTGATGGAGCTGGGCACCGGCTTTTTTTCTTTGCCTCAGATGAGGCAGTAATAGATTCTGGCGAGTGGAAAGCTAAGTCCAGAGTGGCGAGCTAGACGGAATAGAATTGATACAGACACTCGTAAGTTGATGGTGGTGCTTCTCCGTGATCTTGGCTATGTTGATACGGTTCTAACCAAAGATGACTTTTTGAAACGATTCATCACTGATTGGCACACATACCAGCTGGTTCCTGTCACTGATGAAAAAAGGGCATAACCAAGCCATTTAATTCGCTCCTTTCGGTCGCAGGACGCTCCTTCCTCGCGCTGTTTATGGAGGGCGTATGAGCCTAAAGAAAAAGGGGAACGAAATGAATGGTAATGAAAACTTGGTGAGCAATGCTTATCAGATATTTGTGCAGGAAGCGCCGGAGCATGCTCAAGCATGGATGATAGCAGTCCAGAGCTTGGGCAATGCCTGTGCTTTAGACAAGAAAACAGAGAGCCTTGCTTACTTAGCCGTATTGTCTGTTAAAGGCCTTGATAGTGGTGTTCAATTTCATGTGAAGGTTGCGAAGGAGGCGGGCGCATCTAGAGAAGAAATAATCAGTGCAATACTCGTTGGCCTGCCAGCAGCAGGCAACATAGTTATACGCTCGCTGCCTGTCGCCCTTCAAGCCTATGACAGCTAGAGCCCACTATGAAAAAACCGAACGCAGAGTGGCATCGAAACCATAGGATGCCTAAAAACCCTACCTTAGAGGAAAGAATCGAGTGGCACTTGGAGCATTTTAAAAACTGTTCCTGTCGCCCCATTCCGCAAAACCTTGAGGAAGAAATGAAAAGAAGAGGAATGATCGTATAACGAGCAAAAGCAGTCGGGCGTATAAACGAGCCGTTATTTTGAGCGCTGAGGCTGTAGAAAAAAGCCACTGACGGCTAAGTTTGGCAGGTTCGAGAAAACATACTCGGAGTGATCAGCATGCCGCGCTTCAAGCCCTATAACCACGATCAATACGCCATGGTGATAATTGACTACCAAGACCCGCTTTAGCCAGGTGCCTTTCATGTAGCGGGCTATCTGATCGAGCACTGACAGTTCTCCATCCTGAGGGATGTGCTTACAGCGGAATAATGTCACGGTAGATTTCGCATAATCATGCATCACCTCGGCAGCGGCTCAGATGAATGTCCAGGCCAATATCCGCGTGATCTTATTTCCCTGCTTCATCTCTATTTCCCGTATATCAACTGCCCCGAGCTTGCGAATCAGCTTCTTGGCAGGCTTAACATTGTCAGCTTTTGAAACCAGGCTGCTAAACCAGCGGCATTGAGTTGAATACGCTTGGCTTTCTCTTATTAGCTTTTTAAGAAACAGCTGTTCGCCCCCCTTACACCAAAGCTCGGCCCCCAGCCCGCCAAAATTCAGCGTAGGCGATTTGGTTTTTGCTTTTTGTTCACCGCGACTACGCGCAAGGTTATTGAGCTTAAGCTGACTACTTTTAAGGGCTTCATCGGGCGAGGCATGGAAGGGCGGGTTGCATACGCTGACGTCAAAGAACTCCCCAGCTTGAATGATCCCTTCAAATATGTGGTTCTTATCGTGTTGCGTGCGCAGTGTGAAGCGATCTTTGAGTGTGGGGTTGTGGTTAATAATCGTGGTGACGTTCTCAAGCGACTGAGTGTTAATGTCACTACCGACACACTGCCAGCCGTAAATCTGGCAGGCCAGTAGCGGGTAGATTCCATTGGCACCAGTCCCTATATCGAGCAGCTTGATGCTGGGCTGTTTATTTCCAAGCCCAAACTCCAATAAATCCGCCATGTGATGAATATAGTCGGCCCTGCCTGGGATGGGAGGGCAAAGCGCGCCCTCTGGAATATCCCAATCGACAATGTTGTAGTATCGGTTTAATAACGCGGCGTTGAGCGTTATTACTGCCAGTTGATCTGCGAAATCGATGGAAAGTTCACCATGAGCGTTCGGTTTCACATGGGAGGCTAGCGCTGGGTGGCTTTTTACGAGAGCTGGGAAGTCATAGCCTTGGTTGTGAAGATTCTTTGGGTGCAGGCCTTTGCGAACAGGCTTGGCTCGGCTATTTTCACTTCTATGGTGGTTGTACACAGTAATAGGCTCGAGGCTTGGCGTTGATGTCGAGGGGGCTTAGACCGTGATTATAACCTTAAATGGTTGTGTTGAGCTTACTCGGTAGTTAGAGGATGGCGAGAGGAACTCCCTGAGCATATGGTAAACCCAGAGATACCAGATGAAGCAAGGCAGGCACAGTCAGTCGTTGAAAATGTGTTTGGTGAGGCGGTCGTCGGCATTTATCTCTTCGGCTCTTCTGTCGTTGGTGGTTTAAAGCGCGACAGCGATGTAGATATTTTGGCTGCAGCTTCTATCCCGCCTACTTTGATACAAAGGAAGACCCCAGTTGCTCAATTGATGAGCGTATCCGGCGCGATTGGTAATTCATAAGCCTAATAGTATGCGGCCGATGTCAGCCAGACGCCCTTTGTCTGTGGCTTCGCCTCCATTACAAGGGCGCTAAACTCAGCGTTATGTGTACCAATTGGAACGGAGGCACCAATGAAGTCCATTACGACATCGCTAATGTTTGTTGGAGAACAAGCCGGGAAGGCCGAAGAGGCAATCAAGTTCTATACCTCACTGTTCCCTGGTTCAGAAATCATCGATATTCAGCGCTACCAAGCGGGTGAGAATGAGCCGGAGGGTTCTACCAAGATGGCACGCTTTACGATAAACGGTACTGAGTTTCTGGCGCTAGATAGCCACCTTGATCATCAATTTACTTTCACGCCATCGATGTCATTGTGTGTGGAGTGTGAATCTAAACGTGAAATTGAAAAGGCTTTTCATGGCCTGGCTGAGGGTGGCGCCGAGCTAATGCCTTTGAATAACTACGGTTTCAGTGAGCAGTTTGGATGGTTAAAGGATAAGTATGGCGTTTCTTGGCAGCTCAACCTGTCGAACTAAGGCCTCGATGCATCAATACTTCACCAAGCGCATCGTCATTAATTGCGCCGGTGTTGTCGATTTTGATCAGTGGCGAACGACTACTCTATGCAAAACGCATTATTCCGGTGCTGCAAGCCGGAGCAACGCTGAATCCACGCGAGGAAGTCCGTCATGAGCCAAATTGAATCACCGAGAGTAGTGTCCAAAGAGGAATGGTTTCAGGCACGCAAAGCCCACCTAAAGAACGAGAAGGCGCTCACCCGCATGCGCGATCTGGTCGCCTGTGAGCGGCGCGAGCTGCCATGGGTGAGGGTGGAGAAGGAATACATCTTCGACACACTGGAAGGGAAGAGGACGCTTGCTGAGCTATTCGGCACAAACAGTCAACTGGTCGTTCATCATTTTATGTTCGGCCCTGACTGGAGTGAAGGCTGCCCGAGCTGTTCGTTGGAGGCAGATCATGCCGAGGGCGCCATCGTCCATCTTGCCAATCACGATGTCAGTTACGTCCGAGTATCCCGCGCCCCGCTGGAGAAGCTGGAAACCTATCGTAGGCGCATGGACTGGACAGCCCGGTGGGTGTCTTCTCTTTGCAGCGATTTTAATTTCGACTTTCAGGTCTCTTTCGACCGGGAAGACCTGGAGGCTGTTCGGCTCTACTACAATTACCAAGCGATTGAGGATCCGAAATACTTCAGTGAAGAACTGCCCGGTCTTAGCGTTTTCTACAAGGATGAAAGCGGGGCAGTGTTCCACACCTACTCTAGCTACGCCCGTGGCAATGAGGAGGTCATTGGCGCCTTCGTTTATCTCGACATCACGCCGAAGGGCCGCAACGAGAAGGAAATCATGGACTGGGTTCGGCGCCACGATGAGTACGATGCGAGTCCGGTAGAAGCGGTCTGTAACACCTGCTGATTGCCGCTCGTCGCCGCTAGCTCCATACCAAGGGGTTGTAGTAATAGGAGGAAAGTGGATGGGCATTGAGCTTATTGGCTTCATCGCAGTCGTATTGCTGGCATACCTTATTCCTGGTCCAGATTTTCTGCTAGTCAGTCGATATGCGGTACAGCATCGTCGACTTGGTTTAGCCGCTGCACTGGGTGCTCAAAGCGGGCTCTGTATACACATGTTGATGGCTGCTCTGGGCCTTTCGGCCATTGCGGCCCGCTCCGCTGAGCTGTTTATACTGATTCGTTGGGCAGGCGCGGCTTACTTGATCTGGATGGGGCTAGCAGTTCTGTACTGCAGACGTAGCCAGCACCTTAGTGCACAGGCAGACGCACGAGAAAACATCAAGATCACTAGCCGCAGCCGTGCTTTTGCCAATGGCTTTTTGTGCAATTTGCTCAACCCCAAGGCGATCATCTTTTTCCTTAGTGTCTTACCCCAGTTCATCGATCCGATGGTCGGTGCAGCTCGGCAAATTTTGATACTCGGTGTGCTTGATGTACTGATTGGTGTCGCATGGTGGTGGGGCATCGTCTTACTTATGGAGCGTGTAGCGGGGGCATTACGCAGACCGCGCATTCGGCAGTGGTGGGATTGGGGTACTGGCAGTTTGATGATCGGTGCTGGCGCTCTCTTGGCGCGCAATAGTCCGAGTTAGTAGTGTCTTATCAGATCATTGGTGTGCTAGAAGGCACATATTACTCTGCCTAGAAGGTGAGCTTCATACTGAGCAAGATGATGGTGGTTGCTTTGTCCTCACGCCTAGTTCGAACTATCAAGTCGCTGATAATATCGAATTCCATCGTTCTTCGACGGAGCAGGGAGCTAAGTTGTTCATCGTCGATTAGCATCACATAATCACTGTTATACATAGGGAGTAAACGCATGGTCTTCAACTTACCTGCTCCAGAACAGCACGACTCCAAGTCATTGGTTGGCAGTATTGCGGCTCGGCGCAGCGTAAGGGAGTACACGAATGCCCCGTTATCAATCGATGTTTTGTCTCAATTGCTTTGGTCGGCCCAGGGCGTAACAGGGCCGGATAAGAGAAGAGCAACGCCATCGGCTGGTGGGTTATATCCGCTGCACCTGAAAATTTTGGTGCAGCGGGTATCGGAACTGGAACCCGGTATCTATGAGTATCAGACTGATAGCCATTCGTTAAACCTAACGGGGAACCGTGTTTCGGAAGGGGCAGTGCAAGAGCTAGGGATTGGCGATCAACCATGGTTGAAAGAAGCGGCTCTCGTCATCGGGGTTACCGCGAAACTTGACGATGCGGTTCGGCACTTTGAATCTCAGCCACCCCAGGGAGAGCGTGGCGCTCGCTATGTCTATATGGAAACGGGGGCTCTAGCTCAAAATGTCCATCTTCAGAGTACTGCTCTCGAAGTTGGTTGTGTTCTAGTAGCAGGGTTCGATGATACAAGGGTGAAGGAAGCATTGAGATTGCCTCCAGACTTGGAACCTACTGCACTGCTGTGCATCGGGCAGCGACATGCCCCATAGAGGAGTCGTCTTTCATGTTCTCTGCTGAATTCTTGCTTACCTCATTGGTTGTCGTACTTATCCCAGGTACAGGTGTTATCTTTACCGTTTCCATTGGCTTAATGCATGGGCGCCTGGCAAGTCTCTATGCTGCCATCGGTTGCACACTTGGTATTGTGCCCCACCTGCTGGCCACTGTTCTGGGCCTGGCGGCCATCATGCATACGAGCGCGATAGCATTTCAGGTGCTCAAGTATGCGGGTGTTGTGTATCTTCTTTACCTTGCCGTCGTTACTTGGCGTGATCGAAGCGCTTTCTCTGTTCATGAGGTGAGGCGAAAGGGCGATGCCGTTTCGCTTATGAGTAAGGCGTTCCTGCTGAATATCCTTAACCCCAAGCTGACCATTTTCTTCTTAGCCTTCTTGCCGCAGTTCGTTGCAACTGACACCCAGTCATCGTTAGGACAATTGCTCGGACTGAGCGCTATTTTCATGGCGATGACTTTTGTTGTCTTCATCATCTACGGGCAGCTTGCCCATGCATTTAGAGCAACTGTCATTGACTCACCAAAGGTTCAGAATTGGTTGCGCAGAAGCTTCGCGGCAGCATTCGCGGGTCTAGGCGTACAGCTCGCTTTGACTGAGCGGTAGATCCTAACAATTCATTTAAACCCACACCGCAAAGCGGTGCGGCTTAATTCAGCGCTATTAATGGAGGCCCTTAAGGTTGCTGCCAAGGGAGGCAAAGCAGCGACCGTCGTTCAGTGCTATCTAGCCGACTGGCGATTAGCTGCGCTTCGTCGCAGCGGCTTACATAGGGCGTTAAAGCGTAAAAGCAAATACATGGCAGTCGCTACCCAACCGTGCCAAAATTCACGGATAAACGAACGAGAGGTTTCGCCCATGAGTCTCCAAAAAATTGAAGACGAGGCGCTCCACCTGCCAAAAGAGGAGCGAGCTCAGTTGATCCAGCGATTGGTCTTGAGTCTTGAATCTCCGACAGAGGAAGAGCTGAAATCCGACTGGTTGTTTGAGGCTCGCAGGAGAGCAGAAGAACTTGATAATGGGTCGGTGCAAGCTGTGCCTGGTGACGACGTTATGAGGAAGGCTCGAGCACTGATCAAATGAACTATTTTTTTCACCCGGCAGCGGAAGCCGAGTTTCTGGAATCAGTCGGTTACTACGAGTCGAAAGTTCCAGGGTTGGGTGGTGCCTTTATAGAGGAATTTGAGGCCCTGGCCGTATTGATTGACGAGTCGCCAGAAGTTTGGCAAGTCCAGCTTGAGCCAGACATTCGCAGGGCTCCCCTTCATCGATTTCCACTATCCATCGTCTATCGAGAGCAACCAGGAGGTTTTCAGGTTCTTGCTGTTGCACATGACCGGCGCCGCCCGTATTACTGGCTGACTAGGCTTTAACAAGGGCGTATTAATTATCGAGAAGAGATTTACCATTGGCTTTTCTACGGTTTCGTTAGCGTTTGGGGAGGTTTGCATGGAACAAGTCGCTTATAGCCAAGAAGTCATTGATCTCTTGGTTGCTTGTGACCTGCCAGTTTCTGATTTGCGGGATGATAGTGACGTTTACTTCTTCGGCTTCCATCATGAAAGCGAGCTTTGGGGTGTCATAGGGGTAGAGGTGTGCGGTGATTTCGGTCTTCTTCGCTCGCTTGCGATTTCTGCAGCCCATAGAAGCAATCGTCTTGGACAAAAACTTGTAGCATTTTCTGAAGAGTGGGCAGCGCGCTCTCATTTAAAGGCGCTGTATCTTCTTACCACCACGGCGGATGGTTTTTTTGAGAGGTTGGGCTATGAGGTGCTAGATCGTTCAGATGCTCCAAAAGCCATCACTCAGACTCCCCAATTTGCTGGACTCTGCCCGGCGTCAGCGGTTTTCATGGGTAAAGCGCTAGGCGCTAACTAAGCATTTTGCCAGAAAAACCGATGTCTGCGGCGTTATACAGAAATAGTTTATAAAGGAGAATTTCAATGCTTAAAGGGAGGTTGAAGCAGCTAGGTCGTATATTTTCGGTTATCAGTGCTGCCGGGTTTTCAATCGTATTATTGCTAAACGTCGTTGCCATTTTTATGTTTGGAAAGCCCGAAGCTATTTATTTCTCCCCGGGGTGGTGGTTCCAGTGGTTTCCTGCTTATATCGCATGGTTCCCATTCCTGATGTTGGCTATCGTTTTTCGTACCCATGATAACTCTCGTGTTGATTGAGTTTTGACATCACAAATACTGGCGCGGGGACGCCCTCTTTCCATTGCACCTTTAGCTTCATTTCAATGGCGCGCAAGCCGCAAGCACTAGGCGCTGTTGTTGCAT
Organism: Halomonas sp. SpR1; assembly: GCF_031010175.1. Lineage (GTDB taxonomy): Bacteria > Pseudomonadota > Gammaproteobacteria > Pseudomonadales > Halomonadaceae > Vreelandella. The sequence goes on from NZ_JAUAMB010000029.1 coordinate 8,616, forward strand.
AGTGAGCAACATGCTGGCGTAATGAAGATTGTTTCGTCTCCGCTTGCCTTGGATTAACTAAGGAGGCATTTATGCATACAGCGGAAACACTTTGCTCACAAGATGCAGTAATCGCCGTGGATGTGCAGAACGATTTTTGCCCCGGCGGGGCGCTGGGCATTGAAGGTGGCGATGCGGTGGTGCCTGTGCTCAACGATTGGTTGGCTAAGGCCGCTCGGCAGGGCGCTCTTGTTATTGCTTCCAGGGACTGGCACCCGGTGGCGCACTGCTCCTTTGAGAGCCAAGGTGGCCCCTGGCCAGAGCACTGCCTTCAGGACACCGAAGGTGCCGCCTTTCACCCGGGGCTGCAATTGCCACCGGACACTGTGCGAGTGAGCAAGGGCACAGCATTCGACCGCGATGCTTACTCCGCCTTCGACGGCACTGGTCTTCAGGGCTTTCTTGAGAGTCGAGGGATCAAGCGCGTTTGGATTGGTGGGCTGGCCTGCGATGTCTGCGTTAAGGCTACCGTGCTAGACGCCTGTAAATTCGGCTTTGAAACCCACTTGATCGCCGATGCCACTCGCGCAGTGAACCCGGAGCAATTGAGCGCCGTGATGAACGAAATGCGTGAAGCCGGGGCGGTTATCGAAGACAACGCATGAACGATAGGTTGAACGAAGGTGCTCTGTTCAGTCAGCATTTCCAGTATTAGCCGTAGTAAAGGAAGCTTTCATTAGCGAGCGTCAGCTATGCGTCGTAATAGATGGGGGAGTTTATGAGCAATCAGAGCAGAATCCGCGTGGAGTGCGTGGTGGGCGATATTGCCCAGCAGTCCGATGTGGATGCAGTGGTTAATGCTGCCAATGCACAATTGCGAACCGGTGGCGGCGTCGCTGGGGCGCTTCATCGCGCTGCCGGGCCTGGCTTAGCGGAAGAGGGGCGGCCTATGGCACCCATCGCTCCGGGCCAAGCGGTACTCACTGGCGGCCATAATTTGCCCAATCGTTGGGTGATTCACTGCCTGGGCCCGGTATATGGCGTCGATAAGCCGGAGGATCAACTACTGGCTGACTGTTATCGCAATGCGCTGAAGTTAGCCGATGAGCACGGCATTGAGCGGCTGGCCTTCCCGGCACTCTCTACTGGTGCTTTCGGTTACCCAGCGGAAGAAGCTGCTCAAGTGTGCGCGGCTACCCTGGAAACCATACTGCCGACCTTGCACAAAGTGCGCCTGATCCGTTTTGTACTATTCAACGAAGCGGCTGGGCAGACTCTCCAAGAAGCATTGGCTCAACGCTTAACCATTGACCCTTTAGAATTCTAGCTTCGGTATGTTTTTGGGCGAGATTTGCATAGCAGTGCGCAGTGGCCGGATTACTTGTCAGCAGGCGCTTTATTGCCGCAGGGGAGCCTAGACGATAGTGCCCACATGGAGATAATCGCATGCCGATTGATACATTTTTAGTCGAGTGTTCATGTGGCCAAGTTGCCGTTGAGCTTGTGGGAGCGCCAATTTATTGCACTGTGTGCCATTGTGATGATTGTCAATTTGCGGCAGATGAGCTTGCAAAACTTTTGCCGCCGGAGCCCGTCATGGATCAATTCCTGGGAACCCCCTATGTGCTTCATCGTAATGATCGATACGCTGTAGTGCGCGGTCAGGAGCATCTCCATCCTTATAAATTTCGTGTTAAATCACCAACGAGTCGTATAGTGGCAGCGTGCTGCAATTCCCCTCTTTTTGTTACGTTCGAAAATTCGCAGCACTGGATCTCGTTGTATCGCCAACGATTTGTAGGCGAAACACCGGCTCTTCAGTCACGTATTGCAACCAAGTTTCTCAAGGATCCCAGTTCTCTTCCAACTGATCCACCTGCCTATAAGTCATTTCCTTTGAAGCTGGTCTTTCGCCTACTTGTCAGTAGGCTTCAGATGATTATTGGCCGGTGATTATTCTACCCGATCAGATACGGGTAGCTTGGGGATCGAATATGTGCTGGTGGGCCTCATCGCATGTCAGGTTGGTGTCAAGATCCGGGCCAGCATTAATCATACAAACAAAGCCTGTGAACTAAGCCACGGGGGAAGCCATGCATCAGATTCTTGTTTACGCAGACTCATTAAGCTGGGGCATTATCCCGGATACCCGTAGTCGGTTAGATTTCGAACACCGTTGGCCAGGAGTGTTGGAAAAGGAACTGCTTGAAGCGGGCATTTCTGTAAGGATTATCGAGGATTGCCTGAACGGACGTCGAACCGTGTGGGATGACCCTTACAAACCAGGACGCAACGGATTGGAGGGGTTAGAGCAGCGCATAGAGATCAATTCGCCGTTGTCGCTGGTAGTTATGCTATTAGGCACTAACGACTTTCAATCTATGCATCATTTCAATGCTTGGCAATCAGCGCAGGGGTTAAAGACACTGGTTAGCGCCATTCGACGTGCTCCCATTGAGCCGGGCATGCCAGTGCCTCCGGTCATGCTCGTTGCTCCTCCCGAAATTCAAAAAGCGAAAGGCAATATAGCGCCAAAGTTTGAAGGAGCCGAGGGAAAAGCGGTGGGATTATCTGCAGCCATTGAAGCAGTCGCCGAAGAGTGCGAATGCTACTTTTTCGATGCGGGACTGGTGACACCCACTAGCCGGATTGATGGCGTTCATTTGGACGAAGATCAGCACTATGCCCTTGGTACGGCTTTGGCCAAAATAATTCATCCGCTGGTGTCGTAATGTTGCGGAATCCTCAATCTAGGCATGATGGCGGGGTTTCGTTGCCACTGGGCCCTGGTGAGAAAGCTAAGCGTGCTGTTATCTACCCCCCTTGATCCAAAATATACCCGCCCATAGCGGAAAGCCCTCATAGATTAAAGGGGGCCAATAGTGCGAGGGCAATTTTGAGCTATCTTGGCTTTTAAGGGTTAAATACGATTTAAGTGTAATAACAACTGATGGAGACAAGCATGGCATCTACCACACAACTTCAGGGGGCTTGCCTGTGCGGTATAGTCAGCGTCACCGTTACCACCCAAAGCAACCATGTCGGTGTTTGCCACTGTTCGATGTGTAGAAAGTGGGGTGGTGGCCCGTTGTTTGCGGTTGAGTTTGCCGGTGATGTGGACTTTAAAGGCTCAGAGCATATAGCCACCTTCAGTTCTTCTGAGTGGGCTGAGCGTGGTTTCTGCCAGCAGTGTGGCACCCACCTCTTCTATCGCTTAAAGCAGGATGGACATTACGCGCTTCCCGTTGGGCTTCTTGATGGTGCGGATGATTGGATAATAACCGAGCAAATATTTATCGATCAAAAGCCGCGCTTCTATTCACTAGCAGAAAAAACCAAGCAATTGACCGGCGAAGAAGTGTTCGCCCAGTTTGGTAAATAGAGGGGCAGTTCAGGAGGCGTCGGAACGACGCTCAGTGGCATACACCAACTCCGGCACCGCTGCGCGCTGCTTCCGCGGGTGCGCCTGAGGCTTACCACGCGCTACGAAGACCCAACGATCCAGCTTCGAGCACAAACCGTAGCGCGTATATGGACTCCTCCTCGTCTGCAAGCACAAAAGGTCATAGCGGCACGGTCGACTGCTAGCGTATATCCGGTCTCGTTAATGATGCTTACAGTGTAGGCATCGGATCTTAATGGGCTATTCGCACGTCGGGTACCCTCAGCGTAAACGAGCTTTATTGCTCTACGCGCTACACGGTATGGCCCGACGTCGGTTCGACCTGTTCGCCATCTCTCTTGTGGTGGTGCAGTCGGGGCGGTAGGAACACCGGTTAATGGTTGAACATTGAGGGTCGCATCACCTGCTTAAGCGGCAGCGGCCAACTCAGGGTTATACGGCACCTCGTAACGTGTCACGGCCCACGCCATACGTGCTGTTTTATTGGCAAGTGCCACGATCGCCACGTTGCGATGTTTTCGCATGGCAAGGTGTTTGATCCACTGGCTGAGCCCATCGTCTTGCTTCACCGCATAACGCAGGACAGCGCGGGCGCCATGTACCAGCAGCTTTCGTAAGTAACTATTACCACGTTTACTGATGCCCAACAGGCGCTCTCGCCCGCCCGTGCTATGTGGACGCGGGGTCAGCCCTAACGAGGCAGCAAAGTCGCGTCCACGCTTGTAAATAGCGCCGTCCCCCAGCACACCCGATAAGGCACTGGCGGTGATGGGGCCAATGCCGCGGAGGGTCATCAAGCGCTTGGCAACTGGGTCTGTATTAGCATGCGTTTCAATGGCAGACGTTAACTGCGCAACGCGATCATCTAAATAACGTAGGTCATCCGCTAAGTCGGCCAGTAGGTGGCGAAAGCGGTCACTGAGCCCGTTGGTGGCATCCTCCAACCAAAGAGGCAGCGCCCGCCGTAACTGCTGAAGACCGGTGGGGGCAATAAAGCCATACTCACCGACGAGGCCACGGATTTGATTGGCCTTCGCTGTGCGCTGGCTAATCAGCTCTTCACGGATCCGGTGGGTGGCTTGGCTGTCTTGTTGATCAACGGTTTTGACGGCCACGAAGCGCATCGTGGGGCGGCCTAATGCTTCACAAATCGCTTCGGCATCTGCCCGATCATTTTTATTCGTTTTAACGTAAGGCTTCACGAATTGGGCCGCTATGAGTTTCACGTGGTAGCCACGCGCTTGCAGTTCTCGCGCCCAATAATGCGCCGATGCACATGCCTCCATGCCGATGGTAGCGCCTTGAGGAACGCGCCGACAGACAGCCTCCAGCCACTTGGCCCGGGTATATTTACCCCGCCATTGAGGCTTCTCATGCCGGTCAACGCCATGTACGTGAAAGACAGACTTTGCGATATCCACACCAACTCGGCTAATGTTCATATGGGCTTCTCCTGACTCTCAAGCTGATAGTTCTAACCACCTACCAGTATGGCGCACTGACGCCGGAGTAGGGTGAGGAGGAGTCCATCCCATTGGGTAACGAGAAAGCGAGCTCAGCGAGCGTTTTGAGGCACCCGCGGGAGGCGTCGGAACGACGCCCAGTGCCACCTAAGCCAAACCCCGGCACCGCTGCACGCTGCTTCCGCGAGTGCGCTTCGCTTACCACGTGCTACAAAAACCATCGATCCCGCTTCGCGCACATACCGTGTGTGGTAACGAGAAAACGAGTTCTACGAGTGTTTAGAGGCCCCCACGGGAGCACATGAGGTTTATTTGATAACACTCTCTCCCCGCGTATTTTCCAACTCTTCAATCATCCTGCGTGCCGCATTCGACAGCGTTCGGTTGGTATGTACTAGGTACCCCAGCGGGCGGTAAATAGGCGGGGTGGCGACTTTTAACTCTGCCAGTTCGCTGTCGATCATTTTTTCCGGCAGCAGACTCCAGCCTAACCCTACGCTGCACATCATCTTTAGCGTTTCTAAATAGTTGGTCGCCATGCTAACCGGCAGTTGCAGGCCCGCTTCGCTAAAACGCTGCGCAATAAGTGACCCTGTAAAGGTCTTCGCCCCCGGCATCACGCAGTTGTATTCGCATAGATCGGTCAATGACAGCTCATTTTGAGAAGCCTGATGGGTAAGAGGATGATCGATAGCGCAGGCAAAGCAGAGTCGGTCACGCCATAATTCTACCACCTGTAGTTGTTCATGGGGGTGGGGGGCGAGCGTCACCACGGCCATTTCCAGGGTGCCATCCAGCACGCCCTGGTAAGCCTGCTCTGAATCCAGAAAGTGCAGATCTAGCGTGACTTCCGGGTGGCGTTGGGTGTACTGCTTTAATAGCGGCGGTAAGCGGTGTAGGCCAATATGGTGGCTAGTGGCAAGGGTCAACTTGCCGCCTACCTGGCCGGAAAGGTTGGCCAGCGCTCGGCGGCTATCCTCAACGGTCAATAGAATGCGCCGCGCTTGGGGGAGCAGCACGTTACCGGCTTCGGTTAACGCAATACGCCGACCAATACGATCAAACAGCTGTGTACCCACCTGGGACTCCAGCGTGGCAATGCGTTTGCTCACCGCGGGCTGGGTAAGGTAAAGCTGTTCCGCTGCGCGGGAGAAACTTTGCGTATCCGCCACTGCCAAAAAGGCTTGCAGGCTTTGGGTATCCATTCACGTGTTCCTAAGCATGCCGTTCCCCGCCAAGTATTCCTGTATGGAATCTAAACTATGAATAACATGAATTGCTTTTATGCGCGAGTCGCGTGACACTTGCTCTACAAGCAATTTAAGCAGCCCATAGAGGCGGCCATACCGAACTAGCAGGGCACTGCCCAGGAGAGTCCCATGTCAGGCCAAACGCTTTACGACAAACTTTGGAATCAACACTTGGTGAAGCAGCGTGATGACGGCACCGCGTTGATCTACATTGACCGCCAGTTGCTCCACGAAGTGACTTCCCCTCAGGCGTTTGAAGGCCTGCGTTTAGCCAATCGTAAGCCGTGGCGTTTGGATGCCAACTTGGCTACGCCCGACCACAACGTGCCAACAACGATTAAAGAGCGCGCTGAGGGCAACAGCGGTATTAAAGACCCAGTGTCGTTGATTCAGGTGCAGACGCTGGACGATAACTGCCTGGAATACGGTATCGAAGAGTTCAAGATCAACGACCCTCGCCAGGGGATCGTTCATGTGGTTGGCCCGGAGCAGGGTGCAACGCTGCCGGGCATGACGGTGGTCTGCGGCGACTCCCACACCGCCACCCACGGCGCCTTTGGTGCCTTGGCCCACGGTATCGGCACTTCTGAAGTCGAGCACGTGATGGCGACCCAGTGCTTGCTGGCGCAAAAAATGAAAAATATGCAGGTGCGCGTGGAAGGCGAGTTGGGCCTGGGCGTGACTGCGAAAGACGTAGTGCTGGCGATTATTGGCAAAATTGGTACCGCTGGTGGCACTGGTTACGCCATTGAGTTTGCCGGTAGTGCCATTGCCTCGCTATCTATGGAAGGGCGCATGACCGTGTGCAACATGGCCATTGAGGCGGGCGCACGGGTCGGTTTGATCGCCGTGGACGACACCACCATTGATTACTTAGCCAAGCGTCCTTTCGCGCCCACGGCAGAGCAGTGGGAAGCCGCCGTAGCGGATTGGCGCAATCTGGTCTCTGACGACGATGCAGAGTTCGATAAGGTCGTTACCCTGAAGGCGGAAGAGATCGAGCCGCAGGTGAGCTGGGGTACCAGCCCGGAAATGGTCACCGGTATTTCCGGCCAAGTACCTGACCCGCAGGCTGCGATGGATGAAACCGTGCAGCGCAGCCACACCCGCGCACTGGAATACATGGGCCTTCAGCCCAACCAGAAAATCACCGATATCAAGTTGGATAAGATCTTTATCGGTTCCTGCACCAACTCGCGTATCGAAGACCTGCGTGAAGCCGCCAAGGTGGCCAAAGGCAAAAAAGTGGCTGACTCCATCAAGCTGGCCATGGTAGTGCCGGGTTCAGGCTTGGTGAAACGCCAAGCGGAGGCTGAAGGCTTGGATAAAATCTTTATCGATGCCGGTTTCGAGTGGCGCGAGCCGGGCTGCTCCATGTGTTTGGCCATGAACGCGGACAAATTGGGTGCCGGTGAACACTGCGCATCTACCTCTAACCGCAATTTTGAAGGTCGCCAGGGCTACGGTGGCCGTACGCACTTGGTCAGCCCTGCCATGGCAGCGGCAGCGGCAATTGCCGGTCACTTTGTCGATGTTCGCAGTTTGCCTGCCAACGACGCTACACACGCTCAGGAGGCCTAAGCCATGAAAAAATTTGAACGCTTTGAAGGCGTGGTTGCGCCCCTTGATCGCGCCAACGTCGATACCGATTTGATTATCCCGAAGCAGTTTTTGAAGTCGATCAAGCGCACTGGTTTTGGCGTTAATCTGTTTGACGAACTGCGCTATTTAGATGAGGGGCAGCCAGGGCAAGACTGCTCGCAGCGTCCGCTTAATCCTGATTTCGTCTTGAATCAGCCGCGTTTTAAAGGCGCTGAAGTGCTTCTTGCTCGGCGCAACTTTGGCTGCGGTAGCTCGCGTGAGCACGCACCCTGGGCGCTGGAAGATTTCGGTTTTAAGGTGGTAATTGCGCCCAGCTTTGCGGATATTTTCTACAACAACTCGTTCAAGAACGGTATTTTGCTGATCACCTTCCCAGAAGACGTAGTCGATCGGCTGTTTGCCGAAGTGGAGGCCAACGAAGGCTACCAGTTGGATGTGGATCTGGAGAACCAGCGCGTAGTCACCCCTAGCGGCGAGATTTTAGAGTTTGAAGTGGATGAGTTCCGCAAGCACTGCCTGCTGGAAGGGCTGGACGATATCGGCCTGACGCTAAAAGACGAAGACGCTATTCGTGCCTTTGAGCAGAAACATAAAGCTGCGCGCCCCTGGTTGTTCCGACAGTCTGCCTAAAGAGATTTCAGTTTTTACAGTCAGTTTGATAGCGCATTGCAACCCCATTGCAATGCGCCAAGCGGCCAAAGTCGCTCTATAACACGTTAAGGATTCAGCATGACGCATAAGGTTTTATTGCTGCCGGGTGACGGTATTGGCCCCGAGATTGCCGCTCAAGCGGCACGTTTGTTGAGGGCGTGCCAGGAAGCGGGCTTGGATATTGAGGTCGAAGAAGGGTTAGTGGGTGGCTCTGCCTACGATGTTCATGGCGAGCCGCTGCCCGCGGAAACTCTGGAAAAAGCCAAAGCCGCCAGCGCTATTTTATTGGGTGCGGTGGGTGGCCCCAAGTGGGATAAGATTGAAGACCTCGCCAAGCGCCCGGAAAAAGGCCTGCTGGGGCTGCGCAAAAACCTGGGTCTGTTCGGTAATTTGCGCCCGGCTATGCTCTACCCGCAGTTGGCCAGTGCCTCCAGTCTGAAACCTGAGCTGGTAGCGGGTTTGGATATCATGATCGTCCGCGAACTCACTGGCGGCATCTACTTCGGTCAGCCCCGAGGCATTGAAGAGCGCAACGGCGAGCGAGTGGGTTTTAACACCTATATCTACTCCGAGAGCGAGATTGAGCGCATCGGCCGTGTTGCCTTTGAAATGGCCCAAAAGCGCGGTAAGAAGCTCTGCTCGGTAGATAAAGCCAACGTATTGGAAGTGACCATTTTGTGGCGTGAAGTGATGGAGCGTTTGGCGCCGGAGTACCCGGATGTCGAGCTTTCCCACATGTATGTGGATAACGCTGCCATGCAGCTGGTGCGCGCGCCCAAGCAGTTTGATGTGATGGTGACCGGCAATATGTTTGGCGATATTCTTTCCGATGCCGCTGCGATGCTTACCGGCTCCATTGGTATGCTGCCTTCTGCATCATTAAACGAAAGCGGGCAGGGCATGTACGAGCCATGCCACGGCAGCGCTCCGGATATCGCCGGTCAAAACGTGGCTAATCCGCTGGCGATGATGCTTTCGGTGGCCATGATGCTACGCTACTCGCTGAATGAGAATGCCATGGCGGAGCGAATTGAAGCCGCTGTGGGCAGTGTGCTGAATGACGGCCTGCGCACCGCTGATATTGCATCAGAGGGCATGCAAACCATCGGCACCGATGCCATGGGCGATGCCGTGTTAGCGGCGTTTTCAAAGCAGTGAGAGAAGTCGTCGGGCTACCCCGGCGACCTTGTTTACTCTTTCGTTATCATGGAGCCGCTCTGGGCGGTTTCAAAATCACCGTAAAGAAGTGTGTATAATACAGGGACTCATTCTTTGCAGGAGGACTTCATATGTTGAAAGTCGGTTTCGTGGGATGGCGCGGTATGGTGGGCTCAGTGCTCATGCAGCGCATGCAGGAAGATGGTGATTTTAACGGCATTGAGCCGGTATTCTTCACCACCTCCCAGGTTGGTCAGCCCGGCCCCGACATCGGTGTAGACGTGCCTCCGCTGAAAGACGCCTTTGATATCGAAGCGCTCAAAGCGCTGGATGTTGTCGTCACCTGTCAGGGCGGTGATTACACCAAGCCGGTTTATAAGGATCTGCGCAGCGCAGGCTGGAAGGGCTACTGGATCGACGCCGCCAGTACCCTGCGTATGGAAGATGAAGCGACCATCGTGCTGGATCCCGTCAACCGCAAGGTCATTGACGATCAGCTAGCCAAAGGCGCTAAAACCTTTGTAGGCGGCAACTGCACCGTAAGCCTGATGTTGATGGGTTTGGGCGGTCTGTTTGAAGCCGATATGGTCGAATGGATGACTTCCATGACCTATCAAGCGGCTTCTGGCTCTGGCGCCAAGCACATGCGCGAGCTGCTCAATCAAATGGGCCAGCTGCGCGATAGCGTGGGCGAAGAGTTAAAAGACCCATCCAGCGCGATTCTGGATATCGATCGCAAAGTAACGGCAGCCATGCGCAGCGGTGACTTCCCGACCGATAACTTTGCCGCGCCGCTGGCGGGTAGCTTGCTTCCGTGGATCGATACCAAGCTGGATAATGGACAGAGCCGCGAGGAGTGGAAGGGCAGCGTTGAGACCAACAAGATTCTTGGCCTCGACAACAACCCGATCCCCATCGATGGTCTGTGCGTGCGTATCGGCGCGATGCGTTCGCACAGCCAGGCATTCACGATCAAGCTCAAGCACGATGTGCCGCTGGATGAGATCGAAGATCGCATCGCCAAGCACAACGAGTGGGTCAAGCTGATTCCTAACGATAAAGACGCCACCATCGCTGGCCTAACGCCTGCGGCTGCTACTGGCACGCTGCAAGTGCCGGTTGGCCGTCTGCGTAAGCTGCGAATGGGCGGTGAATATCTTTCGGCGTTTAGCGTGGGTGACCAACTGCTGTGGGGTGCCGCAGAGCCACTGAAGCGGATGCTGAAGATTCTGCGCGAACAGTAATTACTGATTGTTGTACCCCCGTCGAAAACGGGAAGCTGTTCGCAGCTTCCCGTTTTTTTTATGCAGCCAGTCATCACGGTAGTGGGAATAATGGCGCTATTTCGTTAAGTTATGATAAAAGCGATGTAATACGATAATCTGATATAAGCCGTTAAAAGTAGGTAGGCGATCAGGGAACCTGCATGAAAAAAATACTGACATGGATGACATGGCTCTCGCTGAGCGCTGTGAGTCCTATTGCACTGGCCATTGGCTTGGGGCAGGCGAGTGTCAGCTCGTACTTGAATGCGCCGTTAGATGCCTCTATCCCTCTGATTGAAAGCAGTGATTACGCCCTCGACGACATTCGTGTCAGCGTTGCCGACCCCTCTGATTTCGCCACAGCAGGCCTTGAGTGGACGCCGTTAGCTGCCAGTGTTCGTACTCAGGTGGTGGAGCAGCAGGGCCAGCGACAAGTGCGGTTAAGTTCTGATCAAGCAATGCAGGAGCCCTGGCTTGATTTGCTGTTAACAGTCGAATTTCCAGGCGGGGAACAGTTTCGCGATATCACGCTGCTGTTTGACCCCCAGGGCTATTCTCAACAGGGTCAGAGACAAACCGCTAGTGCTTCAGCGGTTGCCACCCCGGTTGCTGAAGCGAGGCATGCGGCGTCCCCTGGCGCCCACGGCAATGCCAGTAGCGCTTATATTGGCAGTGGCGATACGCTATGGAGCGTTGCCGAGCGCATTAAGCCCGGCGAAGTAAGCGTTCAGCAGATGATGGTTGCGCTGCTGGAGGCCAACCCTGAAGTCTTTCCTTCAGGCAATATAAATGACATGCGTGCAGGCCAAACGCTACGCATACCGGATGCTGAGCGCGTTCTGGCTCGCTCTCATGATGATGCTGACGTTGCCATCAAGGCGATGAACGAAGCCTGGCGGTTACGCCGTAATGGCTCATTGCAGGCTGTGTCGCTCCCAGAGCTTGAACCTGCGTCTGTTGCGGACACTTCAATAGCCCCCGCTCAAACGCTACACGCTAATGCACGCACCCGCTCTAATAGTGCGCTTGCCGCTGGTGGTTCGGAAACGGTCGTGAAGGATTCGAGGGTGCTTGAGGAAGATGAGCCAGGAACAGACGGGTCTGAACCAATGGATCAATCCACGGTTGAAGCCGTTACCGACGCGCCTGAAGCATTAACCCGTATGGAGCTCACCGAGCAACTACGCCTCAGCCAAGTGACACTTCAGCAGGTGCTCGAAGAGCGTGAATTGATGCGCGCAGAGCTTAACCAGCTACGTGGCGAAGTCGCCTCATTGACTCAGGCGCTAGGCAATACCCTAACTGCCCAAGAGCAGACCGACCAAGAGCAATCCTCTGCGCCACTTATTGCCAGCATGGACGAGATGAATAGCCCGGGAGTAGCTGCTTTAATCGAGCGCTACCAGTGGCCGTTGGCGCTGGGTGCCATCGTACTGTTGGTTGGGCTGTTGGTATGGCTACGTAAGCGCCGTGAGGAGACCTGGGAAGAGATTCCGCTTGCAGAGCCAGTGGTGAAACCAACGGTTTCGCCCCGCACAGCGCCTAAGGCACCGCCAATGCCAGAGGCTGTTTCTGTTACGTACCCAGGGCCACCCCATAGTGGTGACGTTGATGAGCCGCACAACGACAGCGGCCAATCAACAACGTCTCAAAGCGAGTCCGAGCCTGAGCCAGGAAGGCCAGATACAGAGAAGCCAGAGCCGACCCAAGATTACCCACTTCGCTATGATAAAAGTCAGGCATCGGGACTGGCTGAACAGGGGCGCCCGCGGCGGCTGGGGCTTACAGCCGTTCCCGCTGAGCGCGCTGAGAGTGTTTCATTGGCGCCGCCGCAGAATCCCGTGCCAGTGAGCCAGTTGCTGGCTTCTCTTGAGGCCGGCTTGCCTGCGTCTGATCCGGTGACTGATGCTGATGGGCAGCAAGCCGATAAGTCTGCTGAAGTAACTGAGGATCCAGGTCATCGTTTTATCGACTACCACCCGCCGGTCTTAAATAGCGCTTCAAATAGCTTTACAGAGAGTCAGGATGGCTTGCAAAGCGAAACGCCAATGCAGCCCACGGTAGAGTTCTCTAGTGAGCCGCAAATAGCGCCGCTGCCACCGGCTAAACAGTCGCGACGGCCGATTGAGGAGGAGTGGGAAATTGAAGAGGTAGCATTCAAGCCGCGAGGGCTGGATAATAGCGATCCTTCAAAATCTCCAACATGATGTGGCTTGATGACGCTGTTCTATCACTTCGATGAGAAAATTCCGCTTACCGGCCGCTTGGCAATGGGTATCGAGTACGACGGTACCCGCTACTGCGGTTTTCAGCGCTTAAACCACGCCGCATCTGTTCAGGCATCGCTAGAAGATGCGCTGTCCAAGGTGGCCAACGAGCCCATCCAGGTGAGTGCCAGTGGGCGTACCGATTCTGGGGTGCACGCGACGCGCCAGATTGTGCATTTTGACCCGCCGGTGGGGCGCTCCGAAAAAGCCTGGATCTTTGGTGCTAATACCCATTTGCCCCGCGACGTTGCCGTGCGCTGGGTGAAGCCAGTGGGCGATGACTTCCATTCACGCCTGTGCGCTTTGGGGCGCCGCTACCGCTACGTGCTGTTGAATCAGATAAGCCGTCCGGTGTTGGAGCGGGCCAATGTGACCTGGTGCCGCGACCCGTTAGACGCCGATGCCATGCACCGCGCTGCCCAGGCGCTGGTAGGGGAGCACGATTTTTCGAGCTTCCGCGCGGCAGGTTGTCAATCCAAAACTCCCTGGCGGCACATGCACTTTGTGGATGTAAAGCGCTACGGCCAGCTGGTGATGATCGATATTCAAGGCAATGCGTTCTTGCACCACATGATTCGCAACATTGCCGGGGCGCTGGTAAGTGTCGGACGCGGTGCCCAGGATGAAGCTTATATTGGTGAACTTTTAGCGCTTAAAAACCGTCGCAAAGGTGACGTTACGGCGCCCGCCTGCGGGCTGCACTTTGTCGATTCGGTTTACGATGAGCGCTTTGACCTGCCAAAAGAGCCGCTGGGGCCCCATCTGCTCTCGTTTACCGGTGAATGGACGGGAGAGCGTGAACTTCCTGATACGCCACGGGTGGCCTATCGGCGCAATCGCTCGCTGCGTAATCCATCAGCTACCCCTGAACAAGAGGCGTCGTCATGAGGTCTGCTCCGTTAGCCCGCACACGAATCAAGTTCTGTGGCTTTACCCGTGGTGAGGATATTGACCGAGCCGTGGCGCTGGGCGTGGACGCTTTGGGTTTCGTAATGTGGCCTAAAAGTGCGCGTAGCGTGAGTGTAGAACAGCTGGCCGCGCTGTCTGCCCGGGTGCCTGCGTTTGTGACCCGGGTGGGGCTATTCGTTGACCAGCCTGCAGAGCTTATTGAGCAGTGCTTGCCCTATCTTGATATGCTTCAGTTTCATGGCAATGAAACGCCTGATGAGTGCCAGCGCTTTGGGTTACCCTGGATGAAAGCGCTGCGTATGCGCGATGAGATAGACCTAGCGCATGAGGCGGAGCGCTATCATCACGCCCAGGCGCTGTTGCTAGACGCTTATCGCCCCGGAACGCCGGGGGGCACGGGGGAGACCTTTGATTGGTCGAGAATCCCCGCAAATCTTGCAAAACCTGTTATCCTCGCCGGTGGGTTGAGTGCTGATAACATTGCTGACGCTGTGCGTCAGGTAGAGCCTTATGCAGTGGATGTGTCGGGCGGTATTGAAGCCTCCCATGGCTGTAAAGATGTCGACAAGATGGCGTCTTTCGTTAGCCAAGTGGCGTTAGCCGACGCCCGTTAGCGTTCGCCGCATACGTTTATGTGGGCCCGGTTTGTGTGTAATTTATACGTACTGCTTATGGGTATTTTATCGAGCTACGTGTTACGTCGATTCATTTTTTGTTTGCCTGTTCTGGCGATCTTGTGAGGTATCCCTGTGACTGTTTCTGCGACGCCTGCACCCAAAACCAAGTTCAGTGATCTGACTCGAATGCCGGATGCCCGCGGTCATTTTGGCCCTTATGGCGGTCGGTTTGTGTCAGAGACCCTGAGCTTTGCGTTGGAAGAGTTAGAGAAAACCTACTTGAGCCTGCGTGATGACCCTGATTTCCAGGCCGAGTTTGACTACGATCTTGCCCACTACGTGGGGCGCCCGTCACCGCTGTACCACGCCAAGCGTTGGTCGGCGAGTCTTGGCGGTGCACAGATTTGGTTGAAGCGCGAAGACCTTAATCATACCGGCGCTCACAAGGTCAACAACACCATCGGCCAGGCACTGCTGGCTAAAAAAACCGGCAAGCCGCGCATTATCGCTGAAACTGGAGCGGGCCAGCATGGCGTTGCCTCGGCGACTGTGGCCGCTCGCTTAGGGCTTGAGTGCGACGTTTATATGGGCGCTGAAGACGTCCAGCGCCAAAAGCTGAACGTCTATCGTATGCGCTTGCTGGGCGCGCGGGTGATTCCGGTGGAGTCCGGTACTCGCACGCTTAAAGACGCCATGAACGAAGCCCTGCGCGACTGGGTCACCAACGTCGATAACACCTTCTATATCATCGGTACCGTGGCGGGCCCGCACCCTTATCCGCTGCTGGTGCGCGATTTCAACGCCGTGGTGGGGCGTGAAGCGCGCCGCCAGTCGTTGGAGCAGATCGGCCGCCTGCCCGATGCGCTAATTGCCTGCGTTGGCGGTGGCTCTAACGCCCTTGGCCTTTTCTACCCGTTTGTGGAAGATGACGGCGTTGCTATGTACGGCGTAGAGGCGGGGGGCGATGGTGTTGAAACCGGCCGCCATGCAGCGCCGCTGGCATCCAATGCACCGCGTGGCGTGCTCCACGGTAACCGCACCTACTTAATGTCTGATGAAGCCGGGCAGGTGTCTGATACCCACTCTATTTCAGCCGGACTGGATTATCCGGGCGTGGGCCCCGAGCACGCGCTGTGGAAAGACGTGGGGCGGGTCTCCTATGTGGCGGCTAATGACAAAGAAGTGCTGGAAGCGTTTCGCGAGCTGACCCATATGGAAGGTATTATGCCCGCCCTTGAGTCAGCCCATGCGCTGGCCCATGCCAAGGTATTGGCCCCTACCATGCGTCCTGACCAGCATATCGTGGTTAACCTTTCCGGGCGTGGCGACAAAGACATCATGACAGTTGCTAAGATTGATGGCATCGAATTTTAAGGGCGAGCATGAACCGTATTGATCAGCGTTTCAGTGAACTTAAACAGCAGGGTCGCAAGGCCCTGATCCCTTATATCACCGCAGGGGATCCAGCGCCGCAGTACACCGTGGGCTTTATGCATGCCCTGGTGGAAGCGGGCGCCGATGTGATTGAACTAGGCGTGCCTTTTTCCGACCCCATGGCCGATGGCCCGGTGATTCAAAAAGCCTGTGAACGTGCCTTAAAGCAGGGTACACGGCTGGTTGACCTTATTCAGATGGTCAAAGAGTTTCGCCAAACCGATACCACAACGCCGGTTGTGCTCATGGGGTATTTGAATCCCATTGAGCGGATTGGCTACGAAAATTTTGCCGATCAAGCCGCCAGCGTGGGCGTTGACGGTGTACTGATTGTGGATATGCCGCCTGAAGAGGCCGAAGAGATCGGGCCACTGCTGAAATCGCGGGATTTAGCCGCGATTTTTCTCGTTGCGCCTACCACTTCTCATCAGCGTGCCGCTACAATATGCGCCCATGGTGAAGGCTACCTCTACTACGTTTCGCTGAAAGGCGTGACGGGAGCCGCCACTCTGAACGCAGACGATGTGGCCGAGCACTTGGCGCCGCTGCGGGGAATGACCGATTTACCACTATGTGTTGGTTTCGGCATCCGTGATGGTGTGACGGCCGCTGAAGTAGCTAAAGTCGCCGATGGTGTGATTGTAGGTAGCGCTCTGGTTAACCGTATCGCCGAAAGCGTCGATGCGCCGGAAACCATTGCGGGCCAGTTGAAAAGTGTATTAGCAGAGATGCGTACGGCGATGGATGCCTAAGGCTATACGCCTTATCGCCTATACTGAATAGATTCACGACACTCATCAAGCCTGGTTTTGCCAGGCGTTGACGTATAACGGAAGCCTTTTTGATATGAGCTGGTTAGACAAGATCGTACCCTCCATGGGTCGTATCCAGCGTAAAGACCGTCGCGCTAGCGTGCCCGACGGCCTCTGGCGTAAATGTCCCAAGTGCGAAGCGGTTCTCTACCTCCCCGAGCTAGAGAAACATAACAGCGTCTGTCCCAAGTGCGATCATCACCTGCGCTTGACAGCACGCAAACGCTTGGACTGGTTCTTGGATAAAGCAGGACGCGAAGAGATTGCGGCCGAAATAGAGCCCAACGATCGGTTGAAGTTCCGCGACTCCAAAAAATACAAAGACCGCCTGACCGCGGCGCAAAAAGACACCGGCGAGAAAGATGCGCTGGTCGCAATGCGCGGTGAGTTGGACGGTCTGCCGGTGGTCGCCGTTGCCTTTGAGTTTACCTTTATGGGTGGCTCAATGGGGGCGGTGGTCGGCGAGAAATTTGTTCGTGCTGCTACCCTGGCGCTGGAAGAGAATATCCCGCTGGTGTGCTTTGCTGCCTCCGGTGGTGCTCGCATGCAGGAAGCACTCTTCTCGTTGATGCAGATGGCTAAGACCTCTGCCGCGCTTGAAAAGCTCAAGCAAGCGGGGGTGCCGTATATTTCGGTGCTCACGGATCCCGTCTTTGGCGGTGTTTCCGCCTCGTTGGCCATGCTGGGTGATTTGAATATCGCCGAACCCAACGCCTTGATTGGTTTTGCAGGCCCCAGGGTTATCGAGCAAACGGTGCGTGAAACCTTGCCAGAAGGTTTCCAGCGCAGCGAGTTTCTGCTTGAGCACGGTACCGTCGACATGATCGTCCATCGCCATGAAATGCGCACTCGCGTGGGTAGCGTGCTGCGTAAGTTGACGCATCACGAAGCGACGCCGGATACATCGATAATCCCTGATGATGCTGAGGTGGTTGAGCCGATTGTCGAGGAAGCTAGCTTAGCGGACACTGCTAACGTCACTTTTGACAAGGTCGATGTGACCAAGCAGGACACCACTTCCGCTAAGAGTGATGACTATTCACGCAATGCCTGACTCTCAAGAACACTCTCTACAGCCATATTCTTTAAAACAGTGGCTCCAGCATTTGGAAACGCTGCACCCGGTAGGGATTGATCTGGGCCTGGAGCGTGTCTCTGAGGTGGCAAAACGTATGGGGCTGCTTGCAAATCCCATCGCCCCCTGCGTCATTACGGTGGCAGGTACCAATGGCAAGGGGTCAACCCTTGCCATGATCGATAGTGTTGCCCGCGCCCACGATTGGCGCGTGGGTACCTACACTTCCCCCCATTTATTACGCTACAACGAGCGCGTTAAAATCGCTGGACAGGAAGCTGACGATCAACTGCTTGTACAAGGTTTTGAGCAGGTCGAGCGCGCGCGCTTGCAAGGTAGCGAAATCAGCCTGACCTATTTTGAAGCGGGTACGCTTTGCGGGCTGTGGTGCTTGGCGAGTGCAGAACTTGACCTTGCGGTACTTGAAGTAGGGCTTGGGGGGCGTCTTGATGCGGTCAACATCGTTGATGCGGATGTGGCTATCGTCACCACTATCGCTCAGGATCATGCCAACTTTTTAGGCACCGATTTAGCCCAGATTGGGCGTGAAAAAGCCGGCATTTTTCGAGCCAACCGACCCGCAGTATTAGGCAGTCAGGCGCTACCTTCCAGTGTCGCTGAATGTGCCCAACGGCTAGCGGCGCCTACGTTTAGTCTGGGTCAGCAATTTACCCATAAGACGATGGCTGCCGAGCCTACCCAGTGGCGATGGCAGGGGCAGGATGCGAATGGCCAAAGCGTTGTTCTTGACGAGCTACCGGATCCTCGGCTGCCCATCGATAACGCTGCCACTGCCTTACAGTCACTTGTGCTAGCGGGGCTTGAACTAGAGAAATCGCGAGTGCAAGCAGCGCTGGGTTCAGTGCAGTTAGCCGGGCGGCTGCAATGGATCGGTCCCTGGTGTCTGGATGTGGGGCATAATCCCCACGCTGCTGAGTATGTGGTTCGCCATTTGCCTCCACCCCCAGCAGGAGGCCGTCAGTGGTGCTTTATCGGCATGTTGAATGATAAGGATATCGACGGTGTCATACAGGCGTTAGCGTCCCGCATTAGTGATTGGGTGTGCGTGTCGCTGAGTGGAGAGCGAGGTTGCCAGGCAAGCGAGTTGTCGCAACGTATTATCGCTCAGGGAGGGCGGGTGCATTTTAGCGCCGATTCGCCGCAAGCAGGCGTCGATTGGCTGGCTCAGGTGTTAACGCCCAATGATCGTGTCTTGGCTACCGGGTCGTTCTTTACAGTTGCAGCACTGCTAGCTCGGCCACTGCCAACAGGCGCTGCGTCGCTTGATGGAGACGGAAATGAAATACGGTAAAACGGAACGCATCAGCGGTATTGTGATTCTACTCGCGCTACTGGCGATCTTTGTGCCATGGCTAATGAGCGACCCTGCGCCTAGAGAAGAGCGTCCTCAGCCGAGCTTTGTGATCGAGCAGCCGGTTGAAGTGGAGCGCCGTGACGTTCCCGCACCGGAAAGACCTTCAACCATTGGTGAGCCGTCGCTATCGTCGACTCCGCAGGGAGAGGGTGAAGAGGGCGATATGCCTATTGACGCCAACCCGCGGTTGCCGGAAACCGATCAAATCGCGGCTTCTGAACAGTCGTCTTCCCGCCCAGAAGCGGCGGGCTCCAGTGAGCCGGATGAAGCCCCAGCCAGCTCCAATAGCGACCCTATCGCGGATTTAATCGCCAGTAATAGCGGCAGTGGTCAGAGCAACGCTGGAGGTTCGTCGCAGAACTCTTCACAAAGTTCGTCACAAAGCTCTTCACAAGGTGCGTCATCTAGCGTCCCCAGCCCTTCATCCAGCGCTCAGGGGGAGTGGGCGGTGCAGGTTGGCAGTTTTGGTGAGCCCGCTAATGCGCAGCGCCTAAGCGAACAGCTGTCAGGTGAAGGCTTTACTGTTTATCAGCGCGAACGCGATAACAATATGACCACCGTCTTTGTGGGCCCGTATGCTACTTCTGAAGATGGGGAGTCCGCCATGGCCGCGATTAAGCAGCGAGCCAATGTGCAGGGCCTGCTTGTGCGGGTAAGAGACTAAACCATGGCGTTAACATGGATTGATGCGGTGTTCCTGGCCGTGCTGGCGCTGTCGATGCTGGCCGGGTTTGTCAGAGGGTTTGTCCGCGAAGCCTTGGGTTTGGCCGCCTGGGTGGTGGCGTTAATGGTTGCCCGAGTGCTCGCCGAGCCAGTGGCCGAGCTAATGAGCGGCTTCATCGACAGCTTTGATGCCCGCCTGGTACTCGCTTTTATACTGGTGATCTTTGCCGTTATTTTACTTTGTGGCATCGTGATCCGCTTGGTGCATGCGGCGATTGAGTGGGTGGGCATGGGGCTTTTGAACCGCGTGGCGGGGGCCGCTTTTGGCGTTGCCCGCGGGGCGGTTATTTTGCTTATTGCCACCGTGCTGATTACCCTCACGCCGCTGGCGGAACTGCAGGCGTGGCAACAGGCGGAGCTGCGGCCCACTTTTATTCAATTGCGCGATTGGGCGGTGAGCCAGTTAGATCAGTGGGATCGTGAGCTGCCTGAGGCGCCAGCGTCACTACGTGACATCTCTCTGCCCGAACTGCGTATGCCTGGTTCGGCGGAGCGAGAAGTTATCCCGACAGGTGATTGACCTGTTACTGAAGTTGATTCTACGAACGTTCGGGCTTGCATAGGTAAATGACTTAGGCAAACCATGGCATTAAGCGAGGTAACGTGAATGTGCGGTATAGTGGGCCTTCTGGGCAAGCAGGCGGTAAATCAGGGAATCTACGATGCCCTGACCGTACTTCAGCATCGTGGCCAGGACGCTGCCGGCATGATGACATGGAGCGAGGGACGCTTCCTGCTGCGCAAGAGTAACGGCTTGGTACGTGATGTATTTCATACCCGCCATATGGCCCGCCTAAAAGGCAACCTAGGCATTGGTCACGTGCGTTACCCGACGGCAGGCTCTTCAAGCGAAGCCGAATCACAGCCGTTCTATGTTAACTCTCCTTATGGTATTGCGCTGGCGCATAACGGCAACCTGACCAACTCCGAGCAGTTGAAGCAGGAGTTGTTCTCTACCGATCTGCGCCATATCAACACCAGTTCCGACTCTGAAGTGCTGCTCAATGTCTTTGCTCACGAGCTGGGGAAGCAGGGATTACACCTGGAAGCGGAAGATATCTTTGACGCCGTGCGTCGAGTTCACCGTCGCTGCAAGGGTGGTTACGCCGCCGTGGCGATTATTAACGGCTTCGGTATGGTGGCGTTCCGCGATCCCTTCGGTATTCGCCCCGTTGTCTTTGGTACTCGCGAAGAGGAGAACGGCCAAGCGGTAATGATCGCTTCCGAATCCGTTGCTCTGGATGTGGGCGGTTTCGAGCTTGAACGTGATCTATCGCCGGGCGAAGCCATTTTTGTCGATATCGAAGGCAATATTCATACGCAGGTGTGCGCGGACCGTCCGCAGCTGCGTTCGTGTATTTTTGAACATGTTTATCTTGCCCGCCCGGATTCACTGTTGGACGGTGCCTATGTGTACGGCACCCGCATGCAGATGGGCCGTAAGCTGGGTGACCGTATTCTCAACGAGTGGCCGGATCACGATATTGATGTAGTCATTCCGATCCCTGACACGTCGCGCACCTCCGCCCTGGAAATGGCGCAGCATTTGGGTGTGACCTATCGCGAAGGGTTTATGAAGAACCGCTATATTGGTCGCACTTTTATTATGCCGGGGCAAACCCAGCGTAAAAAATCGGTACGTCAGAAGCTCAATGCCATCGACGTTGAGTTCAAGGGTAAAAACGTCCTGCTTGTAGATGACTCCATTGTGCGCGGCACCACCTGTAAGCAGATTATTCAGATGGCTCGCGATGCCGGGGCGCGCAAGGTCTATTTTGCGTCGGCGGCGCCTCCGGTTCGCTTCCCCAACGTGTACGGCATCGATATGCCTGCGGCGTCTGAGCTGATTGCTCATGGCCGTAGCGAAGCGGAAGTGGGGGATCTGATTGGCGCCGACCGTATCTTCTATCAAAATCTGGACGATCTAAAAGCGGCCTGCCGCGAAGTAAATCCAGAGATGGAAGAGTTTGATTGCTCGGTGTTTGACGGCAATTACGTGACCGGTGATATCGACGATGCCTACCTGGCCGCCCTGGAAGCTAGCCGCAATGATTCCGCCAAGGATCAAAGCGCCGGTGACCATGCCCTGGTCGATATGCACAATCAGGACGATGACCTGGACGATTAGGAGAGCAGCCTTATGCATGATGATAATCACCAGGAAAACAGTCACCAGATAGACAGCCACCAGGACGAGTGGTCACTTGAGACGCTGGCGATCCGAGCGGGCCATCAGCGCACTTTCGAGCAGGAGCACTCGGAGCCTATATTTCCGACCTCAAGCTTTGTCTACGCAAGCGCTGCCGAAGCGGCGCGTAAGTTCGGTGGGCATGAACCGGGCAACGTTTACTCGCGCTTTACCAACCCTACGGTGCATACCTTTGAGCGCCGCCTAGCGGCTCTTGAGGGTGGCGAGCGCTGTGTCGCCACCAGTTCGGGCATGTCGGCGATCTTTTCCACCGTACTGGCACTGCTTTCAGCAGGGGATGAGATTGTTGCTTCCCGGTCGCTGTTTGGCTCGACGGTGAGCCTGTTTGATAAATACTTTGGTAAGTTCGGTATTACCACGCGTTATGTTGAGCTTTCCAATGTCGCTGCGTGGGAGGCTGCCATTACCCCCAAAACGCGACTGCTGTTTGCCGAAACCCCCTCAAATCCGCTGTCAGAAATTGCCGATATACCGGCCCTGGCAGCGTTGGCAAATCGTCACGATGCGCTATTGGCCATCGATAACTGCTTTCTTACCCCGGCTCTCCAGCAGCCCCTGGCGTTAGGCGCTGATTTGGTTATTCACTCGGCGACCAAGTATCTGGACGGCCAAGGCCGTGCAGTCGGGGGGGCTGTGGTAGGTAGTCATAAACTGCTTGAAGAAGTTTTCGGTGTGGTGCGTACTTGCGGACCTTGCCTTAGCCCCTTCAACGCGTGGATTTTTACCAAGGGACTGGAAACCCTGTCGCTACGTATGAATGCCCACTGTGACAACGCCTTGACCCTGGCGCGCTGGCTGGATGCCCACCCGGCGGTTATGCAAGTCTTCTATAGCGGTCTGGAACATCATCCCCAGCACGATTTGGCTAAACAGCAGCAAAAAGGTTTTGGTGCCGTTTTGGGTTTTGAAGTGAAGGGCGGCCAGGAGGGTGCGTGGCAGGTGATCGACGCGACTCGTATGCTCTCTATCACGGGTAACCTAGGTGATGTAAAAACCACCATTACTCATCCTGCGACCACCACCCATGGTCGTTTATCCGACACGCAGAAAGAGGCAGCGGGTATTACGCCAGGGCTGATTCGAGTGGCAGTAGGCCTTGAGAGCCAGCAGGATATCCAGCGCGATCTTGCCCGTGGCCTGGATATTCTCGCTGGCTAGTTGATAGTGAGCAATCCGGCACTAACGAAAAACCCACCTTTGATGAAGGTGGGTTTTTCGCATTTCTGAACCCTAGTGGTTCATATGCTGTGCAAGCAACGAACCATTACATGTTTTAAGAAGCGTTGCGGTGGGGCAGATCTGACAGCGCAATCTGGTCATCATTATTGGAAGAGGGGTTGATGTGCGAGCTCGGAGCAGCAACGCCGTTTTTCTCTGCACCGCCGTTAACTAAAGGCAAATCAGCCGGCGTCATGTACAAAGTATCAGCGCTGTAATTCGCTGAAGAGCTAGGGTGAACAATCTGGTTAAGTTCGCCAGATCCCTGTTCAGCTAGAACGGCAGTAGAAGTCAATGTCATGGCAATAGCGGTAATAAGGGTGATCTTTTTCATGATTGGCGCTCTCTAATAGGAAATTTGTGTGCAGCTTTTAAGCTCGTTGCACAATGTCTCTTAGGACATGCACTAATAGTAAGCGTGCAAACAAAATAATTAAATTGATTAAATTTGCAGTATTTGTTCGATTTTATAGAATGATTTATCGGTTCTTTTTTCAGAAAAGTGCTGCGTAAAAAATCGTTAGCGGGTTATTCAATGGTTTTTACGAATGAAATATTCTGCTTTTTTCAGAGGTTTTCAGTAGCCTATAGCGGTAAGGTTCAAAGCATGGAGCATAGCGTAATCCAAGCTCTGATAAGTGCGTTGGCGAAATTGAAGTATCCATAAATAAGAAGTAGTCATAGATAAAATAAGGAATAGCAAAATGTTGCGGAACAGTCGCAGCGGATGGGGATTGATCAGTATTCTATTTCACTGGCTAAGTGCGCTGACCATTATCGGACTGTTTGCATTGGGCTGGTGGATGACCGATCTGGGCTATTATGACCCTTGGTATAATCAGGGGCCCTGGGTACACCGCTCAATTGGTATCCTGCTGCTGTTTGCCACACTGGTGCGTTTGGTATGGCGCTTCGTCCAGCCGACACCCCGTGCAGAGGGTAGCCGTTTGGAAACTATTGCGGCTCATCTCGGTCACATTATTCTTTATGTACTTGTATTAGGGGTCATGGTGAGCGGCTACTTGATCTCTACCGCCGATGGTCGTGGTATCAGTGTATTTGGTTGGTTTGAGGTGCCTGCGCTGTTATATGACTTGCCCAATCAGGCAAGCTTGGCGGGTGACATCCATTGGTACAGCGCTTTGGCGCTAATGATTCTTGCCGGTGGGCATGCGCTCGCAGCGCTCAAGCACCATTGGTTGGACAAACACGCAACGCTGGTGCGCATGCTTAATCCAGCCTATAGCATGCGCTCTGATTCAGAGTCGTGAGATAGATTCGTTTTGACCGCCGTGAAGGCGATCTCCGCCTGTCACGGTGTTTATTAAGTAACCCAAGGAGTTGTTTACTATGTTGAAGAAGACTGCATTTGCCACTGCGATTGCCGCCGCGGCGCTGGTTCCATTGAGCCAGGCCCAGGCAGCTGAATATCAAATCGATACCGAAGGCCAGCATGCCTTTATTCAGTTCAAAATTTCACACCTGGGTTTCTCTTACATCCTGGGCAGCTTTGAAGAGTTTGATGGCCAGTTTGCTTACGATCCTGAAGATCTCGATGCCTCCTCTGCCGAAATCGAAGTGCAGGTTAACAGTCTGACCAGCAACCACGCTGAGCGTGATCGCCATATCTTAAGCGATGATTTCCTCAATGCTAGCGAGTTCCCCACCGCTACGTTCACCTCAACAGGCTTTGAATCAACTGGCGAGAATGAAGGTGTGCTGACAGGTGACCTGACCCTGCACGGCGAAACCCAGGAAATTGAAATGCCGGTGACGTTGATGGGTGAAGGCGATGACCCTTGGGGTAACTACCGTGCTGGTTTTGAAGGCAGCACAACGCTGACTCTGAGCGATTACGGCATCGATATGAGCGATTTCCCTGAATCCATGCATGAGCTTGAGCTATACGTCACGTTTGAAGGTATTCGTCAGTAAAGAGTACGTTTAGTTAAGCGCCATCACCCCGCTAGGGGTGGTGGCGTTTTTGCGTTTAAGGTGAATGAAAGGAGAGTTGACTTGGCAATTGTTATGCAGCAACGCGAGTTGGCAATAACCCTATGGCGTCAAACCTGGCCAATGGCCATCGGGGTGTTGGCGTTATTGGGTTTTCAGCTTGTGGATAGCGCCTTTATTGCCCGTTTGGGCACTGCCCAGCTCGCCGCTCAGTCGTTCACCTTTCCGCTCTCCTTTCTGATTATTGGCATTCAGGTGGGCATGGGTATCGCCATTGCCGCGCTTATTTCCCGAGCGCTAGGTGCAGGGGAAGGTGATCGGGCAAGGCGCTTAAGCAGTTTGGTGTTAATGGCTGGCGGTGGGGTGATCGGCCTGTTAGCCATCGTCTTATGGCTATTCCATGTGCCCATTTTTCAACTACTGGGGGCGGATCAAACCACGCTCTCGTATATCCGCATTTATTGGGGCCCGCAGCTCTTATCGGCGTGGCTGGGGGCACTGCTCTATTTTAGTTATAGCGTCTTTCGCGCCCATGGGGATACCCGTTTACCGGGCAAGATGATGGTGCTGAGTAGCCTCGTTAACCTTGCGCTCGACCCTCTACTGATTTTTGGAGTAGGCGATTGGCAGGGCTGGGGGTTACCCGGCGCTGCCTGGGCAACCGCAATCGCTTTTACAGTGGGGCTGTTGGTGACCACGCGCAAATTGCTCAAACGCCAGTGGGCATCGCAACAGGGACTGTGGTTAGAGGCGCAACAGTCGTGGCGGCCGTTTGCCGGAATTGCGGCTCCAGCTATGGTCAGCCAACTAATGCCACCCTTGGCGGCGATGCTGGCTATTTCTGTGGTGGCGGGCCTGGGTGAGAGTGAAGTAGCGGCCTGGGGCTTGGCAAGCCGTCTGGAAACGCTATCGCTGATGGTGATTCTGGCCATGACCATGTCGCTACCGCCGTGGTTAGGTCGCTGCTACGGCGCCGGTGATTGGGGTCAGATACAACAGCTGATGCGTTTGGCGGTCAAGGTCGCGCTAGTTTGGCAGCTAGGCCTTGGTGTGGTGCTAGCGTTAGGGGCTCCCTGGCTAGCCATGGCGTTAGCGGGCAATCCTGAGGTACAGAGTGAGTTGGCGCTGCTCATCCGCTTTCTGCTGCCCAGCTACGCAGCGCTGGGTGTCTGCATGCTGGTGGTCTCAGCAGGGAACGCGTTAGGTTGGCCGCTGCGAGCGATGCTGCTATCCAGCGCCCGGCTGTTTATTTGCTATTTGCCCTGCCTATGGCTGGGCTCGCAGTTATTCGGTTGGTGGGGGCTGGCGGCGGGCGCTGCGGTGGGTAACCTCCTGGCGGGCTTGATGGCGTGGCAAGTCATGCGGCGTATTCTTTCCCGCCCGCATCGGCAGGCGGGATTCGTCAATTAACGCAGGCGCGCTGCTTCTTGAAAAGAGAAGTAGATAAACAGCAGCGCCATGCCCAAGTAGCCCATCACGAACTCTGGGGCAGCATTGAGCGACAGCTCCGGGGCATGCATCAACCCAACGAAGGAGAAGCCTGCGGCAATGGCGGCGAAGGCGGCCGCGCGTCTGAACTGGTGGTCAATCACCGACACCGTCATGGCACCGAGCAAAATGGCCATAAACATAGCCCCCTGGCCCATTACCACAATGGCACTGGAGATATCGGTGACGACCTCGCCCGCCCCGCGGTTAAAGCGCGTCATTACGTAGTTGGCGAAGTAGGGCAGCATGGCCAGCGCCACGGCGGGGTAGTAGCGTGTATCGTTGGCTTGAAAGGCGGTGGCAATCATCGACATGCCGACAAACACCAAAATCGGGGCGACCACCGAAACGGGAATAATGGCGGCCAGGGCGGCGATTAAGCCGAACATGGTGGCCAGCGCATATACCGCGCCATTGAGCAGGCTGTAGCCACGACCCGCGCCCATCCACTTGGCTCCAACGGTGGCAATATAGACCGTGGTAGGAAACACGCCGCCAAACAGCGCGCCGATCATGGTACCAGCGCCATCGACTGCCTGACACTCGCGTACATCGTACTTATCGCCTGCGGCTTCCATCGCCTCTACGTTGTTCATCGTCTCAATGGCGTTATAGAGCGTAATCGGCAGCACCACGGTAAGTACCGCTAGCATACTGGTGAGCAGTAACCCCAGCCCTTCAAACCAGGCCAGATTGGGAAGCAGCGGATAAAAGCCCAAGTGGGTAAAGGCATCGCTAAAGCGCTCGGTGCCGGCGTCGCCAATTAAATAGGCCATGGCGGTGCCGAGGATAATGGCGAAGAGCGAGGTGGGTAGCTTAAACGGCATGCTCACTCTAGCAACCAGCCCCACAATAATGATCGCTAACACCAGCAAGCCAATAACCGGCATTTCCAAGGTTTTGAACAGCATTTCACCGGCGATAAAGGTCAGGGCGACACCAGCAACGGCGCCTAGCATGGCAGCACGCGGCAGGTGATACTGCACCCAACGGCCAATTACGCTGATCGCCGCTTCGATAGCGCCGCTAATAAAGCAGGCGGCTACCGCTACTTTCCAGGCCATTTCTGCATCACCGGTGAGCTGTTTGGCGGGGAGTAACACACCGAACAGAAATACGAACATGACCGGGGTTGAAATGCCGTAAGAGAGCGCCGTCACATCGGCGCGGTTCTCCTTGCGTGCCAGCCTTGCCGCGCTCCACGCATAGTAGAAGTTGCCCACCATTACTGCTACCGCAGCGCCTGGCAGCACCTGGCCGTATACAATAGAGGAGGGGAATCCCATGCCCAGCATCGTGATCGCGATAATCACAAAGTTGGCAATGTTGTTTTGAAACAGAGCGAAGAACGCGTCGGTGTCTTCTTTTTTGTACCAGGGGTAATGGGTGCTGGCAGTCGCCATATTAGGCCTCTTGATTATGGTGTGTTGTATACAAGGCAATACTGAGTGTGCCGAAGAGTTGACTAATCGGTCAAGCGCCCGGTACGCAAAAACGTTCAGCACACAAAAACGCCCAGGAAGGCCTGGGCGTTTGTAGTGCTGTAGTACTTGTTAAGTGCTTGGACGCTACCTAGTCGTTGACAGCGGCGATCGCTTTGGCCAGGTAGGGCAGGTTTTCCTGGGAGAAGCCTGCTACGTTGGCGCGACCCGAGCGCACCATGTAGATGCCAAATTCATCGCGTAAACGATCTACCTGCTCAGGCGTTAAGCCGGTGTAGGAGAACATGCCGCGCTGCTCTGCTACGCAGGCGTATTTCTCATCCAGCCCGTAGGGTTTCAACGCTTCGACGAAATCGCGACGCAGGGTATTAATACGATCGCGCATTTCGGTGAGCTCTTCGCGCCATAGCGCAGTCAGCTCAGGGTCATGGAGAATCTCACTGACGATAGCGCTGCCGTGAGCAGGCGGGTTTGAGTAGTTTTCCCGTGCCACGATCGCGACCTGTGAGCGAATGTTGTCCATCTGCTCGCTGTCTTTTGCCACCATGATCAAACAGCCGGTACGCTCACAGTAAATACCGAAGTTCTTCGAGCAGGAGCTGGTGATGATGGCTTCGTCGAGGTTTTCTGCCAGCAGGCGAACGCCGTAAGCGTCCTCATCCAGGCCTTCGCCAAAGCCCTGATAGGCAAAGTCGATCAACGGAAGTAGTTTGCGCTCACGAACAATCTCCAGCACTTCCTGCCACTGGGCGTGGGAAAGATCAAAGCCGGTGGGGTTGTGGCAGCAGGCGTGGAGTACGACTACATCGCCTTCTGGAATGCTTTTCAGCGCTGCCCGCATACCGTCAAAATCAAGACGGTTGTCGGGGTCGACGTAAGGATACTTGTGCAGCTCGATACCCGCCGCGGTAAAAATACCGTGGTGGTTGGGCCAGGTTGGATCGCTTACCCAGATTCCTTTGCCCGGCAGCTGTGAAGAGATGAAGTCAGCTGCTAAGCGCAGAGCGCCGGTACCGCCAGGCGACTGTGTAGCGCTGGCACGGTTGGCTTTGAGTACCGGTGACTCGGCGCCGAATACCATGGGAAGGACTACTTCACCATAGCTGGGGGCGCCGTGAGAACCGATATAGGTTTTCGTCGTTTCATTCTTGAGCAGGCGAGCTTCTGCTTCCTTAACGGCGCGCATTACCGGCGTATTGCCTTGGGTATCACGGTAAACACCGACACCTAAATCCACTTTTTGCGGGTTGGTATCTTTTTTGAAAGCTTCGATCAGCCCGAGAATGGCGTCTCCTGGGACTCGCTCAATATGCTCAAACATTTATTCGGCTACCTCGTCGGTTCTGGCGGCAAGAATGAAGTCATTAAGATGCAGGCCCTTGATAGCGTGAGACCACCACGTGACAGTAGCTTTGCCCCACTCAGTCACGATAACGGGGTGATGGCCAGCCTGCTCGGCAATATCGCCAACGCTTTGGGTAAACGCCAAGGCGCTGGCAAAGTCACGGAATTTAAAACTTCGTGACAGCTTCATGATGCCATCGTGCTCGACAATCTGCCACTGGCTGAGGCTTTTTAGCCGCTCATTGGCCTCATCTTTACTTAGTGGCAGAGCATTTTTGCTGCACGGTTCACAAACGGTGTCAGCTAGCGTTGTCATCATTTGGCTCCTGCGCTTGGGTATTTCCTATTAGCGTAGATGGCAAACGCAGTCGCGACCAACGTCTTTGGCGCTATACAGCGCTTGGTCGGCCCGCTCGATCAGGCTCGTAAGGGGTTCGCCACAGCGATATTCAGCCACCCCAATACTTAGCGTCACCTGGCCTGGCCCCATGCCGAAGTCGCGCGCACTGATGGCTTGGCGCAAGCGGTCGGCAAGTGCATGGCATTGCTGCAGCGGCGTGAGCGGCAGCACGACCATGAACTCTTCTCCTCCCAGCCGAGCCACCATATCTTCACAGCGCAGTAGTGACTGGGTGTGCGTCGCTAACTGTTTAAGTACGTCATCCCCGTGTAGGTGGCCCCAGCGGTCGTTAAGACGTTTAAAGTGATCAATATCGATCATCATGATGGAGAGCGGAGTGCCGTGGCGGGTACTAAGCGACGCAACATGGGTTAAATGCATCATCAGTTTGCGGCGATTGGGCAGTTGCGTCAGAGGGTCTGTATCGCATAGCTTACGAAGCCGCTGCTCCTCGCTTACTTGGTCGCTAATGTCCATCATTATGCCGTTCCACTGAACACCGTCAGCAACTGGCTTCGGCTGGGCGCTAACCGCAATCCAGTGAGGTTTGTCTTTTGGGAACGGTAGCCGAAAGCGCGTGGTAAGAGGCAGCATCCAGCGCGCCGAACGTTCGATCGCAGACATTATCTTGGGGTGGTCACTGCCGGTCAGTTGCTCAACTAATTGGCCAGCATTTTGCGCCAGAAGCTCCCGGTCGATATGTTTGAGAGCCACGCCGCCGCCCTCTAAATAGGGAAACCGCATATGACCATTGCGCGCACGGTGAAACTGGAAGATAACGCCGGGTATATGGGGTACTAGGTGGTCTGCACTGACTCGCTCGGGTGCATCTATATCATTCACGGGCATGCGTGAATCTCCAAACATATGCCAATTTGAATTCGATCGTGAAGATTAGCCCTAAATACGTAATCAGGATGTAAGCCATTGCAGACAAAATGGTCATTATCTATATTATTTTAGAATATATATGTTCTTTTTTTATATATATTCGATTGTATTCTAAGTAATAGACAAGGCGTTATTGGCATTTAGTGGTAAAATTAATTACTTTTTTGCATATTAAAAACCTTTTTTATTCCTGAGGTGGATTCTTGGAAGCAGGACGAGAGCAAACGTCTCAGCCATATGGGCGGGTAAGCCTAGTGGGGGCGGGCCCTGGTGATCCAGAGTTACTAACG
The DNA here is from genome assembly GCF_031010175.1 of Halomonas sp. SpR1. Lineage (GTDB taxonomy): Bacteria > Pseudomonadota > Gammaproteobacteria > Pseudomonadales > Halomonadaceae > Vreelandella. The sequence goes on from NZ_JAUAMB010000029.1 coordinate 39,834, forward strand.
CTAAAGGCGTACAAACGCCTGCAGTCCGCGGAAGTGGTGCTTTACGACCGCTTGGTTAGCGATGAAATTATCGCCTTTATACCCACCCAGGCGCAGCGCTTTTATGTGGGTAAGGCACGCTCGCTGCACAGTGTTCCCCAAGAGGGCATCAATCAAGCGCTGGTGAAGTGGGCTCAGCAGGGTAAGCGCGTCGTGCGCTTGAAAGGCGGCGATCCGTTTATTTTTGGCCGCGGCGGAGAAGAGCTTGAAGCACTGGTAGCAGCACAAGTGAGCGTGGAAGTGATTCCAGGGGTGACAGCAGCCTCCGGCTGTGCCGCGTATGCAGGTATTCCTTTAACCCATCGCGATCACGCTCAGTCAGTGCGTTTTGTCACTGGACATTTGCAGCAGGGCGAGTGTGAGCTTGACTGGGATGCGCTAGCGCGGCCTGGGCAAACTTTGGTGTTTTATATGGGGTTAGGCAGTGTGGAGGTGATCAGTCAGGCGTTGATTAAGCACGGTTTAGTGCCAGAAACACCGCTGGCGCTAATTGAGCAGGGGACAACCCGTCAACAGCTTACCCATGTAGGTACGCTGTCTGCACTGCCTGATACTTTCTTGGCGGGCCTCATTAAACCGCCTACGCTGCTAATAGTGGGGAGTGTGGTATCACTGCATACCACACTGGATTGGTTTGATGCGCTCAATGGGGAGGCTTCAGGCTTCCATGAGGGAAAGCATCCGCCTTCAGGCTAAATTGATAGGCATCTTTGCTTGTGTGGTAACGCTACGGAAACATTTGTACACGAATTTGCAAACATACTGGCTAGATACAGCGAGCTGTGTATGCTGAAAGGGAGATCATCCAAAGTTAGCGCATTATCCACGTACTTGATTATCGTTAGCTTGGACAAACGTTAGCTTAGACCATAGAGGAACGCATGATGTCGGAAGCAAACCACTCAGATCACCAGTCACCAGCCAACAAGCCAGAGCCGGCTAAAAAGTCGGATATGAAGACCCTCTTTCAAGATAACCGGGTAAAAGCCATTGCCGGTATCGCCGCCATTGCGGTTATCTGGGCGATTATGGCGCAATCCAATGCAGGTTCCCGCCAGGATCGCGTTGATAGTCTTGAAGAGCAGCTCGCCAGTGCTGAGCAAGAAAACAACCAAATGAACCAGCGCATCAGCGAGATTGAGCAGGCTGAAACCAATTTAGCCGCGCTGCAGGAGGAGATGGCATTCCTGGAAGCGCAGCAGCAAGAAGCCCGTTCTTCGCTTGAAAGTGCCCAAGGCAATGTCAGCGATGTAGAGTCGCGGTTAGCAGAACTTGAATCTGAACGGGACGCGCTGGAAGAAGAAATTGCCACTCTTAATGAGCAGGTAGCGACCGCTGAAAGTGAGATGGGCGCACTGCGTGAGGAACGCGACGAGATCACCAGTACTCGTGATGAAGCGGAGAGCGCCCTCCAGCAAGTTGAAGAGGCACGTACGAGCGCTGAAGAAGCCCGTCAGGAGGCTGAAGCCGCCCGTCAGGAAGCTGAGCAGCAGCGTCAGCAAGCGGTTGAAGAGCTGGGTGCCACTCAAGAAGAGTTATCTTCGCTTGAAGAACAGATTAGCCAAGCTAACGAACAGCTAAGCGGCTTGGAGGAGGAAATTTCCACTGCCCAAAGCGAGCTAGATGAGCTAAAAAATGAACGCGATTCACTCACCAGTGAACGTGATGAACTGCAAAGTAATGTTGATTCTCTGACGGCACTGCGCGAAGAGGAAGAGCAAAGCTTAAGCCAGGTGCGTAGTGAACTGGATGACGTTATGGTCGCTCTGGATATGGGGCGTGAAGAGGTGGCCAGCGTCGAGAGTGACATCGAGCAGCGTGAAAATCAGTTGGAGCGTTTGGAGAACCAGTTAAGCGAATGGCGCGATGAGCTGTCGACTCTCGACAGCCGTTTGGCCGATGCAGAGCAGTCTGCGGCTGAGGCTACTTCGTCTTCACAGGACAGCTCTTCACAGAACGGCGGTTCTGAACAGTCTTCAACAGAGGGAAGTTCAACAGAGGAGAGTTCCTCAGATCAAGGTTCTTCAAGTGAAAGCTCTTCAGGTGAAAGCTCTTCGAGTGAGAGCGCCAACGACAGCGATGGCGGCAGTGAAGAGTCGCAGCAAAACGCTGGCTAATAGTAGGGTAGAAGGTAATGCGCTAACGCACCTTTCGCGTTAGCAAAGTGAGGGCGGATGTCGGGGAATCGACATCCGCCCTCTTGTTGTTGGTTTATGATTCTGGCTACGAGGCGTATCATTCACGCAAATCTTAAAGCAGCTGTGAACAGCTTAAAACGAGGAGTGCCATTGAATGGATGGGGTTAAGCATATTATTGCAGTGGCATCGGGTAAGGGCGGTGTGGGAAAATCCACCGTCACCGTGAACCTGGCATTAGCATTGGCAGCACAGGGCTACCGCGTGGGTGTACTGGATGCGGATATCTACGGGCCCAGCCAAGCGCAAATGCTCGGTGTTAAAGAGGGCACACGCCCTCAGGCGGCCAGCAATGACAGATTTCTCCCGCTCCAGGCCCATGGCATACAGGCGATGTCGATGGCGTTTATGGTCAATACCCGCGAGCCGATGGTATGGCGCGGGCCGATGGTGGTGGGCGCATTCCAGCAGATGCTGACGCAAACCCAGTGGGATGATCTCGATTTTCTGTTGATCGACATGCCCCCAGGTACCGGTGATATCCAGCTGACCCTGGCTCAGAAAGTGCCGGTCGCAGGCGCGGTGATTGTGACCACCCCGCAGGACATTGCGTTGCTAGATGCCCGGAAAGGGATCGAAATGTTCCGTAAGGTCAATGTGCCGGTGCTTGGCGTGGTGGAAAATATGAGCCTCTACCACTGCGAAAATTGCGGTCATGAGGCGGCTATTTTTGGCACCGGCGGTGGCGACAGCATCGCCGAAGAGTACGATACCCAGGTGCTTGGTCGACTGCCGCTGACGCTCTCCATCCGTGAACTAACGGATTCGGGGCGCCCAAGCGTCGTGTCTGAACCTGAAGGCTCAGTGAGCCAAACCTTCGCGGCTATTGCCCAAAAAGTCGCTGAGGCGGTGAGTGCAAACCAAGGCGACGGCCCAACTATTTCCTTTAGTGAGTGATAACGAAATAAATGAGTATCAAATCTGATAATTGGATTCGTCGCATGGCCAAAAGCGACGCGATGATCGAGCCGTTTGAAGCCGACCAAGTGCGCTATGTGAATGATCAGCGGGTGATCTCTTATGGCACGTCAAGCTATGGCTATGACGTGCGCTGCTCAGATGAATTCAAAGTCTTTACCAATATTCACTCAGCGATTGTCGATCCCAAAGCGTTTGATGCGAACAGCTTTGTCGATATTAAAGGCGACGTGTGCATTATTCCGCCCAACTCTTTCGCGTTGGCGCGGACGGTGGAGTACTTCCGCATTCCCCGTAACGTGCTCACAATTTGCCTGGGTAAATCCACTTACGCGCGCTGCGGCATTATTGTCAACGTGACGCCGCTGGAGCCCGAATGGGAAGGCCACGTGACCCTGGAATTCTCTAATACCACCAATCTGCCGGCAAAGATCTATGCCCATGAGGGTGTTGCGCAGATGCTGTTCCTAGAGTCCGATGAAGTATGCGAGACCTCGTATAAAGACCGCGGCGGGAAGTATATGGGCCAGCGCGGCGTTACTTTGCCGCGGACCTGATACTGAAATATGTGGTTGCTTGTGCTGACTGGGCAGCGATGACAAGGGCAGGTTGAAACGAGGGTCTTTTTCCAGGGATGGAAAAAGTAGCTCCCAGGGATGGGTTCACAGCGCCCTCGTGGAAACCTGCTCTTGGCATCGGGGTTGGCTTAGTCCTGCGACTCTTCGTCGAGCCCCTCATCAAGCTCTTCCGCTGCGTCGGCGTGGGAGAGCCGCATACCGTGTTCCGGCAGCAGATGGCCATCCATCTTGGCGCCTTCGGCGCTGAACTGCAGCCTGCCTTCCAAAAACCACTGCACCGCGATCGGGTAGATCAGATGTTCCCGGGCGCGAACCTTCTCTTGCAGCGTTTCAGCGGTGTCGTCGCTGCTCACCAGCAGCTCCGCTTGCAGTACCACCGGGCCACCGTCCAGCTCTTCGGTGACGAAGTGAACGCTACAGCCGTGGCTGGCAACACCGTCTGCCAGGGCGCGGGCGTGGGTGTTAAGCCCTTGATACGTTGGCAGCAGCGAAGGGTGAATGTTCAACATTCGGCCCAAAAAGCGCTGCACAAAGCGAGGCGTCAAAATACGCATAAAGCCCGCCAGTACAATCAGATCCGGCTCGTGGCGCTCAATGACTTTGATCAAGGCGCCGTCATAAGCTTCGCGGCTATCGTACTCCCGATGAGGAAGCGCGACCGCTTCAATGCCCGCTTCATGGGCGCGCTTAAGGCCATAGGCGTCAGCGATATTGGAAATGACCGCGACAATCTCACCACCGCCTAGACGGTCGTGGGACTGAGCATCAATCAGCGCCTGCAGATTGCTACCACTGCCTGAGATAAGCACCACAATGCGGCGCGCACCGAGGGGTTCCGGCGTTACGTCTTTAATGGTATCGCTCTGGTAGTCCGTATTGGTCATGCCGAGAGGTTCTCCAGAATAACGGCGTCCCCTTGGCGCGCAACGATCTGGCCCAGGCGATAAACGGATTCGCCTTCGGCTTCCAGATGCGCCACTGCCTGCTCAGCTTGATGCTGTGGTACCACCACGACCATGCCGATACCGCAGTTAAGCACGCGGTGCATCTCGGTTTCATTCACGTTGCCATGGGTCTGCAACCAATCAAACACCGCAGGGCGCTGCCAGCTGGCAATATCGATATGCGCAGCGAGGTTGTCGGGCAGCACGCGGGGAATGTTTTCAAGCAAGCCGCCGCCGGTAATGTGTGATAACGCGTGTACGGCAATATCGCTGCCGCGCATCAAGGAGAGCAGCGATTTAACATAGATGCGGGTAGGTGCCATCAGTGCATCGCCGAGGGTTTTGCCGTCGATATCGGTCTCTAGAGAAGCGTTGCTGACCTCGAGTATTTTACGAATCAGCGAGTAGCCGTTGGAGTGTGGCCCGGATGAGGCCAGCCCCAAGATAACATCGCCTTCGGCCACCTTACTGCCATCTAAAATATCCGCCTTTTCAACCACACCTACGCAGAAGCCCGCTAAATCGTAGTCGCTGCCTTCGTACATGCCCGGCATTTCGGCGGTTTCGCCGCCTACCAGGGCACAGCCAGCCAGTTCGCAACCAGCGCCAATGCCGGTGACAACGTCAGCAGCAATATCCACATCGAGCTTACCCGTGGCATAGTAGTCTAGGAATAACAGCGGTTCGGCACCGGCCACGATGAGGTCATTGACACACATAGCGACCAAATCAATACCAATGGTGTCGTGTTTGCCAAGATCCATTGCCAGGCGCAGCTTGGTGCCGACGCCATCGGTACCTGAGACAAGTACGGGCTGACGATAGCCTGCGGGGATCTCGCATAGCGCGCCGAAACCGCCAAGCCCGCCCATGACTTCTGGGCGAGTAGTGCGTTTGGCAACGTGTTTAATGCGGTCAACTAAGGCGTTACCGGCATCAATATCGACGCCTGCGTCCTTGTAGCTGAGGGAAGGAGTAGCCGAAGAAGAGGAAGTCTCGGTCATGACAGATCCTGTGAAGCAAATAGCGGTGCTGATAGTGCTGGCGACATGGCCAGTGCTAGACGATAACTGGAGCGGATTGTAACACTCAGCGGCGCAAGCCGCACCGCTGTCGCACATGATGAAAAGCTTACGAGCGACTTTCGCTTATATGCGGCATAGTGGTGGCGTGATAAAAACAGTAGCAGCGGATGAAAAGAGTGTAGTGGCGAGTGAACGTTAGGTGTGATCAGTAAAATGTGTCGCGATAAGTGCAATAGTAACGATAAGTGCAAATAAGCGGATTAAATCCACGTTTGAGAGGGATCTATGCGGAATTCTTGGTGGGGTGTCCTATTTTTGGTAGCAATAGGCGGTTTAATTTATCTGTTAGATGCGGTTCTGATGCCTTTTATTGCTGGGATGATTCTCGCTTACTTAGCTGATCCGCTGGCTAACCGTTTCCAGCGCTGGGGCATGAACCGACCCTTCGCGGTAAGCAGCGTTTTTTTAGTGCTGTTGATTATCCTCGTGGCAAGCCTGTTGATATTGATCCCGTTGCTTGTCCAGCAGCTTAAACAGTTGGGTGAAGCTATTCCGGGTATCTTTAATTGGGTAGAAAACAGACTCGCACCACAGGTGCAAGAGTGGACAGGCTATGACTTAACCGCGGAGTTAACCAATGCCCGGGAGACGCTAGTCGAAAACTGGCGAGATGCTGGCGGCTACTTAGCCCAGGTGTTAGGACAAATTGGCCGTTCAGGTATGGCGTTTGCGACATGGATCACCTACGTGGCACTGATTCCTGTGGTGACTTTCTATTTGCTGTTGGACTGGAATCGCTTACTGGCCAATATTGCTAACCTCATTCCACGCCAGTGGGCAGACGATACCTTTCGATTGGCGCGCCGTTGCGATGAAGTACTGTCATCGTTTTTACGTGGTCAACTGCTGGTGATGCTCTGTTTGGGGATTATTTATGCGGTGGGTTTAACGTTGATGGGGCTTAATTTTGGCCTTTTAATTGGCTTTGTGTCTGGGTTGGTAAGTATTGTGCCATTCTTGGGCTTTATTGTTGGCTTGGTGATTGCCCTTGTGGTTGCGCTATTCCAATACGCCACCTGGTGGGCGGTGCTAGGGGTCATCGTGGTGTTTAGTATTGGTCAAATGGCCGAGAGCGTGATTCTGCAGCCTAAATTACTTGGGGATAAAATTGGCCTGCACCCGGTCGCAGTTATATTTGCCGTGCTGGCCGGTGGTAACCTGTTTGGCCTAACCGGCGTATTGTTGGCACTGCCGGTGGCTGCGGTGATCCTAGTGCTGCTAAAAGAGGTGAAAGTTCGCTATCAGCATAGCGAGCTATACGACGAAAATAATACCGACAAACATAGCTCAATCATCGAGGTCAGTTCTTCGCACCATGATGAGCTGGGACATCATGATGGACGGGAGTCACCATGAGCCGAATACCGGCACAGCTTCCTTTGGGGATTGGCCTGCGCGATGACGCGACCTTTGATAACTACTATGTGGCGCGTTCAAATACGCCGCTGGTAGAGCACCTTACTCAGCAGCTTACCCCTGAAGGTGAGCAGTTTCTCTATCTGTGGGGAGCGCCAGGGGTGGGGCGTAGCCATTTGCTTCAGGCGGCGTGCCATGCGGCGTCTGATGCAGATAAGCGTGCGCTTTACTTGCCGCTGGATGATTTGGGCCACTTTCCGCCGTTAATGCTGGAAGACATCGAGCGTCTGGATCTTGTCGCCATTGATGACCTGGAATGCGTGATTGGCCGTAAGCGCTGGGAGGAAGCGCTGTTTCATGCTTTTAACCGGCTAAGAGATGCAGGCAAGAAATTAGTGATTGCAGCCAGCGCCTCCCCGCGACAGCTCAACGTAGCGTTACCCGATTTGGCTTCCCGCCTGACTTGGGGGGTCACTTTTCACGTTCACCCCTTAGAGGATGACGAAGAGCGTTTGGCAGCGCTAAAGCTGCGCGCCAGCGTGAGAGGGATGCAACTGCCTGATGACGTTGGACGCTATATTTTGCATCGCGGCCCCCGGGAGCTAGGCGAACTCTGCCGAGCGGTGGAAACTCTGGATAAAGCATCGCTATCAGCCAAGCGCAAGCTAACGATTCCCTTTGTAAAATCCGCTCTAGGTTGGTAAAGCTGCTGTTAAAGACATGCGAACTAGAACGCCCCTGTTGGCGAGAGCCAACAGGGGCGTTCTATAGGAACTGCTTACCAGCTTACTGATTCAGTAAGCGATTAAGCCGTTTTGCTCAACTTGCTAGCAGCGGTTTGCGCCTGCTTAACGTTGTCTTCGGTAATTTTCTGGCTTTTCTGGATGAAGTCCTGCTGTAGGGATACGACTTTATCGGTATCGCCCTTAACACGCTCAGCCAGCTCTTTAGCCACTTTTTGCTGACCTTCCATATAGCTGCGCAGACCTTCTGCGTCTTTCACGTCCATCATTTGGCGCATTTGCGCAATGCCGGTATCAACGTAGGCTTTGCTGGCGTCCATTTGGGCGTTAAGCATTTTTTCGCTGTAATCGATGCTCAGCGCCAAGTAAGCGCGTACTGGTGCCATAAACATGTTGTCAAATTGCTGAGTCATTTCGTTAGTATTTAATGTACGCATCGTCATACCCTCCAGGGTTTGGTCTTGCCAAAAGCAGCTATCCAGAGGTTGGCGCTGCCTATTGAGTGGTTAGCTTTTTAAGCTATCTTGCGTTGCAGCATAGCAACTGTTTTTGTGCAGTGCAACATTTGGTTTTTGGCATTTAATGCCCGTGGGGTAAGCATATGTTTACCCGTATGGTCTAAACAGCTAGCTTGAAGGTAGAGAATGTGGTTTTAGCCAGCGAACGATAGACCGGTTACGGGCTCAGATAAGCATCACTGTTAATCTCACTGTTGGGAGAAAGAGCAATGGCAACACGGATAGAACGCGACAGCATGGGCGAATTGGAAGTGCCATCTGAGGCCCTATATGGCGCCCAAACTCAGCGGGCAATCAATAATTTCCCTGTCTCTCATTCGCCTATGCCGTCAGCCTTTATCCACGCAGTCGCGCGTATCAAGCTAGCGGCAGCCCGCGCTAATCAAACCCTGGGAGGGCTTGATAGCGCGCGTGGGGAGGCGATTCAAAAAGCGGCGCGCGAAGTGTTAACTGGTAAGCATGATCAGCACTTTCCCATCGACGTGTTTCAAACCGGTTCAGGCACCTCCACCAATATGAATGTCAATGAAGTGTTGGCGACCTTGGCAAGCCGGGAAGGTGTCGAGGTAACACCGAACGATCACGTCAATATGGGGCAGTCCAGCAATGACGTAATTCCCACGGCGATTCACCTGTCGGCTGCCATCGCGGTGCACGAATCGCTGCGCCCAGCCCTGGTTCACCTGCGCGATACCATCGACCAGCGCGCCAGTGAGCTGAGCCATGTGGTGAAAACCGGACGTACCCATCTCATGGACGCCATGCCGCTGCGTATGGATCAAGAACTGGGCGCCTGGTCGAGCCAGTTAAGTCAGGCCATTGAGCGCTTTGATAGCGCCATGAAACGGCTGTGCCGATTAGCTCAAGGCGGAACCGCCGTGGGAACCGGTATTAACGCACCGATCGGTTTTGCTGAGCAGGTCGCCCAAGAGCTGAGCGAACAGACGGGGTTGATGTTCACCCCTAACGACAGCTTCTTTGCCAGCCTCTCTTCCCAGGACGCAGCGGTAGAGCTTTCCGGGCAGTTGAAAGGCTTGGCCTGCGTGATTATGAAAATTGCCAACGATCTGCGCTGGATGAATTCCGGCCCGCTGGCGGGGCTGGGTGAGATCGAGCTAGAGGCGCTACAGCCCGGCAGCTCGATTATGCCGGGGAAGGTGAACCCTGTAATTCCTGAGTCGGCCGCCCAGGCTGCCGCGCAGGTCATCGGCCTGGATACGGCGATTACCGTCGCAGGGCAGAGTGGCAACTTCCAGCTAAACGTAATGTTGCCGCTGGTGGCTTCCAATTTGCTTACGTCAATCAGCTTGATGAGTAACACCGCCCGGTTGCTGGCTGATCGGGCGATTGCCACTTTCAAGGTGCGTGAAGATAACCTTAAAGGGCCCTTGGCCAGAAACCCCATCCTGGTGACGGCGTTAAATGGCACCATTGGCTACAATGCCGCCGCGGCGATTGCCAAAGAGGCTTACCAAGAGGGGCGGCCGATTATTGATGTGGCAGAGGAGCAAACTGACCTTGACCGTGAGACGCTTGAGCGGCTGCTGGATCCCGCCGCGTTAACTCAGGGAGGCATCCCTGAGTAACGCGAAGTAGGTTCGCTAGCTTAGCCTCAGGTTTCCTGCTGCTCGGTTTTGCCTTCCTGAATTGTTTCGCTGGCTTCACTGCGCTCCTCGGCATCCGCTTCGGGCGTTTCATGTTCGTCTTGGCGCGAGGGGCGGTAACAAAAGGTGGCCAGTATCGGAAAGTGGTCGGAGCCGAAGTAGTTAAGACGCCGCATACCAACCAAGGTGAAGTGCTCGGTCACGAAGATATGATCCAGGGGCCAGCGCAACACGGGATATTTGGCGTGGAAGGTGCTGAATAAGCCCCGCCCACGGCGTGGGTCTAGCATGCCGCCAACGCGGCAGAAAAGCCGAGTAGTGCGTGACCAGGCTACATCGTTCAGATCCCCGGCGACCAGCGTTGCCCGGGGATCTTTATGAATCTGTTTGCCCACTAACAGCAGCTCAGCATCCCGCCACAAGGATTTTTCACTCTCGTTGGGCGCCGGTGGCCGTGGATGGAGTGCGTAAAACCGAATGCTATCGCCGTTAGCAAGCGTCACTCGGGTATGGATTGACGGGATGTCGTCCTGTATTAGCCACTCAACGGAAGTATCAGTAAGTTCCAGGCGAGAGTAGAGGTGCATTCCGTAAAGGTTGTCGAGCGGGATCTTAACGCTGTGCGGCCACTGCTCTGCGAGTGCAGGATCCAACTGATCCTGCCACCACTGGTCGGACTCAAGCGTCAATACAATGTCAGGCTGGTGCTGTTTGATCATCTCGATTAGCGCTTGCGCCTGGCGATTCGGGGTCAGCACGTTGGCAATCAGCAGCGTGATCTTTTTATCTGCATCGTTACTCTCTGCCGACTTGACCTGCACAGGCCACAGCTTTGTGAAGGGCAGAATGTAGTAGCCTTGAAACAGCAAAGTGATGCCCGAGGCGAGTAGGGCCACCCATAGCCAGGGGTCGGGCTCAACGAAGATAACGGCTAATAACCAGGTTATTAGGGCTAGGAAAGCGATCTGCAGGCGCGGAAATTCAAAACTGCGAATCCACCACCAGTGCAAATGTATGCGTGCTATCAGCGTCGCCAATAACAGCACGATCGCTATGCTTCCTAGCAAAATACCCAGCATGGTTTATCTCCCTGTAGATGACGTCCAGCGCATTGAAGCGCTAAGCCTAGCGCTAGAAGGTTGTAGGTGTCGAATCGAACATCTATTCGTCATGGGAGTAACGCCGGTGGGAAGAGGGCACACAATGGGAAAGAGCTTGCAATTCAGTGATAAAAGCGTAAGATATGCATCCGTTGCAAGGCGCGTAGCTATCCAAATAGCGCACTCCAGATAGACTAATAGCAGATAGACGAATAGCTAGCGTAATAGAACCATAGCTCAGTTGGTTAGAGCGCCACGTTGACATCGTGGAGGTCGGCGGTTCAAATCCGCCTGGTTCTACCAGTCTAATGCCAACGCCTCTTTTCAGGACCATAGCTCAGTTGGTTAGAGCGCCACGTTGACATCGTGGAGGTCGGCGGTTCAAATCCGCCTGGTCCTACCAGCTTTTATCAGAAACGCCCCGAGCAGCGATGCTTGGGGCGTTTTTGCGTGGGTGTTATAGCGCGCTTTTTAAACAAAGTGGGGCAGGTCAGTTTGGCGCAAAAAGGTGGTGACCAGGGCTTCAACACCGACTTGATCTTGTTGAGTAAAGCGCGCATGCAGTGGGCTATCCAGATCCAGGACGCCCCACAGACGGCCATCCACTACGATGGGAACCACTAGTTCGGAGCGGGAGTTGGCGTCGCAAGCAATATGGTCGGCAACCGCATGGACGTCGTCCACACGTTGGGTGGTTTGCTCGCGGGCGGCTGCGCCGCATACGCCTTTGCTAAAGGGGATCGGGTGGCAGGCGGGCTGTCCCTGAAAAGGGCCTAAACCTAACACATCGGGCTGGCGCTGAAGGTAAAAGCCTACCCAGTTTAAGTCGTTAAGCTGTTGATGAATAAAGGCACAGGTTTGTGCACTATTGGTGAGCCAATCGCGGGTATCGAGCAGCGCTTCAAGCTGGCGATTAAGCAATGAGTAGTCAACACTGTTTTGCATTTGGCATCCTTTGTTGCTAACGCAACAGGCCGACACTTTTTGCATATGGGGTTACCTATGCGTGTCGGCCTGAGGTCATCTTTTGACGGCTTGCGGTATTACTCGATCCAACCAGGAACGGCTGCACCCTTGAAGAGCTCTTCGGCTTTTTCGATCACTTCATCGCGCTGATAAGCATCGACCAACTGGCGAATCTCTTCACGATCTTCGTCACCGCCGCGCACCGCGATCAGGTTGACGTAAGGGGACTCAGGGCCCTCTTTGATCAAAGCATCATCCAGGCTTAAACCGGCCGGCTGTGCGAAGGTATTGTTGATGAATGCCATGTCCACATCGGGCAGCACCCGGGGTAGCTGAGCGGCTTCGATCTCGCGGAAACGGAAGTCGCGGGGGTTTTCAGCGATATCGATAGGCGTGGATTCGAGAAATTCAGGATCGTTAAGTGTGATCAGCCCTTCGTTGTGCATCAAAATCAGGGCGCGACCTTCATTTGAAGGGTCATTGGGCAATGCGATTTGAGCGCCGTCAGGCAGGTCATCGATGCTGTCATACTTTTCGGAATAAGCGCCAATCGGGTAAACGAACGTATAGCCAGCGATGGCCAGATCGTATCCGCGGTCGTCGACCATCGACTGCAAGTAGGGTTCATGCTGGTAAGCATTGGCGTCCAGGCTGCCATCCGCCAGGGCGGCATTCGGGGTAACATAATCAGTAAATTCGATGATTTCCACATCAAGGTCGTACTCTTCTTTGGCAATGCGCGCAGCCACTTCCATTACTTCGGTTTCTGGGCCAGCAACGGTACCCATTTTAATGCTACGCGTTTCAGCGTTGGCGACGTTAACCGCAAGTGCCAGGGCAGTAAGGCTGCCAATAATCAGTTTTTGCATGAGGTCTCTCCAGTGGACGTTGTGCTTGATAGTGCAATGATGCGGCAATAAAAAACCGTTGTCTAATGCATTTTGGTTATAAAGGATTGCTGATGAGCTTACTGCTACTTGCGATCACTTTTGCGTACCAAGTAGTCGCCCAGGCTCTGAAAGCCCTGCACCATAACGACCAGGATCACCACCGTAATCAGCATGATGGTGGGGTTAAAGCGGTTGTAGCCGTAGCGAATGCCTAAATCGCCGAGGCCGCCGCCGCCCACCGCGCCTGCCATGGCGGAGTAGCTTACCAGTGTGACCACGGTGATGGTTAAGCCGGTCATGATGCCGCCACGAGCTTCCGGAATCAGCACCTTGCGAATAATTTGCCAGGGAGTTGCCCCCATGGCTTGGGCAGCTTCGATTAATCCGGGGGAAATTTCATTGAGCGCTGCCTCGACCAGCCGCGCGACAAACGGAATAGCGGCAATGGTGAGCGGCACCGATGCGGCATTAATGCCAATCGAGGTACCCACCAGCATGCGCGTAAAAGGAATGATCGCTACCATCAAAATAATAAACGGGATCGAGCGTCCAATGTTGGTAACGATGCTCAGTACTTGATTAAGTACTGGCTTCGCTAAAATTTGCCGCGGACGCGTGACGTAGAGCATCACCCCGAGTGGCAGGCCAACGAGGGTGGAAATAAGCCCGGAAACGGCCACCATATAAAGCGTATCCAGCGTGGCCTGTAAAATTAAATCAATCATTGCGCTGGACATGGCCGAGTACCTCCACTTGTAGTTGATGAGATTCGAGATAGTGCATGGCTTGCTGGGTTTGCGTCGCAGAGCCCAGCAGTTCCGCAATCATCAGGCCCAGGGTACGCTCCTGAATCGACTCTACCTTCGCTTGTAAAATGCTCACATCGACCCCGCACTCCCGCGCCAGGCGTGAAATCAACGGCGTCGAGACTGCATCGCCAGAGAAGGTCAGGCGTACCACGGGATGGGTGTTTTCGCCGGGGGTATCAAGCAGCCTCTCGATCAGCTCTTTAGGTGGCGTTAGCTGCAGGAAGTCGTTGAGAAACTCACGACCCAGCTGGGTGCGCGGGGCGGTAAAGAAGTCGCCAACTTCCGAGTCCTCCACCAGTTCGCCGTCCGAAATCAGGCTCACCCGGTGGCAAATCGATTTGACCACTTCCATCTCGTGGGTGATCAATAGGATGGTAATGCCTAGCTGATGGTTAATGTCGCGCAGCAGTTCCAGGATTGAACTGGTGGTTTGTGGGTCTAGCGCCGAGGTTGCTTCATCGCAGAGTAGTACTTGCGGCTTGCTGGCTAGCGCCCGGGCGATCGCTACCCGCTGCTTTTGCCCCCCGGAAAGCTGGGCAGGGTACTGATTGGCTTTATCCGCCAGACCCACCATCTCCAATAGCGGAATAACGCGATCGCGCACGGTGTGGCGTTTTTGTCCCATCAGCTCAAGGGGTAACGCTACGTTGTCGAATACTGTGCGTGTGGTTAGCAAATTAAAATGTTGAAAAATCATGCCGATACGATGACGCGCTCGGTTGAGTTGCGCGTTACTCAGGCGTGTCATTTCCTGACCATCGACTGTTACGCTGCCGCTAGTGGGGCGTTCTAACAGGTTAACGCAACGAATGAGCGTCGATTTACCTGCGCCGGATAGGCCTATGACGCCGTGAATTGTACCCTTGGGCACCGTAAGGGTAGCGTTTTTGAGCGCATGGATGGCGTTTGCACCGCTGCCCTTGTTGTTACTGAAATAGGTTTTACTGACGTTGCTAAGTTCAATCATAGCGTTTGCCTTACCGGTAGGCCGAAAACAGTGTGCGGGAGTGCGCGCCCCACGCGGTTAAAAACAGTTCGGAGCGAACGGAGCGGCTAAGCTCTCGGGTCACTAAAAATAGGGCGGCTAAGGATAGGGCGGGGAATAAAAAAAGGCCACCCTAGTGGGTGGCCATTAACGCTGGACACACCCTTTTAGCTGCACTTCACTGGGTCAATAACCAATACTAAATCAGTGACCAAGTGGACGCCCGCAATCTGGGTACAAATCGGCGTCATTACATTTGCGGCAAAATTTTAGAGTTAGGCAGCTGTGTTGTCAATTTTAGCCGTCGTATTTTATGTTTTTAGTCAGTGAATTGGCATTATTTTCTAATATTTGTGAATGTTTTGGTTTTTAGTTCTGCTGATGGGGTTTAAAAAGCCTTTCACTGGATGAAACCACCTCCAGGCCAACAGCCATACACGCGTGAGTGGCGTAGAATAGGGCAGTCAAAAACCAACAACGCAGTGCACAAACATAAGACAGCAGTAGTAAGCTTGCGCCCATGACTTAGCATTTGACTGCTCAATGCTTCTTACTACTCCTTCTTTACTACTTAATTTTAACTATACGTTTTTCACTACATTGGGAGAGAACAGCCTTATGTTTACTGGCATTGTGCAAGGGGTAGCCAGAGTAGTGGCGGTGCGTGAGCTGGATGATTTTCGCGTGCATGTGGTGGAAATGCCTCCTTCAATGCGCGAGGGGCTTGAGATCGGCGCATCCGTTGCTCATAACGGCGTTTGTTTAACAGTAACGGCGATTGAGGGCGATAGCGTTAGTTTTGATTTGATGCGTGAAACGCTGCGATTGACTAATCTTGGTGCAATTACCCCCGGGCAATGCGTCAATATTGAGCGCGCTGCGCGCTTTGGTGATGAAATTGGTGGGCATTCCATGTCGGGCCACATTATTTCAATGGCCGAAGTGGTGGCCATCGAAGAAGCGCCTAACAACCGTCGGCTGTGGTTTTCACTACCGGAAAGGCTGGGCCGGTTCGTGTTTGAAAAAGGCTATATCGGGGTGGACGGTATTAGCTTGACCATTGGTGATGTACGCCACGCTGAGAGTGGAGCCGTGGAGTTCAGCGTCAATTTAATTCCTGAGACGCTGTCGCGCACAACGCTTCAGGATAGGGCGCCGGGGGATCAGGTCAATATCGAAATTGATCCGCAAACCCAGGTAATCGTTGAAACCGTTGAGCGCGTATTGTCGCAACAGCGTCGTTAATAGTGTTTATTGGTTGTTGGGCTGACCGATCGGTTAGATCATGGCCTAAAGATTGCTTGGTATTCGGCGGCGGGGCGGTTTCCGCCGACACTGGTCGCCATGCTTAGGCGCTCGCATCAAGGCGAGCGTTTCGGTAGTATGTGCGGCTTTTCTCAGCACCAGAACGCATACAAGTCATGCGACGTTAGCGCTAAGGACAAGAAACTTCATGAAACTTCTGGATAACTATTTCAAGCTCTCCGAGCAAAAAACCAACGTGAAAACAGAAGTTATCGCCGGGATTACCACCTTCCTGACGATGGCCTACATTATCTTTGTCAACCCGAGCATCCTTTCAGAAGCGGGGATGGACTACGGCGCGGTGTTCGTGGCGACTTGCTTGGCGGCGGCGATTGGCTGTTTCGTCATGGGGTTGTGGGCCAATTACCCCATTGCCCAGGCGCCAGGCATGGGTTTGAATGCCTTCTTCACCTATGGCGTCGTGCTGGGGATGGGTTATACCTGGGAAGCTGCATTGGGGGCGGTCTTCTTTTCTGGTTTAACCTTCTTCTTATTGAGCATTTTTAAAATTCGCGAGTGGATCATTAACGCCATTCCTATGACGTTGCGGCTGGGTATCGCCGCCGGTATCGGTCTGTTCCTGGCGATGATCGCGTTGAAAAACGCCGGCATTGTGGTTGCCAATCCGGCTACCTTCGTGACGCTGGGTGATCTATCTCAGCCGTCGGCTATTTATGCACTGTTGGGGTTCTTTGTAATTACCGCGCTCTCATACTTACGCGTGACCGGTGCGGTGATGATTGGTATTTTGGGGATTACCGTGATCGCCATGGTGCTTGGCCATAATGAATATGGCGGTTTGATGTCGATGCCACCCTCCATTGCACCTACCTTTATGGCCATGGATTTGATGGGCGCGCTGGATGTGGCGATGCTCAGCGTAATCTTTGCCTTTCTGTTTGTTGACCTATTTGATACCTCAGGCACGCTGGTCGGTGTTGCTCACCGGGGCAAGCTGCTGGACAAAGATGGCAAGCTACCGCGTATTGGCCGCGCCATGATGGCTGACAGTACCGCGTCGATGGCGGGTGCCGCCTTGGGTACTTCCACGACGACTAGCTATATTGAATCAACCGCAGGTATCGCCTCGGGTGGCCGCACCGGTTTAACGGCGGTAGTGGTGGGGGTTTTATTCCTGATCAGCCTGTTCTTCGCACCGCTGGCGGGGTCGATACCGGCCTACGCTACCGCGGGTGCCCTGCTGTATGTGGCTGTATTGATGGCGGGCAGCTTGGCCCACGCTAATTGGGAAGATGCCACTGATGCCGCACCGGTATTGATTGCGGCCCTGGCGATGCCGCTGACGTTCTCGATTGCCGAAGGGATCGGGCTAGGCTTTATTAGCTATGTGGCGATCAAGGTGCTGTCGGGCCGCTTTAGTGACCTGAATCCCGCAGTGGTTATTTTGTCGCTGCTGTTTGCGGCAAGGTATCTTTTCTTGGTTTGATCGGCTTTTGCCGTTTTTACTACTTAACTTTTGACTACTCAATGAGAGACGCGATGAGCATCTACGGCGACTATATTAAGTCCGTCATTCGCACGGTTCCCGATTGGCCTGAAAAGGGCGTGAATTTTCGCGACATCACCCCGTTGCTGCAAAATAGCGCCGCCTTTCGCAAGCTGATCGATAGCTTCGTACACCGCTATCAGGAGATGAACCTGGATGCCATCGCGGCCATTGATGCGCGGGGGTTTATTATTGGTGCGCCGCTCGCCTATGAGTTGGGCTGCAGCTTTGTCCCGGTGCGCAAGAAGGGCAAATTACCCTTCAAAACCATCAGCGAGACCTACACTCTGGAGTACGGTCATTCGGAGGTGGAGCTGCATTCCGATGCCTTCCAGAAAGATGACCGTATTCTGCTCATGGATGACCTGATCGCCACCGGCGGCACCATGCTCGCAGCGGCCAACCTGATTCAGCGCAGCGGCGGTCAGGTGGTCGAAACGGCCACCATTATCGATCTACCCGAACTGGGTGGTTCGCAGAAAATTCGCGATGCAGGTTACAGCGTATTCGCCGTTTGTTCTTTCACTGAAGACGAGTAATTCCCCATGAGCAGCGATCGTTACCACCAACATTTCACTGTCTCCTGGGATCAATTGCACCGGGATGTGCGCACCCTGTGCCATCAGATGATCGAGCGTGATTTTAAAGGCATCGTGGCGATTACCCGCGGCGGTTTAATTCCTGCCGCGTTGATTGCTCGCGAGCTTAATATTCGCCTAATTGATACCGTATGTATTAAAAGCTACGACCATATGGATCAAGGCGGCCTGGATATTATGAAGGGCGTCGATCATGACGGTGAAGGCTGGCTGCTCGTCGATGACTTGGTGGATACCGGCAAAACGGCGCGGGCGGTACGCAAAATGCTGCCTAAAGCTCACTTTGTGACTATTTACGCCAAGCCGGACGGTCGCCCCCTGGTGGATCAATACCTGACCGAAGTGGCTCAGCAGTGCTGGATTCAGTTCCCCTGGGATATGGGCGTTGCCTACGTCGAGCCGCTTGTCGATCAAATGAAGAGGTGAGAATGGCCAATCCACTTCCCGACGACTGGAGTCAGTGGCTGGGTAATGAGTTCCAGGCTGACTATATGCTGGCGCTAAAAGCGTTTCTGGCTGAGCAAAAAGCGGCCAAAAAAATCATTTATCCGCACTCCACGCAATGGTTTCGTGCTTTTGAATTGACTCCATTGAACGAAGTGAAGGTGGTTATTTTAGGTCAGGATCCCTACCACGGGCCGAACCAGGCCCATGGCTTATGTTTTTCCGTACAGCCCGGTGTTCCTGTGCCGCCGTCGTTGGTCAACATCTACAAAGAGTTGGCCTCCGATGTCGGTTTCACCCCCGTGCGCCACGGTCATCTGGAAGCATGGGCCAAGCAGGGCGTGCTGTTGTTAAACACCTCGCTTACCGTGGAGCAGGGCAATGCGGCCTCGCACCGCGGTAAAGGGTGGGAGCCATTTACCGACCGTGCGATTGAAACTGTGAGCCAGCATGCGCCGCCGTGTGTATTTCTGTTATGGGGGAGTCATGCGCGCCAGAAGAAGGCGTTAATCGACCAGGGGCGTCATTTAATCCTTGAAGCCCCGCATCCTTCACCGCTTTCAGCGCACCGAGGCTTTTTTGGCACCCGGCATTTTTCCCAAGCCAATCAATTTCTACAAGCGCAAGGGCGAGCCCCCATTGAGTGGCAATTGCCGGAAACCCCTTAACCTTGCAAGTGGTTGCGGGTAGAATACGCGCAATTTTGTGCCTAGCTGATGCAACCCTGGTTGCCATTCTGAATCCCCTGCAGTGAGGAAGTCCCATGAGTGTTTACGCCATTAACCATCCGCTTGTTCAACATAAGCTGGGACTGATGCGCGAAGCTGACCTAAGCACTAAGAGCTTTCGTGAACTGGCAGGTGAAGTTGCCAAGCTGTTGACCTACGAAGCCACCAAAGGTCTGGAGCTGGAAGATCATGAAATCCAGGGATGGAATGGCGAGCCGATTGCCACGCGTCGGTTAAAAGGCAAAAAAGTCACCGTCGTGCCGATTTTGCGTGCCGGGCTCGGCATGCTGGAAGGCGTCACGGATCTCATCCCCAGTGCACGGGTAAGCGTCGTTGGACTCTACCGCGACGAAGAAACGCTGCAGCCAGTGCCATATTTTGCCAAGTTTGCCAACGATATCGAAGAGCGCATGGCCATCGTGATTGATCCCATGCTGGCCACGGGGGGGTCTATGGTGGCAACACTGGACATGCTGCGTGAGCGCGGCTGTGAAAGTATGAAGGTGATCGTGCTCGTCGCCGCCCCTGAAGGTATCAAGCGGGTGCAGGATGCTTACCCGGATATCGAAATTTACACCGCCTCAATTGATGACCGCCTCGACGAAAATGGCTATATCGTCCCAGGGTTGGGCGACGCTGGCGATAAGATTTTTGGAACGCGCTAAGCGTCATTAAATACATTGCCCCTTACGCACAGCGTCAGGGGCATTTTTTTGCACTCCTGCTATCCAATAATTACTAGGGATTCACTTATGCGTGAAGCTTCCAGTCAGGCTGAGTCGTGGCCGAAAGTCATCTTAACCGGCGCCCAAATGTTGTTTGTAGCGTTTGGCGCCCTGGTGTTAGTGCCTCTTCTTACCGGCCTTGACCCAAGCGTTGCACTGTTCACCGCCGGGGTGGGAACCTTGGTATTCCACGCGGTTACCAAACAGAGCGTGCCGGTATTTTTAGCCTCATCGTTTGCTTTTATTGCCCCCATTCAAGGCTCTGTGGCGAGCTTTGGCGTGTCTTCCACCATGGGCGGGCTAATGGCGGCGGGGTTGGTCTATGTGGCGATCTCTCAGGCTGTGCGTTTAAAAGGTACTGCTTGGCTGCACCGTTTGCTGCCTGCTGTAGTGGTGGGGCCGGTGATTATGGTGATTGGCCTGGCGCTGGCGCCAGTGGCGGTTAGCATGGCGACCGGTGAAACCAGTGACAACATCGGCTATGGTGCGGCGATTTTCCTCTCGATGACCAGCTTGTTGGTGACGCTAGTGCTGGCCGTGTTTGGCCGTGGGCTGCTGCGCCTGGTGCCGATTATCGGTGGCATTGTCACCGGCTATGTATTGGCGCTGCTGATGGGCGTTGTGGACTTTACGCCAGTGCGTGAGGCGGCGTGGCTATCGGTACCCAGCTTTACCGCCCCCAGTTTTCACTGGGCGGCTATTCTGTTTATGATTCCGGTCGCGATTGCCCCGGCGGTAGAGCACATTGGCGATATGGTGGCGATTGGCTCGGTGACCCGCAAAAATTACCTGGAAAAGCCTGGTCTACACCGCACGCTGTTAGGCGATGGATTGGCGACCAGCGTAGCCGCGCTATTCGGTGGGCCGCCAAATACGACCTACTCGGAAGTCACTGGGGCGGTTACGCTTACTCGGGCGTTTAACCCCAAGTACATGATCGTGGCCGCGATTATTGCCATTGTGCTGGCATTCGTGTCCAAGCTTGGCGCGTTACTGCAGACCATTCCTGGCCCGGTAATGGGCGGTATCATGACGCTGTTGTTTGGCTCTATCGCGGTGGTCGGCATGAACACCCTGGTACGCGCGGGACAGTCGCTGACGGCAGCGCGCAACTTGGTCGTGGTTTCGCTCATACTGGTGTTTGGTATTGGCGGCATGCAGTTTGGCGGTGGCCAGTTTACGCTGCAGGGCGTTAGTCTAGCCGCCTTGGTGGGTATTACGTTGAACTGGTTATTACCCCGTGAGCAAGAGGGCGAGTAAGCTAAGCGCAGTAATGGTATGTGCATTGCAAGAGTCGCTTTGCTTGTAAAGTGCGTTTAGTGATGATCGGGAGACTCGGCAGTATGGAAAACGAACTAACCGCACCCTTTCCCATTCTAGGGGTTGCCGCCTGGAGCGGCACCGGGAAAACGACGCTGTTAGAGAAGCTGCTGCCACGATTAGGAGCGCATGGCTTGAAAGTCGCAGTGATCAAGCATGCTCACCACTCATTTGATGTCGACCAGCCCGGCAAAGATAGTTACAAACTGCGTAGCGCAGGGGCCGCACCGGTACTGGTCGCCTCCCGTCAGCGGTTTGCGCTGATGCAGGAAACCCCCGGCCAGGACGAGCCTGATTTAGCCGAGCTAATTGCCATGATGGAGCCGCATCACCCCGATCTGTTGATTGTCGAAGGGTTCAAAGCATGGCCGATTCCCAAGCTTGTGCTTTACCGCGATGGGATTGGCGATGCGGCTATTTTAACCGGCCAATGGGTTGAGGCAGTCGCGCTCAGCGCGCCACCGCCTATCGACTTGGCGACTTCGGTGCCTCAGCTAGATCTAGACGATAGCGAAGCGATTGCACAATGGGTAGTGGCCTGGGTAAACGCTAAACACGATACGGTGTCTTTAGATACGATGTCTTCAGATACTGGGTCTTCAAATACTAGGTCTTAAAACACTATGTCTTCAAACACTAGGTCTTCAAAACAGCAATGGTGACAACATGCATCTGACCCACCTGAATACCCGTGGCGAAGCCAATATGGTGGATGTCGGCGATAAGCAGGAAACCCGCCGCGAAGCCGTCGCTTCTGGGCGCATTGTAATGCAGCCCGAAACGCTGAAATTGCTTAGCGATGGTGAATTGCCTAAGGGCGACGTGCTGGCAACCGCGCGTATTGCTGGTATCCAGGCGGCAAAACGTACCCATGAGCTGATTCCACTCTGCCATGCATTGGCGCTATCCAAGGTCTCGGTTGAATTCGAAATTGATGAGGCAGAATCCTGCGTTCACGTGACCTCGCTATGTCGCTTGAATGGCCGCACCGGGGTCGAAATGGAAGCCCTGACCGCAGTCTCGGTCGCCTGTTTGACGCTTTACGATATGTGCAAAGCCGTTGATAAAGGTATGCGTATCGAGGCCATTCAGCTCGATAGTAAGCAGGGTGGCCAGCGCGGTGACTACCAGCGCATGAGCGTCCAAGCGCCGATTGTCACAGGCGACGGCGTAGCCGGTGAAGTCAGCTTGGGCGAACGCTGCCCTTCACCCTGCATACGGGTTAAGTTTTTAGCCGAACTACGTGAGCGGGTAGGCGAGAGCGAGGCGGTTGTGAGTCTCGATCAGTTGGCCAGCCGTGACATTAGCGGATTAAAAGCGGCACTGGCAGAGCGCGATAGCCGTTTTAAGCAACTCACCGACCGGCGTACCCTGTGCGCGATTAACCAGGTGATGGCCAATGATGATGCGTTAGTGACCGATGATGACGAAGTGGCGTTTTTCCCGCCGGTTACTGGGGGGTGAGTGTGGATATTAAGCCGGATATTAAAGTAGCGGTTCAAGCAGACCCGTTCTCAATGACCTACGGCTATGACGATACCTTGGTGGGGCGCAGCGATATTGGCGCGGTGGTAAGTTTTACCGGCTTAGTGCGTGATTTCAATGAAACGCCGGATGTCACTGGGTTAACCCTGGAACACTATCCAGGCATGACCGAGCGCACGTTGACGGAGATTGGTGAGCAGGCTTGGCAGCGCTGGTCGCTCCAGGCGGTGCGGATTATTCATCGTGTCGGTTACCTAACGCCAGGCGACCCGATTGTGCGCGTGTTAGTGGCCAGCGCACATCGGCGTGAGGCGTTCGAAGCCTGCGATTTTATAATGGATTACCTGAAAACCCAGGCGCCTTTCTGGAAGAAAGAGCACTCTACTCAGGGCGAGTACTGGGTCAAAGAGCGCCACTCTGATCAACAAGATGCCGCGCGCTGGCGTTAATGCTTCTCTGTGAAATGGCGGCTTATTCCACCTAGGCACGGCGCAAAGGCAAGGGCTGGTTGAAGCGAGGGCCTTTTTCCACGGATGGAAAAAGTAGCGCCCATGGATGATGAGATGGTCTCCTCCCCCCCATTGTCGGCGTCAAAATGCGCCAGAATGAAAGTGTCACTTCATTCAAGACGGGAGAAGACCATGAACAAGTATAGGGTGATTGGCGTGG
>NZ_JAUAMB010000002.1 GCF_031010175.1 Halomonas sp. SpR1
ATCCACGCCAATCACCCTATACTTGTTCATGGTCTTCTCCCGTCTTGAATGAAGTGACACTTTCATTCTGGCGCATTTTGACGCCGACAATGGGGGGGAGGAGACCATCTCATCATCCATGGGCGCTACATTTGCCATCTGACCGCCATGGATGGCGGAAATGCCGGAATTGAAGGGATCATTTTTCCTGCCATGGCAAATGACCTCCTCTACGACCTATCCCCGGCGCCCCTGGCAACAAGCATGAAGCATGGCTAGATATACAGCTTTTTGCTTTTCCGCTATCCTGTGCCTCTTTGCAAGCCGCTAATTACTCGTTTCAGCATTCAATATGGCTGCCAGTACGAATTGATAAGTACGCTTTTTCAGGGAACCGACGTTACATGACCCAGTTTGATGCCTCTCAGTACGGCGCGAGTTCCATCGAAGTCCTGTCGGGCCTCGAGCCGGTACGTAAGCGTCCCGGTATGTATACCGACACCACACGCCCCAACCACCTTGCTCAGGAAGTCATTGATAACAGCGTTGATGAAGCGCTGGCAGGCCATGCCACCCAAATCAGCGTCGTTCTACATAGCGACGGTGGTATCGAAGTACAGGATAACGGCCGTGGCATGCCGATTGATCTGCACCCTGAGCACGGTGTTTCCGGCGTTGAGCTGATCTTTACCAAGCTGCATTCAGGCGGCAAGTTCTCCTCCACTAGCTACCGCTTCTCCGGTGGCCTACACGGGGTAGGCGTATCAGTGGTGAATGCGCTCTCCCGACGGTTGGACGTCGAAGTCACCCGCGACGGCGCGCGCCATGCCATGGCTTTCGAGTTCGGTGAAAAAGTCGAAGAGCTGCATGAAATTGGTAAGGCCCCCAAGCGGGCGAGTGGCACGCTAGTACGTTTCTGGCCCGATGAAAGCTACTTTGATAGTCCCAAACTAGCGCTAACGCGGCTAAAACACCTGCTGCGTGCCAAAGCGGTGCTGTGCCCCGGCTTAAAAGTCACCTTAGTAGAACCCGACGGTACCTCCACCGAGTGGGAGTTCGCCGATGGCCTGCGCGACTATCTCGTTGAAGCAACGGATGGCTATGAAGTACTGCCGCGCGAGCCTTTTGTCGGCCACTTCAATGACGACGAGCACGGTGTAGACTGGGCGATTCAGTGGCTACCCGAAGGCGGCGAAGCGCTGCTGGAGAGCTACGTTAACTTGATACCGACGCCTCAGGGCGGCACCCATGTAAACGGCTTTCGTTCCGGGCTGCTGGACGCGCTGCGCGAATTCTGTGAATACCGCAGTTTGTTGCCCCGCGGTATTAAGCTCACCGCCGATGATCTTTGGGAGCGCACCTCCTTTGTACTCTCGGTAAAAATGCTCGACCCCCAGTTTGCCGGGCAAACCAAAGAGCGGCTCTCGTCGCGAACCATTGCGGGCTTTGTCTCCGGGGTGGTTAAAGACGCTTTCTCGTTATGGTTGAACCACCATGTGGATCAAGCCGAAGCGATTGCCGAGCTGGTCATCAGCGCGGCACAGAATCGCCAGAAAAAAGCCAAAAAAGTTGCCCGTAAAAAGGTCACATCCGGCCCGGCACTGCCCGGCAAGCTGGCGGACTGCTCCGGCCAAGACCCCGCCCAAAGCGAGCTGTTTTTGGTCGAGGGGGACTCCGCCGGCGGTAGTGCCAAACAGGCGCGTAACCGGGAAACCCAGGCGATTCTGCCGCTGCGCGGTAAAATCCTGAATACCTGGGAGGTGGAGACCCACGACATCTACGGCTCCCAGGAGGTTCATGATATCGCGGTGGCCATTGGCGCCGACCCCGGCAGCGCCGATCTGGAAAAACTGCGCTACCACAAGATCTGTATTCTCGCCGACGCCGACTCCGACGGCCTGCATATCGCCACGCTGCTGTGCGCCCTGTTTGTGCGCCACTTCCCAAGCTTGGTAGATGCCGGCCACGTCTATGTGGCTATGCCGCCGCTCTACCGTATCGACTTAGGTAAAGAGGTGCACTACGCCCTGGATGAGAGCGAAAAAGCCGCGATTCTCAAACAGCTGGCCAATAAACGCGGCACTCCCAATGTGCAGCGCTTTAAAGGCCTGGGTGAGATGAGCCCGCTGCAGCTGCGTGAAACCACCATGTCCACGGAAACCCGGCGTCTGGTGCAGCTCACCTTGACCGATGGCGATGGCACCATGGAGATGATGGATATGTTGCTAGCCAAAAAACGTGCCGGTGATCGCAAAAAGTGGCTGGAAGATTACGGTAACCTCGCCGATATCGAGGTGTAGATAAAAACAGATAAACGTTAATAAGCCGTTGTTACAGTAACGCGTGTTTTAGCCGATAGTTGAATGTAGGGCTTACAAACTCTAAAAACTGCACATTCATAGGGGAAAAACGTTGTTTAAAACCATATCTCGACAGTTAACGTTATCTGCATTTGTATTAATGCTTCTGATGGCGGCCAGTATTTACGGTGTAATGGCGTGGCGGGGCCAGCCGCTGGTCATTGAAGCAAGCCAGTCGCTGGTGGATCGAACGGGGGGTTCGATCGTTAACGCCTTGGATGCGCAGTTATCACGGGTTGAAGGCAATACATCGAGTCTTGCCGCGTTGGCTGAGTCGTTACCTCGCGAAGAGGCACTTTATTTGCAAGCTTTCCCAAGAGTCGTGGATGACAATGGTAATAGCGCCATTGTCGGCGGTGGCATCTGGCCAGAGCCCAATGCATTTGAAGCGGGGGTTGAGCGCTTTAGCTTCTTTTGGGCAAGAAACGCACAGGGCGGGCTTGAGTTTTTAGATGATTACAACGCCCCCGGTATGTCGCCCTATCAGGAGGAGGAGTGGTACAGCAGCGCCCGTGATGCCGAGCCGGGCCAGTGTGTATGGTCAACGGCGTATCGAGATCCTACAACGGGCGTGGCGATGGTGACGTGTAGCGTCCCTTACTATCTCGATGATGAGTTTGCAGGCGTTGCCACCATTGATATGCAGCTAGAAGGTGTGGCCGAGTTCTTAACTGAAAACGGCGGTGCGACCGGTGGTTATGCGTTTGTGCTTGATAGCGCGGGTAATGTGATTCATTTCCCTGGCGCTGATCTGGAAACGGATGAGATGCAGGGTTTAGCGAATTTAACGGGCAGTATGCCTTGGTTGCAGCCCGTTATTGATGGCCTAAATGAAGGGCGTGACGAAATCAGTGTTGAAACCGCAGGCATACTGGATGCCCCCGCTTCGGTGCGCTTGTTTGATATGCAGGATACCGGCTGGACGCTTGGGTTAATGACGCCGCAAGAGGAAGTGACAGCGCTGGCGCGTACCTTAACGCGTGATTTGTTGGTTGTTATTCTGCCCCTGCTAGCGCTACTGCTAGCGCTGGGTTGGTGGGGCGGACGCATTCTGTTGCGGCAAATTCGCAGCACCACGCTGCAGATTGATCAGTTAGGGCAGGGTGGCTCTAGCCGCGAACTGACGATTTATCGTGACGATGAAATTGGCGAGCTACGTCGTGCTGTCAACCGCTACTCGGATAAGCTGCAGCATCTATTTGGCGACGTTCGCAGCGTGGCTGATGCCATCGCCAGTGAATCGACGGAAATTGCCGCGGGTAATACCGAGCTGTCTAGCCGCACCGAACAGCAAGCGGCGTCGCTGCAAGAGACCTCTTCCACGATGGAAGAGATGGCCGCGACGGTGAAGCGCAATGCTGACAACGCCCAAGAGGCGGATCAGCGAGCGAAGGAGTCAGTGGAAAAAGTTAAACAAGGTGGTGAGCAGGTATCGCGGCTGGCGCAATCCATGGAAGCGATCAACGAAAGCTCTACCGAGGTTTCGTCGATAGTCGATGTGATTGAAAATATCGCCTTCCAAACCAATATTTTGGCGTTAAATGCCTCAGTAGAGGCAGCGCGTGCGGGTGAGCATGGCCGTGGGTTTGCCGTGGTGGCTAGCGAAGTTCGTGAGCTGGCGTCCCGCAGTGCTGCCTCTGCCAGAAACATTAATGGGCTGATTAAAACCACCTCTGAACAGATCAAGACCGGTAGTGGTTACGCTCAAGCCGCTGAATCTGCCATGAAAGACATTGTAGTGGCGATTGAAGAGGTGACCGCGCGGATTAGTGAAATCAGCCAAGCGTCTGGTGAGCAGACCAACGGCATTGACGAGATCAACCGGGCCGTTACCCAAATGGATACGGTAACTCAGCAGAACGCCGGCTTGGTCAGCCAGGCCGCTGGTGCTGCCAATGAGCTGTCGATCCAGGCCCAGCGCTTGAAAGGATTGCTTGATGAGTTTCACGGTAGCTCTCAAGCGGCGGCATTACCACACGAAACGAAGGCATCAAACGAAAGGTATCAATTAACATAGCGAGCCATGTTAAGTGGCCGCGCGTCCGCTTATCAGCCGCCCCGACTGGGGCGGTTTTGTTGTCAAGGTAGGATATGATCGACATGGATATTCAAGTAGCGGAGGGCGACGTCGAACGTCTCTCCCTGCGCGACTACACCGAAAAAGCGTATCTCGACTACTCGATGTACGTCATTCTCGACCGCGCTCTGCCCAACATAGGCGATGGTATGAAACCCGTGCAGCGGCGAATTATTTACGCTATGCGCGAGCTGGCGCTGCACGCCAACGCCAAGTACAAAAAGTCGGCACGTACCGTCGGTGACGTACTGGGTAAGTTTCACCCCCATGGCGACAGCGCCTGCTACGAAGCCATGGTGCTGATGGCGCAACCGTTTAGCTACCGCTACCCGCTAGTGGACGGCCAAGGCAACTGGGGTAGCCCCGACGACCCTAAATCCTTCGCTGCTATGCGTTACACCGAGGCCAAACTCTCCAAATTTGCCGAAGTGCTGCTTGGAGAGCTAGGCCAAGGCACCGTCGATTGGGTGCCCAATTTTGACGGTACCATGCAGGAGCCGCTGGTACTGCCTGCCAAGCTTCCCCATGTGCTGCTCAACGGCGGCACTGGGATCGCCGTCGGCATGGCTACCGATATTCCACCGCACAATGTGTCGGAAATTGTCGAAGCCACTTGCCACTTGCTGCGTAACCCCAAGGCCACCACTGCTGATTTGATGGAATTCGTCCCCGCGCCGGATTTCCCCACCGATGCGGAAATCATTACCCCGCCTGCGGATTTGCGTAAGCTCTATGAGTCCGGCCGTGGCTCGGTCAAGCTGCGTGCTCGCTACGTGCGTGAAGAAGCCAATATCGTTATCACCTCGGTGCCTTATCAGGTCAGCGGTGCCAAGGTGCTGGAGCAGATTGCGGCGCAAATGCAGGCCAAAAAGCTGCCCATGGTGGCCGACCTGCGCGATGAATCGACCCACGAAGAGCCCACTCGTCTGGTGATCGAGCCGCGCTCCAACCGCTTTGACGTCGAGTCGCTGATGGCACACCTGTTTGCCACCACCGACCTTGAAAAGAACGTGCGGGTGAATATGAACGTGATCGGCCTGGATGGCCGCCCACGGGTGATGCCGCTGCCCGAAATGCTGGGCGAGTGGCTGCAGTTCCGTCGTAGTACGGTGCGTCGTCGTTTAGAGCACCGCCTGGGCAAAGTCGAAGACCGCCTGCATATCCTCGAAGGCCTGCTAATTGCCTACCTGGATCTGGACGAAGTGATCCGTATTATTCGCGAAGAAGATGATCCTAAAGCTTCACTGATCGCGGCCTTCAGCCTCTCCGAGCGTCAAGCCGAAGCCATTCTAGAGCTGCGCCTGCGTCACCTGGCCAAGCTCGAAGAGATGAAAATCCGCGGCGAGCAGGATGAGCTGGAAAAAGAGCGCAAATACCTACAAGGCCTGTTGGGCAGCGAAGCCAAGCTCACTACGCTGATGGAAAAAGAGATCCGTGCGGCGGGTAAAGAGCATGGCGACGAACGCCGTTCACCGCTGGTCGAGCGCGAAGAGTCCAAAGCGCTGTCTGAAGTGGAGCTGCTGGGCGCTGACCCGATTACCGTGGTGCTCTCTGATAAGGGCTGGATTCGTGCCGCCAAAGGGCACGATATTGACCCAGAAGGGCTCTCCTATAAAGCCGGGGACAGCTTCCAGCTGGCAGCGAAAGGCAAAACCAATCAGCCGCTGGTGCTGCTGGATGACACCGGGCGTGCCTATACCTTGTCGGCTCATAATCTGCCGAGTGCAAGGGGGCAGGGTGAGCCGGTTACCGGGCGTGCTAATGTGGCCGCCGGGGCGAAAATGGCAGGGCTGATGTTTGCGCCACCCGAACGACGCTTCGTGCTCGCCACTGACGGCGGCTATGGTTTTGTGGCGCGCCTCGACACGCTCACCGGTAAGAACAAAGCCGGTAAAGCGGTGCTGAGCCTGCCCAAAGGCTGCAATGTGATGGCGCCAGTCGAAGTGCCCCAGGGCGAGGAGCTGTGGGTTGCCTCTGTTTCCAATGAAGGCCGACTGCTGCTGTTCCCTTTGGATCAATTGCCGGAAATGTCTAAAGGCAAAGGCAATAAGATGCTCGATATCCCAGGCCCACGTGCTGCCCGCAGGGAGGAGTTTGTCACCGGTATCGTGGTGTTAGCCGCCAGTGACGCACTGATGATTCATGCCGGTAAGCGCAAGCTCACCCTAAAAGCTGATGATCTGGCTTACTATCGTGGCGAGCGCGGCAGGCGCGGCAGCAAGTTGCCCCGTGGGTTCCAAAAGGTCGACCGTTTAGAGGCAGGAGAGTAAATGATGGCAGGCGGTGACTTGATCCTAACCGTATTAGCGGCGCGTTTAACCGCAGATATTCAATCCCAGGTAGACGCTCTGGTGGTGCAATTTGGCCTACAGGTAAAGAGCACCCAGCGGTTGGCCGATGCTTCGTTATCGGAAGAGGCTATAGATTGCACCGAACATCGTCTGGTAGGAGAGGCGGATGTTGAGGCTGTGCGCAATGCCGCACGGGTACTGAGTGAAACCCTGGGTGTTGATATTGTCCTCCAGGCCGATACGCGCGATCACTTTCAGCCCCGTTTGGTCTGCTTCGATATGGACTCCACGCTGATTAAAGCCGAAGTGATTGATGAGCTAGCCCGCCGACATGGCGTGGGTGATGAAGTCGCGGAAGTTACCGAGCGTGCCATGCGCGGCGAGCTGGATTTCAAGGCGAGCTTCCGTGAGCGGATGAGTAAATTGGCCGGTTTGGATGAGTCCGTGCTGGCGGAGATTGCTGAGGAGCTGCCGCTGATGGAGGGCGTTGAGCGGCTGATGGTCAACCTAAAACGGCTGGGCTACCGCACCGCGATCCTCTCTGGCGGTTTTACCTACTTTGCCCGTTACTTGCAGCAGAAGCTCGGCTTTGATGAGATCCATGCCAATGAGCTGGTGATTGAAAATGGCACGGTAACCGGTGCGGTAAGCGAACCGATTGTCGATGCCGAGCGCAAAGCGGAACTGCTCGAAACGATTGCGCGGCGGGGAGGCCTTAGCCTGGAGCAGACGATTGCCGTGGGCGATGGCGCCAATGATCTTAAAATGCTGGCCAAGGCGGGTATGGGCATTGCGTTTAGGGCCAAGCCTATGGTGCGTGCTCAGGCGCGTCAGGCGCTTTCTATCTCGGGTCTTGATGGCGTCCTGTATCTACTTGGCTACAGCCAGCATGACTTAACACCTTAATAAAAGCGCTACCCTCATAAATTAAGG
Organism: Halomonas sp. SpR1; assembly: GCF_031010175.1. GTDB lineage: Bacteria > Pseudomonadota > Gammaproteobacteria > Pseudomonadales > Halomonadaceae > Vreelandella. Next base: position 7,641 of record NZ_JAUAMB010000002.1, read on the forward strand.
CGGTGCTGATTGGCACCGCCTTATTGGTTTGATGCAACAATGTACGTTAGCCGTGACCTTTATCGGGGTGTGGAACTGGTTTTTCGCCGACTTCCTCAGCCCTTAACTCGATCGGATGCCCTTGGGTTTTGACCGCATGCTTCAAGCGCAGGTGCAGGCCGGATTTGGCTAGCAGGTGCGCGCTCACCGGAGCAGTAATAAACAGGAAGAGTGTAATCAGCAACTCTTGAGCATCCGGTTTACCGTCTACGCTCCAGAAATAGGCCATTGATGCTATGAGCATACAGCCGATACCCAGGGTGGTGGCCTTGGTGGGGCCGTGTAGGCGCATATAGAAATCGCGTAGGTGGGCCATCCCCAGTGAACCGATAAACACGAAAATACCGCCAGCAACCAGCAGCAGTGAAATAAGCGCTTCAATGATTACTGGCATAGCTCCCCCTGACTCCTATTCATCACTCGATAGTGCATGTTAATCATTCGATGATGTCTCCGCGCAGAATATATTTGCATACCGCCACGGTGCTGATGAAACCTAGCATCGCGATCAGTAGCGCCGACTCGAAATAGGTTTTGCTGTTCAGCCACAGCCCAAGCAACACAATCAGCGCTATCGAGTTGACGTACATGGTGTCGAGTGCCAGCACGCGGTCGGGCAGGCTGGGGCCGATGGTCAGCCGGTAGAGGTTCATTAGGAGTGCCATCACCACCAGCGCTAGGGTGATATAAAGCGCAATGCTCAGCATTCGTAAATCTCCTTGAGCGGGCGTTCGTAGCGCTCACGAATTTGATTAATCAGCGCCTCCTCATCGTCCACGTTTAGGGCGTGAATCAGCAGTGACTTACCATCCATGCGTAGATTGGCCGAGACCGTGCCCGGGGTCAGGCTGATCGTGCTGGCCAGTAGCGTGATGGTAAAGCGCTCTTCGAGCATTAGTGGGTATTCAATAAAGTGGGGCTTGAGCTTGCGCCATGGATTGGCGATCAGATAAGCCACTTCAAAGTTGGCGGTGATGATGTCACCCAGTACCCGAAAGATAAATCGCAGCAGCATGAAGGGCTTGCCAATCAGTGGGCGGGCGTCCCAAAAGCGGTGGGTCAGTAGGGGAATCAAAATAGCTAATGAGCCGCCGAGTACGAATTGACCGAAGGCGTAACTGCGTACCAATAGCAGCCAAACCACCAGCAGTAGTATCGATAAAACGGGCGTGGGTAGCCAGGAGCGCGGGGCAATCATTGGGCATCTCCAGCATCAGGTAGTAGCGTGCGAATCAGCACCTGGGGGTTGGCTAGTTGATCAGCCGTGGCTTGAGTGTAGCTGCTCACTGGCCCTGCCAGGGCGACTAACAGCGGGGCTGCGCTTAGTAGCCAGATAACGCCAAACCATTGGCGACGGGGCAGCGGGGCGCCGCTGCTCGTGCCCCGGTGGCTACGCCAAAAAAGCGTAGAGCCTGCCCTGGAAAGAGCAATTAGCGAGGCTAAACTGGTTAGCAGCAGCAGTGGCCAGAGCCATAGGCGCTGAGTGCCCTCGGCGGCATTGAGCATTAATGCCTTGCCGAAGGCGCCGGAAAAGGGCGGTACGCCTGCCACGGCGATTGCGCCGACAAAGAACAGCATGGCGAGTGCTGCTCCCTGCACCATAGGGCGACCCTTGACCAAACGGGTAGCCGCTTTACCACGCTGCAGGCCAATCATTTCTGCTAGCAGGAATAGCCCACCAGTGATAAGCGTGGTGTGGATCAAGTAGTAGAGTAGCGCAGATACCGCCTGGGGGGAGCGCATGCCAATACCCGCCAGCAGCGTGCCCACCGACACCAGCACCAGGTAAGCCACCAACAGGCGCAAATCTCGCGCCGCCATCACCCCAACGCCAGCGGCTGCCAGGGTAGCAAGCGACAGCCACCATACCCAAGGCTGCTCCAGCGCCTCCAAACCGCCAGCGCTATCGCCAAAAATGAGCGAGTAAACGCGCAGAATGGCGTAGATACCCACTTTGGTCATAATCGCAAACAGTGCCGCTACCGGCGCGGGAGCAGAAGCGTAGGCTTTGGGTAGCCAGAAGTAGAGCGGCAGGATCGCCGCTTTTAACCCAAACACTACCAGCAGCATCAGTGCCCCAGCGCTCACTAACCCATCTCGCTCTGCCGGCAGTTCGGCTACTCGAATCGCCATATCGGCCATGTTGAGCGTGCCGGTGGCGCCATACAGAATCCCCACCGCAATCAGAAACAGCGAAGAGCCCGCCAGGTTAAGTACCACATAGTGGACGCTGGCCTGAATGCGCGCTTTGCCACCGCCGTGGAGTAGCAGGGCGTAAGAAGCCAGCAGCAGTACTTCAAAGAAGACGAACAGATTGAACAAGTCACCGGTTAAAAAAGCGCCGTTAATGCCCAACAGCTGCCACTGAAAAAGACCATGGAAGTTGCTGCCTTTTTCATCGTCACCGGCGCAGGCAAACACCACTGCGCCAACGGCCAGGATGGCGGTCAGTAGGAGCATTAACGCTGAGAGACGATCCAGCACCAGTACGATACCAAAAGGCGCCTGCCAGTCGCCCAGGGCGTAGTAAGTGATCTCTCCGCTAGCGGCTTGGCGTAACAAGCCAATCGCTACCAATAGCAGCAGGGCGGTGGCAGCAACGCTCACCGCGCGCTTGTAACGCACTAATCCCTGGCGCTGATAGAGCAGTAGAATGCCCGCCACTAACGGTAGGACAACAGGGAAAACAATCAGGTGCTGCATCATTCTCGGTCTTCCTTTTTACCGTCGACGTGGTCATTACCCACTTCACTGCGGGCCCGCATCGCCAGAATCACCACAAAGGCGGTCATGGCGAAGCCGATCACAATGGCGGTGAGCACCAGCGCCTGGGGGAGCGGGTCGGCATAATCAGTTCCTTCAGACACAATAGCGGGCCCGTCAGTGGTCAGGCCGCCCATGGAAAACAGGAACAGGTTGACTGCGTAAGAGAGCAGGGTGAGACCTACCACCACCGGAAAGGTACGGCCACGCAACGTCAGGTAGAGGCCACAGGCGGTCAATATACCGGTGGTCATCGCGTAGAGCAGTTCCATTAGAGAGGCTCCTTGGCAGAGGGCGTTGCGGCGTTGGCGTCAGCCTCTTTTTCTGAGGCTTCGGTCACCGGGCGATGGGCGGTGGTGACTTTGCCCAGGTTGGCAAGAATCATCAGCGTAGCGCCCACTACCGCTAAGTAAACACCCAGGTCAAAGAGCAGCGCGGTGGCCAGTTCAAAGGTACCGATGAGCGGTAGCGTGAAGTAGCCAAACGCCGAGGTTAAGAATGGATGGCCGAACAGCCAGCTACCCAGACCCGTTAGCGTAGCAATCGCTACCCCGATAACTGCTACGGGTTGGAAGGGGAAGTCCAAACGCTCTTGCGCCCACTCCACGCCTCGCGCCATATACAGCAGGATCAAAGCGACCGCAGTAATCAGCCCGGCAATAAAGCCGCCCCCTGGCTGGTTATGGCCGCGCAGGAAGATAAACGCGGAAACCAATAATGCCAACGGCAGCAGCGTCATTGAAATTGACGTGAGCACGGCTGGGTAGCGGTCAGGCGACCACACCCGGCCTTCGCCGTCACTGTGGGGAATAAACAAACGCAGGCGATTCAGCAGCTTGAAGATGGCCAAGCCTGCTAGGGCCAACACGGTGATCTCCCCCAGGGTATCGAAACCCCGGAAGTCGACCAGAATCACGTTAACCACGTTATAGCCACCGCCGCCGGGCTTGCTGTTTTCCACAAAGAAACTGGAAATCGACAGCGTATCGCGGGTCATGACCGCGTAGTTAAGGCTGGCGATCACCAGACCCAGTGAGCCCGCTAGCAGCATGTCGCGGATATTACGCAGCGGGCTGGATTCGCGGGGCGTTTTCTGCGGTAGGAAAAATAGCGCCAGCATCAGCAGAATCATGGTGACAACTTCCACCGAAAGCTGTGTCAACGCCAGATCCGGTGCGGAGAAACGCGCAAAAGTAAGCGCCACAAAGAGCCCTACTACCGACAGCATCAGCAGTGAAATTAGCCGGTAGCGGTGGGTGGCGGCGGTCGCTATGCCCCCAAACATCAGCATGCCCGCGCCTAACAGTAGAACGCCATCCAGCTCTTGGTTGCCTGCTGCGCCGGTTAAATCGGTTATTTGTACAAGACCGACCCCGCCCATCACCAGTGCACCTAGCCAGAGCCAGCCCACATAGCGCTGCAGCGAGTTGCCTTCCAGGGCCGCAATAAGCTGCTCGGCGCGATAGCCCATAGCCACAAGAATGCGCTCAAACACGCGTCGGGCATCGACCCCAGCAAACTGCTGGGTAAATCGACGCATATCGGCATGCCGCCAATACAGTGCGATACCCACTAAGAAGGCGAGCAGGCTCATGATGAGCGGCAGATTAACGCCGTGCCAGATAGCCAGATGAAAATCGAGCGGACTGCCGATGACGGCCTGGCTGGCAAGCTTTAACAATCCCGTTGCCATCAATGCCGGGAACAGACCCACCACCACGCAGAGTACGACCAATATTTCTACCGGCAGGCGCATTAGGTGCGGCGGCTCATGGGGCGATTTTGGCGGCGCTTCACGGGCCGGTTTGAAGAACACTGCGTGTACTAAACGCAGCGAGTAAGCGACCGAAAGGATACCACCGAGCGCCGCCAATGCAGGCAGTAGCCAGCTTAGGCCACCTAAAACGGGCGTCGCTAGCGCCTCGGTGAAGAACATCTCTTTGGATAAAAAGCCATTAAACAGCGGAACGCCCGCCATGGCGGCCGCTGCCAACGTGGTTAATAGCGCGGTCACCGGCATGGCTTTTTTCAGCCCACCGAGCTGCTTTAGCTCCCGAGTGCCGGTTTCATGGTCGATAATACCAGCACTCATAAACAGCGCGGCTTTAAAGGTGGCGTGATTAAGAATATGAAACAGTGCGGCCAAAATCGCCATGGGGCTGCCGATGCCCAGCAGCACGGTGATCAAGCCTAAATGGCTAACAGTGGAGAATGCCAAAATACCTTTCAGGTCGGTTTTCATTAGCGCAAACCAGGCGCCATATAGCATGGTGACGATCCCGACCAGGGAAACGACCACGCTCCACAGCTCGCTGCCCGCGATGGCGGGGTGCAGACGCGCCATCAGGAAAATGCCCGCTTTCACCATGGTGGCCGAGTGCAGATAGGCCGATACCGGCGTGGGCGCTGCCATGGCATGGGGTAACCAAAAATGGAACGGGAATTGGGCCGATTTGGTAAAGGCCCCCAACAGTACCAACCCCAGCATAAGCGGGTAGCGCGGGTCGGCAAGGATAACGTCTCCGCTGGCCAGCACATCGCCCATGTTGAAGCTGCCTGCCATATCGCCGAGTAACAGTAAGCCTGCCAGCAGTGCCAGGCCTCCCGCGCCGGTCACCGTTAGCGCCATACGTGCGCCTTTACGGGCATCTGATTGGTGCGACCAGTAGCCTATCAGCAAAAACGAGGAGAGGCTGGTTAGCTCCCAGAACAGCCAGAGCAGAATCAGGTTGTCCGACATTGAAATACCCACCATCGACGCCATAAATAGCATCAGGAAGGCGTAGAATCGGCCAAAGGGCTCATCTTTGGCTAAATAGAAGTGAGCATAAAGAATAATCAGCAGGCCAATGCCGAGTATCAGCATGTTGAACAGCAGCGATAGCCCATCCAGGCGAAACGCCAAGTTCAGCGCCAGTTCAGGCATCCAGGTGGCCGAAAAACGCAGTTGCTCGCCGTCTAGCAGAGCTGGCACGTTGAGTAGCGTCATCACTAAGGCGGTAGCTGGCAACACAGCCGTTGCAAGGGAACAGAAACTTCGCCCACGCTGTGCGGTGAGTGCCGGTACCAGTACGCCTAGCAGAGGCAATAAGGCTATCCAAAGCAGTGTCATGGGGTCATCCAGCGGCTAAATATTAAAGTCAAAAGGGTACCAACAGGGCGCCTATAAAGGCGTTCTGGTGGCGCAGCATACATCAAGTGAAACAATAGGATATCACTTGTGTAGCAGGCGTGTAATTTTAGTATAAAGTGTGCGGATTAACCGTTGAGAGATTTTTTGTTACATGAGTGAGTCCTTTACTACTTGGCAGGCCCGCTTTGAAAAGCTGCGTTCGAACAAGTTTTTTGAGGCGGTGGTGATCGCCATTATCGTTATTTCGGCCCTGGTAATCGGGGCGAAGACCTACGATGAAACCACTCAGGTCGAGCAGTGGCTGCTCTATCTCGATATTGCGGTAACGATTTTTTTCCTGATCGAAATTTTAATCAGAATGGCCGCCGAACGCAGCCTGCTTAGCTTTTTCAAAAAGGGCTGGAACGTTTTTGACTTCCTGATTGTTACCGCCAGCCTGATTCCCATGGACGACTCGGAAATGGTGCTGCTGGCAAGGCTACTGCGTATTTTCCGGGTGCTGCGCTTGGTATCGATGATTCCCGAGCTCCAGATGCTCTTGAGCGCCTTGGTCAAGTCGGTGCCGCGGATGGGGTATGTGGTACTGCTGATGTTTATCATCTTTTACATATACGCCGCCATTGGCAGTTTTCTATTTCACAATGTAGACGAGGGTCTGTGGGGCAATATTTCCCTGGCGATGCTCACGCTGTTTCAAGTAGCGACGTTTGAGAGCTGGGCCACCGCCGTGCTCTATCCCGCCATGGAGGTTTACCCCTACGCCTGGATCTATTTCTTAACTTTTATCTTTTTGAACGCCTTTATCTTTCTCAATATGATGATTGGTATTGTGCTGGACGTAATGCAGAAAGAGAGCGCGCAAATGGCGCTGGACAACGGCGAAGGCGAAGAAGCCGAGCTGCAGTCGCTACGCAATGATGTTCGCGGGCTGAAAGCACAGCTTGACCGCATGGAGTCAGCCCTCGCTCAAGCCTACTCGACAGCCCCCACGCACCACAATGACGCGGGCGGTAAGCATACCGACAAGCCCACAACTGACTGATTTTAGGAGAGCCGCCATGATGTTGACTGATCCTGCCAAAAAGTACCGCCCCTTTGTGGCCGTTGATCTGCCCGACCGCCAATGGCCGAGCCAGCGGATTGAAACGGCGCCTATCTGGTGCAGCGTTGACTTGCGCGACGGCAACCAGTCGCTGATCGATCCCATGGATCAGGAGCGTAAACAGCGCTTGTTCGATATGCTGCTCAGCGTCGGTTTCAAACAGATAGAGGTGGGGTTTCCGTCAGCATCGCAAACGGACTTCGATTTTGTACGCTCGCTTATAGAGCAGGATAAAATCCCTGATGATGTGACCATTCAGGTGCTGACCCAGGCGCGTCCGCACTTGATTGAACGCACCTTTGAGGCGTTAAAAGGTGCCAAAAACGCCATCGTTCACGTCTATAACGCCACCGACCCCATGTTCCGCCGGGTGGTGTTCAACGTGGATAAAACCGAGTGTATCCAAATTGCGGTGGATGCCACCGCGCAAATTCGCGACGAAATGAAGGCAGCGCCGGAAACCAACTGGATCTTCCAGTACTCGCCGGAACTTTTCACCACCACCGAGATGGATTTTGCCGTCGAAATCGTCGAAGCGGTGATGGACGCTTACGGTTCCAGTGCGGATAAACCCATGATCGTGAACCTACCGGCTACGGTGGAAGTCGCCACGCCCAATAACTACGCCGACCAGATCGAGTGGTTCTGCCGCCATGTCAAAAACCGTGACCATCTGATTGTCAGCGTTCACCCCCATAACGACCGCGGCACTGGCGTGGCGGCAGCCGAGCTAACGCTGATGGCCGGAGCTGACCGCGTTGAAGGCACACTGTTTGGCAACGGCGAGCGTACTGGCAACGTCGATATCGTGACCCTGGCGATGAATATGTACACCCAGGGCGTTAACCCTGCGCTGGATTTCTCCAATATCACCCCGATCATGCGCGAAGTGGAGTACTGCAACCAGCTGCCGGTGCATCCCCGCCACCCCTATGTGGGAGATCTGGTATTTACCGCCTTCTCCGGCTCCCACCAGGACGCAATCAAAAAAGGCATGGCGGATCGTCGTGCGAACCCTGATGCTCTGTGGGATGTGCCCTATCTGCCCATCGACCCCCTTGATGTGGGTCGCAGTTATGAAGCGGTTATCCGGGTTAATAGCCAATCGGGTAAAGGTGGGGTGTCTTACCTGCTGGAGCAGGAGCACGGGATCGAGCTGCCGCGTCGTCTTTCCATCGAGTTCAGTCAGGTGGTGCAGGAAGTGGCGGAGCGCACCGGTCGTGAGATTACCTCGCAGATGATTTATCAGGCCTTTGCAGATGAATATCTGGAGCAGCGATTGCCCTTTGCGCTGGTCAACCACCGTTTATCGTCGGAGCCTGATAGCCCTAGAGTAACGCTTGACGCCGTGGTCGAGCAGGAGGGCGAGCGGCAAACGCTCAACGGCGAAGGCAACGGGCCGCTCGCAGCGTTTGTAAAAGCGCTGGCTGCTGCCGGGCACGATGTGGAAATTATCGACTACCACGAGCACTCCCGTGGTCAGGGCGCTGACGCCGAAGCCATTGCCTACGTGGAAGTGCGCATCGACGGCAAAGCGGTGTTCGGCGTGGGTACCGATGAGAGCATCACCAGCGCTTCCATGAAAGGTGTGCTGAGCGCCATCAATCGGCACCACTCTACCCAGCCCGCAGCGGCCAACGTGACGGCGGAGACGTTGGGGTAAGCTTACGCTTATCAATTGAGTGAGGTGGAGAGCGATGCGGCCCTGGCAAATAATAGTAGTCACCGCGATAGTGGTAGCAGGGCTAGCATCAACGCTGGCCTCCCGCGAACCTTTTGAGTCCAAGCTGGTACGCTTGGAAGCGCAGCGGGCGCTGCCCACTTTAGAGGCATCACTTGAGCAGGCGTCGCCAACGCTCAACGCGCTTTTTCTCAGCTACGCCAACGATCAGGCGCTATGGATGAGCGCCTCTTTGGCGATTTTACGCCACGGTGATATGGCTCGCGATGTGCTGGTGGAGTATGGCTTAGTGCCCGATTTTCAGCGGGTGTTAGTGCGCTATGGGGCCGACGCCATACTGCCTATCAGCTACTTTCGCCACCACGATGTCGCTACGCTAAGGGCGCAGCACTGGGTTGGTGAGCGCTACCAGCAGTTTAGCCGCTGGTGGAGCGATGAAGAGGGTGGTGCAGATTCAGCGTTCACACCTTACCGTCGCGGCCAGATGGGCATTGCTTTGCTGGATGCCAATGGCCATGCGCTGCTTAACCAGTTTGTGGTCAGTGAGCATGGCGAGATTGAGTGGTTGCAGGGTGAGCGAGTAGTCGCGGGTGTAGGCGATTTCTTTACCAGCGGGCTACGTGATCTTGAAAGCCAGTGGCGCCGCGGCGACGCCATTGGCGCCGCCGATCTAGGTTGGGCGGGTGTCGATCTCCTTGTGATGGCCAGCACCGTTAAGGTGCTGCGGGCAGGCAAGGCCGCTCGTGCTGCGCGGGTGGGCAGTGTGGAGGCGCAGGGCGCTCGCGCTGGCTTGCGCCAGGGAATCGTTGCCACAGGCGGGCGTTTTGCGACCTTGCCGCGTATGGCTAAAGTGGCAGCGGTGGCGGGCACTGCCTATATAGTGGCCCGTCATCCAAGTCTGGTCAGCGCGCTGGGCGCCAACCTTTCTACCTGGCTAGGCTGGCCGGTATGGTTGGGCCAGTTTCTTGTCTGGCTAATCGTGCTACTGTCGGCGCTGTTTATTGGCCGCTTTATCTACCGCTGGTTACTTACACCACTATTGTGGCTGTTGGTACCGCTGATGCGAGTATGTTTTAAAACAGCTAACCATGCGTTAACCCAGCGGACTCAAAGGCAAGCCGATGAGACTAATTAAGGCGATGGGATTGAACATAAATGGGGCGGCTTAAGGCCGCCCCGTTGGTTTTCTATTGATCACAACCGCAAGCGTTATTCCGGCAGGGCGTAAACCGCAATCTGATCGCCAACCTGATCTTTCAGGATGGTGTTGCCACCGGAAACAAAGGCAACATACTGGCGGCCATTGTACTCATAGACCGCGGGGTTGGAGACGGAGGGTGCCTCTGTCTGATCCGACCACAGCTCCTCACCGGTTTCCAGGGAGTAGGCACGCACCTTGGCATCCATGGAGGCGCCGATAAAGATGACGTTACCGGCGGTTACCGCCGGGCCACCGATGGTGGGTGAGCCCCAGCTTTCCGGCATAAAGAACCCATACTGCTGCGAGGCACCTACCGGACGACGCCATTTGACATCGCCAGTGGTCATGTCAAGGGCCACCAGCTCGCCAAATGGAGGCTCCCAGCAGGGCATGCCGAGCCAGTTCTGGGCAACTTCAAGAAGAATGCCGTAGGGAGCACCTTCCTGGGAGGCAAAGCCACTCTCGTTACCTGACGCTCTCTCGGCCGACTCATACTTCTCTCGGCTAAAGAGCTTGAGGGTTTGCACAATATGGGACGTATTGACGATGGCGGTCTGGCTTTCAGGATCAAACGCCACGCCGCCCCATTGCACACCGCCGGCCGTGATGGGATAGCCAAGCGTACCTGCGCCTTCTGTGGTGGGAGGGGTATACATGCCCTCATACCAGAGATCTTCCCAAAGCGCCGAGCATTCGCCGAAGCCGACTGCATCGGCAAGCGCCCAAACCTTGGGCTTTTCTGATTGATCAAGCAGCGGCGCGGGTTTTGTAGGGAATGGCTGCGTCGGCGCATAGACTTCTCCGTCGACGTTTCCATCGCCGCCAGGTACCGGGCGTTCCTCGATGGGCCATACGTCCTCGCCCGTCTCACGATTCACGACAAACAAGAAGCCCATTTTGGTCGCCTGGATCAGCGCTGGAATTTCCTCGCCATCCACAGTGATGTCCATGAGCGTAGGGGCGGCGTTAATGTCGTAATCCCAGATATCGTGATGCACCCACTGACGTGACCAGACCACTTCACCGGTCTCGATATCCAGGGCGGTGGTCGAGGTAGCTAACGGTACCTCTTCGGTACGATTACCGCCCCAGAAGTTTGGCGAGGGAGACGAGACGGGTAAATAGACCAAGCCGAGTTCCTCGTCGGCGGACATGTGTGTCCAGACATTGGCGGTACCGCTCTGCTCGCGCATCTCGTCACTCAGCGCCTGGAAGGTCCATTCCCGTTCGCCAGTACGTGCATTGATCGAGAAAACGGTGCCGGGCGGTGCCTGTTCATAGGCCCAATCCATTCCCGCCCAGCCAAGAATCAAACGGTCACCGACCACGGTGGGCGGTTGCAGCAGCGACAACGGCCACTTGTCGTGGGTGTCGTTCCACTGGTTGACGTTAAGTACGCCGTTGTCGGCAAACCCTTCGCACAGTTCGCCGCTATCCGCATCCAGGGCAAAAAGTTGGGCATCCATGGTGCCCATATAGACAATTTTCTGGCAGGCCTCGCCCTCCACGGGATTATCGGCTTCCCAGTAGGCGACGCCGCGATTCTTCAAGACGGGCTGTGTCAGCGCTTCGAGTGAGGATTGGGTATCAAAACTCCACTTTTCTTCTCCCGTGGCCGGATTGTATGCAATAAGCCGATAAAAAGGAGTGCCAATATAGAGGGTGTCATTGGCGAATACCGGGGTGGCAGACCAAACAGTGGCCGGTAATTCGCCCGAGCCGTCGGCGACATCACCCGTATGCACTTCCCAGACTTTTTCCAACTCCCCGACATTATCGGCATTGATCTGATCCAGAGGGCTGTATTTCTGAGCGTTGAGCTGACCGTGGAAGCTATCCCAGGTGGGCTCGCCAGGGACTAGCGGGACGGGCGTGGCGCTCACCTCTTCTTGCTGGGCACTACTCTCCTGTTCCTCTGACTGTTCCTGTTCTGCCGAAGGTTCTTGAACTTCTGGCTGCGTTTGTTCCGCTGATTGTTCTTGAGTCTCTGGCAGTGCCTGTCCAGCTGCCGGATCCTGTGCCAGTAGGGGCAAGGGGGTAATGTAAATTGTCAGAGCGGTAACCGCGCCTAAACCAGTCGTAATGGATTTAAACGGAGTGCTTGTGGCGGATAAAAAAGTCGTCATGAGCGGCTCCTCAGGAGTGGGTGGGGCGTGCGTGGTGTGCAGGGCGAAACAGATCGAGAATCAGGCCAATAAGACCGACCACCATCGCAACGCAGATCCACCACTGATGTAGTAGCATTGCGGCGAAAAATGTACCGGCGAGCCCTATCAGAATAAGCGCTCTCAGTGCGATGGTAGCACCGCGCGTTTTTGCTTTTACGAGCAATAGCGCCATCACCGCAAGGGCTAGACAGGACACGATGGGTACCAGGGCTCCGAGTGTGCCGGTAACGCCGGTCAGAGGTGTGAAATAGGCATAAAGTGCGATAGCTAGTCCGACGAGTGAGGCGATCAAAAGTACGAAAGCGCCCGACCTGGACGAGGGGGATAGAGACATAACGCTATGGCCTCCTGCTGAGTGAGTTGCTCGACATTGAGGTTAACCCAACGCCAGAAGTCGTTAGAGCTATTAAAGTTAGCAGAAAACGAGTCGTTACGATTTTGAGGGCCGCGATATAAACAAATGTTGAAATGCGCAGCTCCCTTCTCCTTTCAGTGAGTAGTAAGCCTTGCACAAGCGCTTATCTCTGGTTTCACTTTGATTTGAATTTTGAAACGCCTCAGTGCTGCTATTTCTTTAATATGCGTCACAACGGCGTTTTGCTCTCTCTGCCGGGAATTTCCCGCACCAGCCGTGGCATCAAGAACCCCGGTAAATAATCGCGTAGTTGAGCAACGAGCTCACGTGCTTCACTATCCGGCACATCAAAATGCGCAGCGCCCTGCACGGGGTCGAGTACGTGCAGGTAGTAGGGCAAAATGCCTGCTTCAAATAGCCGTTCCGACAGTGTAGCTAAGGTTGTCACGTCGTCGTTAACATCACGCAGCAGTACGCTCTGGTTGAGTAGTGTGGCACCTGCCTGTTTGAGGCGCGCGCAGGCGTCGACCACTGCCTGGTCAATCTCGTTGGCGTGGTTGATATGCAGCACCACGACTTTTTGTAAGCGGGTCGATGCCAGCCAGCCAAGGAGGGCGTCGTCAACCCGGTCGGGAATCACCACCGGCAGGCGGGTATGAATGCGCAGCCGTTTAAGATGCGGGATGCTTTCTAACTGTTCCACCAACCATGCCAACTGGCGGTCATTGGCGGCCAGCGGATCGCCGCCAGAGAGAATCGCCTCGTGAATTGTGGTGTCGCTGCGTAGGTAGTCGAGTGCTTCCTGCCACTGGGCCCTGGAGGGCGAGTTGTCGCTGTAAGGGAAATGGCGGCGAAAGCAGTAGCGGCAGTTGATCGCACAGTTAGGGCTGGCGATCAGCAGCACCCGGCCTGCATATTTATGAATCAGCCCTTTGGCGGGACGGTGCTGGGCTTCTTCAAGCGGGTCGTCGACGTAGCCATGGGGCGTAAGCGCTTCTTCGCCTAGCGGAATCACTTGGCGCAGCAATGGGTCGTTTATGTCGGCATAGGCTATCCTGTTGAGGTACGCCTCAGGCACACATACGTCAAACAGTTCGTGGCCTATTTGGGCGCCCGCCAGCCAATCGCGGCTTAGTCCCAGCCGTTCACATAGGATTTGCGGATCGCGAATGGCATTGGAAAGCTGCTGCTGCCAAGTAGGTTGATCCATTGAGTGGCGATGGCTTTGCGTTTCAGACGCGGCAATAATGATGTTCTCCTGCAAAAAGCCCTCCTTCGGGTTATCATGCGCGCACTTATTTAACGACGCCCTTTACAACGCTGCTGGCATATAGCTGTTGGTATATAAACATGCTGTCAGCGGCAAAGTAGGGCTTCGCGCACCACCTGTTGAAACAAATAACTGAAATGGATGATTGAGAGACATTATGGCGAACTATTCTACCAACGAATTCAAGGCCGGTCTGAAAGTAATGCTCGATGGCGACCCTTGCTCGATCGTTGAGAACGAGCTGGTCAAGCCGGGTAAAGGCCAGGCGTTTAACCGCGTCAAGCTGCGTAACCTGATGACTGGCCGTGTCGGTGAGCGGACTTTTAAATCCGGTGACTCGCTGGAAGGTGCTGATGTCATGGATTTGGAGATGGAGTATCTCTACAACGACGGTGACATGTGGCACTTTATGAAGACCGATGGCTCCTTCGAGCAGTATGCGGTGGAGAAGAAAGCCTTGGGTGATACCGAGAAGTGGCTTAAGGAGCAGGTGCCTTATGTCATTACGCTTTGGAATGACAAGGCAATCTCCGTCACGCCGCCCAACTTCATTGAGTTGGAAGTCGTCGAAACGGATCCCGGCTTGAAAGGCGATACCGCTCAGGGCGGCTCTAAACCTGCGACCCTGTCGTCCGGTGCTGTTGTTCGCGTTCCATTGTTTATCAATCAGGGCGAAGTGTTGAAAATTGATACCCGCAGTGGCGACTACGTTTCCCGCGCGTAATGACTTTTCACTACTAGCCCTATCTGATGGCCACGCCTTGTGCGTGGCCATTTTTACTTGGGAATCGTGGGTCTAAGGAGTAGTGATGGCCATTGACTGGCAACCCTCAGCGTCTCTTGAAACGCTCCGCGCTCGTGCGCGGTTAATGGCTAAAGTGCGGGCTTTTTTTGCCCAGCGTGATGTGCTGGAAGTGGAAACCCCGGTGCTGGGGCAGGGGGGCAGCACGGATGTGCATTTGGTATCGCTGCACGCCTTGGCCCGCACGGACAAAGGGCAGCGCCGCCTGTGGTTGCAAACCTCCCCTGAATTCCATATGAAGCGCTTGCTCGCAGCGGGCAGTGGGCCGATCTTTCAGCTCGCGAAGAGCTTTCGTGACGGTGAAATCGGCGCTCGCCACAATATCGAGTTCACTATGTTGGAGTGGTATCGGCCTCAGTTTTCGCTGGATCAGTTGATTGATGAGACAGCTACTCTAATTATGTCGGTGCTACCCAGCTTCCCCGGCCCGCTTGTGCATTATCGCTACCGGGAGCTATTTCATACTTACGTAGAGGTTGATCCATTCACGACGTCGCTAGAGAGACTTCGAGCGATAGCTGCGGAGCGGGCGCACATGCCTGCCCAATCCTTGGCTGACGAAGGTCGCGATACCTGCCTTGACCTATTGATGAGTGTGGTGATCGAGCCGCAGCTAGGCCAGCATGAACTCAGCGTGGTGGTTGATTATCCGGCCAGTCAGGCGGCCTTGGCGCGCCGCCACCAAGATGCTGACGGTGAATGGGTCGCTTCCCGCTTTGAGGTCTATCTAAACGGCATTGAGTTGGCGAACGGCTACGATGAGCTGACGGAAGCCGCTGAACAGCGCGCACGTTTTGCGCATGATAATGCTGAGCGTCGCCGTTTAGGGTTGCAGGAGGTTGACGTGGATGAGCGTCTCCTGGCCGCCCTTGAGCACGGAATGCCCGAAGGCGCTGGGGTGGCGCTGGGGATTGATCGTTTGATTCAGTTGGCACTGGGCAAAGCACGTCTCGAAGACGTGCTGGCCTTCTCAACGCCTAATTGCTAGTAACCACCGGTATGAGTCATATCACCTAGCGACGATCCCATGCTGACCATGGTGCCGGGGGGGATTTCTGCGAAATTGACCTGGTTGGCAAAGCACATGACCACCGTGGAGCCGAGCTTGAAGCGGCCCATCTCGGCGCCTTTCTCTAGCATGATCGGTTGGCCAAACTGCATGCGCTGAGGTTCTCCGGAAAGCGGCGTTACTTGCCCCGACCACACGGTCTCGATAGCAGCAACGATCATTGCACCGACCAATACCATCGCCATGGGGCCTTGCTCGGTGTCAAAGATACATACCAAGCGCTCGTTGCGGGCAAAAAGGCCCGGCACGTAGTTGGCGGTGGCTTGGTTAACCGAGAACAGCCGCCCTGGGACGTAGATCATTTCGCGCAGGGTACCGGTCGCAGGCATGTGCACCCGGTGGTAGTCCCGTGGGGAGAGGTAAACGGTGGCAAAGCTACCGCCGAGAAACTCTTCTGCCAGCGCGGTATCGCCGCCGAGCAGGGTTTGGGCGGAGTAGGTGTGGCCTTTGGCTTGCACCAGTTGTCCGGCCTGCAGGCGTCCGTATTGGGAGAGCGTGCCATCGGCAGGGGATAGGATGCCTTCACCAAGGGGGCGGGCATCGGCTTTTAGCGCGCGGGTGAAGAAGTCATTAAAGGTGGCGTAGGCGGTGGGGTCGGGTTCCAGCGCCTGGCTCATATCGACATTAAAGCGTTTGATAAACGCCTTGATCAGGGTGTCTTTTACCCAGCGGTTATCGCACTGGGCGAACTTGCCGGTCAAGCGCGATAGCGCGTGATGAGGCAAAGGGTATTGGAGTAGCGAAAAGGCTTTTTGGGAAAAGGTCACAATAATATCTTCGTAGCAGTGGCTAAAAGCCTGAATGAGCTGACATAAACGGCTCTGGCTATCTGAGCGGCTCTGTGCAAGAACAGGTTTCCGCGAGGGCGCTGTGAACCCGTCCTTGGGCGCTACTTTTGCCATCTGACCGCCATGGATGGCGGAAATGCCGGAATGGTATGGAACATATTCCGGCCATGGCAAAAGACCCTCGCTTCAGCCTGTTTTTGCACAACGTTAGTCCTAATGGCATAACACTCTTTTAATGGCTTACTTCTCAATCGGTGTATCGTCGCGGTTGCCCCATTCACCCCAGGAGCCTGCGTAGCCGCGCATATTGAAGCCCAAAGCTTTGCCCACCAGCCAAGTAAAACTGCTGCGGTGGTGGCTCTGGCAGTGGGTGGCAATTTCCATGTCGGGGGTGAGGCCGAGGGCGCCTAGCTCGGTGATCAGCTCGGCGTAATCGCGTATGCGCAGTGCGCGATTGCGATCCATGGCGTTAAGCCAATCCATGTTCACCGCACCAGGGATGTGGCCCAGGTGCTTGTTGTTACCGCGCACGCCATCGTACTCATCCTTGGAGCGCGCATCCCACACCGCAAACTGCTTATCGTCAAGCTTCTCTTTGATCTCGTCGTAAGTGATCAGGGCATGGGGGTTGAGAATCTCCGCCTGGTATTCGCTGGGCGATGGAGCGGTTGTTTCGCTGCTCTCCTCCAGGCCCGCGGCGCGCCAGGCGTGGATGCCGCCGTTCAAGTAGGAGTAGCGCGTATGGCCAATCAGGTCTAGCGTCCATAGCAGGCGCGCCGCCCAGCCGCCGCCTTCGTCGTCGTAAGCCACTACGTGGGTATCGCGGGTCAGGCCTAAGGCACTAAACAGTCTTGATAGCGCATCTACATCGGGAACGTCACTGGGTACTGGCCCTTCGCCGCGCATCAAGTAGCGGAAGTCGAGGAATATAGCGCCGGGCACATGGCCCTGGCGATAGCTGTCGCCGTTGACCGGCACATCGATAATCAGCAGCTCAGGATTATCCAGGTGCTCCTGCAGTTGTTCAGGCTCAACGATCAGTGGCAGCAGATTGGCTTCCGACGATTGGCGCTCAATACTCATGGGTAACTCCTGTAAGCGTTAGCTGTCTAGGCTATCGAGAATGCGCCGATAGCTGGCAAAGCGTGCTGGATGAATCTTGCCTGCCTCGACCGCTGCGAGTAAAGCGCAGCCGGGCTCATTACGATGTCTGCAGTCACGGAAGCGGCAGTAACCAATATAGTCGTGAAACTCAATAAAGCCGTCAGTGACCTCCTGCTCATTGAGGTGAACCAAACCAAACTCGCGAATGCCCGGTGAGTCGATCAGGTCGCCGTCGGCCACCTCGGCGCGACTCATGGTGTAGAGGCGTGCCGTGGTGGTGGTGTGGGTACCTTTGCGGGAGTCCTCCGAGAGCGCGCCAATACGCAGTGTCTCGTCGGGTAGCAGTAGATCGATTAATGATGACTTGCCTACGCCGCTTTGGCCAACAAACACAGAGGTACGACCTTCAAGTTGGCTGCGCAGCTCGTCTAGCCCCGTTTCTGTTGCGGTGGTGGTGCGAACGACGGGGTAGCCCAAATCGCGATAACGCTCGAGTAGTTTACCAAGCTCGCCACCATCTTCCGGCAGTAGGTCGGTTTTATTGAGCACTAGCACCGGCGCAATGCCGGTGGCTTCGGCGGCGACCAGGTAGCGGTCGATTAGGTTGGCGTGGGGCGCGGGTTCCACCGCGAACACGATCAACAGCTGGTCAATGTTGGCGGCCACCGGTTTGAGCAGGCCGCGGGCGTCGGGGCGCTTAAGCACGCTGTCGCGCTCTTCCCGCGCCACCACCACGCCCGAGCCTTCTTGACCGGCGCGCCATATGACGCGGTCGCCAGTGACCAGGCCGTCCAGATTGGCGCGTAAGTGGCAGCGCACCGGTTCATTGTCGCTGTTGCGGACTTCAAGGGTGCGCCCGAAGTGGGCGACAACGCGGCCCGGCTGTTCGGCGCCATATTCGCCAGCGGCGAGTTTTTCAGCGTCCTGCACATCGCGCTTTTCCGCACGCTGGGCCCGTTCTGACTGGACTTTATCGACGCGCCACTGCTGCTGGCGACTTAATTTACGTTTGCTCATGACCACCTGATGATCGTTACAATAGCGGTCATTGTACCTACCAACGATGTGATTGTACTTAGCAAAGATGCCATCAGGTTGCCAAGCTCTTCTTTATAGCTGCTTGATGGGCCTATTTAAGGCACACTTACATGATGTTAATGGTCATTTGGGTAAAGGAATAACGGTAATGAGCAACGAAAAGACGGATGCAGCGGCGCCACGAGATGATCTGCTGGTGTGGATTGATCTAGAAATGACCGGCCTGGATCCTAATAAAGAACGCATTATTGAAGTCGCCACACTGATTACCGATGCGGATTTGAATGTGGTAGCGGAGGGGCCGGTGATTGCGGTGAAGCAGCCCGATAGCCTGCTGGCACAGATGGATGACTGGAATCAGAAAACCCACGGCGAATCAGGTTTGGTGGCACGGGTAAAAGCCAGCAAGGTAGAAACTGCAGAAGCTGAGCACCAAACCCTGGCGTTTCTACACCAGTACGCGGTGGCGGGTTCGTCGCCCATGTGCGGCAACAGCATCCATCAGGATCGACGTTTTTTGGAGCGTGAGATGCCTGCACTGCTCGACTTTTTCCACTACCGCAATCTTGATGTATCGACCATAAAAGAGGTCGCCAAACGCTGGAACCCTGGTGCGCTGGCGGGCTTTAGTAAGCAGAATGTGCACTTGGCCATGGACGATATTAAAGAGTCGATTGCTGAGCTGGCTCACTACCGCAATACGTTTTTACGTGTTGACCAAAGCAGCGACGAAGAAGAGTAAGCGGTTAAGACGCGTCAGTGGCGATACGTTCACTGCGCTTCCTGTGCTGCTCCTCAAGCGCCCAAGCGACGTGTTCGCGCACCAGTGCGCTTGGGTAGGCTCTGCGCGCCCACAGTGCGGACTCGACGGCTTCGCTCCAGGGCGCGTTGCCCAGGCCAATGGCGATATTGCGCAGCCAGCGCTCGTAGCCAATGCGACGGATGGGGCTGCCGGCGGTTTTATCCAGAAATTCCGCCTCGCCCCAGGCAAACAGGCTAATCAGCGATGCGCGATCCAGGTCATGGCGCGGGGCAAAGTCATCTTCCCGGGTGATATGGGTAAAGCGGGTGAAAGGGCACACCAGCTGGCAGTCATCGCAGCCATAAATACGGTTACCCATGGCGCGGCGAAACTCGACCGGAATTGACCCGTGCAGCTCAATGGTGAGATACGAAATACACTTGCGCGAGTCGACCACTTTGTCGTCAACGATGGCACCGGTGGGGCAGGCGGTGCGGCAAGCGCTGCAGCTACCGCAGTGTTCTTGCTCAAAAGGTGCGTCAATGGGGAGCGGCAGGTCGGTATACAGCTCGCCAAGAAAAAACAGCGAGCCCGCTTTGGGGTTGAGCAGCATGGCGTTTTTGCCGAACCAGCCAAGCCCGGCTTTTTGCGCCAGGGCGCGCTCCATCACTGGCGCTGAGTCGACAAAGGCGCGGTAGCCGAACTCGCCGACTTCCTGCTCAATTTTTTTTGCTAATAGGGCTAACCGTTTGCGAATAAGCTTGTGATAATCGCGCCCTAAAGCGTAGCGGGAAACATAAGCGTGGCTGGGCTGGCCGAGGACTTTGGTGCTCTCCACTTCGGCGGGCAGGTAATCCATGCGCACACTGATAATGCGTTGAGTGCCGGGTTCCAGCTCTGCGGGGCGGGTGCGCTTGGTGCCGTGCTTGGCCATAAAGCCCATTTCGCCCTGATAGCCTTTTTCCAGCCACGCGTCCAGGTGGGCTTCATGGGCCGACAGCTCGGTATCGGTGATGCCCACCTGCTGAAAGCCCAGCTCTCGCCCCCAGGTTTTAATCAGGTCGGCCAGGCGAGTAAGCGTTGCATTCGTCAATGCTTGGCTAGAATGTGCAAAGGCAGTGGAATTCGGCATGGTTATTCAAACAAGTCAGTCAAATAGGTAGTCAGTCAAATAGGTAGCCAATCAATAGCTAGACGTAGGCGCGCTATGCTAACGCATCGCCAGCCATCAAAACATGTGAAAGGAGCGATCGTGACAGTCCCGAACACTTCCATGCTACGCCCCCTCTATAAAGCTGCCCAGGTGAGAGAGCTAGATCGCCGCACCATTGCCGGTGGTATCGAGGGATTTGCGTTGATGCAGCGCGCCGCCTCAAGTGCCTGGCATAGCTTCCGATCACGCTGGCCCCAGGCACGAAGCATCACTGTTCTGTGTGGGGGCGGGAACAATGGTGGCGATGGACACGTGCTGGCCGCGCTGGCCATGCAGTCAGGCCTGAAGGTGCAGCGGGTGACGCTCAAGAGCGTTGAAGAGCTAAGCGGCGATGCGGCGCGTGCTGCCGAATTAGCCACATCTGCGGGAGTGGGCTGTGAGGAGTGGCACGCCGGTATCGAGCTCACCGGCGAAGTGATTGTCGATGCGCTGCTGGGTACGGGGTTGACTGGCGAAGTCGAGGGGCGCTTCAAGCGCGCTATTGAAACGATCAACGCCGCAGCTCAGCCGGTGCTGGCGATTGATATCCCTTCAGGCTTAGTCGCCGATACTGGCGATGTGCCAGGTATTGCCGTAAAGGCCGCCTGCACGGTGACTTTTATCGGCGATAAGGTAGGGTTGCACACTGGAGATGCACCAGCGTATACCGGCGAGATTGATTTTCGCCCCCTGGGCGTCAAAGCCCAGGCCTATTTCGACATTCCGCCCACGGCTTGGCGGCTGGATGATTCGCTGTTGGCAGAGGCGTTTGCACCACGTCTGCGTACCAGTCATAAAGGCGACATGGGCCACGTGCTGGTGATGGGCGGAGCCCCCGGTTTTGGCGGTGCCGCGCTGCTGGCCTGTCAGGCCGCAGCACGTTTGGGAGCAGGTAAAGTGAGTCTGGCGACGGCGCCTGAGCATATTGTCGCCAGCTTGGTACGTTGCCCGGAAGTGATGGCTCATGGCATACGCGGTGGCGCTGAGGCTGCCGAGTTGCCCAATAACGCTGATGTCATAGTGATCGGCCCAGGGCTTGGTCAGGCTGCCTGGGGGCAGGCAGTGTTGCAAAGCGCGCTGCAGGCAGACAGGCCGCTGGTGGTGGATGCCGATGGGCTTAACCTATTGGCACGTCAATGGTCGGAGGTGCGCCGCGATAACTGGATATTGACACCGCATCCAGGTGAAGCCGCGCGGCTATTAAACTGCTCCGTTGCTGATATCCAGTCCGATCGGCCCGCTGCGGCCCAGGCGTTGCAACGCGCCCGGGGTGGCGTGGTCATTCTAAAGGGCGCTGGCACCTTAATCGCTGGCCCCAGTGGCTTGGTCGTGTGCCCTTACGGTAATCCGGGCATGGCCAGCGGCGGTATGGGCGATGTACTCAGCGGCATGTTGGGCGCGCTGATTGCGCAGCGTGGCGACGTAGAGTTAAGCGCCTGGCTGGGTGCCATGGTGCATGCGTTAGCGGCAGATCGCGCAGCCGGGGAGGAAGGCGAGCGTGGCCTGCTGGCTAGCGATCTGGCATCCTATGCGCGAAAATTGATTAATCCGTGAAGGCAACCCACATGCAGGTGCAATTAGACAGTGAAGAGGCCCAGGTCGCCTTTGGCGAAGCTCTCGGGCAGGTGTTGCAAGGACACGGGCTCGTCTATCTAGAGGGTGAGCTTGGTGCCGGAAAAACCACCCTAACACGGGGCATTTTGCGTGCTTACGGTCATCTCGGTGCGGTTAAAAGCCCCACTTATACCTTGGTAGAGCCTTACGAGTTGGGTTCTCAACGGGTTTACCATCTAGATTTGTACCGTTTGTCGGATCCGGAAGAGCTTGAGTTTATTGGTGGCCGTGACGTACTGGCCGACGATGCGCTTAGCATTATTGAGTGGCCCAGCCGAGGTGAAGGGTGGTTGCCCGCGCCTGACCTTCACCTAACCTTGGAAGTAATAGATCAAGGGCGTTTAGTCTCATTGGCCGCGAGCAGTGATCAAGGTGAGCGTATATTAGCCACCTTGCGAAGTCAGGTAGGTAAAGCAAGCAAGCTAAGTTCCGAACAGTTGGAGAGTGGTGTGATTCAATGGAAATAAAGGGCATAGCGGCACGCGTATATCGCTTATTAGCCGCCAGTTTTATTGCCCTGGCAGCGGCTAATGTTCAAGCGTCCAGCGTAGAAAGTATGCGTCTTTGGGCGGCGCCGGATCATGCTCGGCTAGTATTTGACCTCTCCGCTGCGACCAATGCCAACGTGTTTTCGCTGGAAAATCCGGCGCGGTTGGTAATTGATTTGGATGATACCCAGATGGACACCGACCCCAGCACGCTGCCTTTGCATGACAGTGCAATTACCTCGGTGCGTACCGGCACGCGGGAGGGGGGCGGCCTTCGGGTCGTGCTTGAACTCAATCGAGAAATAGAGCCGCGCCATTTTACCCTGACACCTAATGACCAATACGGTCACCGTCTGGTGGTGGATCTTGAGTATCCGGGTGAGAGCGCCGTTGAGAACCCGATCGACCCTATCGAGGCGATGATTCGTGATCAGGAAATCCAGGCCCAGCGGGCATCGGCCCAAAGACAGCTGCCGGGCGAAGCAGCGCCGCCCAGCAATGCAGCACCGGTTGAAGTGCAGGAAGCCAAGCCGCATCCACGCCGAGACATCATTATCGCCGTCGATGCTGGTCATGGAGGGGAAGACCCTGGCGCGATTGGCCCTGCAGGCACCCGTGAAAAAGACGTGGTGCTGGAAATTGCCCGTCGTTTAGCTGCTGAGGTGAATGGAACGCCGGGCTTCAAGGCGGTGCTAACCCGCGATGGTGACTACTATATTGGACTGCGTCAGCGCACCGCACTGGCCCGTGAGCAGAAGGCGGACTTCTTCGTCTCCATTCACGCCGATGCCTTCACCAGCCCGCGTCCTCAGGGCAGTTCGGTCTATGCGCTGTCGCAACGCGGTGCCACCTCGGAAACTGCCCAGTGGCTGGCCGATAGCGAGAACCGCTCGGATCTGATCGGCGGTGTCGATGGCAGCCTCTCTTTGCGTGATAAAGATCAGGTGCTACGTGGCGTGTTGTTGGACTTAACCATGACCGCTACCTTAAACGATTCGCTGTCTATCGGTGGGCAGGTGTTGGAACAGTTAGGACGGATTAATCGGCTGCACAAGACAAGGGTAGAGCAGGCGGGGTTTATGGTGCTTAAATCCCCCGATATCCCCTCGCTGTTGATTGAGGTTGGCTTTATCTCTAACCCCGACGAAGAACGTCGCTTGCGTGACCCGGTGCACCAGTCAGGGCTTTCCCAGGCGATTTTCAATGGTTTACGCGACCATTTCGAGCGCTACCCGCCGCCAGCCAGCCTGCTGGCCTGGCAGCGTGATAATCAACGCCAACCGTCGGGTAACGAGTACCGTATTCAGTCAGGAGACACTCTGTCCGCGATTGCTGTGCGCCACGGGGTGCCGGTGAATCAGCTGAAGCAGGCCAATGACCTGAACGGTGACGTGATCCGCGTAGGCCAAGTGTTACAGATTCCCCGCTCATGAGGTTTTGTATTGACTGATATGACCGCTACCGTACCGCGCATACATGTACTCGACCCACGGCTGGCCAACCAGATTGCCGCCGGTGAGGTGGTTGAGCGTCCTTCATCAGTCACCAAAGAGCTGATAGAGAACGCTATCGATGCGGGCAGCCAGCGCATTGAAGTGGAAATTGAGCAGGGCGGTGCGCGGCTGATTAAGGTGCGCGATGACGGCATCGGTATTGGCGAAGAGGATTTGCCGCTGGCCCTGGCCCGTCATGCCACCAGTAAGATAGGCAGCTTGGAGGACTTGGAGGGCGTTAGCTCGCTGGGCTTTCGCGGTGAGGCACTGGCGTCGATCAGTTCCGTCTCTCGGCTGGAACTGATATCCAATGCCGAAGAGGATCCCCGTCACGGCTGGCGGGTGGTGGCGGAAGGGCGGGGCATGGAGGCACGCGTTACCCCCGCGCCACACCCGCGTGGCACCAGCGTCGGCGTGCGCGACCTGTTTTTCAATACCCCGGCCCGACGCAAGTTCCTGCGTACTGAGAAGACTGAGTTTGCCCACGTGGAGGAGGCGTTTCGCCGCCAGGCGCTGTCGCGTTACGACATTGCCTGGGTGTTGCGCCATAACCAAAAAGTCATTCACCAACTCCCAGCAGGGCACTCTGCGGCGGCTCGGGAGCGGCGGATCGCCTCGCTGCTGGGTAAGAATTTTATCGAGCACGCCCGCTATATCGAACGCGAAGCGGGCGGTTTACGGCTGAGCGGCTGGGTGGGCCTGCCGACCCACTCCCGCTCTCAGGCCGACCAGCAGTACTTCTTTGTGAATGGCCGCGTAGTGCGTGACCGTTTGGTCGCCCACGCGGTGCGCCAAGCCTATCGTGACGTGTTGTTTAACGGTCGTCATCCGGTGTTTGTGCTCTATCTGGAGCTTGATCCAGACGTTGTAGACGTCAACGTTCACCCCACCAAGCACGAAGTGCGCTTTCGTGATGGCCGTATGGTGCACGACTTTCTCTACTCCGGCCTCCATCACTCTTTGGCGTCTGCTAAACCCGCCGAAAGCCCAGAGGAGGGCGTTGCCGATGCGACTGATACACCAGACGCACTGCCCCAAGGCGCCACTTCTGAAGCGAACATTGAGCAGCCTCGTTGGCAGCAGCAGGGAATTGCGCTGACCCACACGCCAGATCGACACCCAGGTGCCGAGCGAGTGCGCCGCTTTATGCAAGGCTATCAGGCACTCCACCCCAATCATGAAGAAACGCTGTTAACGCCTCAGCCGAGTGATCCCGGCGAACGGGGGCGTGAGGTGCGTGAAGCGCCTCTGGCAATGCCCGATAACGACCCCACTGCGCCGCCGCCGCTGGGGTTTGCCTTGGGGCAGTTACACGGTATTTATATTCTGGCCCAGAATGCAGAGGGGTTGGTGCTGGTGGATATGCACGCCGCCCACGAGCGAATTGTCTATGAGCGCATGAAAACGCAGCTGGCAGCTGCTAAAGGACTGGATGCGCAGCCGCTGCTAGTGCCCGTTTCCATCGCCGCTAGCCGAGCGGAAGTGGCCACGGCAGAGAGCGAGCAAGAAGCGATTGCCAAGCTGGGTATTGAGCTGGATATCGCCGGGCCGGAGACGCTACTGGTACGCCAATTGCCCGCCTTGCTGGCCCAGGCTGATCCTGAGGCGCTGGTGCGCCAGATGCTGGAGGAGTTGGCACGGTATGGACGTACCCATCAAGTCGAGGCTCGCTTGCATGAACTGCTCTCCACCATGGCTTGTCACGGCAGTGTGCGCGCCAACCGGCGCCTGACGATCGACGAGATGAACGCGCTGTTGCGGGATATGGAGCGCACCGAGCGCAGCGATCAATGTAACCACGGTCGCCCCACCTGGACACAGATGGGGCTAAAAGCGCTCGATCGGTTGTTCTTGCGTGGGCAATAGCGGCGCAGACAATCGCAACGACTCTTTTGTAGCGACTCTTTTGTAACTACCCTTTTCTTACCTGATGGAAACGCGCATGGCTGATACGCGCCCCTGGGCAATTTTTTTGATGGGCCCAACGGCCGCCGGGAAAACCGATGCGGCGATAGCGCTTCACGAACGGTTGGGGCATGAGCTGATCAGCGTTGATTCGGCGATGGTGTATCGCGGCATGGATATTGGCAGCGCCAAGCCCAGCGAAGCTGAGCTTGCCCGCGCCCCTCATCACTTGATCGATATCCGCGATCCTGCGGAGCCCTATTCCGCTGCCGACTTCCGAGAAGATGCGCTAAAGCTAATGCGACAAATCAGCGCGGCGGGCAGGGTGCCGCTCTTGGTCGGCGGTACTATGCTGTACTACAAGCGGTTAGTAGAAGGTGTAGCAAATTTGCCCTCAGCTGATCCGGCAATTCGTCAGCGGCTCGAAGCGCAGTGGCAACGTGAAGGGTTAGCGTCGCTGCACAAACAGTTGAGTGAGGTGGATGCGATCTCTGCCCAGCGTATCCATCCCAATGATCCACAGCGCCTGATGCGTGCGCTGGAAGTGTATTACGCCAGTGGGCGGCCGATGAGTGAGCTGTGGGCGGAACAACAGCCGGAAACCTTTCCCTGGCGAGTGTTGTCGATAGCGTTGGCGCCCAGTGATCGCAGCCTGCTGCATCAACGTATTGCCCAGCGTTTCGAAGTAATGTTGGGTGAGGGCTTGATAAATGAAGTCGCTGCCCTCAAAAAGCGTAATGACTTACATTTAGGCCTGCCGGCGATGAAGAGTGTTGGTTATCGCCAAGTGTGGGAGTATCTAGAAGGTGATTACGACTATGCCTCTCTTGTTGAGCGAGGCGTGATTGCAACTCGTCAGCTAGCCAAGCGTCAATTAACCTGGTTAAGAAGCTGGCCAGAGCTTAACTGGGTAGATTCACAGCGCTCGGATGTACTGGATCAGGTGCTGAAACTCGTGCGTGACAGCGGTGCTTAGCGTAAGATAGTCCGCTAAGATAGTAACTTAGTAAGTGTGTTTTCGATCGGCTGAGTGATTGGGCCTTTCGAGTATCACGAGGCTCTTCGGGCATCATTCGGCCTTCCGGGCAGTAATAAATAGTGCGGCGTAGCACCAGTAGGGCACGCCATTTGATAATTAACCCCAACGACAGTTTTAGGGAGAGCAACATGTCCAAAGGGCAGTCCCTTCAAGACCCGTACTTGAACATTCTGCGCAAGGAGCGCATTCCGGTCTCTATCTTTTTGGTCAACGGCATTAAGCTGCAGGGCCAGATCGAATCGTTTGACCAGTTTGTTATCCTGTTACGCAATACCGTCAGCCAGATGGTTTATAAACACGCTATTTCCACGGTTGTTCCATCTCGCAACGTACGCTTGCCTGCGCAAGATCCGGCAGAGCAGGATGCGGAGATTTAACACCGCTGGAGAAGCAAGAGAATCCACGAGGTATTGATTGTTTTTCGAACGCCCAGACGCCGGTGAAACGGCAGTTCTTGTTCACGTCGATTTTCATGATGAACAAAAACGTGAAGACCCGGGTGAGTTTTTAGAGCTCGTACGCTCTGCTGGTGCAGAGCCTGCGACTCTACTCACTGCTAGCCGCCACCGACCTGACTCGCGCACCTTTATCGGGTCAGGTAAGTTGGAAGAGCTGCGGGCACTGCTCGCGGCTCATGAGGCTGAGCTGGTGATCTTCAACCATAGCTTAAGTCCCTCTCAAGAGCGCAATGTTGAGCAAGAGCTCAAGTGTCGAGTGCTCGACCGTACCGGTTTGATCCTTGATATCTTTGCGCAGCGGGCAAGAACCCACGAAGGTAAGCTGCAGGTAGAGCTTGCTCAGCTTGAATATATGTCGACTCGCCTCGTGCGCGGGTGGACACACCTAGAACGCCAAAAAGGCGGGATCGGCCTGCGTGGTCCAGGTGAAACACAGTTAGAGACTGATCGTCGCCTACTGCGTGCTCGGATCAAGTCGATTCATAAACGGCTCGATAAAGTACGCAGTCAGCGTGACCAGAATCGCCGTGCCCGCGCGCGCGCGGAGATTCATAGCGTATCGCTGGTGGGGTACACCAACGCGGGTAAGTCGACGCTGTTTAACGCTTTGACCAATTCCGAGGTGTATGCAGCCGACCAGTTGTTTGCGACACTCGACCCCACCCTACGGCGGCTTGAGATTGAAGATGTGGGCCCCGTTGTGATGGCTGACACTGTGGGCTTTATTCGCCACTTGCCGCACAAGCTGGTTGAGGCGTTTCAAGCGACGCTACAGGAAGCCTCGGAAGCGTCGTTGCTGGTACATGTGATCGATGCCGCAGACCCTGACCGCGAATTAAACGTGGAGCAGGTGGAGCTAGTGCTCAAAGAGATTGGCGCCGATGATGTGCCGGTACTCAAAGTCATGAATAAAATTGATAAGCTTGATAGCGCCCCGCGCATAGAGCGCGATGGCCACGGCATGCCCGAAGTAGTTTGGCTATCAGCCCAGCAGGGGCAGGGCTTAGAGCTGTTGCATGAAGCGCTGACTGAGCGCCTGGCTAACGATGTCATAGGCTTTTCGCTAACGCTTACTCCAGAGCAAGGTAAGTTGCGCGCAGGTCTGCATGAGCTGAATGCCGTTCGCGAGGAAGCCTTTGACGAGCAGGGGCACTCGGTGCTGGATGTGCGTTTGCCGCGGCGAGATTTTAACCAGCTAATGGCTCAGCTGGGCGAGCGTGCCAACACCTATTTACCTGAAGCGTTGCAGGAAACTGAAGATTGGTAGCCTCACCGTTTAATGTCTAGTACGCTGTCAGTATCTGCTTTTGTATAAAAATGGTACAAGATTTAAATAGCAATAATATCAAAACGCCAGCGCTTCGTTGATATACGAAGTCAGATGCGTGAGCGAATACCCTTAGTGGAGAAGAAGTATGGCCTGGAATGAGCCTGGTGGTGGCAACCAGCACGACCCTTGGAGTAGTGGCGGCCGACGCGGTGGAAATGATGGTAATGGAAACCGTGGCAATAACAGTGGCGGCGACAATGGCAATAAAGGGGGCAACAACCAAGGCCCGCCTGACTTGGATGAAGCACTGAAGAAGTTTCAGGACAAGCTCAACAGTATGTTGGGTGGGGGTAAAAAAGGCGGTGGCAAGAAAACCGGCGGTGGCGGTAGTGATAAAAACCGCAATCCTTTTGCCCTTCCAGGCCTCCTGATTGTCGTTGCGCTGGCGATCTGGGCGGCCATGGGCTTCTATCTGGTTGACCAATCCGAACGAGGTGTTGTGCTTCGCTTTGGTGAGTACCAGGGCATTGTCGACCCCGGTCTCCAGTGGAATCCGCCGTTGATTGACGATGTGCGTATGGTCAATGTGACACGTGTACGCTCGCTGTCGCAGACACAGTCGATGCTGACTCGTGACGAAAACATCGTCGAAGTGGAAATTTCTGCTCAGTATCAAGTGGCTAATCCGCGTGATTTCGTACTTAACGTACGTGATCCTGCTATCTCGATTGAGAACGCGCTGGATTCGGCGCTCCGTCACGTCGTAGGCGGTACCGATATGATCGATATCCTGACCTCGGGTCGTGAGATTCTGGGTAGCTCGGTCGCGAGCCGTCTGCAGTCCTACCTTGACAACTATGGTGCCGGTATTCGCTTACAAACCATCAACATTGAGTCTACCTCGGCGCCCGCGCCAGTGATTGACGCCTTCGATGATGTTATTCGTGCCCGTGAAGATCGCCAGCGTACGATTAACCAGGGTATCGCTTATGCCAATGCGATCATTCCTGAAGCGCAAGGTCAGGCGCAGCGTATCGTTGAGCAGGGCCAGGGTTACCGTGAATCTGTGGTCGCTGAAGCACAGGGTCAAGCCAACCGCTTTAACTCGCTGCTTTCCGAGTACACGAACGCGCCAGATATCATGCGCGAGCGCATGTACCTGGATACTATGGAAGAAGTGTTCGGCAAAACACCGAAGGTGTTGCTGGATGTGAGTGAAAACGCGCCGTTGATGTATCTGCCGCTAGATCAGCTTAGAGGTGGCAGCAGCAGTAACCGCAGCAATGCTTCCAGCGGAAGTGCCGATAGCGATGAACAGCTAGACCCGAGTGTGCTTGAGCGTTTGCGCAACACTCAGGGTAGCGCTAGCTCTTCATCAAATACCAATAGTAGCTCCATCCGCAGGGAGGGCCGGTAAATGATTAATAATCGATCCCTGCTGATTGTTGGTGGTCTGGCTGCCGTTGCATGGCTGGCGAGTAACACTCTGTACGTGGTAGACGAAACCGAGCGTGCTGTTAAGCTGCGTTTTGGTGAAGTTATCGAAGAGAATATTCAGCCCGGCTTGCACGCAAAAGTGCCGATTGCGCAAACGATCCGTAAGTTTGATGTTCGCCTATTAACGCTGGACACCGATACTAGCCGTTACCTGACGCTCGAGCAGAAAGCGGTGATTGTCGACTCCTATGTTAAGTGGCAGGTGGTCAACCCCACGCGCTACTACGAGGCGACGGCGGGTGACGAATTGATGGCTATTCGGCTTATTCAACCGCGGGTGGATGAGAGCCTACGTAATGAATTTGGTCGCTTGAATCTTCAGGAAATTATTGCCGAACGGCGTGATGACTTGATGATTGGCCCTACCGAAGAGCTTGATTCACTCATGCGTGAAGAGCTTGGTGTCGCCATTCGCGATATCCGCATCAAGCGCATCGACTTGCCCGAAGATGTCTCGGCCGCAGTATTTGAGCGGATGCGTTCCGAGCGTGAGCGTGAAGCCCGCGAATGGCGTGCCCAGGGTCAGGAAGAGGCCGAGCGTATTCGCGCTAACGCGGATCGTCGCCGGCAGGTTCTGCTTGCCCAGGCCAATGAGCGCGCCGAGACACTTCGCGGTGAGGGTGATGCCCAGGCCGCTGCGATCTTCTCTGAAGCTTATGGTCAGGATCAGGAGTTCTTCTCTTTCTGGCGTAGTCTGAATGCCTACAGCGAGAGCTTCGCCGACGATGGCAATCTAATGGTGCTGGAGCCAAGTAGCGATTTCTTCCGCTATTTGCGTAATCCTGATCCAGGAGGTAATGGAAGCGACAGCGAGTAAGTTGCTTTTTGCCGCTGTTCCTCGTCTCGTCATTCCTATGGCCAGGCGGGGTTCACCCGGCCAATAAACGTGATAGAATTTATTAACCGGGCGTCGCCCGGTTTTTTTGTGGCCCTTGTTTAACGCTAATGTCGCCAATGACCATGCGACGTTACTGATTGAATTGGCTGGGCCTTCATTGTCTTGCAGGACTGTTCACATGACCATCGCTGACCGCTGGCTGCTGCCCGACGGCATGGATGAGGTGCTTCCGCCTCAGGCAAGCCGTATGGAAGAGCTGCGCCGTGCGCTGCTCGATCTTTACCACTGCTGGGGCTATGACCAGGTCATGCCGCCGCCAGTGGAGTTTCTGGACTCATTGTTAACCGGCACAGGTACGGATCTGGATCTTCAGACTTTCAAGCTGACCGACCAGTTAACCGGCCGCATGATGGGCGCTTCGGCTGACGTTACACCGCAAGTGGCGCGGATGGATGCCCACTCGCTAAAACGTCAGGGGCCGGTTCGTCTTTGCTACTGCACTAACGTGCTGCGTGCCAAGGCAGATCAGCATCAAGGGGGGCGTAGCCCAGTGCAGGTGGGGGCTGAGTTGTTTGGTCATGCAGGGCTTGAAGCAGACAGTGAAATTATTCACTTGGCGCTGGCCAGTATGAAAGCTGCAGGTGCGCAAGAGATTCACCTGGCGCTTGGGCATATCGGCATCTACCGCAGCCTTGTTGAAGCCGCAGCGCTCAGCGATGAGCAAGAGCGTGCGCTGTTTGAGGCGTTAGCGCTAAAGTCGCCCACTCAACTGGCGCAGCTTGTAGAGGCCAGTGTCAGCGACCCGGCCTTAGCGGATATGCTGTTGGCCTTGGGTGAACTGCATGGCGGTGCCGATGTTTTGCGTCAGGCGCGTGAGCGTTTTGCGGGTGCGCCTGCCTCGGTTACAGCGGCACTGGATCAATTGGATGCTCTCTATCAAGGCGTGCTGGCACGCTTTGATGTATCGCTCTACTTTGACTTGGCGGAACTGCGCGGCTATCAATACCACACGGGTATGATGTTTGCTGCCTATGTGCCGGGCTACGGCCATGCGCTGGCTAAAGGTGGGCGTTATGATGATACGGGGCGGGCTTTTGGTCGTGCTCGCCCGGCCACTGGCTTCTCAATGGATCTGAAGCAGCTGGCATCGCTGGCGCCGGCATCCCCGAGTCGCGGGGCTATTTGGTCGCCCGCTACGCAGGATGAGTCGCTCAACGCTGCCATTGTCGCGCTGCGTGAGCAGGGTGAACGCGTGATTCAAGCGCTGCCAGGGCAGCGTACTGGGCCGGCGGAGCATGAGTGTGACCGCCGTCTTGAGCTTATCGACGGCCGTTGGCAGCCAACGGCCCTGACACAAGAGACGAGTGCATCATAATGGGTAAGAATGTCGTAGTGCTGGGCACCCAATGGGGTGACGAGGGCAAGGGTAAAATCGTTGACTTGCTGACTGAATCCGCATCTGCCGTGGTGCGCTTTCAGGGTGGCCACAACGCCGGTCATACCCTGGTCATCGACGGTGAGAAGACCGTCCTCCACCTGATTCCTTCAGGTGTTCTGCGCCCAGGCACAAAGTGCGTGATTGGTAATGGCGTCGTACTTTCACCTGAAGCGTTGATCAAAGAGATTCGTGAGCTGGAAGCCAAAGGCGTGCCAGTGCGTGAGCGACTGCGTCTTTCGCCGGCCTGCCCGCTGATTCTGCCTTATCACGTGCGCCTGGATCAGGCCCGTGAGAAGGCTCGTGGCATCGCTAAAATTGGCACCACTGGCCGCGGTATTGGGCCCGCCTACGAAGATAAAGTAGCCCGCCGTAGCCTGCGCTTAGGCGATATGCTGCATCGCGAGCGCTTCGCTTCCAAGCTGGGTGAAGTGCTCGATTACCACAACTTTGTACTGGTTAATTACCACGGCGAACCGGCGGTCGATTTCCAGGAAGTGCTCGATACGGCCATGCAGATGGCTGAAGAGCTGCGCCCCATGGTGTGTGACACTGTAAGTATGGTGCACGACCTGCGAAAGGCCGGTGAGAATATCCTGTTTGAAGGCGCTCAAGGCTCGCTGCTGGATATTGACCACGGTACTTATCCCTACGTCACCAGCTCCAACACCACGGCAGGTGGTGTTGCGACGGGTTCTGGCGTTGGCCCGCTCTATTTGGATTATGTGCTGGGTATTACTAAGGCTTACACAACTCGCGTGGGTTCAGGCCCGTTCCCCACTGAGCTGTTCGACGTTGACGGCCGTCACCTGGCCGAGCGCGGCCATGAGTTTGGCGCCACGACTGGCCGGGCGCGTCGCTGCGGTTGGTTTGACGCCGTCGCGCTGCGTCACGCGGTGCAGATTAACTCGGTATCGGGTATCTGCTTGACCAAGCTTGACGTGTTAGACGGGCTAGAAAATATTCGTGTATGCGTTGGCTATCGCAGTAAAGACGGCGATGTATTGGATAACCCGGTGGACTCTGAGGGCTTCGAAGCGGTTGAGCCGCTTTATGAGGACTTGCCTGGCTGGAAAGAGTCAACGCTGGGCGCCAAGCGAGTTGAAGATTTACCTGCTAATGCGCGCGCTTACATCAGCTACCTGGAAAAGCAGGTGGGCGCCAGTATCGATATTATTTCCACCGGCCCAGACCGCATGGAAACCATCGTGCTGCGTAACCCGTTCGATAGTTAAGAACGGTTCAAACTGATCATCAGTGAGCAGGCGCACAAAAGGGGCAACTTAGTTTGCCCCTTTTGCTATTTAAAAATCGATACCACGGCGCGCCTGTAGACCGTTGTTGAAAGCGTGGCGCACCTCCTGCATTTCGGTCACTGTATCGGCCATAGCGACGAGTTCGCGGTGAGCATTGCGACCAGTAATAATCACCGTCTGCTCGACAGGGCGATTCTCCAGTGCCTGTTTAACGGTTTCGATCTCCAGATAGCCAAACTTGAGCATATAGGTGATTTCGTCGAGTACCACCAAATATGTCTCTGGATCGGCCAGCATGCGCTCAGCCTCTTTCCATACGGCTTGGCAGGCGTCGGTATCTGCTTGGCGATTTTGTGTATCCCAGGTAAAGCCGGTCGCCATGATCGCCACCTCTAGATTGGCATCCTTCTCCAATCGATTGCGTTCGCCGCACTCCCAAAGCCCCTTGATAAACTGAACAACGCCCACCTTGTAACCGTAACCCAAGGCGCGGGTCACCGTACCCCAGGCGGCCGTTGTTTTGCCTTTTCCATTACCGGTGTTAATTATTATTAGGCCCCGTTGTTCGTTGGCACTGGCGACTTTCTCCTCTACGCGAGCTTTGAGTTTCTCCATGGAGGCCTTATGGCGGGTGTCGCGGTCACTCATGGTATCTCCTGGTAAAAGGGTAAGCTGAAAAATAGCCAAAATTCATAGTCCGTTAGCCTAAGCGATCCGCAGAGGGTTGAACATCTTTATGGATGTCATCGAAGATAATTTTTGTATAGATATTTTTTATTTTTTGTGGACCCTTGTCTTAATAATTGATTCAGAAAATCAACTAAAAGCAACAGAATTGGCCCCTAGGGGGCTGGCTGCTCTAGAATAGGGGGTCATGTCTTGTCAGGAATTAAACCATGCCCTCATTTGATATTGTCTCAGAGTTCGATAAGCACGAAGGCGCTAACGCCGTTGATCAAGCCAACCGAGAAGTGCAGTCGCGGTTTGATTTTAAAGGGGTCGACGCCAGCTTTACCCTAGAAGGCGACAAAGTACAGCTTGAAGCGGAAGTTGATTTTCAGCTTAAGCAGATGCTCGATGTACTGCGCGCCCGCCTCATCGCCCGGGGCATCGATGCCCGCTGTATGGATATTCAAGACCCGGTGCTCTCCGGGGTTAAGGCGCGTCAGGAGGTCGCTCTCAAGGAGGGGCTCGACGCGGCGGAAGCCAAAGACATAGTCAAGCGCATCAAAGCCAGTAAGCTCAAAGTGCAGACGCAAATTCAGGGTGAGAAGGTGCGTGTCACGGGTAAAAAGCGCGACGATTTACAAGCTGTGATGGCGCTGCTGCGCGGCGAAGAGGGGCCGGATTTACCGCTCCAGTTTGATAACTTCCGCGACTAGACCGTGGTATTTAGCTTTCGAAAATTTTTAATTATGTAATATTCGTTTTATACAGGAGTCACGCACTATGTCTGATCCGCAGCCGGTTTATTTAAGCGACTACCAGCCGCCCGCCTACCGGGTAACTCATACCGAGCTGACGTTTGATCTTGACCCCGCCGCGACCCGTGTGAAAGCGCGACTGTTGATGGAGCGGCACCCAGAGGCTGCCCTTGATGCACCGCTCGTCTTAAATGGCGAGCACCTAAAACTGATCTCCCTGGCGATCGATGCAACGTCGCTGGAGGCCTCGGCATATGAACTAGATGAAGGAGGCCTGCGCATTGCTCAGGTGCCTGAGCGCTTTGTGTTGGAGAGCGAGGTGGAGATCGCCCCGCAGGAGAACACGGCGTTAGAAGGGCTCTACCAATCCAACGGCATGTACTGCACCCAGTGTGAAGCGGAAGGCTTTCGGCGAATTACCTTTTATCCCGACCGCCCGGACGTCATGGCGACCTTTAAGGTCACCGTGATCGGCGATCAGCAGCGCGAGCCGATTTTGCTGGCCAACGGTAACCCGATAGAGCGTGGCGAGCTGGAGGGCGGTCGTCATTTTGTCACCTGGGAGGATCCACACCCCAAGCCCTGCTACCTGTTTGCCCTGGTTGCGGGTAATCTGCATAGCGTAGAGGATCACTTCACCACCATGAGCGGACGTGACGTGACGCTGCAGATTTGGGTGGAAAAAGAGAACCTGGATAAAACCGAACATGCCATGGCCTCGTTAAAGCGCGCCATGGCGTGGGACGAGCAGGCGTACGGTCGCGAGTACGACCTGGATCTATTTATGATCGTGGCCGTCAATGACTTCAATATGGGGGCGATGGAGAATAAAGGGCTTAATATTTTTAACTCTGCGGCGGTACTGACCCACCCCCAAACGGCCACTGATGCTGCTTTTCAGAGTGTCGAAGGTATCGTTGCCCATGAATATTTTCATAACTGGTCGGGCAATCGCGTCACCTGCCGCGACTGGTTCCAGCTCTCGCTGAAAGAGGGCTTCACGGTCTTTCGTGATCAATGCTTTTCGGCGGATACCAATTCAGCGCCGGTTAAGCGCATTCAGGATGTCTCCTTCTTCCGCACCGCCCAGTTTGCCGAAGATGCCGGCCCCACAGCACATCCGGTTCGTCCCGACCACTATATTGAAATTACCAACTTCTACACCCTGACGATTTATGAGAAAGGGGCGGAAGTCGTCCGCATGCTGCGTAATTTAGTGGGGGAGGAGACGTTTCGGCGCGGTTCAGACCTCTATTTTGAACGCTTCGACGGTCAAGCGGTAACCATTGAAGAGTTCGTCGGCTGTATGGCGGAAGTCTCCGGTGAAGATTTTAGCCAGTTTATGCGCTGGTACTCCCAGGCGGGAACACCGGACATCGATGCCCACGGCGAGTATGACTACGTACACGGCGAGTACCACTTAACGCTGCGTCAGCGCACGCCTGCAACGCCAGGCCAGCCGGATAAGCTACCGTTGCATATCCCGGTGCGTATGGGCTTGGTGGGTACCAAATCGGGCCAGGATCTAACCCTAACGCTCAATGGCGAAAAAATAGGTAAAGATGCGGTCATTCACCTGCGTGACGATGAGCAGACGTTTGTGTTTACCGATGTTGCCGAAGCGCCGGTGCCTTCTTTGCTGCGCGAGTTCTCGGCGCCGGTGAAGATCCATTACCCTTACTCACGGGAAGATCTCGCCTTCTTGTTGACCCACGACAGCGATGGCTTCAATCGTTGGGATGCGGGCCAGCGCCTGGCACTACTGGCCCTGGATGACCTGATCGCCGCTCACCGAAATGGTGTGGAAAAGGTCATGGACAGCCGCGTTGTGGATGCCTTTAAAGCACTGCTGAACGGGCCAATGAGTGATAAGGCGGTCTTGGCAGAGATGCTGACGCTGCCTTCTGAAGCCTATATCGCCGAGCAGCAGCCTATTGTCGATGTTGATGCTATACACGCGGCGCGTGAGTTTGTGCGTCAGTCGTTAGCCATGGCGCTGCGCGATGAGTTTGCCGCCATCTACGAAGCCAATATGTCTGAAGAAGCGTACGCGCCGACCCCGGAGCAAATTGCCCAGCGTAGTCTAAAAAACGTGGCGCTCGCTTATCTAATGTCGATCGAGGATGAGCAGGGCTTGGCCTGGTGTGAGGCGCAATTCGCGGCTGACCACAATATGACCGATGTGCGTCAAGCGCTGACCCAGCTAGTGCACAGTGACCGAGATGACCTTGCGTCACCCGCCTTGAAGGCGTTCGGAGAGAAGTGGGCCCATGATCCGCTGGTGATGGATCAATGGTTCACCGTGCAGGTATCGCGCCCTCAACCGGATGTACTTGAGCGGGTCAAGTATCTGATGCAGCACCCTGCATTTTCGCTCAAAAACCCCAACCGAGTCCGCGCCTTGATAGGGGCCTTTGCTCAGAACCGGGTCAATTTCCACCGTTTGGATGGCCAAGGCTACCAACTGCTGGCCGATGTGGTCATTGAGCTTAACCGGCTCAACCCAGAGATTGCAGCGCGGCTTATCACTCCGCTAACCCGCTGGCAGCGCTTTGATGAAACCCGTCAAGCATTGATGCGGTCGGAACTTGAGCGCATTAAGCAACAGCCACTATCGGCAAATGTTTACGAGGTAGTCGAGAAGGCATTGGCATAAGGTATTGCTATCAACTCTGTATCCTAAGGAAAGGAATAACAATAGTGACAGAATCTCAGCGACACTATTTACTGATTATTAATGGTAAATCCGCCGGTAATCCGGCTTTGCGTGAAGCAGTCGGTGAACAACGTCAGGCAGGGATGCTGATTACTGTTCGCGCTACCTGGGAAGGGGGCGATGCGGCTGATATTGCTGAGCAATCTGACGCCATGGGGATCACCCATGTGATTGCCTGTGGTGGTGATGGCACCGTCAGCGAGGTCATGAATGGGCTAATGCGCTTGCCCCATGACCGACGACCAGTGTTGGGCATTGTGCCATTAGGCAGCGCCAATGACTTTGCTACCTCGGTTGGCCTGCCGCTGGAGCCAGGCGAGGCTTTGGCTGCAGCAAGGGAGTTAAGCTCCTATCCTATTGATGTTGTGCGCGTGACCGCAGGTGCCGGTGGTGAATCAGCCACCAGCTACTATATCAATATGACCACCGGTGGGTTTGGCGCTGAAGTGACGTCAACGACACCGAAAACCTTAAAGCGGTTGCTCGGGGGCGGGGCTTACTCCGTGATGGGGGCACTAAAAGCGTGGCGCCATCGCAGCTATCGCGGCACGCTGCATTGGGATGAGAAAGAGGAGAACGCATCGCTGTTGCTACTGGCGCTGGGCAATGGCCGCCAATCAGGCGGTGGCCAAGTGCTGGGGCCGCGTGCCAAGCTGGATGATGGTCGTCTGGACGTGCTGCTGGTCAAAGACTTCAGCTCGGTAACCGAGCTGACCAGGCTTATCAACGAGCTGCAAAGCTTTCCCTATGACGGGCGGTTCGTGCGCTATTTCACTACTACCCAACTGACGTTGACCACTCGGCCAAATGATTCACCCTGGCCACTCACGCTAGATGGCGAGGCGCGCTATTACGATCAGTTCTGCGCGGAAGTAGTGCCCCTTGCGTTGCGTGTATTACTGCCCGAGGAGTGCCCGTTGCTCTCCTCCAATCGGCCATAACCCGCTGGATTTAGACTTTTTTACGTTATAAAGGAGAAGAATCAAATGGCAAATCGCGTGTGGATACCCGCACTCGCCGCTGTGGCTCTATTGCTTAGTGCCTGCGGAGACTCCCAGGAAGATCCCACCGTGACACCCGATGAGAATTCTGCGGTGACGGACGAAGAAACGACCCAGGATGAGGGGGCTGAAAATACAGCAGATATAGCTACTCCCGAAGAGGTAGAAGATGATATTGAAGCACGTCAAGCCGCTGAAGAGCTTGAACGAGCGGAATCACTAGAGAGCGACCCCCAGTCTGGTGAAACCCCATCCAGTGGCGTTGCAACGGCAGGCGGCGAGGAGGTAGAAGCCGGAGAAGATACGCTGGCAGCTAATCCTGAAGACGTACTCGATGAAGAGAGTGCAATGCCGGGTGAGGCTACACGCTCCGATGTGGATGACATCATCGCCGAAACTGAACGCCGTTTCGAAGAGGCCGAGCAGCGTTTGGAAGAGCAATTTCAGGAGGTGGAACAGCAGGCGCCAACATTAGAACCGATGGAAAGTGAGGATGTCTCGCCGAGTTGGGAAACCGAAAGCAGTTTGCCAGAGCGGACGCCGTTGCAAGATGATCGCGAGGCCACCGATGTTGACGCCTTGATTGAGGATACCGAACGCCGCTTTGAAGAGGCACAGCAACGGCTTGAAGAGCAGTTTCAAGAGCTGGAAAGCCGAGACGCCGAGAGTGGCGCGGTAGTTGAACCGTCAGGCGAGGTTGATAGCATTGACCCTGATAGCGGTGATTCTGACAGCAATGATTCTGATAATAGTGACGCTGAAAGCGGTGAAACTAACCAGGAAACCGGTGCCAGTGATGAGTCACGGAGTGAGAGGTAACGCTTGAGTGATTACCGTTAGACAATAAAAAAGGCCCGCGTTAGCGGGCCTTTGTCCATCCGTTAGCAATTAAGCTGGGCGGATGTTGGAAGCCTGAAGGCCTTTTTTACCCTGAGTCACTTCAAAGCTGACTTTTTGACCATCTTGCAGGGTCTTGAAGCCTTCAGCTTGAATTTCGGAGAAGTGGGCAAACAGATCGTCTCCGCCGTCATCAGGAGAGATGAAGCCGAAGCCTTTAGTATCGTTGAACCACTTAACAGTGCCAGTTGCCATTTTCTATTTCCTTAACGTGCTTAGTAATCACGGGCAACTCAATTGTCCACCCGCTACAATTACTCTAGATGCAAACGCGGCTGTCGTCCAGCGCCATTCCTAAGATTTTTTATTTCGTTGCGAGTAAGCACCCATGATGCAGCTAGGTTTTATCGATGCACAATTTATTTCCTTTCTGGTAGCCATCACGCTGTTAACGATTAGCCCCGGTGTCGATACGCTGCTGGTGATTCGTAATACGGCCCGCGGGGGGATCCGCGATGGCATTACCACCAGTGTGGCGATCTGCTTTGGCCTGTTTGTGCATGCCACGATTTCTGCGTTGGGCATCTCGCTGATTTTGCTGCAATCGGCCTGGGCGTTTCATCTGCTGAAACTGGTGGGGGCGGGCTATCTCATTTGGCTGGGAATCACCAGTTTGCTGGCAGCGCGTCGCGGGCAGCCGCTTCCGGTTAATGGCGTGCTAGCAGGCACGCCTGCTGTTTCACGCTGGCAGCCGGTCAAAGAGGGCTTTTTGTCCAATGTGTTGAATCCTAAAACCGTGGTGTTCTATATGGCCTTTTTGCCTCAGTTTATTGCGCCCGGTGACCCTGCGTTACTGAAGTCGCTATGGCTGGCAGGGGTGCACTTTATTATCGCCAATATTTGGCAAATCGGCGTCGTGCTAATGGTGGGTAGTGCCGGTAAGTGGTTGGCCAGCGCACGCTTTGCACAAACGCTAAACGCCGCTACGGGGGCGGTCTTGGTGGTGTTTGGTCTTCGCCTGGCATTAACACAGCGCCCGGTATAACCCGGACGCTGGGAATGTGGTGAGTAGGAAAGGGCCTAGCGGCGGGCGAGTAAGGCTCGGTCGTAGCGTACCTGCTGTTCGTTATCGCTGAGCAGCGAAACGCCTTCGCTACTGCCGCCGTTGGCAAGGCTCTCAAAAATCACCCGATAGCTAAGCACCGCCTGTACGTAGTCACGGGTCTCGCGGAAGGGGATACTCTCCACAAACAGATCAAAGGCCTCAACGCCATCGCCAAGCCACTGGTCGACGCGGCCTGGGCCGGCATTATAAGCCGCCGCGGCTGCCAGGCGATTGCCCTGGTAGCGCTGCAGCTTATCGCGCAGGTAAGTGCTGCCCAGGCGGATATTAAGCTCCGGGTCGAGTATACCGTAGGGGCCAGGATCACTGATGCCCAGCTCGCGGCTGACCTGGCTGGCGGTACCGGGCATTAGCTGCATAAGCCCGCGTGCTCCTGCGGGTGAAAGAGCGTTGGGGTTGTAAGCGCTTTCACGCCGGGTAATTGCCATCAGCAAATAAGGATCAACTCCTGTCATGCGGCCCCAATGCTGAAAACTGTCGTGATAGGCCTGGGGGAAGCGCCAATCCAAGGCGTCCCACATCTCGGCGGCAATGGTGGTCTGCACTAAGCGCGCATGCCACTGCTGCTGAGCGGCGTAATCGGCTAATGCGCGCGCCTGCTGGGGAGAGCCGCTCTGCACTGCGTGTAACCACTCGCTGTTGGCCAGCCCATCTTCGCCAATGCGTAGCAAAGCCTCGGTGCGCTGCACGGCGGGGAGTTGGGCAATACGTTGGCGCGTCGCTGCGTCAAAATGGTTGCGCTCAAGATTCAACTGATAGGGTTGGCCGAGCTTTTCTGCTGCTGCAAAGCCGTAAAAACTGCGATCCAAAGCGGCCTGCTGGTAACGCGCTTCGGCGGCTGCCTGGTTGCCAAGCTGTCCATTAGCGCGGCCCAGCCAATACTGCCACCGGCTATTTTCTTGCTGGATTGTCGGCATTTCAGCAATCCAGTGGATAACCCCATTCCAGTCACGGTTAGCCAGCGCATGGCGGACACGCAGCTCTAAA
The DNA here is from genome assembly GCF_031010175.1 of Halomonas sp. SpR1. Lineage (GTDB taxonomy): Bacteria > Pseudomonadota > Gammaproteobacteria > Pseudomonadales > Halomonadaceae > Vreelandella. The sequence continues at coordinate 49,469 of NZ_JAUAMB010000002.1, forward strand.
ACGCGCTCGCTTTCAAGCGTTGGTAGTACGCTATCTATCCAGTTGAGCGTGCCCGGCACATCGCGCACCAGAGCATAAAAGGCTAACTCCTCCTCAATGCTTTGGCGGTCGCTGGGTAGTAGGTTTAATCGCGACGAGAGCGTCTGCCAGGCGGCAAAGGCTGCCGATGTGTCTTCACGGGTGTAGCGCTGCATAGCGGCCCGGTAGAAACTTGCTGTCGCGGCACACTCAGGGCCTAGGCAAGAGGGCGCCTGGGTGATGGCGCTGCTGCGCGCGGTTATGCTGTCGACGGTAGCCAGGGCGGTTTGCCACTGGCCGCTTAATAGCCCACCAAGATAGCTTGAGAGGCGCGTCTCACCCGCCTGCCAAGCGAGCATTTTGCGCTCCCAAATAGCCGTGGCGTCGATAGTACCGTTGGCCCGCAGACGTTCAAATAGCGGGTCGCATGCATCCGGCTGGGAGCTGCCTACGCGCCATAACTCCAGCCCGGCTTCGCTTGCCACCTGGGGCTGAGTGGCGAGCAGCGCGGTGTAGTAGTGGCACTGGCGAGCGGTACCCGCCGGTTCACCGTCGGCCACCGCGAGCAGGTCGCTATAGCGTCCCGCGTGGCCATACTTGGCAATCGCTTGACCGCGAATCCAGCCCGCTAACGGGGAGTCAGCGTATTGATTAATAAATTGCTGCACTCTGTCGGGGGAGACATGGGGTAGTTGCCCCCTTATGCGGTGGTACTCCACGTAGCCCCGCAGTGGGTGGTCTTCAATGGCGCGTTCATCAACCCGCGACCACTGTTGCTCTCTTGCGGCGGCGAGGGCGTCACGTAACTCACTGTCTGAAGCGCCCCAGGAAAAAGCGGGTAACCCCGCCAGCAATGCGGTACATAGCACGCGAGCGGTATGGCGAAATGGCGAAACCAACATGGTGCTCTCTCTCTCTATCGATCGGTGTCACTTTATCTGGGCTTGGGGCTACCCGCCTAGTTTGCTGAGCAACCGCTATACTGAACGAATACCCGCCGTCATGATCTGACCGCCCAGATACTTAAAGGATCTAATTGCAATGGCCCCATTATCCACTTGGTGGTTCTTACGTCGACTCAAATCCCGTGTTTGGGCGACAAAACGCATTGTACGTGCGTTAAAACTGTTTATACCCATGACCCGCGACGTGATCCGCGGCGACTTTAGGCCTACTCCCTGGTCAGCTTTTGGCATGATGGCATTGGCGCTGGGCTATTTGGTAATGCCTTTTGATCTGATCCCCGATTTTCTGATGCTCATCGGTGTGGTGGACGACGTACTGATTGTCGGCTGGCTACTCAATCGTATCGATCAACGCCTGGAAGGCTATCGGGCCTGGAAATATAACGATCCCGATATGACGCCTTCTTAATGCTGACGACTTGTTAACCCCAGCTGCTTGAAAAATCTCTGCTTAGCCCCATATCAAGTCCACGAAACCACTTTAAGCCCCTGCATGCACTACGCAGGGGTACATGACTCAACGTGATTGATAAGGGCTAAGCGCATGACAACTGCTACCCACGAACAAGCGACTGATAAATCGGCTAACCACGAAGAAACGCTAGGCTTTCAAACCGAAGTTAAGCAGCTGTTGAATTTGATGATTCACTCCCTGTACTCCAACCGGGAGATTTTCTTACGCGAGCTAATTTCAAACGCGGCAGATGCTTGTGACAAGCTGCGCTACGCGGCGCTTGATAACGATGCGCTCTACGAAGGCGACAGCGAACTGCGTATCGAAATCGAGCATGATAAAGAGGCCAACACCGTCACCCTGCGCGATAACGGTGTGGGTATGAACCGTGAAGACGTGATCGCCAACTTGGGCACCATCGCGCGCTCCGGTACTGCCGAGTTTCTCAAGCAGCTTTCCGGCGAGCAGCAGAAAGATGCCAAATTGATTGGCCAGTTCGGCGTTGGTTTCTACTCAGGCTTTATTGTCGCTGATGAAATTACCGTGCGTACCCGCAAAGCGGGCACTGAAGCTTCCGAAGGCGTTGAGTGGCGCTCAAAAGGGGAGGGCGAGTTTACCGTTGCCGATATCGAGCGTGCTCAGCACGGCACGGAAATCACGCTGCACCTGAAAGAGGACGCCAAAGAGTTTGCCGACGACTATCGGCTGCAGGGCTTAGTGCGCAAGTATTCGGATCATATCGAAGTGCCCGTGCGCATGCCGAAAACCGAAACGGCCAAGGACGATGAGGGCAACCCCATCGAAGGTAGTGAAGTGACTACCTGGGAAACCGTTAACGAGGCGACGGCGCTATGGTCGCGTCCCAAGAGCGAGGTGTCCGACGACGAGTACAAGGCGTTCTATAAGCACGTTGCCCACGATTTTTCTGACCCGCTGACCTGGAGTCACAACAAGGTCGAAGGCAAGCTTGAGTACACCAGCCTGCTCTATGTGCCGGGACGCGCGCCCTTTGATCTGTTTGAGCGCGACGGTGCCCGAGGCGTCAAGCTCTATGTCCAGCGCGTGTTTATCATGGATGACGCCGAGCAGTTCCTGCCGCTCTACCTGCGTTTTATCAAAGGCGTGCTGGATACTCGCGAGCTGTCGCTTAACGTCTCCCGTGAACTGCTCCAGCAGGACCCCAAGGTCGACAAAATCAAATCGGCGCTCACCAAGCGCGGTCTGGATATGCTCAAGAAGCTGGCCAAAGATAAAGAGCAGTATCAGACTTTCTGGAATACCTTCGGTAGCGTATTGAAAGAAGGGCCGGGTGAAGACCCCTCCAACCGCGAGAAAATCGCTGGCTTGCTGCGCTTTGCCTCAACCCATAGCGATACGGCTGCTCAGGAGCATGCGCTGGCAGACTACGTTGAGCGCATGAAAGAGGGCCAGCAGAAGATTTACTACGTGGTGGCGGATAGCTTCAACGCGGCCAAAAACAGCCCGCACCTGGAGATCTTCCGCAAAAAAGGCATCGAAGTACTGCTGCTGTCTGACCGTATCGACGAGTGGCTGATGAGCCATCTCACCGAGTTCGACGGCAAAACCTTTGCTGATGTGGCCAAGGGCGAGCTTGACCTCGGCGATGTGGAAGACGAAGCAGAAAAGAAAGCCCAGGAAGAGACCGCCAAAGCCAAAGAGGATCTGGTCAAGCGTGTTAAAGAAGCGCTGGGGGATGGTGTTCAAGAGGTCAAAGTGACTCACCGCCTCACCGATTCACCGGCCTGCGTGGTGCTGCCAGAACATGAGATGGGCTACCAGATGCGCCGCATTATGGAAGCCGCTGGTCAGCCGCTGCCTGAAGTAAAACCGATTCTGGAGCTTAATCCAGACCATGCACTGGTGGCGCGTCTGGAGGGTGCTGAAGGCGACCTGTTTGGTCAGTTAGCGCATATACTGCTGGATCAGGCAATTATCGCCGAAGGCGGTCACTTGGACGACCCTGCCGCCTACGTGAAGCGTCTGAATAGCGTTCTGACGGCCTAATAATCTACGCTGCGCTAACGACGACGGCCCGCTTGGTTAACCCCAGCGGGCCGTCTGTTTTGATAGAGTAGAGTGATACGTTCTGCACTACTTCTTAGGACACTATTATGATGGCTGAGCAGCAAACCAACGGTGCAGTGCCCGCTCGCGTAGCGGTACTGGGGGGCGGTAGTTTTGGTACGGCGCTGGCGAGCATTGCCGCCGACAACGGCGCGCGGGTTCGTCAGTGGATGCGTGATGAGGCGTTGGTCATGCAAATTAATCAGGAGCATCGTAACGGCCGCTATCTGCCGCATTATGCTATGAATCCGGCCGTGGAAGCCTCGACCGATCTTCAAGCCGTGCTGGCTGACGCTGAACTAGTGCTGATCGCGATACCATCAAAGGCCTTTCGCAGCGTCGTGCAAGCGGCGAAAGCGTGGCTTAGGCCAGAGCAGATCCTGGTCAGTACCACCAAAGGGATCGAACAGGACGGCTTTCTGCTGATGAGCCAAGTGCTTGAGCAGGAGACGGGCTATAGCCACATTGGCGTGATTGCGGGCCCCAATTTGGCCTCTGAAATTGCCGATAAGCAGTTAACCGCAACGGTGATTGCCAGCGCTGACCCGCTAACGCGCACCCGCGTACAGCAAGTATTGGGCTGCCGTTATTTTCGCGTTTACGCCAGCGATGACCGCCATGGTGTTGAGCTAGGTGGTGCGCTGAAAAATATTTATGCGATTGCCGCCGGTATGGCGGCGGCGCTGGGCATGGGCGAAAACACCCGCAGCATGCTGATGACCCGCGCCCTGGCGGAAATGAGCCGCTTCGCCGTCGCCCAGGGGGCTAACCCGATGACCTTTTTGGGTCTAGCGGGGGTGGGGGATTTGATTGTTACCTGCTCCTCTAACCTGTCGCGTAATTACCGGGTCGGCTACGCCATGGGTGAAGGCCGCACGCTGGAAGAAGCGGTTGATGCCCTTGGTCAAGTCGCGGAAGGCGTGAATACCGTTAAGCTGGTATGCGCTAAAGCGAGTGAAATGGGCATTTATATGCCGCTGGCAGAAGGCCTCAATCATGTGCTGTTTGACGGCGTGCCTGCCCAGGAAATGGCGCGCACCCTGATGATGGGCGAGCAGAGCAGCGACGTAGAGTTTATCTTGCCTCGCGAAGCCGTACAGCAAGCCCATCGGGATCAATCTCATCACAACCAAGTTTCTAAGGATCAAGCTTCTAAAGACAGTGGAGGCAGGAATGGTTGATGTGTTGATTATGCGCCACGGCGAGGCCGCGCCGGGGTATCCTGACCAGGCGCGCCGATTGACGCCCCATGGTGAGCAGGAGGCCGAAAAAATGGCGCGTTGGTTGGCCGAGCGTGTGGCGGCGGGCGAGCTGCTTGTGCCGAGGGTTTATGCCAGCCCCTATGCGCGGGCGCAGCAAACCGCCCAAAGGCTCTGCGATGCGTTGGGAACGCCGCTTGAAACGCTGGATTTTATCACCCCAGATGACTCCCCCCGTGCGGTAAGCGACTGGCTACTTGAGCAGCCTGAGGGCGCGCCAATAATGCTGGTCAGCCATATGCCGTTGGTGGGAGAGTTGGCGGGGTTGTTGGTAGAAGGCAGCCCGGCGCAGGGGGTTGGTTTCCCTACCGCCGCCATCGCCGAGTTTGAGGCTGAGGTATGGGCGGCGGGATGTGCGCAGTTGAAGCGCTTTACCCAGCCCAGCCAGTTGCCCTAGTTCAGATTTGTGCCATTAAAAACGGCTGCCCAGGGCAGCCGCTATGAACTAGTAAGTTTCAGATCCGAATCGCCCCCTGTTACAACAGCGCGTCGAGTTTCTCTTTTAGCAAGCCGTTCACCTGCTGTGGGTTGGCGGTGCCCCGTGATGCTTTCATCACCTGGCCGACAAAGTAGCCGATCATTTTGCCGCGTTTTTCCGGCTCCGAGTCGCGGTATTGAGCGACCTGGGCAGGGCTGTCGGCGATTACCTGATCGATCATTGCCTCGATAGCGCCGGTGTCGGTCACCTGCTTGAGGCCTTTCGCTTCGATCACCTCATCAGCGCTTTCGCCCTGGCCATTCCACAGCGCTTGGAAGACCTCTTTGGCGGCTTTGCCGTTAATGGTGTCGTCCAGCACCCGGCTGATCAGCTCGCCTAGCTGGCGGGCAGAGATCGGGCTATTGGCAATGCTTAGACTTTCGCGGTTAAGCGCCCCTGAAAGCTCGCCCTGCACCCAGTTAGCCGCCTGTTTGGCATCGCCACATTCGCTATGCACGGCTTCAAAAAATTCGGCCATATCGCGGCTGGCGGAGATCACGTTGGCGTCATAAGCGGACAGCCCCAGCTCGTTTTGAAAGCGCTCGCGCTTATCCGCCGGTAGCTCGGGCAGTTGTCCGCGCAGGTGATCCAGATAGGCCTGATCGAGCACCACTGGCAGCAGGTCGGGGCAGGGGAAGTAACGGTAGTCGTTGGCCTCCTCCTTGGTGCGCATGCTGCGGGTTTCATCGCGATCCGGGTCGAACAGGCGGGTTTCCTGAACTACGCTGCCACCATCTTCAATCAGCTCAATCTGCCGCTCAACTTCAAAGGCAATCGCTCGCTCGACAAAGCGGAAGGAGTTGACGTTTTTAATCTCCGCACGGGTACCAAAGGCTTCTTGACCTTTGGGGCGTACCGAGACGTTCACGTCGCAACGCATGGAGCCTTCCGCCATATTACCGTCGGAAATGCCCAGGTAGGTCACGATGGAGTGAATCGCCTTGAGATACGCTGCGGCCTCTTTGGCACTGCGCATATCGGGCTCGGAAACAATCTCCAGCAGCGGCGTGCCCGCCCGGTTCAGGTCAATACCGGTCATGCCGTGAAAATCTTCATGTAGCGATTTACCGGCATCCTCTTCAAGGTGGGCGTGGTGAATGCGGATACGCTTGGTGCTGCCATCTTCCAGGGTAATCTCAACCTCGCCAGGGCCGACGATGGGGTGATACATCTGGCTGGTCTGGTAGCCCTTGGGCAGGTCGGGGTAGAAGTAGTTTTTACGGTCAAACACCGATACTTCAGCGATATCCGCATGCACTGCCAGGCCAAACTGCACGGCCATGGCGACGGCTTGCTCGTTAAGCACCGGCAGTACGCCGGGCAGGCCTAAATCCACCGCACACGCCTGGGTGTTTGGCTCAGCGCCAAACGCCGTGGAGGCGCCGGAGAAGATTTTAGAGCGCGTTGCGAGCTGAACGTGGACTTCAAGCCCAATCACGGTTTCCCATTGCATTAGGCGTACTCCTCGGCAAAGGCAGGACGTTGTAAGTGCCAGTCGGTCGCTTGCTGAAACTGGTGGGCGACGTTAAGCAACTGCGCTTCGGCAAAGTGGGTGCCCAGAATCTGCAGGCCAACGGGACGGCCGCCGACAAAACCCGCCGGTACGCTGATACCGGGGATGCCCGCCAGGTTCACCGCGATGGTGTAGATATCCTGCAGGTACATCGACACTGGGTCTTTTTTGGCGCCCAGGTCGAAGGCTGGCGTGGGTGAAGCGGGGCCCATTAGCACATCGACGTCTTCAAAGGCGTCCAGGAAGTCCTGACGGATCAAACGGCGCACCTGCTGGGCTTTGGTGTAGTAGGCGTCAAAGAAGCCTTCAGAGAGCGTATGTGTGCCGATTAGGATGCGTCGCTTGACCTCTTCGCCAAAGCCCTCCTCTCGCGAACGTTTGTACAGATCGATCAGATCGCTGGGATTGTCACAGCGGTGACCGAAACGCACGCCGTCGTAGCGGGAGAGATTCGAAGAAGCTTCCGCAGGGGCGATCACGTAGTAGGCAGGAATCGCGTAGTGGGTATGCGGCAGGCTGACTTCGCGCACGGTGGCGCCTAAAGATTCGTAGACTTTTACCGCCTCGCGGACGGCTTTTTCGACTTCGGGATCCAAACCATCGCCAAAATACTCTTTGGGGAGACCGATCTTGAGACCCGAGAGGGGGGCATTCAGGCCCTCCACGTAGTCGGGTACGCCGCGGGCAACGCTGGTGGAGTCGCGACCGTCATGGCCAGCAATGACACCCAGCAGGTGGGCGCAATCTTCGGCACTGCGCGCCAGCGGGCCTGCCTGATCAAGGCTCGAGGCGTAGGCAATGATGCCAAAGCGCGATACGCGGCCATAGGTGGGCTTTAAGCCGGTGATGCCGCAAAACGCTGCCGGTTGGCGAATGGAACCGCCGGTATCGGTGCCCATAGCGGCAGGCACCAAGCCCGCAGCCACCGCTGCAGCACTGCCGCCAGAACTACCGCCGGGCACTGCGGTGAGATCCCACGGGTTTTTGACCGGGCCGTAGTAGCTACTTTCGTTGGAGGAGCCCATGGCGAACTCATCCATATTGGTTTTGCCCAGGCTGATGGTACCCGCCGCGTTCAGTTTTTCCACGACGGTAGCGTTGTAGGGGGCGATAAAATTATCCAGCATTTTCGAGCCGCAACTGGTTTTCACACCCTGGGTACAAAAAATATCTTTTAGTGCCAAGGGGATGCCCGCCAGCCGCCCGGCGTTACCCGACGCTCGTGCATTATCGGCGACTTCCGCCTGTTGCAGCGCCTGCTCGGCGGTCACGCTGATAAAGCTATTCAGATGGCCGTCAGCTTTTTCAATGCGCTGTAAATAGTGAGCGGTCAGCTCGCGGCTTGAAAACTCACCGCTTTTTAGCGCGGCAGCGAGTTGCGTTAAGGTTTTCTCATACATGACCCAGAAGCTCCGTTCAGGGGAGAAAAAAAGGCAATAGTGGTGGCTTGATTAAATTTTCGTGTGTCGTTACTCAGCGTGCTTATTCACTGAGTCTATTCAACGACGCGGGGCACGAGATACAGGCCATTTTCCACTGCCGGAGCACAGCGCTGAAAAGTGTCGCGCTGGTTGGTTTCCGTTACTTCATCGGCGCGCAGTCGCTGGGTCGCATCAAGCGGATGGGCGAGCGGCGTAACGCCTTCAGTATCGAGGCTTTGTAGCTGGTCGACCATGTCCAGAATCCGGCTTAGGTCGTCTACAAAGCCGCTGGCTTGGTCATCGCTGACGGCGAGTCGGGCCAAGTGAGCAGCCCGGCGCACATGAGATTCTTCAAGCGCCATGATCGAGATTTCCTCGTTAACGTGATGGAACATAATCCGCTTTAAGCGGTATACATACCGATATCAAAAAAACGTCTTGTGTCGCAGACGTGGAAAATAGCCGCAAAAGGTACCACATCTTGACCTCAACGGGCAGTGTTAGGCGCGACTCGTGCTTGCTGCCAAGGGGTTGCGGTGATACCGTTTGCATCCGCACAGGGTTCCCGGTCTGCACTAGGTAACAACATCCATGTTTAAACGTTTGAGGGGGCTGTTTTCCAGCGATCTATCGATCGACTTGGGTACGGCCAACACACTGATTTATGTACGCGGTCGCGGTATCGTGCTCGATGAGCCTTCCGTGGTTGCTATCCGCCAATCTGGCAATATGCGCAGCGTCGCGGCAGTCGGTACCGATGCCAAGCGAATGCTGGGGCGCACGCCGGGTAATATTACCGCGATTCGGCCGATGAAAGATGGCGTTATTGCCGACTTCACCGTCACCGAACAGATGCTTCAGCACTTTATCCGTAAAGTCCACCAAAGCACCTTCTTAACCCCCAGCCCGCGTGTGCTGGTGTGCGTTCCTTGCATGTCAACGCAAGTAGAGCGTCGGGCGATTCGTGAGTCAGCAGAAGGTGCCGGTGCCCGCGAGGTGTTCTTGATTGAAGAACCCATGGCGGCGGCGATTGGCGCAGGCCTTCCGGTTGATGAAGCGCAGGGGTCGATGGTGGTGGATATTGGCGGTGGTACCACTGAAATCGCGATTATCTCACTCAATGGCGTGGTTTACTCCGAGTCTATTCGGGTGGGCGGCGACCGCTTTGATGAAGCGATCACCGCTTACGTGCGTCGTCACTACGGCAGTCTGATTGGTGAAGCCACTGCCGAGCGCATCAAAGAAGAGATCGGCTGTGCCTACCCCGGTGGCGAACTGCGCGAAATTGACGTGCGCGGTCGCAATCTAGCCGAAGGCATTCCGCGCAGTTTTACGCTCAACTCCCACGAAACCCTGGAAGCGCTGCAAGAAACCCTGGGTTCTATCGTGGCCGCGATCAAAAGCGCCCTTGAGCAGTCGCCGCCGGAATTGGCGTCTGATATCGCCGAGCGCGGCTTGGTATTGACGGGCGGTGGGGCACTGTTACGTGACCTGGACAAGCTGATCGCTGAAGAGACAGGGCTGCCGGTGATCGTTGCCGAAGACCCGTTGACCTGCGTTGCACGCGGCGGTGGTAAAGCGCTGGAGATGATTGATCAGCACACCTTTGAGTTGCTGTCGAGCGACTAATCGCAGCGGTTAATTGCGGGGGGATTGCCTATTAAACCGCTGTTTTCGCACGGGCCACTGCCGGGCTACCGGCTGTTTTTCTGCGTCTTGGCTGCCAGTGCATTGATGTTTGTCGACCTGCATTTTACGCGCATGGAGCAAGTGCGTGCGCAAATGTCGATGGTCGTTGCCCCAATTCAATGGGTTGTTAGTGTGCCTAGCGACCTGTTGAATTGGGGATCGCTAGCGCTCTCCGATCAACAGGCATTGGTGGATGAAAACCGCCGCCTGCGCGAGCAGATTCTTACCCTTTCTCATCGTGGTCAACGGTTAGCCAACCTGACCGCGGAAAACAGCGAGCTGCGTGAACTGCTGAAAGCGGCTAAGCGCCGTGATATTCCCTATATCACGGCTGAACTGCTGTCGCTGGATAATGACCCCTTTAGCCATCAGATGGTGGTTAACCGTGGCCATCGCAATGGCGCCTATGTGGGTCAGCCGGTGATTGATGCCTCGGGTTTGGTGGGGCAAATTACCGCGGTCTCTGCCTACTCCAGCCGGGTATTGTTGTTAGCCGATGCCAGTCATGCTTTGCCGGTTCAGTTAAATCGCAATGGGCTGCGCTTTATCGTCCAAGGGGCGGGGCGTTACAGCAGCGTTAATGTGATGTACGTGCCGGATACGGCGGATATTCGCGAGGGCGATTTACTCACCACATCAGGCTTGGCCGGGCGCTTTCCTCCGGGTTACCCGGTGGCACGTGTGACCGAGGTCTATCACGATCCCGGTCAGCCTTTTGCGCGCGTGACGGCCGAGCCCATGGCACAGTTACAGCGTTCACGTCACTTCTTACTGCTTTTTCCGCCCCCGCGAGCAGAGGTGGATGAACACGCCTGGGATGAGACGCTGGATATCTCATCAGAGGCTTTAAACTCTTCGCTTCAGCTCTCCGCAAACCCAGGCAGGGCATTGCCCGAACAAAATACATCACCCCAAGAGGTGCCCTGATGCCGCGCGCACCGATTGTTCCGCTAGTGGTTGTTTGGCTTAGCCTGCTTCTGGCGTTATGTTTGCAAGTGATGCCGCTAGCCGATGGTTGGCAGGTATACCGCCCCGAGTGGTTGGGGCTTATGCTCATCTACTGGTGTATGCGGACTCCCGACAGGGTCGGTGTTTTTCATGGCTTTGTGCTGGGTATTTTAATGGATTTGATTGAAGGCACTGCGCTGGGGCAACATGCGCTCATCTACGCGCTTCTGGCATTTCTGTGTGCCCTGGTCTATTCCCGTTTTCGGGCCTACTCGCTGGTACAACAGTCGGCACTGGTGCTGGTGCTGCTGGGGTTGATGCAATTAGTCGCCCAGTGGCTGCGCACTATCGTGGGTGACTTTTCGATTCATTTAGCCTTTTTAATACCTGCGCTGATCAGTGCGTTGCTATGGCCGTGGCTAGCGACGATGTTTCAAGCCTTAGAACGCCGGTTGGCCGCCTCATGACCGCGCCTGTTTTATGCTTGGCGTCTGCGTCTCCCCGTCGGCGGGACTTACTCGCATCTATTGGTGTGCCGGTTACGGTTCACCCTTGTGATATCGATGAAACACCGCTGGTCGGTGAGTCGGCTCAAGCCTATGTGCAGCGCTTAGCGGTTGCCAAAGCCGAGGCGGCTGCCCCATTAACCGATCTGCCTACGCTAGGTTCAGATACCGCTGTGGTGGTCGATGGGCGTATTCTAGGTAAACCGGCAGATTTTGATGAGGGTGCCGAGATGTTGCGGCTGCTTTCAGGGCGATGCCACGAGGTGCTTACCGCTGTGGCGGTGAGTGGGCCAGAAGGGATGCTCTCCTGCTGCGTGTCCACCCAGGTGACCATGCGTGAGATAAGCGCAGACGAAATCGCAATTTACTGGCGCACCGGCGAGCCCGCCGATAAAGCTGGCGGCTACGCAATACAGGGATTAGCCGCCATATTTGTAAAACAGATTCAAGGCAGTCACTCGGCAGTGGTAGGGCTACCGCTGTTCGAGACGACGCACTTGCTATGCCGACAGGGAATTCCTATCTGGCAGCGCGTTTAACGCCCTAGAATAGAGGGTGTCGACGCCTGTATCGCTGGCAAGGAATACGTCAACCAACAAGGAATTTTGCATGAGCGGTGAAGTTCTCATCAATTTAACGCCAATGGAAACCCGCGTCGCGCTGGTGGAAAATGGCGTTTTGCAAGAGGCACTGATTGAGCGTTCCCGCCGGCGTGGCATCGTGGGCAATATCTACAAAGGCAAAGTGGTTCGCGTGCTGCCTGGTATGCAGGCTGCCTTTGTTGATATTGGCTTAGAGCGGGCGGCGTTTATTCATGCCCACGAAGTGATGCCGCCCGGCACACCGCTCGATGAGCAGCAGACCATCGGCCAGTTGCTTCATGAAGGACAGGCGCTGGTGGTGCAGGCCACGAAAGACCCCATTGGTAGCAAGGGCGCGCGCTTAACCACGCATCTATCGATCCCTTCCCGCTATTTGGTGTATATGCCGGATTCGCCGCATCATGGCGTTTCGCAGCGCATCGAGGATGAGCGTGAACGCGAGCGGTTAAAAGCCCTGCTGGATAGCAGCGTGGCGGAACAGACGCTGGAAGTGACGGGGGGCTTTATTGTTCGTACTGCCGCAGAAGGTGTAGGCGACGAAGAGCTGGCAAGCGATATGCATTTTCTGCTGCGGCTATGGCGCAAGGTCAGCGAGCGTAAGGTTACCGCGACACCACAAAGCGTGATTTATGATGATTTGCCGCTATTTATGCGCACTCTGCGCGACGTGATGCGTGACGATATTGAAAAAGTGCGCATCGATTCGCGGGAAAATTTCGTCAAGCTGGTAGAGTTCGCAGAAGAATTTATGCCCGATGCGGTTGAACGGATTGAGTACTATCCTGGCGAGCGGCCCATCTTTGATCTCTACAGCGTCGAGGACGAGATTCAGAAAGCCTTGGGGCGCAAGGTGCAGTTGAAATCAGGTGGCTATCTGGTGATTGATCCTACCGAGGCAATGACCACCATCGATGTCAATACCGGTGGATATGTCGGCCATCGCAACCTTGAAGAGACCATTTTCAAAACCAACCTTGAGGCGGCCACGGCGATTGCCCGCCAGCTTCGGCTGCGCAATCTGGGTGGCATTATCATTATCGACTTTATCGATATGGTTGATGTTGAGCATCAGCGGCAGGTGTTACGTGTACTCGAGAAAGCCCTAGAGCGCGATCACGCCAAAACCAAGTGTACCGGTGTCACCGAGCTTGGCCTTGTTCAGCTTACCCGTAAACGCACCCGGGAAAGCCTGGAGCAAACGCTCTGCGAAGCCTGCCCGACTTGTAGTGGGCGAGGGACGCTTAAAACCCCAGAAACCGTCTGCTACGAAATTTTTCGTGAGATTCTGCGCGAAGAGCGCGCCTATAGCGCTGAAACCTACATGGTGCTTGCATCGCAGCCGGTCGTTGATCGTCTATTGGATGAAGAGTCAGCCGCGGTGGCCGACCTGGAGACGTTTATCAATAAAACCATTCGTTTTCAGGTTGAGCAGCACTACTCCCAAGAGCAGTACGATATTGTGCTGATGTAACTATGCAAACGCGTTCGCTGGTACGTTGGAGTTTGCTGATCGCTGCCTGGCTACTGGGCAGTACGGCCGTGCTGCTGTTACTGCTGCGTCTGGCGATTAGCCAATCCGATGCCCTAACCCCCCGTATCGAAGCGCTGCTTGAAGCGCGCATTGGCGTGCCGGTCACTATTGAGCGCCTCTCGCTTTCTCTGGCTCGGAATGACCTGCTATTGCGTCTTGACGGCGTGAACGCGGAAACCCCAGAGGGGCAGGCGCTGTTTTCCCTTGAGCATGCCGGGCTGCGTTTGGATACTTGGGCGTCGCTTGCCAATATGGCACCGATTTTTAGCGATGCCAGGATTAGCGGTACCGAGTTTCATCTCTATCAAGGCACTGGAGCGGCTTGGCAGTGGCCAGAGCCCGCTGAGTTGCCGCTATTGATGGCGCCTGACCCTGAAGTAGATCTGGCGACCATCGATGACTGGGCAGGGCTGATTTTGCGCCAACGACTGTGGGTGGAGGACACGCGCGTGGTGCTGCATGGCCAGCAGGATACCGTGTTGCTGCATGCCCAAACGCTGCTGCTGACCGGCGATGAGCGGCGCACGCGACTGGCAGGCGCGATCAATATTGCCCAATCGTTACAGCAGGCGCGTGAAGAGGATCTGCCCGCAGCGGAAATGAAAGTTGAAATGCAGCCTGGAAAACGTGGCTTTAGCGACTTTTCGGCTGCGCTACAACTGGATATTCAGCTTGATCAGTTAGTCGTTCTGGCGGATATGTTCCGGCCTGATCACGCGGCCTATTTGGAGCAGGCCGGTGGCAGTGCACGGCTGTGGGGGCGCTGGAGTGCCGGACGTCTCGAAGAGGCCCGGGTTGCGGTCGACGTTCCACAATTGACGCTGCGTCATAACGTCCAGTACGCGGTATTAAGGGACATTGAGGCCAATGGCCTGTGGCAACGGGATGGCGACGGGGGAGAAGCGTGGTTAAGCGGCGATGCGGAGAGTGTGGAGTGGGCCCAGCCCCCCGGCGGCAGCGTTGGGCCAGCGTTGCCACGTCACTGGCACGCTACCCACCAACCAGGGCAATGGGAAGTACGCACTAGTGCCTTTGAGCTCGCTTCGCTGACCGCTTGGCGTGACTATGTGCTGCTCCCCGAGTCCGTCACCCGGGTATTGCAAACCCTCGCTCCCCGCGGCCAAGTTGAAGGGTTGCACGTGGGGCAGCAGGATGGCCACTGGGGAGTCGACGCAGCGATAACCGGCGTGGAAGTCTCACCCTGGCAGCAGGCGCCGGGCGGTGGCCCACTGGATGCCTGGGTGCAGGCGCGGGATTTTCGCGGTCGCGTGCTGTTTAGTAGTAATGGCGAAAGTACCCTCTATTTTCCCGAGTTTTTTGCCGCCCCCATGCAATTGCGGCGCGCTGAAGGGGAAGTTGAGTGGGTATACGACGGCCCCAACACCATGGTAAGCGGCAAGCGGTTAAGCGTTGATTGGGACGGTGCACAGATTTCCGGTGGTTTTGGTTTAGTGACGGGTAATCAGCGCGGGCATTTTGGTTTAGACCTTAACTTCAGTGATGTAGATGCCCTTGAACGCCCACTGGCCCAGTGGCTGCCGCTCAGCGTAATGGGCGACGAGCTGCGCGAATGGTTGCTGAATGATATTGGCGGCTACGTCAGCGAAGGCTCGCTGCAATTAAGCCAGCCGCTAGGCGAAGGAGCGACTGCCAAAGACTTTACCGCGACGCTTGCGCTGGCGGTATCGCAAGGGCATTTGCCGATTGCCCCAGGCTGGCCGCGCCTTGACGATGTCGAGGGGCGTCTTAAGTGGGAAAACAGAGTGTTAGAGGCTGAAATCGATAACGCTCAGAGCCATGGCGTCACTGCTTCAGAGGGCGAGCTAGTGATGGAAGATGAGACGCTCAACCTTTCGGGGCAGTTACAGGCAGATGGGCCAGCGCTGGTGTCGTTTTTACAGGCGATGCCCGAGATTGATCTGTCCCAGTTGAGTGATTTGCGGGTATCGGGAGACGTTAACGGCGATATTGCGCTGTCGTTACCGTTACAAAATCCCGAGGCGCTTCAGCTGGAGATCAATGCCCGACCGCGCTTCTCGCAAGTGGTTTATCAACCCCTCGATCTACGTCTTCAATCGGTGGAGGGGGATCTCGCCTGGCTTCAAGATGGGGAGAGTTCGGGGCTCGTCGGCGAGGCGAGTGGTCAGTTGCTTGGTGGGGCTATCAACGCTGATATTGATACTCAAAGCGATGGCATACAACTGCACGGAAGTGTCGCCACCGCGGCGCTTTTCGGACTTGCTGGGTTAGACAGCAGCCAAGGGCGCCTGCCCTTAGAAGGGCCGATAGAGTGGCATGGCCGTGTCACCATAAGCCCAACCCCCTCTTTGCGTCTTGAGAGTCGCTTGCTCGGCGTCACCAGCCACCTGCCCGAACCTTTTACCAAGTCACCACAGCAGCCCTGGCCCTGGACATTGACCGCCGATTTAGATGCCAAACGACTGGAATCAAAGCTGGCTGATATCGCCGCAGCACGAATTCAGCAGCGTAACGGTGAGTTTGCCGGAGAGCTGAATTTAGGCAGCCAGGCGATGCGTCTACCCGGCTGGCCCACCCAACCAGGGTTCAACCTCAACGCTGCCGTGCCACGGCTTGACCCACTAGCATGGCAGCAGGCAATAGCACCGCTAATGGCTGGAGGAGCGCCGGGTGCGTCTAGCGCAGGCACTCAAACGCCCCTAATGGTTTCGTTGACCACGCCCTGCGTGGTGTACCAAAAGGAGTGTTTAGGCAGTCTTAATGCCTCGGGAGGCATGAGCGCGGGGCTGATCGATTTGGGCCTAAGCGGCAATCTGGTCACTGGGCATTTACAGTA
Source organism: Halomonas sp. SpR1 (assembly GCF_031010175.1). GTDB lineage: Bacteria > Pseudomonadota > Gammaproteobacteria > Pseudomonadales > Halomonadaceae > Vreelandella. The sequence goes on from NZ_JAUAMB010000002.1 coordinate 65,753, forward strand.
CGATGCTGATTCCCCCCAGCCTTTGGATATGACCATTGAAGCGCTGGCGCTTGATCGCTTGCTGGCGTTAGCCAATGTCGAGCATGACAGTGATGCACCGGTGCCAGACTCATGGATGGAGTCGGTCGAAACTCAGCGTAAGGATCCTGTAGCCATTCCTGATTGGCTAGCCGATGTGCCCAATGGTCGATTGCGCCTAGCCGAAATTGCCATGGGGCCGCGCCGCTTTGGCCCCTTGACCGCCTACTGGAAAACCGACGGCGAGCGCTTTTCGCTGACCCCTGTTGGCTTAACCCTGGGGCAGCTCTCGGCGCGTGGCGAGCTGCACTGGGAGGGGGATGCCGTTTCTAGTCATACCCGGGCAGACATTACGATTCAGGGGGGGGATATTGGCACCGCCCTTGAGCGCCTTGACCAGCCGGTGGCCATGCGCAGCCGGAGTACCGATGTGGCCGCTTCGCTAGATTGGCCGGGAGCGCCTTGGCAGTTGGAGCTAAGCCGCTCAGATGGCTATATCAGTACCGACATTCGCGACGGCCGTTTTGTCACTCTGGAGTCGGCGCCTGCGCGATTAATCGGCTTGCTCAATTTCGATAATATTTTACGTCGTCTGCGCCTGGATTTTTCCGACGTAACCGGCCGGGGCACGGCATTTGACCGTGTCAAGGGCACCGCCGATGTTACCGGTGGGCTGCTGACGCTACGCGGGCCATTGCAAATTGATGCGCCGGCCACCACCCTAACGCTTACCGGCAGCGTCGATCTGGTGACCCGTGAACTCGATCAGCGGCTTGGCGTCACACTACCAGTGACGCAAAGTTTACCGATCGCGGCAATTGCCGTCGGCGCGCCCATAGTGGGTGGCGCACTGTTCCTTGCTGACCAGCTGTTTGGCGACGCCCTAGACCGTGCCACGACACTCCATTATCGCGTGCGAGGCCCTTGGACTTCGCCGCAGGTTACTTTAGAAGGCCCCCAATGACCGCATATAAAAGTGATGTAGATACGGCTACCGCCATTCTGTTGACCCCAGGAGGTCTCGATTTAGATGCCTTGGAAACGGGGCTGGGCTACGCCATGGGCGCGGGCATTGACTACGCAGACCTCTATTTTCAGCGTACTTGGCAAGAAAGCTGGGTACTGGAAGATGGAGAGGTGAAAGAGGCCAGCTACAATATTGACGGTGGTGTCGGCGTGCGCTCACTGGCAGGCGAAAAAACCGGCTTTGCCTACTCCAACCAGATTACCGCCGATGCACTAATGGATACTGGCCGCACGGCGGCAGGTATTGTGCGCAGTGGTCAACGCCTGCCGGGGCAGTTGGTTCAGCCCGTTTCCGCTCTGTCGCGCTACGCAGGCATTGATCCCTTGGCCGGGCTAAGCGCCGAAGATAAAGTCGCCATGTTAAAACAGGCTGACAAAGTCGCGCGTGCTGCGAACCCTAGCATCATTCAAGTGAGTGCTTCCCTATCGGGCACCTACGAAGTGGTGCTGGTGCGGGCCAGCGACGGCACTCTGGCGGCGGATATTCGCCCCCTGGTACGTTTTAATGTCAGCGTTATTGCAGTTAAGAATGGACGCCGTGAGCGCGGTAGTGCGGGCGGTGGTGGCCGTTACTCCATGGCTAAGCTGCGCGATGATCAAGTCGCGGAGCAGTACGCCAAAGAAGCGGTACGTCAGGCGTTGGTCAACCTGGAAGCTATCGATGCGCCTGCGGGGCAAATGCCGGTGGTGCTGGCGTCGGGGTGGCCGGGGATTCTGCTCCATGAGGCCGTCGGCCACGGTCTGGAAGGGGATTTTAACCGCAAAGGCAGCTCCGCCTTTGCTGGCAAAATGGGCCAGCGTGTTGCCGCTAAAGGCGTGACCATTGTCGACGATGCGACGATAGCGGATTGCCGTGGCTCTATGAGCGTGGATGACGAGGGCACCCCAGGGCAATATACGCCGCTTATCGAAGACGGCATTTTGACCGGTTATATGCAGGACAAACTCAATGCCCGCCTAATGGGTATGGCGCCTACCGGCAACGCGCGGCGCGAATCCTTCGCCCATTTACCCATGCCGCGTATGACGAATACCGTTATGCTCGCCGGCCAAGAAGAGCCCAGCGATATCATCAAAAGCGTTAAGCGCGGTATTTATGCGGTGAGCTTTGGGGGCGGTCAGGTGGATATTACCTCGGGTAAATTTGTCTTCTCCGCCAGCGAAGCCTACCTGATTGAGGACGGTAAGGTGACAGCGCCGGTGAAAGGGGCCACCTTGATTGGTAACGGGCCGGAAGCGATGCAGCGTGTCTCCATGATTGGCCACGATATGGCGCTGGATACCGGCATCGGCGTGTGTGGTAAAGAGGGGCAGGGAGTGCCCGTGGGTGTCGGCCAGCCCACCCTGAAATTGGATGAGCTGACCGTCGGTGGGACACAGTCTTGAAGAACGGTCTTAAAGAGGCTGTTTTTAAAAGTTTTTAAAGGGCTAGGGTTTCGCGCAGGTGTTTGAATAGCTTGCGCGAGCTGGTGGGCGGTTTGCCCTGCTCGCGTTCCCGCTGGGCGTTGCGAATCAGTTGACGCAGGGTCTGGCGGTCGGCATCGGGGTGCTCTGCCATAAACAGGTCGACAGCAGGATCGCCCTCGTCAATTAAGCGCTCCCGCCATTTTTCCAGGCGGTGAAACGCATGGTCGCGCTGCTCCTGCTCCTGGTCGATGGAATCGAACACGGCTTGAATGGCGGTGAGATCCTCTTTACGGATTAGCTTGCCGACATACTGCATATGGCGGCGGCGACCTTCGTGAGAGCGAATGCGCGAGGTTTCTTCGATAGCGCGCAGCATATCGTCAGAGAGGGGGAAGCGGGCGCGTTCCGCCGGACGCATGGCGATTAAGGTTTCCCCAAGTGCCTGTAAGGCATGCATTTCGCGTTTGAGTTGCGACTTGCTAGGGCGTTCTTCCTGCTCTTCTAGTTCAACAGGATCGGGACGTTGCTTACGCATAGTGTGACTCACAGACAAGATTCGTGGCGGCATTATACCAGCTGCGAGTACAACATTGATTCGCCGAAGAGATTCTCTTGAAAGACATTCGGTTGAAAAAGGAGGCCATATGGCACAGGCATTTGATGCATCCGCGCAGCAGTCGCTATTGACCGCACGCGCTGAAGAGGCGCTAGCGCTGGCCAAGCGCTTGGGCGCGGATGCTGCCGAGGTGGGCGCAAGTGTAGACCAAGGCATCGGCGTCAGCGTACGCCTGGGCGAAGTTGAAACGGTTGAGTTATCTCGTGATCAGGGCATTGCCGTCACACTTTACGTAGGACAGCGTAAAGGCAGCGCTTCGTCCACCGACGCCAGCAGCGCCTCGATTCAGGCAGCCGTAGAGAAAGCGCTGGCAATTGCCCGCTATACCGGCGAAGACCCGGCCGCAGGGCTCGCCGATGCATCACTGATGGCCACTGAACTGCCCGATCTAAAAGTGCACTACCCCTGGGCGCTGACAACGGATGAGGCGATTGAGCTGGCGCTTGCCTGCGAGCAGGCGGGACGTGACGTTGAGGGCATCTCCCAGTCGGATGGCGCGTCACTCTCCAGCGGCGAAGGGGTACGCGTTTACGCCAATAGCCACGGCTTTTTAGGTACTCAAAAAGGCAGCAGCCATTCGCTTTCGTGCATGCTGATTGCTCAAGACGCGGCGGGTATGCAGCGCGACTACGACTACACCTCTGCCCGCGACCCCAAGGCGCTGCGTGATCCCGCCGAGGTGGGCCGTGAGGCCGCCGTCCGCACGCTGCGCAGGCTCGGCGCTAAACGCCCGCCCACGGGCACCTTTCCGGTGCTGTTCGACCCAACCTTGGCCAGTGGCTTAATCGGCCACCTGCTCGGCGGTTTAGCCGGTGGCGCACTCTACCGTCAGGCCTCGTTTTTGTGCGACCGGCTCGGCACGCCGTTGTTTCCCGACTGGTTTAGTCTCGAAGAGCGGCCAATGGAGATTGGCGCTACGGCCAGCTCGCCGTTTGATGGCGAGGGGGTGCAAACCCGCAATAATCGCTTTATCGATCAGGGCAGTATTGCCAGCTATATGCTCTCTTCTTACAGCGCTCGTCGTCTCGATATGCAAACCACGGGCAATGCCGGTGGGGCACGTAACGTACGTTTAGTGGCGCCACTACAATCCCCCGATAGCCTGCTGCAGGAGATGGGCCGGGGTATTTGGGTGACTGAACTGATGGGGCAGGGCGTTAACAGCGTGACCGGCGACTACTCCCGCGGTGCCGCGGGTTTTTGGGTCGAAAACGGTAAAGTACAGTACCCAGTCGAAGAGTTCACCATTGCCGGCAACCTGGAACGGATGTTTGCTGGCCTAGTCGGTATTGGCGATGACACTGATACCCGTGGCAGTGTTCACACGGGTAGCTGGTTGATTGATGCCATGACGGTAGCCGGTGATTAAGTCGGAATAGCCAAGCGGCTACTGATCTTCCTCGAAGCGGGCGTCGAACAGGGCTTGAATAGCTTCAAGCGCCTGCTCGGCGTCATCACCTTCGGCGGTGATCGTGAGCTCGGTGCCGCAAGGGGCCGCGAGCATCAGCAGCGACATAATGTTGGCAGCGTCGGCCATCTGTTGCTGTTTGTAAACACGTATTTTAGCCGAGAACTGTTGGCCGCATTTGACCAGTTTTGTCGCCGCGCGAGCGTGTAACCCGCGTTGATTGGTGAGTGTGAGTATTCGTTCTGGCACCCTGGTTCCTTCTCGCCGAGTGGTGTCATTAATGGATAGACGTGTTTAAGAGGTCTCTGGCCGCTGGTTAGTTGGAGTAGAACTGACGAGGGCGGCGGCTGACTGTTTGCTCAAGGTGTAGTGTAACCCCAGCTCGCGGTGGCGAAGTTGGACTTCGCCCATGCAGGGCGCCAATTTTTCCGCTAACTTCTCGACCATATAGACCGAACGGTGCTGGCCTCCAGTGCAGCCAATCGCGATGGTCATGTAACTACGCTGGCTATTCTGGTAAGCGGGTAGCCAACGCTCCAGCCAGCCCAGAATGTCATCGCTCATGGCGTCAACGATTGGGTAGCTGCTTAGAAAAGCCACAATGTCCGCGTCGCGGCCTGTGAACTGGCGCAGCGTTGGATCCCAATAAGGGTTCGGCAGGCAGCGTACATCGAAAACCAAATCAGCGTCTAATGGCACGCCGCGTTTGTAACCAAACGACTCGAGCGTCAGCGTTAGCTTATCGCTCCGCTGATGCGCGACCTGGTCGGTAATGCGACGGCGTAAATCGTGTACCGATAGCCGGGATGTATCGATCAACAGGTCGGCGAGGTCGCGAATTTCCTCCAGCGTTTCCTCTTCTTTATTGATCGCCTCTTCGAGGGTCATGTCGCTATCCCGGGTCAGCGGATGGCGTCGCCGAGTAGCGGAATAGCGCTCAAGCAGTATGCGTGCATCGGTGGTCAGGTAAATCACTTGGAAGTCGATCTTGCGCTGGCGCAGCTCACCTAACAAAGAGGGGAGGCGCTCCAGCGCGCCCGGCAAATTACGGGCATCAATGCTGACCGCCAAATGAGCGCGGTCTCCCTGGTCGCGTAATTCGTCCACCAATGAACCCAGCAGCATGGCGGGGAGATTGTCAATCGCATAGTAACCAAGATCTTCCAGCGCCTGTAGGGCGATAGATTTACCTGACCCGGAGCGGCCGCTAATGATCACCAGTTGCATAGAGTCTCTCTTTGCCTTGGTCAAGCTGCGTTGAGGTGGTGAGCGAAACAGGAACCTGCCCTGAAAAGCTTAAACAGGTTTTAAGGCCGGTTAGGCCGCTGATTGCTCACGAATTTTGGCGGTGATGAGCTCAAGCAGTTCGCGCTGACTGGCTGCTTTACGCAGTTGCTGGCGTGTATCCGCATCATTCATGATGGTCGCGACTTGGCCGAGCAATGAAAGGTGCGTGTCATCCGCTTCTTCGGGTACCAGCAGTACAAACACCAGGTCTACCGGGTCGCCGTCGATAGCGTCAAAATCAATCGCCTCTGACAGTTTTAAAAAACCAGCGATAGGGGCGGTGCAGTGGGGGCTACGCGCATGGGGAATAGCCACACCGTTACCAATACCCGTACTGCCTAAGCGTTCTCGGCCGATTAAACGGCTAAACACTTCTTGGCTGTCCAGGCTGGGAATATTTTGGGCGATAAAGGTGCTGTAAAACTCCAGCACCCTTTTTTTGCTGCCCCCGGGTACGTCAAACAGAACGCGTTCCGGGGGGAGTATGGTTTCCAACGTCATTGAATTAACGCACACCTGCGCCTTGGGCGCGAGCTTGTGCTTTTTCCTTGTGTTTAACGAGTTGACGGTCGATTTTGTCCGCTAGGGCGTCGATAGCGGCGTACATATCACTGTCCATGGCTTCTGCATGTAAATCCGCACCTGCGGCGTGTAGCGTACAGGCGGCCTGCTGGCGCTCTTTCTCCACTGATAAGGTGACTTGCACCGTGGTTATATTGTCGTAGTGGCGCTCTACACGCTCAAGTTTTTCGTTGACATAGTCACGCAAGGCGTCAGTCAGTTCTACGTGATGACCAGTGATATTAACTTGCATTGACGTACTCCTTATCCATCGGACTGTACTTCGATTGTAACCCTTTTTGCCGCGTTGCAAAGCCCTTGTCGAGAGTTTCCCTTAAACGGCAGCAGGGCCTAGCGTAAACGGCGCCTTTCGCTGGAGGAGGGGATGCCCATGGCTTCCCGATATTTAGCCACCGTGCGACGCGCCACCTGCACGCCCCCCTCGCCTAATAGCGTGACTAAGCGGCTGTCAGAAAGCGGTTTGCCAGGGGGCTCCTCTTGAATCAGTTTTTTGAGCCGCGCGCGGATGGCCGTACTGGAGTGGCTGTCGCCATCCTGGCTACTCACCTGACTGGAGAAAAAGTACTTGAGCTCAAATACGCCGCGTGGGGTATGAATATATTTCTGCGTCGTTACCCGTGAGATAGTCGATTCGTGCATCTCAACGGCTTCAGCGATATCGGCGAGTATCAGCGGCTTCATGGCTTCTTCGCCGTGCTCTAAAAAGCCAATCTGGCGGGTGATGATTTCTCGACCCACCCGCAACAAGGTGTCGTTACGGCTAGAGAGACTCTTAATTAGCCAGCGCGCTTCCTGAAGGTGCTCTTTGAGAAATTGGTTGTCATCGCTTTTGTCCGCACGCTTAATCAAGCTGGCGTAGTCGGGCTGAATGCGCAGTCGTGGCAAGGCCTCCGGGTTGAGCTCTAAATGCCAGCCTTCGTTATCGTGGCGGACGATTAGGTCGGGAGTCACATAGCTATCGTCGGTGTCGCCGTAGGCGCTACCTGGGCGCGGATCAAGGCTGCGAATGAGAAGGATAACATCGGCCAGCTGTTCGTCATCAAGCCCGAGGCGGCGCTTAAGCAGGCGCATATCATCCTTGCCAAGCGCTTCGAGAAACTGCCGCACCAGGCGGCGGGCGGGAACCAGCAGTGGTGTATCGTCGGGAAGGGCGGCGAGCTGCAGCATCAGGCATTCACGCAAATCGCGGGCAAAGATACCGGTCGGTTCAAACTGTTGTAGCTTGAGCAGCGTGGTTTCCACTTCGCGCTGACTAAGCCCGTCAATACCCTGGGCTCGCAGGCCTTCACGGATATCATTAAGCGGCTGGGTCAGGTAGCCGTTAGCATCTAGCGCGTCGATTAAGCTTTCCGCGACAAGCTGTTCACGGGTGCTAAAATCGGTCATGGCAAGTTGCCACAGCAGGTGTCCGTGTAGGCTCTGCCCGGCCGCCTGACGCTCGAAATCGGGGCCTTCGCTGCTGCTAGCCCCCTGGCTACCCATATCTTGATAGGTATCTGACCAGTCGCTATCTACCGAGAGCTCAGTAGGGATGCTCTCTGACCACTCTTCTTCCTTAGGCTCGCTGACAGCCTGCTCACTAAATTCATCTTCCTGCTCCAGCATGGGATTGGCATCTAGGGCCTGCTGAATTTCTTGACGAAGGTCCAGCGTCGAGAGTTGCAACAGCGCAATCGCTTGTTGCAACTGGGGCGTCATGGTCAGCTGTGTGCCGATACGCAGTTGGAGAGAAGCTTTCATGACCATCTGAGAACCACTCGTTAATCAGAATGCTCCACACTAGTGCGAGTGAGTGCCGGGTGCAAGTGCAATAAGCATGCCATTGGTAGTAAAGTTGTTGTAAGGCGCTATTTAGTGGGTGAAAAATAAGTTTAGGAGTGAAAATAATCTTAGAGGCGAAAATCTGCGCCCAAATAAACATCCCTTACTTTTTGGTTAGTAAGAATGGAGGCTGGTGAGCCGCTGGCGATGATTTGCCCATCACCGACGATATAGGCGATATCGCAAATATCCAGGGTTTCACGCACGTTATGGTCGGTGATCAGTACACCGATATGGCGCTGCTTCAGCGCACGAATGATGGTTTTAATCTCGCCTACCGAAATGGGGTCGACGCCCGCAAAGGGTTCATCAAGTAAAATAAAAGCGGGCTCTGTTGCTAATGAACGAGCAATTTCCACGCGCCTGCGCTCGCCGCCTGAAAGGCTCATGCCGAGATTGTCGCGAATGTGAGTGATATGAAAGTCTTCGAGTAGCGCTTCCAAGCGCTGTTCCCGGTCGTTGCGATTGAGCTCTTTGCGGGTTTCGAGTATTGCCATAATATTATCGGCAACCGAAAGTTTGCGGAAAATAGACGCCTCTTGAGGAAGGTAGCCGATGCCCGCAGCGGCACGCTCGTGCATGGGAGCGCGGGTTAAGTCCACATCGTCGATGCCCACTTTGCCCGCATCGGATTTTACCAGCCCGACAATCATATAGAACGAGGTGGTTTTGCCTGCACCATTCGGGCCAAGTAGGCCCACAACGCTGCCTTGGCAGATTTCCAAGTTGATGTCTTTGACCACCCGGCGGCGTTTGTAGCTTTTGGCCAGGTGGTGGGCATAAAGGGTCTTGATCGGCGTAAGAGTTTGGTTCGGCGTAGTGTCAACAGTTGCCACAGCTTGGCTCCCTATTGTTCAGGCTGAAGGGTCATACGTATGCGCTGGGGCTCGCTGCCTTCAACGTCAGAGCGTGCTTGAATCACTTCACGGTCAATAAAATATTCAAGTCGCCCGCCGCTGAACTTGTCCTCTTGCTGGGTCAGTTCGGCTTGGTCAATCAACTCTACGCGGCGCTCAGCGACATGATAAATAACCCTTCGCGCCCAGCCCTCGGTAGGGCCATCCTGCCCTTGTGCTTGATGACGCAGGTAGGCGCGCTCACCGGTGGCGGTTGCCGTCGACAGTTCGCCAGCCTCGTTGCGTTTTATCTCTACCCGATCACCTCGCAACTGCATCTCGCCCTGGCGAATCTCCACATCCCCGGTATAAACGGCGGTGCCCGCCCGCTGGTCGAGATCTAAACGGTCGGCTTCCACTTCCACAGGGGCCTGTTGTGCGGTTTGGGCCAGTGCCGATAGGGGCATTGCAAGGGCAAAAAGGGCGGTGTAAACAAGTGCTTTCATGGCGACTCCTCTCTAGGTTGCTTGGCCGGGGGGTGTATGCCGCGTACATTATCCGTTAGGCGAACCCGGCTATCGTTAAGCCATACGTCCATACGTGAAGCGCTCATTTGCTGGGGCGGTTGCTGCAGCATGACCGGGGTTTCACTCCAGGCATGCTGAGTTACCCCATCATAATGCAATAGCTCGGTATCTAGCTGCCAACCTTCATCCGGTGCTATCAAGCGCGCCGAGCCTGACAGCAGTAGCGTCTGGGTAGCGGAGTTGAGCTGGCCTACATCGGCGCTGGCTAGCCACTGACGATCCTCACTGTCGTAAAGCAGTGCTTCGGGCTCTTCTGTCCAGGTTTCGCTTTGCTGAGGCGTGTGGATAAGACGCGGTGTTTTAAGCGACTGCAAGACGTTGCCATTCTCACCGAATAGAGTGATTTCAGCATTTTCTAATACGTGGCCTGGCTCTTGAGCCTGCGCTTCAGGATCGATGCTGGTGTCTTGAGGTCCGCGGGGGTCAAGCCATACCAGTAGAGCCCCCAGCATGATGACCAGCCCGGCTAACCAGACACGCACTTTAAAGCGTTTAACCATTTACTTGCGGCCGTGGAGATAGGTGTCGAGCACCGCGCCCCAGTGCCCTTGAGATTCCAGCAGGGTATCGCAGATTTCGCGCACTGCGCCGTGACCACCCAGGCGCTCGGTGATCCAGTCGGCGTGGGTATGCATATAATCCGGTGCGTTAGGTACGGTAATGCCGACGCCGCAACGCTTAATAGCCGCTAGATCGGGTAGGTCGTCGCCGCAATAGGCCACCTGTTCCAGCTCGATATCGAGGCGCTGGCAGAGCCCACGCAGGGTGGTCAGCTTATCTTCACAGCCCTGGTGGACATGGTCGATGCCCAGAGCCGCGGCGCGCTGGCTAACCATGGGGGAGTCGCGGCCGGTAATCAGTGCAACATGTACGCCCACGCGTTTGAGCAGTTTTAGCCCATGACCATCCTGGGTATGGAATGCCTTGATTTCGATTCCATCGGCCTGAAAATAGAGGCGACCATCGGTGAGTACACCGTCAACATCCAGCGCCAAAAGGCGTACACGGCGGAGACGATCAAGTAGCGCAGTAGGTAGGGACATAGAGCCTCCATATCAATCAATTCGTAAAGCCAGGCGGAGTTAAAACGCCGGTAGGTTAAATAACACCGCTGGCGAGCAGGTCGTGCATATGTAGAGCCCCAATAGGGCGCTGTTGTTCATCGACCACCGCGAGCGCGGTAATCCGGCTCTCTTCCATAATGCGTACCGCTTCGGCCGCCAGAATGTCGGGGCCGATGCGTTTACCCGGCCGGGTCATGACATCATCCACGAGGACGTCGCGCAGGTTATGAAATTGATCCAGCGTGCGGCGCAGATCACCATCGGTGTAGACCCCAGCGAGGCGTCCATCGCTATCTACTACGCAGGTAAAACCAAGCCCTTGCCGGGTAATCTCCAATAACGCATCGCGTAGTGGGCTGCCCAATGCGACCTGGGGCAGTCGCTCGCCATCATGCATCAGGTCTCTAACGCGCAGCAGTAGGCGCTTGCCTAAGCTACCGCCAGGATGGGAAAGGGCAAAATCTTCAGCGGTAAAGCCGCGTGCTTCCAGCAATGCAACCGCCAGGGCATCACCCAGGGCGAGAGCAGCGGTGGTGGAACTGGTGGGAGCAAGGTCGAGCGGGCACGCCTCGCGCTCCACGCCGCTATTGAGATGCGCGTCCGCGTGCTTGGCAAGCGTGGAGTGGGGCCGCCCGGTCATGCTGACCAGTGGTGTGCCCAAGCGTTTAAGCAACGGCAGTAGCGCAGTGACTTCGGCGGTTTCACCTGAATTCGACAGTGCCAGCACTACATCTGCGCGGGTGATCATGCCCAGGTCGCCGTGGCTGGCTTCACCGGGGTGAACGAAAAAGGCCGGTGTGCCCGTGCTGGCAAGGGTTGCTGCCAATTTGCCTGCAATATGCCCCGACTTGCCCATACCCGTTACCACCACGCGGCCTTGGCAGGCAAGGATCAGCTCGCAGGCGCGGTCAAAGCTTTCGTCCAGTTTAGCCTGGAGGCCCCCAATCGCTGCCTGCTCAATTTGCAGCGTACGCAGTGCGCTTTCGCGTAGTAGGCTGGATGAAGCAGGAGGCTGGCGCATAGCGTTTTCTCTTAACAATTGAAAATGAACAAAGTAGTAACCGCCAAGAATAACATCTCGATACCCCGAATAGGCAGTAATTGAGGTCGTTACTCAATGCGATTGCTGTTGACGAGCTATATAAGGAGAGCCCATTCGCACCTTAATGTCTTGTGGCGTTATAGTACGATGTTCGATAATGTTTTAGAAACACTGTTTTCTAACTGCGGTAGCAGCAAGTAGGTTATGCTATTTGGTTCTGGCCGTGCCTTGTTAAGAGTCAACTGATCCATGACAGATGCCCCCTTTATAGAAATTGAAGAGCTTTATTTTTCACGTGGCGATCACGAAATTTTCCGTGGTGTGAATATGACCATACCGCGGGGTAAAGTGACCGCGATCATGGGGCCGAGCGGTACCGGTAAAACCACGCTGCTAAAGCTGATCGGGGGACAGTTGACCCCGGAGAGTGGGCGAATACTGATTGACGGTCAGGATGTTCATAAGCTGTCGAGGAAGGCGCTATTCACGCTACGCAAGCGGATGGGCATGCTGTTTCAGAGTGGTGCGCTGTTTTCCGATTTGGATGTATTCGAGAACGTTGCCTTTCCGCTGCGGGTGCATACGGATTTGCCCAATACCATGGTGCGCGACCTGGTGTTGCTCAAGCTGCAGTCAGTCGGCTTGCGCGGTGCGCGACACTTGACACCTGCTGAGCTGTCCGGGGGGATGGCACGCCGGGTGGCATTGGCCCGTGCAGTAGCGCTGGATCCGGAGCTGATTCTGTACGACGAGCCGTTCGTAGGCCAGGACCCCATCTCCATGGGCGTGTTGGTGCAGCTGATTAAGCGCCTTAACCAGGCGCTGCAGCTCACCTCTGTGGTGGTTTCACATGATATAAAAGAGACCTTGAGCATTGCCGACTATCTCTACCTGATTGCCGATGGTCAGGTGGTGGCTCATGGCACCCCGCAGACCTTGGATACCAATCAAGACCCACGGGTTAGCCAGTTTATTCATGGTGAGCCCGATGGCCCGGTGCCATTTCACTACCCCGCCGAGGCGTTTTATCGCGACATTCTGGGTGACTCCCCGAAAGCACAGATAGGTTAGGTGGCAGAGTCAGCATCGATGCACACATGCAGAGTAAATAAAGGGCAGGGTTAATGCAGTCGAAATTCTCTAACAGCACCGCGCGTATCACCCGGCTGGGGCGCCGGGGGTGCGACTTAATGGAAGCATTGGGTCGAGCTGGCGTGTTTCTATTTCAGTCGGCGGTGGGTGTGCCTTCCCGAGAAGGTTGGCGATTATGGTTGCACCAGATGCACTTTGTTGGTGTGCTTTCGTTAGCTATTGTGCTGGTGTCTGGGTTATTTATCGGCATGGTGCTGGCGCTGCAGGGCTACACCATTCTGGTTGATTTCGGGGCTGAGCAGGCGCTGGGTCAAATGGTGGCGCTTTCGCTATTGCGTGAGCTGGCGCCAGTGGTAGCGGCGCTGCTATTTGCTGGGCGGGCGGGCTCTGCGCTTACCGCTGAAATAGGTTTGATGAAAGCCACAGAACAGCTCACCAGCATGGAGATGATCGGCGTTGATCCGCTGCGTCGCGTGGTGGCCCCGCGCCTATGGGCAGGCTTTGTGTCGCTGCCTATTCTTACTGTGGGGTTTAGCGTGGTGGGTATCTGGGGGGGCTACCTGGTGGGGGTTGAGTGGCTAGGCGTTTTTGAGGGTTCCTACTGGAGCAACATGCAGGCCAGCGTGACCTTTGTTGATGATATTGGTAACGGCATGATCAAAAGCGCTGTATTTGCTCTGGTGGTGACCTGGATTGCAGTGTTCCAGGGGTATGATTTGGTGCCGACTTCTGAAGGTATCTCGCGTGCTACGACGCGTACGGTAGTCTATTCGTCCCTGGCAGTTTTGGGGCTTGATTTTGTATTGACCGCCATCATGTTTGGCGGCCTTTAATGGCTGGAGCAGTTTCATGAAACGCAGTAAAACCATGGAGTTCGGTGTTGGCCTGTTTATGGTGGCAGGCATCCTGGGGCTGGTGTTCCTCGGCTTACGTGTTAGTGGACTGACGTTCTCTGCGCCCTCGCAATCGTTTCAGCTAGAGGCCAACTTTGCCAATATTGGCAGCTTAAAGCCCCGCGCCAGGGTCACTATGGCTGGCGTGACGGTGGGACGAGTGGAAGCAATCGAGCTTGATACCGAGTGGTTCGATGCGCGGGTCGTGCTAAGTCTGGACAGTGAGCTTGAAGGTCAGCTTTCCAAAGACTCTATCGCCTCTATCCTGACGGCAGGTCTGTTGGGTGAGCAGTACATTGGCCTTAGTGTGGGCGGCGACCCGGAGATGTTGGAAGATGGTGACACCATTCGCGACACCCAGTCGGCGCTGGTGTTGGAAGAACTTATCCAGCAATTTGTGTCCAATATGGCGAGTAACTGATGTTGCAAATAGCGACTGTTTCAAATGACAGGCACGGATCCAGTTTAATAATGGGCCCAGTGTAATAACGGGTAGGGAGAGAATGGTGATGAATGGAGCGAACTTGATGTTGGGTCGGTGGTTATTGATGGTAGTGATGATGGCAGCGTTAATGGTGCCGCTGCAGTCGCAGGCGCAGTCTCAGACGCCAGAAGCGATGGTTCGCGATAACGTTGAGTCACTGATGGCGGACATTGAAGGCCGCAAAGATTACTACGCCAATAACCTTGACGAGCTTGAAGCGTTGGTAGATAGCAACCTTGATCAAGTGGCGGATTTTCGCTACATCGGTGCCAGCGTGATGGGTAACTACTTCCGCAACGCTTCCCCGGAACAGCGCCGTCGTTTTGTGGACGTGTTTCGCCAAACGTTGATTGATACCTATACTCGTGGACTGGTGACGTTTGATTATGATGAGCTGCGGGTGTTGGACACTCAGCAGGCTCAGCGCTACGACGATCAGGCTAGCGTCGCCATGGAAGTGGTAGCCAACAACGGCCAAGTGTATCCCGTTAGCTATAGCCTAAGGCTGTCTGATGGAGAGTGGCGGGTAGTGAATGTCATCGTTAATGGTATCAACTTGGGTCTGACTTTCCGCAATCAGTTTGACCAGGCCATGCGCGATAACAACCGCGACTATGATGCGGTCATTGACGGCTGGTCGCCTGAAGTGGGCGTTGAGGAGCTTGAGCAGGGAGGCGATGCGTGACAGTGCTGTTTTCTCGCCCCGGCGTCACGGTTAGTGTAGAAAATGCCACCCTGCTTGTAGCCGGCGATGTGGAAGTAACCTTGGCGGCCGAGTTGGCCGCCAGTGGCGTTAAATGGCTCAAGCATACTGAGCTAACATCAATCAGCTTTGATTTTAGCCGCGTAGGAAAAGCCAGCAGTGTTGCTATTAGCGTCCTGTTTGAATGGTTGCGCATTTGTCAGCAGCGCGGTATTCAGGTTCAAGCCATTCTTTTGTCAGCGCCGCTTCACCGACTTGCCTCCCTGGCCGAACTGGATGCTTTGATTGAGCAGCCAGCGACTACTCTGGCCGTTTAACGCTGCGGCATCGCCAAGCGCACTGCTTTTCTTTATTATGTCGACCCAATTACGTTCATTAAACACGATGACCCCAAAGGAGTTCTCTGCGCCATGCAACCCAATGAGGTAAAAGCACTGCTTGAATCCCGTATCGACGGATGCCAGTTCCATATCCAGGGTGAAGGCTGTAACTTTCAGGTGATTGCGGTTGGCGATGCCTTTGAAGGTCTCTCTCCGGTCAAACGCCAGCAGCTAGTTTACGCTGCGCTGAGCGATGAGATCGCCTCGGGTGCGCTCCACGCTATTAGCATCAAAACGTTTACTCCGGCGCAGTGGCAAACTGCACCGGAAAACGTTCAATAACGGTCGCCCCATGGATAAATTAATCATTACCGGCAACGGATCGGTAGACGGTGAAGTGTGGGTGAGCGGTGCCAAAAATGCGGCGCTGCCTATTCTGTGTGCCAGTCTGTTGGCCGATGGCCCCGTGGTGATTGGTAATTTGCCGCACCTTCAGGATATTACCACTACCCTAGAACTGCTCGGCCGCATGGGCGTTGAGCCGGTGATGGGCGAAAAGCTGAGTATTCAGTTGGATGGTTCACAGGTCACCCAGTGCCATGCGCCTTATGAACTGGTTAAGAAAATGCGTGCCTCCATCCTGGTGCTGGGCCCTCTGCTTGCCCACTTCGGTAAAGCCGATGTGTCGCTACCTGGCGGCTGTGCCATTGGCTCGCGCCCGGTGGATCTACACATTCGTGGTTTGGAGGCCATGGGGGCGGAGATTCGTGTTGAGGCTGGCTATATCCGCGCGCGGGTCGATGGCCGGCTAAAAGGGGCGACTATCTACTTTGATACCGTCACAGTGACCGGTACTGAAAACCTGCTGATGGCGGCCACCTTGGCCGACGGCAAAACCATTCTGGAAAACGCTGCCCGCGAGCCTGAAATTGTCGACTTGGCCGAGTGCTTGATCAAAATGGGCGCTAACATCAGCGGTCATGGAACCGACACCATTATCATCGAAGGTGTCGAGAGGCTGCACGGCTGCGAACACGATGTTATGCCCGACCGTATCGAGACCGGCACTTTTCTCGTCGCCGCCGCCATGACCGGTGGGCGGGTAAAGGTCAAGCGTACCCGTGCCGATATCCTGGATGCGGTCATCGCCAAGCTGGAAGAAGCGGGTGCCGAAGTCACCAGTGGCGACGACTGGATTGCCCTGGATATGCACGGCAAGCGCCCTAAGGCGGTCAATATCCGCACCGCGCCCTATCCGGCGTTTCCTACCGATATGCAGGCGCAGTTCGTGGCCATGAATGCAGTGGCGGTGGGGCACTCTCGGGTGGTCGAGACCATTTTCGAAAACCGCTTTATGCACGTTCAAGAGCTAAACCGCATGGGCGCCAACATCGTGCTGGAAGGTAATACCGCCTTGATCGAAGGGGTCGAGAAGCTTTCCGGGGCGCCGGTAATGGCAACCGACCTGCGCGCATCTGCTTCGCTGGTGATTGCGGCTATGATGGCCGAGGGTGAAACCCTGGTGGATCGCATCTATCACATTGACCGTGGCTACGAGTGTATCGAAGAGAAATTGCAGCTGCTGGGTGCGCGTATTCGCCGTATTCCTGGCTAAGCCATGCTAGGATCCTGTCCGACTTAGCACTGATCTACTGCGAATCCCGGTATTTTGGCCAACTTTATTCGATCGATTTCGTTAAATAGCGCGCTATTCGCCTCAATCGATCGATAAATTTGACTCAAAATCCGTGCTTCTCGCGACGATCGGCCAAGCCGGACAGGCTCCTAGTAATCCCTGCATGCGAATAACGACGGGCCGACACGATGAGTAAGCAACTGATTTTAGCCCTCTCGAAGGGCCGTATTCTAGAAGAGACGCTGCCGCTACTAGCTGATGCGGGCATCACGCCTGCAGAGGATTTAAGCAAAAGCCGTAAGCTACTATTTGATACCAATTTGCCCGACGTAAAGCTAGTGATTATCCGTGCCACCGACGTGCCCACCTACGTTCAGTTGGGGGCAGCCGATGTCGGCATCGCAGGCAAAGATGTGCTGCTCGAGCACGGTGCCGAAGGGCTTTATGAACCGCTGGATTTGGAGATTGCCCGCTGTAAGTTAATGACCGCGGGTGTAACCGGCCAGTTGCCGGCTCGTGCCCGGCGTCGGGTGGCCACAAAATTTGTCAATGTGGCACGACGCTACTACGCAGAGCAAGGAATCCAGGCCGAGGTGATCAAGCTCTACGGCGCCATGGAGCTGGCGCCGTTAATGAATTTGGCTGATGAGATTGTCGATATCGTTGATACTGGCAATACCCTGCGGGCAAATGGTATGGAGCCGCGTGAGCTTATTGCTCATATCAGCACCCGGCTGGTGGTGAACAAGGCCGCGATGACCATGAAGCATGAGCGCATTAAGCCGCTACTCGACCGCTTGGACAGTGCGGTCAAAAAGCGTCAGACCCAGCTTGCCGAATGATGTGAGGTGAACCATGAGTGAACGCAAACAGACGACTGCTACGATTTCACGCCTATCGACAAGTGATGCGGCCTTTCACCACCGGCTTGATGAGCTGTTAGATTGGGAAGGGGTGTCTGATAAAGCAGTGCAAGCGCGGGTAGAAGAGATTCTTACCAGCGTAAAGCAGCGGGGCGATGCGGCGGTCGTGGAAGCCACTAACCGCTTTGACCGGCTGTCTGTTGCTTCAATGGACGAACTAACGTTAACGCCCGAACAGTTGAAGAGAGCCTTTGATAATTTGCCCGCTGAGCAGCGTGAGGCGCTATCCAATGCTGCCGAGCGGATTAAGCGCTACCACGAGCGTCAAAAGCCCAGTTCCTGGCAATATGAAGAGGCAGATGGCACGGTGCTGGGGCAGAAAGTCTCCCCGCTGGATCGCGCTGGTATTTATGTGCCGGGCGGGAAAGCTGCTTACCCCTCTTCGGTGCTAATGAATGCGATTCCTGCCCATGTGGCTGGAGTGCGCGAAATCGTTATGGTCGTGCCTACTCCGGACGGCGTGCTAAATGAGCTGGTGCTAGCTGCGGCTCATTTGGCCGGTGTCGACTATGTGTTCACGATTGGCGGTGCTCAGGCGGTCGCAGCGCTTGCTTACGGCACTGAAAGTGTTCCCCGGGTCGATAAAATCGTTGGCCCTGGCAATATTTATGTGGCCACGGCTAAGCGTGCGGTATTTGGTCAAGTGGGCATTGATATGATTGCCGGTCCCTCGGAAATTATGGTGGTGTCCGATGGGTTGACCGACCCTGATTGGCTGGCGATGGATCTATTTTCTCAAGCCGAGCACGACGAAGATGCCCAGGCAATCCTGGTTAGCTGGGATGCTGAACACCTGGATGCCATCGAAGCGTCGATTGAGCGACTGCTGCCGACCTTGGAGCGCGAAGCGATAGTGCGTGAGTCGCTGCGTAAGCGAGGAGCGCTGGTGCTCTGTCAGGACGCCCAGGAAGCCATTACGCTGATTAACCGCATTGCCCCTGAGCACCTGGAGCTTTCGGTCGCCGCTCCCGATACTTGGTTAGACGATATTCGCCATGCCGGGGCCATCTTTATGGGGCGTTATACCGCCGAAGCACTGGGTGATTACTGTGCTGGGCCGAACCATGTGTTGCCTACCTCTGGCACGGCGCGCTTCTCTTCACCGTTGGGCGTTTACGATTTCCAGAAGCGCTCTTCGATTATTCACTGCTCCGCAGACGGCGCTTCAGAGCTGGGTAAAATCGCCTCGGTATTGGCACGGGGGGAGTCACTCACTGCCCACGCCCGTTCGGCGGAGTACCGGATCCGTGATTGATAGCTCTATGTTTGATAACTAAAGCATCTAACAAAACGCCTAAAGCAGCATGTTGGCAAGGAGCTGTTATGTAAGGTCTTTATATGTGAGGTTCTTATGAGTCGCGTTGGCCGGGCGTCTCTTCATTAATCGGGGTGGTGGGTAGCGGGCGTTCTCCCACTTCCAGCGTCATTTCCATACGCTCTCCGCTGCGTACGATGGTGAGCGGTAGTGAGGTGCCGGGCGGAATAGAGGCAATTTCGCTCATCGTCGACCGGGCATCCAAAATAGGCTGGCCATCGACGGCAAGGAGCACATCGCCGGGTTCCAATCCTGCTTTAGCGGCGGGCCCGCCGCTGACGACGCCGGCGACGATCACCCCTTGAGGTGTTTGCAGTCCAAAGGAGGCAGCCAGTTCACGCGAAAGCGCCTGCGCTTCAATGCCCAGCCAGCCACGTATCACTCGTCCTTGAGTGACCAGTTCATCCAGAATGCTGTGAGCAAGGTTGGCGGGAATGGCAAAGCCAATGCCCTGGGAGCCGCCGGAGCGCGAGAAAATCGCCGTATTGATTCCTACCATGGCGCCTTCGGGGTTGACCAGCGCGCCGCCTGAGTTGCCCGGATTGATGGCTGCATCAGTTTGAATAAAGTCTTCGTAGGCGTTTAGCCCTAAATGATTTCGCCCGGTGGCACTAATGATGCCCATGGTGACTGTCTGGCCGACCCCAAAAGGGTTGCCAATGGCTAGCGCTACGTCGCCTACCGCTACGTCGGCTGAGTCTGTCAGTTCAATAACCGGCAGGTCGTCCAGGCTAATTCTCAGCACGGCCAAATCACTTTCAGGGTCTGTGCCGATCACCTCTGCAATGGTTTCGCGTCCGTCACGCAGGGCGACCTGGATTTCATCGGCGCCGTTAATGACGTGGTGATTGGTCAGTACATAGCCATCCTCGCTGACGATAACGCCAGAGCCTAGACTAGAGAGCATGCGCTGGTGAGTAGTAGCATCATCGCCCTGATTATCAAAAAATTGCTGAAAAAATGGATCGGACATCAGCGGGTGCTGGTCGCGCTCAACAATGCGCGAAGAGTAAATGTTAACTACCGCGGGGGCTGCTTGCTCCACCGCACTTGCATAACTCACGGGGCCTTCGTTTCGGGATAGCGGTGCTGCCTGATGAATTTCCGGTGCAGGCCTGTTGGGGCTGGGCTCCACCACTGCGGGGGGCGTAGATGTGACCGGGGCAGGGGCTTGAGGGGCTTGTGGCGTTGAGTCACGAAACGGGTTCGGTAACTGCTCGGGGAGCGCAAATAGGATCACTATAGCGAGCAGTACGCCAGTGATAACAGGCCATAAATAAGGCAGCACGTAGCGTCGCATGCAATCAATTCCTTAACGGGTCAGTCTCACTGTTCGCGATAAAAAGCAGCGAGTTTTACAATGGTTTTATGGTAACACTTTCTTAGCAAGTACCTCACGGGTGCAGTTCAATCAATAAAGGACTTAATATGATTCATCGTGACCAATTAGTGGCCGCCTGTGACCATCAGTTACGTGCGACAGAATTTAAAGATTTTACCATTAACGGTTTGCAGGTAGCGGGCAGCGAGCAGGTTCAGCGCATCATGACGGGGGTGACGGCTTGTCAGGCGCTACTGGATGAAGCCGTTGCCTGGCAGGCGGATATGGTGCTGGTGCATCACGGCTACTTTTGGAAAAACGAACCCGTGGCGATTACCGGCATGAAGCAGAAGCGGATTAAAACCCTGCTTGATCATGATATTAGCCTGCTAGCCTATCATCTTCCCCTGGATGCTCATGCAGAGATGGGCAATAACGCGGAACTGGCCAAGCGTCTTGGGTGGAAAGTGGAGGGGTGTATTGATGGCGAACTGGGGGAAGGGTTGTTGTGGTCAGGGCGTTTGCCGCAGCCGCATTCGATCAATGAACTGGGGGCACAAATAGCGCAAACCTTGCAGCGTGAACCTTTGGTGATTGAAGCGCCGCAGGTGGGTGACATTGAGCGCATTGCCTGGTGCACCGGTGGTGCGCAGGACATGATCACCTCCGCCTTTGACGCTGGCGCGCAGGTCTTCGTTTCAGGTGAAATATCCGAAAGAACTACGCACTTGGCGCGAGAAATGGGGATCCACTATATCGCCGCCGGGCACCATGCCACCGAGCGCTATGGGGTACAGGCGCTGGGCGAGTGGCTAAGTGATGAGTACGGCGTTGAACACCGCTTTGTGGATATTGATAATCCTGCTTAACATATTGGGCCGCCCCGAACCGCCGATGACGGGTGCCGGGGCTGATCAATCATTGTTAGTAGCGCGGTGGCTGGGGTGTCGCTGCCTCATTGCCTTTCAAGCCAAAGTCTTCTGACAGCGTACCGCTCTTGCCATCCGCGTAGTCGCGGGGCATAGCAGGAGTGCTGGTGTCCGCCTCTGTCTGCTGCTCTCGCGTAGAATCGATACCCAACAGATCAAGGCTAGGCTGAATGGCAGCATCGCGAATATCCCACTCCGCGGCGTCCTCTTTGAGCTGAAGCTCTAGCTGGTTAGCTTCATCGCGAATATTGCTTAGGCGTTGATAAATACCCGTTAAATGACTGCCTACGCTGCTCTTCATCTCGGCAATCTGGTGTTCGCGTTCGAGTAGCTTTTGACGCATGGAAGAGGCTTCGCGTTGGCTTTTGCTGAGCAGCCTATAAGCGACCGCTCCAACGATCAGGCCGACAATAAAACCGATTATGGCAAACGTTAATGGTGAGCTCGCGTCCACAGTGTTCTCCCTGGCGCCTTTAATATAACAGTTAGGCTGCATTAGCTAGCAGCTTAAGAATCGAACAGGCTGCTATTATAGGCGTCACTCAGCCGGTTGGGTCAATCCGCTCATGCGCTTAGATGTCTCTACAGGTATAATCACACCCTTACTTAAGGTTGCCAGTGGTTGAGCTGGCTGCTGCCTTACATGCTGTAGGAGGCGAGTGCATGTCATCATTATCTGCGGGTAGGGCAACGGCAAAATCGCGCCCTGCATCGCCTATAGAGCGCTATCGGGCGGACTTGGAGCGCGATGATTTTCAATACGATGCCGCTCAGGAGTTGGCGGTCAAGCATCTGCAGCGGCTTTACGATGAGCTTATCGCCGCGCCAACCACCGCCCCCAAAGCCCTGGTCGCTAATAAAGGCCTAAAAGCTAAAATGGCTGGGTTTATGGGTAAGAAAATTTCGTCGTCTGACGAGCCTGTCTTGCCTCAAGTTAAGGGGCTCTACTTTTGGGGTGGGGTAGGGCGTGGTAAGACCTACTTGGTCGATACCTTTTATGAAGCCTTGCCTTTTCCAGACAAAATGCGCACCCATTTCCATCGTTTTATGCAGCGTGTTCATAATGAGCTGACCCACTACAAAGGTGAAAAGAATCCACTGACCCTCATCGCAGGTAAATTTGCCACTGAGGCGCGGGTTATCTGCTTTGATGAGTTTTTTGTCAAAGATATTACCGATGCGATGATTCTCGCCAATTTGCTGGAGGCGCTGTTCGAGCGTGGGGTTGTGTTGGTGGCGACCTCTAATATTGTGCCTAATGATTTGTACAAAGACGGCCTTCAGCGGGCGCGCTTTTTGCCAGCCATTGAGCTTGTGAATCGCCACTGTGAGGTGGTTAACGTCGACTCCGGGGTTGATTATCGGCTTCGCGCCTTGGAGCGTGCGGCGATCTTTTACTCCCCGCTTGATGAGGCGGCTGAAGGTGAGTTGTCGCGTAGCTTTCGGGAAATCGCCGGGCATGAAGGAGAGTCAGAGGCGTCGCTAGAGGTAAATCATCGCGTACTTAAAACGCGCCGGCTGCATGATGACGTCGCCTGGTTTGAATTTCTTGAGCTCTGCGATGGGCCGCGCAGTCAAAACGATTATATTGAGCTGGCCCGTGAGTTCCATACGGTGCTGGTTTCCAATGTAAAACGTATGGGTGCCAAGCAGGATGATCAGGCACGCCGCTTTATTAATATGGTTGACGAGTTTTATGACCGCGGCGTGAAGCTGCTAATGTCCGCGGAAGCGCCGATCGAAGAGCTGTATAGCGATGGCAAGCTAACGTTTGAGTTCCAGCGGACTCTCTCTCGCCTCCAGGAGATGCAGTCCAAGGAGTATCTGGCGCTAGCGCACAAGCCCTAGGCCTGGCCAGCGTAAGGTAAGCAAAAAAGTCACGAAACGGCTTAACTTGTCAGTTGCCTTGCTGTAGAATGCCGCCTCGCTGCATGTTGCTGGTGTAAGCCAGCAACCAAAAAGAATAGGGATGGTGCTTCGCCGTACAACGGCGTAAGTCACCCAATACATTTAATCTGGTGATTTCATCCATGAAGACGTTCAGTGCTAAGCCGCAGTCCGTCCAGCGCGACTGGTATGTAGTCGACGCTACGGACAAAACGCTCGGTCGTCTGGCAACCGAGATTGCTCGCCGCCTACGTGGCAAGCATAAGCCCGAATTTACCCCTCACGTTGATACCGGCGACTACATCGTCGTGATCAACGCAGAGAAAGTCCATGTAACCGGTAATAAGGCGAAGGCTAAAACCTACTACCGCCACACTGGTTACCCGGGCGGTCTGCGCTCCATGACATTCGACAAAATGCTTGATCATGCGCCCGAGCGTATCATTGAGTCTGCCGTTAAAGGCATGTTGCCGAAAGGTCCCTTGGGCCGTGCCATGTACACTAAGTTGAAAGTGTACGCTGGCGCCGAGCATCCGCATGCTGCCCAACAGCCGCTTGAACTGAACCTCTGAGGAAATCTTCGCCATGACACAGCAGTATTACGGTACCGGGCGCCGCAAGACTTCCACCGCTCGCGTGTTTATGAAGCCGGGCTCTGGCAAAATTACAGTCAACAACCAAGACCTCGACCTCTATTTCGGTCGTGTTACCGGTCGTATGGTTGTTCGTCAGCCGCTTGAGTTGACTGAGACATTGAACCAGTTTGACATCTTCGTGACTGTCGCTGGCGGCGGTGGCTCCTCTCAAGCTGGCGCCATTCGTCACGGCATTACACGTGCCCTGATGAACTACAACGAAGATCTGCGTCCTTCGCTACGTGCCGCTGGCTACGTAACGCGTGATGCGCGTCAAGTTGAACGTAAGAAAGTCGGCCTGCGCAAAGCACGTCGTCGTCCGCAGTTCTCCAAGCGTTAATTTCTACGCTATGCGGCAAAACGCCCGGGTCATCGACCTGGGCGTTTTTTATTGGAATATCAAAAAATTATATTGCTTGTACCACTATGGTCACGAGCGGTTGTTCTTGTGCACAGCGCTTTGTTTTTTTACCATAGAGCGTAATTAATATTCGTCGTCGCAAGACGCCTTTGCGGCGGAACGGGTAAGCTGATGGGAGAAACCTGAAATGGCAGATAACGGCGTAAACAAAGGCCGACGCCGTTTCCTCGTAGGTGCCACCTCCGTAGTGGGTGCGGTAGGTGCTGTCGGGGTTGCGGTTCCCTTTGTGGCTTCTTGGCAGCCTAGTGCCAGGGCAAGAGCGGCGGGTGCTCCCGTTCAAGCAGATATATCCAAGCTTGAACCTGGGGAGCGGATGACCGTCGAATGGCGGGGGCGTCCGATTTGGATCATCAATCGCACACCTGAAATGATTGAGCGCACTGAGTCGCTTGGAGAAGGGGTGCTTGCTGATCCAGAATCAACAGTGCCACAGCAGCCTGCTTATATTGAAGGGCACATGCGTTCTATCAAGCCTGAGATTGGGGTGTTGATCGGTATCTGTACGCATTTGGGCTGTTCGCCGCTCTTTCGTCCGGAGCCCGATGCTGAGGGTGTCGGCGTTGATAACTGGCCGGGTGGTTTCTTCTGTCCTTGCCATGGTTCTCGCTTTGACTTGGCTGGTCGCGTGTTCAGCAACGTCCCCGCGCCAACCAACCTTGAGGTGCCACCCTACCGCTTTGAAAATGACGATATCATTGTCATCGGCGAAGATGAGGAGAATGCCTAATGGGTAATCCGAATAAAGCCAAGGCGGAAAAGGGCATCATGCGGTGGGTGGATGATCGCTTTCCTGCTACTCAGATGTGGCAAGAGCATCTCTCTAAATATTATGCGCCGAAAAACTTCAATTTTTGGTACTTCTTTGGCTCGCTAGCGTTACTAGCGCTGGTTAACCAAATCCTGACCGGGGTTTGGCTGACCATGAGCTTTAACCCTTCCGCGGAAGGTGCGTTCGATTCCGTCGAATACATAATGCGCGATGTGGAGTGGGGGTGGTTGATTCGCTATATGCACACCACTGGCGCCTCCGCTTTCTTCCTTGTCGTCTATCTGCATATGTTCCGTGGCCTTTTGTACGGTTCTTACAAAGCGCCCCGTGAGCTTGTGTGGGTCTTTGGTATGACGATTTACCTGGTACTAATGGCGGAAGCCTTTATGGGTTACCTGCTGCCGTGGGGGCAAATGTCCTACTGGGGCGCGCAGGTTATCATCTCGCTGTTTTCGGCTATCCCGGCGATTGGCCCCGATCTGGCGCAGTGGGTACGTGGCGATTTCCTGATTTCAGGCATTACCCTAAACCGTTTCTTTGCGCTGCATGTGGTCGCATTGCCAATCGTTATTCTGGCGCTCGTTGTGCTGCATATCATTGCCCTGCATGAAGTGGGTTCCAACAACCCAGACGGCATTGATATCAAACAGAAGAAAGATGAGGCCGGTGTGCCGCTGGATGGAATCCCGTTCCACCCCTACTACACGGTGAAAGACCTTGTGGGTGTGGCTGTCTTCCTGTTCGTGTTCTGTGTGGTGGTGTTCTACTTCCCAGAGGGCGGCGGCTACTTTATTGAAAAGCCCAACTTTGATCCGGCGAACCCGCTACAAACGCCTGATCACATTGCGCCGGTTTGGTATATGACGCCTTTCTACGCCATTCTCCGCGCGATAACCTTCTCTGTGTTTGGTTTGGACGCTAAGTTCCTGGGCGTTATATTTATGGGCGCGGCTATTGCAATACTGTTTGTTCTGCCCTGGCTGGATCGTAGTCCGGTGCGCTCTATGCGTTACAAAGGCTGGATGTCGAAAGTGATGCTGCTGCTATTTGCTATCAGCTTTGTCATTCTGGGAGTGCTGGGTGTATTGCCATCGACAGAGGGTAGGACGCTTCTGGCTCAGGCGTGCACCGTGATTTATTTCGCCTTCTTTGTCTTGATGCCGTTCTACACCAAGCTGGAGAAGACTAAACCCGTTCCGGAAAGGGTGACTGGCTAATGAAAAAGTATCTATTTGGACTCCTTTTCGCTTTAGTGCCAGTAACCGCGATGGCTGCAGGAGGCGCAAGTGTGCCTCACTCGATGGATCCTGATCTGCACGATCAGGCCTCGCTGCAAAATGGCATGAAGCTTTATGTCAATTACTGCATGGGCTGCCACTCGCTGCAGTACCAACGCTTTGCTCGTGCGGCTGAGGATTTGGGAATGCCTCAGGATCTGGTAGAAGAGAATCTGATTTTCTCACCTGAGCTGGCCTATAACGATCAGATGCATAACGCCATGAACAGTGGTGATGCAGAGAGTTGGTTCGGTGCGCCACCGCCCGACCTATCGCTTAAAACACGTGTGCGGGGAACCGACTGGATCTACTCTTATCTGCTCGGTTTCTACAAAGATCCTAGTCGTCCCACGGGCGTCAATAACACCGTGTTCGACTTGGTAGCGATGCCAAACGTGTTGGAGCCTCTGCAGGGCGTGCAGGAGCTGGTGTGTGCTGAAACGGATCACCCGGTTGAAGGCCAAGAGCCGGACGCGTTATCGGGCAAGTACCAGTCTTGTGATGTGCTGCAAGTGACTGAGCCGGGTGAGCTCGAACCTGCTGAGTTTGAGGAAGCGATGTATGATCTTACTAACTTCCTGGCTTATGTAGGTGAGCCCTCCAAGCTTCAGGCCCAGGCGCTGGCTCCTAAAGTGCTGATCTTTATCTTTATTTTTGGTGTGATAGCTTACTTGCTCAAGCGTGAGTACTGGCGAGACATCCACTAATTAGTAGTCGCTGATGGTCAGTGGGGCGCACGGCGTAAGCCGTGCGCCTTTTGCTTGTCAGTGTGGTAATAAAGCAAAGCAGGCTAGCTTCCCCTAAGGTAGCGCTGGCGTGTTATTATCCAAGATTGTTTTGATGTGAGGATGCTTTCATGGGTGTTGTGGCCAAGCGGTCGTCGATGATCTTTTACTCAGGTAGTGATGATCATTTCAGTCATCGTGTGCGCATTGTGTTGGCCGAGAAGGGGGTTGCCGTCGATATCGTCGATGTGCTCGATGAAAAACCACCGGAAGAGCTGGCAGACCTCAACCCGTACAACAGTGTGCCGACGCTGTTAGATCGTGACCTGGTGCTGTATGAATCAAAGGTTATGATGGAGTACTTGGATGAGCGTTTCCCGCATCCTCCGCTGTTGCCTGTTTATCCAGTGGCGCGCGCGCAAAGCCGCCTATGGATGCACCGCATTGAGCGCGAGTGGTGCCCAATGGTCGATTTAATCCGCAGCGGTGGAAAGAAAGAGGCGGATAGGGCGCGTAAAGAGCTGCGTGAAAGCCTGATTGGCATATCGCCGATTTTTGAGGATATGCCTTATTTCATGAGCGAAGAGTTTACGCTGGTGGATTGCTGTTTGGCACCTGTCTTGTGGCGTTTGCCGGAGCTCAATATCGAGTTGCCTGAAAAGCAGGTTAAGCCGCTGCTGTCCTACATGTCGCGAGTATTCGAGCGTGAAGCATTTAAGGCATCTTTGAGTGAGCGTGAAAAAGAGATGCGCGCTTGAATCCATTCGGCTCCTGTGTGCTTGGTAAGGGCAGGGAGCCTTTCTTGTAAGGAGGAGGGAGTCTAGATGAAATCGAGTCGCCCCTATCTCGCCCGAGCACTCTATGAGTGGTTGTTGGATAACGAGCTAACGCCTTACCTGGTGGTTGACGCTACTTTGCCTGGCGTGGAGGTGCCCCGTCAGTTTGTTCAGAACGGTCAGATCGTTTTGAACGTGGCGCCGACCGCGGTGCGTGATCTCTTTATGGAGAATCAGGCGATAGGCTTTAATGCGCGCTTTGGCGGGCAGCCCATGCAGGTAATGATACCGACTCCGGCCTTAATCGCTATTTATGCCCGAGAAAATGGCGCAGGAATGGTCTTTGGTCATGAGCCTGAACTGGGTGAGGATGCCGAGTCTTTTGGTGATATTGAGGATGAGGAGAAGCCCTCTACCAAGCCTGAGCTGTCGGTGACTGAGCCGGTTGCTGAGAAGCCTGGCAGTAATTCTAACGCTTCAAGTGAAGACGCTGACAAAGAGGCTCAAGCAAAGAGCAAAGCGAAGAAAAAGCCCACCCTGCGGGTAGTTAAATAATACCCAGGGGGAGCCGCACAAAAAAAGCCTCGCTTTATTAAGCGAGGCTTTTTTGTGGCTACTGGAAGGTGCTGAGACGGTTAGTCGAGGTAATCAAATACTTTTACGATTCGTTGTACGCCGCCAACGGAGGAGGCTGCGTTGACGATGCGGTCAGCCTCTTCACGGGTAACGCGGCCCATCAGATAAACGCTAGCATTTTCAGTGGTAACCTTTATTTTGGAAGAGTCGATGCGGTCATTGGTGGCCAAATGGCTAACTACGTTAGTGGTTAGCCAGGTGTCGGCCAAGCGCTGGCTGGCGGGTAAATTGGCGGCGACGGTCAGCTCGTTATGAACTCGATTAACGCCGCGTAGGTTGCTAGTGACGTCTTCCGCCATATCGCGAAGCTCTTCGCTGGGCACCTGGCCTACCAGTAGCACAACCCCGTTATAGCTATGGGCTCGAATGCGGGCATCATCTAGCCGTGCATCCGCGCGCTCCAAGGCACGACCTACTTCACGCTCGATAGTTGTGTCGACGGCTTCCACATCGTCACTACGCTGGGCATAGTTGGACTGATTGGAAGCTGAGTTATTGGCGCAGCCAGTGATGAAGAGTGCTGCACAAAGCACAGCCACTATTAGGGCACGGGGGGAAGGGCGTTGGGTCATCGGTATGACTCCTTGTTATGCTAACAGTTAAAGACATCGTGGTTGTTGACGCAGTAAAAGACGGCTAAGCGCTGCCAAACAGCTGTTCATCGATAAGATCGCACAGACAGTGAATCACCAGCAGATGAACCTCCTGAATACGCGCCGTCGATGTCGCCGGGACGCGAATCTCGCAGTCATCCTGGCCTAGAAGCGACGCCATATCGCCACCGTCGCGGCCGGTAAGGGCGACCACTGTCATATCACGATCATGGGCGGCTTGAATGGCTTGCACAATATTGCCTGAATTACCGCTGGTGGATATAGCCAGTAACACATCCCCCGGCTGCCCTAGGGCGCGAATCTGCTTTGAGAACACCTCATTGTAGCTATAGTCGTTGGCAATAGAGGTAAGCGTAGAGGTGTCGGTAGTGAGCGCCAGTGCGGGCAGGCTGGGGCGTTCACGTTCAAAACGGTTGAGTAGTTCTGAGGAGAAATGTTGGCTGTCTCCGGCGCTGCCGCCATTACCGCAGCTGAGAATTTTCCCTTCGCTAACAAGGCACTGCACCATCATTTGGCTGGCTACTTCAATAAATGGCGGAAGTACTTCGCTGGCGTAGGTCTTGGTGTCGATGCTGGCGTTGAAGTGGCCGAGTATCCGAGATTGAAAGTCCATCAGGGCTTCCTGGTTAAATTAGAGTGTTTAAGACCGTTTTAAAAAGCTTCAAGAACAGTTAAAAGGCATCGAAGGCGGCTTTCACCCAGTCAAATTCGAGGTTGGGCGGCTTGCCCGTAATCGCCAGGATATCAAAGCGGCAAGGTGACGAAAGCCCGCCACGGGCGATATAAAGTCGTGCCGCACGTACCAAGCGCTGCTGTTTTTGGTAAGTGACGGTTTCCAGTGGGTGTCCGTAGCGCGTCGTCGTACGGTGTTTGACCTCAACAAAGACAAGAATATCGCCATCTCGCATTACCAAGTCAAGCTCGCCCCCTTTCACGTAATGGTTCTGCGTGACGAGGGTGAGCCCCTGTTGGTGCAGCCATTGAGCGGCAATTTGCTCAATGGCTGCACCGCGGGCGCGGGCAGTATGGGCGTTAGTCGTCACTTTCGACCAGATTAGGAATTAAAATAGGTGATGGAACGCCATTCTGGAATTTGGCCCAGGGCAGCTCGCGGTAAATGCGTCCATCGCCACGCAGATAGAGCGTGCCGGTGCTGCCATTAAGGCCGTTAAGCTCGTCAAGATTGGTAAAACGAATGGCCAGCTCGTAAGCATCCACGCCCATTGCCATTAGGCGAAACATGGAGGCATCGGACTCGTCGCGTAGGCTCTGATAGGTCGCTGCAAAGGGCACGGCTTCTTCGCCACCGACGGCCGCATCAGGGATCTGCCAGGGAATATCCACGAACATGACATCGTTTAGGTCTTGATCAAGGCGCGTCTGCAGGCGCCCTTCGTGCAAATGCGAAGTGGCATAAATGGGCAGATTGGGGGCGTAGTAGTAATCCATAGTGGGTGGCACCTGACGTGCATACTCAGGCAGGGCGAGTAGAAAGAGCGCGTCAATATTACTTAGGCGAGCGCGATCACCGCTGACATTGAGGGCGGTTTGAACGGCGTTGGAGACCGAACTCTCTGGATTGTAGCGCACGGCATTAGTGATTTCGCCGCCCTGGCTATGCCACTCATTCCAGAAGGCTTCGCCTACGCGTCGGCCCCAGCCATTATCGGGTACCATCATGGACACTTGGCGGTGGCCATCCTGCCAGGCGCGGCGGGCAACCTGGCGCGCTTCATCTTCAGCCGAAAGGCCATACTGGAACAGGCGCTGGGCTTGGTTGCTGTCGCCGCTGCCATAGTTGAGTGCCAGTGTCGGCAGCGGCACGCTGTCGCGCTGCTCTAGCTGGGTGACCTGATCTTTATCTAGCGGGCCAATGATTAACTGCGCATTCATCTGCTGCGCGCGGTCATAAAGCTCGTCCATCGAGTAGCGCGAGGCGTCCAGGAAACTCAGCTCGACGTTGCTACCTTTGACATCATGGTGTTGGCGCATGGCAGTGGCGATGGTGTTGGCGACACTGCTAAGCGGGCCTGATTCAGGCAAGGCGACGACGATACGGCGTATGGCCTGCCCTTCAAGCTCGGGGAGGGCAACACTAACAGCACCGCTGGGTTGATCGAGCGCCTCGCGAGCCCAGCGCTGACGCTCTTCAAGCCGCTCTTGCTGATTGGCTTGCATTGGTAGCTCGTCGTCAAGCACTTGGGTGGCGCGAAGTACGGCGAGCGGCTCATTCAAGGCGCGGGCGAGTTCGGAAAATAGCAGTGCCCAACGTACCCGATCCGACTCTGATAACAGGCTTTCATCGATCCCGTCGGCGGTTTCAAAGGCTCTTTCGCGCTCCCCTTGCCGGGCCAGAATATTGGACGCTTCCAAGCGTGTTTTGGCGGCTTGTTCTGGCGCTTGCTGTTCCGCCTGGCTGAGTAGCTGGCCGGGATCTTCATCGGGCACACGATCTACCACGCTAGGCGATTGCATCGCACAGCCAGCAACCAGAAATGCCATGAGGGCAGCGGCGAGTAAGCCACGTAATGACTGTTTCATGTATCCTTCCTTAGGTTTCCATTTGCGCTGTCGCTGCTTGTCAGCGATTGACCAAGCCACTGCACAAGCATAGCGCACCAGCAGGGCAAGCCATCAACGAATTGAGAGTCAACAATGACAGACGATAATCCGGGCACATTGTACGTGGTTGCTACGCCAATTGGGAATTTGGATGACTTAACCGCGCGTGCCGCTCGGGTATTAGGGCAAGTTTCGCGCGTTGCGGCTGAAGATACCCGCCATAGTGGGCGCCTGTTGGCACACCTGGGGCTGAATAAGCCCATGCTCTCTTTGCACGAGCACAACGAAGCACGCCGGGTGGATGCGCTGGATAGTTATCTTGCTGCAGGTGAAGATATTGCCCTGATCAGCGATGCCGGAACACCGCTGATTAGCGACCCTGGCTTTGTATTGGTGCGCGAGTTACGGGCACGCAATCGCCATATCGTGCCCATTCCCGGCCCCTGCGCGCTGATTACTGCGCTGTCAGGCGCGGGCTTGCCGACAGACCGCTTTGTATTTGCGGGTTTTCTGCCCGCCAAGCCAGGCGCGCGTCGCCAGGCGTTAGAGGGTTGGAAAACCCGCGAAGAGACGCTGGTATTTTATGAATCCCCTCACCGTATCGTGCACACCCTTGAGGCGCTACAGGAGCAAATGGCGGATCGTGATGTGGTATTGGCGCGTGAACTGACCAAAACCTTCGAAACGTTCCTGCACGGTACGCCTGCGTCGCTATTGGCGCAGTTGACGGAAGATCCTAATCAGGCCCGCGGCGAATTTGTAGTGATTGTTGCGGGTGCCCCGCCGGTTGAGCAGAGTGAGCATCAGGATATATCGGCAGATGCCTTGTTGGAGGCGCTGTTGGCAGAGGGGGTTGGTGTAAAGCAGAGTGCTGCGATTGCCGCTCGAATGCTCGGTGGTCGTAAGCAAGTCTGGTACGCTCGTTTGCAAGCAATTAAAGGTGAGCATTGAGGCAAGTCGAGGGCACTGGTATGCTTGCCGCCGGAGTTGGCCAGACAGTCGCCGCTAATACCCCTCAAAAGGTGTTGGGGGAGGAAAGTCCGGGCTCCATAGGGCAGAGTGCCAGGTAACGCCTGGGCGGTGTGAGCCGACGGAAAGTGCAGCAGAGAGAAGACCGCCTAAGCCCCTGAAATAAACCTCTGGGGCCGGTAAGGGTGAAAGGGTGCGGTAAGAGCGCACCGCGCGCCTGGTAACAGTGCGTGGCATGGTAAACCCCACTCGGAGCAAGACCAAATAGGGATCCAATGGCGTGGCCCGCGCTGGATCCGGGTAGGTTGCTTGAGCGCTGTGGTAACGCAGCGCCTAGAGGAATGGCTGTCCACGACAGAACCCGGCTTATCGGCCGACTCCCCCATTTCCACATTAGGGCGTGCACGCACGCTCTTTATTACGTTGCTTCTAACATCTTGTGTGAGAAAAAAATGCCTTCTCCTGACGCTGAACAGGTTGCTTCCCGCTTTCGCCATACCAGCGTACTACTGGAGGGTGCTGTCGATGCCCTGGTTCACGATACGCAGGGTGTCTATTTAGACGGTACTTTCGGGAGAGGCGGTCACTCACGTTTGATTCTTGATCGCCTGGATACCCAGGGCAAGCTGCTCGCTATGGATCGTGATCCCCAGGCAATTGCCGCAGCCGCTGAAGTAGACGATCAGCGCTTCCAGATTACCCAGCGTGAATTTGCTCAGCTTGGTGAGTTTGCTCGCGAGCAGGGCTTGTACGGCAAGCTGTCAGGGGTGCTGCTCGATGTTGGCGTTTCATCGCCTCAGTTGGATGACCCCGAACGCGGCTTTAGCTTTATGCGCGACGGCCCGCTGGATATGCGCATGGATCCTAGCCAGGGCCAGAGCGCTGCTGAGTTTCTGGCCCGAGCCAGCGAGGCAGACATTGCCTACGTGTTTAAAACCTATGGCGAAGAGCGCTACGCCAAGCGATTGGCCCGTGCTGTAGTGACGCGTCGGGTTGAGAAGCCGTTTACCCATACGGTGGATTTGGCCGAAGTATTAAAAGTGGCTCACCCCGCCTGGGAAAAGGGTCGTCATCCCGCCACCAAAGCCTTTCAGGGGCTGCGTATTTTCATCAACGGCGAACTGGAGCAGTTAGACAGCGCTTTAGACGCGGCGCTGGAGACACTGGCGCCGGGTGGTCACTTAGTGGTTATCAGCTTTCACTCGCTGGAGGATCGCCGTGTGAAACGCTTTATTCGTCACCATGTTCGGGGCGATACCGACCTGCCGCGTGGGGTGCCGATTCGCGACGATCAATTGAATCGACGTCTAGAGGCGCTAGGCAAAGGCGTGCGGCCAAGCGACGAGGAGGTGGATGCCAACCCTCGCGCTCGCAGTGCCGTCATGCGGGCTGCACGCAAACGGATGTAAATGTCATCATGAGCATGGATCGGATTGAGCAGTGGGTAACCACGCTACGCACCGAGTGGCCTTTCAGGCTGCGCCTGCGCGCCTGGCCGCTGGCTATTTTGCTACTGTTTCTACTCTGCATGGCCTCCGGGTTGGGCGTGGTGGTCACTACCCATATGACGCGGGTTCAATTTGCACAGCTGCAACAGCTGGAGCAGGAAGAGAACCAACTGCAAACGGAGTGGGGGCAGCTTCTGCTTGAGGAGGGCGCATGGTCAACGCCTGCGCGCATAGAAAAAATTGCCACGGAACGTTTGGGCATGCGAATCCCCGATGTCCATGATGTCGAGGTGATTCGGCCATGAGAAGTGAACGCCGAGGCGGTACCTCGCGCCAGGCTCCCATTGCGCCCCCGCTTGGCGGCGGGCGCTTCTTGTTTATTCTGATCGCGATTGGCTTGGCATCTATTATTTTGATTGGCCGCATTACCTTGCTTCAGGTCATCGACCGCCCCTTTCTGCAAAGCCAGGGCGACGCGCGCACTCTGCGTCACGAAACAATTCCCGCCCACCGCGGCATGATTACCGATCGTAATGGCGAACCATTAGCGATTTCCACGCCGGTGGTGACCATTTGGGCCAACCCGCAAGAACTTCCCGAAGATGCTATTCAACGTGTAATGCTGGCCCAGGCGCTGGGTATGACGCTGAGTGACTTCGAGGCTCGGGTGGCGCGTTTTAGCGAACATGAGTTCATGTATTTGCGCCGCCAGATGACCCCTGCGGCCGCTCAGCAGATTCTTAACCTGCGCACGCCCGGCGTATACCCCCAGCGTGAATATAAGCGCTACTATCCTGCCGGTGAGGTCGCCGCCCAGTTGCTGGGTGTGACCAACGTTGATGATGTCGGTCAGGAGGGCTTAGAGCTCTCCTATCAGCCTTACCTGGCGGGCCGACCTGGCCAGCGGCGAGTGATTAAAGACCGCCGCGGGCGCCTGGTTCGCGAACTGGGCGTTATCAACGAAGCCCAGCCGGGGGGCGAGCTGACCTTGGCGATTGATCAGCGCATTCAATATATGGCCTACCGTGAGCTGCGTGCCGCGGTAGCCGAGAATGAGGCTGATGGCGGCGTGCTGGTGATGATGGATGCCCGCACGGGAGAGGTGTTGGCGATGGCTAACTTGCCCTCCTACAACCCTAACAACCGAGCGGGGCTTGATCCGCGTGGGTTACGTAACCAGGCGTTGGTCGATGTGTTTGAGCCCGGCTCGGTGATGAAGCCGCTGGCCATGGCCGCCGTATTAGAGAGTGGCGTGGTGGATCGCAATGCTGTGGTGGATACCTCGCCCGGTTGGATGCGATTGGATCAGTTCACCATTCGCGATTTCCGCAATTATGGTGAGCTGGATCTGCCGGGTATTCTGGAGAAGTCATCGAATGTGGGTATGTCCCGCTTGGCACTGCAATTAAGCGATACGGCGATTTGGGAAAAGTATAATCAGTTAGGGCTGGGGCAGGCACCCGGAACCGGTTTTCCTGGCGAAGCCACTGGCAGCCTACCGGCGCCGGTTCGCTGGTCACGCAGCGAACGGGCGACGCTCTCTTACGGTTACGGCCTCTCTGTTTCCGCGGTGCAGCTGGCGAGTGCTTACACGGCATTAGCCAATGATGGCGTGCGTTTGCCACCCTCGTTGCTGCGTCTTTCTGAGCCCCCTCAGGGTATTCCTGCGATCGAGCCGACGGTTGCCAATGATCTGCTGAATATTCTCGAAACCTCGGTCGCGGCCTATACCGGCGGTCGGCGAGCACGGGTAGAGGGCTATCGCGTTGGCGGTAAAACAGGCACGGTGCGTAAAATAGGCCAGCAAGGCTATACCACCGATGCTTACCGCAGCGTTTTTGCCGGGATCGCGCCCATCTCGGATCCGCGCATTGTCACTGTGGTAATGATTGATCACCCCAAAGCAGGCGAGTTCTACGGCGGCGCTGTCGCGGCGCCGGTGTTTTCCAGTGTGACAGGGAATGCTTTACGCTTGTTGGATGTTCCGCCGGATCATGAGGCGGAGTAGCTTTTTAAGGAGATGGCATGACGCTGAGTCCAGACGATGTTTTAGCGGCACTCAAGCAAGTATGGCCCAAGTCGCCGCTGCCCGCTGGTCTGCCTAAGCTGCCGGATCAGGTTCATATTGAGATGAACTCTCGCAAGCTGGCGAAGGGTGGCATTTTTGTGGCCGTGCCTGGCAGCCAGCGTGATGGCCGCGATTTTATCGAACAAGCTCTTGAAGCCGGCGCTGCGCTGGTTTTAGCGCAAGGGTCACACGGTGATGTGCAGCTTGAGGGGCGGGTGCTGAAACTGCCTCATTTGTCGTCGCGTTTGGGCGAGCTTGGGCGGGCGCTGTATAAAGTGCCCGGCGATATGGAAGTGATTGCGGTGACCGGTACTAACGGTAAAAGCTCCGTCACTCACTATATCGCTGCCCTCAGCGAAGCGTTGGGAACGCCCGCGGGTCTTGTCGGCACTTTAGGCGTGGGGCGCCCTGGCGAGTTGAGCGATAGTGGCTTAACCACGCCTGGCCCCCTGGCGCTGCAGGCGACGTTGGGTGCGCTGGCACAGCAGGGCGTAACGCGCATTGCCTTGGAAGCCTCTTCCCATGCCCTGGATCAGTACCGTTTGGACGCGGTCAACGTCAGCGTAGGGGTGTTTACCAACCTGACTCGTGACCATTTGGATTACCACGGCAGCATGGCCGCCTATGCCGCCTCGAAAGCCAAGCTGTTTCGACGTTCTGAGCTTAGCTTGGCGGTGGTCAATGGTGATGATCCCCTGGCGCGCTTAATGCTGGCTGGCTGCAGTAGTCGCGTCCGTGTACTGGCCACCGGGCAAGATGAAGCCGTTACGCTGCGAGTCCTGGATTGGCAGGCGTTTGATTGGGGGCAGCAGGCGATGATTGCGACCCCTGACGGTGAGAAAATGCTGCGCTTAAAGTTAATGGGGCGCTTTAATTTAGATAACGTACTGTTGGCTATGGCCGTGCTGTACGGGTTAGGTGAGCCGCTTGATGCGCTGTTTGATGCAGCGACATCGCTTGCGCCGGTGCCGGGGCGTATGGAGCTGTATGGCGATGCTGGCGCCCCCAGCGTAGTGGTGGATTACGCCCACACGCCGGATGCCCTGCGCAGTGCCCTGCAGGCACTGCGCGCTCACTTGGGAGATGCGGGTAAGTTATGGTGCGTATTTGGCTGTGGTGGTGAGCGCGATACGGGTAAGCGGGTTGAAATGGCCCGGGCCGCCGAGCAGTTGGCGGATCACATTGTAGTCACCGACGACAATCCCCGCCACGAGTCCGCTGCGCAAATTCGCGAGCAGATTTTGTCGGGTTTCTCCGCTGCTGCTCAGCCGATTGAAATCGGTGAGCGGAGTGAGGCCGTGGCAGCGGCTATTCAGCAAGCTGCTGCTCAGGATGTGGTGCTGGTTGCTGGCAAAGGGCATGAGGCGTATCAGGAGATCAAGGGGGTTCGCTACTCCTATGCTGATAGCGAAGAGATCCAGCGCGCCTTTGCCCAGTGGAAAGCCCAATAATGCGCTGGGCCCTTGGTCAAGTAGCTGCGGCGCTCGGCATCGAAGCACCGTTAGGCAGTGCTCAGTTAATCATTCACTCTGTTATTACCGATAGCCGTAAAATTGAACCTGGGTGCCTGTTTGTGGCGTTAAAGGGGCCCCATTTTGACGGCCATGACTTTGTTGAGCGTGCCATGGAGCTTGGCGCGGTGGCGGCGTTGGTCGACGCTCCCGTTGACAGCGACTTACCCCAACTGGTGTGCCCTGATACGCGTTTAGCCCTAGGGCTATTGGCCGGAGCACATCGGCGTGCATGGCACGGCCCCTTGGTGGCTGTGACCGGTAATAGTGGTAAAACTACCGTGAAGGAGATGTGTGCTGCACTCCTAACGCCTTTAGGCGAGGTGCTAGCGACCGAGGGGAATCTGAACAACGATTTCGGTGCGCCGCTGACCCTGTTGCGATTGCGTCAGCAACATAAAGCCGCTGTGATAGAGCTAGGTGCTAATCATTTGGGTGAGATCGCCTGGACAGCACCGCTGGCCCAGCCAGATATTGCGGTTATTACCAATGTGACAGGCGCTCACGTGGGCGAGTTTGGCGGCATGGGGCAGATCGCCCAGGCAAAAAGTGAACTGCTAGCCGGACTGAACGAGCAGGGTACGGCGATATTGAATCGCGATGATCACTACTACACCTTTTGGGCATCTCGAGCGGCGCCAAGGCGAGTCGTTAGCTTTGGCTTTCACCCCCAAGCCGATGTAAGCGCCGCAGCGCTTTCCTGTGATCCTCAAGGGCGGTATGCTTTCACGCTACTGCAGCATGGACAAGCGCTTGGTCAGGTGCGTTTGCCGCTACTTGGCAAGCATAATGTCAGTAATGCCTTGGCCGCCGCCGCTGCGGCATTAGCGCTGGGCGTGCTGCCCGAGCAGATCATTGCGCGCTTGGAAACGCTGCCAGCGTTAGCGGGTAGGCTAACCATTGTGCCTGGTTTGCGGGGTGCCAAGTTGTTGGATGACACTTACAATGCCAACCCAGGGGCGGTCAAAGCGGCTCTGGATACGCTGGCGAGTTTCCCTGCCCCGCGCTGGTGTGCGCTAGGGGCGATGGGCGAGCTGGGAAGCGATTCGGCTGCGCTGCACGCGGATATTGGTCACTACGCCGCTGAGCTCGGCATTGATGGACTATTGACGCTGGGCGACGCCGCACGCGCTGCCAGCGAGGCCTTTGGTCGTGGGCTGCATTTTAACGATCACGAGGCGCTAACGCGCCATGTCATTAATACTTTGCCGCCGGACACCACACTGCTGGTGAAAGGGTCGCGCAGTGCGGGCATGGAACATGTCATTAATGCACTGCGTTCGGATAAATAAGGTAAACGCCGTTCATGTTACTTCACTTGGCGAATTTTCTGTCGCAGTACCAAACTGATTTTCAGGTAGTCAACTATTTAACCCTGCGCGTGATTTTAGGCGCTCTCACATCGTTAATGCTCTGCTTGTGGCTGGGGCCATGGATGATTCGGCGCCTGGTCGAAGGGCAAATCGGTCAGTCAGTACGTGACGATGGTCCTCAATCCCACCTTTCAAAAGCGGGTACGCCCACCATGGGCGGGGCAATGATTATATTGGCTATTGCCATTAGCACCTTGCTCTGGGGTGACTTAACCAATCTTTATATCTGGGTGGTGCTGGGCGTAACCATAGGCTTTGGCGCCATTGGTTGGGTCGATGATTACCGCAAAGTCGTTGAGAAAAACCCGCGTGGTTTACCTGCAAAGTGGAAATATTTTTGGCAATCGGTCGTTGGTCTTGGCGCTGCTGTGCTGCTCTATTTAACCGCGTCGTCGCCCGTTGAAACCAGTCTGTTAGTACCGCTTTTCAAAGAGGTCGCGCTGCCGCTGGGCGTGTTTTATATCGTTCTATCGTATTTTGTGATCGTGGGCAGCTCGAATGCGGTTAATTTAACCGATGGCCTTGATGGCCTAGCCATTATGCCCACGGTGCTGGTCGCCATGGGCTTATCGGTATTTGCCTACGCGAGTGGTAATACGGTTTTTGCCACCTATCTACACATTCCCTTTATTGCCGGTACCGGCGAGTTGGCGGTTTTTTGCGCCACCATTGCCGGTGCCGGGCTTGGTTTCTTATGGTTCAACACTTACCCCGCTCAGGTCTTTATGGGGGATGTGGGCGCTTTGGCGCTAGGGGCTGCGCTGGGCGTGGTGGCGGTTATCGTGCGTCAGGAAATTGTGCTGTTTATCATGGGCGGTATTTTTGTCATGGAGACGGTGTCGGTCATTCTTCAAGTGGGTTCCTATAAGCTCACTGGTCGACGCATCTTCCGTATGGCGCCTTTGCACCATCACTATGAATTGAAAGGCTGGCCTGAACCGCGGGTAATCGTGCGCTTTTGGATTATTACCGTGGTGTTGGTGCTACTTGGCCTCGCAACGCTCAAAATTCGTTAATGCATGTGGGCATGAGGCGAGAAGGAGCCTGTGATGGTTCGAGTTGCTAAAGGTTTAACGCTGGTGGTGGGGCTAGGAATATCGGGACGGGCGATTTGCCGCCATTTAAGCCGCTTGAATGTGCCCTATATGGTGGCGGATACCCGTGCCGAGCCGCCGGGGTTGGAGGAGTTTCAAGCCGCCCATCCGGGCATTGAGGTTCACTGCGGCCCACTAACGTTGCTGGATCTGCGTGATGTTGCAGAGGTGGTGGTCAGCCCGGGACTTGATCCACGCATGCCGGGCTTAAAAGAGCTGGCGGATCAGCTAAATCCACGCACAGGCGAACCGATGGTGGTGGGCGAAATAGCCCTCTTTGTACGTGCCGCTAACGCCCCTATTGCGGCCATTACCGGATCCAATGCCAAATCAACGGTGACGACGCTGCTGGGAGAAATGGCCGCTGCCGCCGGCATTAATGCGGCGGTAGGTGGGAATCTTGGCACCCCCGCGCTGGATCTATTGGCTAGCCATCCTGATGCCGCACTGTATATCCTTGAACTTTCAAGTTTCCAGCTTGAGACGACTCCCTCTCTGGGGGCGAGCTGTGCTGCCTTTCTGAATTTATCCGAAGATCATCTTGATCGTCATGGGGATATGCACGGCTATCGCGCCGCAAAGCAGCGTATTTTTATCGGTGCAGGGAGCGCCGTGGTGAATGCCGATGATCCCCTCACGTGGCCTGAACATCCCGTTGACCAAGTGGCTTACTTTACTCAAGCAGCCCCTAAAGGGGACAAGTGGGGGCTGGCGTTTCACCACGACAAGCTGACGTTAATGCAGGGCTCCAGCCCTTGGTTGGCCATCGATGAGTTAAAAATAGCTGGTCAGCACAACTACCTCAATGCATTGGCGGCACTGGCCATGGGGCAGGCGTTGGGCTTTGCAACTGCGCCCATGTGCAACGCGCTGCGCGAATTTAAAGGCTTGGAACACCGCAGTGAAGTCATTGCGCAAATCAATGGCGTCACCTGGGTCAATGACACCAAGGGTACCAATGTAGGCGCTACCCTGGCGGCGATTAATGGTATTGGCGCGACGTTGGATGGGCGTTTGATTCTACTGGCCGGTGGAGTAGGTAAGGGCGCTGATTTCACCCCTTTGGCCGCGCCTCTTTCTAAGTGTGCACGGCATGTGCTGCTATTCGGTTTAGATGCTCCGCGGCTAGCCGATGCCTTGTTTGAACACGTCAGCATTCGTCAGGTAGAGGATTTAACCCAAGCGATGGAAGCGGCGTTTGAGCTCGCCCAGCCGGGCGACTGCGTGCTGCTCTCGCCCGCCTGTGCGAGCCTTGATCAGTTTGCCAACTACCAGCAGCGCGGCGATGTATTTCGTCGTTGGGTGCAGCAAAAGGCATTCTCAACAGGCCAGGGGGCGCTATGAGCCGACTTCAGCGGCTGCGCACGACGCTTTCCACCCGTGAATTACCCTGCGACGTTTGGCTAATCGTGGCTGCGGTTGCCTTGGCGGGTTTGGGGTGGGTCATGGTCAGTTCGGCGTCGATTGGTTTGTTGGAAGATACCTACCACTACTCACGCCAACACGGTATTTTCCTGGTGCTCGCTGTGATGGCCTGTGTATTTATGCTCTGTGTTCCGCTTGAGTTATGGCGCCAGAATGCAGCGCTGATTCTGCTTGCCAGTATCTTTTTGTTGGTTGTGGTGTTGATGGTTGGTCAAGAGATCAATGGCAGTAAGCGCTGGATAGCACTGCCAGGCCCCTTGCCAAGTTTGCAGGTGTCTGAATTTGCCAAAGTCGGGCTGATTTTTTATATGGCGGCGTTTATGTCGCGTTTCACGTATGACTTACGTCGTCGAGCGTTCAGCATGTGGCGCCCGCTGGCCGTCCTGGCGGTACCCGCTGGGCTGCTTTTTTTAGCGCCTGATTTCGGCGGCATGGTGGTCTTTACTGTTTGCGTGATTGGCATGCTGATGATGAGCGGTGCATCGCTGGTGCTGTTGGGTGGCAGCGGGCTGCTGCTTGGCTCCGGTGCGGTCATGATGGTGGTGATTGAGCCCTACCGACTGGCACGCTGGACAAGTTTTCTAGATCCCTGGGCCGATCAGTTTGCCACCGGCTACCAGTTAACCCAAGCGTTAATAGCTTTCGGGCGGGGGCACGTCACGGGTACCGGTCTGGGCAATAGTGTGCAAAAACTCCATTACCTGCCCGAAGCGCATACCGACTTTATCTTTGCGGTGATTGCGGAAGAGCTGGGCATGATCGGTGCGATTATCGTTGTGCTGTTGTTCACACTATTTATTGCCCGCGCCATGTGGATCGGACGTAAGGCTGAGCTGGCAGGGCATCTATTTGGCGCTTATGTAAGCTACGGCATCGGCTTTGTGGTAGCCGCACAGGCATTTATTAACATGGCGGTGAGTTCGGGACTATTGCCGACCAAGGGCCTAACGCTGCCGCTGATGAGCTATGGCGGCTCCAGCCTGCTAGTTACAGGCATCATGGTCGGTTTGCTGCTGCGCACAGATGCCGAAACACGTCATCGGCCTAGGCGTGCGTCCACCCCGTATAAACCCCGCCATGAGCCGCGTTTATCGTAACGCTATGCCGCGTGGTGTTATCAGGAGTTTGATGTGACAACGAACGTTAGCCGACGAGTACTGATTATGGCGGGTGGCACAGGCGGCCATGTGTTTCCAGCATTGTCGCTCGCCAAAGCTTTGCAGGCGGAGCAGGTCGACGTTGAGTGGCTGGGTAGCCCTAGAGGTATTGAAAATCGCCTGGTGCCTGAAGCGGGTATTAGGTTGCATACGATTGCCGTTAGTGGGCTGCGCGGCAATGGTGTGACGGGATGGCTCAAAGCACCGCTGAACCTTAGCCGGGCGATCTTGCAGGCACGTACCATCATTCGCGACTTCAAACCTCAAGTGGTGGTCGGCCTGGGTGGTTTTGCCAGTGGCCCCGGCGGCTTGGCGGCATGGTTGACGCGCGTTCCGCTGATTATCCATGAGCAGAACGCTGTGGCAGGTCTGACCAATCGCGTCTTGTCGCGCCTGGCTAAACGAACCTATGCCGCTTTTCCTGAGGCCTTTGGGGCCCGTGCCCATGTCATTGGAAACCCAGTGCGTGACGACATTGCCGCCTTGGGGAGTTCGCCGCGGGACGAGGAAACACTCGCTTCCCGGCCTCTACGTTTGTTGGTGGTGGGTGGTTCGCTCGGGGCTGTGGCCCTTAACGAACGTTTGGCCCCTGCGCTGGCTGCACTGCCCATTGAGCAGCGCCCCCAGGTTCGCCACCAGGCGGGTAAGAATCGTGAGCAGGTTACTGCAGAAAATTATCAGCAGCACGGCGTGAGCGCTGAGGTGAGCCCCTTTATTGATGATATGGCCGCTGCCTATGAGTGGGCCGATTTAGTGGTGTGCCGCTCGGGGGCTCTGACAGTCGCGGAGTTGGCAGCGGCGGCTAAGCCAGCGCTGCTGGTGCCGTTCCCGTTTGCTGTCGATGACCATCAACGCATCAACGCTCAGGTGCTCGTCAAGGCGGGGGCCGCGCAGTGCGTTGTTCAGTCTGAACTGACCGTTGAGCGGTTAAGCGAATTTTTAAACCAATTGCTCGTCCCAAATACTCTGGCGGCAATGGCGGCGAATGCACGTCAGGCCGCCCATTTAGATGCCACAAAACGCTTGGCTGAAGGGTGTTTGGCGATGGTGCCGTTAGGAGACACTGCGTGATCGATTCGGACAAAAACATGACACCCGCACGTACCACCGCAGGTACCGGCATGCGCCGGATTCGGCGGCTCCATTTTGTCGGTATTGGTGGCGCAGGTATGTGTGGTATTGCCGAGGTGCTAGCCAATCAGGGCTACACCGTTAGCGGAAGTGATGTGAAAGCCTCTTCAGTAGTAGAGCGGTTGCGTCAATGTGGTGTCTGTGTGGCGATTGGCCATGCTGAGGCCAATGTGCAAGGCGCCGATGTGGTGGTGGTGTCGAGCGCCATTGATGAAACCAATCCAGAAATTCGCTGGGCCCATGAGCACCGAGTGCCGGTGGTGCGTCGGGCTGAAATGCTCGCCGAGCTAATGCGTTTTCGTCATGGCATCGCCGTGGCGGGCACTCATGGCAAAACCACTACGACCAGCTTGACGGCTACACTGCTGGCCGAAGGTGGGCTCGATCCCACCTTTGTGATTGGCGGCAAGCTGACCAGCGCTGGTGCCAATGCCCGCTTAGGTGAAGGTGACTATTTGGTTGCCGAAGCCGATGAGTCAGACGCATCGTTTTTGCACTTGCAGCCGATGGTATCGATTGTCACCAATATTGATGCTGACCATATGGCGACTTATGGCGGCGACTTTGAGCGGCTAAAGAGTACCTTTATCGAGTTTCTGCACAACTTGCCGTTCTATGGGTTGGCGGTGCTGTGTATCGATGACCCTCATGTGCGTGGGCTGTGTGAGCAGGTGAAGCGGCAGTTCGTGACCTATGGGTTTGATA
Organism: Halomonas sp. SpR1; assembly: GCF_031010175.1. Lineage (GTDB taxonomy): Bacteria > Pseudomonadota > Gammaproteobacteria > Pseudomonadales > Halomonadaceae > Vreelandella. The sequence goes on from NZ_JAUAMB010000002.1 coordinate 110,246, forward strand.
GCGATGCCGATTATCGCATTGTTGATTTTTCGCAGAGTGGTGGTGAAGTGGCGTTCACCGCGCTACGCCCGGGGGGCGCCGCGCCGTTAGGCGTGCGTTTGGCTATGCCGGGTCGCCACAATGCCTTAAACGCCATGGCCGCGATTGTGGTCGCTACCGACGCTGGCGTGAGTGATAGTGCTATTCTGAGCGGTCTGGCAAGTTTTGCCGGTGTAGGGCGCCGTTTCCAAGTACATGGTCACTTCCCGGCGCCTAAAGGCGGCGGTGATATCATGTTGGTGGATGATTATGGTCACCATCCCCGTGAAGTTGATATGGTAATCCAGGCGATTCGCGCTGGCTGGCCAGATCGTCGTCTGGTCATGCTATATCAGCCCCATCGCTATAGCCGTACCCGGGATTTATACGAAGACTTTGTCAGGGTGCTTTCCCAAGTCGACACCCTGGTGCTGCTGGATGTTTACAGTGCGGGTGAAGCGGTTATTCCTGGCGCTGAGGGGCGTACCTTGGCGGGGTCTATTCGTCAACGCGGCGAAGTCGATCCGCTGTTTGTCGAGCACAAACATGAGTTGCCTGCATTGTTAACCAACGTATTACGCCCTGGCGATATTTTAATTACCCAGGGCGCTGGCGATGTGGGCGGGATTTCCCTGCGCCTGGCACAGGCACAGTTGGCGATGAACGAGGTGGATCTGTGAGCGTTGACGTAACAAACCCCCAGCCTCTTGGCAAAGTCGTTGTCGTTTACGGCGGCACCTCCGCTGAACGCGAGGTATCGCTTAAAAGCGGTGCGGCGGTGCTAGAGGCGCTGCAGCGCAAAGGTATCGATGCCTGCGGCTATGATCCACGTGATAATGGCTTGGCTGGTCTAGAGCAACTGGCGCCTTCCGTGGTCTTTGTTGCTCTGCATGGCCGTGGCGGTGAAGATGGCACCCTACAGGGAGCTTTGGAACTGCTCGGCATCCCGTATACCGGCAGTGGGGTACTCGCCTCGGCGTTGGGAATGGATAAACAGCGCACTAAGCAGGTGTGGAGTGCGGTGGGGCTGCCCACCCCTGAAAGCATTATGCTGGCTGCCAGTTCCGACTGGTCAGCGGTAGTCGAGCAGCTAGGTTTACCGCTGATCGTTAAGCCGGTACACGAAGGCTCGACGCTGGGCATTAGTATCGTAAAAAGTCGAGCAGCGCTTGAGTCAGCCTATCACGAAGCGGCCCAGTTCGACGCCCGGGTGATGGCGGAGCGCTTTGTCGTAGGCGACGAGTATACCGTGGCGCTGCTGGGTGATCAGGTGTTGCCTGCTATTCGCGTAGAAGTACCCGGCGGCTTCTACGACTATGAAGCCAAATATATTGCTAATACCACCCAATACCACCTGCCTTGTGGCTTAACTGCTGAGGATGAAGCGGCACTGGCTATGCTGTGCCAGCAAGCGTTTACGGCCATAGGCGGGGTAGGTTGGGGCCGGGTTGATGTAATGCGTGATAGCGAAGGGCGTTTTTGGCTACTGGAGGTCAATACGGTACCCGGCATGACCGATCATAGCTTGGTGCCTCAAGCGGCAGCTCATGCGGGCATCGGCTTTGATGATCTAGTGCTACAAATACTCAACACTGCAGGTGAGTCGTTTACAGCATGAGTAATGACTTATTTAAAAGCGCCTTATTAAAAAGTGCCTTATGAAAAGGCGTAATGCTTGGTTGGGAATTATTCTGCTAGCACTGCTGACGGGAGCCGGTGGGCGAGCGCTGTGGCTGTGGCTGGATCGTCCAATTGAGCGGGTGTCTATTCGTGGCGAATGGGAGTATGTCAGCGCCGACTACCTGCGCACTCAGCTGGCGCCATTGGTAGTCGATGCCACTTGGTTGTCAGCTGATTTGGGCGAATTGCGCGACCGCGCGCTGCAGGTAGGCTGGTTAAACGAAGTGCGGATCTCCCGTGAGTGGCCGAACGCACTGGTGTTTGAGCTGGTTGAGCAGCAGCCCGTCGCGCGCTGGAACGATGATTTTTTACTCAACCCTGAAGGCGAGCCTTTCGCTTTTGCGCCATTATCGCCACCAGCGGGGTTGCCGGATCTGGCAGGTCCTGCGGGCAGCAGTGAAGAAGTGTTGGACTATTACCACCGGCTAAAACTTCATTTTGAACAGTTGTCGCTTAATCTTACTCAGCTTCGTTTAGAGCCTCGGGGAGCCTGGCGGCTGCAATTAAATGATGGCGCTTGGGTGATGTTAGGTCGGCGGCAGCATGAAGTACGTTTGGCGCGGTTGTCGGCTTCATGGCAGCGTGAGTTGTCATCTCTGGCCGAGCAGATTCGCTATATTGATCTGCGCTACCCTAACGGCGTTGCTGTTGCATGGCATGGAGAAAGTGAATTTGCTGTGCAAGATGAGTAACTCTTCTATTACTTGGTGCAAATAAGGTGTAAAAGTGAGTGGTTGCCATCGTTGAAAAAGCCAATAATCGGCTTTAAATTGCTTCTCAAGCCTATTATTGTGGGTTTGCACTAGTCGTATTGCGGCTATTGTTTCTATACTATGGGCCAGTCGCGGGTTAAATAGTTTTTAATTTCGGCTATTGGTACTTAGCGAGTGTCTGAGACACATCACTGATTATTTCGGGTAGCACGCTTTCAATGTTAAGCGTTGGATTAAGCGCCACCCTATTTATATTTATTTTTAACAATGACGCAAGGAGATTTCCCGACTCATGGCAGGCTCACCCAACGCATCCAATATGGTGGTCGGGCTGGACATTGGAACGTCCAAGGTCGTCGCGATAGTCGGTCAACCTACCGATGATGGCGGAATTGAAATTGCAGGTATTGGTTCGCACCCTTCGCGTGGCATGAAGCGCGGCGTGGTGATCAATATCGAATCAACGGTACAGTCTATCCAGCGCGCCGTTGAAGAAGCAGAGTTAATGGCCGGTTGTGATATTCACTCGGTATATGTTGGCGTAGCAGGCAGCCATATTAGTTCCATGAACTCAGATGGCGTTGTGGCAATTAAAGAGCGCGAAGTGACACCCTCTGATATTGAGCGCGTGATTGACTCCGCAAGGGCCCGCGCCATTTCTGAAGGCCAGCGAGTGTTGCATGTGCTGCCCCAGGAGTTTTCGATTGATGCTCAAGGCGGCATTCGTGAGCCACTGGGTATGTCCGGGGTGCGCCTGGAAGCGCAGGTGCACCTGGTAACAGCCGCTTTAAACGCGGTGCAGAATATTGAGAAGTGTGTACGCCGCTGCGGCTTAGAGGTTGATGCTATTATCTTAGAGCAGCTAGCCTCTAGTATGGCCGTGCTCACTGAGGATGAGCGTGAACTGGGCGTCTGTATGGTCGATATTGGCGGTGGAACGACCGATATGGCTATTTTCAGCGAAGGCGCCATTCGCCACACGGCAGTCATTCCTATCGCCGGTGACCAGGTCACTAACGATATTGCCATGGCGCTGCGAACACCCACGCAGCACGCTGAAGAGATCAAAGTTAAATACGCTTGCGCGCTAACGCATCTAGCCGCAAGTGATGAAATGATCAAAGTACCTAGCGTAGGCGATCGTCCTGCGCGTGATCTATCGCGTCAAGCGCTCGCTGAAGTGGTAGAACCACGTTACGAAGAGCTGTTTACGCTAGTAAGAGACGAATTGCGTCGAAGTGGCTATGAAGACATGGTGGCCGCCGGCATAGTACTTACCGGTGGTACCTCGCGCATGGAAGGGGTTAGCGAATTGGCAGAAGAGATATTCCATATGCCCGTTCGTATCGCATGTCCGCAAAACGTAAGAGGTTTGGCGGACGTCGTGTGTAATCCGATCTATGCGACGGGCGTTGGTCTGCTGCATTATGCCTTGCAGGAAACGCGTCATGGGCAAGGTCTAAGAAGCCACGGGGGAGTGGTTGCAGCTCATAAGGGCCGCAACGAACTCGCCCGGCGTGATATCAAGGACGACTATTCGGCGCTGGCAAGAATTAAAGGCTGGTTCAAAGGAAATTTCTGACAGGGCCGCAAGCGCGGTTCAGGAGACGGGGCTTATGTTCGAATTGGTAGATAACGCACCCTCGAGCAGTGCGGTCATCAAAGTGGTTGGCGTTGGCGGCGGTGGCGGCAATGCTGTTAACCACATGGTCGAAAGCAATATTGAAGGCGTTGAGTTTATCTGCGCTAACACGGATGCCCAGGCGCTCAAGCGCGTGTCGGCAAAAACCGTCCTGCAACTGGGCAGTGAAATCACCAAAGGGTTAGGCGCAGGTGCCAATCCGGAAGTGGGTCGCCAGGCCGCAATGGAAGACCGTGAACGCATTGCGGAATTGCTGGTGGGCGCCGATATGGTGTTCATCACTGCCGGTATGGGGGGCGGTACGGGCACTGGAGGCGCGCCGGTGGTGGCGCAGGTCGCCAAGGAGTTGGGTATTCTTACCGTCGCAGTCGTGACGCGCCCCTTCCCCTTTGAGGGGCCGAAGCGTATGCGCGCTGCTGAAGAGGGCATGAAAGAGCTCTCTGAACACGTGGATTCATTGATCACTATTCCCAACGAAAAACTGCTCTCCGTGCTGGGCAAGAACGCCACGCTACTGACGGCTTTCAGTGCGGCGAATGATGTGCTGTTGGGCGCTGTTCAAGGTATTGCAGAGCTGATTACCAGTCCGGGTATCATCAACGTCGACTTTGCCGATGTGCGCACCGTTATGTCTGAAATGGGCATGGCGATGATGGGTACCGGTGGTGCCACGGGTGAAAACCGTGCTCGCGAAGCGGCCGAGAAGGCTATCCGTAGCCCGCTGCTGGAAGATATCGATCTGCACGGCGCTCGTGGTATTCTGGTCAACATCACGGCGGGGCCCGACTTGTCCATCGGCGAGTTCAATGATGTGGGCGCTACAGTTCAAGAGTTTGCTTCACCGGATGCTACCATCGTCGTCGGCACCTCCATTGATATGGAAATGTCCGACGAACTGCGTGTTACCGTTGTGGCAGCTGGCTTGGATGGACAAAAGCCGGCAACGGCCTCACGTGAGCCCGCGCGCCGCTCTGCGGCGGAGTCGTCGGATTACCGCAAGCTGCAACAGCCGACGGTGATGCGTCAACAGGCAACAGCCCGCGCTGAAGCAACCGAAACGGCCGCCAAGCCTCGTCCCGAAAAGCGTCGTGCGTCCGAAGCCGATGACTATCTGGACATTCCCGCGTTTCTACGCCGCCAGGCGGATTGATTCTCCATATCAGGCTCAGTGTGACAACGAGCGAGCGTTTTATTGGCTAAAACGCTCGTTTGCTGTTAAAGTGAACACTGTTTGATAACTTTTCCCCTGCGGTTATTACCGTCATAAGAGCTCGGCTACTTCCATGATCAGACAACGCACCCTACAAAACGTCATTCGCGCCACCGGAGTGGGCCTGCATTCTGGCAAAAAAGTCCACCTGGCACTGCGTCCGGCGCCGGCCAATACTGGGATTGTGTTTGTTAGAACCGATCTGGATCCCGTTGTGCACGTTCCCGCCCGGGCAGAGTTGGTTGAAGATACCAAGCTTTGTACTGCGCTGGTTTCGAATGGGGTTAAGGTGGCTACCGTTGAACACCTGATGTCAGCCTTTGCTGGACTGGGTATCGACAACGCCTACGTAGATGTTAGCGAGCCTGAAGTGCCGATTATGGACGGTAGCGCTAGCCCGTTTGTGTTTTTGATTCAATCAGCGGGTATTTTGGAGCAGGATGCTGCGAAGAAATTTATTCGCATCAAGCGTCGTGTGGGGGTGACTGATGGTGATAAGGAAGCGGTTTTCTTACCCCATCAAGGGTTTAAGGTCTCCTTTGCAATTGACTTTGATCATCCCGTTTTTGAGCAGCAGAAACAGACCGCGCTGATCGATTTCTCGACTACCTCTTTCGTTAAAGAGGTCTCCCGCGCACGTACTTTTGGGTTTATGCGTGATTTAGAGTTTTTACGCTCTAATAATCTGGCGCTAGGCGGCAGTTTAGACAACGCCATCGTGGTTGACGATTACCGTATTGTTAATGAAGGCGGCCTACGCTACGAAGATGAGTTCGTTAAGCATAAGGTATTAGATGCTATCGGTGACTTGTACCAGCTGGGTTATAGCCTGATTGGCGAGTTTCGTGGAGTCAAGTCTGGCCATGCGTTGAACAATCAGCTGTGCCGCGAGTTACTGGCGCAACCCGATGCCTATGAAGTTGTCACCTTTGAAGAAGATAAGGCAGTGGCGCCTATTTCCTATGTCGCTCCCGCAATGGCTTGACGCAGCATCGCCTTAGCCCTTTATACGAGCGTCTTCGATCTGTGGATTTCTAGTAATACCTTGTTTTGATTATTAAAGCATCGCTGAGGCGGTGCTTTATGCTTTTTGGGACAGTGACCCTAGAGCGATGAGTCTGTTGTTCAGAAAGCAGTGAGGATGTCACTTGGGTGGTCGGGCATGAGATGCCAGCCTTTCCAAGGCGCGTTTAAGCGCAGGATTGGTGGTGTCCTCAGCGCACTCAGCTAACGTTTTTCCCGCGTCGGCTGACAGGCTGCGTGTATTTCTTGGTGGAGCCACAATAGGGCGTACAGGGCGTACTTTAAAAGTAAAGCCGCTTACCCCTTCAAAGCCGGGCAATTGATGAAGTAGTTCTAGCAAACGTTGTTGTTCAAAGCGCAACCACGTCAACCAGCCCGCCTGACCACTAATCAGCGTTAAGCGACCTTCGCTAAAGCCGCCCACAAAAATATGCTCACGCATCTCTTCGGGGAGGTGGGCACGCAGGTGGCGTTGAGCCTGATCGATTAGCCGAGAGAGACGCATTAATTGATTAATATCGCCCGACTTTGAGAGCAAACTAGCGATGGGCTGGGCGCGCGAACGCTTAACCTTTATACTCATACGCTTAATTCCTAGGTGCTGCTATTTTGGGCACCACTACTAATGACGTCGGCTACCTTCGCCGATGGCGAATTAGTTAACTTTATCACGCTCAGGAGTCGGTCTACAGCATGTCACCTACGCTTGATGTTCAATCTGCTTTGCCGCGGCGCCATCGCCGTTACGGTTTAGCGCGTTGGTGGCTGGCCGGCCTGTTAGTAAGCTGCCTTTTGCCCGCCAGTTTAAGCCCTGCGGATGCGTTCCGCGGTGGCGAGCGTAGCGTTACTATCTGTTTCTGGGTTCCCGCCATTTTGCGCGCGCAGTCCCACTGGGTAGCCAAGCGCCGACGCGCCCAGCAGCGCTGGGCGCAAAGTCCTCAACGTTTTGCTCCTGTTCGTCGTCTATGCCACTGGCTAGCCCCAATGGCTATGCTGGTTGCGGCGCGGGATGTCTTGACCCAGCGTGGCCCACCTTCCCATCGAGTCTGCCGTTAATACATCTACTTTGTGCATGCTCTGCAGCTAATGGGCATGCAGTTAAAGCGCCTGTAGTGAAAGGGTAATGTCCGCTGGGACGCTCGTGAATACTTGGATATTTCATGCTTAATAATTTATTACGTAAAGTCGTGGGTTCTAAAAATGACCGCGATGTCAAACGCATGCACAAGAATGTGCCGCATATTAATGCCTTGGAAGCGGAGCTCGAGGCCATTAGCGATGCTGAACTACAAGGTAAAACCGCTGAGCTGCGCCAGCGTTTAGAAGCTGGTGAGTCCCTTGATGCATTGCTAGCCCCCGCTTTTGCCATCGTTCGAGAAGCCAGTAAACGCGTTATGGGCATGCGCCATTTCGATGTGCAGATGGTGGGTGGCATGACCCTGCACCGTGGCCGTATTGCTGAAATGAAAACCGGTGAGGGTAAAACCCTGGTTGCAACTCTGGCTGTGTATCTCAATGCGCTACCAGGTAAAGGCGTTCACGTGGTGACAGTGAACGACTATCTGGCCCGCCGTGATGCTGAGTGGATGCGCCCGCTGTATGAGTTTTTGGGTCTTACCATTGGCGTTATCTTCTCCGGTCAGACGAATGAAGAGAAGCGTCACGCCTATCAGTGCGATATTACCTATGGCACCAACAACGAGTTCGGCTTCGATTATCTGCGCGATAACATGGCGTTTTCGTTAGAAGATAAAGTCCAGCGGGGACTGCATTATGCGATTGTCGACGAAGTCGACTCCATTCTGATCGATGAAGCGCGTACGCCGCTGATTATTTCTGGAGCGGTGGACGAAAATACCGATCTCTATAAAGTCGTCAATCAACTCGCCCAGCAGCTTGAGAAAGGCGAAGAGATTGAAGACGAAGAGGCAACGGTTGTCGGTGACTTTTTAATCGATGAGAAGCAGAAACAGGTAGAGCTAACGGAGCAGGGGCATAATAAAGTTGAAGAGCTGATGCGCGCTGAGGGGCTGTTGGGCGATGGCGAATCGCTGTATGCCGCGCAAAACCTTAACTTGCTTCAGCATATGCATTCGGCCTTGCGCGCTCGCCATCTCTATCACCGTGATGTCGACTATATCATCTCTGAAGGTCAGGTGGTGATCGTTGATGAGCACACAGGCCGCTCCATGCCAGGGCGTCGCTGGTCGGAAGGCTTGCACCAGGCCGTCGAAGCCAAAGAGGGCGTCACGGTTCAACGGGAAAGCCAAACGCTAGCCTCGACAACCTTTCAGAACTACTTCCGTCTGTATGAAAAATTAGCCGGTATGACCGGCACGGCTGATACCGAAGCCTTTGAGTTTCGGCAGATTTATGGCCTCGACGTAGTGGTGATTCCTACCAACCGGCCATTGGCTCGTAAAGACCTGAACGATCTGGTCTATTTGAGTGCTGAAGAGAAGTACGAAGCAATTATCAAGGATGTCAAAACCGAGACTGAAGCCGGGCGTCCGGTACTGGTGGGTACGGCGTCCATTGAAACGTCCGAATACCTCGCCAAGCTGATGCGTGAGGCGGGCCTGACGTTCAACGTGCTTAACGCCAAACAGCACCAGAGTGAAGCCGAGATTATTGCCCAGGCAGGCCGCCCGGGGGCGATTACCATCGCCACCAACATGGCCGGTCGCGGTACCGATATTGTTCTCGGGGGTAACTGGGAAGCCGAAGTTGCCAAGCTGCAAAACCCTAGCCAAGAGCAAGTTGAGGCATTAAAAGCCGAATGGCAGGCGCGTCACGATGGCGTGCTGGCCGCTGGCGGCTTGCACGTGGTGGGCTCTGAGCGCCACGAATCCCGGCGGATCGATAATCAGCTGCGTGGCCGCGCCGGGCGCCAGGGTGATCCTGGCTCGACGCGCTTCTTCCTGTCACTGGAAGATAGCCTGATGCGCCTGTTTGGCTCTGATCGCGTCAAACGCCTGATGCAGGCATTGGGACTTGAGCACGGCGAAGCCATTGAGCATAAGATGGTCTCTAATGCCGTTGAGCGTGCCCAGAAGAAAGTCGAAGGACGTAACTTCGATATTCGTAAGCAGCTGCTGGAGTATGATGACGTTGCCAACGACCAGCGCCGGGTGATCTACGACCAGCGCAATGAAATTCTTGCTGCGGATAACGTTGCTGATGCTGTTATCGGTATTCGCGAAGAGGTGATGGAAACAGCCATCAGCGACTACGTGCCGCCCCAGAGTCTACCCGAGCAGTGGGATCTGCCCGGCTTGGAAGCGCACCTGAAAACCGAGTTCAACCTTGATGCGCCCGTGGTTAAATGGGCCGCCGAGGATGAGCGCTTCAGCGAGGAGCAACTGCGTGAGCGGTTGCAGACCATGCACCGCGAAGCCTACGCGGCCAAGATTGAGGCGGCTGGCGAGAAGCTGATTCGGCGCTTTGAGAAGCAGGTCATGCTGCAAGTGCTGGATACGCGCTGGAAAGAGCACCTTCAGTCGATGGATCACCTGCGCCGTGGTATCCACCTCCGTGGCTACGCTCAGAAAAACCCCAAGCAGGAGTACAAGCGTGAATCCTTCGATCTCTTTCAGCAGCTGTTGGAGCATATTAAAGCCGATGTAACGCGCATCCTGAGCCACGTGCAGGTTCGCCAGCCTGAAGAGGTGGATGCCCTTGAGCAACAGCGTCGCGAAGCGCTGGCGCGCGAAACTGCCACGGCGGCTAGCCGCCATGACGCTCCGGCTGCGGAGCAAGCCGAGAATGAGCAGGAAGCACCGGGTATAGATGGCCGTCCTGTACGTCGCGAAGGCCCGAAAGTGGGTCGTAACGACCCCTGTTTTTGTGGCTCGGGTAAGAAGTACAAGCAGTGCTGTGGAAAGCTAAGCTAACGGCGCCCGTTTTTGGGACGGTCTGCAAAACGGTCTTTGTTTAAAGGAGAGAATCATGGCGGTTGGAAACACTCCCTTTCCAGAGTTGCCACCCCTGCAAGGGGTGCGCCTGGGGGTTGCAATGGCGGGTATCAAAAAGCCGAATCGTCGTGATGTAGTGGTGATTGAACTGCCCGAGACCGCGACGGTGTCAGGGGTCTTTACCCGAAATGCGTTCTGCGCAGCGCCGGTAGTGGTGGCGAAGCAGCACCTTGAGCAGTGTCGTACAGAAGGCCGTTCACCGCGCTATTGGCTGATTAACACCGGTAACGCTAACGCAGGTACCGGTGAGGCAGGCTTGCGCGATGCACGTGCTAGCTGTGCTGAACTGGCCAAACAGGCAGGCGTGTCTGAACAAGATGTACTGCCATTTTCAACCGGTGTGATTGGTGAGCCGTTGCCAATGGATCGCCTGATAGCGGGCTTGACGCCGGCGCTGGAATGTCTGGCCAGCGACGCCGCTGCCTGGGAGCAAGCAGGCCAAGGCATTTTAACCACCGATACCCGTGCCAAAGGTGCCACGGTCACGCTGGAAATGGATGGCCAGCAGGTGACGATTAATGGCATCGCCAAAGGGTCGGGCATGATCAAGCCCAATATGGCCACCATGTTGGGGTTTGTGGTGACCGATGCGGCTATCGAAGCACCGCTACTGGATCGCCTGTTGCGCGAAACGGTTGATCGCTCGTTTAACTGCATTACCGTAGATAGCGATACCTCGACCAATGACGCCTGTATGTTGGCGGCCACCGGCACTGGTCCTCGCATCGCCGATGAAGCGCAGATTGCTGTTTTCAGTAATGCTCTACAGCGAGTGATGACCGAGCTGGCGCAAGCGATTATACGTGATGCAGAAGGTGCGACGAAATTCGTTACTTTCCAGGTGGGCGAGGCTAAAAGTCGTCAAGAGGCGCTGGATGTGGCTTTTACCGTGGCTCACTCGCCGCTGGTGAAAACCGCGCTTTACGCCTCAGATGCCAACTGGGGGCGCATTTTGGCGGCCGTAGGACGAGCACCTGTGAGTGACTTTGATGTCAATCGTGTGGTGATCGATTTGGGTGAGGTACGCCTCGTTGAACAGGGCGGGCGTGCAGCGGGCTACACCGAAGCGGCAGGAAGCGCCGTGATGGCGCAGTCAGAAATTACCATTCGCATTAACTTGGGGCGCGGCGAAGAGAGTGCCACGGTGTGGACTTCTGACCTCTCCCATGACTATGTGTCTATCAACGCGGATTACCGCAGCTAGCCAATCGCCCTCCGGGGCATTAGCTGGCAGTGGTAATGGGCATACGCAGCGAGATAGCACCGATGCCATCGGCATTGGTGCGCGCAGTGGATACAGACGTAACGAGTATATGAGTCTATGAGCATAAAGGTAAAACGACGGGTTCACGTCGCGGCAGCTGCGATTATTAGCGCCGATCAAAAGCAAGTACTGATCGCTCGTCGGCCGTCGAACGTTGATCATGGCGGGTTGTGGGAGTTTCCGGGCGGTAAATTGGCCCCTTATGAAACTGGTCTTGAAGGGCTAAAGCGTGAGCTGCACGAAGAGCTGGGCGTTGAGATTGTTAGTGCCCAGCCACTGATTCGTGTCCACCATGAGTATCCCGACAAGCATATCCTGCTTGATGTATGGCAGGTGCATGAGTTTGCTGGTGAGCCCTTTGGTCGTGAAGGACAGGCGGTGCGTTGGGTACCTATGAGCGAGCTCTCCAACTACCCCTTCCCAGCGGCTAATCTGCCGATCCTGAGAGCGGTAAGGTTGCCTACCGAGTATCTAATTACCGGGGAGGAAACCATTGATGCGCATTTCGATGCGTCTTTGGAGCGCGCGCTGCGTGAAGATAACATTCGGCTGGTACAGCTGCGCGCCAAACAGTTGGATGAAGCTGCTTATCTAGCCCGTGCCCAACGTGCATTGAGTTTGTGCCGTGAGCACGGCGCGCGACTGCTACTCAATGGTGAGCCAACGCTGCTCGATCACATTGATGCCGATGGTATTCATTTGACCAGCGAGCGTTTGATGCAGCTTGAGCGTCGTCCGATTGCCGAAAGCAAGTGGCTGTCAGCGTCGACGCACAACCAGACGCAGCTTACCCAAGCGGCGGTGTTAGGCTGCGACTTTGTTAGCCTGTCGCCGCTGCGCACCACGCCGTCGCACCCCGAAGTGTTCCCGCTCGGGTGGCATGATTTTCAGCAGTTGGTCGAGCGCGCAGGCATGCCGGTGTTTGCCCTTGGCGGTATGACGCGCTTTGACGCCAATCACGCTCGTGCTGTGGGCGCTCAAGGAATTGCCTCAATCCGCGATTTCTGGAAATAACCCAGCTCATCAATCTGTAATGAAAAACGCCTGCCTGGATCGTTATCCAAGTCAGGCGTTTTTTTGTTTAGCAAGCAACCGAAGGTGCCCTAGTCGCGGTAGCGGCGGGTTAAGTCGCTATAAGCGTCAATGCGCCGGTCACGCAGGTAAGGCCAAATACGGCGGATGTTTTCACTGCGTGCCATATCAAGTTTCACAACGAGCTGCTCTGTCTCTTCACCCGCATGGGCTAATAGCTCACCTTGGGGCCCGCAGACGAAACTACCGCCCCAGAACTGAATGCCGTCGCCGACCCCGGAGTGATCTGCTTCAAAGCCCACCCGGTTGGCCACCAGTACTGGCAAGCCGTTGGCGACGCCATGGGCGCGCTGAATGACCGTCCAGGCATCTTTCTGGCGGTTCTTTTCTTCGTTATCGTCATTGGGTTCCCAGCCGATTGCCGTCGGGTAAAGCAGTAAATCGGCTCCGGCTAGTGCCATTAGGCGTGCAGCTTCGGGATACCATTGATCCCAGCAAACCAACACGCCGAGACGGCCCAGCGAGGTTTCGATCGGGGTAAAGCCTTCTCCACGGGCGCTGTCGTGATCACCCGGTGTGAAGTAAAACTTCTCATAAAACCCAGGGTCATCGGGAATGTGCATCTTGCGATACTGCCCAACGCGGCCTTTGTCGCGGTCATAGACCACGGCGGTATTGTGGTAGAGTCCCGGTGCGCGACGCTCAAATAGCGAACCGACCAGCACAATATCCAGCTCTTTGGCGAGCGCCGCCAAGCGCTGGCCGGTAGGGCCATCGAGGGGTTCCGCTAGATCAAACAGCGCGGGATCTTCAAATTGGCAAAAGTAGTGGGTAGCGTGCAGTTCTTGAAGCAGTACCAGCTGCGCACCTTTTTTAACGGCACTGCGGATACCTTCTTCGCTAGCTGACAGGCTTTTGGCTTTGTCCGGCCAGGCGGGTTGCTGCACGACACCGACAGTTAGCGTCGAATTTGATGTTATCGACATAATGGTTCCTTTATTCATTCAGTACTATTCATTCAGTACTATTCAGTCAGTACTATTTAATCAGTACCAGCCGAGTGCTGGGCAAGCGTTCTGTGGATAGACTATCCCAGGACAGGCGTGTCGCGAATAAGTGTGCCTTGTGGAAGCTGCATGGTTAAACAGTGCAGGCTGCCGTGTTGGCGAATAACGCTAACGCACTCAATAGGAATAAGCGTGTGCTCGGGAAACGCAACCGCTAACGCGTTTAGCGCGGTGACATCCGCCGGGTCGCCGTAAGTGGGCACCAGCACGGCCTGATTAATGATCAGAAAATTGGCGTAGGTAGCGGGCAGGCGATGGCCATCTTCCGGGTCAAAGCAAGCCTGGGGCCAGGGCAGGGCGATAAGCCGGTAGGGTTCACCATTGCGCTGACGGAAAGCTTGCAGCTCCCGTTCCATTGCTGCTAAGGCAGTGTAGTGCGGGTCGTTGGGGTCATCACAACGCACATAGGCGATGGTGGTTGGGTTGCAGAAGCGGGCCAGGGTATCAATATGGCTGTCGGTATCGTCGCCCTCTAAATGGCCGTTGGCCAGCCATAGTACCCGGTCAACCCCGAAGTCTTCACGCAGCTGTGCCTCCACCTCTGAGCGGGAAAGAGTCGGGTTACGGTTGGGGTTCAGCAGGCATGCTTCGGTGGTCAGCAGGGTGCCTTCGCCGTCGGTTTCTATACCGCCGCCTTCCAGCACTAGATCTCGCGAGGCCACCGGGCAGATCCAGGCGCCCGCATCGGCAAGCCGCTGGGTGAGACGGTTATCGTGCTCGGCGGGAAATTTACCGCCCCAGCCGGTAAAAGTGTAATCGAGCATGACTAATTGGCCATCTTCGTCGACCACACTGACCGGCCCGTGATCCCGTGCCCAGGTATCGTCGCTGGGTGCGACAATAAGCAGCAGGCGTTCAGCGGGCACACCGCAGGCACCAAAAACGTTGGCCAAGCGCTGTTTAGTGAGCTCGTCGGGCACGCAAATAAGCACCCGCTGATAGCGCGCCGTGGCAATCACAATACGCTCGAGGGTGGCTTCGATGCGCGCAAGCAGAGGCGCCCAATCGCCATCTGGGCGAGGCCAGGTCAGTTGTATCCCATCTTGGGGATACCATTCGGGTAGCAAGCGATACGTCATAAAAGTGCAGCCCCAAGGTCAGCAGTAAATCGGCGCAATGTAGGGCGTGGCGGGGCAAGTTGCAAGCGTCACGTTTTAATCTGAACGCTAATGGCGCAGACCGCTCTAATGGCCGTTTGAACATGCAGAGAGACTAAAAAAACCGTACCATGAGCGCTTATTGATAAGGAATGACGCCATGCTTGATCGTTTGCCTTTCCTGGTGGGGCTGCGCTACGTGCGCGCTAAACGCCGGAACCACTTTATTTCGTTTATTTCACTTACCTCGATGTTGGGGTTAATGCTGGGGGTCGCGGTACTTATTTTGGTGTTGTCGGTGATGAACGGCTTCGACCATGAGCTGCGTACACGAATTTTAGGTATGGTGCCCCACGCTAAAATTGAGTCCCGGGTGGGCATGGTCGAGTGGGAAACGTTAGCCGAAGAGCTGATGCAGCGGGAGCGTGTCATCGGCGCGGCGCCTTACGTCGAACAGCAGGGCATGTTCTCTGTGGGTGGACGTAATCAGGGTGCCATGGTTAATGGCATTAACCCTGATTGGGAAGACCGGGTGTCGATTATTGGCGACCATATGCGCCAAGGCGAACTAAGTGATCTGGTTCCCGGTGAGTGGCATGTGGTGCTGGGCTCCATGCTGGCGCGTAACTTGGGCGTCGGGGTGGGAGATCGAGTGACGCTGTTGGTGCCTGAAGCATCGATTACCCCCGCGGGGGTCTTTCCGCGCTTAAAGCGCTTTACCGTTAGCGGTATTTTTAGCGTCGGGGCTGAACTGGACGCTAATTTGGCCTACGCCAACATCGAAGATATGCAAACGCTTGCCCGTCTTGGCGATGCGGTCGGCGGGCTGCGCCTGGAGCTGGATGATCTTTTTGCTGCCAGCAGCGAAACCCAGGCAATTCTCAACGAGCTTGGCCCTGAGTATCGGGGCAGTGACTGGACGTTCTCTCAAGGCAATCTTTTCCAGGCGATTCAGATGGAAAAGCGCATGATCGCGCTACTGTTAACCGTAATCATAGCCGTAGCGGCGTTTAACATTGTCTCAACGCTGGTCATGGTGGTTACCGACAAGCGTGCCGACATCGCTATTCTGCGGACTATTGGCGCCAAGCCAAGCTCGATTATGGGCATCTTTATTGTGCAAGGCATGGCGATCGGGCTGATCGGAATCGCCATCGGGGTGGCCGTGGGTGTACTGCTGGCGCTGACCATTGCTGATCTGATTGGCTGGGTGGAAGGAACGCTGGGTATCCAGTTCTTGGATGCGGGTGTCTACTTTATTAGCGATCTGCCTTCTCGCCTGCAGTGGAATGATGTCAGCCGTATTGTTCTGGCAGCCTTTGGTCTGACGTTCCTGTCGACACTCTATCCCGCTTGGCGGGCGGCAAAAGTTCAGCCAGCGGATGTGTTGCGCTATGAATAACGGCTTCAGGAATAAGGATGACACGATGTCGATGAATACAGGGCAAGACGCTGCGGTCATGCTCGATTGCCAGGCGCTGACACGCACCTATAGCGAGGGGCCCCAGGATCTGACGGTGCTGGATAAGCTCAATTTGCAGGTGCGCGCCGGGGAACGGGTGGCCATCGTGGGTAGCTCGGGCTCGGGTAAAACCACGCTGCTCAATTTGCTGGGGGGGCTTGATCGCCCCAGTGAAGGCAGTGTCATTATCGCTGGTGAGCCGCTATCAGGATTGAATGAGGCGGCACTGGGCAGCTTCCGTAACCGCTATATCGGGTTTGTGTATCAGTTCCACCACTTGTTGGCGGAATTCACTGCGCTTGAGAACGCTGCGCTACCGCTGATAATTCGCGGTCAGTCAAAAAAGGCGGCTGAGAAGCGGGCCATGCAGATACTCGAGCGGGTAGGTATGCAGCCACGGGCGGATCATAAGCCCGGTGAACTTTCCGGCGGGGAGCGCCAGCGGGTGGCGATTGCCCGGGCGCTGGTTACCGATCCTAGCCTGGTGCTAATGGATGAGCCCACGGGCAACCTGGATCAAACCACCGCAGCGACCATTTTGGCGCTCATGGACGAACTGGCCAAAGAGAGCGCCTGTGCCTTTGTCATTGTGACCCATGACGTTAGTCTGGCGGCCCATCAAGATCGGGTGCTTAAGCTGGATGCAGGCAGATTGGTAGAGCAGGTACCGGCGCTCTAATCATCGAGTTCAATCCTCAAACTCAATCATCAAGTTCTGCTTCAATCTGTGCGCGCCGCTGCCGACGTTTATGGCGGCGGCGTTTCCAGTTATGGGAGACGTGCCAGCGCCAGATTAAGCGAATGCCGATATTGACGACGATGGCTAAAACTACCGCGGTTACCAACGAGCCGACGACAAGTGGCGGCATAATGTCGTGCATCTGTTCTGCTATCCAGCGCGTCGAAATACGTGACGGAGCTTCCCGCACGGGCGCGCCGAGTATAAAAGTACCTATTCGGTAGTTGCCGTAAAAAAATAGCGGCATCGTTAATGGATTGGTTATCCATACCAGGCCTACTGAGAGGGCTAAGTTGCAACGTGTAATACGGGCGCCCAGGGCTGCGACCACCATCTGGAAAGGGATGGGTAGCATCGCGCAAAACACGCCCACGCTAAATGCATTGGCAACGCTTCGGCGAGTTAAAAGCCACAAACCTGGATCTGCAATCAGCGGTGCCATAAAGCGAAGCGAGCGCTGCTTCCTGATGGTGTCGGGTTTGGGCATGTAGCGCTGCAGGAACCTGCGCGGCATGACGGATACTCTTACCTATCGATGTGGCCCATTATCCATATCGAGCTGCCTTTCGGCTATGCTAGGCCATCAATGAAGTGTCGCCAGGGAGTGTTCTATGCGGTTAGGTGTTGCTATGCCAGCGGCGCTTTCGGCACTCGCCGGGGGCATTGTTGCCTGGTACAGCCACGCCGCAGGAGTGACTTCCTATGCCTTTGGCTGGGTGTTGGTAGCTGCTTTGCTGGGCATGGGGTGGCGCCCGCGCATAGGCATATGGCTGCTAATCGGCGCCTGGGTCTTCATCGGAGTACAAAAAGAGTGGGGGAGTCGTTTGCCTGCGGGGCTAAGCGGAGAGGATATTGCCGTGGAGGCCACCGTGTTGACCGCCCAACCGCTGGGCAGTGCAACGCGCCTGTTGTTAAGCGTCGATAAATGTCAAAGCGCTTTAACTACCGGGGTACAACGGCCCAGTTGTTCGGCGCTCGCCAAGGTGCGCATAACCGCTTATAGCGATGCGCTTTTTGAGCCTGGTGAACAGTGGCAAATGACGCTTCGGCTGCGCCCCCCAAGCGGCTTTGCCAATCCTGATGCCTTCGATTATGAGCAGTGGCTGTGGCGCGAGGGGATTCATGCTACCGGCTACCTGCGCCAGGAGCCAGCGCCCGTTAGGCTCTCTTCCGCAGACCCCACGCTGCGCCAACTAGCGCTGGATTTTTTAGCCCGTCAGCCCCTTGGTGAGCGAACCAAGCGCTGGTTGGCAGCGTTGACGCTAGGCGATAGTGAACAGCTAACCCAAGACGACTGGTCACTGCTGAATGCCACCGGCACCACGCATTTGGTAGTGATTTCAGGCTTACATGTCGGGCTGGTGGCGTCATTTGTGCTATTGCTGGCCAAAATAGGCGCACGTTTTACCACGCCCACCCACTGGCGAATGCGCACCTGGCCGTGGTGGCTGGCAGCGTTAGCCTGTGTGGGTTACGCCACCCTTGCCGGTATGGCGCCGCCCGCCATGCGGGCGATGGTAATGACACTGGTAGGACTGTGGGTACTCAGCGGACGGCATTCGCCGGGGGCTTGGCAAGGCTGGTGGCTCGCGCTTGCGCTGGTGCTACTATTCGATCCGTTGGCGCTGTGGCGCCCTGGAATGTGGCTATCGTTTATCGCCGTAGCGTGGTTGATTATTATTTGGCAGGGGCGGCGTCGGCCTCAAGGTATAAAGGGCTGGTGCTGGGCGCTGGTGAGATCGCAACTGCTGTTAGCCCCGTTAATGGCCGCTGCGGTATTGGTAGCCTTTGGCCGGGTCGCGCCCGCCGCCCCGTTGATCAATTTAATTGCCGTGCCTTGGGTGAGCTCGGTGATGGTACCCACGGCACTGCTGGGATGGCTGCTGTCACCTATCCCCTTGGTGGGAGATATGGTGTGGTGGCTGTTTGAGCAGGCGCTGGGCATTTTCCACCTATTGCTGACGCTAGCTGTTCAGCACTGGCCATTGTGGGAACCTGATCGGTCATTAACGTATCCGCTCGCCTTTGCTCTGCTACTGCTGTCGTTATGCTGGGGGCTACCTGCCGTGCTGCCTGGTTTACGGCTGGCTGCTACTGCGCTGATCTTGACGTTACCGTGGTGGTCGCTTTCATCATCGACACCTCCAAATACACTCAGCGTCAGTGTGCATGACGTGGGGCAGGGGCAATTGATTGAGCTGCGCAGCGAACATTATCGCCTTCTTTATGACACCGGGCCGCGCTTTCGCAGTGGCTTTATGCCACTGGAGTCGCTTTGGTCGCCGGGGCAGCAGTTTGACCAAGTTATTGTTAGCCACGCTGATAATGATCACGCGGGCGGCATCGGCGCGTTGCTAGCCGATCATCATGTCAAGCAGTGGCTGGCGCCTGCGGATGAGGCACTGCCAGTACCAAGCAATGACTGCCAACATGGCCAACGCTGGGAGCGAGACGGAGTCAACTACCGTATTCTCTGGCCACCCGCAGGGAATAACGACTTTTCTGCTAACGATCGCTCCTGCGTTCTTGAGGTGAGTGTTGGTGAGCAGCGACTGCTGATTACGGGGGATGTGGGCACCGAGGTGGAGCGGCGTTTTCTGCGCGAGGTAGACCTACCCGTTAGTGTCTTGGTAGCAGGGCACCATGGCAGTGGCACCAGTTCGGGCGTCCAGTTTGTGCGTCATGCCGCACCTGGGCATGTGGTGTTCAGTGCGGGACGCGGTAACCCTTTTCATCATCCGGTCGATTCGGTGGTGCGGCGCTTTCGCCAGCAGGGAAGCTGTCTATGGAGCACGGCCCATGACGGAGCGCTGCGTTTTCGGCTAAACGCAGCCCAACCTATTCAGATTGAAACGATGCGACCAGTGCCAGGACGAGGCAACCAGTGTTGAAGCGCGTCGCCATCAGGTAGAATTCCCCGCATTGCATACTATAGGCCCTTGGGTCTTCGGCCAGGAGCGCGTGTGACTGATTCAGGTTGGGTTATCTATAAACGGTTGTTGGGCTATGTAAAGCCGCATTGGCGTGCTTTTGCGCTGGCAGTGGTGGGATTTGTGGTTTACGCCGCATCGAGTACCGCGCTGGCAGAAATGATGAAGCGTTTAATTGATGGCATCCAGAACCCGGATGCCGCTTTTCGGCTCTTTCTACCACTGTTTGTGATTATCATGTTTTCCGCCCGGGGTGTAGGTACTTTTTTAAGTACCTACTTCATGGCCTATGTCGGCCGCTATGTGATTCACACACTGCGCTGCGATGTCTTTGCCCATCTGCTGCATCTGCCCGGCTGGTTTTTTGACCACCACTCCAGCGGACAACTGGTGTCGCGGGTGACCTACCACGTTGAGCAAGTCGCGGGGGCGGCCACCAAGGCGGTAACGATTATTCTCCGTGAAGGCCTGTTCGTGGTCGGCCTGGTGCTCTATCTGCTCTGGACTAACTGGATGCTAACGCTGCTGTTTTTGGGCGTGACGCCGATTATTGCCGTGGTGGTTAGCTACGTCAGCAAGCGCTTTAGGCGCATCTCAAAGCGCATTCAGCACTCCATGGGCGATGTTACTCATATTGCCTCGGAAGCGCTGTCGGGCTACCGGGTGGTTCGCACCCACGGCGCGGAAGAGTATGAAAAGCAGCGCTTCGAACGGGTCAGTGAAGAGAATCGCCGGCAAAGCATGAAAGAGGCGATGACCCGTGCGGTCAGTTCTCCGGTCATTCTGATGCTGGTGGCTATCTCCATGGCCATCCTGGTGTGGCTGGCCATGGCGCCCTCGCTGATGGCGAATATGACGCCCGGTGAGTTTGTGGCTTTTATTACCGCCGCCGCCCTGATGATCAAACCGGTGCGTCAACTGACCGAGATTAACGGTGAAATTCAGAAAGGCCTGGCGGCCGCGTCAGAGCTTTTCGGGTTGCTGGATATGACACCTGAACAGGATAGTGGTAAGCAAATTGCCAGCCGTTTAAGGGGCGATGTCGTGATCGATCATGTCAGCTTCCGTTACGCGGATGACCAGCCCGAAGTCCTGCACGATATTAATCTGCGCCTAGGACCGGGCGAGCTGGTGGCAATAGTCGGGCGTTCGGGAAGTGGCAAGTCAACCCTGGTTAGCCTGCTGCCGCGTTTCTATCGGCCCAGCCAAGGCAGTATTAGTATTGATGGTATTAATGTTGATGAGTATGCACTAGGCCCGCTGCGCCAACAGATTGCCCTGGTATCCCAGCAGGTGACGCTATTTAACGCTTCCATTGCCGATAATATTGCCTACGGGGTGGCCGACCCTGATCCTCAGGCTATTCAAGCGGCGGCAGAGGCCGCCTATGCCCATGAGTTTATCGATAAGCTTCCCAATGGTTACGCTACCACCGTGGGTGAAAATGGCGTGATGCTCTCTGGGGGCCAGCGACAGCGGCTGGCGATTGCCCGGGCGATCTTCAAGGATGCACCGCTGCTGGTGCTGGATGAGGCTACTTCAGCGTTGGATACTGAGTCTGAGCGCTATATTCAAAAAGCCCTGGAGCGGGTCTGTGAAGGGCGTACCACTCTGGTCATCGCTCACCGCCTGTCTACCATTGAGCGGGCCGACCGGATTGTGGTGATGGATCAGGGGCGCATTATCGAAGAGGGGTCGCATCAGGCGCTGCTGGAGGCCGACGGCGCCTACGCGGCGTTGCATCAGTTGCAGTTTCAAGAAGCGCCATGAGAACGCTGTCAGAGCGCTGGCTACAAGGCGCATACCAGGGCAGTCGCTGGCTAGCGCCGCTGAAGCCGTTAGGGGCGCTGTATCAGCGGGCCATGGAGCGGCGAGAGCAAGCCTACCGGCGTGGCAGCAAAGCCAACTGGAAGGCGCCGGTGCCGGTTATTGTGGTGGGCAATATCACCTTAGGGGGAACGGGCAAATCGCCGCTGGTGGCGTGGCTGGCTAGTTGGCTGGTGGCCCAAGGCTGGTCGCCAGGCATCGTAAGCCGCGGCTATGGTGGAAAAGCGCCGTGTTACCCGCTGCTGGTCACTGCCGCCACTAACGTAGCTGAAAGCGGCGATGAGCCGCTGATGCTGGCACAACAGACGGGGCTGCCAGTGGTAGCGGATCCCCAGCGCGTGCGCGGGGCTCAGGCATTGGTAGAGAAGGGCTGCGATATTATCCTCAGCGACGACGGTTTGCAGCATCTGGCCCTGGCCCGGGATATTGAGTTGGTGGTTGTCGACGGTGCCCGTGGGTTAGGTAACGGGCGCTGCCTGCCCGCCGGCCCGCTGCGTGAGTCACCCACTCGATTACAACGGGTTGATGCGGTGATCGTCAACGGCGACTTACAGCCGCCGTTTTCGGTTGACTCGACGATTATGCCGTCAGCTATCACTATGCAGTTAGCGCCATTGGGTTGGCGTCGCCTGGCAGATGGTGAGCGCTTTCCTCTCTCACCACTGCCGTTTACGCTGCCGGTGCACGCAGTGGCTGGTATCGGGCACCCCAAGCGCTTTTTTCGGACACTTTCCGACTTGGGGGTTGAGGGTGAGTGGCATCCGTTAGCCGATCACCAGCAGTTTAGTGCGGACGCGCTAAGCTTTGCAGATACCCGCCCAGTGATTATGACCGCCAAAGATGCCGTTAAGTGTTGCACCCTGGCGCCGCCGAACAGCTGGGTATTAGACGTGGAAGCCACTCTTCCACCCGAATTTGAGCACTGGCTGGCAGCGCGGCTGTCGGCACTTTCCTAAAGGAGATACGCGCATGGATAAGGAACTGTTGGCGATGCTGGTCTGCCCGCTATGTAACGGTAAGCTGAAGTATGATCGCGAAGCCCAAGAGCTGCGCTGCCACTACGATGGCTTGGCCTATCCGATCCAGGAAGGTATTCCGGTAATGCTGCCTGAAGAGGCTCGTACCATGGATGCTGATGAAAAGCTGCACACTTCACCAGGGCGTTCTCCAGGACGTTCTCAAGAGCGTTCAGGAGACGCTTAATGACTGTTGCTGATGACATGGCTGATTTCAAGGTGCCTGACTTTACGGTCGTTGTGCCCGCACGCTATGGCTCGACCCGGTTACCCGGCAAGCCACTGCTTGAGATTGCCGGGGAGCCGATGGTTGCCCACGTATGGCGTCGCGCCTGCCAGAGCCACGCCAGCCGAGTCGTCGTGGCGACGGACGATAGCCGCATTCGTGATGCAATGCTGCCTTACGGCGCCGAGGTGATTATGACCCGCGACGATCATCCGTCGGGCACCGATCGTTTAGCCGAGGTGGCTGATAGATTGGCGTTGGCGGATGATGCGCTGCTGGTGAATGTGCAGGGTGACGAACCGCTGATTCCCCCCGCGCTGATCGACCAGGTGGCGCTGCGCTTAGCCGACGACCCTGAAGCGTCGATAGCCACGCTCGCAGAGCCTATCAACGACGTGGACACGCTGTTTAATCCCAACGTGGTCAAAGTCGTGCGCACACTGCAAGGCCGCGCGCTGTATTTCTCACGAGCACCCATCCCCTGGGATCGTGAGCAATTCAAAACACCGCCGACTATGCTGGCCACCGATGCCTGGCTACGTCATATCGGTCTGTATGCCTACCGCGCCGGTTTTCTAGCCGCCTACCGCGATTGGCCCGCGTCAAGCCTTGAACTGCTCGAACAGCTTGAGCAGCTTCGTGCGCTGCAGAACGGCCACGTGATTCAGGTGGCACTGGCCTGCGAAGTTAACCCCGCCGGTGTGGATACCGCTGAGGATCTAGCGCGGGTTCGGGCGCTGCTGGCATAGCGCGGGTTCGGGCGCTGCTGGTATAGCGCAGGTTCGGACGCTGCGAGCATAGCCAGTTATTAATGACGAGTGACGCTAAAGAGCTGTAAAGGAGCGCTACTGTGAAAGTGTTATTTGTATGTTTAGGCAATATTTGCCGCTCACCCACCGCGGAGGGTGTCTTTCGTCGTGCTCTTGAGCAAGCGGGGATGGCCAATCAGGTGGAAGTAGACTCCTGCGGCGTTGGCAGTTGGCATTTGGGCAAAGCGCCGGACGCCCGCGCCCAGCAGGCAGCGCTGCAGCGCGGTATCGATTTAAGCGGACTGCGTGCCCGCCAGCTTAGCGCGCGCGATTTTACTGAATTCGACTACGTGCTGGGCATGGATCAGGACAATTTACGCGCCATGCGCGACCTGAAGCCTACCAATAGTAAAGCGCATGTGGGGCTATTTCTGGATTTTGCTGGTACTCCCGGCGGCGAAGTCCCAGATCCTTACTATGGCGGTGATGAGGGGTTCGAGAACGTGCTGAATATGATTGAGGCTGCCTCAGAAGGGCTGATTCGACACCTCAAGCGAGCGCTGTAGTGTGGCTCAGGGTGTGGCTGCACAAATGAATATGCTCAGCAATGTCGACCTATCCACCGCAAATACGCTTAGGCTCCCCTGTCAGGCAGAGCGCTTCGCGGCGCCCGCTACGTTATCAACACTGCGCGAAACATTAGCCACGGCGCGTCGTCAGGGCTGGCCGGTCACGCTGCTGGGCGGTGGCAGCAATGTTTTACTGCCCAAAACGCTGTCCGGTTTGGTCGTGTGCCCTGCCTTGAACCAGTGGTGGCTGAGTCAGCATCAAGGGCATGTGCTTGCCCACGTGGGGGCGGGAGTAAACTGGCATAGGTTGGTAATGGCGACTGCTGCACGCGGCCTGTGGGGGATTGAAAATTTGGCGCTGATCCCTGGCAGTTGTGGCGCTGCACCGGTGCAGAATATTGGTGCCTACGGCGTTGAGCTGGCCGATACGCTGCAGGCGGTGCAGGTCATGGAGCTTGCCACAGGGCGGATTGAGTGGTTAGACGCCCAGCAGTGCGCTTTTGGTTACCGTGAGAGTATTTTTAAAGGGGCATTGGCAGATCGCGTTGTTATCACCCAGGTGGTGTTGCGCTTGTCACGCACGCCAACACCCCGGCTGGGCTATGGCGACCTTGCCATACGCTTAGCCGGTTCTTCCACCCCCACACTTTCGCCCACGCCGCTCGCGGTTGCCGAAGCGGTATGTGCCATTAGGCGCGAGAAGTTGCCTGACCCCCATGAGCTTGCCAATGCGGGTAGTTTCTTCAAAAACCCCTTGGTGCCTGATGCGCAGGCAGCGCAGTTGTTGCAGCCGTACCCTGCTATGCCCCATTTCCCCCAGGAGGGCGGGCAAACTAAGCTGGCGGCGGGCTGGTTAATCGACCAGTGCGGCTTGAAAGGGATGCGCGATGGCGCCTTTGGGGTGCACCAGCAACAAGCGCTGGTTTTGGTGCATTTTGGCGGTGGCGACCGTCAGGGGCTAATGAAAACAGCCGACTATATCGCGGATCAGGTTGAAACACGTTTCGGAGTACGGTTAGAGCCCGAACCGCGGCTAATTAACCCCAATTAATTAACCATCTGGTCCTGGCTCTAACGTAAAAATCCCCGCCGAAGCGGGGATTTTGGTTACTGCAACACGTGGCCGATCCTATTCAGATCGGGTGTCTTGCTGCGCCTGTTTGCGTTTCTCGCGCGGGTCGTTGTGGGCCCGGGTGCGACGACGACGCGGTTTGGGTGCTTCTTCAGTTGCAGCAGCTTCACTTGGTGCTTCGCTGGCGACTGGCTGAGCGTCTGCTTCAGCCGCTTCCGCTGCTCGTACGTCGCTGCTTTTGTCCGCGCTATTCAGTTCAGCGCTATCTTCTTTAACACTACTGTCTTCCAGGTTCTTCGGCTCATCCGCTTTTTCTGCTGCGTCTTGCTTCGGTTCGCTGCTAGAGGACGCTTCAGCTGCAGGGGCCGGGGCGGCAGACTCAGCAATGCTTGGCGTTGCTGCTTCTTGACGCGGCTCCTGGGCATTGGTAGATGCTTCGGGCTGATGCTCATCGCTGCTTTGCTCTGTGGCGGCATTGCCGAAAGGCGCTGGTGAGGCGGCACTTTCAATGGTTGCCGCTTGATCTACAGCGTTATCCGCAGGCGGCTCGATGGCTTCAGGCGCTGCTGTTTCGCTAGCAATAGGCTGGCCATCGTTGGTTTTCTCACTTTCAGTCGACTCTGCATTAGACTCGGCTGCTTCTGAGGTTGCCTGCGATGGTGCTGCCTGCGCATTGGTCGCTGTAGCCTCCGGCTCGCTTGGCTTGGCAACGGCCTCGTTCTGCTCTGCTTGGGAAGCCGCTTTCGGCTGACGGCGCTGGTGCGTCGATTTACGCGCTTTGGCGTTCTCTGCCGCGGGCTGGTCGGCGGTCGTTGCGTCGTCCGCTTGCTCAGGCTCGGGCTTAGTCTCTGTCGTAGCCTCAGGTTCGGATCCCGTCTCAGACGTTGGCTTAGCCTCAGGTTCTAACTTAGTCTCAGGTTCTAGCCTAGCCTCGGACTCACCCTTGGCGCTTGACTCAGGTGCATCGGCTGCCGTCACTTCTGGCTGAGCGGTGTGGGTAGCCGATTTCTCCGATTCCGGGCCAGTCGCTGCCCCCGTAGCAGCTGCGTTAGTCTCTTCTGTAGCAGAGGCGCCTTCCGGCTCTGGCGTTGCTGCTGGCGCTTCAAGCTGTGCCTCGGCCTGCAGTTTTAGCTGCTCAGCTTCAGCCTGGGGGTTGATCGCCTTGGTGCGCGTGCGGTTACGCGGATTGTTGCGGGTACGCTTTGGCTTGCCGTCGTCCTGCTTCGCTTCCGGGTTTTTAGCCTCTGAGCTCTTGGCCGCTTCTTCGCGCTGAGGGTCGCGGTTTTTGTCCCCACTGTTATCGTGACGAGACTCTTCCTGGGCTGCACTTTTGCCACTGTTGCTCTCTTTAGAGCTGTCTTTGGAAGAGCCGCCAGCCTTGGCCTCTTTGCGAGGTGCCTTGTTAGCTGCTTCTTGACCGTTCGCATCCTCCTGCTGGGGGTGGCGACGGCGATTGCGGGTGCGGCTAGGGCCGCTGCGCTTATCGCTATTATCGTCACTGACAGGGCGCGGCGTGCTGCTGCGCTGCTCGGTTTTTTGCTCAGCTTTTTGTTCAGCCTTTGGCTCAGGGCGGGAACTGCTATCGCTGCGCGACTCGCTACGATTAGTGTTGTCGCCGCGTTCACCCCGCGATGACTTCTGCCGCGTTTCACTGCTGCGCTGATTGGTTCTACGCTCACTCGGCTTGCGTGGTGCTGGGGTTTCAGCCTTGGGTTCTGGCGTGGCTTCAGCACTGCTTTCGTCGTTGCCTAGCAATTTGGCAAAACCACGGATAAAACGGCCGATAACACTAGGTTGCTCGCTGGACGCAGGGGCTACTTTTGCTGCAGGGGGTTGGACAGCAGCAGGCTCCTTCTCTTCAGTCTGCAGCGATGCCGGTGCGGGAGCATTATGCGTGACACTCTTAACGGCGGCTTCGGCGCGAAGTGCGGGCGGCACAAAGCTATGTGCCGGTTCTTTGCCTACTTCGGTATCAGTGGAGAGCTCAAAGCTCGATAGGCTTTGGGTGTCGTCCTCGTCCAGATGATCGTCGCGCAGGCGTTGTACGTCGTAGTGGGGCGTATCCATGTCAGGATTGGGTAGCAGCACGACGCGTACATTCTGACGAGACTCAAGATCAGCCAGCACGCTGCGTTTTTCGTTTAGCAGGTAAGTGGCCACCGGTACCGGCAGAATGGCGCGAATCTGGGCGCTATTCTCTTTCATGGCCTCTTCTTCAATCAG
Source organism: Halomonas sp. SpR1 (assembly GCF_031010175.1). GTDB lineage: Bacteria > Pseudomonadota > Gammaproteobacteria > Pseudomonadales > Halomonadaceae > Vreelandella. Next base: position 137,779 of record NZ_JAUAMB010000002.1, read on the forward strand.
GCGCATGATAGAGAGCGACAGCGAACGCACATCGCGAATGGTGCCCTGACCATTACAGCGTGGGCAGACTACGCCACTGGTTTCACCCAGGGAGGGACGTAGACGCTGACGGGACATCTCCATCAGACCGAAGCGGGAAATACGGCCAATCTGTACCCGTGCGCGGTCTAATTTGAGAGCGTCGCGCATGCGGTTTTCAACTTCACGCTGGTTGCGCGCTGGCCCCATGTCGATAAAGTCGATGACCACTAGGCCGCCGATATCACGCAGGCGCAGCTGACGGGCAATCTCATCGGCAGCTTCAGAGTTGGTCTGCAGGGCGGTCTCTTCGATATCACTGCCGCGGGTGGCGCGGGCGGAGTTGATATCGATGGAGACCAGTGCCTCGGTGTGATCGATCACAATCGAGCCGCCAGAAGGCAGCTTCACTTCGCGCTGATAGGCGGTTTCGATTTGCGATTCAATCTGGAAGCGCGAGAACAGCGGCACTTCGTCCGCGTAGAGTTTGATCTTCTGCTGGTACGAGGGCATCACCTGGCGAATAAAGCCCAGTGCCTCGGCGTGAATCTCGGGGCTGTCGATCAGCACCTCGCCGATGTCCTGGCGCAAATAGTCGCGCATGGCACGAATAATGACGTTGGATTCACGGTAGATCAAAAACGGGGCAGGGCGCTTGGCGGCCTCGGTGGTAATCGATTCCCACACCTGAACCAGGTAATCCAGATCCCACTGCAGCTCTTCCGGGTTACGACCGATGCCCGCGGTGCGCACGATCAGACCCATTTTATCCGGCACGGTGAGCTGGCCCATGGCATCTTTGAGCTGGCTGCGCTCGTCGCCTTCAATACGCCGTGAAATGCCACCCGCACGGGGGTTATTGGGCATCAGCACCAAGAAGCGCCCCGCGAGGCTAACAAAGGTGGTTAGCGCGGCGCCCTTATTGCCACGCTCCTCTTTGTCGACCTGGACGATGACCTCTTGGCCCTCTTTAAGTACCTCTTTAATGCTCGGACGTCCGGAAACGTCTTTGACGAAGTACTCGCGAGAGATCTCTTTGAGTGGCAGAAAACCGTGACGATCGGCGCCGTAGTCGACAAAGGCGGCTTCCAGGGAGGGCTCTACACGGGTGATTTTACCGCGGTAGATGTTGGCTTTTTTCTGTTCTCTTGCGCCGGATTCGATATCTAAATCGTAAAGGCGCTGTCCATCAACTAAAGCGACACGCAGCTCTTCGGGCTGGGTCGCATTAATAAGCATCCGTTTCATAGTGTCTCGCATAGCGTTGCGTACCGGCGAACGGCCTATGGTGTGACGTAGGCGAACCGCTGGGTGCTGCGTGCTTGTGCTCGGCGCATTGCTATGCTGACGCGTCAAGCCGGGAGGGCGTCATCGCCGACCCGGCCAATAGGGCGTTGAGTACGTGGCGGAGGCAGGACGTGTTCCGGTGGCTCTGTCACGTCCATCCGGCCCTGCTGACACCGCCAACACCTGGCATTCATCGATTCACCAACGCCGGCCACCGGCACAGCGTTGAACTTTTCACCCGGAGTCAGCCAGCGCCTTGTGACGAGTAAGGAGGGGCTGCTCAGGGCGTGGCGTTGTTTAGTTACTGCCTGCCGTTGAGGGCTAGGCTTACTTTCATCTGCCGGCATAAAACGGGCGGCAGCGTTACTGCATTTTTAAGATCAATTTTTAATACTGGAAAACGGCCAATGCGTACACTGGTGCCGTTTTGTGTTCAGGCCTGCGTGTTAGTCGGGCAGGCGCATTAACCAAGCTCAGCGGTGATGCTCTTTGCTAACAAATTTAATCAATTAGCTATCATTCAGCTAGTCACTAGCGCTAGACAAGGAAGCTTTTTGCGCTTAGCTGGTGAACAACTTGGAATATAACAGTAAAGACAACGACCAGCAATTGACGCAATGCCCTTTGGTCTACGTTAGAATGCCGTTTTTAGCGTCATAGCAGAGCAGGAGTAAGCGGTAATGTCCGAAGGGCGTGAAGTGCAGTGGGTGGATATCGCCCCGGAGCAAGCAGGGCAGCGAATTGATAATTTTCTCATGACGCGTCTTAAGGGTGCGCCACGCGCGCTTATCTATCGCATCGTGCGTAAAGGGGAAGTGCGCGTTAACAAAAAGCGCGTAAAGGTCGATTACCGCTTGCAGGCGGGCGATTTAGTCCGCGTTCCGCCGCTACGCTTGGCACCTCGCGAAGCCGTTAAGGAAGTCAGCGATAATTTGCGCGACCTGTTGGTCGGTAGTGTCATTATGGAGGGCCCAGACTGGATGGTGCTTAACAAGCCCTCTGGTTTGGCTGTGCATGGCGGCAGCGGGGTTAAAATTGGGCTTATAGAAGCGCTGCGTCAAGTGCGCGATGATCTGAGCTTTCTGGAACTGGTTCACCGCTTGGATCGGGATACGTCAGGCTGTTTACTGCTGGCCAAATCTCGCGATGCATTGGTGACCCTTAATGAGTCGCTGAAAAAACACGGCATGGATAAGCGCTATCTGGCGCTGGTTAGCGGGCGTTGGCCGGCGCGTAAAACCTATGAAAGTGCGCGTTTGGATCGCTTTGATGCGGGCAATGGTGAACGTCGGGTAAGGGTAGATCCTAATGGTAAAGTGTCGCGTACCCATTTTTCGGTGGTCGAAACCTTCGAAAAAGTAACCCTGATAGAGGCTGAGCCGGTCACCGGGCGAACTCATCAAATTCGCGTTCATGCTGCCCATGCGGGTCACGCGCTGCTAGGCGACGACAAATATGCTACCCGGGAAAGCGGTCTGCTCACCAAGCAGTTGGGGCTGGGGCGTCTGTTTCTGCATGCGCGGGCGTTGACCTTTCCTGAGCCCACCAATGGCCGCCCGGTAACCGTTAAAGCGCCGTTGCCAGAAGCCTTGGAAGAAGCGCTGAAACGGGCCCGCCAATAACCTGCCTTGCACTAATTTGCCTTTTGCCAAGGAGCTGTCATGCAGTACGAGTTAATTATATTTGATTGGGATGGCACCTTGATGGACTCGGTGCCGCGCATCGTCTCCTGCATGCAGGCGGCCGCTCTTGAGGCCGAGTGGGGCTCGCTTTCAGCGGCAGAAGTTGAAGATATCATTGGCTTGGGACTACCCGAGGCAATTGCCAAACTCTGCCCGGGGATCCTGCCTGCCCAGGCTGAGCGGCTTCGTGAGCGTTACGCGCACCACTTTGTGCAGGCTGACGCCACACCGATGGCTTTTTTTGGCGGCGTAGAAGCGCAAATTGCGCGTTTGCGCGGGCGTGAGCGGCAGCGTTTAGCGGTGGCGACAGGCAAAAGCCGCCGTGGTTTGGATCGTATTTTTGCAGAGACTGGCAGTGGCGCCTGGTTTCATGCCAGCCGTACTGCGGATGAAACCCGCTCAAAGCCGCACCCGCAGATGCTTTCTGAACTGTTAACAGAGCTTGAAGTGCCAGTAGAGCGGGCGGTGATGGTCGGCGATACCGAGTACGACCTTGAAATGGCCCGTGCAATCGGTATGGATCGTGTGGGAGTCAGTTACGGGGTTCACGCGCCGGAACGGTTGGCATTGAGCCGCCCCAAGTGGATTGCCCACAGCATCGACGAGCTTTTTGATCTGTTATAAGGATATTTTATGAGTGACGACCCGACCCGCGACGACGGTATAGACGACGGACACGACAACCCGGCCAATGGCTCCCGCCGCACCGGCTCTGTTAATAGTGGCCCGTCCAACGAGTTAAAAGAGGATCCATGGACTGGCGGGCCAGAGGTTCCGCCTGGTAAAGGGGCGAAGCAAGCATCTGGGGCACCAGGCGACGATGCTGAAACCCTACGCGAACGTCAGCGACTCGCACAGTTGGAAATGATGGATCACTGGATAGGCGGTGTTTTAGCCGAGCAGCGGCGTACCCGTCGCTGGAAACTGTTTTTCCGTCTGATGTTTCTCGCTGTGGTATTGGCTGCACTGTCTGCCGCCGTTTATAGCTTTTACTGGGATTCGCCTAGCGTCACCGCGCCCACGCAACGCCACTTGGGCATTGTTGAGGTTAATGGGGTGATTGCTAGTGATTCGCCCGCCAATGCAGAGCGCATCATCCAAGGGTTAAATCGCGCCTGGGAGGCGGAAAGCGCTGCTGTGGTGGTGCTGCACATTAATAGCCCCGGCGGGAGCCCTGTGCAGTCTCAGCGTATCTATGCGGAAATCATGCGCCTGCGCGAGGAGGGTGACAAACCGATTATCGCGGTGATTGAGGATATCGGTGCCAGTGGGGCTTATTACATTGCCGCCGCGGCAGATGAGATTGTTGCGTCGCCGGTGAGCCTGGTGGGTTCTATTGGTGTGATCTATGCAGGCTTTGGCTTTGAAGAGGCGATAGAGCGTATTGGTGTTGAGCGCCGAGTGCTCACTGCAGGGGAGAATAAAGCCTTTTTAGACCCCTTCCAGCCCCTGGATGATGATGCAGAAGCGTTTTGGCAGGGGGTGCTGAGCCAAACCCATCGCCAGTTTATCGATGATGTCCGCGCGGGCCGCGGTGAAAGACTCAGCGATAGCTCGGACATTTTTTCCGGCTTGATCTGGGGCGGTGAGCAGAGCATCGAGCTTGGGCTGGTCGATCAGTTGGGTAACCTCGAGCAGCTGTCGCGCGAGCGGGTGGGTAACACCGACTGGGTGGACTACACACCGAGCCTCGATCCCTTCGAGCGCTTTACGCGGCGTTTTACCCAGGTTGCTGCTGAGGCGCTAGGCATTAAAGCGCCTAACACCCCGCTGCGTTTCTAAGCGCCAATCCTCGTCGTGAGGGCTGTTGATTAGCGCTCTACTGAATAGGGCTCGCCAAGCGGATCCAGGCCCGCTTGGCGCAGCATGTCGCAGAGCGCGATCAGCGGTAGTCCAATCAGCGCATTGGGGTCACGGCCTTCGAGTTTTTCAAACAGGGCAATGCCGAGGCCTTCCATGCGAAAACTGCCTGCGCTATCCAGTGGCTGCTCTTTGGCGACATAGTTTTTGATCTCTTGGGTGCTAAGAGTGCGAAACACCACCTCGAAAGGCTCAATATGAACCTGATGGCGCTGGTGGCGAGTATCCAGTAGCGCTAAACCGGTTAAAAAGGTGACGCGCTGACCAGAGAAGAGAGCAAGGTTGGCGCAAGCTTTCTCCGCTGTGTGCGGTTTGCCAAGAATGTCGCCTTCAAATACCGCCACCTGATCAGAGCCTATAACGTAGTGGTGGGGGAAGTGGGCTGCCACGGCGTTGGCTTTGCTGAGCGCCAGGCGATGCACCAGAGCTTGAGGTGTTTCACCGGGGTGAGGTGTTTCATCAATGTCGGGTGAGTGGCACAAGTAGGGGAGTTGCAGGCGATTCAGGAGCTCACGCCGCCAGCGTGAGCTTGAGGCTAGTACCAGTCTCGTCGTTGATGATTGGGTTGAAGGCTCGGTCATGGAAGATGGGGGCAAGGTTTGGCTCCTGGCTATGTGGTTGCGCTAGTGCAACTTCAAAAACATTGCACTGCAAGCAGTAGACATTGAAAGCAATAAAGGAGTGTAGCGAAAGCGGCTAAACGTGCCTATGTTGGCTGTTTATTGAGATCTATGTTGGTTATTTGTTGAGGAAGCTATGAAAAATATACTGACAGCTTTGACACCGGCAGGGGGAGTGCCTATCATTGCGCGCCTATGTTGACCTCACAACTCCCCAGTCGGGTGGAGCCTTATAAGCTCGCAGCCCGCCACGAACGAATCGAAGGCTTGGTAGCGCTTGATAAGCTGCCGCGCCTTGCCGAAGAAGCGGGTGTCCAAACCGGCGACTGTCATGTCGTGCTCGAGTTTGGCGTCGATGCTCAAGGTCGTCGTGAAATTCGTGGCCACTTGCAAGCGACGTTGGCGCTTGCCTGTCGACGCTGCCTGGTGCCGCTGCCTCAAGAGGTGAGCAGTGACTTTCTGCTTGGAATGGTCACTGACGAAGCCTTAGCGGCCGAGTTGCCTGCTAGTCATGAACCGGTGCTGGTGGAAAAGGAACAGCTGGATCTGCTGACGGTGATTGAGGATGAGTTGATTCTCAGTCTGCCCCAGGTGGTCTATCACGATGAAGCCGAATGTCATGTCTCGGCGGAGCAGCTGGTCAGCAAAACAGAAGGCGCGGCGTCAGAAACAGCGCCAGCGACGAACCCTTTCGCGGTGCTAAATGTCTTGAAAGGCAAAAAATAAGCACCCTTTACCTTAATACCTTGGAGTAAACACCCATGGCAGTTCAACAGAACCGTAAAACCCGTTCCAAGCGCGGCATGCGTCGTAGCCACGATGCGCTGACCGCTCCGACGCTGTCTCAGGACAAAGAAACAGGTACCACTCACCTGCGTCACCACGTTTCACCAGACGGTTTTTACCGTGGCCGTAAAGTGGTTGAGGTATAAGCCTCAATTGCATTATTAAGCGGCTAAACGGGCTCAGTGTGGTATGCGCTTAGCGATTGATGTGATGGGGGGTGACCAAGGCCCTCATGCGATTATCGCAGGCTCTGCTAGGGCAGTGGTAGAACACCCCAGCCTTGAACTGATTCTGTTTGGCCCGCGTCAGCAGATTACTGCTGAGCTTTCGCGCTTGCCGCAGCCTCTGGCTGCGGCAGCGTCACGTTTGGTGGCGCGTGATTCCCCCGATAGTGTGTTGCCAGGGGCAACGGCTGCCTGGGCGTTGCGTAGAGGCCAGGCGACCAGTATGGCGCGCATGCTGCGTTGTGTCGCCCAGGGCGAAGCAGTGGCTGGTGTAAGCGCGGGCAATACGGCGGCGCTTGTGGCTTTGGCCAGGCGCGAGCTGGGTATGGTCGAGGGGATCTCTCGCCCGGCGATCAGCACCGCAATCCCCGCGCGGCAAGGGCGCCGCTGTTATCTATTGGATTTAGGCGCCAATGTGGATTCGCCTGCCCACCGGTTGGTCGATTTTGCGCAGATGGGGGCAGCGATGGCGCAGTGTGTCGATGGCACGGCGGTGCCGCGTGTGGCACTACTTAATGTTGGCGCAGAAGCCACCAAGGGGAGTGTTAGCGTGCGTGAAGCTGACCGCCTGCTGCGCGAGTATGCCAATGGTAGTGCTTTCGACTATCGGGGCTATGCTGAAGGTGGCGATCTGTTTAAAGGTCAGCTTGATGTGGTGGTGTGTGATGGCTTTGTGGGCAATGCTGTCCTGAAGGCCAGCGAAGGTTTGACGAGTATGCTGGTTGAGCGCGTGCAGATGGCTTTTGAGTCGCGTCTTAGTGGGCGTTTAGCAAGCCTACTGGCCAAACCTGTGTTAAAGCGCTTGAAGCAAGAGCTTGACCCCGTACGTTACAACGGGGCCAGTTTGCTAGGGTTGCGTGGTATCGTGGTGAAAAGTCACGGCAGTGCTCATGCCGATGGTTTCTACTACGCTATCCGGCGCGCCCTGAAGGAAGTAGAGCATAATTTGCCTGCGCGGATCGCAGGTCGCTGGCAGGCGTCATCCCAAGCACTGTCGAGTGCAGGCGATGGCGCAGGCTAGCCATGATCAGCTAATAAATATTTACTTTTTTTGCGGGTTTATAGGTGGCATCAGGATGTGCCAATAATCTCGCCTATCGCTCATATGAGCAAATGCCTACAAGAGCAAAGGTGAACGACATGTCTCAACCCCTTGCCCTCATTTTTCCCGGGCAGGGCTCTCAGCAGCTTGGAATGCTGCGAGAGCTTGCCGAGCGCTATAGTGTGGTGGGAACGACATTTGAGGAAGCGTCGGATGCTTTGGGCTACGATTTGTGGAAAGTCGTCCAGGAAGGCCCCGAGGAGTCGCTTAATGCAACCGCTTGCACCCAGCCTGCACTACTCTCCGCAAGTGTCGCTATTTGGCGCGTGTGGCAAGAGCTAGAAGGGCCTCGGCCAACGGTTATGGCGGGCCATAGCCTGGGTGAATACAGTGCTATGGTGTGTGCGGGCGTCATGAGCTTTGCTGAAGGCGTTAACTTGGTACGTTTGCGTGGAGAAGCCATGCAGGCGGCCGTGCCCGCTGGTGAAGGCGGCATGGCGGCGATTCTGGGTTTAGCAGACGATGCGGTTGAAGCCGCCTGTGAAAAGGCTGCCCAGGGCGATACTGTTTCAGCTGTCAACTACAATTCCCCAGGACAAGTGGTGATAGCGGGCTCCAAAGTGGCCGTCGAGCGGGCTGTTGTTGCTTGCCAAGAGGCCGGGGCCAGGCGCGCCATGGCACTACCGGTTTCCGTGCCCTCGCACTGCGCGCTAATGCGTCCTGCGGCTGAGCGACTGGCTGAGGCTATACAAGCCATTGAGCTGCGGGCGCCGCGCTACACGGTGATCCAAAATGTCGATGCTCAAGCCCATGCCGACACTGCAACATTGAGTCGGCGCCTGATTGAACAGCTTTATCAGCCGGTGCGCTGGAGCGCCTGTGTTGAGGCAATGGCGGATCAAGGCGTGGAGGTATTTATTGAGTGCGGGCCAGGAAAGGTGTTGACTGGCCTCAATAAGCGTATCGTGAAAGGTAGCAAAGGATTGGCAGTGAATGATCCTGACAGCCTGGAGGCTGCGCTTGAGCTGGCGCGTGAAACCTTGGCTGATAAGGCGTGACCAGGGAGTGGTGTATTTCGCTATCCTTGCTTGATTACACGGTTAGAGGCAGAACGTTATGACGCAAGAGAGTAGAGTTGCTCTGGTAACAGGAGCGAGTCGCGGTATTGGGCAGGCCATTGCGCATGAGCTGGGTCGTCAAGGCCGTATTGTCATCGGTACTGCGACCAGCGAGTCAGGTGCTGAGAAAATTGATGCCGATTTGAAAGAGCACGGCATTGAAGGGGCGGGTATGTGTCTTAATGTGACCGACCAAGCCAGCATCGACAGCGTGTTGAAAACCATTGCTGAGCGCTTTGGTGCGCCGACTATTTTGGTTAACAATGCCGGTATCACTCGTGACAATTTGCTGATGCGAATGAAAGAGGATGAGTGGGACTCCGTTATGGATACCAACTTGAAATCTGTCTATCGTGTTAGCAAGGCGTGCCTGCGGGGTATGACCAAGGCGCGTTTTGGGCGTATTGTGTCAATCAGTTCTGTGGTGGCAACCATGGGCAACTTGGGTCAAACTAACTATGCTGCAGCCAAGGCCGGTATGGAAGGTTTCAGCCGAGCACTGGCGCGTGAGGTCTCCTCTCGTGCTATCACGGTCAACGCAGTGGCGCCGGGCTTTATTGCGACTGATATGACCGAAGCACTACCCGAAGCACAGCATGAGATGTTGCTTAAACAAATTCCGCTGGCCCGCTTAGGGGCGCCGGAAGAGATCGCCGCAGCGGTAGGCTTTTTGACCAGTGATGCAGCCGGTTATATTACCGGCGAGACGCTTCACGTGAATGGCGGCATGAATATGCGTTGATGGCCTTGGGCCTGGCGGTTGCGTCGATCCAAGGGCGTCTATAAACTACCCCGCAGCTTTTGGCTTGCGGTTTCCAAATAGCTGGTTATCAAAAACGGCTAATGTGAACGACTGGAGTAGGTTAATGAGTACTATTGAAGAGCGCGTGAAGAAAGTTGTAGCAGAGCGCCTGAACGTTAAAGAAGAAGACATCCAAAACAGCTCTTCTTTTACAGAAGACTTGGGTGCTGATTCCCTCGACACCGTTGAGCTGGTAATGGCTTTGGAAGAGGAATTCGATACTGAAATTCCTGATGAAGAAGCTGAGAAAATCACCACGGTTCAAGAAGCCATCGATTACGTGAACGCCCACCAGTAAGGGCTGCGTCGATGCATCGAACCAGGGTGGGGTGCTAGTCACCCGCCTTAAAAGCCGTCCTTTCCCAGGGCGGCTTTTTTGCTTTGCAGCCACAATGCTTATAACGTTCAATCTCCGTTATACTGTTGACCAAATTTAAGCAGCAAATGACCCGAGTGGGTCGCGTCACCATGGATGCCTGGAGGAAAGCTAATGGCACGGAAAAGGGTAGTGGTAACTGGGTTAGGCCTGGTGACCCCAGTGGGTAATAGCGTTGATGAGTCGTGGGCCAACATTGTGGCCGGTAAAAGCGGTATTACGCCTATTGAGCATTTCGACACCAGCGGTTTTAACACCCGCTTTGGTGGGTCGATTAAAAATTTTGATATTGGCGAGTATCTGAACCCTAAAGATGCCCGCAAGATGGATCTGTTTATTCAGTACGGCATGGCGGCCGGTGCCCAGGCGGTAGCGGATTCGGGTATTGAGTGCACCGAAGAAAACGCCGACCGTATCGGTGTGGCTATCGGCTCAGGCATTGGTGGCTTACCCATGATTGAGCATAACCACACTGCATTGAATAAAGGCGGCGCGCGAAAGATATCGCCGTTCTTTGTGCCGGGTTCAATCATTAATATGATTTCAGGCAATATGGCGATCCAGCACGGCTTCAGAGGGCCTAATATCGCCATTACGACTGCCTGCACCACGGGCACCCATAATATTGGCTACAGTGCACGCACGATTGCCTATGGCGATGCGGACGTCATGATCTGTGGTGGCGCGGAGATGGCCACTACGCCGTTGGGCCTGGGCGGCTTTTCAGCTGCCCGCGCACTCTCTACGCGCAATGATGATCCGGAAGCGGCAAGCCGCCCCTGGGATACCGACCGGGATGGTTTTGTGCTGTCCGACGGTGCGGGGGTGCTGGTGCTTGAAGAGTATGAGCATGCCAAGGCTCGGGGTGCCAATATCTACGCCGAGTTGGTGGGCTTTGGAATGAGCGATGACGCTTATCATATGACTTCGCCCCCGGAAGATGGGCGTGGCGCAGCGCTCTCTATGCGTAATGCGATCAAAGATGCCCAGGTTGACGTCTCTGCGGTTCACTATATCAACGCCCACGGCACCTCCACCGCGGCAGGCGATCTGGCTGAAAGCCGTGCCATTGAGAACGTTCTGGGTGACGCTGCAAACAGCGTGGCAGTGAGCTCGACTAAGTCGATGATTGGCCACCTGCTGGGTGCCGCAGGGGCAGTGGAAGCGGTGTTTAGTATTTTGGCTATTCGTGATCAGATCGCGCCCCCCACGATTAATCTGGATAACCCACAGGAAGGCTGCAACCTGGACTATGTGCCGCATACCGCGCGGGATATGCGAATTGATATGGCGCTTTCGAACTCCTTCGGCTTTGGCGGCACTAACGGTTCGCTACTGTTTAAAAAGGTGTAGTTGGCTATGTTGCCGCCTGCGTTATCTGATGATCAGCCGGTGCCGTTTGATGATCGTGGGCTGGCGTATGGTGATGGCCTTTTTGAGACGGTGCTGTTGCGTAATGGTGCCCCCGTGCTGTGGCGCTACCATACGGCGCGTTTGGCGCAGGGCTGTCATCGGCTGGGGATGCCGCTACTTAGCCAGGAGGCGCTTGACGCCACTTGGCAAGGCGATTCCACAGCCGAATTTGAAGTGCTAAAGATTATACTGACCCGGGGCAGCGGTGGGCGTGGCTATGCGATGCCGGATCAGGTCGTACCGCGCCTGCTTAGCCGACGAACGCCGTTTCAGCCCTCAGTTGAGCGCTGGCAGCAAGGAGTGACGGTTCGACTTTGTGACTTGCAGCTTGCCAGGCAGCCGCGGTTGGCAGGTATCAAGCATTTAAATCGACTGGAGAACGTACTGGCCCGCCAGGAGTGGCGCGATGCCGCTATTGCCGAAGGATTGCTCGCCGACAGTGAAGGTCTTGTGGTAGAAGCCACCAGCATGAATGTTTTTTGGCAGCAGGCCGGGGAGGTGTTTACACCTCTGCTTGACCAGTGCGGCGTGGCGGGAACGCTGCGTGCTGCACTGCTTGAACAAGGAGCTGTCGCTCAATCTTCGCTTTCGCTTGATCAACTCGCTGATGTCGAACGGCTATGGGTGGCCAACTCTGTCCAGGGGGTGTGGCCAGTCACTAAGCTACTTTCAGCGAATGGCTCGCTGCTGCGGCGCTGGTCGCTAAGACAGCCTGATCCGTTCCAGCGCTTGGCGCATCAGCTATTGGGTGTTGTTTAGCGCCCCTGTTTTTTTGAGATATCGTTCGTTTAGATATCGCCCTGCAATTTTCTAGAGGTGTCATGGTGAAACGGTTATTAACCGCCTTATTGGTGTTAGTGGTGGTCGGGGCTGCAGGTGCAGCAGGCGGTTATTTCTATTGGCAGAGCCGACTAGAGGCACCGCTTTCAATTGGTGAGCCAATGCTTTACCAAGTGCCATCTGGCGCAGGCTTTAATCAGGTCGTAGCACAATTGGAAGAGCAGGGCGTGCTGGAGGATGCCTGGGCGTTTCGTTTGCTAGCACGAATTGAGCCTGAACGTGTGCCTCGGCTGCGTACTGGCGAGTATCAGCTGTTGCCGGATATGAGCGGGCTGGAAATGATGGCTCTGTTAGGTAGTAATAAAGTGGTTACCTACTCGTTGACCATTCCTGAAGGATGGACTTTTCGGCAGATGCGGGAGTTGCTCAATGCCGCGCCGAAACTCGAGCATCGTACCGCTGAGTTGAGTGATGCTGAAGTGATGACGCTTCTCGACCGAGAAGGCACCTTTCCAGAGGGCTGGTTCTTCCCTGATACCTATCGTTACCATCTGGGGATGAGTGACGTGGATATTCTGCGTCAATCATTGGAGCGGATGGAGCGCATTTTAGAAGAAGTATGGGAAGAGCGCGCGGATGACCTCACCATTGACTCCCCTTACGAGGCGTTGATTATGGCCTCCTTGATCGAGCGGGAAACCGGTGCGCCCGAGGAGCGGCGCGAAATAGCCGGTGTTTTCAAGCGTCGTATGGAGCAGGGCATGCGCCTGCAAACCGATCCAACCATTATTTACGGTATGGGGGAGCGTTACGAAGGGCGAATTACCCGCGCCGATATTCGCGAGGCTACGCCCTATAACACCTACGTGATTGACGGAATACCGCCTACGCCTATCGCTATGCCAGGACGCGAATCGCTAGAGGCGGCGGTAAATCCATTGCCTGGCGAAACACTCTATTTCGTGTCTCGCGGCGATGGTACGCACCACTTCTCGCGCACGCTGCGGGAGCACAACAACGCTGTTAATCGCTATATTCGTAACCGTTAATCGTCGTGACCCATCAGCCAGTATTGATCGAGAACACCACAGTAAGGGAGCATGATGAGTAAGCGTGGACGCTTCATTACGCTGGAAGGCGGCGAAGGGGTGGGGAAGTCCACCAATGTGGGCTTTGTCGCCGAGTGCCTGGAAGCCGAGGGGTTGGAAGTGGTGCGCACCCGCGAGCCGGGTGGCACCGCCCGTGGCGAAGCTATTCGCGCGCTGCTGCTGGATCCTGCTCCTCAAGAGCCGCTGCACGTGGACGCTGAGCTATTGCTAATGTTCGCCGCGCGAGCCCAGCATTTGGCGGAGAAAATTTTGCCCGCCCTGGCCAGTGGGGCATGGGTGGTGTGTGATCGCTTTACCGATGCCACCTTTGCCTATCAGGGCGGCGGGCGGGGCATTGCCAAGGAGCGTATTGCCGTGCTGGAGAATTTTGTCCAGCAGGGGCTTTCACCGGATTTGACGTTGCTGCTGGATATGCCCAAAGAGGCTGCTACCCAGCGCCTAGAGTCGCGTTTGAACGACCGGCAAGAGCAACGGGATCGCTTTGAACAGGAGCCAGGCGACTTCTTCCAGGCGGTGCGCGAAGCTTACTTGTCGCGTGCGGCAGAAGCGCCCGAGCGCTTTGCCGTGATCGACGCCCAGCACTCGCTGGAAGAGGTGCAAACGCAAATACGTCAAAGCCTTCTCAAGCGGGTCGCAGCATGGCGTTAACCGGCGTAATGCCGTGGCATCAAGCCACTTGGCAGCATCTAACCCGCTTGGCTGATAGTGGCAGAATGCCCCATGCGCTGCTTATTCACGGCGCCCACGGTGTGGGTAAGCAGCAGTTGGCGGAGGCGTTAATTGCGCGAACGCTATGCGCCTCGCCCGCTGATCAAGCCTGCGGCCACTGCCATAGCTGCGCGATGCTGGCATCGGGCTATCACCCGGATTTGTTACGGGTTTCGCCGGAAGAGGGGAAGCGCCAAATCCGTATTGACCCGATTCGCGAGGTTAATCGTTTTGTTTCGCAAACCGCCCAGCAGGGTGGCTATCGGGTGATTGTGGTTTCTCCCGCCGAGGCCATGAACGTTGCTGCCGCCAATGCGCTACTCAAAAGCCTTGAGGAGCCCGGTGATCAAACCCTGTTTATTCTGCTTTCAGACGTGCCTTCGCGGATGCTAGCGACGATCCGCTCCCGGTGTCAGCAGTGGTCGCTGCCCAGCGTTGCCTTTGAGGCGTGTCGTGGCTGGTTAATTGAGCAGTTGGGCAGCGCCGATGATGCCTATTTCTGGTGGCAGGTGGCGGGAGGGCTGCCGCTGCTGGCTGTGGAGCTGGCAGCACCTGAAGAGCGCGCTTTACGCCATCAGATTCACGACAGTTTTGAGCAATTGGTGCGAGGTGCAGAGCCCGTTTCAGAGGCGGCTCGCCTGGATCGCCAAGCGATAGATGCCATCTTATGGTACGGTATCGCCTGGCTGGAAGACCTGATTCGTTTCGGTTTATCCGATAATGGGGAGGTATTGCATAATCCCGATTTAGAGCCGCTTTATCGCCAAGCGGTCAAAAATGGTCGTGTTCAGGATTGGTTTCGTCTGCTCGATTATGCCCGTGAACAGCGGCGTTTATTGGCAGTGGGGGCAAACCCAAATCCCCAGTTGGTGCTTGAGGCGTGGTTGGTGCGCTGGGCAGCGCTATTGCGTTCATAGCGGTATTTAATCCTGTTCCCCACAGCTGTTCAAAACAGCTCAGCGAGGTCGTCATGGCAACTCAGAAAGCGCTCTCTCTTACCATTCCTGATGTGCCAACACTGCTTTCTGCCTATATGCCTTTTTTGGATCGTGGGGGAATGTTTGTGCCTACACAGACTTCCTATGCGCTTGGCCAGCAAGTCTTTTTACTGCTCACACTGCCGGGTGAAAGCGGACGTCTTTCGATCAGCGGCCAGGTGGTATGGGTGTCGCCAGAGGGGGTGAGTGGCCGCCGAATGCCGGGCATTGGTCTACATTTCAGCCAGCAGGACTACCCTGTGCGTGACCGCATTGAGACACTGCTGGCCGGTCAATTGGATAAAGCGGCCCCATCGTTCACGCTCTGAACGCCATTTTTATGCTCTATTTTTAAGATCTAGTTGTTATGGCCTATCTGTTTTGGCCCCCTTGTTTTGAACAGTCTGCTAGAACCCATTTATTGTCGAGAGCCGTATGTTTGTCGATTCACACTGTCACTTAGATCGTTTATCCGACCAGACCCATGGGGGCGATATTGCTGCCACCTTGGCAGCCGCCCGTGCTTCCCATGTCAATCAATTTCTTGCTGTGGCGGTTACGTTAGAAGATATGCCCCAGCTGGCGGCTATTGCCCGTGAACATCACGATGTAGTGATTTCGGCTGGCTTGCATCCCTTGCACCAAAGCGAGCATGAGCCTAGCGTCGCGGATATAAAAGAGGCCGCTGAGCGGTACGGCGCGGTGGCGATTGGTGAGACTGGCCTGGATTATCACTACCGTGACAGTGTGCCTGTCGAGATACAGCACGAGCGCTTCAAGCGTCACTTAATCGCCGCGCGGGAGCTGGAGCTGCCGGTGATTATTCATACCCGTGAAGCCAAGCAGGAAACTCTGGCGCTGCTGCGTGAATATAGCGACCCACGGGTGGGGGGTGTATTACACTGTTTTACTGAAGACTTGGCGATGGCCCGTGAGGCGGTGCGGCTGGGTTTTTATATTTCGCTATCGGGCATTATTACATTTCGCAATGCAGCGTCGCTGCGTGAACTGGCCCGTCAACTGCCGCTGGATCGCCTGTTGATTGAGACCGACAGCCCTTATTTGGCGCCTGTTCCTCATCGCGGTAAGCCCAATGAGCCCGCCTGGGTGGTACAAGTGGCGGAGTGCATTGCCCAGGAACGAGGCATCAGTGTCGATGAAGTGGCCATGCAGACGACCGTCAACTTTTATCAGCTCTTCCGTGCCGCGGCGCCTGATGCCCCGAAACACGTTAAAGAGGCGTTGGCTCAATCAGGGCTTGTATAGCAGCCTGAGGCGCCTTGAATACGCTCAAACGAGGTGGGCGTTATGAACATTGATCGATTGCTCAAACAAGGTAGCGGAGATGAAGAGTGCGCTGGCGCTATTCCACCGCTCGATGAGTGGCAGCCTGCGCTCTCTGGCGATATGAATATCATCATTCGCGCCGATGGTAGCTGGTGGCACGAAGGGCAGCCGTTTGCCCGACCCAAGGTGGCGCGTCTATTGGCCACGCTGCTGCGCCTGGATGATGAGGGGTACTGCCTGGTCACGCCGGGGGAGCGCTGGCGGATAGAGGTCGAAGACCTGCCGCTGGTGGCGGTGGAAGCTGACTTCCATGACGGTGCTTGGTGGTTTACCACCCAGTTTGACGACGTCGTGCGCTTGGACGCCGAGTATCCGCTTTCCGTCACCTCAACCCCCCAAGGTGAGGCTGTGCCGCAATTGCCGGTACGTTTCGGGTTGGCTGCACGCTTGCACCGCAATGTCTTTTACCAGCTGGTTGAGACGGCTACAGCCCGTGATATTGGCAATGGCCAGAGTGAGCTTGGGGTAACGAGTGCCGGGCAGTGGTTTGTGCTGGGTCAGATTGATAATGAGTTGCTTGGCGAGGCGCCGTGAAGTTAACTGCTGAACAGCAAGCTGTCGTCAATCATCAAGCTGGGCATGCGCGGGTGGCGGCAGTGGCCGGGGCAGGCAAAACCACTACCATGGCCGCTCGTGTGCTGCATCTATTGGCCAGCGGCGTTCCACCAAAGCGTATCCTGGTGCTGATGTTTAACCGCTCAGCAAAGGATGATTTTCAGCGCCGGTTAGTCTCCATGGCACCTACTGGGCAGGCATTGCCGGATGTGCGCACTTTTCACTCCCTGGGCCACCGCTTGACCCAGAGCCTGTGCCGCTGGGGCGCACTTGCGCCACGCCAATTGCTATCCGCCGATTGGCAGTTGGAAAGGCTGCTTCGTCAAGCGAGCCTTAATGTGCTGCGTGACGCTGTCGAACGCCGCGATGCTGCCCTAGAGGGTGATCGGCTGGAAACCTTGGCCCACTTCTGTGGCTTGGTGAAAGCAGAAATGATCACCCCGGAAGCACTCTATGAGCGGCTAAATTTCGACCCAGATACCGACTACTTCCCAGCGGCGTTTGCCGAAGCGGAGCGGCTATTAGACGCCGAGGGCGTTATGACCTATGCCGATCTGCTCTATCGTCCGCTGTTGGCGTTAGAGGGCGATAGTGCCCTGCGAAGCCGCGTGGAAGGGTTTCTCGACCATGTCATTATTGATGAGTATCAGGATATTAACGCCGCTCAGCAGCGCCTGCTATCCGTGTTGGTGGGTAATCGTGCCGAGGTGATGGCAGTGGGCGATGCCAACCAGTGTATTTATGAGTGGCGCGGCGCTAAACCCGACACCATGCTGGATAATTTTACCGCTACCTTTGGCGAAGCCACTGACTACCCACTATCGACTACCTTTCGGCATGGCCATGCCTTAGCGCTGGCCGCTAATCATGCCATTGCCGCAAATCAGCGTCGTCCCAACCAGCTTTGCCTTGCTGCAGCTAATAACCCGGAGACACGTGTATCGGTGGGGCAGGGAAGTCGTTTGCTGCTTGATGCGTTGTTAGATTGGCAGGCTCAGGGGCGAGCGTTTAACGAGGCCAGCCTGCTGGTGCGCAGCTGGGCGCTATCAGTGCCGTTTCAACTGGCACTGTTACAAGCCGGGATTCCATTTCGTCTTCAGCGCGAGGATCGGTTTGTTTTTCGTTTACCGCTGGTTCAGGCCCTGGCGGGGTATTTAAAGCTGTCGCGTCGTCCTGATCTACTGCGCGACCCGCAACAGCTGTTACTGCTGCTTTCACAACCGACTCCCTTCGTTGCCCGTGAGCGTCTGCAGCGGCTCGCCTACCAGTTGGCTTCTACCCAGCAGTGGCCTGAGCGTCATGACCCCCTGTTGGCGGCGTTAAAGCCAATACAGCGGCGTACGCTAAAAAAACGTTGGGTGCTGCTTTGTGATCTGCCCCAGCTAAGTGCATGGCCGCCCGCCAAGCTGTTACGCCATGTGGTGGAAAGCATTGATGCTGAAAAAACGCTTAAGCGCGCGGCGGCACGACGGGATAAAGGCGAAGAGGATGTACGCTTACTCGACGTGCTAATTGAACAAGCACAAAGCGTGCAAGACCCCGACGCTTTTATTGAGCTATTGGAACGCCCGGTAGAGAACCAGGCGGGCGGCATACTGATCAGTACCGTTCACGGCGCCAAAGGACTTGAGTGGCCGCTGGTGGCGGTGGCCGGGGTTAATGAAGAAGACTTTCCTCACTATAGTCGCGACAACCCTCTCAGTGACGACCGCCTGGAGGAGGAGCGTAGGCTCTTCTATGTCGCCATTACCCGCGCCCAGGAGCAGCTGTTAGTGCTCCATGATGGCGGCGTGCATCGCCCTAGTCGCTTTATTGCCGAAAGCGCTTGGCAGGACAGTATGCGGGTAGCCTCCTGTTTGGCCAGTGCCGGCGCGCCAGCGAATTCGCTGCAAGTAGCGTCGGTGGAGTTGGTAAAGCGCTATCTAGCCCGGCTGGGGCGAGACGATATTGCGCTAGCCCCAGCGCAGATTGAAGAGACCAAAGTAGGCTATTCGGGAGATGCCCATTTTTACCCCGGTCAGCGCCTTCTTCACGCGGTATTTGGCGAGGGTGAAGTAGCCGCTGTAGAAGGAAGTACCAGCGACCCCGTGATTGATGTGCGCTTTGACCAGGCCGGGCGAAGGCGGCTTATTGCCCGCCGGGCACCCATTGAGTTGCTGGAAAATGGCTCAACGCTTGCGGGGTAAGTAGTTGATTCAACGACAAGACACACTCTTTCACATTTGCAGTCGAATTAAGCTTTTGGGTTGTTTGACTTAGCATGGCCCTGCCGATTTAATACCCTCACTCCTACCGAGCTAATACGCCACAGCTCATAGCATATAACTTATCAAATAGGGAACGGGCATGGTAAGGCAAGCCACCTGGCTCTGCGCCATTTTGATCGTCACCCAAAGCGGCGTCTTGCTTGCCGATAGCGGTCTGCCTAATCTGGAATTTAATGGTTTCGGCACGCTGGGCGTTGTTCATTCTGATGAGCGAAACGCTGACTTCGTTGCTGACCCCTTTGCGTCCGAAGGTGCTGGTTATAGTGATGACTGGAGTGCTGAAGTTGATAGCCGCTTAGGGCTCCAGGCTACGCTGCGTATGACGCCGCAAATTTCCTCGGTTGTTCAGGTGGTCAGCGAGAAGCGATACGATGGTTCATTCGCGCCTGCTATTGAGTGGGCGAATGTTCAATACGACGTTACCCCTGATCTTAGCTTACGCATTGGGCGTATGGTGCAGAGCTCTTTTATGACCTCTGAGCACCGGAAGGTTAATTACGCCACCCCGTGGATTAGGCCTCCACAAGAAGTTTACCGTTTAATGCCTGTGGCCAATTTCGATGGCGTAGACATGCGCTATCGGTACCAGAACGGTAGCGCAAGCAATGAGTTGCAGCTGAATTTTGGTGGGGGCAGCGTTGAGTATCAAACCGGAAGTATCGACGCCAGCGATTCATGGGGCGTGTCTCACCGCACTCACTGGGGTAATACCACTCTGTTTGCCAGCTATGGCGAACTGAAAGTAAGCGCTGATGAGCTTACCCAATTCTTCGATGCGTACCGCCTCTTTGGCCCGTCTGGCGAAAAGCTGGCCAGTCGTTACGAAGTCGACGGCAAGCGTATGCGCCTAATGAATTTAGGGGCAAGTTATGACCCAGGCACATGGTTTGTTATGGGCGAATGGGCGCGCTCTTCGTCACCGTCTCTGTTGGGGGAGGGTGAAGGCGCTTACATGACTTTCGGCTATCGGATCGCCGAGTGGACACCGTATGTGGGGGTTGCGCGAGCAAAAGTTACCAGTAATACGTCAGAGCCGGGGTTGAATGCTGCCCTTTATCCACCGCCCTTTGCAGAAGGCGCGCAAGTACTTAATGGTATATTGAATGAGCTAATATCCAGCGGGATGCAGCAGGAGAGCATTACGGTGGGGGCTCGCTGGGATTTCAGGCCAGGTATGGCTCTTACGGCCCAGTATGATCATATCGACATGCGTTCAGGATCATCCGGGGGGCTGATTAATCAACAGCCCGAGTTTACCCCAGGTGAACGTATTAACTTGTTCAGCCTTGCGCTCGACTTTGTGTTTTAAGGAGAGTGGCAATGCTTAAACGTCTTACTGCATCGGTGTCCAACCTGTTATTGGCGGCAGGGCTGGGCTTGTTTTATCTCCCAGCTTCAGCCGAAGTATTGGTAGTTGTAGCAGCTGAAGCGCCTGTTACTCGTCTTACCCGCAGCGATTTAAGAGATGTTTATTTAGGGCGCCGTACGCTAATGATCAATGGCGTAGAAGTAGTGCCCTTGGATCTGACTGAAGGCACGGCAGTGAGAAGTGAGTTTTACACTCACTACACGGGGCAAACCCCCGCGCAGATCAAGGCGCATTGGGCTAGGCAGATATTCACTGGGCGAGGGCAGCCGCCCCAGGCGCTTGCTAACAGTCGCGCAGTGGTAGAACGGTTAGTCAGCGATGCAAAATCCCTAGGCTATATAGACTCTTCTTTTCTTGATGAGCGTTTGCGAGTGGTGACAATTGAGTAGCCTCGATGATCAAACAGACCCTGAACAGGGCAGCCCATCCAGAACCTTTATTAATCGGTGGTCACATCATCTTGTGGAGCCATTTGTATTATTTAGCATAGTGGCCTTTATGATACTGCTGGTTATATGGGGCAGTACTTATTTCTTAGTCAATAAAGAGCGTATGGTCATTGAGCGCCAGGCTGAGTTGTCTGTGAGTGAAATGACCGATACCTATGAAGCACGTGTTGTCAGAGCCCTGCGGGAAATCGATACGGCACTGAAATTAGTACGTTTCACCGCCAATAGCAGTGATCACGCGAACGTGCTCGGTGTGTTACATGAACAGCGGTTACTGCCGCCTGCACTGCTATTCACCATCAGTATTGTTGATGAGCAGGGCATGATTGTTGAAACGACTGATTCAGGACGGCTTGGGCAGCGCCTAAAGCCTCCTTCGCAAGCAGTGCTGGGCGATGATTACTTGGCAGTGTGGGAGACGGATGCTTATCAAGCAAAACAGCTGAGCTTTGCTCGGCCGTTAATGTCCGAGTCAAAGTCTGAGGCAGGGGCAGGGGCAGGGGCAGGGTGGGTGGTTATTGCTATTGATGCGAATTACTTTGTGAGCAGTTATGAAGTGGGTTCGCTGGGCCAGCAAGGGATGCTGGCACTCGTTGGTACCGATGGCAGCGTACTTGTCAGGCGCACCGGGGAGGCCACCCACTCAGGCGAACTGATGGATATAACGGCTTGGGAAAGTAGTACTCTGGATGCTGTAAGTGCGCCCTTTCTGACCCATTGGCAAGGTGTCGAGCGCTACACGTTGGTACGCCAGCTGTATGATTTCCCATTGTCTATCGTCGTCGGGCTGTCTGCGCAGGAGCAGTTGGCCGCGGCTCAACAGCTTGCGCGAAAATATTGGCAGCGGGCTGCTTGGACAAGTGGCCTGATGCTGATCATTCTGGCTATGCTCGCCCGTCTGAGCTGGCAGCTGCAGCGGGCGCAGCAGCGGGTAATGGAAGAGCGCGTATCGCACGCCCAGCAGGTTGAACACTTGGCTTTCCATGACACGCTAACCGATTTGCCTAATCGAGCCTTTTTGAGTCATTTGCTTACTCAGGCTGTGAAGCTTGGCACCCGCCATGATGAATCCTTTGCGCTCCTTTTCCTGGATCTTGACCGCTTTAAGTTAATCAATGACACCTTAGGGCATGATGCCGGAGACCATCTTCTACAAGAGGCGGCAAGACGGCTGACCGCTTCGGTGCGTGAAAGCGACTTTGTCGCTCGATTAGGAGGGGACGAATTTGTCATTGTTTTGAGCAGGGTCAGCCGACGAGATCAGATTGAGCCAATAGCCAAAAAAATTCTCTCCGCTGTTAGAGAGCCCTTTATGCTGGCTGGGCAAGAGTGCCATGTCTCGGTCAGCATTGGTGTTTCGCTGTACCCGATTGACGGGCTTGATGAGCAAACATTAATGAAAAGTGCTGATATGGCAATGTATCAGGCGAAGCAACTAGGCAAAAACAATGTCCAGTTCTATACCGATGAATTAAGTGCGGAAGTGGATGTGCGCTTGACCCTGGAGTCTGGCCTGCACCGGGCGCTTGCCGGTCAAGAGTTTAGGCTGTTCTTTCGGTCAAAGCATGACATCGAAGTAGGCAGCACGCTTGGCATGGAAGCTCTGCTGCGTTGGCAACATCCAACACTTGGCCTGCTTGAGCCCGCGCAATTTATGACCCTCGCTGAAGAGAGTGGTTTGGCAATGCCTATCGGTCAATGGGTGCTCGAAAATGCCTGTAGGCAAAACATGCTTTGGCAGCATGAAGGGTTTCCCGCATTAACCATGGCCGTCAATATTTCTGCGCGCCAGTTTTATGACAATGGCTTTGTTGAGAGTGTTAACGACGCATTAACGGCGACCGGCATGGATCCGACGCTGCTTGAGTTGGAGCTTGCCGAGAGCATGCTGCTGCAGGATGTTAACCGTACGGCGAGTATTTTTGCAGAGATAAAAAAGCTGGGTGTGAGGATTGTGGTTGACGATTTTGGTACCGGATATTCATCTTTATCTGACTTAAACGTGTTACCGGTAGACGCTTTAAAAGTCAGCTCTTGTCTAGTTAAGCGTTTGTCAGGTACGCGACATGACCAGCAGTTATCTTCATCAGTCATTGAGCTGGGTCAGCTTCTCAGCCTCCAGGTGTTTGCGAAAGGGGTCGCCTCCCATGAACAGGCACGCTTTATTCACAGTCCCTCCAGTCACCATTTCCACGGCTTTTATAGTTATAGACCGTTATCCGTAGAGGAGAGCTGCCTGGAGAAGAAGTAGCTTGGAGAACTTGTTAGAGAGGCACTACTTACCCTTTACAGCCAATGTAGGGCAAGCAGTGCGCGCAGGTTTTAAACCTACTCTTCTTACATATTAGGGTAGTTGGGCCCGCCACCGCCTTCGGGAGCTACCCAGGTAATGTTTTGCGCTGGGTCTTTGATATCACAAGTTTTGCAGTGCACGCAGTTTTGGAAGTTGATCTGAAAGCGTGGCTGTCCCGCGCTATCTTCCACTACTTCGTAAACCCCTGCCGGGCAGTAGCGCTGTGCCGGTTCTGCGTATTTAGGCAGGTTTTCACGGATCGGTAGCTCAGGATCATCCAGGCGCAAATGACACGGTTGATCCTCTTCATGGTTAGTGTTCGATAGAAACACAGAGGTAGGCTTGTCGAAGGAGAGTTTGCCGTCTGGTTTGGGGTAGTTAATCTTTTCAAACTCGGCCGCAGGCTTGAGGGCCCCGTGGTCGGTGGCAGTGTCATGGACATTAGGCAGCTTGTTGCCCAACAACTGGTGAGCAAAATTATACGCTCCGCCGCCCACGGTGCCATATTTATGGATCGCGGGCCCAAAGCTGGCGCTCTCTTTAAGCTCCTGATAGGCCCAGCTGGCTTCCCATTTCTGAGTGAAGCTCGTTAGTTCCTGTGCGCCCTCATCGCCCCCTTTGATCGCCTCAAATACGCTCTCCGCGGCAACCAAGCCAGACTTCATGGCAGTATGCAGGCCTTTGATCTTGGAGAAATTGAGGGTGCCCGCATCGCAGCCGATCAGTAGGCCGCCGGGGAAGGTCATTTTAGGTAGGCTATTAAAGCCGCCTTTGGTAATTGCCCGCGCGCCGTAAGCTACGCGCTTACCATCTGCCAGGTACTGGCTAATGACCGGGTGATGCTTCATGCGCTGAAATTCGTCGAAGGGAGAAAGCCATGGATTCTGGTAGCCAAGATCCATAATCAAACCCACAACCACCTGCTGGTTTTCCGCATGGTAAAGGAACCAACCGCCGTGGGCATTTTTCTCTAATGGCCAGCCTGAACCATGCAACACGAGCCCAGGCTCATGCTTGTCAGCAGGCACATCCCACAGCTCTTTAAGGCCAATACCGTAGTGTTGCGGGTCGCGACCTGCATCCAGTGAGAAGTCTTTGATTAACCGCTTGCCCAAATGCCCTCGCGCGCCTTCGGCAAACAGCGTGTACTTGGCGCGTAGCTCCATGCCCGGCATATGGCCATCTTTGGGAGTGCCATCGGCGGCGACACCCATATCGCCAATCAGAATGCCGCGTACGGCGCCATCTTCCACAATGACGTCTTGAGCGGCAAAGCCTGGAAAGATTTCAACGCCGAGAGCTTCTGCCTGTTCGGCCAGCCAGCGGCACAGGTTGCCCGCACTGATCACATAGCGGGTAAGGTCACCGCCGGTGTTGTGCATGCTTTTGGGCACTAAGGCGTTGGGCACTTTCTGTGCTTTTTCGGCGTCCTTGAGCAAAAAAACATCGTCGCGAATCGCCGGGGTATTCAACGGCGCGCCGCGCTCTTCCCAATCAGGAAACAACTCAGCCAGGGCGCGTGGTTCAAACACCGCGCCGGATAAAATGTGCGCGCCAACCTCTGAGCCTTTCTCAACCACACACACCGTGAGTTCTTGCTCAGCCTCGTTGGCTTGCTGCATTAGTCGGCATGCAGCGGAAAGCCCGGATGGGCCCGCACCGACAATGACGACATCAAAGTCCATTACATCGCGTTCAACAGTTTCCACCCGGTTTCTCCTTACTCTCTTTTAAGCGTCAACTTTTGCAAAGCTAATCTAAAGGTAACGCTACGAAACTAGCTTATAAGAAGTTGATCTTAATTTAAAACGGTCGTTTGCTTCTGGTTATGCCCCATGATAGGCATAATACCTGCGTCAGGTCACGCCTACGATGGCGAAAGGAGTATTTATTGGCAGTATGCTTCATCCCCTCCCGTTCATTGCTACGACTAAGGCCGTAGTGAATGATTAAGGATTAGATGTTGTCGCTTTATGGCAGGCTATGGCAAATTGATAGGGTTTTTCAATTGCGTGCCTATCAAACGCTTGATTGAATTTTATGAGATGAGTTTAGCAGCGCCGCCATTTCTGTTGGTAGCGCCTGCATTGAGGCAGGCAGATCATTGCTGAGAGATACCAGAAGCCTTCAATGCACGTCTTAAAAAGGGGTATCCGCCGGGCGGGTGCCGTCTCAGGGTAACGGCTTTACGACAAGCCAAGCGAGGAACCTATGAAAGTACTCGTCGCGGTTAAACGCGTCATCGACTACAACGTCAAAATTCGCGTTAAAGCGGATCACTCGGACGTCGACCTTACCAACGTCAAAATGGCCATGAACCCGTTCTGCGAAATTGCCGTGGAAGAAGCGGTGCGCCTGAAAGAGAAGGGCATCGCTACGGAAGTGGTCGCGGTCACCGTTGGCCCCAAGGCCGCCCAAGAGCAACTGCGCACCGCGCTGGCGCTGGGTGCAGATCGCGCCATTCATATCGAAACCGACGAGCGCGCTGAATCCCTGGCCGTGGCCAAATTATTGGCTAAAGTGGTCGAAGAAGAGCAGCCCGGCCTGGTCGTTCTCGGCAAGCAGGCGATCGATACTGACAACAACCAGACCGGCCAGATGCTGGCGGCACTCACTGGCCTGCCCCAGGGCACCTTTGCTTCAGAGGTTGCGGTTGACGGTGACAAAGTCAACGTCACCCGTGAAATCGATGGCGGTCTGCAGACCATCGCCCTGACGCTGCCGGCGATTGTCACCACCGACCTGCGTTTGAATGAGCCGCGCTACGCCAAGCTTCCCGATATCATGAAAGCCAAGAAAAAGCCCCTGGATGTGAAAACCCCCGCCGACTACGGCGTCGAGGTGGCCTCCAAGGTGAGCCTGCTAAAAGTCGAATCGCCAGCGGAGCGTAAGGGCGGCGTTAAAGTCGCCTCGGTAGACGAGCTGATCGACAAACTGAAAAACGAAGCCAAAGTTCTCTAAAGTCGGTTGTTTATCCCCGGACATTGAGACAAGTTCTTTGAGAAAAGCGCTTTTGAAGGAGCTGATTTTATGAGCATTTTGGTACTTGCCGACCTGCATGAAGGCCAACTGGCCGGTGCGACGGCCCACGTAATTGCGGCCGCCCAACAGATCGGCGGCGATATTGATGTTCTCGTTGCCGGTGAAGGCGTTCAGGCGGCGGCCGAGGCGGCTGCAAAACTCGACGGCGTGAACAAAGTGCGCGTTGCGGATAACGCCGTTTACGCCCACCAACTGGCTGAGCCCATGGGCGCGCTGCTGGTCGAACTGGCGGGTGATTACACCCACGTACTCGCTAGTGCCTCCACCACCGGCAAAAACGTGCTGCCGCGGCTAGCGGCGCTAAAAGATGTTAGCCAACTGTCGGATGTTATCGCCGTGGATAGCGCCGATACTTTCAAGCGCCCGATTTACGCGGGTAACGCCATTGCGACGGTGAAAAGCGACGACGCGTTAAAAGTCATTACCATCCGTTCCACCGGCTTTGACGCGGTAGGCGAGGGGAACAATGCCCCCGTGGAAGCCGTCGATGTGGTGGTTGAAAACAGCCAGTCCAGCTTTGTTAAAGAAGAGCTGGCGGCGTCGGATCGCCCCGAACTGGGCGGCGCCAAGGTGGTGATCTCCGGTGGTCGCGGCATGGGCAACGGTGAGAACTTCAAGCTGCTCGACGGCATTGCCGACAAGCTGGGCGCCGCCATTGGTGCTTCCCGCGCCGCGGTGGACGCAGGCTTTGTGCCCAACGATATGCAGGTCGGTCAGACCGGCAAGATCGTCGCGCCGGATCTGTACATTGCCGTGGGTATCTCCGGTGCCATCCAGCACTTGGCGGGTATGAAAGACTCCAAGGTGATCGTCGCGATCAATAAAGACGACGAAGCGCCGATCTTCCAGGTCGCCGACTACGGGCTGGTGGGTGATCTGTTTGAGATTCTGCCGGAGCTTGAGAGCAAGCTGTAAGCGGTTGAGCAGTTCAGTCCTAAAAGCCGGCTTCGCCAGAAGTCGGCTTTTTTGTGCTGGACCTATTAGGTAAACTGGCAATAGTTGACTAAAGTACTGAGGCAAAAGGTAAGAAAAACCACCCCGGTGGTTGAAAAAGCTGCGGACTGACCGCACATAGGTAAGTGAAAGCAACGAAAGCCACTCAAGGAGATGATGATATGGCACATACATTACCCGAATTGCCGTACGCATATGACGCTCTCGAACCGCATATCGATGCGATGACGATGGAAATTCACCACTCTCGTCACCATCAGACCTACATCAACAACCTGAACGCTGCTCTGGAAGGCACAGGCCTTGAAGATGTACCTGTTGAAGAATTGGTCGCTAATCTGGATCGCGTTCCAGAAGCCAAGCGCCAAGCCGTTATCAATAACGGTGGCGGCCACGCGAACCACTCCATGTTTTGGCAGATGATGTCGCCAAACGGCGGTGGCAGCCCCCAGGGCGATGTAGCCAAGGCTATCGACGCTGAACTGGGCGGTCTGGAAGCGTTTAAAGAAGAGTTCAAAAAAGCCGCCGTGGGCCGTTTCGGCAGTGGTTGGGCATGGCTCTCTCTGACGCCTGAGAAGAAGCTGGTAGTAGAAAACACCCTGAACCAAGACAGCCCGCTAATGCACGGCAACACGCCGTTGCTGGGTCTGGATGTTTGGGAACATGCCTACTACCTGAAGTATCAAAACAAGCGTCCTGATTATATTGCAGCGTTCTTTAACGTTGTGAACTGGGAAGACGTTGAGCGTCGTTACCAAGCTGCGATTAGCTAATATTGCTATGACCCGCTAGCCGCGCCGCTTTGCGGCGCTGTGAAAAAACCGTCCACTTTTTAGTGGGCGGTTTTTTATTGCCTGGGGGCAGTGTTTTAGGGGCAGGGTTGGGCATTAGCTGTCAATATCCTGTGGATGAAAAATACCACATATGCTTGAATTGATTTTTCATTGGTCTATATATAGTATGCGTCGTATCTTTTAGAGAGGGCAGGCACTAGATGTGCTCTACCCGAAAAATGCCGCTATGAAAAGGAAAATAACCATGGAAATCCAAATTTATAGCAAGCCAGCTTGTGTTCAGTGTACTGCGACTTACCGTGCGCTAGACAAGCAGGGGCTTGATTACACCGTCATCGATATTACCGCTGAATCCGGTGCTCAAGAAGAAGTCGAAGCGCTGGGCTACCGCCAGCTTCCCGTTGTCGTAGTCGGCGAAGACCATTGGTCGGGTTTTCGTCCAGACCGTATTCAGGCACTGGCTTAAGTCATTCCAATGCTGGCAAGTTGCACACCTAAGCCTGCAGCCGGCAGTTTGGTGTACTTCTCTACTAAGTCAGGCAATACCCATCGTTTTGTAGAAAAGCTTGGTTTTGCCGCAAAGCGACTGCCGCTGAATCGAGACGAGCCTGTTCCACGTGTCACCCAGCCGTATATTTTAATTACCCCCACTTATGGTGGGGGGAGTGAGCAGGGGGCGGTGCCCAAACAGGTCATCCACTTTCTCAACGATACGCATAATCGGAGCCTCCTGCGGGGGGTCATTGCAGCGGGCAATACTAATTTTGGCGAAGCCTATGGCCTTGCTGGCCGCATTATCGCCAAAAAGTGCAATGTGCCGCTGCTGTATCGATTCGAACTGTTTGGCACCGACGACGACGTGGCCAACGTCCGCAAAGGAGTAGAAGAGTTTTGGAAACGACAAGCCTAGCCTCTAAAGACACAGCCTCTACAGATTTAGCCCCTAAAAATGTTGAGGCAAAACGGCCTGCGGCTACTTCTGAAGCGCGCACGCTGGATTACCACGCCCTCAATGCCATGCTCAACCTGTACGGGGCCAATGGCGAGCTACAGCTGGATAAAGATCGCGAAGCGGCTCGCCAGTACTTTTTGCAGCACGTTAACCAGAACACAGTGTTTTTCCACTCGTTAGAGGAAAAGCTCGATTACTTAGTAGAAGAGCAGTACTACGAAGCAGAAATGCTGGCCCAGTACAGTTTCGCCTTTATCAAGGCGCTGTTCGAGCAGGCCTATGCGTATAAGTTTCGCTTCCCCAGTTTTTTGGGCGCTTTTAAGTACTACACCAGCTACACGCTAAAAACGTTTGATGGCAAGCGCTACCTAGAGCGTTACGAAGACCGCGTTTGCATGGTGGCACTGACCCTGGCGCGGGGCGACGAAACGCTGGCGAAGTCGCTAGTGGATGAAATTATTAGCGGCCGTTTCCAGCCCGCAACACCCACTTTCCTGAACTGCGGTAAGCAGCAGCGCGGCGAGCTGGTGTCGTGTTTCCTGTTGCGGATTGAAGACAATATGGAGTCGATTGGCCGGGCGATAAACTCGGCGCTTCAGCTCTCCAAGCGTGGCGGCGGCGTGGCATTTCTGCTCACCAATATTCGTGAGTCAGGCGCGCCGATCAAGCGGATTGAAAACCAGTCGTCGGGCATCATCCCGATTATGAAGCTGCTGGAAGATGCCTTCTCCTACGCTAACCAGCTGGGCGCGCGTCAGGGCGCCGGGGCGGTTTACCTGAATGCCCACCATCCTGATATTCTGCGCTTTTTGGATACCAAGCGGGAAAATGCCGACGAGAAAATTCGTATCAAAACGCTTTCCCTGGGCGTGACGATTCCGGATATCACCTTTGAACTTGCCAAGCGCAACGACGATATGTACCTGTTCTCGCCCTACGATGTAGAGCGTGTTTACGGTGTACCGTTTGGCGATATCAGCGTCACCGAGAAGTACCAGGAAATGGTCGCCGATGCGCGTATCCGTAAGCACAAGATTAACGCCCGGGCATTTTTCCAGGTGTTGGCCGAATTGCAGTTTGAATCGGGCTACCCCTACCTGATGTTCGAAGACACGGTTAATCGTGCCAATCCGATTGCTGGCCGCATTAACATGAGCAATCTGTGCTCGGAAATTCTTCAGGTGAATACGCCTACCGAGTATGACGACGACTTGGGCTATCGCCATATTGGCCAGGATATCTCTTGCAACCTGGGTTCCATGAACATTGCCAAGGTGATGGACTCAGGCGAACTCGGCACCAGCGTAGAAATTGCCATTCGCGGTCTCACCGCCGTATCAGAGATGAGCAACCTGCGCAGCGTACCCTCGATTGCCGAAGGTAATGCTAAGTCCCGGGCGATCGGCTTGGGCCAGATGAACCTGCACGGCTATTTGGCGCGGGAGCATATCTACTACGGTTCTGATGAAGGCTTGGATTTTACCAATATCTACTTCTATTGCGTTGCCTTCCATGCGATCCGGGCGTCGAACCGTTTGGCGATTGAACATAAGGACACCTTTGCAGGCTTTGCAGACTCCACCTACGCCTCGGGCACCTTCTTTGATAAGTACACTGACCAAGCGTGGCTGCCGCGTACTGATAAAGTACGTGGGCTGTTTGAGCGCAGTGGTATCGCGCTACCGACCCAGGACGATTGGCAGGAGCTGAAAGCCTCGGTCATGGCTCACGGTTTGTATAACCGTAACCTGCAGGCGGTGCCGCCAACAGGATCGATCTCCTATATCAACAACTCCACCTCCAGTATTCACCCGGTGGCGGCGAGAATCGAGATTCGCAAAGAGGGCAAGCTAGGGCGTGTTTACTACCCGGCGCCGTTCCTGGACGAAGCCAATTTCGACTACTTCCAGGACGCTTACGAAATTGGCCCGGAAAAGATCATCGACACCTATGCGGAAGCCTCGCAGCACGTCGATCAAGGTCTATCGCTAACGCTATTCTTCCCGGACACTGCAAGCACTCGGGATATCAACAAGGCGCAGATTTACGCCTGGCGGAAAGGGATCAAAACGCTTTACTACATCCGCTTGCGTCAAAGTGCGCTAGAGGGCACTGAGGTGGAAGGCTGTGTGTCTTGCACGCTGTAATCGCAACGACGTGCTCGTTTTTGTAACCCAGCTTTTATGACCATAACCCAGCTTTGCTAGCCCGGCGGTAATGGCCGGGCTTTGAGAGAGTGATATGAATACCATGCAACGTTTATCGCGGGTTGACGCGATTAACTGGAATCGGCTCCAGGATGATAAAGACCTGGAAGTCTGGAACCGCTTGACGAGTAATTTTTGGCTACCGGAAAAAGTCCCGCTATCTAACGATATTCAGTCTTGGAACACCCTGACCGAAAAAGAAAAACAGCTGACAATTCGCGTGTTTACTGGCCTTACTCTGCTGGACACCATTCAAAGCAGCGTTGGTGCACCGGTATTAATGGAAGATGCCCGCACTCCTCACGAAGAGGCGGTTTACACCAACATCGCCTTTATGGAGTCGGTGCACGCGCGCTCCTACAGCTCGATTTTCTCAACGCTGTGTACCACCCGCGATGTGGACGATGCTTTTCGCTGGAGTGAAGAGAATCCTACGCTACAGGCAAAATCCCAGCTGATTTTAGAGCGCTACCGCTCTGACGATCCGCTGATGCGTAAAGTCGCCAGCGTGTTTCTTGAGTCGTTTCTGTTCTACTCCGGCTTCTATCTGCCGATGTACTGGTCAAGCCACGCCAAGTTGACCAACACCGCCGACCTGATCCGTCTGATCATTCGCGATGAAGCGGTACACGGCTACTACATTGGCTACAAATTCCAGCAGGCCATGGCAGAAGCGACACCCGCGCGTCAGCAGGAAGTTAAAGATTACGCCTACGAGCTGCTGCTGGAACTCTACGACAACGAAGTGCGCTATACCGAGTCGCTGTATGACGAGGTCGGCCTGAGTGAAGACGTGAAAAAATTCCTTCACTACAACGCCAACAAAGCGCTGATGAACCTGGGCTTCGAGCCACTGTTCCCCAGCAGCGTGACCGATGTGGATCCGACCATCATGGCGGCGCTGTCACCCAACGCCGATGAGAACCACGACTTCTTCTCCGGCTCCGGCTCTTCCTACGTGATCGGCAAAGCCGTTGCCACCGAAGATGACGACTGGGCGTTTTAAGCTGATTACCGAACATTGTCAGTGTGCGCAGTGAGGGTAGGGCGTCCTCACTGCGTGGTTTTTGGATAGAATGAAAAAAATTGTGAGTTTATGTGGGTGTTGGCAATAATTAAGGGCTAGTTCTGGGCGTGAGCTAAAAAACTGAATAACGCTGTAAATTTATTTAATAACAAAATGTTAGTGGTCTAATCACTTCTATAAATATTGCGGAGCTAATGAAAATATGAATGACCTAAATAAATTTCAGCTCGACAATGATGGGAATTATGACAGAAATTTTACTGACAACAGCGCTACCTCTAGCTCTGGGGTCGCCGTCTATTTTAGAAATATAGAAGAAAAATTATTGCATCACATTCAGGAATCCGATGCGGTGTTCGGAGCCGTTGCTTGGCTTACAAGTTATTCAATATTAGATGCGCTAGCAGAATTGGATAACGTCTCCATCGTGGTGCAAAAAGAGGATTTCCTTCGCCCGGATTTCGGATCTAGTAGTGACTTTAAAAGAACACTGCACACCAAATACAAAGCACTTAACTGCAAATTAACTAGATATTCATTCAGCAATATCCTGAGTTCAATATCTGTTAGTAGTGACCCATCAATCGACCCAGTTAGATGTGTGGGGAATCATAACTCTGAAAGGAGTCCTTCTTTCCCACGTATGCACAATAAGTTCTTGATATTTGCCAGAGTGGAAGAAAGTAAGGAGGATCATGGCATTGAAACCGTCACGCCATATGCTGTTTGGACAGGCTCATTTAATATAACGAAAAATGCGACAATGTCTCTTGAGAATGCGTTATATATAACTGACAAGAAAATAGTCAATGCTTACTATGAAGAGTATGGACAAATTGCAGCCATGTCTGAGGAGCTCGATTGGACATCTGATTGGGTAGCTCCAGAATGGCGGATTGGTACGTAAGTGGTGCTGGCGAGTCGCTCAAATTGTTCGATGAGGCGGGCTAAAGCCCGCCGCTTAGCTTGCTTCTTTCACGCCAATAGCCAAGCTTCCTGGACTGATGGGCTAAGGCAATCACGACCGTTTCCTCGGGCAGTTCAATAGCGATAACATCGCAAGGGAAGCGATCCAGAATTAGCCTTTTTGCTCCTATGTATCCAATTTCGTCTGGTAGCGGCGATAGGGGTACAAGATTTTCTTCAATAACATCGAAGGCAGCATCCAAAGTGGCGAATAACTCGCTGCCAAGCCCGATTTGTTCATGCTCATACCACGCTGCAGCCTCTACCGCTTCCTGCGATGCTTCTGCCAATATTCTCACTGTTTGCACTACTTACTATCCTAGTCTCTCGCGCATTTGCTGCCGGAACTCTTCGCGGCTCAGTAAGGTCGCATTGCCGCTTCTGACTTTGGATGCGCGCTGACTAATTTCATCATTCCAGGCTTGTTCAACGGCGTTATCTTGCGGGCCGTCCAGGCTTATGATGAGCTCGTGAGCCAGCGCTGCTCGCTCCGATGCTGAGAGCGTCGAAATCTGTGAACGTAGCTGATTTAGTGTTTCAGCAGTCATAGGGCCTCCCTGAACCTCCCCGAATGAAACTATTTAATGATGCTATCCCCATTCAAAGACCCTAACAAGGCGGTCGGGTGAACGCGGTCATCACGTTGCAGAAGGTTTCCAGCGACAGCGAAATCGACTGATTGTTAATGATAAATATTGTCATTTCTTCTATTAGTGGTAGGCTAGTCAGCGTGAAAGATAAACGCAAATCGTTCTGATACCCAATTAGTTTCTAGTTGGGCGGTGTTCGCCGCCCGCTACTCAGTGACGGAGAGTCGACGTGCTGAACAGGCCTTTCTTTGCCTTGCGTGGATGGTGGCTAGCGGGAGTGCTGGTTAGTGGCACGCTGTTGGCAAGTGAACAAGCAGTGGCTCAAGCGGCCGAAAGTGTCGAAGCCCAGCAAACCCAGGCAGCGCTTCAAGAGCAAATAGACGCTGCCGATGAGCAAACCCGCGAGCAGTTGGAAGAGCTGCGCCGTTTAGAGCGCGAAACCCGTCAGTTGAAGGCTGACAATGCCTCACTGACAGGGCGCTTGACGGAAGAGGCTGAGCGCCAGCATCGGCTGGCCACTGCGCTGGATACGTTGGAAGAGACCCGTGCCGCGCTGCCTGTCATCGAACAAAACATGTCGGCGCAGCTTAGCCAATGGATCGAACGTGACCTTCCATTTCTACGCGAAGAGCGATTGGCACGGGTTGAGCGTCAGCCCGACGAGCAGGGTCAAAATACCATCGAGCGGATTAATGGCCTGCTCGAAGCGTGGCGCGTTGAACTTGATTATGGTCAGGAGATGGACAGTTGGCGAGGTCGTTTAAGTCAGGATGGCCGTGTGCGCGAGGTGGACTTCTTGCGCATCGGACGTATCGGCTTCTACTACTTAACCCCCGATGGTCGCGAGGGCGGCGTGTGGAGCGCCCAAAGTGGCGAATGGCAGCCGCTGGAAGATGAATACCTGCGCGAAGTGCGCAGTGGGTTGCGCATGGCGGAAGATCAACGCGCTCCGGATCTACTCACCTTGCCGCTCTCGATTAGTGCCAATGACCTGCAGGGAGAGCAGCCATGAGCCGTTTCAGCCTAACAGTTAACCGCCAACTCGCCAGTCGCCTATCCATGCCTCGGCTAACGCTTCGTCAACTTGGCTATGCCTGCGTCGTATCGGGGCTGGTCGCGGTCAGTGGCGTATCAATGGCGCAAACCGAGAGCGTGACTTCGCTGCGGGAAGCCCGTGAGGCGGCTGAAGCGCGAGACCAGCAGCGGTTAATGAGCTTCCTGGATGATCAGCAGGCGCTAGAGGCTGCGCTGGAGCAGGCGCGCGCCGAGCACGAAGAAGCCCTGCAGCAGAATGAAACGCTAGAGACCCAGCAGGCAGAGCAAACCGAGCAAGCCAGTGCGCTTAGCGAGCGCCAGGCAGAGCAGGGCGAGGCGCTTTCCGGGTTGCTGGCCAATCTGGCCCGGCATAGTTCCGAGATTCGCAATGCGTTGGGGGAAGAGAGCCTGCTCACCCTCGAAGAGGGGTCTTTGCCGCCGCGTTTGGATGAAGTCGAAGTGCTTGAGCGCCACCAGTTGGAAAATGTAGTGGATCATTTGGCGACGCTAACTGCGCGCACCGGCCGTGCCGAGCGGCTTTCGATGCCGGTTGCCGATGCTAATGGCGAGGTGGCCACCCGCGAGTTATTGCGGTTAGGCGATTTCGCGGCCTTTACCGAGAGCGAGTTATTAGAGCGCGGTGAAGGCGATGGCAACTTGGTCGTGCTGGCGCGCACGCCCAATGCCATTGGTGGGTTGCTGGCGGATTACTACCAGGGCGAAAGCAACGTGATGGCGGTGGATCCTACCCAGGGCAGCGTGCTGGAAGCCTTGGCCCAGCAGCCCAGTCTGTGGGAGCGTTTCCAGCAGGGTGGCTATGTTGGCTACGTAGTGGTGGCACTGGGTATTCTGGGTATGATTATCGGCCTTGGCCAATACCTCTATTTGGTGCTGGTGAGCCTACGTGTTAAACGCCAGCGGCAATCCCTTGATCAACTGCGGGCCAATAATCCGTTGGGGCGGGTGCTGCTACGCTTTGAAGGCATGGACAAGCATCAAACTCCAGAGGCTCTGGAAGCGCGGCTGGATGAGGCTGTGCTGGCCGAGCTACCCAAGCTGGAACGCAGTCAGCCAATGGTGAAGCTACTGGCTGCCATTGCGCCGCTGCTTGGTCTGCTTGGGACGGTGACCGGGATGATCGTGACCTTCCAGGCAATTACCGTCTTTGGTACTGGTGATCCGCAGCTAATGGCGGGCGGTATTAGCCAGGCGTTGGTCACCACCGTACTGGGCCTGATTACCGCCGTGCCGCTGCTGTTTGTGCAAACAGCGTTGGCAGGTCGCAGTCGCTACCTGACCCATGTGATTGAAGGGCAGGCGAGCGCGACTTTGGCAGATCATCTGGAATCTCACACACCTGTGGTGAATTAACATGTCTGCACTTCCTCTCTGGCTCGAACCCGTTGAGCGTTTAGTGGAGGCGGGTGGTGCGGTATTGGTCGTTCTGGCGGTCGTGGCCGTACTGGTGTTTGCCATGGCCATGGAGCGCTGGTGGTACTACCGGATTACCTGGCGTATAGCGCGGCGCCAATTGCTGCGGCGTTGGGCGGCGCGCAGCGACCACACCAGTTGGAGTGCCCGCACGCTGCGTCAGGTATGGGCAGAGGCGCTGGTCGCCAGGCTGCGCAAACCCTTGCCATGGTTAAAACTGTTGGTCGCGTTATGCCCTTTGCTGGGGCTGTTAGGTACGGTGACGGGTATGATTAGCGTATTCGATAGCCTTTCGTTGAGTGAGACTCATCAGGCACGTGCCATGGCAGATGGCGTCGCCCGAGCGACACTGCCGACCTTGACCGGCATGGCCATTGCCGTGGTAGGGCTGTTATTTATTAGTCGTTTAGAGCACGTCATTCGTCGTGAAGACCAGCGGCTGCATGATCGCTTGGCGCGGGCACTGGAGGAGAGTGATGCGTAGACGTCGTTCCATAGATGCGACCGCTGAGAGCAATGAGGTGAACTTGACCCCCATGCTCGACGTGGTCTTTATCATGCTGATTTTCTTCATCGTGACGACCAGCTTTGTCAAAGAGAGCGGTGTCGAAATTGAGCGACCTGAATCCAGCGCCGCCACTCCGCGTCCAGACGCCCAGGTGCTTGTGGCGATTTCACCCGAGGGTGCAGTGTGGGTAGATGGTAGTCCTGTGGATGCCCACCGGGTTGGCCAGCAGGTAGCCGATATGCTGAGTGATGATGGCTCGGTGGTTATTCAGGCGGATCGCGAATCCACGACTGGGCTGCTGATCGAGGTGATGGATCGCCTGCGCGAAGCGGGGGTTGACCAAGTGGCAGTTGCAGCGAGCCGGAGTGGGTCATGATACGCCACCTGCTATCGATACTAGGCGGCGTTGTGCTGGCGGTGGGCTTGTTCTGGCTGTTGGCCCAGCTGGTGGCACCGCCTGAGCGGGAACCCGAAAAGCTCACTATGAGTATGGCGATGACGATGGTTGAAATGCCGGAGGTCGCGCCGGAACAGGAGGCGCCCACACCACAGCCTGTTGAAGCGGCGCCCCAGCAAGCGCCGCCGCCCATGCCTGCCCCCGAACCGCCGCCAGTCGCTGAGAGCACTATTAGCTTGCCGGAAGTAGAGCTGCCGGATGAGCCCGTTGAGCCGGTTGAAATGGATAGTGAGCTCCCCGAACTGACGGAAGTGACGCCGGAGCCCCGGCCCGAACCGCCTCCCGAACCGAGGCCAGAGCCGACCCCGCAACAGCGACCTGTCGAGCCAGCGCCTAGTGCAGCTCCCGCGTCATTGGATTCGGCACCCGCTACGCGTGAGGCCGCGCCGGAAGCGCAGCCTGCACCCTCGAATGAGCCGGTTAATGTAGGTCAGGTGACACCGACGAACCAAGTTGGCCCTACTTACCCGCCTCGGGCACAGCGCCGGGGTATGGAAGGCTTTGTAGAGGTGGCTTTTATGATTCGCCGCGATGGTAGTGTTGATAGCTCGTCTATACGGGTTACCAGCGCGCAGCCGCGCCGGGTGTTTGATGATGCTGCGCGGGACGCGATTGCCAAGTGGCAATTTGAACCCAGTGATCGGTTGCGCAATGCCACCCAGCGGATCGAATTTGAGTTGAGGTAGCTGAATGAAGCGTCTTTTATGCCTTCTATTACTAAGCGTTTGGCCACTTTCATCACAGGCCGGTCCTGCGCTGCAAGGTGATGTCATTGCCGATCTCAACGCCCTTCAGGCGCAGCTCCAAGATGGGGAGTTGTCCAGTGTCGTCGAGCGAGCAACTGCACAAGCCGAGCGGTTAGCGCCGGGGAACCAAGCGGATCAATGGGCTAGCGCGCTCTACCAACAATTGGCGGCAGGTGCCTTGACGCGCCAGGATCAGCACGCTGAGGCAGCGGATCGGCTGGCGATTGCCCGTGGCTTAAATGGTGTTGATGGCGCCCAAGCGGCTCGCTGGCTACGTGAGGAAGCCTCGCTGCGCCGTGCTGCTGGTCAGCGTGATCAAGCCATTGAGCTATTCAGTGAGTGGTTAGCTAATCAACGGGATAGTGATGCCACATGGCAGCTAACCCGCCTTCTGGCGCAACAGGAGCGCTGGGAGGAAGCTGCCGACCGGCTTGAGCAGGCACTTAATGAGACGCCGGAATTAAGTGAGGCACAGCAGGCCCTGGCGCTTGCTGTGTATCGCAATGCAGGGCAAAGCGATCAGGCATTAGGCTGGCTGCTGGATGGCCTGGCCGCGCAAAGTGACGCTGCCGATTGGCGCCAAGCTGCCGGGCTTGCCCAACAAGCAGGTCAGCCGGGAGTAGCCGCTGGCCTGTGGGAGACGGCATGGCAATTAGGCAAGTTAACCGAGCAGCAGGATTTTTGGCTGTTGATTCAACTCCATCTCGCAGGCGGAACCCCGGCCAGAGCGGCAGAGCATCTAGAGCAGGCGCTGGATGAGGGCGAGGTTGTCCGCGATGAGTCGAATCTACGTTTGCTTGCCAGTGCCTGGCAGCAGGCTAAAGACGTCGAGAAAGCCCTGAAAGCCTGGCAGGCGTTAGCGATGCATACGCAAGCAGCCGCTGACTGGCGAGTCTATGGTCAGCTCGCTTACGCCTGGGGAGAAGATGGGCAAGCGAAACAAGCCTTTGCCCAAGCCTCGTCGTTAGGTGACGATGAGGCGGAGCAGTGGCTGGCCAGTTTCAACTAGGTAATCCCACTTGGAAAAACATGTTCGTCCAGTTCGGGGAGCGCCGCAGGTAGGGACGGCTAGGTTTTAAGCGCGATATCAAAGTCACTCCAGGTAGGTGCATGATCCGATGGCCGTTCCATACCGCGCAGGTCATAATCAATGCCCGCGCTGGTCACGTGTTCGCCCAAGGCGGAAGTGACCAGAATATAGTCGATTCGCAGGCCGCGCTTCGGCTCCTGGTTAAACCCTTTTGAGCGATAGTCAAACCAACTGAAGCGATCATCACTGTGTGGGTAGCAGAGTCGATAGCTGTCAGAAAGCCCCCAAGCTTTTATGCCTTCGAGCCATTCGCGCTCAATAGGCTGGAAGCTGGTTTTACCTTCGCGCAGCCAGCGCTTGCGGTTAGCTTCACCAATGCCGATGTCCTGATCTTCAGGAGAGATATTAAAATCACCCATGATGGCCAGTCGCTCGTCAGGGCGGTGCTGCTCGTTAAGCAGTCGCGCTAGCTGGCCGTAAAAACGCTCTTTATGGGGAAATTTGGTCGGGTGAGTCACGTTTTCACCCTGGGGGAAGTAGCCGTTCCATACCGTCACCGGTTCGCCATCTTCCGCCAGCAGGCGGACGCCAATCATGCGCCGCTGGGCGTCTTCTTCATCGTCGGGAAAGCCGTAAAACACCTCTTGGGGCGCTTGGCGGCACATTAACGCAACGCCATAGTGGCCTTTCTGACCATGGTAAAAGACGTGATAGCCCATGGCTTCCACATCAGCGATGGGGAACTCGCTGTCTTGTACTTTGGTTTCTTGTAGGCCGATCACGTCAGGCTGCTGCGTGTCGATCAGCGTCTGCAATTGGTGAAGACGGGCACGAATGCCGTTAATATTGAACGAAACCAAACGCATTACGAGTCGTCCCCTTTTGGCTTGTCAGACGAAGCGCTTTTATCAGGATGAATCGCAATATCCTGCCCGCTCTGCTGACGGGCGAGTTTGCGCACCGCTTGAAGCTTGCGCTGCTGCTGCTTTTTAGCCACAAAACGGCGCGAAGGGGCGACCTGGTCAGGATTGTCATGGCGCCATTTTTTATAATCCTTGCGCCGGCCGGTACGAATTGTCACCTTGTCGGCCAGTGAACGAGTTTTTTTCTTACGCGTCATGTCGCGCTCCTTACGTCGATTTGACGGCTATTCTAACAGGCCTTGGGACTCCTTCGACAGCAAGACGCGCTCTTATCGCAAAGCCCTGGTACAATGCGCACTTCGTAATGCCTAACCTCCACAGCAATGGACAGATAGACAGCCTATGAGCGAGTCGGAACAGACCACAGCACCGGCCCAGAACCGCAAGCCAAAGCGCCGCCGTCGTAAGCCGCGTCGCCGCCAGTCGAGCTGGGATCTTCGTCAGTTTCAGGTGCCTGCCGTGGCCGGTAAGTGGCGCTTTCATGACTTTGATCTGCCGCTGCCCATAATGCGCGCGATTCATGCCCAAGGGTTTGAGTACTGCACGCCTATTCAAGCTGAGGCCCTGCGCCAAACGCTATTAGGCGGCGACATTGTCGGCAAGGCGCAAACGGGAACCGGTAAAACCGCGGCCTTCTTGATCTCGGTAATGGCCTACTTCTTGGAAGAGCCGACACCCAATGGTCAAAAGCCGGGTGCGCCGCGGGCGTTGATTATTGCGCCTACTCGCGAGCTCGCGTTGCAGATCGAAAAAGATGCCAAAGCGTTAGCGCGCTTCACGCAGCTTAATGTCGCCAGTGTCGTCGGC
This sequence comes from Halomonas sp. SpR1, assembly GCF_031010175.1. Taxonomy (GTDB): domain Bacteria; phylum Pseudomonadota; class Gammaproteobacteria; order Pseudomonadales; family Halomonadaceae; genus Vreelandella. The sequence continues at coordinate 178,330 of NZ_JAUAMB010000002.1, forward strand.
GGTATGGACTACCAGAAGCAGCGTGAAAGCCTGGGTAGCAAGATCGATATTCTGGTGGCAACGCCAGGGCGCTTGCTGGACTTCCACCAGAAGCGCGATATTGATCTCAATGAAGTCGAAGTATTGGTATTAGATGAAGCCGACCGTATGTTGTCGATGGGCTTTATTCCCGACGTGAAGCGGATTATTCGCTACACGCCGAAAAAAGAGGAGCGTCAAACCTTCCTCTTCTCGGCTACCTTTACTGACGACATTCTGAACCTTGCCAGTCAGTGGACGCTTGACCCTGCTCACGTAGAGATCGAAGTCACCGTTGAGAATCAGGCGGATATCGATCAGCGGGTTTATATGGTGTCTGATGACGATAAGCAGCGCTTGCTGGTTAATCTACTGAAGCAAGAGAGCTTTGAGCGTGTGATGGTGTTCGGCAACCGCCGTGATTTGGTGCGTAAGCTGGATGACCTGCTTAAAAAAGCCGGGATCAGTGCCGCAATGCTGTCGGGTGATGTGCCCCAGAATCAGCGCATTAAAACTCTGGAAAGCTTCCGTGAAGGCGAGATTCAGGTGCTGGTCGCAACTGATGTAGCAGGTCGTGGGATTCATATTGAAGACGTCAGCCACGTGATCAATTACACCCTGCCCGAAGACCCGGAAGATTACGTACACCGTATTGGTCGTACCGGCCGTGCTGGCGCCAAGGGTGTCTCGATTAGCTTCGTCGGTGAAGAGGATGCCTTCTCGCTGCCGGAAATCGAACGCTATATCAACGACAAGCTGCCCTGCGTGCATCCGCCGGAAGGTATGCTCTAAACCGCATGCTTGATACTGCCCTTAAAAGTGAGATTCAAGACGCTTATCGTCGCGTGGTGGACACCCTTGAGCTAACGCCACGCTACGGTCAGCGCATGATGATCGCCGAAATAGCCCGAACGCTGGGAAATATCGAGAGCGACGGTGAGGGCAGGCGAACCAGCGATACTCACGTCTGCGTGCTCGAAGCGGGTACCGGCACGGGTAAAACCCTGGCCTATTTGATCGCCGCTTTGCCGATCGCGAAAGCGCGGGGCAAACGGCTGATCGTCTCGACGGCCACGGTGGCGCTTCAAGAGCAGGTGCTCAACCAGGATTTGCCTTCGCTGGCCAGCCACAGTGGCCTCGCCTTTCGCTACGCCCTAGCCAAAGGGCGAGGTCGTTATGTGTGTGTCGCGCGGTTAGATCAGGCGCTTGAGGGAAGTGAGCCCAACCCTACGCTATCGCTGTTTGAGCAGTCGCTGCAAACCCAAAGTAGCGACTTCAATGTAATTGCTAGCGACATGGCCCAAGCTTACGGCCAGGGAGAGTGGGAGGGTGATCGCGACAACTGGCCTGAGGCGATAGATGACGCCCACTGGCGTCGGCTAACGGTGGATCATCGCCAGTGTACGGGTAGGCGCTGCGGGCACTTTGGTGCCTGCGCGTTTTTCCGTTCCCGCCGGGAGCTTGAAAACGCTGACGTTATCGTCGCCAATCACGATCTTGTGCTGGCCGATCTAGCCTTGGGCGGTGGCGCTATTCTGCCTGACCCTGCGGACTGCATTTTTGTCTTCGATGAAGGCCACCACCTGCCTGAGAAGGCGCTTTCCCACTTCGCCCACCGCTTTGCGTTACACGGCTGCTTACGCTGGCTGAAAACGCTGAAAAGCAGTTTGACCGACCTTCACCAAGCTTTAGCCATTCAACCCACGGTGGCGCGCCTGTTGGTCAGCTTACCCGAGCTGATTCACAACCTGGAGCCTGCGCTGGGCGATGTATTTAGCATGGGGCATCAGCTGGCGGGGCGGCCCAACGGTTTGGCTGATGAAGAGGCCACCCATCAATCGCGTTTTGAGAAGGGCCAAGTGCCCGATGCTTTGCGCGAGCAGGCGCAGCAGCTATTGGTGATGTTCGCCTCGTTGTCACGCTGCCTGGAAAGCATCAGTGATATTCTGCGTGAAAGCCTGGATCCCGATAAGCAGACCGGCCTAGACCGTGAGCAGGCCGAAACCTGGCTGCCTTTGGTGGCCCTGCTGCATGGGCGAGCGTTAGAGGCGCATGCTTTATGGCAGGCGTTTAGCGAACAGGATGTTGCTAACGAGGCGCCTAGCGCCCGCTGGATCACGCTTAGTCGCGTAGCCGGTGAGCCAGAGGTTGAGTTTTCAGCCAGCCCGGTGTCAGCGGCGCATACATTGGCCAAACATTTGTGGGGGCGTTGCCATGGTGCGGTGGTTACCTCGGCGACGTTGACCGCGCTGGGGCGCTTCGAGCGTCTTCAAGAGCGGGCAGGGTTAGCCAATCGCTATCGTTATCAGGCGCTGCCTAGTCCGTTTGATTACGCCAATGCCGTGCTGCGTGTGCCTAAGGAGGCCACTGACCCGAGCGATAGGGACGCCCATGAGGGTGCCATCGTCAGCTTTGTATCGCAGTTGGCCGACAAAGAGGCGGCGCTGGTGCTGTTCTCTTCTCGCGCTCAACTGCGCGCGGTGGACAAAGCGTTGCCAGCAAGTGTGAAGGAGCGCGTGCTGGCACAGGATGCGCTGCCTAAGCGTGAGCTTATTGAACGCCACCGGACGGCGGTTGATCGCGGGGAAGGCAGCATTATCTTTGGCTTGGCGAGTTTCGCCGAGGGCATTGATCTACCCGGTGATTACCTAACCCATGTGGTGATTACGCGGCTACCCTTTGCAGTGCCCGATGACCCGGTGGGCGCTACGTTAGCGGAGTGGATAGAGAGCCAGGGCGGCAACGCGTTTATGCGTATTAGTGTGCCTGATGCGTCTATCAAGCTGGTACAGGCCTGCGGGCGTTTGATTCGTAAGGAGAGCGACCGCGGGACTATCACAATACTGGATAAACGGGTGATCACCCGCCGTTACGGACAAGCACTGCTGGATGCACTGCCGCCGTTTCGGCGTGAAATTAGCCGGTAATAAAAAACCCCGCTGTGGCGGGGTTTCGGAAGCGATGAGTGCGCTGTTACTTGGCAATGCGCTTCGCCAAGGTGGCGGCCAGCTTCTCGTTCATACGGTTGAAGGCTTCCACCGTGGTGTCCCAGTCGATGCAGGCATCAGTAATCGACACGCCATACTGTAGTTGGCTAAGGTCTGCGGTCAGTTTCTGATTGCCCCAGCCAATGTTGGATTCAACCATCAGGCCGATAATGGAGGTATTGCCCTCCAAAATCTGATTGGTGACGTTCTCCAGAACCAGGGGCTGTAACGCCGCGTCTTTATTGGAGTTGGCGTGGGAGCAGTCGATCATGATGTTGGGTGATAGCTTGGCTTTCTCGAGCTCTTTCTCCGCCAGGGCAACGCTTACGCTGTCGTAGTTGGGCTTACCGTTGCCACCGCGTAGAACGACGTGGCCGTAGGCATTGCCGCGAGTGCGAATAATGGCTACCTGGCCCGCCTGGTTAATGCCCAGAAAGTTATGCGGGCTAGCCACGGACTGAAGTGCGTTAATCGCCACATCCAGGCTGCCGTCGGTGCCATTTTTAAAGCCGACGGGGCTGGAAAGGCCGGAGGCCATTTCCCGGTGAGTCTGCGACTCAGTGGTGCGGGCGCCAATCGCCGACCAACTGATGCAGTCCTGCAGGTACTGGGGCGAAATGGGATCCAGTGCTTCGGTCGCTAGCGGTAAGCCCATTTCGGCCAGATCGACCAGCAGTTTACGGGCAATATGCAGACCCTCATCGATCTCAAAAGAGTCGTTGAGGTGCGGATCGTTAATCAGGCCTTTCCAGCCCACTGTTGTGCGCGGCTTTTCAAAATAGACGCGCATCACGATATATAGGCTGTCGCTGACCTGGTCAGCCAGCGCCCGCAGGCGACGGGCGTAATCAAGCGCGGCTTCCACATCGTGGATTGAGCACGGGCCAACGACGACTAAGAGTCGCGGGTCGTTGCCACTCAGGATATTCTGAATGGTTTGACGACCTTCAATGACGGTTCGCTCTGCTGCATCGGTTAACGGCACGGCATTTTTGAGCGCTTCTGGCGTGGTGAGAACGTCTTGAGCGAGGACGTTAAGGTTATTAACCTGCTGTTCTGACATCTTGCTACCTGTGCTTGCGCGATGGCTGAAAAAAGTGAAGGGCGATAAAAGTGGCGCCTACTATCGCTTGTCGAGCAGGTAAAAATCAATTGCTGTGGAACTATAGCGGCATTAAAAGTGTCAGCCGCAGGGTTTTGCGAAAGGGGGTAAGCGCTTGATACGCTGCGAAGAACGCGTAACACTGAGACCCTGTCGTTAAAATTCTGTGGCGTAATAAAATACTGTTTCGTAATAAAATACAGCAACATACTCGGGCGATGAACTCGCTCTTTTATTAACTCTATTATTAATCAATGCCCAAGGGACGCTATGCTGCTTGCTGTGAACGCCCGCTTGTCAGGGCTAATAGGAATGGGGCTCGGCGCACGCCGTACGAGCTGGAGGAGCGTGTGAATGGGCACTCGGGAAACAGACCAACAGCTTGTTGAACGTGCCCAAAAAGGTGATACGCGCGCTTTCGATCTGCTGGTAAAAAAGTACCAGCATAAAATTATCGGCCTGATTGGCCGTTACGTTCATGATCACTCTGAAGTTCAGGATGTAGCCCAGGAGGCATTTATTAAGGCGTACCGCGCCTTAGGCAAATTTCGCTCAGAAAGTGCGTTCTATACCTGGATGTACCGCATCGCAATTAATACAGCGAAGAACTATCTGGTTTCGCGGGGGAGACGTCCGCCGGGCAGTGATTTGGACATCGTCGATGCTGAAATTATCGACCAAAGCGGACGGTTGGCAGACTCAGAGTCACCGGAAGCGGCGATTGCCAGAGACCAGCTCGAAGCCGCGGTTTATCAGGCGATCGAAAACCTGCCGGATGATCTGCGTACGGCGATTACGTTGCGAGAGCTGGATGGTCTTGCTTACGAAGATATAGCGCAGGTAATGCAGTGCCCAGTGGGCACCGTACGTTCGCGGATTTTTCGCGCTCGTGAAGCGGTTGATGAACATATCCGCCCATTAGTATCGACGGCGCGGAACAGTCGCGAAGAGTAGTGGTCGTAGGAGGGCGGTAATATGATCGCTGTAGCTGTAAAAATGCCGGTATAAAAAATAAAGGTTTTATTTTTTGTGAACTGTCTGGCATGTAAGGCGTCATAAAGCCTGACTATCTTGATGAGTACGCTTGATGTATCAATCGTTGATATATCGGTGTGCAAAGCGTCATGAGCTTAGCGTCGCAGGTTAGTAAATTTTGATAATTTAATTAGCCTGTAACGGAGTCTTGGCCTGGGAAGTCGTCGGAGTGGTGGTGTATGTAACGAAGGCCATCACCCCAGTACTTCTTTTAAACAGTGTGAGGGTGTGAAGTATGAGTCAAAACACACGGGAATCACTTTCGGTGTTAATGGATGGCGAAAGTGATGAGCTTGAGCTTCGCCGAGTGTTGAAGGCACTGCCTAATGATGACGATGCCGCAGAAACATGGCGTCGCTATCACCTTGCCCGCAGCATGATGCAGCGCGAGCAGGGCGTTGATGTAAGCGTTGATCTTTCTGCGGGCATTATGGCCCGTTTGCACGAAGAGCCTGCTCCAATGATGCAAGACTCTGAGCCTGCGGCTCACCGTGCGGGAGGCATTTCGTTTGCCCGCGGCGCCGGGGTTGCCGCTGCTGTGTCACTGATGGTGATTACTGGCGTCCAGTTCTTTGGCAATGACTCATCCGTTCGCCAGGGCAGCAGTGATTTTGCCACGACGGCACCCGGAGCTAATGGATCCACCCAAGTGCAGCCCGTTAGCCTGGCTTCACAGTCGGCAGTGGCGACGCGCGCTGACATGCCCATGTTTGAGCCTACTCCGTTTCGGCTCAGCGGTCAGTCGGGGCAAGGTGGATTAATGAACATTAGCGAAGCTGGCTACTCAGTACAGACTCCACAGGGTGTTACCGCTTCCCAGGGTACTAACATTGATGTTGATCAGATTGGCTTATTGCAGTCGTATCTGGAACAGCATACCCAGAGTGCCGCTTACGGTAGTGGCGACAGTTGGATGCCATTAATGCGTTCATCGGCAGTCACTGAACCATTGGGTCAGCGCTAAGCCGAATGTATGTTTTTTAATGATGCGCAATTTAGGTGAGTAAGGAGTTCGCGGGATGGGGGTGCGCAACATGATAGCGCCCAGGGGCTTGAAAGGTACTTGGGCGCTGGCGTTAGTGGTTGGTACGCTCTCGCTTCAAGCGCATGCAGACAATGCCGACAGCCCTTTGGAAATCAGTCCCTCGCAAGCCAGTGCCCGCTCCAGCGATGGTGATGGCTATGAGTGTGCGACGGAGGAGGCTGAGGCGCAGCCCCGCAATGCAACCGAGTGGCTTGAGCGCGGCCTGTGGGCCAGCCACTGTTATGCCTTTCAAGCTAGAGCGGTCGCTATTGACTCTGTCGATGTCCGCACGCTTGCACTGTCACACCGTATCAAAGACGGCATTCGTCAGCAGGTGGTGCAGTATCTTGACGGGCCTTCCGTGAGCATTGAACGTCGCTCACCGGTGGGCAGATTGGCCTGGACTGAAGGGCATAGCAACGGTGAACTACCTTCTCCAGCAAGATGGGCGGCTCATCTTGAGAAATACTATGCTATCGAGCTTGAGGACAATACTCGGGTAGCGGATCGTGATGCTGTTAAGCTTATTTTTGAACCCCGTGACCAGTGGCGTTTTTCACATGAGTGGTGGCTGGATGGGGATACCGGACTGCTGCTTAAACATGTACTCAGTGATCATCAAGGCAGGATCATTGAAACCTTTCAGATTACCCAGCTTCAGTCTCCCGAAAAATATACTGGCAGCGTCCGAGCGACTACCCCTATCGTTATCGGCAATACCCCTTGGCGTGCTACGTGGTTGCCCGATGGCTTCGTTGCGCAACCCGTAACTTTCGCTGGCGATGATATGCACCAGCGCGTCTACAGCGATGGTTTGGCCACCGTGAGTATCTTTGTCGAGCCTCTCGCGTCTGAAGCAACCACTACCTTACAAGAAGGTGTGCAGCAGTTAGGGGTTTCGGCCGTGGCCGTTGAGCATGCCATGACCGCTGAAGGGCGCTGGCAGTTAGTGGCGATTGGTGAGCTGCCGGTAGCAACGCTGCAGCGCATAGTTCGCTCAATCACTTTCGATCTGCTTGAAGATCAATCTCCGCAAAGCACCGACCAGGCTGGGCAGATGGAATGATAACCTCGGCTTCCTGTGACTCTTTGTCTCATACCTCTCTACATCGTACTGGCACGGTCGTCGATCATGGCGGGCAAGGTGTCATCGTAGAAATTTCCGCCCAACAGGGCTGCGAGCAGTGTGCTCAGGGGAGAGGTTGTGGCGGCAGATTGTTGGCGCGTCAGCGCAGCCAGCGCGTTGCTGTAGCGCTTCCCCCTAAAACCAGTAACGCTGAGCAAAACTACCCGCTTGGCAGTCAAGTCACTATTAGTCTGCCCCGCGCCTCTGTCACACTGCTGGCTTTTTGTGTTTATGGATTGCCACTTATGTTGGCGCTGTTGCTATCCGGCATGTTGTCGCTTGTCAGTACCATGAGTTGGTTGGCACCGTTGAGTTTTTTTATTGCCTTGGTGGGCGGTTCGCTAGGTATTAAATACCTAATGCGTGGGCGTGGGGAACGCTTTCGCCCACGCTTGGTCAATTAGTTCGTCAATTTAGTTCTCCGGCATCTCGCTTTGAGTTGTTGATCTGCCATTGATTGTTATTACATTAAGTAGGAGCTCTTGCATGAAGCGCTTGATTCTCCCTTCCACGCTTTGGGTCTGTGTGGTGGCACTGCTAACGTTTGGCCAAGTCGCCAACGCTCAGAATTTGCCCGATTTCACCGCCTTAGTTGAAGACGCTGCTCCAGGGGTCGTGAATATCTCGACCAGTCGAACGGTACAGCGCAGTAGCGCGCCGGGTTTTGGTGGGTTCGGTGGTCAGGAAATCCCGGAAATTTTCCGTCACTTTTTTGGAGAGGAGTTCGGTGATCGCTTTCCAGCACCGCCTGGTGGCGGGCAAGGGCGTACAGAAGAGCGACAGTCTTTAGGCTCCGGGTTCGTCATCAGTGAAGATGGTTACATAATGACCAATGCACACGTTGTGCAAGATGCCGATGAGATCCTCGTACGGCTCAATGATCGGCGTGAATTGAGTGCGGAAGTGATAGGTAGCGATCCACAAACGGATGTGGCGCTACTTAAAATTGATGCCAGTGACTTGCCCACGCTTACTCTGGGGGATTCTGATGAACTCAAAGTAGGTGAGTGGGTGGCTGCTATTGGCTCACCTTTTGGTTTTGATCATTCGGTCACCGCGGGTATTGTCAGTGCCATTAACCGCACCTTGCCGCGAGATGCGTATGTGCCGTTTATTCAAACCGATGTGGCAATCAATCCCGGCAACTCCGGTGGCCCGTTGTTCAATCTGGATGGCGAAGTGGTGGGTATTAACTCGCAAATCTTTACTCGCAGCGGCGGCTTTATGGGCGTCTCGTTTGCCATTCCCATTAACGTTGCCATGGATGTGGCCGAACAACTGCGTGAAGGTGGCCGCGTGAACCGTGGTTGGTTAGGTGTGATGATTCAGCCCGTTTCTGACGACCTGGCCGAATCTTTCGGCATGGAGAGTGCGATAGGCGCTTTGATTGCTGACCTTGACCCCGAAGGCCCCGCGGCCGAGGGTGGGCTTCAGGCTGGCGATGTCATCCTGGAGGTCAATGGTGAAGAGGTCGAACGCTCGAGCTCACTGCCACGGCTGATCGGTAAAGGTGCGCCAGGTACCGAGGTGGAGCTCACCTTGATGCGTGACGGTGAAGAGCTGACCGAGTCAGTCGAATTAGGTAGTTGGCCAGATGCCGAGCAGCAGACAGCGCAGACCAGCAGCAATAATCAAGCGCGCCTTGGCGTAATGGTCGCTGAAATTGATGACGCCATGCGCGAGCAGTTGAATATTCCCGGCGGTGTGGTTGTGCGCCAGGTTGAGTCTGGCAGCGTGGCCGCAGAGGCCGGCATTCGCCCAGGTGATGTATTAGTGAGCATTGATCACCGCAGCGTTTCCTCTGCCGATGAGCTGGTAGAGGTTGTCGAAGCGTTACCCACCGACCGTGCTATTCCAGTACGTCTGTTCCGCGATGGGCGCTCACTCTTCGTAGCGCTACGTCTGGAATAACCCGCCTATTTTCAATCCAGGTCCGGCGGTTCTCGCCGGACCGCTGTTCCTAGCCTGCGCATATCGCTACAATAGCGGATATCTTTTTGTCGGAAATGGCCCTTACTTTTAAACGGCAGCTGTTTTCGAGCTTTGAACTCTCGAAGCGGTCTGCTAGTGCGGCCGCTTGCGTACCACTAAGGCAGAACAGACTCAATGTCCCAAGACGTTCCCAACGGAAAGCTTAAGCACATAAGAAATTTTTCTATTATCGCCCACATCGACGATTAACCACGCACCACTAGCTAACACTGCACCACTCTAAGCCCCTCTAATTACCTGCCTTTTCTTATCTTTTCGTAAACCTGCGCACCACAGCGCACTACTAAAAAACACTGCGAACCGCTAGAAATATGTACTTGTCCGTGTACATACTATGTCTCTTATTCAATCGTCGCTGGGGAGCATGTACACATGGCGCTAACCGACGCTTGGCTTAAGTCCGTCCATCGAAAGCCAAGAGAACGATCTTTAGAGAAAGCTGACAGAGATGGCATGGGCGCTAGGGTGACGCCTGCAGGTAAGGTGGTTTTTCAATTGCGGTTTCGTTACCAGGGAAAAGCTGCGCGCATGGATCTAGGCAGCTATCCTGCTATGTCGCTTAAAGAAGCTCGCGACGAAGCCTTGAAGCGACGTGGGCAATTAGAGCAGGGCTTCGATCCCCGCGTACAAAAGCGTGTGGAGCTAAGTGCGATAGCAGATGCACACACAAATGAAACGCTGGTACGTGATTGGTATGTTCGCTATTGCGAGCCCAATAAGGTTGGAGCGCGCGAAATTTTGCGGTCGTTCGAGCTTCACGTTTTCCCCACACTCGGCGCCTTGCCTGTGGATGACACCGGCTTACGGCAATGGATGGATCTATTGGAACGCTTAGCGGAACATAAGCCCAGGATCGCCGAACGCCTACTGGCAAATATGAAGCAAGTTCACAAGTGGGGCGCAAGACGCGGACTGACTGAAAGCCAACCCCTTGCTGCCATCAGTGCAAAGACAGATCTCTACGTTAATCGCATGAGGGAGTCGGGAAGGGCGCTAAGTGACGAAGAGCTGAAGGTGGTGTGGCACGCCATGGCCAGGTCTCGTATGCCTAGACGATCACAGCTTTTCGTTAAGCTGGTTCTCTTTTTTGGGTGTCGCCCAGGAGAATTAATGCATGCTGCAAAAGGGGAGTTTGATTTTAAGGAAGGGATTTGGTCTATACCGCCAGAGCGGCACAAAACCGGAAGGAAGACTGGAAGGGTGCTCAAACGGCCAATTATTGAAGAAGTGGCGCCACTAATACATGAAGCCATGAGCCTATCGCACAGCCGCGATTTGCTCTTTAGTGCTGAACTGTCTGATAAGCCTATGCACCAAAGCTCAACATTGAGCTACCCCCGCAACATCATGAAGGTGGCCGAAAAGCAGCTTAACTACCCAATGGCGCATTGGTCTATGTACGATCTGCGGAAAACAGCTAGAACGAACTGGTCGACGTTGGCCGAGCCTCATATTTGCGAACTGATGCTCGGCCACGTTCTTCCAGGCGTTTGGCAGGTGTACGACCGCCATGATTATTTGGAAGAGCAGGCGACAGCCTACAAGGCTTGGTATGAGCGCATTATGCGGCTTGTAGCTGGCGATCTTCCCAAGCCTTGATATCGCTCTCTCGCCAGCGAGATTCAGCACCATGGCCTCCCTGAATAACGGGTTTAGGAAACCCCTTGGTGCTTTGCCAACGTTGTAGAGTGTTACGGCTTCTGTTGTAACGTTCACATAGTTGGCTTGTGCTTATGTATTGCTCTTGCATGATAATCTCCTGCATCCAGGCACAAAAAAACCGCTCATTCGCGGCGGTAGTCTTTAAATAATCTGGTTGATAAACGCCAGCGGGGCGTATCAGGGATAAGCTGTCTCTTGCGGACAAGTGCTGCGATCCGCTTGGCATTTGGGAGCTGGTCGAGCATGTAGGTACTCCGTGCAGCTGACGATGGTGCGATGCTTGCTTTTGCTAACGGTTGGCATGGTGGAAAAGGGAAGCTGGCCACAATCGGCAATGGCATGTTGGCAGGACATGCACAGGGTGGGTTTGGGGTAGTGTTTCATGTATCGCCTACGCCACTAGTGAGCCGATTGCTTTGATCTTGGGCAGATTGTCCAGGCGCTCAAACAATGCCGCTGCTTTTTCATCGTCGGCTTGAGCGAAGTGGTAAAAGCCTGCTTGTTTAGCGGCTTCCATAAAGTGGGGCACCATGTCCCATATGGCCTCATTGCGGAGCTTGGCAGCGCTGCAGGGTTTGCCATCAATCATGGCAATGGCTTCAATCATGCCTAGCCGGTAACCGGTCGAGGATTCGGTAATATGGATACGCGCACCTTCATCGTCGCAAGCGAACCAAGCAAAAGCTTCAATCACGCGGCCTTTGTGCGCGCCTTCCATCACTTCGGCTTTTAAATCGCCTAAGGCGCTAGCGGTTTCTACCTTTCCACCCGCCATGAGTGGGCGCTTGTCGTTTTCGTCATCGCCAATGATGTGAGTTGTGATGTTGAGTTTCATATTTCACCTCGCAAAGTTGTTACTTTTTAGTTTGCAGCGGAAGCGCGCCTCCATGCTCCCGACGCGTTTGCCACGATTGAATCCCTTGGCGTCGCCACCCAGACCAAAGAACAGGTGAAAGTGCCGGATTTCTCGATGCTCGAGCATGTGTATCCTTCTGGTATTAAAAAGGTGGCGTAAACGGATGAGGCTGAGATAAGTTTGTAGGTAAAATCCAGCGAGGAGTGCGACCAATGTCACATACAATACGGATTCATGAATCCAAGATCGATCAGATGGATCAGGGTGACTTCCACTTGATTGCTACTGTGGGACAAGGGGAAGAGAATTACGTGGGGGAAGGGCGCGAAATTAAACTGGATAAGCGTCTTCCGCCATTCGTGGGGCGTGATCATCCTGGCACTGACATGACCCCAAAGGTGTTGCTGATCGAGTCGGATAGCCCTGATGATCCAGCCACAATCCAGCGGTTCAAGGATGAATTGGGCGTTTATCAGCCACGCAAATTTCATACTTGATCTAGCGCAATCTTGTTCGCTGACGGGCTCTTCGTTTAGCGGCCATTGCATCGCATAATAGTGGCCTTGAATTCGAGGGCCCCGTATCGTGGGGCAACCGGCTTTGCCTATGCCTACTGATAAGCAGTCAACTCGGCCCGCAAACGCTTGCCCCATGCCAACGTTTGCGGGGTAGAGCTAAGGAGGGCGGCATATCTCCGCTGCACTGGCTTATTGGTACAGGTAAACCACACGCCACCCCGAGCCGGTGTGCAAGCGGTCAGGCGCGATGCTACTCATTCAGAAAGGGATTTCATCGTCGAACGTGTCGTACTGTGATGGATCAGGGGCGCCATATGGCGGTGGTTGCTGCTGACTTTGTGGCGCCTGATTGGGTGGGGGCTGCTGATATCCACCGTTGTTCGCTGGTGGCTGCCCCTTGCCTTGCTGCCGGTTCGGCTTAAAACAGGACATCACCACGCTGTCGCGGTTGTCGGGATTAGGCAGCCCGGCTGGGTTAAACCAGCGATGCATGATGATAAATTCACTGCCGTCGTCGTTCTTCATCAAGGCGCCGACGTTTTGCCAGCGGCCTTTTGTTTGGCCTGATTGTCGATCAAGGTATTCGCCGGTTTTAACGGCAATGTCGCGTAGCTTCTGAGCCATGTGACCTCCAAATGGAAAGGGCCCGAAGGCCCTCAGTGGTTGGGTGCTGCTGTTAAGGCTGGAAAGTGCCCAACAAGCACTCGCTTTCTGGCAAGCCATCCGTCACTAGCTTGGCGAACTCGGCGGCTATCTCTTCTTTGGCTGCGTCCAGCGCGATAGCGCGTAATCCAAACGATGGCCCGCCTTTCGTCTTGCTCGATACTCGCATTGCCAGCGTGCGATCTGTTAAGCCCTCGTAGGGTGTCAGCTTCCAGTAGATAACAGCAGGCAAGCGTTCGGCGTTCTTTACGGTGATGCTGTTCATGACGCCAACGCGGCTGGAATGCTCCTGCTTTTCGCTCTCAATGTTGGTGAGATCTTCTAGGCTGACTTTCCGGAAGGCGTGAATTACCTTGCTACGCTCCAACGCTTCGCCTTTGCTGTTTTCAAACGCAAGCAGATGGCCCCAATCTTCTACCAGCTCGACCATTTCCTCCTGGTCGAAGGTGCTGCCGTCGGCATTTAGGTAGGCAGTGAACTCTGGTGTTTTGGGCAGGTTCAGGGTGGCGGAGTGATCGCAGTGGCCAGGGCGCTCCGTAATGCCGATATCCAGATAAGAGCATGCCGCCATGGCGTCGCGGTCGATGAAGACAGGGGCTTCACTCTGGCGACCTGCCACGTAGGAAATAAAGTCTTTCAGCCCTTTGGTTCTGAATTGCCCACGAAAGCGGCGGCGCTGGTCTTGGTACTTTTCCATATCCACCAGCTTGAAGTTATCGCCGACGATCAACGCGTGACCCTCGGCGGCTTCGGTACCAGTTTTGTGACTAGCTTCAATATGCTGTAGGGCTTCTTTGGTCAGTGACATTATTGCTTCTCCTGTTGGGCGCCTTTATCGCGGTGGGGGTGGCCGATCATGTCGAACTGGTTCTTGGGTTCCAGCGTCATTTCGCCGCCGGTGTTCACGCACATGACCGTTTCGGTGGTGTGTTCTTCTGACTGTGTGCCGTGTTCGGTCGGAATCTTGAAGGCCAGCTTATGGGTAACGCCGACCCGGGCACCTGAGCCAATATTCTCGACTGTCAGATCAATCGATACTTTGGCTTTCTTTTTCGGGTTGTCCGTTGCCGACGCTGCCGCGTGGCTAAGGACTTTACCCAGGCGTTCAGCCAATACGCCGCCGTCCAGATCCTCAATGAATCTGGTCACATCGGTTGGGTGTGACATACGAGTACTCCGTAGCAAGGGTGGTTGTGAATGGGAGGCATCAAAAAGGCCACCTCAGTGGGTGGCCTTAAATCAGCGCGTATTAAGCGATGGTGGTGCGTTAGCAGTCTTCTGCAATCCAACGGTTTTCTTGGGTCGTTGTAATTGTTTCGCTACTAATCAGCTCGGTCTTGGAGGTAGTGTGCTCTTCGCTATGCTGCGTAATGGTGATATTAATCTCAACATCTTGATCACCGTATGAATTAGACGCAGAAGCATGAACTGTGTTGCCGCTCTGCGTGAACTCAATATCAGTAAATCCAGCCTCATTGAAGTCACTGCGAAATGCCGCTTCAGGGTCTTTAGCTTCCTCTTCTGTAATACACTGCTGTTCGGTCATTTCTTGCGGCGTCTCACCACCAAGAGCATTGCTTTCAATGGTCTGTTCCCATAGACCTGGCTTCAATTCAAAAGCCCAAGCAGGCAGCGAAGCTGTTACCAGCAGTGTGGCAATTAGGCTCTTCCGCAGCATATTTCACTCCAGTTATGTAAAGGGGGAGGGCTAAGAATAGCTTAATTTGCTGCTTGAATGCGAATTGACTTAATAAAGCAGTATTAAACAAGGAAACACTTAAGCAGCCAATTGCTCCATGGCATCGCTATAGCCAGACCAGTTATCAACGCCCATTGCCTCCAAGGCGCGCAGCTTGGCTTGATCGGCTAGCAGCTGGTCGTATTCAGCACGGCTTATGGTGACCGTCTCCAGTTCGCCAGCTAGATCCACGCCTATCCACTCGGGCTCATTTAGCTCGGCAGCGGCGGGGAGTGGTTCTGGTTCCGGCGTTGGTTGGGGTACCGGGGCTGGCGGTGGATTTCGCTTGGCTTCCTGTTCCGCTTTGAAGCGGCGTAGTTCTTCCAGCTCTTTGCGCTCGGCTTCGCGGCGTTGGTCCTCTTCGCGTAGGCGTCGGCGTTCGGCTTCGACTTCCGCTTGCTCGGCCGCTAAGCGTTCTTTTTCCAACGTTTGGCCGTGCTGTTCGCTGATACGCTTCAATACCTCGGCCTTGGCATCTTCGGCCTCGCTGGTGACGTCAAAGTAGCCGTCTGTATCAATCGCTACGGCTGCGTCGTGTAGCTCGGCGAGGCCAGTGGAATCCAGCCCCTCAGCGGTATCCAAGAAGCTCCAAATTTCGACGTTGATACGCTCGCGGAGTTTGGCGATGCGCTGTTGCTTCTCACGTTCGGCGCGCTCGTCTTCGTGCTGTTTGGCGTCTTTCAGTGGCTGTTCAATCGCCTGTAGCTTCTCCACCAGGTCTTTGCCGTAGCCGTTTACGCGGTCGATAAAGTCGCGGTGGGGCTTAGTGATCTCTTTCCGGAGTTTTTCAGTGCTGGTTCGGTAGGTGGTTAGCTCTTTGATGCCTTTCTTGCAGAGGGCGTAACCTTCTTTAGTCTGCACATTGGGCACGGTGCCGTATTGCTCTCGCAGCCCTGCCAGGGCCTGTTCAACGGCATCTAGTTTTACCAGTTCACCTTTGTACTCTGCGTTGGGGGCTGCGTTAGTCATTGATCATTACCTCCTGGGTCGGCTAGCTGTTTTTTTGCTTCTTGCTCTGCGTAAAGACGGTGAAGGCCAGCATCACGAGCTTCGCTAATCATTTGCTGCCCTTTAGCGGGATCAACCCGGGCCATGCTGGCTTTATCGGGTATGCGTTGCAGAATTGAACTTGCTGCCAACGCGATGCTTTTGGGATGGGGGATTTTGTTGCGTAAGCTGTCGCACTCACGCTTTAGCCAGTCGGCATACTCTTGCCGGTACTTCTCAATTTCGGCGTCTTGATCTTCTGCCACCGCGATACGTGTCGCGGCCTGTTGGGCCTGGATGTAGTCTTTATTATCGAAGCGGCCGTAATAAACGTCGGCGGCGAACCCAAGTAGGGATAAACATTTCTTGATGGCGTCGGTCACCGACTTTTTAGGTGCTTCGCCATCGGTTTTCCATTTGCCGGTACCGGTGCGATAAACAGCGCGGGTATGGCCAAATTGGGTAACCTCGCCACGCTCGCCGTTCCAGCGGTACCAGAGTGCCAGGCGAATAGTGTGGGTTTGCTCATGGGCGATTAGCTCGCCTTTAGTGCCTAAAACGGGAGCGCCGATATCGTAGCGCTCATCTTCGATGTGGTAGCCCCAACCGATGCCCATGGGGCCGAATAACTTGGTGGCTTGCTCGATGACGTACATCGCATCAAGCGTGGTGATTTGCTGGCCATCCACGTTGGCTTCTTTAACGGCCGTGGTTGGCGTCTTTTCAACTTCACGCCACAGCTCTAGGTGGTCGGCGCTATCGACCACGCGATAACGCCCAGATGGCACTCGTATGCGAGGCTTCTCGCCCGTGGTTGGGTGCATGCTGTATACTCCGTAAAGATCTTCCAGTCGTTGATCAATGGCTCCTAACGTGTTCCCGCACGAAAGGGGCCTTTTTATTGATTGAGCGCTCGCCATTCGCTCAGAGCTTCGCGGGCCTCACGGAAGGACTCGCTGTGTTCGGTCATGCCGTCTTGGTCGCTGGCGACAAGCTGAACGGTTAAATCTGATAGGGCGCGAGCCATACGCTCGGCACTTTCATGGTGTTCTTGCGTAGCAACCAGTAGCCGCTCCAGCTCTAAGTGATCGTGCTGGTTCAGGCTCGTGCTGTCTTTGGTGACTTGGTAAACCGCGGTGCCTGTGTTTTCATCCCAGCCAGCTTGACCAGTAACTCGCCAGTCGCTCATGCGGCTCTCCTTTCGGCTTCGTTTTCTTCCTGCTCCCACTGCTCATCTTCGGCAACGTCCTTGGCCCAGGCGTATAGCACCCGCTGGCCTGATAGCGGCTGAATATAGGCCTCGACCAAATCCGCAATGGTTGTTTCAGCCGTGAGCTCATCAACTGCACTGGTGAGGTCGCCGACCTCATCTAGGTAAGCGGCAAACTTGGCCACGCCTTCGAGGTCGCCGTCGTGAATGGCTTCGGTGATCGACTCTGCGCGGAGCTGAATTTGAATTTCGCGTTTCATGGCGCTCTCCAAATCTGTAGTAGCGGCTTAGCAGTGCCTGCTTGGCGTCTTGCATAGGCTGCCAGGCGTACTGCATTGGCTCGGTCGATGGGATCGTTTAAATCAGGCTGGAAAGGGCGGCTGGCCAGTTTGGGGCGTTCACCTACAGCAAAGCCCTTGGCGCGACGCTGGGCGCGCTGCTCAATATGTGCGGCGTTCATGTCGTTTCACCTTAAAGATGAGTTCAAAGGGATAGCCGTGACGCTTAGCGGCGCGCTTAGCATTTTTGCGGCTACAAAAAAGCCCCAGGTCGGGGCGAGGGATAATCAAATGACGATACGGCTCACGCAGAATGAAGCGGCTCATCCCACACCTCGCGGAGCTGCTTTCGTAGTTTCCGCTCCGCTAGCAGCGAGTCGATAGCCGTTCGTTTTGCATAACGAGACGACCCTTTCTCATCGTTGATTGCCCGCCGCTGGGATTTCGTAATTGGCAAAATGGGTTCTTGTTGCATGATGACCTCCACTATTTGTCGTGCCGCCTCAGCTCGCAGTGCCATTGCGATGAATGAGGAAAGGGGAGAAGCGGCACGGGCATGGCGACTCTGCGAGAGGCCATGCCAAAAAGAAGCCCACCGGGCGGTGGGCGAATGTGTGCACTTCCATGTGCGGAGTTACATCGGTGGAATACCCTCTCGGCGACATACCGTTTTGAACGGAAAAGACACTCCCCGATGGCCCCTGTATGCCAAGGGCCAACGTTTCCCAGTACTTCGACAGCCCTGGGCGGCGTACTCCTAGCGAACTCTCGCGGCGTTACCCGCTACGGCTGGCTAGGCTCATCGTGTTGTTAAAGAGCGGTGGCCTATGAGGGCCTGAACCGGCTGCGCCGTGTTCGTGCATATAAATTTATGCACTAATGCAT
This sequence comes from Halomonas sp. SpR1, assembly GCF_031010175.1. Lineage (GTDB taxonomy): Bacteria > Pseudomonadota > Gammaproteobacteria > Pseudomonadales > Halomonadaceae > Vreelandella. The sequence continues at coordinate 196,411 of NZ_JAUAMB010000002.1, forward strand.
TTATTGTCAATGCATTAGTGCATATTTTTATGCACGGGCACAAAAAAACCGCTCTAGAAAGCGGAAAAATATATAATTTTGTGTTTGAAGGTGGACGAGGTGCAGGATCCAAGTTCTGGCTTTTCGCCTTGAAGCCTATGTGTAGATAATTTTTGTTACATAGGGCCTATGGGTCTGGCTGATGGAGCCGTTCGCCTAGGTAATAGAGACACAAAAAAGTTACTGTCACAAGCTGAGAAAAAACTGTATACAGCATAAAAATATATCCATACCACATGCCTGTACCTAAGCGCTCATTGTCTATTAGATGTTCAATAATGCTGTTAAACGAAGGCCCTAGGCCAATTAAAATCAGTAATGTGATTGATTCAGCCGTTAAAAATGAGAATGTAAGTGCTAAAAAACGCCTTCTTGTCAAGGAGATAATATCGCCTAGATAATCTTTTATAATGGGCGTTGGCTCAGGCATATGCTCATCAATATCGTTTCTATTAAAAGCCACAATAGCGGCTAAAGCCGCAATATAAAAACCAGGGAGAATTCCAGCTAAACTAGCAATGTTATCCTCTAAAAATCTCCAAGATAGAGGTTTTTCAGAATATAAATCACCTAAGCCAGTAATCACAGTAATTAATATGGCTAAAAGTAATGGTATGCCCCAGTCTACTACCCACTTTGAGTGATGCTGTATTTTTAGATAAGCGTATGGTCTTAATATTGTTTGCGATAGCATTAAGTTATCCTCAAGTGATACTTCATACTATTTTTAATATCGTTTATGATGTCTGTATATGATGTGTTGTCGGCACTGTAGTTCAGTGAAGCTGTTTTGTTATAATACTCACAGTTTGTAGGGTCTGAATCAGATAGATCAAATTCAGCAGATTCAGTACCCTTTGTCTGCCCAGGAGGAGTGAAACGTAGCTTTGCATGATCTAAATCTGGCTTATCTTTTTTAATAGATCCAAGAAAAACCTTCAAATTGTCCATTCTAGTGCCTGATGGAGCATTGAAATCTAGCTTAACATGAGTAGATTTTTCAATAAAATGCCCATGTTGATCCCATTTTTTAAATTTTTTCCTTGATACAAGCTCAAGACCTGAGATTTTACCATTTTCAATATCATTTTTCATCTGGCTGGATGGTACGCCGTCTACACGCACAGTGAATTTGAATTTACATTTTCTTGGATTTCCTCTGGTATCTTTAGAGCCATCAGGGTGGTTGTACTCAAAGTCTTTAGGATGTTTTGACTTAGACTCCCTAAACGCTTTATTAATTAAGTTAGTTAGTCGAGCCTTAGAAAAGCCGGACACTTTTTCAACTATCATTTCGCTTTCGCCATTTACTAGGCTTCTTTTGATCATGACATGACAAGAGAATTCCATTCTCTCGCTGTTTAGCTTTGTAATTTGATTTCTTTTGTTTGATTTTTCGTCGTAATAAGTTGGGTCTGAGTATCGGTCAGTTGTGAAATTGAATAGTATCAATATGTATTTTGCATGAATCTCATAATTGACTATTACAAACTTCTCTTTGCCAGCTTCGTAAAAAACTCCTTTTGACAGACCCTCAATCAATAGGTCAGGAGCCCTAGATACTATTTTAGTTGAGAGAGGTGAGTTGGACTCATTAGCTTTTAGTTTATGCACGTGAGTACCAACAAAAGACAAACTATAAAAAGAAGCTTTTCTCTCTTTAGATATCATTAGAAATTCCCTAAATGGCCATTTTTATTAATCAAATACTTCCCACCAAAACACACGACCGATAATCTTCGGTGCATCTGGCCCCATCAGGCTGTGCGATTCTTCAGGGTATTCGTCGCTGTTATCGCTAACGAGGCGCACTCGACCAAGCGGCAATTTGTACAGCCGCTTAATCCGCAGCATGCCGCCATGATCGAGTGCATAGATTTTGCCGTCTATGATATGACGCGTGCCCTTGTCGATGGCGATAGGGGAGCCATCCGCAATTGTTGGCTCCATGGAGTTACCGCTAGCCGTGGCACAAGCTGCGTTCTCTGGCGAAACGCCGCGTTTAGCAAGCTTAGAGAGCGGAAACCGCATGGTGTAACCACCGTTCTCAACAACTTGTGTGCGGCCATCGCCCGCGGCGAACTCGACCTCTCGGAAACAGGGAAGCTCAACCTCATCCGAGCGTAGTGGGCCAGCTTCATCCATCAATTCAGTATCATGCATAACAATATCGTTTGATGCATGTGGCGATGGTTTAGCTGGAGTGTCTCCTAAAGGCTCATATCCTCGAAGCTGGTCACCAGTAACACCGAAATAGCCAGCAAGAAGCGATACTTGCCTATCACTCGGATGTTCAATTTTACCGCTAAGTATGCGTGACAACGTGGATTGTGAGACACCGGCGTGTCTCGCCACTTCAGTAGGGCGCAATCCTGAAGAATTTATGAGGCGCTGAAGCACCTTACCAACCGTATCTTTTTGCATGAATGCAATGATTGCCGACCTTTGTGCATACGGCAAATGCATTTGCTCTTGATTTTTATGCATTAACGCATATCCTATGCATAAGGCTCAACTCGGAGGAAATGTCCATGTATGGCGAAGAGCTGGCCAAAAAGCTGGAGGCCATTCTGGCATCCGGGGCTACCTATAAGGCGGTTGCAGAGCGCGCTCAGTGTGACTCTTCCACCGTCTACCGGATTCGAACCGGCGCGATTGCAAACCCCAGTTACTCGGTTGGCCGCGCTATCGATGAAATGCATGCCGCGCTTAACAAAGCTGCGGCTTGATACAAACCGCCTGCCTGTGAAGGCCGCGTACTCAGCACACCAGAAGAAGGAAGCCTTAATGCTGAACCGTGAACCGCGTATTCCCACCACCCGTAAGGCGGAGGGCGAGCACCTGGATAACCCCGCTCGCGTGCGTTTTAAGGATTCGGAATACCTCGCGCTGGAACAGGTGGCCGCAATGCGCCATGGGGGCGTTATCTCCCACGCAATACGGGAGTGCGCTCTTGTGGGCATGGAGGTGATTAACCTCCGCCAAGACGTGCTGCTAAAGCGTTTGGCCGAAGGCCAGAGCATGCAAGCCGCACAAGACGAAATGGTGGAAGCGCTCATGGCGCACCTCATCGAAAACCGCATCACTGAGCAGATGATGCAGCGCCTACGCGCCTAGCAGAAGGGCCGAACTAGGCCCGAGGAGTAACTGTGAACCGTGCAGTTTTAACACGCGCTTATCGGCTTATGCCGCCGGAGCATCAGGCGTTTGTAAGCCAGCAAGCGAAACAGCAGGGGGTAGCGGTGGAGGACGTAATGCTCGACCACGCCATTGCTATCGCGGGGCCCCTTAAAGACCAGCTCTATGCAATGCGTCGAGAGCGCAGGTTGCGAGCTGTGTAAAGAAAGTGCCTGACCGGGCTGCCGCCCGGCCAGGGCTTGGGGAAGTCAGAGGCGGCTAAGGACAACGATCAGCACCGTTAATGCAGAGATCGTTTTAGCCACATCTATTTTGACTTCCAGATTCAGGCGCTTTTTCACGGCTATATCCCCGTGGTCAGCGACCTGAGGCCTCAGGTCATTAGAGACCTGGTTTTATATAGCGCCTTGCGAGCGCTCGCCGATATCGCGCTAGCAACGAGGGATCAGCGGGCAGGCACTGCAGCGGTTTACCCCGGGATTCCCAGGACTTGCTGGCGGCTCGTCCCCGACGAACGGCCAGGAGCCAAGGGAGTCGAGGCGCCCCGGGTTGCGGTGCCCTTTAGCCGCCGTGTCATGGGCGACAACCAGGGTTGACGGCCCTGGCACCGCTAAGCATAGCGAGTTGATAGGGCGGTAGGAAGGAAAGCGGCCCTGATAGGGCTAGAACAGAAACGCAAAAGCCCAGCATATCGCTGGGGAGCGTGCCGGGCTTTGAACATCCATAACGGGTTAATTATGACGAATACTGCTGAAATTATCCAGTTTCCACGTCGTGAAGACGTCGATAGGCCGGAGCCTGAACGCTCTGGTAAGGGGCCACAAGTGGAAGACGGCTATACGCGAATAGCCAATGAGCTATTGGAACAGGTCATGGCGGCGCCGCTGACTCTGCGCGAAATGCGCGTGGTCATGGCCGTAATCCGGCTGACCTATGGTTGGAATCGTAAGCAGGCGCGTATACCTGGCGGTCTACTGGCTAAACTAACGGGCATGCCAGCCACCAAGGCAAGCAGAGCTATGGCTGCCCTGGTGGCAAAAAATGTTGTTATCCGTCATGGCGGCAGTCGCTCACCGGTATCGCTAAACAAGCATGCTGACCAGTGGAGGCTGGCAACACCTGAGCGCAAAACCCCACCACCTAAACAAGCCAAAAGTGCCGAAACTGACCAAACCGGACATAGCGAGCCAAAAGGGTACGACTCTTACCAAAATGGTAAATCTGAGTGTTACCAAAACGGTAACGCCTCTAAAGACAGGAAAGACAAACCCCTTCTCACTACGTTCGAAGGGGATAGCGATTCTGCTCCAAAGAAAACCAAACCGGTCGCCGCGAAAAAAACCGCCAAGGCTAAGCCGACCACGCTTGATCTTACCGACCTGCCGAACGGGGTTTCTGAGGATGCCGCCAAGGCATTCATCGATCACCGCAAGGCGCTAAAAAAACCGCTCACCCAGCGGGCGCTCATGCTTGCGCTAGGCGAAGCCGTGAAAGCCAGCGAGGCCATCCCCGGTATGACGCCAAACCAAGCGATTGACGAGGCCATTTTGGCAGGCTGGCAAGGCGTCAAAGCGCAGTGGTTGATCAACCGTGTAGGTGGCCGTGGCGCGCAACCCCAGCGCAACGATGGCCGCATGGGGTTTGCTCAACCGCTACCCGTTGGATCTTACGGCACCAACGATCTTGAACTTCCGGAATGGGCGAGGGATTAACTATGGCGCAACCCTTGACGACGACTCACGAGGTGCGTGGCCAGCTGTCCAGCATGCTCTCCGGTACCGCTGAGACCAAAGCCGACCATTGCCGTATCCATGGCGTATTTGCCAACACCAAGATGCCGAACGGCCAGTGGGCGGGATGCCCTCAGTGCGTGATGGAGGATGCTCGCGGCGTTAGCCAGGCAGAAGTGAGCCAGACCAGTGAAGCCAGCAGCCGCCGGCGACTTGAGAAGCTGCGCGAAGAATCCCTGATACCCAAACGGTTTGCCCATAAATCGCTTAACGGGTTTGAGGCGCACAGCCGTGATCAAGCCTACGTGCTGAGCGTTTGCCGGGCTTACGTCACCAAGTTTGACGAGCGCCTGGAACAGGGCGGCGGGCTGATTTTTACCGGCAGCGTGGGCACCGGCAAAAGCCACTTGGCCTATGCCATCGGCAATGCACTGCTAGCTAGCGGTCGCGTGGTCATGGGGATCGATGTGTACGAGCTGATCGATCTGATCAAAGAGCGTGCATTCAGCAAGGAGAAGGGTGTAAGCGAGCGTGAAGCAATTCGCGCTTTCGTGGGTGGCTTAGATCTGCTGATTCTGGATGAAGTCGGCGCGCAGCTCGGTACCGAGTGGGAGCGCCTAATGCTCTTCAAAATCATCAATGAGCGGTACAAGCAGATGCTGCCGACAATCCTGATTAGCAACCTGGAGACCGATCAGCTCGAGGAGTACCTGGGCAAGCGCATCATCGACCGGATGCAGGAAGGGGGCGGCGCCACGCTCAAGCTGGATTGGGGTAGCTATAGGGCACAGCGGGGTGCGGCATGAGCAAGCAAAAGCCCTATGTAAGCCGTGCATCGTCAGTGCAGGAAGCCTTGGCAGCCGTTGCTAAGCTCCCTCGCGTTCTTACCACAGCCATCCAGCAGTGGGGGCAAGTTGAGATTGTTATCCAGAAGCATGAGCCCAAACGCAGCCTCGACCAAAACGCTTTGCAATGGAAGTGGTGCCAAGAGGCGGGCCAGCAGGGCGACCAGACTGCCGACGAGTATCAGGCGTGGTGCAAGCTGCACATTGGGATGGTGATTCTCTGTCGGGATTCTGACAAGTACGCAGAGGCCTGCCGCCAAGTGCTGGGCGATCTTACCTATGAGCAAAAACTGGCGTTGATGAAGCACCCATTCGATTGGCCTGTGACACGCGCCATGAACAAAAAGCAAAAGGCTGAATACCTAGACCGCGTTTACCAGCACTTTACGGGGCTGGGTATGCGCCTGACAGATCCAAACCTCAAAGGCTTCAATCCAGCTGAATATCGGGAGGTGGCGTAATGCTTCCCAACGAGTGCTATCTGCCCACCAAGCCGCACCGTTGCCGCCAGTGGTTGAGCAACGTCCACGAGATTGATACCTGCGTGCTGTGCGGCGCCTGGGGCATTCAGGCTGCTCATAGCAATCAGCACCGTGGTCGAGACCAGAAGGCAAGCGATGCATTAACCGCCGCGCTTTGCCCAAAGTGCCACCACGAAATTGATAACGGCAAAGAGCTAAGCCGGGAGGAGCGCCGTGCACGTATGAACGAAGCCATTGTGTTGACGCTGGATGCATTAGCTAGGCGGCAGCTAGTGAAGGCGGTGAAGTAATGAAATGCCCTACGTCATGGCCAGATGGCAGCAAGCTGGGCGGGGAGAACGGCTATTCGCCTGAGTGGCATGAGTGGGCTCGGGAGTGCGAGGTGAAGTTCGTCGCTCGACAAATGCTGGCTGTGCCTAAAGAGCAACGTAAAGCGGTATTCGACCAGTGGGCAAAAGTGTTTACGCACATCACTCAGGAGAAGGTGAAAAGCGTGTGGGATCAAGTTGTTGACGAGATAAAACGCAACGCCAAAGGCAACAAAACGCAACAGTTGCGCAATAACGCAACGAAAACGCAACGATAGGGGGAAGTGATGCGATATATCTCAGCTCGACAGATGATTTTTGAGGCGTATCACGAGCAGCGTGGCAGCGTCATGGCGTATGCGCAGGAGATAGCGCGAATGGGTGCGCAGGTGCAGACGACCCAGCGCAATAACAACGATTGGCGAATTGTGAATGGGCTGGAAGCGGGCGCGGTGATAAGTGCCGTTGAGAATCAGCCAGCGCACTTAGCAGCGTTGGCCCGTTATTGCTTTGGGCCGTTTACCAAGGATGAGTTGGCAGGGGATAGAGAAATTGTCGAAATAGCGCTGTACCAGCAAATGATTCATGACGGTGTGAAGCTACCAGGTCAAGGCAAGGGCAAGCCGACTGTTCAGCAGCTTGAGACACTGCGATACCTGTGCATGGCGGCGCTGTACCACCATAGTGAGGTGACGTGGCCGTATTCGCGTCAGGGGTTGCACTCGCCTAATGCAGTACGTAAGTGGTTTAATGAATATTTAGGGGCTGAAATTGATGTGCATTATTGGTCAAGAAAAGACCGAGTTAGCTGGGGAGCAGTATGGAAGAAACTATTGGACAAGTTGGATTTTTGGGAATTCCAATCTTTATCGAAACTAGCGGTGCTAATGGAGTTTGGTCTGGTTGGGTAAAAGATTCAATACTTCTTTTTTTGGGTGCTTTAATAGGTATAACAACAAATGTTTTTAATAAATATATCGAAAGGAAAAATTCAAAAATTGAATTGTTTAATCATGTAAAAAATGAAGTGATAGATGTAATGGACTGGTCTGAAAGGGTTGTTCGCTCTTATGCTAAGGAGTACTATGATATTGAAAATATTAGCATGAGCAATAAAAGAACATGGGCTTCCGAGAGTAATGTTGATTTGTTAATACTAAAGAATAGTGCTCAGGTAGTGTTGAGCATTAAAAGTGAGGAATGTCGAAGAGGTATGCGGCAACTTTATAAATGGATAGAAAACTGGGAAAATGATAATGCGCCGATAGCTGAGTTTGTTAATTTGAATGCTGGTTCTAAGTTGAACAGGGAAAAGTTTCAAGTTATAAAAAATCATTATAGACTTGCTTTGGATGATGCGATAATGATTTGGTGGCATTCTAAGCAATACTTAAACAATAGTTTTCACAACTACCCTAAACTTAATATGGAAAGTCAAATTGACAGGGACAGGATAACAACTGAGTGTGAGAAGTCGCTAGAAGTAGAGCTGCCAAGATATACATAATTGTAATCTGCCTATTTATCGGATATGATGTCAACATTATCCATCTTTACGCCTCGGCATTGCCGGGGCGTTTTCATTTGAGGCCCTGCTAGTCACTGGCGGGGCTTTTTGCGTTTACGTCGATCAAGTGAGGATGTCATGGAGATCGCAATTATTACATGGGTGGATACCTTCGGGTGTCCGCCCGGATGGGATTTCCTAGATGAGGTCGAATCTGGCTATACAACGATTCAAAGCATCGGGTGGATTGAGCATGAAACCGAAGATTACATATTTCTAGCGCCGCATAAGAGCCGCCCTGCTAGTACAACAGGGCGAACTCAGGTTGCGGGGCACATGACAATTCCCCGTCGATCTATATTAAAGAAAGAAACCCTTACTTCTTCTTCTTACCTTTATCAGGGGCCTGCGTAAGCGCTGATGCCGCGACGCTCTTTTCTGCTTTGGATGACTTTGGATCCCGCAGCACTTTGGATGCTGCGCTTGCCACTTTTGCTGATGTTTTCTCATTCTTAGCCATGTTCACCTCCTTTAGGTAATGGCCAATTTAGATTAGCACGGTAAGCTGAAAATAGCTGTCTGTTGTAATGTCAAAATTTGCCCTCCTAAGGAGGACTTTTGAGTTCTATCCCCGGCATGCCACTCAGTTATTCGGAAATTCTGAACGACTGATGCGCAAATTGACCGGGTATTTTGCCGCCCTCCGGGCTTAAACCCTGCACAAAATGGGCGGCGCCATTTCTACTGTCGTGAGACAGCAGGTATCCTTATGCCCCGTATTACCCCCCAAGCCGCTGGCGGCAAGAACGTCTGCGCGTTTCTCGACGTGTTGGCGTTTGCCGAGATCGGCAAGCCGATGCTTAAAGACCCACGCACCGATGACGGTTACCGCGTCATTGTGGGTTCAATCCCGAGCAAGCTGATTCTGCTGGATAACTATGCCGACCACCCACGCCGAAGCGTGAAGGTGCGCAAAGGCCTGTATTCAACTGCAGCAGGCCGGTACCAACAGTTGAGCCGCTTTTGGCCTCATTACCGCGACCAGCTTGGCTTGCCTGACTTCGGGCCACTGAGCCAAGACCGTTGTGCCATTCAGCAAATTCGCGAACAGCGCGCCTTGCCCCTCATTCAAGCGGGCGAGATTGCCGAGGCTATCCACCGCTGCCGGAATATCTGGGCGTCATTGCCAGGTGCAGGCTATGGCCAACATGAGCATTCAGTGGAGCGTCTGCTGCTTGAGTTCAAGCGCGCCCAAGGGGAGCTTTGCGAATCCGATCAGACTTGGTATGACCGTGCCAAGTTACGGAGGGCGGCGTAATGCCCCAGGAGCGCAACGTGAAACCCTCAGTTTTCGAGCGGCATATGCAGACAGGAATACAGGTGCTCTTAGTGGCGCTGATCATTTGGGCTGGCTCCGAGCTGGTAAAGCTGGGGCAACAGTCTGTTGTTTTGGAAGAACGGCTGACCACCCAGGGCTTAATGATTCAGGAAATGCGCCAAGAGCTAAAAAGCTGGGGTGATACCTACTACCGAGCATCCGATGCTCGTCGTGATCTTGATGAGATCGAAAGCCGCATCGACAACCTGAACAGCCGCGTGTCGGTGCTGGAGACTAAGTGATGAGTATCGCAGCCAAAGCGTTATCAGTAATCACTGGCCCGCTATTCAGTGTGATCGATAAAGCGGTGACCGATAAGGATGAGGCAGCGCGCCTCAAGCATGAGATTCAAACCCAACTGATTGATGCCGACAACAGCGCGCTTAAAAGTCAGATGCAGGTGATATTGGCAGAAGCAGCTGGCGAGAGCTGGCTGCAACGCAATTGGCGCCCGATTCTGATGCTTACTATCGTGGCAATCGTCGCTAACAACTATCTGATCGCGCCGTATCTGTCTGCCATGTTTGGCGTAGGCCTAACGCTGCCATTGCCCGAAGCGCTCTGGAATCTCATGACGCTAGGTGTTGGTGGCTATATCGCTGGCCAAACCGCTGAGCGTGGCATTTCTACCTGGCAAAGCGGGCAAGTGGCCCGCGAGCAGGCGAAAGCGCAACAGGGCATTTACCAACAGATGCCAAAGCAGTAAACGGTTCTCGCCTTGAGGCGACAAATACGCGTATTTGTCATTCAGATAGCTGATCGACATTCACTCCGAGCGCTGCTGATATTTTTTCAAGCGTTGCTTTGCGCGGCCTGTTCGACGTTTCCATCTGGGCATAGGCTGATTGTGATACGCCGATAGCATTAGCAACCTCAGCCTGAGTTTTGCCTAGGTACTTTCGCCATGCAGCCACCATGGTGAGACCGTCATTCACGACCATGCCTACTACGTCGTGTGGTATGAGATCAGACTCGGGATGGCTGGCAATGTAGTCAGCATAGGGAATAACGACATAGGCTGGAGCGCCGTTCGGCCCATTGATAATTTGAACATCAGTATGTGCGGTCATCGCGCTTCCTCACTTCCTGGATTTGAACAATTTTGATACCGCCGTCCCAATCGAACATAACGCGGTAGGGGCCGACTCTAAGGCGATACCCATATTGATGATTTTTAAGTGACTTAACGTTCTGGACGTTAGGCATATGCTCAAGAGATGACACTGATGAATAGATCGCGGACTGCTGATTAGATGGCAGCTTGCGCAGCTGCTTGAACGCTTTCTTTGTCCACTTGATCTCATTCACTGGCATCTCCTTAAGTCATGAATTAATTATAAGTTTTTTAATAAGTATTTCAAGCCATATTTGCCACGATATACGTAAAATGACTTATTAAAGGGTCAGTAGACTAATTGTGCCACGCTGTGAAGCGTCGCCCTGGCCATGCCGTGAGGCACTGCCACCAACCGCCGGCACGTCGTGAGACGCCCGGCCCCTATTTATGGAGACGCTGCCTGTTAAGGGTGGCGTTTTTTTATGGCTAAACGACACGACTGGGAGTTGATCGAGCGTGAATATCGCACCGGTCGTTTCTCTCTCGCGCAGCTTGAAGCGCGCCACGGCGTGAACCGCTCGAATATTTCTCGCCGTGCCAAGAAGTATGGGTGGCAGAAGGATCTTACCGAGCGTGTACGTGAACGTACTCAGGAGAAGATTACCCGCGCCACTTTGACGCCTGAAGCGCAAGCCGCCTACGACCAGGACGATGAGCAGGTCGTCGAGCAGGCGGCCAGTGAGAATGCCGCTGTGGTTAAGGGGCACCGCAAGACGTTAGAGCGATGGCGGGGCATTGCTGAGCGTTATGCCGAGCGCCTGGAAAGTCAGCTGGCAGAAGGGAAGATCAAGGTTGAGCTACCCACTGGCGTGACTGAGATTGATATTCCCCTGGAGTACGTCGGCAAGTGCATGGGCCATGGTACCCAAGCCCTCGATCGGGTGATCAAGCTTGAGCGCCAGAACTACGGTTTGGATGCCAACGATAAAGACGAAGGCGTTAAGACGTTTGAAGAACTAATGGCAGAGGTCGCGCCCAGTGATTCTGCCGCCGAGTGAGCGGGCGCGCCAGGTCAAGCGCGCAGAGGCTTATCTGCGAGCACATGCAAAGGGCAGGCTAACCGATAAAGCCGACCTGCTGGCAGCACTGGATCTAAAGTGGTTTCGGCTGAACTCGCTCTACAAGATCAAAGATAAGTCGGGTAAGAAGATCCGCTTTAAGCCTAACAAAGCGCAGCGAGAGCGTTACCTGAACGGCCACTGCCTTGACCTGATCTTAAAAGCTCGCCAACTGGGCTTCACCACCTTTGAAATGATCGACGCGCTTGATGATTGTCTGTTCAAAGACAACTTCGCCGCGGGCTGTATCTGCCACAAGCTGGAAGATGCCCAGGACATATTTAGAAATAAGATTACTTTCGCCTACGAGAATATCGACGACGCCTGGCACGCGCTGCTGCAAATGCTGGGTACCAAAATACCCAAGACGATCAGCGATAAGTCAGGTTCTGGCGCCTACGTTTTTGATAACGGGAGCTCGATTAAGGTAAGCACATCGTACCGTGGCGGTACGCTACAGCGGTTGCACGTATCGGAATTTGGCAAGATCTGCCGCCAGTTTCCTCATAAGGCCAAGGAGATCGTCACCGGCGCCTTTGAAGCGGTGGGTATCGGCAATCAGATAACGCTCGAAAGTACCGCTGAGGGTCGTGAAGGCTACTTCTTCGACTACTCGCAGACGGCGCAGCAGCTTAAGGAGATGGGCCGACCGCTGACAGAAATGGATTTTCAGTTTCATTTCTTCCCCTGGTGGCAAGAGCCGACGTACACCATGAGCCCCAAAGGCGTCGTGGTACCGCAACGGTTGCGGGAGTATTTCGAGCAGCTTGAACACAAGCACGGTATTAAAACCACGGCGGGTCAGCAGGCGTGGTACGCCAAGAAAGCCGAGAAGCTGCAGGATGATATGCAGCGGGAGTACCCCAGCACGCCGGAAGAAGCATTCAGTCAGTCGGTCGAGGGTGCGTACTTCGCCACGCAAATGCAGTTCCTGCGTAAGCACAAGCGACTCACCAGTCAGGTGCAGGTTAATCCGAGCCTGCCGGTCTATACCGCTTGGGATTTGGGCATGAACGACACCATGGCGATTTGGTTTGCTCAGGTTGTTGGGCGCGAAGTGCACCTGGTGGATTACCTGGAAGGCGAGGGCGAAGGGATCGAGTATTACGCCGACCTGCTCAATAAGAAGGGTTACCGCTACGGTGGCCACTTTGGCCCGCATGATCTCGCCGTTAGGGAGCTGGGTACCGGTAAGAGCCGGTCGGATGTGGCCAAAGGTTTTGGCATCAACTTTGAAACGGTTCCGCGCATCTCTAACCACGCCGAAGGTGTGCAGGCCACGCGCCAGTTTCTGCCAATGTGCTGGATCAATGAAGAGGACTGTCACCAGGGCGTGCTCTGCCTCGACAACTACCGGAAAGAATGGGACGACAAGCGCGGTGTGTACAAGCCGACGCCTCGCCATGATTGGGCATCGCACGGCGCCAAGGCGTTGGAAACTCTCGCGCGGTCATCACTATTTGCAAGAGCTCAACTGCCTGGCACGCCAGCCAACACAGGCAGGCGTGGCAGTTGGGCTGCTCACACTTAATCACGCCGGGAGGCGCTATGATTCATTCCGCACCTGACAGCTCACAGCAGCAGCGGGCTAATACGGCAGCGCTGCGCCTATCCGGTTTGCAGAGCCGTGATATCGAAAAGCTCGCCCGCGATGCGGCGATGGGGATTGCGCAAGAATTGATGAAGCACCAAATACCCATCCCCTCTAAGAAGATTCGCCCTGATGTGGGCAACGTTCAGATCGATATGATCATCATCGAGGAGAAGGTATCGACGCCTGAGCCCGGCATACGGCTGCAGTTTGATGTGGAAGGCGGTATGGGCGTGACCTTCACCATAAAGCTGCTGGAATTCCTGGATGATCCCAAGGGCTACGTTACTGACTTGTTCACCCAGCTAGGGCCGATGCGGCGTAACGTTCAGCGCATGCGTACTCACAAGCGTGCTGCAGATGCGGCTATATACCGGGCGCTAACGCAGGGTGCCGCCAATGGCTAGTTTGGGACTGCTGCAGTACAAATCTGCGTCGGATATGCACGTTGAAGAGCAAGCCGCTGCCCAGCAGATGGCCGCAGAGGAAGAGCGCCGTCGCCAACTGATGGAGTCGTCGCTGGGCGCGCATATACGACGCTCCTGGGAGTCGGCAAAGGTTGCCAAGCAGGAAGTAGAGTACCGCTTGCTGGACTGCCTGCGCCGCCGCAAAGGGGAGTACTCTCCGGACAAACTAGCGGCTATCCGTAAGGAGGGCGGCGCCGAAATTTATATGATGATTACCGCTACCAAGTGCCGTGCTGCCGGTGCCTGGATACGGGACATCATGATGCCTGCCAATGAGCAGCCCTGGGGATTGCAGCCAACGCCGGTTGCCGATGTGCCGGACGAATACGTAATGCCGGCGTTTCAACAGCTCCAGCAGCAGGCGATGCAGGCGCAGCAAGAAGGCCAGCAGGTCGATATGGCTGCGTTAATTGAGCAAGCGCGGGAACAAGTGCGGCAAATGGCGCAGGAAAAGGCCGAGGAGGCCGCCGAGCGTCACGAGGACACCATTGCCGATCAGTTGGCCGAAGGCGGCTGGAGTGAAGCGTTTGAACAGTTTGTTGACGACTTTGTTACCTACCCGACAGGGTTTGTCCGTGCACCGATCCTACGCCGTGTGCCGACGCTGGAATGGCTAGAAGGTTGGCAACCGGTCAAAACCACGACGATACGCCCAGAATTTGAGCGGGTATCACCGTTCGATATGTACCCGAGTCCTGATGCTACCAGCATTGATGATGGTGCATTCATTATCGAGCGGGCACGCTTTACCCGTATGCAGCTGAACCAGTTGATTGGCGTGCCTTCCTTCAACGAAGAGGCTATTCGCCGCGTACTGGAGCAATACGGCCAAGGCGGCTTGCGCGATTGGCTTTGGACAGATGGCGAGCGTGCCGAGCTGGAAGGGCGTGGCCATGAGTGGCTAACCCATGGCGAGACCATCGACGGCCTGATCTATTCCGGCGGTGCCCAGGGTGTCACGCTGCTGCAGTGGGGCATTAACCCCGACGAGATCGAAGACCCGCTGGCTGAATACGAGATTGAAGCCATCTTAATTGGCCAGCACGTTATTCGCGTGCGCATTAATCGTGATCCGTTGGAGCGTCGCCCCTACCACAAGGCCAGTTATCAGCCGGTACCGGGTAGCTTCTGGGGGCAGGCAATCCCAGAGTTAATGGCGGATATTCAAGACGTGTGTAATGCCACGGCGCGCAGCCTGGTGAATAACCTAGCCATTTCGTCAGGCCCGCAAGTTGAAGTCTATGAAGAGCGGCTACAGCCCAACGAAGACCCGACCGATATTTACCCGTGGAAAATATGGCGAACCAAAGACGGTAACGTTACCGGCAACAACGCAGCCGTACGGTTCTTCCAGCCTTCAAGCAATGCCGCCGAGCTGCTGAGCGTTTACGACGCCTTTGAAAAGCGTGCCGATGATGCCACCAATATTCCTCGCTACACCTATGGCAACGAAAACGTTGGCGGGGCAGGCAATACAGCCAGCGGGCTATCGATGCTCATGGAGTCCGCCAACAAGGGCATCAAAGACGCGATTCGCCACATTGACCGCGGCGTGATGCGGCGTGTGATTGAGGCGCTATGGCTCTACAACATGCAGTACAGCGATGACCCGACTATCAAAGGAGACTGCAATGTCGTAGCTCGTGGCAGTTCTGCGATGTTGATCCGCGAGCAAACCAACATGCTCCGCCAGCAGTTCCTGCAGCTCACTAACAACGAAACCGATATGGGTATCTTGGGCATGGAAGGGCGCCGCAAGCTGCTGAATAGCGTCTCCGAGAAGTTGGATATGCCGGGGCTCATCCCGACGCAAGAGCAAATGGAACAGAACCTGGCCCAGCAGCAACAAGCGCAGCAGGCCCAACTTGAAGCCCAGCAACAGCTAGAGCAGGCCAAAACCCAAGCAGAGGTGGCCGTTAAGCAGGCGCAGGCTCAGAAGTACGGCGCTGATGCCGCTGAAACCCAAGCCGACACCCAGATCGCCCAGCAGCAGGCGCCACTGGATGCCCAGCACCTGCTGGCTAAGATTGCCAAGTTAATCGCTGAAACACAGAGAGCCCAGCATGACAGCACAGCAGTGGAAAGCCTTGTCGCGAATCAACAGCAGCCAGGACGGCCAAAGCCTGCTGGCAATGCTCAAGTCCCAGCGCGAGGATTGTCGCACCTCCCTGGAGCAATGCCGCGATACGCTTGAACTGGCTCGCAAGCAGGGCGAGGCTGTCGCCCTGGCAGGCTTGATCGAAAAGTTAGAAACCGCGCGAGAAGTCGTCGATACGCGTTTTAAATAGCTAGGCACTGCCCTGCCTCACAAGCAAGCCGCTTCCATCGAGGCGGTTTTTTTGTGGGCAACGCTCAACACTGCAGGTTGAACCCGTTACCCGAATCGTGAACCCCGGCTAAGTCCGGCTCACAGACACGCCGAGAGGCGTCATAGGAGTTGAAATGTCATTACCCCAGTCCGTTCAGGCACAAGCTGCCGCTGCCGCCAAGCACTTTGAGCGCCCGTCAGAGAATCCCGAGGTTGATGTGGAAGACAAAGCCCCGGCTCCTGACAGCGAGCAAAACCCGCAAGACGACACAAAGCAGGCTGATACGGCCAAGCCCGAAGGCGCGCAACCCGCTGAGCCACCTAAAGACGAGCCTAAGCCAGAAACCCAAGATGCGCTGTATTGGCAGCATCGGTTTCAAGTGCTGCAAGGCAAGTACAACGGTGAGTTACCAGTGCTGCGCCAAGAGAACGAACAGCTAAAGCAGCAGGTCGCTGACAAAGATCGGCGCATTCAGGAGCTTGAGCAACAAGCACCTGCGTCCGATAACAGCGGTATCAGTGACGACCAGCTCGCCCACTTCAAGCAGGAGTTTGGCGAAGACCTGGTGACGTTCATTGAGCGCATGACGAAACAGAAGTCCGCCACGCCAGAAACAGGCAACACCAAAGAGCTCCAAGACCGTTTAGACCGCCTCGAAGCTGAGAAAGAAGCAGATGCAGCCGAGAAGCGAGAAGACGCAGAGGCGCGCTTTTGGGTGAGCCTGGAGCAGGCGGTGCCTAGCTTCCGTCAGGTCAATAGCGATCCCGCGTTCCTGCAGTTTCTGAGCAAGTTTGATCCTCAATCGGGTAAGCAGTATCAGCAAGCGCTGAGTGAGGCGCAGCAGTCCCTAAATACGAAGGGGGTGGCTGATATTTTCAAGCTCTATCTGAGTCAGGCGAAGCCTAACGCGTCGGAAAAGCGCACGGTTCCCGATGAGCAGGTGGAGCCTCGTACCACGAAAGCAGCCCCAACGCCGAGCTCTCAAGGCGGGAAGCTGTGGACGGGTGCAGAGATTTCCCAGTTCTATCGCGATAAGACCGCTGGCCGCTATGCGACGGAGGAAGCGCAACGCCTGGAAGCCGACATTTTCGCCGCCCAACGTGAAGGCCGGGTTCGTTAACCCGGCTGGCGGTTCCGATACCTCGCCGTGAGGCGATAAGAGGTTATTCCAATGGCAGGTCCAACACGCGACGCAGGTCATCCCGACTACTCCAGCACCTCCAGCCCGGGTTTCATTCCGCAGGTCTGGTCGGGAAAGATGATTGAGAAGTTGTATACGCGAACGTGTTTCGCTGAAATTTCTAATACGGATTATGAGGGGGAGATTAAAAGCCAGGGCGACACGGTGATGATCCGCACCACGCCCTCTATCACCATTCGAGACTATGAGATTGGTGGCGGCCTCAATTACGAGAAGCCCACTGGTGACAAAGTCGAGCTGCACATTGATAAGGCGAAATACTTTGCCTTTGAAGTCAATGATGTAGATGAGTACCAGGCGGACATAAAATTGATGGACAACTGGTCAGACGACGCTGGCCAGCAGATGAAGATAGCCATCGACAAGGTGATCCTGGGGAATGTGTTTGCCGATGCGGCTGCCGAGAACGCTGGAGCGGGCGCAGGCAAAGAGTCTGGTGGTTACGACATGGGCGAAGCCGGTGCGCCGGTGAGCATCTCCAAAACCAACATCCTGGATGTGCTAGTGGATTGCGGTTCGGTGCTCGATGAGCAGAACGTTCCTGACGACGCGCGCTGGATTGTATTGCCCGCGTGGATGAACGGCATGCTTAAAAAGTCCGACCTGCGCGATGCGAGTGCGATGGGAGACAGTAAATCTGTGTTCCGTAATGGGAAGGTCGGCATGCTCGATCGCTTCGACGTGTATGTGAGCAACAACATGTCGAAAGTCACCGATGCCAGTACCTCCCGCCAAGCCACGAACGTGATCTTTGGCCACAAGAAAGCGCTCACCTTTGCGTCACAGATGACCAAGATGGAGAACCTGCCCAACCCGACTGACTTCGGCCAGTTGGTGCGTGGGCTCAATGTCTTCGGCTATGAGGTCATCGACCCCAACGCCATGGGTCACCTTTACGCCGAGCGCGCTGCCTAAGCGCCTAACATCGCCACCCTCCGGGGTGGCGTTTTACTTACCGTGAGGTAACAAGCGATGAGCAAGACATTGATTGAGCAAATCGAGGCAGCCGAATCAAAAGACGATTTGGAGCCTCTGGGTACCAAGCTAGGTGTGGAGATAAATAAGCGCCAAGGCGTTGAAACCATACGCGCCGAGCTGCTTGAGGCGGCTGAGATGCTGGCAGAGAAGGGCGTCACCACCTCAGAGGAGCTAGAGCCGGACGCTGGCGACCATGCCGCTAACAATGCACCTGAGCCCGAAAAGCCTAAGTACAAGGGGCGTATGCTTCAGCACATGAAGAACGGCCGCACTTTCCCCTGGACGGCGGCGCTGGCGAAAAGCCGTTATATGAAGGAGGTGTAAGCCATGGCCGTCACGACTGTAGGCACCGTCATTCGCAATACCAAACTGGTGTTGCAGGAAGTGACGGCCGCTGGTACCCGCTGGACAAACGAAGAGCTGATTGGCTGGTTGAATGAGTTCTATCAAGCGGCTGTGCAGATCAAGCCTGATGCCTATTCCGTGAACGCAGAAATGGCGCTCACTGTGGGCACGCGTCAGCAAATACCTTCCGACGGGCTTAGCCTCATCGATGTGGTGCGTAATACCGCAGGCAGCCAAATGGCGGTTATGGTCACTACACGGCGGGCGCTGGATTCAACGCGACGGAGCTGGCACTCAGATACTGCGGCACAACAAATCGAACAGTACATGTTCGATGACTTGGATCCGACGCATTTCTACGTTTACCCACCAGCGGCTAACGGTGCAAAGCTGGAGATTATCTATTCAGCAGTGCCTACGCCACATAACGCAGGGTCTGGTCTAAACGCGATTCAAAACGAAGCGTTTAAGCTTAACGATGCCTATGTGCCGGTGGCCACCGATTACATTCTCTATCGCGCTTATAGCAAAGATGCTGAGCACGCGGCCAATCTCAACCGTGCCCAAATGCACATGCAGGCGTATATGTCGGCGTTAGGTCAGAAAGTGCAGACCGATCAGCGCACCTCGCCTAACACGCCTGACGGCTCATCTAATCCGCCACGGGCAAGATAATGAGCAGTGATGATTTAGTTCAAGACGTCATAACGTTTGTGCCAGAAGCACCGTTAATGACGATTCGTGAAGCTGTCCAATGGGCAGCGCGAGAGTTCTGTACCCAAGCCGACGCATGGGTAACCGATGAACAGCCGATTATCTATGGTGCTGACTCTGATTACCCCATGATTGTCGCGCCACAGGGCGAGCCACTACGCATTGTCTCGCTAACCCTTAATGGGCGAGAGGTTGTGCAGGGGGAAGGGTTCGAACAACACTCACCAACCGACACTCACTTTGACCAAAAACCCAGCGAAAGCGCGGTCAGTGGCCGTCTTGCGTGCCGACCTAAGCGGGGCGATATGCCGCCCGGTGAAGTAACTAGTTTATGGGCGGGGCCGATTGCCGATGGTGCTTGCTGGCGTTTGCTCATGATGCCGCAGCCCTGGAAAAACCCAGAGCTCGCCATTTACTACGAACGACGCTTCTTGGCGGGCATCACCGACGCTAAGCAGCATTCCCGACTCGGCCATGCCCGAGGTGGCGCACGCGTTAAAGCGCGGCCCTTTGTCTAAACCCACTCCCCACTTGCCGAGAGGTAACCTCCATGGGAGCTATGTCGAACTATCTGGAACAACGCATGATTAATGCCACGCTGCGCGGGGATAACTTCACCGCGCCCGCCGTGGCTGATCTGCATTTAGCGTTGTTTACCGCTGATCCTACCGATGAAAACCAGATTTCTCGCGAGGTCGACGAGGATTGGTATGCGCGTAAGCAAACAGGCAGCTGGACCAGCCCAGCGTTGGATGCCGAAGGGCGCACACGGACGAACAATGCCGCGAGCGTGACCTTTGATGCCGTACAGAATGATGACCCGGCACACACCATCACCATTACCCATATAGGTATCTATGACTCGCTGAACGCGGGCAATCTTCTGTACCACGAAGCGCTCACCACGCCGAAAACGTTGGAGGTTGGCGATGTGATTAGTTTCGCCACCGGCGCGCTTATTCTGCGCCTGGATTAGGGGCTAAGGCATGTTTAACGGCTCGGCATTTAATTCAACCGCCTATAACAGCGGTGCCACCCGCGTTCGCGTTTTAATGGCGTCGGCGATTCTTTCGGCATCGATGTCGTCGGTCGCCGAGCCGTTACATGCTCACGCTGGCGTTGCAGAAGGAAACGGTAGCTCTGCAATGGAGGTTGGTGGCCGTCTGGCGATAAGGGCGAGCGCAGATGGTGCGACAGCTTCTTTGGTTGAGGGGCTGTCGTGGGCGAAACGAGCGGCAGGGGTCGTTAGCTATCCAACTGCGTACTTGTTTGCCGATAGACCACGAGATTTAGCCAGTGCATTCCTCAGTAGCGAGGTGCTGTTTCTGCCTGAAGAGGCGGTATCACGCTTTGGGGGTGTTGATGGCGAAGTAACTACCGCCTTTGACGTCCACGAAGTTGTGCATCGCTTCTTTTCTGATAGTTATGCCGACGCTGAGCTAACCGCCTGGGGCGTGGTGACACGCTACGGGCATTCAGCTGTGCCGGTTGATGCTGTACTGGATGCGCTGGCCACGCGTATACAGCGGGCTTCTGTAAGCGGCGCTATCCTCGCTACCGCCGACTTGGATGGCGATATTTATGCAGGCGGCATCACTGACTTTTATGTCAGTGGTGAATTATTTGCTGAAGCACACATTAACGGCATTCAACCGGGCTACACGCTATTGAGTGTTACCGCTCATGCTCAAAGCGATGGTGACCGACTAGCGGGTGCGTTTACTGACGCAGAAGTAGCTGCGCGACTTACGGCTGAGTCTATCCCTGGTCGTGGCGCTGAGGTAAACGATGGCATTGTATCGGCATCGCTGGAGGCTGTTTGGTGGACGTACACCCAAGAAACGGCAGATATAGCCGCCAACGCCCACATAACGGCATTGCCCACCAGGACACACGCAGCGCAAGCCGCAATAACAGCAAACGCTGAAGGTGAGGCGATATGGACAATTATCGTTGAGCCTAGAGAGCGCATCGTTGCCAGCACGGCACGCCTTGAGGCTACACCCTGGCGCATTCGTCGAGCGTATTCTGATGGCGGAGTTGTGGGTACCTTTGAAGAGGACGGCCGCGTCGCCCTTCGCGGTACCGCGTTACTGGATATTCAGGCCACGCTTGACGTAGGCGGCAGGCTCGCCCTGCGCGGCGATACTGATTCTAGCGTCACTGCTGATTTGTACGCCGAACCTGTGCGGATAGTTCACTGCATCGCCGATATGAGCTCGACTGCGTCAGTGATTCGCTCACGCCTCAGCGTCAACATCACCAATCCTGCTCCTGAGTATCGACAAATGGTTGTACCTGAGGATCAACGAACGATGCGAATTCCTTACGAACATCGAACCATGGTAGTGAGCTAATGGCGATATTAGGCACGTTCACGATGCAGCCTGCTGACGAGTGGGATTACGACATCGACTATAGCGAGTGGCTAGCGGAAAGCGACGGCCTATCGGATACGGTGGCGCCTACCGTTGAGGTAACCCCGCCTGGGCTGGTGGTTGAGTCGATCACGCGAGACTACGACAACCGGCGCGTAAAAGTTTGGCTTTCCGGAGGGGCCGATAGCGAGCGCTACAAAGTCGAGGTGACCACGCGGACGCGCGAGGGGCGTGTTCGCCAAGATGAATTTTTTGTCATCGTGAGGAATTTCTAATGGCTGAGATTTATGCCAATAACGTGCGCGGCAAGCTCGCCGAGCCCTTTCTTGCAGCAGACACTCGCCTCACGCTTCAACCTGGCCATAACTTTATCGATCCAGGTAACCATTGGTACCGGGCAACGCTTTTCCGCTGGGAGTATACCAGCGAGGGGATGCGTGAGTTTGATCACGAAGTGGTGAAGGTCACAGCCCTGGCGGGGGATGTGCTAACCGTTGAGCGTGCGCTTGAGGGAACAGCCTATGCCTATGATCCTGACACGCCTATCGAGCTACGCATGACTGCCGGGGCGGCTAGCGATATTGAGGCGCGGGCAGGGCAGGCACTAATGGAGCATGAAAAAGCAGAGAACCCTCATGGCCAATACGTTCCACGTGATGGGGCCGACCTCGGCAGCAACGACCTAAAAGCGCGACTGACGCATAACAACGGATATTTTTACATTGGTGCTTACAACAGCTCATACGGTACTGGGCAATTGCGCGTCTATTGGAATGATAAAGACAAGCAATTGAACATGGGAGGTGCTGAACTTCGCAGCGTTAAGGTGCGAAATGTTGACGTTACGGGTCGCAAACCGGTTACAAATTTGGAGTTAGTGGGCGAGACCGACATCCCTGGTACCGTATTCGCGTTACGGGAAGATGGTACAAGCCCTTCGTTCAATGCTGATGTGAATGCCCAGCGTGCAAGTGGCTTCCACTACGCCAACTCAGGTGCGACTAATAAGCCCGAAGGTGCAAATGGACATTTAGTTTGGCTGTCACTCGGGACTGCATATAACAAGTTTTTGTTTCTTCCACAGAATAATGCAAATCGTCTTTTTATTGGTGGAAACCATGGCAGCAATTGGTCAACACCCGCCGAGGTCTGGACTACCGAAAACTTGGATATGAAGATCACCACTGACGACATTGAGTTCAGTGACGACTTGATGATCAAGAAGCCCAATCCCTGGCTTACATTAAACAGTAGGACTGGCGGAGCTATTGGGGTTGAACAATGTGCCGGTATCTCCCTGGGTGAAAGTGGTAAAAAGGGTAACGCTGTACTGCATTTAACCTACACCGGTAATGGCCGTGGGCACATAGGAATGGGGACGGTAGATGCAGAAACCGGGCTTCCTTCGAATGAGGCGATGGAGCTTTATTATCAAAACCGAGATGTGAAGTTTTTGGGGCGTTTAGAACTTCCCCTTGGTGTAACGTTAGATGGGGCAACAAACGGACTGAAAATTTCCAACAGTAGCAATGGTGATGTGGAAATTGGTAACCGTAATACTGGATACACTCACTACCATAGCTCAACGGGCCGTCACTATTTTTACGGTGACATACACGCTCAAGGCCGTCATGTGGGTGACGGTAGTAGGCTGACAAACCTAGACGCAGGCAACATCAAATCAGGCACTATTAACTTCAACCGAGTGCCCTCCACCTCTAGCCGCTTCAGTACCAGCACTTCCCACGCTCTAAATGCGGCAGCTATGAACGCTCACCGCACCAGTGGGGATCACGATGACCGATACGCTCCAGCAAGCGGATTCGGTGCTGTAGGTAGTTATGTGCTTGCTCAGTACATGAAAAACACACAAAAACTACGGGGTGAAGCGGTTCCAGGTAGCGATCTAAGCCCGATGTTTACGGCACAGAATAATGGCATGTTCGTGTCCTCCTCTATCCGGGTCTCTGGCACCTGGATGTGTATGGGCAGGGCGGAAGGGAGTGCGCAAGGTAACGTAACGCTTTGGCAGAGGATTTCTTAATGAACTACAGAAACCCTACCTATACCCGCAATGAAGGTGAAATTAATTGTGAGGTCAAACATGAAAAATTTGGCTGGATTCCGTTCACTGCTAGGTTTGATGACTCAGAAGAAGTTGGAAGAGCACTTTATAACCGCATTCTGCAGGACAAGAATGCAAGAAAAATTGAAGTAGCTCCTTATGTAGGATTGTCCAACGAAGAGTTTGAGCTGCGGCATTTTCGCGAGACAGCAACGGTATCCGAGTTTCAAGCTAAGCAAGCACTTGACGATTTTGGTTACTTAGACCGAGTAGAAGCCTTAATGGCAGACCCGGAAACGCCTAAAAGAACTCGTCGAGCCTGGCAGCTGGCTAGGGAATACAGACGCTTAAGCCCTACGGTGCTAGAAATAACGCAGCTTTTAGAGCTAGCTGATGAGGACGTTGACGAGCTGTTCCGTCATGCTTTAAACATCGAAGCATAATCCATTCCTTGTGCTATTCCGTCGCCTACTGGCGGTTTTTTTTGTGACTTTAATAAAGCAGCAGACCCACGCTACCGCTCTTTAAACTCTTTCGCTGGCCGGGCCTTCTCAGTCACGTCCTTATACCGGTCGATTAGATGCCTAACGAGCCAGACTCACAAAAACCAACAACGTGTTGATGGTCTATTTGATCATAGCTTCCGATCTAGCGTTGCTATGCTTAATTGGAAAGCTGGTGACTGCCATTTCGATTGTAAGTGAGGACATGCAATGAATAACAAAAACGGTTTTGTCGTTTTACTGGCACTTATAGTGATCTCATCGCATGCTCACGCTCAACCGGCTTTGGAGAGCGGCCTGCCTGAGCAATGCTTAGAACTAGGAGTCGAAGATCACACGATGGTCATTGAATCAGTGCTAGACAATGCAGATACGCTTTATATGTATGCTGATGATTTAGACCTTGATACCGAAGATCGAAGTTTCGAGAACATGAGCTATACGCTCTATACACTTCTGGAAGTTGCTGACTTTGCTGAAGAACCCTCATATGCAATGGAAACAGCCGCACATTGTCTCGAAGTTCTTGGCGCTTCAGATGTCAATGAGGAAACGTATCAAAAATTTTTAAATGTGTCCGGTGATATAAGTGAGGCGCGGGAGTTCCAAGAGATTTTCACCATACTAGAAGACTTCCAAGAGTCGAACATGGGCCATGGCGTTGAGGAGGATGGGCTGGCGGATGCGGTAACTGTTGCGCAGCGCATTCTCGATGATGGTCAAGCGACAATCTATAACGCTGACCTGGAGGTGTATTCGACCGTGGCTATGTCTACGGAGAGTGATCCTGATTCTACTGAAGAGGATAGCAACCCTGCGCTCGGTATGGCGAAAGCAGATACGAAAGGGGCTATCGTGGGTGGTATTTCGGGGTGTGCGGTGGCTGGCCCTGGATGTCTAGCCGCAGTGCTACCTAGCGCAGCTGCAGGAGCCATTGGTGGCTCAGTTCTCGAACTTCTGAATAAACTGTGGGATTGAGGACAGGGTTTCTTTATTGAATAGCCTCAGATAAGTCGGCCGTTGATCATTTTTTTGTACCTGTTGTAAGAGATCTCTTACAAAAAAGTCAGCGATCTCTTACATAGGAAATGCGAATACGCTGCTACTGTAAAGATGTGACGCCAGGGACGCCGCTTCTAGCAAGACGAACGCGTCACACCATGGAAGGTTAAGGGTAAGCAAGGACTTAGAATGGCCAGGGACGGCACTCTTTAATCTCATACATTTTCCAGCGGGTTTGCCTGCTGCGTATTTAATCAACCGCCGACTTGGCGGTTTTTTTTTGCCTAAAAGGTGAATAGTGAAAATCCAGCACAGTGCCTTTCGGGGCGAGCTCCCCATTCTTGACGCTCGGTTGCTGCCCGAGAATAACGCCCAGGTGGCGCGAAATCTTTACCTTAAGCGCGGCACGTTAAAGCCGGAAAAAGCACCGCTGGCGGTGGCATCACTGCCGGGCGTCTCCAATCCCGCTAACCTTTATCACTACGATGCCGGTAATGACGGCAACGGGTTCTGGTTTTCGTGGAGCTCTTTCTACGATGTTGACGTTGTTCGCTCGCCAATAGCCGCCGATAACTACGCGCGGGTGTATTGGACGGGGCAGGGAGCGCCTAAAATGAGCTCACTCAGCATGGCAACGAGTGGTGGCGGGCCATATCCCTCAGCGTGGTATCAGTTAGGTGTGCCTGCACCGGCGAGCGCACCGCAAGCAGCAGAGCCAAGTAATCGAAGACCACCGCCACCGGTCACCAATGAGAACGGCGATGTGATTGAAGAGATTACTTACCCGCCGCGCACGGCGCTTGAGACCGTGTATGTCGTGACCTGTATTACCAGCTTTGGCGAGGAGAGCGCGCCCAGCGATCCCTCCAACTTTATTACCCGCTGGGATGAGGGCGAAGGTATCCCGGCAGGGGGTAACGTCAACCTGACACTGCCAGGCATTCCCAGCGGAAGCTCTGACATTATCGCCAAGCGGATCTACCGCGCCGAGAGCGGCGGCAATTATCAATTTGTGGCTGAGGTGCCCGCCGCTAGGGCGAGCTATGTCGATAAGGTCAATTCCGCGGCGTTGGGCAGTACTCTGCCGAGTGTTGAGTGGGATATGCCCCCACCAAACCTAAAGGGCCTAACCCAGTTGCCCAACGGTATTCTTGCAGGCTTCTTTGGTAGCACCGTCGCCTTTTGTGAAGCGTATCGACCGCATGCTTGGCCTGTGGGCTATCAACTGGCCTTTGATGATCCGGTGGTGGGTATTTCAGCTATCAGCGGTGGGCTAGTGGTATTGACCACTGGCCAGCCCTGGTTGGTCACGGGCTCCAGCCCTGCCGCCATGGCGCAGATGAAGCTCAACGTTAACCAGCCGTGCTCCTCAAAACGCTCGATAGTGGATATGGGGGGCTACGCAATGTATGCCTCGCCTGACGGCTTGGTGGCGGCTGGTGGTGAGGGCGCCAAAGTAGTGACCCGAGAGGTGATATCCCGCGAACAGTGGCAGGCGCTTAACCCAGACAGCATCCACGCCTATCGGTATGACGGGCAGTACCTGGCTTTCTATAACGGCGGCTGCTTTGCTTTCACCCCTGGCGAGGGCGTTGAGTTTTATGACGTGAACGCCAGCGGCGGTTACTACGACATTACCCGCGACACGCTGTACGTGATTCAGGGCAATAGCGTTCGTGCCTGGGGCCGCGGTCAGCCTATGACCTATCAATGGTGTTCTCGGTTGCATGAGATCCCCCCCGGCGGCGCAGGCTTTACGTGCGGTAAGGTGATTGCCCGAGACTACCCAGTGACCTTAAAGATAATTGCCGATGGGCACACAGTGATTAACCAGCATATTACCAGCTCTGGAATGTTCCGCTTGCCAGCGGGCTACACGCTAATGCGTGACTGGGAAATTGAGCTGACAGGCATCCATGAAGTGCATTCCGTGCAAGTGGCCACTTCTCCCGGTGAATTGATTTAACCTCCTGTTGCCAAGCCGTGAGGCTCGCATGAATACGAAAAGACGCAGATCACTACCACCGATAGACCCGTCTATTGATCATAAAATGCGGCCGCTGCTGGAGGCCGTTAAGGAGATTCTTGAAACCGGTGATGGGGTTCGAGGCGATCCGTTAGACCGAAAGCTAACCATCCGCGATTTAGTGGATTCCGGCCTTGCCGCATTTCGCCCAGGTAGCCAGATAGAGCTAGGCCCGGTCGATGATGGCGAGCTTGATGTTGATCCCCCTGGGAATACCTTAATCCCGCCGCGGCCTACGGGTTTCAATGCCATCGGTAGCTTTGGCTATATTGTGCTGTCGTGGGATATTCCAGGCGAGCTTTATGGCAATCATGCCTATACCAACATCTATCGCAGTGAAACCGACAACTTTGCTAATGCTGAGTTGATTGGCCGCGACGCGGGCATGGTCTACACCGATCATGTCCGTGAGATAGATGAGCATGGCGTAGGCTTCTACTACTGGATTACCTTTACCAGCATTGAGAATGTCGAAGGCCCCACAAACAGCACAAGCGGCACTTACGCGGAAGTCATCCCTGACTTAGGCTTTTTACTGGATCGGCTGTCAGGCGAGATTGACGAAAGCGTATTGGCCAAGTCCTTTCAAGACCGGCTCCAGGGCTTTCAGGAAACGATCAGCGAGCAGGGTGATTTATACACCCTCACCCTCAATCAAAACGGTTACATCTCCGGCTTCGGCGCCTATAACGATGGTTCTACCAGCGATTTCGCTGTGGTGGCTGATCGTTTCTGGATAGCCCCGCCCAACAGCAGGGGCCGTCGCAAGCCCTTCATTATTCAAAACGGTAACGTGTATATCGATACCGCTTTCATTCGAGAAGGGTCTATTCAGGAGGGCCAGATTGGCGCCATTGGTTTTGGCAAAATCACCGATCCGAATGGCAACCCTGTCACTACCGTAGCGGGCAAGCTAAAAGGCGAACTGATCGAGGCTGAAAACCTCCGTGTGGCTGAGTCAGCCCGCTTTTATGGCGATGTGTTCTCAAACAACTATCTGCCAGGTGTGCGTGGCTGGGCTATACGCCAAAGCGGCAACGTTGAGTTTAACCAGGGACAGTTTAACGGCGTGGTAAACGTCGGCAATGTATCGGGAATAGGTGGGTTAGCGAAGAAAGATGCTATCGCTTATGAAGACCTTGCTGGGTCGACGGCACCTCTAGTACTCCAGCGTGCCAACGCAGCTAACACGCGGGTAAATGACTGGGTACGCCCAAGCTCGACCCGCATTGACGGTAATAAGATTTTTACCGGTGACGCCTACGTCGATACCCTCCAAATTAAAGGCCAAGCCATAACCATTCCTTCTGCTGCTTTTAGTGGCGGGAGCGTTACGCTTGGCGCTGCCAATGGGTCGCCCACGGTACCTAACTGGAGCACTTGGAAGGACGTACAGACACTTTACATAAGTGAATCACCAGGGCCAGTCCAACTGATGTTCTCGGCCAGGGTGCTGGTGAATGTGGATCTCTCTGGATCCATGCCTATTTATCTGCGGCTCGTTGATAATGGCGGTGTGATTTGGTCAAGCGAGGTTCATCGAGTCTATGTCTCTGGGGATACCCGGTTTGAATATCAGCGCTTTGTAGTCACTGTCGCCCGCTTACTAAGTGCTGGAGGAGCAAGAACCTTTACCGCACAAATGCGGGCAGATGTAAGTACCACAGGCCTTCAGTTCCAGGTGTCAGCCCGATTACTCTCATCATTGGTGACCAAACGATGAATATATACGCAGTCTATCGTCCAGACGGATCCATAAAGCAAATGCTTACCACGGTGGATGATTTTGCAAAAGTGGATGGCTCAGTCTCAGATACAACGCATTACATAGATACTGATAGCGGCCAACCAAAGCCCAAGAAAAAATATGAATATCAACTAGATAATGATGGATTGGTGCTAACGATTACCGGCTTGCCCGCTGGCGTCAATGTGAACGTGGGCTTTATTGAAACGGTGACGGACTCCGAGCCCACCGTCATTGAGTTTGAGTTGCCAGGCCATTATCAAGTGGCGCTCGCCGGACATCACCACTATATCGATGAAGACATTGAGGTATCGGTAGATGGCTAAGTTATCGGTGAGAACATTCAAAGATAACGAGCACGCGCTGCGACACTACTTGCAGCAAGTGGATGATTTCGCAGAGAAAGCCCGCTATATCTCACCAGCGCAAGAAGCCGTTTATCAGCAGAAACTGACCGAAGCGATGCAAGGATATGGTTCGCTGATCGAGTCTGAAGCAATAGCCACTGGCACCGACGTGAGCGCAGTTGCAGCCGCGGTTATTAGCCAACGCAAGGCGTGGGAGGTGAGAGCGCACAAGATAGAGGTACAGCGTATAAAAGCCAAATCAGCCGTGCGAAAAGCGGCCACGACAGTTGCCAAACAAGCGGCTGTTGACGCCTTTAAGCAGCAACTAACCCTGCTACAATAAGCCTTTACATTAAATTGCCCCACCGTGAGGTGCTGCATGCCCCGTCAGAATGAAGCTACGTTTTTACGTGGTGTACTCCGCAATAACGAAGCGGCCGCGCAGTTTTGCGAGATGCTGTTTCGTATATCTCAAACCCTTGATGACCTGATCGATAAAGATAAGCCGGTGACCGATGCCGTGCTGGTTCGCACGTTCTGGGAAGCGTTGATTGAGCTGCCCGCCAATCCTTTTTATCGACAACACGAACCCTACCTTCGACCGCTCATGGCCAGTGCATTACAGGACTGGCGCGATAGCGCGTGCCTGGAGCGTTCTGGCAGCTACCACTACAAAACCCTGGCCTTTGTGCTTCGTGACCAGCTGACAGGCTTGGTGACGCAGTGCGCCTACTTAATCGGTGGCTATGAGTGGATGGGGCAAGTCAGCCTCTCTATACGTGACCACTTCCACGAAGACTCGCTTCACGACTACCTCACCGGTGTTGAGCGCAACGACAATCTCACAACAGAGGAGCGCAGCGCATGAGCGGCGGCGGTGGTGGTGACAGCAAAGTGAAAGATACCCCCGAGCAACGCCAGCTTGCACAAGTAGCGGCGGAAAAATGGAACTATGCCCAAGAGAACCTGGCACCGCTAGAGAACGCCTACATGGAGTCTGTGGGCGATATGACCAGCGATGCCAACATGAGCTACATCGCTGGCCGTACTCTGCAAAGCCAGCAGCAGGCAGTCAGCGATGCCAGCGAACAAGTGGGCATGCAGTTAGGCCAGGCAGGCGTCGATCCTTCCAGCGGCCGTTATCAGACGGCGATGAGTGATATTGCCTTAGGGGGTGCCAGTGCCGGTGGTGAAACCTTAGGGCGCGCCCAGTTCGAGCAGGAGAATCAGCAGATTCAGGGCCTGCAAAATATCGTGGCCATGGGGCAGGGGGAAAGCGGCCAGGCGCAAGCGGGGCTTTCGGGTGTTGCGGCGCAGTCGGCGCAGGATGCCCAACAGACCGCGGCAAACCGATTCAACAGACGTAGTGCCAACCTGCAGCTTTTGGGGCAGGTGGCGGGCGCCGGTACCGCTAACTATCTCAACCAGCCCAGCCAGCCCCAAGGCTTGAACCTCTACAGCCAAGCAACCACAGGCGGGGTGTAGCGCGATGCCATACCAACCCACGCTAGGCCAAATTAATTACGCGCCCTCAGAAGTCGCTCAGACTCGGGTAGATCCTAATCAGGCAATGCGCGGTGACCAAGGCGCGTCGGCGCTATTAGGCCAGCTCAACCGGGCCCAGTGGGCTGACTGGAAGAACCGTTTCGCGCCCTACGTTGACGAGCTGGCTCGCGTTGCACAGGATAATAACGCCCCCGGCACCGCCGCTGCCAATGCCAGCAGCGCGGTGGGCCTGGCATTTGATAGCAGCCAACAAGGGCTTGCCCAGCAGCGGCAATCCTATGGCATAAGCCAGACACCTCAGCAGAAAGCGGCTGAGGAGCGCCGCATGAATATTGAACGCAGTGCCTCGATGGTAAGCGCAGGCAATGAGGCGCGTATCTCTGCCCAAGACCGCCAGGATGCGATTCTCGCCGGTGGCATGGGCCTCTCCAACATTCCTGACCGGGTGATGAACCAATGAGCTATGGACTATTAGGCCTACGCCAGCAAATGGAAGGCGAGGCCATGCAAGGGTTGAGTGATCTTGCTGGCCAGCAGCGGCAAGCCAAGATGCAAGAAGACCAGATGAAGCAGGCAGAGAAAGCCCAGCAAATGCAGGCCGTGGGTACCGGTGCTGGGGTAGGCATGATGGCCGGTATGCAAGCGGGAAGCGTAGGCGGCCCGATGGGCGCCGCTATTGGCGCGGGTATTGGTTTGTTAGCCAGTTCAATTTTCTAGGAGAACACCATGGCGGGACTCGATACACGCGGCTTGGCGGGTGGCTTTGCGCAAGGGTTTGGATTAATGAACCAGTTTCAGCGCGGCCAACGTGCCGACGAGCGCGCTGACCAGCAAATGGGTATGCAGCAAGAGCGCATGGATATGCAGCGCGAGCAGTTCAGCACCCAGCAGGAAGACGCGCAACGGCAGCGAGACATGGAAAACATTCAGTTTACGCTCGGCAAGATTGGCTCCGGCATGGAGGTCGGCGAGGAAGAACTGGAAACGCTGCGTAAATATCCCAAGTTTTGGTCGGCACTCGATCCTGAAACCGACAACTCAATTAATCAGGCGATGGCGGTGATTGACCCTAACACCTCAGTGGATGCTAACGACCCTGAAAGTCTGGCAGCGCTGAATCAAATGTTTGGCGTCGAGATTAACCGCGGCGAAGGCGGGCAAAAACGCGTGGTTGGAATGTACCCGGCACCGGATGGCCAGAGTGTGGCTTTGGAGCTGGAGGTGGTGGGCGAAGATGGCAACACCTATCGCGCACCGATGACCGAAGGGCGCGGTACCGCCGAAGATGATCTGGTGAAGTATGTACCGGTTGAAGCGCTAGTGGAACAGGTTCAGGGCATGCGCATGCTGCGTAATACCCTGCGTTCGCCTGAAGCCCAGCAGCGTGCCACACAGGTGCTTGGCCTGCTGCGCGGCGATTCGCAAGAGCACTGGGAGCAAGTGCAAGGCCCAGGCGGTTCTATCCTTCAGCGTAATACAAGAACCGGTGAAACTAAGCAGGTGATTGGGCGTGCGCCTCAGGCGGGTGGCGGCTATGCCAACCGGCCAACAGCCACACAGAAAGATATTGAGTACTTGGTAAACAATGGGCTAGCAGAAGACCGTCAGGCGGCATGGGAAATGCTTCGCCGAGGTAGCGGTGACGACTCCTATTCTCGCTCTGAAGATCGTATTGAGGCGCTTAGGAATCGAGCTGAAGACCTAACCGCCACCATTAATGGCGAGGGCGCGATCATGCCTAATGAGGATGAGTTAGCGCAAGCGCAAGAAGAGTTGAGAGCCATTAATCAAATGATTCGAGAAAGTGAAAATAAAACATACGGCATTGTTATGCCAGGCCAAGGGCAACCTGCGACTTCGACTCAAAACCAGGCAGTGCAAGGTGACGAACAGCCATCTCAGCGAGAGCGTGGCTTAAGACCTGGCCCATTGCCTAACGAGGCAGCTGAGGAAGACCCCGCCGCCGCTATTTTGAACAAATACTTCTAATGTCGAAGGAGCCGCGTGTGAACGCCGCCGAAAATCGTACCCTGCCAAAATGGACAGATATTGCCAACGATCCCGATTTCCAAGCCGCTGATTGGCAAACCAAGCAGCGCGTGCGAGGTGAGTTCTATCGCCGCGCCATTGAACCTCAAGTTCCTGAGTCACTGCGTGCAGATGTTCAAAGTCAATTCTTTACCCGTACTGAAGCGGACGTTTTCGGGAGGCAAGAAGAGAAACCTGCATCTGAAGATAGCTCGACTGACTCCCCTAATTTGGCGAGCAACGCTCTCCGCAATGCGGGTGAGCGGGGGCTTGATTTGGCGGGTAACGCGCTGCAGTTCGTTGGCAACATGGCAGACCGTGGAGAAAAAGCCATTACCGACGCGCTGGGAGGCATTAACCCGGGCGTGATTGGCGGCAGTTCTGACGAAATGCGTGAGCGCGGATATGAACCAGACGTTGAGCTAGGCGGCTTCGGCCTAGACTTCACGATGCGCGCCAAACCAGAGGATACCAGCACTGGGCTTATTGATACCGGGCAGGCGGTGGAAGACATTAGCTTAGGCTACCAGCCGAACTACACGATTGACCGCGCCCTGGATGAACCAAGCCTTAAGACCCTTGCAGGCGCTGCCGCGGAACAAGGCCCGGCCGCGTTGGCGGATATGGCAGGGTTAGTGGTTAGCTTGCCCGCTTATCTTGCTGCGCGCACACAAGAAATTGGCGAGGGTCGCGTTGAGAACGATGGCCGCGAAGGAATGCCGGAAGGCCGCGACTATGCAGTGTCTGGGCCGACGGCTGCCGCCTCAGTGCTGCTGGATCGCTTTGCGCTAGGTCGCTTGCTGCCAGGCGGTAAGAATGCAGTAACCAGTGCGCGCCAAATCCCTGGTGCCGTTGGCCGCGCTGCCGGTACGGAAGGCTTAACAGAAGCGATTCAAGAAGGCGGTATCGAATACGCGGGCGAGTCCGTAGGCACTGAGGCGGGGTGGGATCCGGTGACCGCCGGTCGGCGTGCTGCCGGTGGTGTAATTGTGGGCGCGCCTACGGGCGGGGCTGTTCGTGGCGGGACTGCTGGCATGGAGTTGCGTGGCAGCAGACGGCAGGGTGGCGGGGAGCCAGAAACAGACCCAGCCCCAATTGAAGAGCCTGCGCCCGCTGACGGCGCGGCCCCTTCTCCCAAAGCTGAAACCGCCAATGTTGAGGCGGTAGGCACCGCTGCCGAGCTGATCGCCAAGCCTCGCTTCGAGCTTTCTTCCGCTGAGCGTGAGGTGCGTGACTCAATCAGCTACGGCGACGCCTTTAAAGCCCTACGTGCGGCTGCTGAAGAGCGTGGCGATAGCGATGCCGTTGCCGAGTTGGACGCTGTTAGTGGTGAGATATCAGCAGCGCTCGAAGCCGAAACCATGGCGCGTACGCGAAATGATGGCGAAGCCTTCACGGCTATTCGTGAGCAGCTACAAAGCGCTTCAGAGCGCTTCACGCGTGTAATGGATCGCCTTAACGCGCCTGCCTCCTCCGTTGACTCCAGTCAGGAGCGTAATAACGAAGACGGTAATGCTGAGTGGAAAGAGGCGTGGCGTGAACAGGCAGCCGAGGATGGCATTGCCGATTACGATCCCAATGCCGACCTGCCCGATACCACAATTGATATTGATGGCCAGCAAGACAAACCCACTACTACAGTCGCGAATGAGTCGATAGAGCAAGCGCCCAATCAACCTTCGGCGAATCCCGATCGAATGCTGCCTCGTCGAGTACCGGTTGAGCGTATTGAAGTCGACCCAGAAGCTTACCAATTCCGTACTGACGTCAATGAAGTGGGTGTTGATAGCCGCCTAGCGGGTGTTAAATCATGGGATGATCTTCGTGCAGGCAACCTCATTCTGCATGAGCGTTTAGACGGCAGCCTGTTTGCAGCCGATGGCCATCATCGCATCAATTTAGCTAAACAGCTTAGCCAGCCTGACGTAAATGCGATTGTATTGCGTGAGGCGGATGGCGTTACCGTTGAAGACGCTCGACGCGAAGCGGCCGAGGCAAATATTGCGGCCGGTAATGCCACTGCCATTGATGCGGCAAAAGTATTCCGAAACAGTGAAGAGGACACCAGCAACACAATCGCCCAGCGCAATTTGCCACGCTCTCAAGTGGTGCGTGATGGCATCGATATTGCCAAATTGGAAGATGAACCCTTTGGTGCGGTGCTGAACCAAGTAGTGACTGAGAAGGACGGTGCCTCTATTGGTCGGGCCTTTGAAGATGCTGATCAGCAGCTAGCCGCTATTGATGTATTTCAGCGCGTCAAACCAACAAACGAGAACCAGCGTGCGATATTGGTGAACGAGATCCGCCAAGCGGGTTTTGCGAATAGCCAAAGCGATCAAATGGGCATGTTTGGTGATGACCCTTCGCAGTCACTTATAGGTGAGCGCGTCCGCTTGATGGACAATCTACGCCAAAGCCTGGTGCGAGATCGCCGCCTGTTCGCTACCCTTAACGACAATGCGCAAACTGCCGAGCAAGCGGGTAACCGTATCGCTCGGGATCAAAATGAAGCGCTACAAGATGCATCGGCTCAAGCGGTTGACCTGCTTCAGCGAGCCACCACAACACCAGAAATTAACCAGCAGATTAACGATGCAGCGCGCCGCGTGAATGAAGGCGAAAGCCTTTCGAGCGTGACGCGTGAGCTAAAGGAAGCATTGCTCCATGGCCCTAACGCAACAGCAACGAAACAATCACGTACACCAGCATCTAGCGACGGATCGACTCCGCAAACAAGGGTGGAGCAACGAGAAGATAACGCAGTACCTGGACGAGACGACTCACGAGCAGCGAGTGCAGGCGAACAACGCCTGGGTGCTGGAGAACGAGAGCAAACAGCAGGAAACGTAACACTCAAGGCTGATGGTTCACCGTTCCAGACGCGTCGTGCAGTTGAGCTATCTAAGCGTTTCCGTGAGTCTCCTAACGCTGAGCCAGTCGAGGTTGAAGGCGGGTGGGGTTTTACTTCACAACAGACAGACGCTACCCGAACAGGTCAATCCTCCCGTTCCCCACAACACATCAAATGGCAGCGGCGCAGCAATGGAAGCCGGGTGTGGGAGGGTAGCGACGGGACGGTAATTGCTGACCACTCGATAAGCAG
Source organism: Halomonas sp. SpR1 (assembly GCF_031010175.1). Taxonomy (GTDB): domain Bacteria; phylum Pseudomonadota; class Gammaproteobacteria; order Pseudomonadales; family Halomonadaceae; genus Vreelandella. The sequence continues at coordinate 232,326 of NZ_JAUAMB010000002.1, forward strand.
CGGTGGGAACCGAATTCCTCTGTTTATGGTGTTCGCCGACCAGCAAGCCTTTCATCGAGGTGATAACTTCACCTCGGGTAAGACATTAACCGAAGCTAAACATCTAGCCTCTACGGTTGAACGCCCAGCTCAGCAGCAAGAAGCCTTCCTCGAATCCCAAACGGAAGACAGCCTTGCGCAGCGCGAGCAGCAAAGGGAACAGGCCGAGCAAGCCGATGCCCAGCAGCGACAAGAGGAAACTCAACGCGCTCAGGCAGACCGTGACTTAAAGGATTTCAACCTGACCGGGAGTGATCGCCAGGCAGATGTGTTGGCAGCAGGTGGGCAGAGTGATTTATTAGGTGCACAGCCTTCCCTCGAGTCAGCCACTCAGGCCACCGAGCAACCGTCACCAAAATCTACTAGGCCGCGTAAACCAGCCAAGCTGACCCCACGCCAACAGCGCGTTAGCGATGCGTTTGGCGGCGCGATGCCTGGCGACACTATCAACTTGCTAACCGATGTTGGTTACTCCAAAGCGGGCAACGCTTACACCATAGACTCGATCAATAAAGATGGCACGCTTCAAGCCACCAACGTTGAGCGTGGCAGCTCGGTATTGATTAGCCAAGGTGATTGGACGCTAGCCTCTCGACGCAGTAAGGCGCCTATTGTAGAAGTGATAACCCAGGCTGGGCAGGGCGAGCTGAGAGAGCAAGAGGCGATGTATAGCCTTCGCAGCGTGGTGCGTGGTGACGGCCAAGAAAGAGGTGTCGATCTTAAAGAGGCTCAACGCATCGCCGATGCCTTCATGGCAGACTACAATGGCCATATTCCACTCGATATCATGGTCGTCAATCGCCAAGAGGATGCTTATGGAGCCGCAGCCACCCGAGACAAAGTTGGCACCATCAAAGGAGCCTACCACTCAGGATCAGGAAAACTCGTACTTGTCGCTGCCAATTTACGTTCAGCGCGAGACGGGCGAGAAACATTACGGCACGAGGTGGTTGGACATTTTGGACTTAATACCTTCGAGCCTGCTATCAAAAGGCGAATCCTTGATCGCATACTTGAAACGGAAAAGGTTCCGTCGCTAAGACCCGCTTGGCGTCACGTTAATAGGCATTATCCGGCCGCTACGACGCCCGCCGATATTCGCGCAGAGGAAGTCTTCGCGTATTTGGCTGAGCGTGAAAAAGGGCGTTTTGGTGCCGTGTGGGATCGTGTTCTTTCACTCCTAAACCGCGCTATGCGACAAGCGGGCCTCTCTAAACACACGCTTAGCCGGGCAGAACTCCATGATTTAGCATCCACGATCAGTAAAGAGATACGTGACGGCCGCCGCCAACAAAGAACCTTCCCTGAGACTGACCAAGATCAGTTCCAGAAAGAGGATGCTGAGCCGCTTTCAAACAACGCTGAGCCTAAAGCAGCTCAAGTAACCGTATCAGATATAAACTCTTCGCTTAAACGCATGCCTGAGCTGGCAGATACGCGCGTTATCCAGTCCGCTACTGAGCTCCCATCGGATGCGTTGATGGGCATGATGCTTCGCGGTATTAACCCTTCAGACGTTCGAGGCATGTTTGTTGGCGGCGAGCTGTATGTTGTTGCCGATAACATGGCCAGCGTAGACGAGGCGGTGCGCACAGCCGTGCATGAGTCAGTTGGGCACAAAGGCATACGCGGGGTGCTAGGCGCTGAGCTGGAGCCTCTGATGCTAGAGGTTTATAAAAGCCACACACGATCACAGGCAGGCCGCGACAATATTGCTGCTATCCAGGCGGCATATCCGTTTATCGATGTAACAACCCATGAAGGTAAAGTGACGCTTGCCGAAGAGCTGGTTGCTCACTACATCGAAGACAGCAACGGTAGCCCAACGCTAAGCCAGCGTATCAAGTCCACTGTCCGTCGATTGCTGCGCAAGCTATTTCCTAACATCGAGTGGCGTACCAACGACATTCTGGCGCTGGGTGAGCAATCCCGCCGCTGGTTGCGTCGCCAGCAGGCGCAGCGCGATCTCACCTCGCAAGATGAAACGCTCTATAGCTTGATGGAACAGCAGTCCTCGATCACGCATCGCGAGCTCTCCAAGCAGCTGCGTGACGAATACCCTGGCTTAAAGCTAGATATGGCGAGCCGTGGCCAGCGGGTGACCATTTCTCGCATTGTCTCGCCCTCAGAAAACGAAGGGGCAGGATCCGACGTAATGCGCCGCCTAACACAGTGGGCGGATGCCAGCGATAAGACACTCGCACTGACACCCTCAAGCGACTTTGGCGGCAACGTGAAACGCTTGCGCGAGTTCTATAAGCGCTTTGGCTTCATTGATAACAAGGGCCGCAATAAAGACTATGAGATCAGCGAGAGCATGTACCGCGAGCCTGACCATGGCGTAGGCGAGCAGCGGTTCAGCTTGAACGCGCCCCCAGGGACGCCCGGTGGCAATTTCTCGGACTCCGATAGCACCAACTTTGCCATGCCAGACGAGGCGCTGACAGATACTGCCATTCGTAAAACGGCTGACAAAATGCGGCCGCTAAAAATCCTAGAGGATGCGATTCGACGCAGTGGCCGTGAGATTGAAGAAGAAGCGGATGTGTACCTGGCTGAAGAGCTATTTCACGGCAAGGCTGAATACGACCTGCGTCAGCTAAGAGAGCAGTACGTGGAACCGCTGGCGAAAGGGCTGGCAAGAGCCAAAATTAGCCAAGCCGACCTCGATGAATATCTTTACGCCCGTCACGCACCAGAGCGTAATGCGACTATTGCAGAGCGTAACCCCGATAAGCCTGACATGCAGGATGGTGGCTCGGGCATGACGAATGCCCGGGCGGCAGAAATCATGGAGAAGGTGGCCAACTCTGGCAAGCAGGCTGAATACGACCGTTTGGCCAAGACCGTTTATGACATGACCCGTTTGCGCCGTGATGCAATACGTGAAGGCGGGCTGGAAGATGACACGGTGGTAGATGCCTGGGAAGCGGCATGGCAGTACTACGTGCCGTTAAAAGGCAATGCTGCCGATGATCCAGGTCGCCCCAAGACAGGGCGCGGCTTTGAAGTTAGTGGTCGAGAATCGCGCACGGCAGCAGGCCGTAAAAGCATTGCTGACTCTCCATCATCCCAAGTGATCGTTGATGCCAACGAGTCGCTTATCCGCCGGCGCAAGAACGAAGTCGCGCAGTCGCTTCTCTCGCTGGTGACTGACCACCCCAATCCTTCGTTGTGGGAAGTGTTTACCGATAACAACCCGGATAAGCAGCGCACGCCGGTGACTGTTACCGACCCTGACACAGGCAAAAACCGCATCGAGGTGCAGGAGCGTCCCGTCAATATGGCGGGCAACAATAAATACTTCAAAGTAAAGCGGGCAGGGCGCACCTACTACCTCAAGATTCACGACGAGCGCTTGATGAACGCCATGCGCAATGTTGGGCCTGAGAATAATGGCTTGCTAATCCGTATGGCCAGCACAGCCACTCGGGCAATGTCAGCCATGATGACCAGCTATAACCCTGAATTCATGCTGACCAACTTCACGCGTGACGTTCAAACTGCGTTGCTGAACCTGACGGCTGAACAGACTCGCGACGACGGTAAGATTAAAGGAGAGGCCGTTGTTCGCCAAACGGCGCGAGACATTGGCCCGGCCATGAAGGCGGCTTGGAGAGGCTTGCAAAACAAGCCGGGGAAAAACGACAGCGGTCGTGAGTGGGATACCTGGTTTAAAGAGTTTCAGGAAGACGGCGCCAAAACGGGCTACTTCGATATGAAGGATATCGGCTCGCAGGCCAAGGAGATTCAATCTATGGTGCGTCGCGCCGACGGTACCACCATGTCGCATATGCTGAAGGCGCGTAAGAAAACGGCTGACTTCGTTGAAAACATGAATGGTGCTGTTGAGAACGCGGTGCGCCTATCTGCCTACGCCAATGCGCGTCGTGCCGGTATTTCCCGAAAGCAGGCGGCCAGCCTGGCCAAAAACATGACAGTCAACTTTAACCGCCGTGGGGAAGCGGGTACCGCACTCAACGCGGCGTATATGTTTGCCAATGCCTCTGTCCAGGGCACCATGAACTTCGCCCGCACCATGGTAACGGCAAAGAACACGCCGGATGGCAAAAGCCCGATGAACGTATGGGCGCGTGCCAACATGGCGCAGAAGCTAGCGTTTGGAATGGCGTCAGGTGCGTTCGCCCTGGGCATGCTTAACCGCTGGGCCTCTGAGGAAGATGAAGATGGCGTTCTGTTTTATGACAAGGTTCCTGACTACGTCAAAGAGCGCAATATCGTCATCATGAGCAGTCTCTGGGGCGGCGAGCCTGATGATTTCATATCAATCCCGCTGCCGTATGGCTATAACGTTTTTTCAGTGATCGGTACCCATGCCGAGGCTGTTACCGCAGGCACGCTGGATGCAACCGAGGCGGGTAAAAACCTTGGCCTAGCAATTCTCGGTAGCTTTTCACCTATCGGCTGGGAAGATTCAGATAGCGCAACCGGCTTGTTTATGAAGAACCTGACGCCAACGCTCGTGCGGTCATTCGCCCAAGTAGGCTTTAACGAAGACTTTGCGGGTCGCATGATCTACAGGGAGGATCTACCGTTTGGCACGCCGACACCTGATAGCTTGCGCGCCATGCCCAGCACGCCAGAGCCCTATAAGGCTATCGCCAGCTTCCTCAATGATTTGACCGGAGGCAGCGAGTATCAAACCGGTAGCGTTGATATTAATCCAGATGTCATGCAGCACCTGGTCAACTACTACGGTGGCGGGGCATGGGGCTTTGTCGAAAAATCGTCAAGCTTTGCTGCCCGCGTAGCCACTGGCGAGGAAGTCGAGCGGTACCGGATACCGTTTGCAGGGCGATTTGCCAGCAGCACCTCGCCTTATCGTGACCAAGCGTTGTTCTATGAACGCCGTGATGAACTCGGGCAGATTGCCAATGAAGCGGATGCACTGAAGGGGCGGGAGCGGATCGACTTTCGGCGCAATTATTTCGAGCAAATCCGACTATTCAACCGCGCCAAGAATATCGAAAAGCAGCTACAGGAGTATCGCAAGCGGCGAGATCGCATCCAGGAAAACGAGACACTCAGTGAGGAAGCTAAGAAGAACCGGATAGAGATGATAGAGAGGCAAATGAAGCGCCGGGTGGATGACTTTAATCGGCGCTATAACGAGCTTTAGGGAAGGAGTGTCTCAGCCCTCAATGATTCTACTGGTTTTGTTGAGGGCCTATGTCCAACATATCCATTCGCGTCTCCCAGTCATCCACTAAACGGCGCTGCTGGTTTTCTGGCAGCATCTGGAAAAGCATTTGAGTCTGTTGGCGCAGGTCGGATATGTCTTCTCTAGCAGCAAAATAAAGGCCTGCAAAAAGCGTGGAAGCAAAAAATAGCAATAGAATTATGCCGTTTTTATCCATTATGACACCGAAGAAGGTAAGCTTTTTTAGAAGTCTAATAAACGGAGGGGTGAACGGCGAGGGCCTGCTATTGCTTTTGGTCTGGCTTGGGTGTTTCCACTTTTCCTTCAGCCGCCTGTTCAGTCTTGGGCGCTTCCGGTTTGTTCTCAGCAGGAGGTTGAGGCTCCGGCTTCTTAAGGCCTAGATTAATCCTAGGTAGCAGCTGGTTTAGCCAGAAGTGAATTTCTTCAACGCCCATTCGACGGGCAAAAATAAGCAGGGCGAACAACTGTGTGACTCCTACCACCAGAGGAAGAGTCCAAGTATCAACACCCTGCATTGCCCATACGTCGAAAATAATTACTAGTGCGACAACGAAAAGAAATCGATCTTCGCGACGACCGTCTTTCTCTCTAGCGAGCTCCTGTTCAACATCCACCAATGCACTGCTATCTGGGTAATTCTTAGCTGGCTTGCTAACTGGGTTCCCTGCTAGTTGATCAAGCTCGTTCTTTTGCCCAAGGCTCGGTGGTGGGGAACCGCTCTCTGTACTCATTAATTATCATTTCCTGTTCAATTGGAACATTCCGCATGCCGGGTACGTAGCTGTGCGCCCAAGCAGAAATAGGTTCGTGGGTGATATCCACTAACCGGAAGGGCTCTAAGCTGCCCAAGCGTCCAACAGCATCTATGATGATTTGGCCTTCTTCGGTACTCGGGTCAAGATCAGGAATATGATTGAAAATATTCTGAATATTCGAGCTGCCATAACTAGATGCATAGTTGTAAACAGAGGGAAGCACTGGCCCATATGGCCACGCCTGAAAACGCTCGTCATTGATCAACGGTTCACCATCGTGGCGACCTGAATAAATCATGTGCGCAATATAAAGTATTTTGTGCAGCTGTAAATTGCTCAACGCCCAACCGGACGCTGCACATGCTGCCTTGGCTGCCTGCATAGCGGAGATAGCCATTGTTACCTCCTTCCAAAAACCGTAAGGGTATTGGTGTGTGTAGTTACAACATAGCGCATTTTGCTACCTGTTAGATAGCTAATAGCCGCAAAGGTTTAGGCCTAATCCTTTTTGCTAGCGGTAGGGGTAGGGCGCGCTAGCTTGCGACCTTATTTCTATATATAAGCTGAAGCACCACAACACCCCATATTCTGAAGCTTTCATCATCCACAGCTAATGCTGGAAATTGGGGGTTAAGGGGCACCAGAAATTGACAATCGTTTAGCTCTACCGAGTACCGCTTAAAAATAGGCTCCCCTCCTATTTCCGCCAAGACGTCATCGCCACTTGCAGCGGGGACATTTGGATCAACAACTATTACAGAACCATCTGGGTACTCGGGAGCCATGCTGTTGCCGCGAACTACTAAGGCAAATGCTTCATCGCTGGCAACATCCGGGATAGGTAGTACTTGTTGAAAAAATCCGGTGTTTCGATTTCTGATGCTATCAATTGACCAATTTAAAATCGGAACATGGGGAGCCGCAAGCGAATCCCTCATGCTGTCCTCAGTGAGTATATCAAGGTCTGATTCTTCGTCGCCAAACTCAAGCCATTCCGCCGTGGTTCCTAGCGCTGAAGCTAATCTTTCTAGCGTATCTGCCCTGGGCTCTGACTTACCCCTTTCGTATGAAGATATTTGGCGCTGGCTAACGCCTGAAATTGCAGAAAGCTCACCTTGGTTGACTCCAAAAGACTTTCTTTTAAATTTCAGTCTGTTGCCAATTGTTGGTGATGTCCTGTAGTCATCCATAGTCATAAATACCTATTTGGCACCTTATTTTCACTTGCAAGAAGTCGTATATGACTCTAGCATTGGTCGTGTAAGGCAAATTAAACGACTGTGAAAGGGATCATTATGACCATTTCAAACATGCACCCTACTTCTATTCGATTGCAGCCTCATGAGGTTGATCGTATTCGCGAGGCGGGTAGCCAAAATTGCCGCTCCCTTACTGCCGAGCTTCGTTACCGCGCACTCGCTTGGGATGGAATGAAGGAGCGAGCGGAAAAAGCAGAACAAGCGATGTATCAAATGCTGCTGGGCGGCCAGGCCCAGCAGCGCGGTTAAACCCCGATCCAAGGAATATAACCATGAAAGATTCTAGCACTAGCGCCGTGACAGTTCCATTTAACGGAAACAACCTGTTCCTTGTCGAACACAACCACGAGCCTTATGTTCCAATGCGCCCCGTGGTTACCGGTATGGGCTTAGCTTGGCAGACTCAACAAAAGAAACTTTCTGAAAATACAAGAAGGTGGGGAACCGTCACCCTCAGGGTGACGGTTGGTAAAGACGGTAAATCACGCGAGATGGTAAGCATCCCCTTGAGAAAGCTCTTTGGATGGATGAGTACCATACAAGTTTCTCGCGTCAAAACAGAATCGCAAGAAGCAGTTAAAAAATATCAAGATGAATGTGATGATGTTCTTGCTGACCATTGGACAAAAGGCAGTTTGAAGCAACCATCTTCAAGAGGGTTGCCTAATCCACTATCGCCCAGTTGCCAGCGTGGCCTTCAAAAAGCTATTGCTTCGCGCATCTATTCCCAGGTCGTTAAAGATCGGCGTCCAGCAGCGTTCAAGAAAATCTACAGCCATCTAAAAGATCGCTTCGGCGTAGCCAAGTATGACCAGATACCTGACGAGCGCTATACAGAGGCGCTGGGCGCAGTCGAAACCTACTCCTTTAACGGTGATTTTTTAGAAGCAGAGGCATTGCCTGAAGCCAAACAGGTTAAGGTGCTTGATCTAGACGCATGGCTGGATATGAACCACTACATCCAGCACCGTCAGAAGGATTCGCGGTATGTGTTGATAGCGCCTAAATACTTGATCGACTCTGAGTATCGCTCTCCAACTCTGCGGCTAGTCAAAGAAATGGAAGCGGAAGGGCATAGCCTGGATGCATGCCGCCTTGAGGTCATTAGCCTGCGACACCATCTTTCAAGCTGTATTAGCAAAATTGAGCAGATGATGGGGATTGCTCAGGGTATTAAAGTGCAAGCAGTGAGCTTCACTCGCCAGCAATAATAGTAGGCATCATGTATAAGAGCCGCCTTCGGGCGGCTTTTTACTACCCTCAGTTGCGTTGCTCATCCACCAACCTATCCAGGCGCTCGATAAAGGTAGGCTTCGGTACCGTGCCGCCGGTTAGCTCTTCAAGGCGAGCAGCCGCCACGGCAAGCACGTTGACTAGGCCTATTACGCAGTCGGGTGATTAGCTTTGTATCCGTCAATTTTCTATAGAAGTATTCTACTGGGTTTCCATGATAGATCTCTTGCAATTTGAATGAACATAGCACCGGAACCTCGCTAACGGTACAATGCTCTCAAATTTATATTGCACGCACCAAGCAACTATTTTTATCGTACACGGTTGCGTACATACCCCGGATTAAATCGGCAAATGACAAACGAAAAAGACAGTAAAATCAAGCATATAAGAAATTTCTCTATTATCGCCCACATCGACCACGGCAAATCTACGCTCTCTGATCGTCTGATTCAGACCTGCGAAGGGTTAACCGAGCGTGAGCTTAAAGAGCAAGTGCTCGATTCAATGGACATTGAGCGTGAGCGTGGCATTACCATTAAAGCGCAGTCGGTCACGCTGGATTACACTGCCGCTGATGGGCAGGTTTATCAGCTCAACTTTATCGATACGCCTGGGCACGTAGACTTCTCTTATGAAGTGTCGCGGTCGCTCTACGCCTGTGAAGGGGCGTTGCTGGTTGTCGATGCTGCACAAGGGGTGGAGGCCCAGTCGGTAGCTAACTGCTATACCGCTATCGAACAAGGCCTGGAAGTACTGCCGGTACTTAACAAAATCGATTTACCCCAAGCGGACTGCGACAAGGTTGCTCAGGAAATCGAAGAGATTATTGGCCTCGATGCCACTGATGCCTGCCAGGTTTCGGCTAAAAGCGGGATTGGCATTGATGCACTACTTGAGCGCTTAGTGCGTGATATACCGCCGCCCAAGGGCGACCCGGATGCGCCGCTGCAAGCGCTGATTATCGACTCCTGGTTTGATAACTACCTTGGCGTTGTCTCGTTAGTGCGTCTTTTCGACGGCACCCTGCGTAAGGGCGACAAGATTCGCATTAAATCAACGGGCCGCGATTGGGGCGCCACAGAAGTGGGTATTTTTACCCCCCAACGTAAACAGACCGATATTCTGCGGGCGGGTGAAGTAGGCTTTATTGTTGCCGGTATCAAAGAGATTCACGGCGCGCCGGTAGGCGATACGATTACCCATACCAAAACACCTGACGTAGCGCGTCTGCCCGGTTTCCAAAAGGTAAAACCGCAGGTGTATGCCGGTATGTTCCCGGTCAGTGCGGATGATTACGAAGACTTCCGCGATGCGCTTGAAAAACTGGCACTTAACGATGCTTCGCTTGAGTATGTGCCAGAGAACTCCGACGCACTTGGTTTTGGTTTTCGGGTGGGCTTTCTTGGCACCCTGCACATGGAAATCATTCAGGAGCGCCTGGAGCGGGAGTATGACATCGATCTGCTCACTACAGCTCCCACAGTTGTCTACGAACTGGCGATGAAAAATGGTGACGTTAACTACGTCTCCAACCCTTCCAAGCTGCCTGATATGGCCGACGTAGATGAAATGCGTGAACCGATTGTCCGCGCCAGCATATTGGTTCCCCAGGAATACGTGGGTAACGTCATTGCTGAGTGTGAGCAGCGTCGCGGCACACAGCGAGACATGCAGTTCTTGGGTAATCAGATCCAGTTGGCCTACGAGCTGCCCATGTCAGAAGTGGTCATGGACTTCTTTGACCGACTGAAATCGATCTCCAAGGGATACGCTTCGCTTGAGTACAACTTTGAGCGTTTTGAGATGGCCAAACTGGTGCGTCTCGATGTGCTTATCAATGGCGACAAAGTTGACGCGCTAGCGGTGATTATCCACCGCGATCATGCTCATAGTCGTGGTCGTCTATTGGTCGAGAAAATGAAAGAGCTGATCCCACGGCAGATGTTTGATGTGGCGATTCAGGCGGCTATTGGTGGCCAAGTGGTGGCGCGCTCCACCGTGAAGGCGCTGCGCAAGAATGTGACGGCCAAGTGTTATGGCGGCGATGTCAGCCGTAAGAAGAAACTGCTCGAGAAGCAGAAAGCGGGTAAGAAACGCATGAAACAAGTGGGGCGCGTGGAAATTCCCCAGGATGCCTTCCTTGCTGTGCTCAAGGTTAACGACTAGGAAAGAACGCCACTCATGGATTTTTCATTACTGCTGGTACTTGCCGTTGCGCTCTCGGGCGTTATTTACCTGTTGGACGTATGGCTATTAAAGCCCAAGCGCCGCCAACGCTTCGCCGCAGCAGAGGCCAAAACCCAGGAAGGGTTGGATCCCGCTACCAGCGAAAAACTGCTTAAAGAGCCTTGGCCGGTTGACTACGCGCGTTCGTTTTTTCCTGTGCTGCTGGTGGTGTTGGTAGTGCGTAGTTTTATCATTGAACCCTTTCAGATTCCTTCGGGTTCAATGCGGCCGACGCTTGAAGTGGGCGACTTTATTCTGGTCAACAAATTCGCCTACGGCCTACGTTTGCCAGTGGTGAACACCCGCTTTATCGAAATCGGCGATCCTGAGCGTGGCGATGTAATGGTGTTTCGTTTCCCCGACGAGCCTTCGGTGAACTTCATCAAACGGGTGGTTGGCTTGCCTGGAGATCGTATTCGTTATGAAGGTAAGCAGCTCTACGTTAATGGTCAGCCGGTGGCTAAAGAGTTGATCGAAGAGGGGCCCGAAGGTTCGTCTCAACAGCTATTGTTAGAAGAGCGCCTTGGCGATGCCGAGCACTTTATTTATAACAACCCGCGCGACCCTGGACCGCAAATGCGTGAAGTGGCAGTCCCTGAAGGGCACTACTTCATGATGGGGGATAATCGTGACCACTCCAACGACAGCCGCTACTGGGGTTTCGTGCCGGAAGAGAATATTGTCGGGCGTGCGTTCGCGGTCTGGATGCACTGGGACGGCGGGTTGCCGAGCTTTACCAGTGTGCGGCACATAGAATGAACCCGCTGCGTACGCTGAATTTAGTCAGTTATGTCACTTTAGTTAACGTCAATGACGTAGGAGAGCTGTGAGTAATTCCTTGAACGCTTTTTGCCGACGAATCGGCCATACCTTTGGCGACGATACGCTCTTGGAATTGGCCTTGACCCACCGTAGCTTCGGTGGTCGTAACAATGAGCGCCTGGAGTTTCTGGGCGACTCCATCGTCAACTTTGTGATCGCCGAGGCGCTGTTTCAGCGCTTTCCCCAAGCCCGGGAAGGGCAGCTTTCACGCCTGCGCGCACGGTTGGTAAAGGGACAAACCCTGGCGGAACTGGCCCGTGAAATGGAGTTTGGCGAATGCCTGCGGTTAGGCTCTGGCGAGATGAAAAGCGGTGGGCATCGCCGTGAATCGATCCTGGCGGATGCGGTAGAAGCCATTATTGGTGGCATCTATCTGGACGCCGGCATGGATGTGGTTCGCGACCGCGTGCTGGATTGGTACTCAGAAAGGCTGGGTAATATCTCTCTGCAAGATACCCAAAAAGATCCCAAAACACGGCTGCAGGAGTTTCTGCAGTCGCGCCAAGCTGCGTTGCCGCGTTATGAGGTTGTCTGCGTAAAGGGTGAGGCGCATGCCCAGACCTTTACCGTGGAGTGCTACATTGACCTGTTGGCTGAGCATACCACTGGTAAGGGCCCTAGCCGCCGCCATGCTGAACAGCAAGCGGCAGAAGAAGCGCTGTCGTACCTCGAAAAAAGTCCTGGAGATAAATCATGAGCCAAACCTGCGGATTCGTTGCCATTGTTGGCCGACCCAACGTGGGCAAATCAACCCTCATGAACCGTATTCTGGGGCAAAAAATATCGATTACCTCTCGGCGGCCGCAAACCACGCGCCACCAGGTGATGGGCATTAAAACGGTGGATGACACCCAGTTTATCTACGTGGATACGCCGGGCATGCACATCATGTCCAAGGATCGCAATAAAGCCATCAACCGCTTTATGAACCAGGCGGCCACCCAGGCGCTGCGCGACGTCGATTGCGTGGTGTTTATTATCGACCGCACCCGCTGGACGGAAGAAGACCAGGCGGTATTAAAGCGCCTGGAGCATGTTAAAGCGCCGGTAATTCTGGCGGTTAATAAAGTAGATCGCCTGGGCGAAAAAGGCGATCTGCTGCCATGGCTGGCAGAGGTTGGCGAGCGCCGCGATTTTGCCGCTATCGTGCCGATTTCAGCCAAGCACGGCACCCAGGTCGATACCCTGGAAGAGGAGGTGGCCAAACACCTGCCGGAAAGCGTCCACTTCTTCCCCGAAGACCAGATTACCGACAAAAGTCTGCGCTTTATGGCCGCCGAGCTGGTGCGTGAAAAGGTCATGCGGCAATTGGGCGATGAGTTGCCCTACCAGATGACCGTTGAAATCGAAGAGTTCCGCGAAACCGAGCGGGTGACTCATATCAGTGCCTTGATTCTGGTCGAGCGGCAGGGCCAAAAAGTCATTTTGATCGGTGAAAACGGCGATCGCCTCAAGAGCATCGGCCGCGAGGCGCGCCTGGATATGGAGCGCGCTCTGGGTACCAAGGTGATGCTGAATCTATGGGTAAAAGTAAAACGCGGCTGGTCGGATGACGAGCGCGCCCTGAAAAGCTTGGGTTACGACCTCGATTGAAGGTAACGATGTCGCCAGAGCCGGCTTTTTTGCTCCACCGTCGGCCTTATCGTGAAACCAGTGCGCTGGTGGATCTATTAACGCTTGATTACGGCAGAGTGCGTGCTGTCGCCCATGGTGGACAAAGACCCGGCTCAAAATCCCGCCAACGTCTGCAGCCGTTTACACCGCTGTTTGTGACCTGGCAGGGCAGTCGTGATTTAAAGCGGCTGACGTTAATGGAGTCTCGCGGCCAGACGGCGCTGTTGGCCGGAGAAGGGCTGCTATGCGGGCTTTATGCCAATGAAATCGCTACCCGGTTGCTGCCGCTAGAACTGCCAGCGCCCGACGTATTTGCGTTTTATACCGCGCTACTCGAAGCGTTGCCAGCACCCGCCGAGCGAGCGCTGGCGCTGCGCCGCTATGAGTGGGCGCTGCTAGAGGCGCTGGAGGCCACGCCGCAGTTTACGACGCCAGAGGGCGGCGTTTTGGATCCCCAGCTCCGCTATCATTTTGACACCGCCAGCCGAGCATTCTTGCCGGCTGAGGGGGGACTCGATGGCAGAACGCTACGCTACATTGAGCAGGGGGACTGGCAGCATGAAGGCCTTGCCAATGCATTGAAGGCGGTGATGCGGGCGGCCCTGGCGCCCCACCTTGGCTCTACCGTGTTACGTTCGCGGGAGCTGATGCTCGATTTGGCGCGGCGCCGCCACCGTCCCTAATTCCTGATTTTCTTTCACAAACTCTTATCTTATCGTTGCGCTGGAGGCACTATGCACCCCCCTCGGATACTGTTAGGCGTCAATATCGATCACATTGCGACACTTCGCCAAGCTCGCGGTACTCGCTACCCTGATCCCGTGCAGGCGGCATTAGTCGTTGAAGAAGCGGGCGCCGATGGCATTACGGTGCACTTGCGGGAAGATCGGCGCCACATCCAGCCCCGGGATGTGCGTATTCTGGCCGAAGTGCTTAATACGCGTATGAACCTGGAAATGGCCGTCACCGAAGAGATGCTGGCTTTGGCCGAAGAGGTGCGTCCCGCCCATGTCTGTTTAGTACCGGAAAAACGTGAAGAGCTGACCACAGAAGGCGGCCTGGACGTTGTAGGTGGCTTTGACGCTATTGCCAGCGCCTGCCAGCGATTGAGCGCGGCGGGTTGTGATGTGTCCCTGTTTATCGATCCTGATATTGAGCAAATTGACGCTGCCCAGCGCGCCGGGGCGCCGACGATTGAGTTACACACCGGCGCGTACGCAGAAGCGCGTCCCGGTAGCGATGCCGCCAATGCGGAGTATCATCGCTTAACCACCGCTGCGACTCACGCTATCTCACTGGGTTTGGTGGTCAATGCCGGTCATGGCTTGCACTACCATAACGTTGAAGCAATTGCGGCGCTGCCGGGCATCAACGAACTCAATATTGGTCATGCCATTATTGCTCGTGCGCTGTTTGTGGGTCTTAAAGAAGCCGTGCAGGAGATGAAACGCTTGATTATCGCTGGCCAAGAGGCAGGCTTAATGGCGGCCCTCGATGCCCACGATCACGAGCATAGCCACGATCATGACGATCACTCAGAGCATGTTCATAATGGCTGCTGCGGGCATTAATCAGCTGTTTTCTGTTTAGAGATTTTCTGTTTAGAGGCTTTTAGGCGATGATTGTGGGAATTGGCTCGGATATTGCCCGTGTTGAGCGTTTTACGCGGGCCATGCAGCGGCACGGCCCACGCTTTGCTCAGCGCATTTTAGGCCCCGAAGAGTATACGCTTTGGCAGCAGAAATCTGAGCCCGCCGCGTTCCTGGCCAAACGCTTCGCTGCTAAAGAGGCCTTTGTTAAAGCACTTGGGTTAGGCCTACGCCAGGGATTGCAGTGGTGTGATATTCAGGTGCTGAACGATGCCTTGGGTAAGCCCTATTTCCTGCTCAACGGCGAAGCCGGAAGACTCTTACAAGCTGCAGGTGTCACCACCAGCCACGTAACGTTGAGTGATGAAGCCGATTATGCGGTGGCGTTTGTTGTACTAGAGCGCGAGACCCAAGGCTAACGTTGAGTTTTGCTTAATGTCTAAGCAGTAGCGGACGCTGTGCACGTAGCCGTGCCATTGCCCGGTAGAGGTCTTCCAATAGCCCTTCAACATGGTCTAAGCCGCTGGTACGCAGTCGGGTTTCCAGGGTCTCTACCAGTAAGGCCAACTCAGGCGCACCGCAGTAACGGCTGGCGCCATTAAGTCCATGCACCCAGTCGAGCAGGGTGGGTAAGTTTCGTTGGCTATAAGCGCTGCGCATATGCTGTTCACTCTCATCCAAACTGTCGATCAGGCGTTTTAGCTGCTCCCGTGCCAAATACTCTTTACCCCCCGCCAGGCGTGCGCCAATCTCAAGATCAATAACGGGTAGGGTGGCGGGTGGAGTGTGACTAAAGCGCTGCGTATTGGCGGCGTTGCTCTCCCATTGGGGAGAGGCCGCCGTTGCGCTACCGGCCGTCAGCCGGTGGGTAACCCCCAGAAAACGATTGAGTAACTGATCCAACTGCGCCTCATCAATCGGTTTTATCAGCACGTCATCAAGGCCTTCAGCGAGCCACTGCTGGCGTTCGCTGCTCAGCACGTGGGCGGTGACGGCAATGATGGGACAGCGGGCCCAGGTGCTACTGATTCGGCGCAGCGCCTGGGTGGTCTGCACGCCATCCATCCCCGGCATACGAATATCCATTAACACCATGTCAACGTTACTGGTGCGTGCGAATTCTAGCGCCTGGTGACCGCTTTCTACCGTAATGACATGCAGGGTTGGGTCTTCAAGCATGTTTTTGAGCAACTCTCGGTTCGGCGCATTATCATCGACAATCAGTAGTTTGAGTGGCTGGGGTGCTGCTGGTAGTGCTAGTAACTCCTGGCCATTTTTATGTGCCATCAGTGCTGGTAACAGCAATTGCTTGAGCGACGCCACCAATTGAGCGCGGGAAAAGGGTTTGTAGAGGATCTCTCCGCCATGGGTTAAGTGCAGTGGCGGCAGATCAAAACTGTTGCCATTGGCTAAAATCAGTGCGGGGCAGGGAGTTTGGTCGATCACTGTTTGCCAATGAGCGTGCCACTCAGGGCTGAAGTCGCTATGTTCCAACCCTAATATCATCAATTCCGCTGGCTCAGAGGCATCAAAGGCGATTGGGTGCGCCTCCCAGCGTTGCAGTAAATGTTCGAGCACATGGCGGGTGGGTGCGTGTGTCTCATATAAACGAATGGTTGGGTTATCCAAGTTAACTTCTGGTGGCCGCTCGATAGCCTTATGAGCAAGCATGGGGAGCGTAAAGGAGAAAGTCGTGCCTTTACCCAGCTCGCTCTCCACCTCAATCTCTCCGCCCATGCGCTCAATTAATTGTCGGCAGATAGTAAGGCCAAGGCCACTGCCACCAAATTGCCGCGAATGGCTGGGTTCTGCTTGGGAAAAGGCGCTAAATAGCGCTTCCTTATGGGCGTCGCTTAGGCCAATCCCAGTGTCACTGACGCTGAGATTGAGTACCACATGCTGGCCTTCAAGGTTATCCAGCATGACGCGCACGATCACTTCGCCTTCATGGGTGAATTTGAGTGCATTACCAATTAGGTTATTCAATACCTGATGTATACGGAGCGGATCACCGGTCAGCGGTGTAGGTACATCGTCATACACCATGGCCACCAGGTGTAGCTGCTTGCGCTGGGCTTCTGGAGCATGCAGCCCGACTACTTCGTCAACCAGTGCAACAATATCGATATCCGTCTCTTCCAGAGTGAGACGGTTCGCTTCAAGCTTGGAAAAGTCGAGTACATCGTTAACCAGCATTAGCAGGTTGTCGCAAGCGCGGTGTACGTGCTGCAGCCACTCCTGCTGACGTGTATCCAGTGATGAACGCCCCAGTAACCGGCAGAAGCCAATAATGCCGTTCAGCGGTGTGCGGATCTCGTGGCTCATATTGGCTAAAAATTCAGACTTCACGGCGTTAGCGCGCAGCGCGCTGCGATGCGCTAAATCGAGCTTGATATTCTGCTCTTCGATGGTTTCCATTGACTCTTGCAGCTCGCTGGTGGCCTGCTCGATTTGCGTTTGCATATTCCGCTGGGCCTGCTGAAAGTGCTCTGCCAGGGCGTTAATATGACTACTCAGGTGGTGAAGTTCTGTGGCATTAGAGGGCGCCAAACCTAATCGGTAGTCACCGCGGGAGAGTCGATAAAGCGCTTGGTTAGCTTCTTCGATAGGGCGAGTAGCATAGCGGCTGATGGCAAAAGCGACTAAAAACAGCAGCAGGCCTAGCAACATGCCGCCTAGGCTGAGGCTGGCAATCAACTTATAGCGCACTAGGGTGAGCGCTCGCGTGTCCATTTCGATATCTAACCAGCCAACGCTACTGCCGCTTGCTGGGTCGGCTTGGCGCGTGCTGCTCTGGCTTGTACTGAACTGAGGAGCCGCTAGCGGGAAACGCAGTCGCCAAGCATCCTCTTCCATGATCAGTTGGTGACCAGAGGGGGCGTTGAGTAACGGCGGGTTGGCTTGACCCAGCTGTAAAATAACACTGCCTTGTTGATTAAATAGCGCAACCGCACGCAGTCCCTTCATATTGAGGAGCTGGCGCGCGAGGGTCTCCAGGCGCTGGGTATCAGCCTTTGCGACCGCATCGGCAAGGCTTGGAGCTACCAACTCGCCGGCGCTTTCCAAATGTGCTTGCTGTGCCGCGCGGGCTTGCGAATCACTCTGTATCACCAGCAGTACGGCCATCATGGCGTATACCAGGAGCGGAAAACCGAGTAAGGCGAATAGAAGACGGGTGTTCAAAGACATGAAAAGAACTCGTTGATTCAATGAGGTTGCCTGTCCAGCCCAAGGCAGCACCGATATAATGCAGCATAACGGTGACGATAAGGAATATTCATGAACGATCTTAAGGGCTATCTCAAGGACAATCCCCAGGGCTATCCCACGCTCGAAGATGTGGTTGGCAACACACCCCTAGTACGCCTGAAGCGCATTAGTGCTGGGCGTAACAACACCTTGTTGGCAAAACTCGAAGGCAATAACCCCGCCGGTTCGGTTAAAGACCGCCCCGCGCTCTCCATGATCAATGAAGCAGAAGCCCGGGGGGATATTTCCCCCGGCGATACGCTGATTGAAGCAACCTCAGGTAATACCGGTATCGCGCTCGCCATGGCGGCGGCGATTAAGGGCTACCAGATGGTGCTGGTAATGCCCGAAAACGCCTCGGAAGAGCGTAAGCAGGCGATGGCTGCTTTTGGGGCTAAATTAATCTCTGCCAGCAAGGCAGGGGGCATGGAAGAGGCGCGGGATATTGCCGATGGCATGATTGCTAGAGGCGAAGGCAAACCGCTTAACCAGTTCGCTAACCCGGATAACCCCTTGGCCCACTACCGCACCACCGGGCCCGAAGTGTGGCAACAAACCGGGGGCGAGGTGACCCACTTCGTCAGCTCCATGGGTACGACGGGTACCATTATGGGGGTCTCGCGCTATTTGAAAGAGCAAAATCCGGCTATCCAGATTGTCGGTCTACAGCCTGCCGATGGCGCCAGTATTCCCGGCATTCGCCGCTGGCCACAAGCGTACCTACCGGCTATTTTTGAGGCGCCGCGGGTGGATGTCACCCTGGATATTGGTCAGCAAGAGGCCGAGGAGCATATGCGGCGTCTGGCCCGTGAAGAGGGTATTCTGGCCGGGGTCTCATCAGGGGGCAGCCTGGCAGGGGCGCTCCGTATCGCTGAGCAAACCGAAAATGCGGTGATTGTGTTTATCGTCTGTGACCGTGGTGATCGCTATCTCTCCACTGGCCTATTTGCCCCAGGAGTATAACCATGGCCATGTTGGGAAAACGGCGGCCGGCCAGGCCCGCCTCAGGGCATTCTGGACTGGCGCGTTCGCCGGGCGGCAAGGCTCCGCACACTGCTGCAGAGGATGCGTCGCCGCTGGTCATTGAGCGTTTGGCCCATGATGGGCGTGGCGTTGCCCACGCTGCCAACGGGAAAACCGTGTTTGTCGATCGGGCGTTGCCCGGTGAGCAGGTGGACGTTGCGATTCATCTGACCCGCAAACGCTTTGACGAAGCGCATATCAAATCACTGCTGACCACTTCCGAGCTACGTGTCACGCCTCCTTGCCCACATTTTGGCCACTGCGGCGGCTGCGATTTACAGCACCTCAGTGTCGACGCCCAGCGCGACCATAAGCGTGAAGTGGTACGGGATCTATTTGCTCGCCAGGGTATAACGCTAAGCGAAATCGGCTCGATTCAAGGCAGCGACCAAGGCTACCGGCGCCGGGCACGCCTGGGAGTCAAAGTCGACAGCCAGGGCAATACACGGCTGGGCTTTCGTGCCGCCCATAGCCACCGCCTGGTGGATGTTGAGCGCTGCCCGGTGTTGGTTGATCCCTTACAGCGGCTGCTAACGCCGCTGCATGCCTTGCTGGGAACACTAGATGCGCCGCGTCATGTTGGGCACATCGAGTTAATGGCCACGGCGACTGAGCAGGTCGTATTAGTGCGTCAGCTAAAAGAGCACGCCGGGGATGCCGAACGTTGGCAAGCCTTTGCGCAGCAGCAAGGAGTGGCGCTGGGCACTTGGTTGGGGCGTGAAACGCCTACGCTGCACTGGCATGGTGCGCCGCCAGCGCTTGAAGAGTCGCTAACCGTGGAAGGTCAAACAGCGCTTAGCTTAAGCTTTGCGCCGGGGGATTTTTTACAGGTCAATGCTCAGGTGAACCAACAGATGGTCGCCCAGGTCATTCAGTGGTTAGTGCCGAAGTCGGGACAAAAGCTACTCGATCTTTTTGCCGGTATCGGGAATTTTAGCTTACCCATAGCGGCGGCGGGCGCTGAGGTGCATGCGGTAGAGGGTAACCCTGCCATGGTGGCGCGCATAGCCATTAATGCCAAGCGTAACCAACTAATGGTTAGCGGTCAGCAGGCTGATTTGAACAGCGCTGCCAGCGTGAATGAGCTATTAACTGAGCATGGCGGTAGCGACGCGCTGGTGCTCGACCCGCCGCGTAGCGGCGCTGAAGTCATTTGTCAGGCGTTGGCGCGTCACCCGGTGCCCAGGGTGGTCTATATTTCCTGTGATCCGGCGACGCTTGCCCGAGATGCGGCACATCTTGTGCATGCGGGTTACCGGGTCAAGCAAGTAGCAGTGGCGGATATGTTCCTTCACACTGCGCATATGGAAACGCTGATGCTGTTCGAGTACGGGGACTAGACGTTTCCCCATCGCATCAAGCCACGGTGGCGGTCGTGTAGAGGCCGTCTCCCTGAAAGGATGAGTAATAGTCATGGTGAAAGTGCGTGAAGACCAGCCGCTAACCGCGAGTGGAAGGGTGGACATTCAGCAATGGTTGACGCGCCTGCAAGAGGACGTGCGCTTACCAGAGCCTGAACGTTTAGTCGACGCCTGTGAACTCGCCGAGACGTTGGAGCTTGAGGCCCCGCGCACCCACCGCGTGTGGCTATCGCCAGGCTCTAGCTTTCGCATGGGTCTGGAAATGGCCGATATTCTTGGTGAATTAAAATTAGATCAGGCGACACTTGAGGCCGCCGTTCTCTACCGCTCGGTGCGGGAAGGGCTGCTGAGCCTCGAGTCGGTATCAAAGCGCTTTGGCCAAGAAGTGGCCAGCCTGATTGATGGTGTGCTGCAAATGGCCGCAATCAGCTACCCGCTGGCACCTGACCATGGCATGGGCCAACATAATCAGCAGGAAAACCTGCGCAAAATGCTGGTCAACATGGTCAGCGATGTACGCGTGGCGCTAATAAAAATTGCCGAACGCACCTGTGCGCTGCGCCAAGTAAAAGATGCGCCATTGGAGAAATGCCTACAGGTGGCTCGGGAAGTTGCCGATATTTACGCGCCGCTGGCCCACCGGCTGGGCGTTGGGCAACTTAAGTGGGAGCTGGAAGATCTCTCGTTTCGTTACTTACATGAAGATGACTATAAGGCGATTGCCAAACTGCTGGCGGAGAAGCGCCTCGACCGTGACCGCTATATTCACGATGTGATCGAAACCATCAAAGGCTTGATGGAAGCGCAGCACATCCATCGATACGACGTGGATGGTCGGGCCAAACATATCTACTCGATCTGGCGCAAAATGAAGCGTAAGCGGATCGACTTCTCGCAGGTGCACGACATTCGCGCGGTGCGCATTCTGGTGCCAGAAGTTGCCGACTGCTACACCGTGCTGGGGATTATCCACTCGCGTTGGCACCACGTGCCCAACGAGTTTGACGACTACATCGCCAACCCCAAAAAGAACGGCTATCAGTCGCTGCATACCGCCGTGATGGGGCCCGAGAACAAGGTGCTCGAAATCCAGATTCGCACCTTCGCCATGCACGATGAGGCGGAGCTGGGCGTCTGTGCCCACTGGCGCTACAAAGGCCACGATACCAACGCCAAAAGCCGTAGCTACGAAGAGAAAATCGCCTGGTTGCGTCAGGTGCTGGAGTGGCAGGACGAAGTGGGTGGCTTTGGTGATCTGCGCGAAGGGCTCTCCAGCGATGTGGCGCCTGATCGTATCTATGTCTTTACCCCCGACGGCCACGTCATCGATTTGCCACGGATTGCCACACCGATCGACTTCGCCTACCGGGTGCATACCGAAATTGGTCACCGCTGCCGGGGCGCCAAGATTAATGGGCGCATCGTGCCGCTGACCTATAAGCTTAAAACCGGTCAGCAGATAGAAATTCTTACCGCGACAAAAGGCGGGCCGAGCCGCGACTGGTTAAACCCCAGTCTGGGCTATGTACGCACCTCACGGGCACGGGCCAAAATCCAGGCGTGGTTCAAACATCAGGCGCGGGATCAAAACCTGGACGAGGGGCGCGTGCTGTTTGACCGTGAGATGCGCCGCCTGGACGTCGAGGGGCTCGACCTGCCCAAACTGGCCAAGGCCGTCAACTACCAAAATGCCGACGATATGTACGCCGCTATCGGTGCGGGGGATCTGCGTATTGGTCAGGTGCTGCATCAGGCTCAGCAGCTGTTTGGTGAAACTGACGACCAGGAGCAGCTCGACCGACTGCTTGCCAAGCCTAAGCGCCAGTCCAGCAAAGCCACCAAAAGCGATATCACGGTGCTCGGTGTTGGCAACCTTAAAACCAGTATGGCCAACTGCTGCCGCCCGGTGCCCGGCGAACCGATTATCGGTTTTATTACCCAGGGGCGTGGTGTCACCGTCCACCGCCAGGACTGCAGCAATATTCTGCAATTGCGCCTGGACGAACCCCAGCGCATTATCGAAGTCGAGTGGGGCGAACGCGCCCAGACCCGCTATCCGGTCACCATCGAGATTCAGGCCTGGGATCGCTCCGGCTTATTGCGGGATGTCACAGGCCTGCTGGGCAATGAAAAAGTTAACGTGCTGGCGGTAAATACCTTGACTGATACCGACGAGGGCATCGCCCGCCTGCGTATTACCCTGGAAGTCGATGGCCTTGAATCCCTGGGGCGGCTGTTTTCGCGTATTCAGCAGTTGCCTAACGTTACCGAAGTGCGTCGTTTGCGTAATGCCGACCCAGAGCAACAAGTGCGTAAGGGAGGAGCATAATGCGCCATGGTATGGATGACCTGCTGACATTGATGCAGGTACTGCGTGACGCCGAACAGGGCTGCCCCTGGGATCTCCAACAGGATTGGGACAGCATTGTGCCCCACACTCTGGAAGAGGCCTATGAAGTGGCCGATGCCATTGAGCGACGCGCCTTTGATGAGCTACCCGGAGAACTGGGGGATCTGCTCTTTCAGGTGGTTTATTACGCCCAGTTTGGGGTGGAGGAGCAGCGCTTCGACTTTGCCGATATCGTCGATACGCTGACCGCCAAGATGCTGCGTCGCCATCCCCACGTGTTTCCGGATGGCACCCTGGCCTCGCGTCGTCCACCAGGGGTGAGCGCCGAAGAAGTGCAAACCCAGCAGGTCAACAGCCGCTGGGAGTCATTGAAAGCCGAAGAACGTGAGAAAAGGAAGCGGGCTGAAAGAACCGTTGAGGCGCCCTCTGTGCTCGACGATGTTCCGCGCACGCTGCCCGCGCTTAGCCGTGCTGCCAAGCTGTCGAAACGCGCAGCGCGGGTAGGCTTTGATTGGCCCGATGCACGCGGCGTGATTGACAAAATTCGTGAAGAGTTGGCCGAAGTGGAAGAAGCGCTCGCCGCCGGTGATCAACAGCACGCCCAGGAAGAAGTCGGTGATCTGCTATTTGCCGTCACCAATCTTGCCCGCACGCTGAATGCTGACCCGGAGCAGTGCCTGCGCGCGACCAATGCCAAGTTTGAGCGCCGCTTTCGCTATGTAGAGAGTGAGCTAAACGCTGCCCAGCGGCCCATAGCTGAGGCTTCCCTCGACGAGATGGAAGCCCACTGGCAGGCGGCTAAAGCACAAGAAACCCAAGCAGAAGAAAAACAACCTACCCCTTCCTGATTTAATAATGATGCGACCCCTGCAAGGAGGCCATGCCAATGAGTTACGACCTACACGAATCCCTGCGCGATAACGTGCGTATTCTGGGCGATAGCCTGGGGCGCACCATTGCCGATGATTTAGGCCAGGCATTTGTCGATAAGATTGAAACCATTCGCGCCCACGCCAAGCGCGGGCGCCAGGGCGACTCGCTGCAGCAGCGCGAATTAATTGAGTACCTGCGTGAGCTGCCCGAACGGGATCTACTGCCGGTCACCCGGGCGTTTAACCAGTTTTTAAACCTCGCCAACATTGCCGAGCAGCACTACCGGGCGCGCTTTCGCCGGGTTGAGGACTATAAGCCCGGCTCCCAGCCGGTGCTGGGTGAGCTGCTTGAGCGTGCTCAACAGGCGGGCAGCTCGCCGCGTCAATTGGTCGAGACCCTCGCCAATATGCGCGTTGAACTGGTGCTTACCGCGCACCCCACGGAAGTTATCCGGCGCACTCTGATTCAAAAATATGACGCCATCGATGAGTG
Source organism: Halomonas sp. SpR1 (assembly GCF_031010175.1). Taxonomy (GTDB): domain Bacteria; phylum Pseudomonadota; class Gammaproteobacteria; order Pseudomonadales; family Halomonadaceae; genus Vreelandella. Next base: position 256,396 of record NZ_JAUAMB010000002.1, read on the forward strand.
TCTAACCGCTATTGAGAGCTCCGATGACTACCCAGAGCGAGGCGCACGCGCCCAGGGCCGCCTGGAAGAACTCATTAGCCAGGCGTGGCACACCGACGAGATTCGCCACGAGCGGCCTACGCCGGTGGACGAGGCCAAGTGGGGCTTTGCAGTCATTGAAAACTCGCTGTGGCAGGCGGTACCGGACTTCCATCGGGATTTGGATAATTTGCTGCTGGAAACCGCCGGTGAGCGCCTGCCGTTGGATGCCGCACCGATCCGCTACGCCTCCTGGATGGGCGGCGACCGCGATGGCAATCCCAACGTAACGGCGAAAGTGACCCGCGAGGTACTACTGCTAGGTCGCTGGATGGCCGCTGATCTTTATCTACGTGATCTTGAACAGCTTAAAACAGAGCTCTCCATGTGGAAGGCGAATAGCGCGCTCAAAGCTGAGGCGGGCGATGTGGCTGAGCCTTACCGCGAAGTGCTGAAGCGGTTGCTTGCCAAGATGGAATCAACCCGGGATTGGGCCAAAGCAGAGTTGGAGGGGCACAACTACAGCGGTGGGCCAATTATCGAAACCCGCGACCAGCTCTACTCACCGCTGCTCGCCTGCTACCGCTCGCTATGCGATGTTGGCCTAGACACCATCGCCAACGGCGCGCTGCTGGATACCCTGCGTCGGGTAGCCGTTTTTGGCGTTACGCTGACCAAGCTTGATCTACGCCAAGAAGCCAGCCGGCATGCCCAGGTCATTGAGGAGCTGACCAGCGCCCTGGGTCTGGGTCATTACCAGGAGTGGGACGAAGCCAAACGCCAGGAGTTTCTGCTCGCCGAGCTGGCCTCACGTCGCCCGCTGATTCCGCGCCGCTGGGAGTGCTCTGCGGAATCTCGAGAGGTGCTGGATACCTTCAAAGTCATCGCTCAGGAGCACTCCGAAGCGCTGGGGACTTATATTATTTCCATGGCCGCTGAGCCCTCGGACGTGCTCACCGTCGCGCTGCTCATGAAAGAGGTTGGCGGACAGGTAACGCTACCTATTGCGCCGCTGTTTGAAACCCTTAACGACCTTAATCACGCCGGCGATGTGGTGGATCAACTGCTTTCAATACCTGGCTATCGTTCGCTGATTGATGACCGCCAGGAAATAATGATCGGTTATTCCGATTCGGCCAAAGATGCTGGTCAGTTGGCCGCTGCCTGGGCGCAGTACCGTGCCCAGGAGTCGTTGGTGAATGTGTGTAACCGACATGGCGTTGATTTAACCCTGTTCCACGGCCGCGGTGGCACCGTTGGCCGTGGTGGCGGCCCAGCCCACGCGGCGATTCTCTCCCAGCCCCCAGGCTCGGTGAATGGCAGCCTGCGGGTAACCGAGCAGGGCGAGATGATTCGCTTTAAGTTTGGTCAGCCGGATATTGCCCTACGCTCCATGGAGATCTACGCCTGCGCGGTGTTGGAAGCCACGCTATTGCCACCGCGTGCTCCAGAACCCCACTGGCGTGAAGAGATGGATCAGCTCGCCCAGGTAGCGCATGCCGCCTATGTAGGCGTAGTAAGGGAAGACCCGGACTTTGTGCCTTATTTCCGGGCGGTCACCCCAGAAGGTGCTCTGGGCAGGCTGCCACTAGGCTCCCGCCCCACTAAGCGGCGTCAGGATGGAGGGGTCGAAACCCTACGCGCTATTCCGTGGATTTTCGCCTGGACGCAGATTCGTTTAATGCTACCCGCGTGGCTGGGTAGCGGCGAAGCCTTCTCGCGGCGTTTGGAGCAGCCCGGCGGGCGCGATGTGCTGCAAGAGATGCGCAACGAGTGGCCCTTCTTCGGCACCTACCTGGACATGCTTGAGATGCTGCTGGCCAAAGCCGACGTAGCGATTGCCGCCTACTACGAGCACCGCTTAGTCGACGAGCCCTCGCTGAAGGCGCTGGGTAAACAGCTGCGTGAACGTTTTGGGCGCTTGGAGGATGCAGTGCTGGATATCTTGCAGCAGGAGAAACTGCTGGAGAATACGCCGCTGATTCGTCAGGCGATCGATGTGCGTAACCCCTATATCGACCCGCTCCATGGCCTTCAGGCGGAGCTGCTGCAGCGTAACCGTGATGCCGATGGGGCGATTAGCGCGGATCTTTCCCGTGCACTCATGGTCACCATGGCGGGGATTGCTGCTGGTCTACGTAACACGGGCTAAGTAATACGGGCTAGGTAACTCGGGCCAGGCAACACCAGCTAGTTTCTTAATTACGCTAAGAAGGAGGCGTCAATGCCCTCAGATGCTCAAGCGGTACTCGATTTTTGGTTTGAGGAGTTGACGCCTGCTCAGTGGTTTAAAAAAGACCTTGAGATGGATCGGTTGATCGCGGAGCGGTTTGGCGCCATGCATGCCCAAGCCGCGCAGTGCGAGTGTTACCCATGGCGGCAAACAGCCGAAGGGCGGCTCGCTGAGATCATTGTACTGGATCAGTTCTCGCGCAATATCTACCGCGATGACGCGCGCGCTTTTGCCACCGATGCCTTAGCGCTGGCGCTCGCCCAAGAGGCCGTGGCCGCTGGAGCAGACGCTCCGCTTTCCAGCGAGCAACGAGTTTTCCTCTACATGCCCTATATGCATAGCGAATCCGCGGCCATTCATGAGCTGGCGATGCAGCTATTTGACCAGCCGGGGTTGGAGAACAATCTCGACTTTGAAGTCCGCCACAAAGCGATTATTGATCGCTTTGGGCGTTACCCGCACCGCAATGCATTGCTGGGGCGGGCCTCTAGCGATGAAGAGCTGAACTTTCTAAAGCAGCCCGGCTCGTCTTTTTAAGCGTTTCTTTATTCTCTTTTAGCCATATGGCGTTATATGTCGTTGCGAAAATCTACCCGAATCAATAAGTACATTAGCGAAAGTGGCATGTGCTCGCGCCGCGAGGCCGACCGCTTTGTGGAGCAGGGCAATGTGTGGATTAATGGCCGCCGCGCGACCACGGGTGATCAGGTGGTGGCGGGGGATTTGGTTAAGGTTAACGGACAAGAGATCGAGCCTCAGGAGGAGGAGGATCTCGTTCTTATCGCGCTGAACAAACCGGTGGGCATTGTCAGTACCACCGAGTCCAGCGAGAAGGATAATATCGTTGAGTTTGTAAAACACGGCACGCGAATATTCCCCATTGGACGGCTCGATAAAGACTCCCAGGGGCTGATCTTTTTAACCAACAACGGTGATTTGGTTAATAAGATTCTGCGCGCCAATAACAACCACGAAAAAGAGTATCAGGTGACGGTGAACAAGCCGATTACCGACGAGTTTATCGATGGCATGCAGAGCGGCGTGCCGATACTCGGCAAGGTGACCAAGCGCTGTAAGGTGCAAAAAGAGTCCACCTTTGTATTCACCATTACCTTGGTGCAGGGGCTCAATCGCCAGATTCGTCGCATGTGCGAATACTTCGGCTATGAAGTTACCCAGCTTATTCGCACACGCATTATGAATGTATCGCTCAAAGGCTTAGCCCTGGGCGACTGGCGTGATCTTACGCCTAAAGAGATCGATACCATTATCGAGCTCACCGAACGTTCAGAGGCTGCCCCAGAGAAGAAAAGCAGAGCTAAGCTGGAAAGGCCCAACTACAGTTCAGACGCAGGAAAGGCAAAGTCGCCCGCTGCGAAAGGGCTGGCAAAAAAAGGGCGTCAGAAACCGGCTAAAGCTGGCGCGAAGAGTGCTGGCGCCAAAGCCGCTGGGGCTAAAGCACTGCCCAAAGGTAAAAAAGCTGCCAGCGGAAAAGTCAGCACCGGCCCGAAAGGCAGTGCCGGCAAACCTCACCCCAAGGGCAAAGCGCCCGGCAAGCCCGGTGTTAAAAGTAAAACTAGTACTAAAAGCAAGCTTGGCGCTAAGGGTAAGCCAGTGGGTAAAGGCCGCGGTAAACCAGCGGTTGGCGGTAAACCTTCTCAGCGGCGCAAATAGCGCCTGATCACTCAAGAGTCTTCACTGTGATCCCAATTGTTGCTTTTTACGCTGTGGTCAGCATTCTTGCCTATATTATTTACGCCATCGACAAAAAGGCGGCGATTAAAAATCGCCGCCGGGTAAGCGAGAAGTCTCTACATCTGCTTGGCGTGTTGGGCGGCTGGCCGGGCGCGCTACTGGCCCAGCAGCGGCTGCGGCATAAAACCCGCAAAACCGCTTTTCAGATGACTTTCTGGCTGACGGTTATCCTAAATCTGGCTTGTGCAGGGTGGCTAATGGTTTCATTGAGTCTCATTTAACCACCCGTTTAGCCACCCTATGCTTGGTGCCTACGCTGTGGCTTGATCCTTGGGCGCAAAAAGAAAGTTGGCAATCAGCTCCTTGCCGCCTTCGGTGGCGAAAGATTCTGGATGAAACTGGATGCCATGAATCGGGTACTCCCGGTGTTTAACGCCCATCAGCTCAAACTCACCGACGGCCTGCCAGCGGCTGCGTTGCTCGAAATTATTAGCTTCCAGGGCACCTACGGTGGCGGTTACTTCCAGGCACTCGGGCAGGGTGGTCGCATCGGCAATCAGCGAGTGGTAGCGCATCACTTCAAGCTGGTCGGGTACGCCGTTAAACACCGATGCGTTATTGTGGTTGATTGGACTGATCTTGCCGTGCATGGGCAGCGGTGCTTTAACCACCTTGCCGCCAAATACGTGCACAATGCCCTGCATGCCCAGGCACACTCCTAGCAGCGGGGTGGTCTTGCCCAATTTCTCAATCACTTCAGCGCATACACCAAAGTAGCGCGGGTCGTCTGGCGAGCCGGGGCCGGGGGAGATAATAATTCGATCTGGGGCCATGGCTTCGATGGCGTTGAAATCGATTTGATTATTGCGCTTAACGAGTATCTCGAAATTGGCCAGCCCGCCGCGATTCTTCTCCGTGGTCAAAATCTCACCTATAAACTGGTAGAGGTTATAGGTAAAGGAGTCGTAGTTGTCGATGATCAGCACCTTCATGCGGGGCTCTCCGTTTCCGTGCTCATAAAGGGGGTCAAGGCCTTGCGGGTGCCGGCAAATTTGCGGCGGATCTCTTCGTATTCATCTTCAGCGTTGCTGTCATACACGTTGCCGCCGCAGGTTTGCACGTAAGCGCGTTCGCCGTTGACGAATACCGTACGAATGGGAATTGCAAAGGTGCAGTCGCCGTTAAACGAGAACTGACCCACCGCGCCACCGTAGGGTCCGCGCCCATCGGTTTCCAGGTCGTCGATAATCTTCATCGCCTCAATCTTAGGGGCGCCGGTGAGTGTACCTGCGGGGAAGTTGCTGGCCAGCGCGCTGAACATGTCCTGGCCTTCGGCGATAATACCGACGATTTCGCTGGAGATATGCTGCACGTGGCTAAAGCGCTTGATATCCATCAGGCTGCGCACTTTCACCGTGCCAAACTGCGCCACCCGGCCAATATCGTTGCGATGTAGATCCACAATCATATTGTGCTCGGCGATCTCTTTGGGGTCATTAAGCAGCGCACGGGCGAGCTGGGTGTCCTCTTGAGGCGTTTGGCCGCGTAGGGTAGTGCCTGCCAGGGGGAAGGTTTCCATCTCCCCTTGGCGCAGCCGGAACAGCAGCTCGGGGCTGGCGCCGATCAGCTTCTGCTCGCCAAATTTGACGTAGTACATCTGCGGCGAGGGGTTAATGGTGCGTAGCTGATCGTAGAGCGCCAAGGTATCGCCTTTAATGCTAAAGCGCTTTTTAAAGCCGACCTCACACTGGAATACTTTGCCGTCAATAATATCCTGCTTCACCTTGGCCACCGCCTCAGCATGCTCTGCCTGGCTCATGGTGTCGCCGAGTGCCGTGATATGCAGCGGGCCTGCTGGCTCATCGTCTGCATTAATCAGCGTCTGTAGAAATTCATAGCGGCTGTTGTCGTAGTAAAAGTAGGTGACTTCACCGGTCATCTTGTCGAGGATCAGACCATCTTTGTAGAGCCCAAAGCGAAACGTATCGAAATCATCGCTGGCCTTGAGTGTTAGTGATGGCTCGAAGTACTGCATAGCATCGTAGCCAAGATAACCGCTTAGCCCACCGGCGTACTTGCGGGAAATAATATTCTGCGGGATCAGACTGCGCAGCAGCTCGTAGGGGTTATCGCTGGGGTAGTGGTTGGCACTGCCTTCGCGGTCTTCGATGGTCAGCGTATGGCCGTTGGCGTAAAGCGTGTACTCGGGATCAAAGCCAATGATCGAGTGGCGCGCCATATGGCTATCTTCGCCCAGGGATTCCAGCATGTAGCAGGTATCAAAGCGGCGTTCGATTTTTTGAAATAACGCAAAGAAGTCGCAGTCCGCCGCCAAAGTCACATAGTGAGGTTTACGTGGCAGCGTGAAAGGCTGCGGGCCTGGTGAGGCATGCGTTTTGGCAGTGGTCATGATGCATCATTCCGTGAAGAAGGTGGCGAAGAGAGTGACGATGTTGAGGCTGGTAACGTTGCTAAGGCGCGGGAGCCCCGTGAAACCGTAGCGATACCCACGCCCAGGGTTTCGGCAATTTTGCGGTGTGGCACGCCTTCACGCAGCAGTCTAAAAATCTGTAGGCGTTTACTGATTTCTTGGTACTCTGCAGGCGTTAGCAGGCTAGCCAGCGCTGCGTCCATTGCTTCGGGTGAATCGATGGCGAGCAAGTGACGAATGAGTTCAGCCTGATAGTGTTCGTTTGCGGGCATGGTCAAGGCCGGTTAATAAGTTCGTACTAGTGTACTAGTACGTTACCTGATTGCTTAGGGAAGTCAAGTAGAGCTTGGCAATTAACAGGTGCCGGGGCAGGTTGAAGCGAGGGTCTTTCGCCCAGGGAAGGCGAAAGGAGCTCCCAGGGAGGGGTTAACGGCGCCCTCGCGGAAACCTGCCCTCGGCGCTGAGACGTGCAGGTCACCAATTGCGATAGACCTGTGGCAATTTAAGGAGCCCCGATGACCAGTTATTTTATTCAAGCCTTTATTTACCTTGTCGCCGCGGTGATCGCGGTACCGCTTGCCAAGCGCTTTGGCCTGGGTTCAGTGCTAGGGTATTTGGTAGCCGGGGTAGTCATTGGCCCGATTCTGGGGCTGGTGGGTCAGGAGACCACCACTATCCAGCACTTTGCCGAGTTTGGTGTGGTCATGATGCTGTTTCTGGTGGGCATGGAGCTTGATCCCAAGGGGCTCTGGGCCATGCGGGTTAGGCTAATTGGGCTGGGCGGGCTTCAGGTCGTGCTAACCGCAGCGGCAGGTACCGCTATCGCTTGGTGGTTGGGGCTTGTTTGGCAAACGGCCCTGGCGACGGGGTTAATCTTTGCACTCTCTTCCACGGCGATTGTGCTGCAAACGCTCAATGAAAAGGGGCTGGCCAAAACCGAGGGTGGGCGCAGCGCTTTCTCGGTGCTGCTGTTTCAGGATATTGCGGTAATACCCATGTTGGCGCTGATCCCGCTTTTAGCGCTACCTGAATTGATGGGGGCGGGCGGAGAGGGCGGCCACGCCAGCTTAAGCCTGGTTGCGCATTTGCCCGGCTGGGCGCACGCCATGGTGGTCGTGGCTGCTATCGCGAGTGTGATTGCCGGGGGCTACTACTTAATGCCGCTGCTGTTTCGCTATGTGATTGGCTCTGGCCTGCGTGAAGTGTTTACCGCTACTGCGCTGATGCTGGTGGTTGGCATCGCCGCACTGATGAGTGTGGTCAACCTATCCCCCGCTCTGGGGGCCTTTCTGGCCGGAGTGGTGCTGGCCAACAGCGAGTTTAAACACGAACTGGAAGCCAATATTGAGCCCTTCAAAGGCCTGCTGCTGGGGCTGTTCTTTATTACTGTAGGGGCGGGCATCAACTTCTCGGTGCTGGCGGCAGAGTGGGGCACGGTACTCTCGTTAGGTGTGGCGGTTATCGTTGTCAAAGGGGCGATTCTGCTGGGCTTGGCACTGTTGTTCCGGGTGCATGGTAGCAACGGTTGGCTGTTTACGTTAAGCCTTGCCCAAGCCGGTGAATTCGGCTTTGTGCTGCTCACCTATAGTGTCCAAAACAATGTAATTCCTAGCGAAATTGCCCAGGTGCTTTCACTGGTTGTGGCGCTGTCGATGTTCTTAACGCCACTACTGTTTATTGCTTACGACCGCTTAGTGTTACCGCGTTACCAAACAGCCAAAAACGATGATCGGGAGGCTGATACCATTGAAGAGCAGGCACCGGTTATCGTTGCGGGGGTAGGTCGGTTTGGACAAATTATTTGCCGTTTGCTGCGCGCTAATAATATTCCCATTGTGGCTTTGGATCATGAGATCGAGCAGATCGAGAATCTGCGCAAAATCAACATCAAAAGCTACTTTGGTGACGCCAGCCGCTCAGACTTGCTCGAAACTGCAGGGATTGAGCACGCCCGTTTGTTGGTCATCGCCCTAGATGATCGCGAACGCGCCGTGCAGATGGTCAAGCATGTAAAGCACGCCTATCCGCATGTTTGGGTATTGGCCCGCGCCTTTGACCGCGGCCACGGCTATCAGCTTCGCGATGCAGGGGCCGACGATGTCATCAGCGAAACCTATCATTCAGCGCTGGAGTTAGGCGGTCACGCCTTGACTGCCATGGGCGTGCACCCCATGCGTGCCAAGCAAATGACCTGGGCCTTTGTGCAGAACGAAGATGCACACGAGGATGAACTGTTTAACGCCTGGAAAGAGATCGAAGAGGGCATCAGCTTTAGCCCCCGCTACGGCGAGCTATTTATGAAGCTGGAAGAGTCGCTGAATAGTGCCATGCAGCAGGACTGGCCAGAGCCCCAACGGGAGGATGTGCCGATCTGGACACCGCCAGACCAACATCGAGATACCGTTTAAAATGGCAGGTGCAAAGAAGCGCTTAACATATTGAGGTGGCTGAGGGTGGGGGCGTCGATGCGCTCATACTCCAGGCGACTGACGAGGCGGTTAATCGTCACCGTGGCGCCGAAGCCCTGCAGCAGGGCAGAGCCGCTTTCGTCTGCATTTTCCAGGTTGCTGTCACCACGCCATTCAGTAATGCCGGACTTCGCATAGACGCTGAAAGCGCCCATGCGAACACCGGCAACAATGGCGCCACCCAAACTCAGCGTATCCATAATCAGCGGATTAATACTGGAGGAAGTGGCGATTTCTTCACTTTCCCGGTAGGCAATTTCGGCGCCGATATCGAGTTGGGGGAGCCGCCAGGGACTGAAGCCTGCGGTTACGCGAAAACCGCTGGTATAGTTATCAAGGCTTTGCAGGTCGCTACCTTCCAAGATAACGCCGTTTTCCAGCTGCATAAGTTCGCTATTGGGAGCGGTATACGCCATCACCGGCGGGGCGTCGTCGGCGTAGCTGCTAAACCAGGGAACAGAGCAGCAGAGCAGGGTGCTTGCCAAGCGTTTGATTGGCATTTCTCGTACACCTATCGTTTCATACCCAAATATTGCCGAATACCCACGGGTAGGGAGGAAAAAGCTATTGCCATTCAGATTAGCAACTGGCTTGGATTTCCACCACTTTAATTGCGCCCTGAGCTAGGTTATCGACTAAGTTTTTACCCATTGTCAGAAAGCGTTCGCCAAATACCCACTGGGGCGACAGCACCGCTTGCCGTGGCATCTGCTCTTTTTGCCGTTGGCGCTGGCGCCACGCCAGGGCCATTTCACTCCAGTCGTCTATGTGTTCAAGCTGAAAGTCATCGTTTTCCAGCAGTCGAGTCAACTCAACCAGGCTTAGTAAATGGGAGTGCGCAGAAGAAGCTGCCCAAGGTACCGGGTAGCGAAGATGTGCCACATTGGGGCCGCTGACCACCTCATGCATCACTAGCTGCCCACCAGGGCGCAGAACTCGACGGCTTTCTGAGATTACCCTGGCAGCGTTAGGCATTTTCAGCAGGCTATGCTGAAAGAGCACAGCATCAAAGCTGCTATCGACAAACGGCAGGGCGCTCGCGTCACCGGTTACCCAGGCAAGGGGTAGCGCATCAGGCTGCTTTACCCGCGAACTCAGCGCCCTGTTCAGTGCACTGAAACCATGGGTAATGTCCAGCCCGGTCATTTGAAAGCCTAGCGCGGCACCCTGGCGCATCAAACCGCCCAGGCCCGCACCGATATCAAGCACTTTGCCGTGGGTGTCAGGGTTGAGCCGTTTAAGCAGTCGAGCGGAAGCCGCCACGCCGCCAATATGCAATTGATCCAAGGGGGCCAGTTGATGCAGCGTAGGGCCAGCGGGGTAGTGGGCATCTATTTGCGCCAATACCTCATCAGCGCGCAGGGCGCGCTGATAGTGATCCGCTAAAAGGTGGGAGTCCATCATCGCTTACGAATCTTGATCCAAGCCCAGCTCTTGGATGGAAATTTCCCGCATCTTGAATTTCTGAATTTTGCCGGTGACGGTCATTGGGAATTCGTCAACGAACTTGAAGTAGCGCGGTATTTTGAAGTGAGTGATCTTGCCCTTGCAGTACTCGCGCAGCTCCTCGCCGCTCACCTCACCCGCAGTGCTGTTGAGTTTTACCCAGGCAATCAGTTCTTCGCCGTACTTCTTGTCGGGAACGCCGGTGACCTGCACTTCGGAGATCGCCGGGTGGGCGTATAAGAACTCCTCGATCTCTTTGGGATAGACGTTCTCGCCGCCGCGAATCACCATATCTTTTATGCGACCGACGATCTGGATGTAGCCCTCTTCATCCATGGTGGCCAGGTCGCCGGTGTGCATCCAGCCCGCTTCGTCGATGGCCTCGGCGGTGGCTTTATCATTGTTCCAGTACTTCAGCATCACGCTGTAGCCACGGGTACATAGCTCGCCGATCTCACCCCTAGGCAGAATGCCGCCGTTGCCGGGGTCGACGATTTTGTTTTCCAGGTGGGGCTGCGTGCGGCCTACGGTGGAAACGCGCTTATCAATACTGTCATTGGCGCCGGTCTGGGTAGATACCGGGCTGGTTTCGGTCATGCCGTAGGCGATCTGTACGCCCTTCATGTTCATCTTGTTGATCACCTGCTTCATGATCTCCGCGGGGCAGATGGAGCCTGCCATGATGCCGGTGCGCAGTGATGAGAGGTCGGTGCTAGGGAAGTCTGGGTGATCCAGCTCAGCGATAAACATGGTCGGCACCCCGTATAGCGCGGTGGCTTTTTGCTCATGAACCGCCTTTAGCACTTTGCCGGGGTCAAAACCTTCATCCGGGTAGATCATGGTAGCGCCGTGGGTCACGCAGCCTAAGTTGCCCATGACCATGCCAAAGCAGTGGTAAAGCGGCACCGGGATCACCAGGCGATCTTTGCTGGTAAAGCCCATACTCTCCGCCACGAAAAAGCCGTTGTTGAGAATATTGTGGTGGGAGAGTGTGGCGCCTTTGGGAAAGCCGGTGGTGCCTGAGGTGTACTGAATATTAATGGCGTCATCAAACTGCAGCGTCGCCTGCAGGTCGTCCACATCGGTTTGACTAACTTTGTTAGCTTCTTCCATCAGGTCAGACCAGCGCCACATGCCACTGAGTTTTTCACTACTTAAATTAATAATGCACTCAAGATCAGGCAGCTTTTGCGACTTCAGTTCACCTTCAGCGCAACTACTAAGTTCTGGAGCCAGCTCATATAGCATGGCGCTGTAGTCAGAGCTTTTGAAACTATTGGCGGTGACCAGAAAACGAGCGCCGGATTGATTCAGCGCGTACTCCAATTCATGGGTACGGTAAGAAGGATTAATATTGACCAGAATGGCGCCAATTTTGGCGGTAGCAAACTGGGTGAGTGTCCATTCGCTGCAGTTGGGTGCCCAAATGGCCACTCGGTCGCCTTTGTTGACACCGATAGCGAGCAAGGCGCGGGCACAGCGGTTGACCTCTTCCTGGAGTTGGCGATAGCTCCAGTGAATGTTCTGGTGCACAACGATCAGCGCATCGTTATCAGCATACTGGGACGCGATCTGGTCGAATTTATCGCCAATGGTCATACCTAGCAGTGGCTTGTCCGCCATGCTGCTGGAGTAGCTGGGTTGGGTAAGAGCAGATGATGCCATGTTAAGACTCTCCGATATTTTTCTTGTCCGAGCGGGAAGGCAGAGGGTAGTTAGCTGCTTTTATTGTTCTATTTCGAATTTTAATGGCTAGGGCCTTTTGCCAGGGCGACTTTGGCGCTCGGCTTGCGGCCTAGTTCGCCGGTGATCCAAAAGCCAGTATCAATTACCGCCTGTAGGTCGATGCCCGTTTCAATGCCTAGCCCTTCAAGCAGATAGAGCACGTCTTCGGTGGCTACGTTGCCGGAGGCGCCCTTGGCGTAGGGGCAGCCGCCGAGACCTGCTGTAGCAGCGTCAATCACGCTGACGCCCTCTTCCATTACCGCGTACAGGTTGGCCAGCGCCATGCCGTAGGTGTCGTGGAAGTGAGCGGCCAGGAACTCTATAGGCACCTGCTGCTGAACGGCTTCAATCATGCGCTTGGCGGCCAGTGGTGTCCCTACGCCGATGGTGTCGCCCAGTGATACCTCGTAGCAGCCCATCTCATAAAGCGCCTTGGCCACCTCGGCCACTTTGCTGGGATCGATATCGCCTTCATAGGGGCAGCCCAATACACAGGAGACGTAGCCACGCACGCGCACACCCGCATCCCGGGCACGATCGAGTACTGGCTCGAAACGGGTCAGTGACTCAGCAATGGAGCAGTTGATGTTTTTTTGTGAAAAAGCTTCAGACGCCGCACCAAATACCGCCACCTCTTCCACGCCAACCGTAAGGGCGTTTTCCAGCCCTTTCAGGTTGGGCGTCAGCGCAGAGTAGACCACGCCGGGCTGACGCTGGATGCCCGCCATCACTTCGACGGCGTCACCCATTTGCGGTACCCACTTGGGTGACACGAAACTGGCGGCTTCAATATGCGCGATACCCGCTTTGGCAAGCCGTTCGATCAGGGCAATTTTAGTCGCGGTCGGCACGATGGCCCCTGGCTCGTTTTGCAGGCCGTCACGGGGGGCCATCTCGAACAGCTTAACGGAGGTAGGCAGTGGCATAGGGTGAGCTCCTATTCGTTAGCGGCAAAGTCGAGCAGCACGGCGCCCTGGCTGACTGTGTCGCCAGCCTCGAAGTGGAACGATTCGACGCTGCCATTGGCAGGGGCCGTCATGGTGTGCTCCATTTTCATGGCCTCCATCACCATCAGCGGCATGCCTTTCTCAACCGCCACGCCGGGTTCCACCAGCAGGGCAACGACGGTGCCGTTCATGGGTGCTGTTAGGGTGGACTCTGCTTCGTGGTGGCCGTGATCGATGGCATCGATGCGCCGCCAGAATAGGCGGGTTTCACCGCTGGGGTCAGCCATCACCACTACATGACCGTCGCGGCGCGCCTGCAGGCGGCGGCGGTGGCCGTTCAAGGTGACGGCGACCGCATCACCGGTCAGGGGCTGCAGGCTCGCGGTGAGGGTCTCATCGCCGATAGTAAGGTTCCACAGTGATTCGCTCGCGCTGCGTTTACCTTCGACGATCACTACCGCCTCATCGCTATCCGGCGCTTGGGCACTTGCCGGGTCACACAGGGCGATGCGAATGGTGTGGGGTGCATTCAGGCGGAAGCCATCGTGGCGATCCCAGGGGGAGTCGCTTTCACACTCCTGGGCGAGTTGATTCAGGCCAATCAGCGCCGCGCTGGCGTAAGCCTCCATGCTGTAGGTGCGCGGGGCAAACAGTGTGGCTTCATTACGTTCAATAAAGCGGGTGTCCAGCTCCACGTTCTTAAAGCCCGGGTGAGTGGCCAGACGCATCAAGAAGGCGCGGTTGGTCACTACGCCCTGCACGTCCAGCGCCGCCAGAGCCCGGTTAAGGGTGGCCAGCGCCGCATCGCGATCGGCACCGTGAACAATCAGTTTGGCGAGCATCGGGTCGTAATGCATGGAGACTGCATCGCCGCTCTCTACGCCGCTGTCCAGGCGTACTTGGTCAGCGCTCAAGCCCGCACCTTCTAAATCCAGTGCAAAGCGGTTGAGCAGGCCGGTGGCGGGTAGGAAATCCTGATCCGGGTCTTCGGCGTAAATACGCGCCTCAAAGCTGTGGCCGGTGATGGTCAGTTCATCCTGTCGGCAGGGCAGCGGCTCGCCCATGGCAACGCGTAGCTGCCACTCGACCAGATCCTGGCCGGTAATCATTTCCGTGACCGGGTGTTCAACCTGAAGACGGGTGTTCATCTCCATAAAGTAGAACGATCCGTCCGCATCTAATAGAAATTCCACGGTGCCCGCGCCCACGTAGCCGATCTCTTGGGCGGCGCGCACGGCAGCATCGCCCATGGCGCTGCGCAGCTCCGCGGTCATGCCAGGGGCGGGAGCTTCTTCGATGACTTTTTGGTGGCGGCGCTGAACGCTGCAGTCCCGCTCGAACAGATACACGCCGTTGCCGTGACGGTCGCAGAACACCTGCACTTCCACATGGCGTGGCTGCACCAAGTATTTTTCGATCAGCATACGGTCGTCGCCGAAGGCGGCTTTCGACTCGCGGCGGCAGCCGTCTAATGCAGCCTGAAAACCATCACCGTTTTCCACCACGCGCATGCCTTTACCACCTCCACCGGCGCTGGCTTTGAGCATCACCGGGTAGCCGATCTTATCGGCTTCGCTACGTAGCAGAGCGTCGTCTTGGTCGTCGCCGTGGTAGCCCGGTACCAGCGGCACACCAGCATTGGCCATGCGGGCTTTGGCGGCAGATTTATCGCCCATGGCGGCAATCGCCGAGGCGGGCGGGCCGACAAAGGTAATGCCTGCTTCTTCAAGGGCCTTAACGAAGCTGCCGTTTTCAGACAAAAAGCCGTAGCCAGGGTGAATCGCGCCGGTGCCTGTTCGCTTGGCGGCGTCGATGACGGCATCAATATTAAGGTAGCTTTCGCGAGCAGCAGCGGGGCCTAAACGCACGGCCTCATCGGCTTCGCGTACGTGCCGGGCGCTGGCATCGGCGTCAGAGTAGACCGCCACGGTTTTCAGCCCCATACGGCGCGCAGTGCGCATTACACGGCAGGCGATCTCACCGCGGTTGACGACCAGCAAGGTATCAAAAGGCGTTGTGCGAGCGGCGTTTTCAGCTTTTTCGTCTTTTGCGTTAGTGGGCGAATGACTCATGAGCGACGCTCCGAAGCGTTAGGTGTTTTGTTAGGTTCGGCCCAATCGGGGCGGCGCTTTTCAAAGAAGCTGGATAAACCCTCTTGCCCCTCTTGGCTGACGCGCAGCTTGGCGATTACCTGGCAGGTATGCTCGCGGGTGTCGTCACTGTCGCGCGCTTGAGCCACCGTGGCCATTAGCGCTTTGGTAGCGCGCTGGGCTTGAGGCGAGCCTGCCAACAGCGTTGCCAGCATGGTGTCCACCTCGTCGTCTAACTTATCGTGCTCCACTACCAGGTGGACTAGACCAAGAGCGAGCGCCATTTCCGCATCTATCACCTCGGTGGTTAGCGCATAGCGACGCATCTGCCGTTCGCCCAGGGCGCGCTGCACGTAGGGGCTGATGACGGCGGGCGAAAGGCCAATCTTGACTTCCGATAGACAGAACTTGGCTTTCCCTGATGCAATCACTACATCACAGCAGGCGGCAAGGCCCACTGCGCCGCCAAAGGCAGCCCCTTGAACGCGGCAAACCGTGGGGCAGGGCAGTGTGTCGAGTCCGTGCATCAATGCGGCAAGCTTGCGGGAATCCGCGAGGTTATCCTCCAGGTCGTAATCGACCATGCGCTTCATCCAGTTCAGGTCGGCACCCGCGGAGAAGCTTTTGCCTTCTGACCCCAGTACTACCGCGCGCACTTCGCCAGCTTCAGCAAGTGTATGCAACTGGTTGAGGTGTTCATTCAGCTCGGCGATCAAACTATCGTCAAAGGCGTTATGCACCTCGGGCCGGTTTAAGGTCAGGCGTGCTACGCCGTTTTCTATGATGAGTGTTGAGTAAGCCATGGTGATTGCCCCTTACATCCGGAACACGCCGAAGCGTGTCTCTTCGACTTCAGCATTCATCGCAGCGGCTAATGACAAGCCGAGTACATCGCGGGTTTGCAGCGGGTCAATCACGCCGTCGTCCCATAAGCGGGCGCTGGCGTAATAGGGATGGCCCTGGTGCTCGTACTGCTCGCGGGTGGGCTGCTTGAAGACTTCTTCGTCCTCTTTGCTCCACTCGCGGCCGTCGCGCTCGTGCTGTTCGCGCTTCACCTGGGCGAGTACGCCCGCCGCCTGCTCGCCACCCATCACAGAAATACGCGAGTTGGGCCACATAAACAGCAGGTTGGGGTCGTAGGCGCGGCCACACATACCGTAGTTACCGGCGCCGAAGCTGCCGCCAATCAATACGGTGTACTTGGGTACCTTGGCGCAGGCTACGGCGGTGACCAGCTTGGCGCCGTGCTTGGCAATGCCTTCGTGCTCGTACTTGGAGCCAACCATAAAACCGGTAATGTTCTGCAGGAAGATCAGCGGAATCTTGCGCTGGGCGCAGAGCTCGATAAAGTGCGCGCCTTTCACGGCGCTTTCGGAAAACAGCACGCCGTTGTTGGCCACAATGCCTACCGGGTAACCGTGGATATGGGCAAAGCCGGTGACCAGGGTGTCGCCGTAGTAGCGCTTGAATTCATCGAAGTCGGAGTCGTCGACAATACGACCAATCACTTCGCGCACGTCGTATGGCTTTTTGAGGTCGGTGCCGACGATGCCGTATAGCTCGGAAGGGTCGAGCTTGGGTGGCTTGGGGGGCTGCATGGCAAGCTTGCCGCGCTTTTGCCAGTTCAGCCGCGATACACAGGCGCGGGCCAGCTGCAGCGCATGGGCGTCGTTTTCAGCGTAGTGGTCGGCCACGCCGCTGACTTTGGCATGCACGTCGGCGCCGCCCAGGTCTTCAGCGCTGATACTTTCGCCGGTGGCGGCTTTCACCAGGGGTGGGCCGCCGAGGAAAATCGTGCCCTGCTCCTTAACGATGATCGACTCATCCGCCATCGCAGGCACGTAGGCGCCGCCCGCGGTGCAGGAGCCCATGACCACGGCAATTTGCGGAATGCCCTCGGCGGACATCGTCGCCTGGTTGTAGAAGATGCGCCCGAAGTGGTCGCGGTCGGGGAAGACTTCATCCTGGCGGGGGAGGAAGGCGCCGCCGGAATCGACCAGGTAAATGCACGGCAGGCGATGCTTGCGAGCGATCTCCTGGGCGCGAATATGCTTTTTCACCGTGAGCGGAAAGTAGGTGCCGCCTTTAACCGTGGCGTCGTTGGCGACAATCACACACTCGACGCCGGAAACGCGGCCAATGCCGGTCACCACGCCCGCGGCGGGAATTTCACTGTCGTAAATGTTATGGGCCGCCAGGGCGGAAAACTCTAAAAATGGCGAGCCTTCATCAATCAAGTGATCGATACGGTCACGCACAAACAGTTTCCCACGGCTTTCGTGGCGCTCGCGGGCTTTGGCACCGCCCCCTTGGGCGACGGCGGCGGTTAGCTCACGCAGTTTATTGACTTCACCCAGCATCGACGCTTCATTGGCTTGAAACACATCGCTGCGCGGATTGATCTGACTATTCACAGTGCTCATGGCGCGGCCTTTTATTTGGTTTCAGTGAACAGTTCGCGGCCAATCAGCATCCGCCGGATCTCGCTGGTACCTGCGCCGATCTCATACAACTTGGCGTCGCGCAGCAGGCGTCCGGTGGGGTATTCGTTGATATAGCCGTTGCCACCGAGCAATTGAATGGAGTCCAGCGCCACCTGGGTGGCTTTCTCCGCGCAGTAGAGAATCACCCCCGCAGCGTCCTTGCGGGAAGTTTGGCCGCGATCACAGGCGCCCGCGACGGCATATAAATAGGCGCGACAGGCGTTCAGGGTGGTGTACATATCCGCCACTTTGCCCTGAACCAGTTGGAACTCGCCAATCGACTGGTTGAACTGTTTGCGCTCATGGATATACGGCATCACCACATCCATCGCGGCTTGCATAATGCCAATGGGGCCTGCAGCCAGTACGGTGCGCTCGTAATCCAGGCCGCTCATCAGTACGCGAACGCCTTTACCTTCCGCCCCGAGAATATTTTCAGCAGGCACAGCGCAGTCCTGAAACACCAGCTCGCAGGTGTTTGAGCCGCGCATGCCCAGCTTGTCGAGCTTCTGGGCGGTGGAGAAACCGGGCATGCCTTTTTCGATAATAAAGGCAGTGATGCCTTTGGAACCGGCGTCTGGGTCGGTCTTGGCGTAGACCACAAGCACATCCGCGTCCGGGCCGTTGGTGATCCACATCTTGTTGCCATTGAGGATGTAGTGGTCGCCGTCTTTTTTGGCACGTAGCTGCATGGAGACCACGTCTGAGCCCGCACCGGGTTCCGACATGGCCAGGGCGCCTACGTGGTCGCCGCTGATCAGCTTTGGCAGGTACTTGGCTTTTTGTTCTGCAGAGGCGTTGATCTTGATCTGGTTGACGCACAGGTTGGAGTGAGCGCCGTAGGAGAGCGCCACCGAGGCGCTGGCCCGGGATATCTCCTCCATGGCGATGCAGTGGGCGAGGTAGCCCATGCCGCTGCCGCCATCTTCTTCTGAGACGGTAATCCCCAACAAGCCCATATCGCCGAACTTCTTCCATAGGTCGTTGGGAAACTCATTGTTCTGGTCGATCTCGGCTGCGCGGGGGGCGATCTCGCTGGCGGCAAAGGCGTTGACCTGCTCACGCAGCATGTTCAGCTCATCGTCGAGGCCAAAATTTAGTTCTGAGTAGTGTGAAAACATGGTCAATCACCTGTTGCTAATTTATTGGTGTTTGCTAACTATGCTGGCTAGCTGTGTCGGCGAGTCGAACGGGCGTAATAGATGACCGAGCGCCGAGTCAGTGCATAGTGGCGGAAGAGGAGGTGGCGGTTTTTTCGGAAGTGCTCGTTCGCTCATCTTCGGTTTGTGTTTCGTGTGGCCCTTTTTCATTTAGCTCTTCTAACGCTTGGCGGCAGCGAATTTCGGCGCTTTCAAGCTCTAACTGCACCATGGTGATGTCTTTCATCTGCTGGTCGAGAGCTGCCTTGCGCTCGGCTATTTTGCTGAGCATTAAATGCAGCTGCTTCTTGCTGCCGCTGCGGGTTTCATCCCAAAGCTCGAATAGCTCGCGAATTTCGGCCAACGAAAATCCCAGCCGCTTGCCGCGAATAGTGAGCTTGAGGCGCACCCGGTCTTTACTGCTATACACCCGGGTTTGTCCGCGGCGGGTGGGGTGAAGCAGCTCTTGATCCTCATAGAAGCGAATGCTTCGGGTGGTTAAATCAAACTCGCTGGCCAGTTCACTTATCGAGTAAGTTTTGCTCATGGTGACGTTCTCTCAAAAAGGCATGTTGTTAACAATAATTCCTAAAGATCATTCCTAAGATATGCCTTCTATGGAACACTGCCACTGAGGCTAAAACAAGTTTACGTTAACGTAAAGCAATAGTTGCTAGCAGTTGAAAAGCGTTGAAATTTCGTAAGCTGTTGATATGCATGTTTTTAAGTCGGTTGTTAATTCAGTAAAATATCGTCGATAGACCAAAGTTGTAATTGTATTGCCATAGCGAGAGTTGCTAGTTTGCACGTACACCTTACGTTCAGGTAAGGCAGCGGCAGGCGTTTCTGCCTTACCAGCACAACAACAATAAGAGGCTTATCACTCTATGGGTGCAAGCGATGTCCTTCAGGGACCTGTCCTCGAAACCCGAGGGCTAACCAAAGAGTTTCGCGGCTTTACTGCCGTGGACGACGTCAATCTTCAGGTGCAGGAAGGGCACATACACGCACTGATAGGGCCTAATGGCGCTGGTAAAACCACGGTATTTAATCTGTTGACCAAATTTTTGCCGCCTACACGCGGCGACATTTTGTATCGTGGCAAGTCGATCACCAGCAAAAAATCCAACGAAATTGCCCAGTTAGGATTGGTACGCTCATTTCAGATCTCCGCGGTGTTTGCCCACATGACGGCGCTTGAGAACGTGCGGGTAGCTCTGCAGCGCAAACTGGGTACATCGTTTCATTTTTGGAAGTCCGAAAAATCCCTGGATCACCTTAACGAGCGCGCCCTTGAGCTGCTTGAAGAAGTAGGACTGCGTGAATACGCCGATACCTTAACGGTAGAGATGCCCTATGGGCGAAAACGAGCTCTTGAGCTGGCCACGACGTTGGCGCTTGATCCCACCATGATGCTCCTGGATGAGCCAACCCAGGGCATGGGCGCGGAGGACGTTGATCGCATCGTGGCACTGATTAAACGTGTCTCTCAGGGGCGAACGGTGCTAATGGTGGAGCACAATCTTAGCGTTGTTAGCCGCTTGTGTGACCGTATTACCGTACTGGCGCGGGGGGCGGTACTGGCGGAGGGGGATTACGATGCTGTTTCCCGGAACCCATTGGTACGCGAAGCCTATATGGGCAGCGACGCCGCAGAAGAGGAGGGAGCAGCTGTATGAATACCGCCGAAGCCCAAACGCCTATTGAAAACACACAAAGCCTGGAAATGTTGCGCGTACAGGATCTTCACGCCTTTTATGGCGAGTCGCATATCCTGCATGGCGTCAATTTTGATGTGAAGCGTGGCGAACTGGTGACGTTGCTGGGGCGTAACGGTGCAGGCCGAAGCACCACGCTGAAATCAATTATGAACATGGTGGGGCGGCGCACTGGCTCTATCGTGATTAACGGCAATGAGACGTTAAACATGAAGCCGCACCATATCCCACGATTAGGTATTGGTTACTGCCCTGAGGAGCGAGGCATTTTTGCCAGCTTGGATGTGCATGAAAACCTGCTACTCCCGCCCACCGTGCGTTCCGGCGGTATGAGCCTGGACGAAATCTACGCCATGTTTCCGAACCTCTATGAACGGCGTAGAAGCCAGGGCACGCGGCTTTCCGGTGGCGAGCAGCAGATGTTAGCCATGGCACGCATTCTACGTACAGGTGCACGGATGCTGCTACTCGATGAAATTACCGAAGGGCTTGCCCCGGTCATCGTGCAGAAACTGGCCGAAGTACTGGTTCAGCTAAAAGAGCGGGGTATGACCATTGTGCTCGTAGAGCAAAACTTTCGCTTCGCGGCGCCGCTGGCGGATCGCCACTTCGTGATGGATCACGGACAGATTGTCGAAGAAATCAGCGCTGCGCAGCTGCCATCGCGGCGGGAACATCTCAACTCAATGCTAGGGGTATAACGCACTGACTACCTACGACTCGCTCCTTGTTTAAACGCTTTTAATACCAGCACTACTCTGTTCACAAAAAAACAATATGACCACTTAACACTGCAATTCGCACCTCGTAACACAACAGCTCAACAATTATACAACAGCTGCACAACAACAAGGCCCCCAGGGCCAGGAGACGAACATGACCTTTATGAAAAAAACGCTGGCTGCCAGCATCGCCGTTGCAGCCGCTTCAAGCCTCGCTGTGTCCACCGCCCAGGCGGATATGAGCGATGGTGAAGTCCGTATTGGCTACCTGGCCGATATGTCCGGCACTTACCGCGACCTTGCAGGCCCAGGTGGCTTAACCGCCATGGAGATGGCGGTGGCCGATTTTGGCGGCAGCGTCAACGGTACGCCCATCGTTATTTCCAGTGCCGACGATCGCAACAGCGCTGACGTAGGCGCGAACACCGTGCGTGGCTGGATCGACCAGGATAACGTCGATATGGTCGGCGGCCTGGTAGCGTCTTCTGTGTCCATTGCGGTAACAAAGGTGCTGGAAGAGAACAACGGTCTGGGCATCGTCTCCGGCTCTGCGGCGTCTAGCATTACCAACGAGCACTGCACCCCTAACCATATCCACTGGGTTTACGATACCTACCCGCTTGCTAATGGTACTGCCAAGGCCGTTGTAGAGCAGGGCGGTGATACGTGGTTTATGCTGACCGCCGACTACGCTTTTGGCCATGCACTTGAGGCCGATGTAACCAAAGTCGTTGAAGAAAGCGGCGGTGAAATTGTCGGCGGGGTACGTCATCCGTTCCCCACTAACGACTTCTCCTCTTACATTCTTCAGGCGCAAGGTTCCGGTGCGAAAATTGTTGGCCTGGCAAACGCCGGTGCCGACACCGTTAACGCTATCACTACGGCTAGTCAGTTTGGTTTAACTCAATCCGGACAGCAGCTTGCAGGCCTGTTGATTTTCTTGAATGACGTTCATGCCCTTGGCCTGGAAGCCACCCAGAACCTGCTGCTGACTACCGGCTGGTACTGGGATATGGATGAGCAGTCCCGCGAATGGGCACAGCGCTACTTTGATGAAGTAGGCCGCATGCCGACCATGGTTCAAGCGGGCATCTACTCCAGCACCATGCACTACCTGAAAGCCGTTGAAGCGGCTGGCACCGACGACCCGGAAACCGTGCGTGCGCAAATGGCAGAAATGCCCATTGAAGACTTCTTTGCCCGTAACGGTAGCATTCGTGAAGATGGCCGCATGATTCACGATATGTACCTTGCTCAGGTAAAAACACCCGAAGAGTCTACCGGTGAGTGGGATCTTTACGAAATCCTCAGCACCATTCCCGCCGAAGAAGCCTACCGCCCGCTGTCTGAAAGCCAGTGCAAATTGGTGCAGAACTGATTTTCAGGCAACACCTGGATCAGAAAGCAATCGCAAGTGACGTGTAGAGTAGTTGGCGGCAAGTGGCCGCCAACTGCTTGACGGCGAGGAGAGTCGCGTTATGACGATGATATTTGGCGTGCCAATGGCCGTGTTCATGGGGCAGCTAACGCTGGGCCTTGTGAATGGTGCCTTTTACGCACTGCTAAGCCTGGGCCTGGCGGTCATCTTCGGCCTGTTGAAGATCGTCAACTTTGCCCATGGGGCGCAATACATGCTGGGGGCCTTCGCCGCACTGTTAGGCTTTCGTTATTTAGGCATTAATTACTGGCTGGCACTGCTGCTGGTTCCTTTGGTGGTAGGTGCCTTCGGTGTACTGCTTGAACGTTTTTTACTGCGCAGAATCGCCCATTTAGACCACCTTTATGGGCTGCTGCTGACCTTTGGTTTAGCGCTGATTTTTGAGGGTACGCTGGTCAATTTCTTTGGTGTCTCTGGTGCACGCTATGCCACGCCGGAAATTTTTCAGGGTGGTTTGAACCTGGGCTTTATGTTCCTGCCTACCTATCGCGCCTGGGTGCTGGTGGCAGCGCTGGCGATGTGCCTATTTACCTGGTTCATGATCGAACGTACGCGGCTGGGGGCTTACCTGCGTGCAGGTACTGAAAATTCGCAGTTGATGCAGGCGTTTGGCGTTAATGTGCCGCTGTTGATCACGCTAACCTATGGCTTTGGCGTGGGCTTGGCCGCGTTTGCCGGGGTGCTGGCGGCGCCGCTCTATCCGGTTTCACCGACCATGGGGTCAAGCCTGTTAATCGTGGTCTTTGCCGTGGTGGTGATCGGCGGTATGGGCTCGATTCTAGGCGCTATTATTACCGGTCTCTCAATGGGGATTATCGAAGGGTTAACCAAGGTGTACTACCCCGAAGCCTCTAATACGGTGATCTTTCTTGTCATGATCCTCGTGCTCATGTTGCGCCCCGTAGGGCTGTTCGGTAAGGAGGCATAAACATGGCAGAATCTCAACCAATGGCGGCGCCATCCGTGGTGCTTGAGCGTCAAAAGCGGGCTAAATTTCGCCGCAACATGTTCTATCTGGCCCTGATCGTGGTGGGTTTGGTCGCCCCGTTTTTGGCCTACCCCGTATTTCTAATGAAAGTGCTCTGTTTTGCACTGTTCGCCTGCGCATTTAATCTGCTGCTTGGCTATGCGGGGCTGCTCTCTTTTGGTCACGCGGCATTCCTGGCCACCGGGGGCTACGTAACCGGCTACCTGTTGGCAAGCTACCCTGGGTTAACCCCAGAGCTGGGTATTCTTGCTGGCACATTACTGGCAACCGTGTTGGGTGTGCTATTTGGTGTGCTCTCCATTCGTCGCCAGGGCATCTATTTCGCCATGGTAACGCTGGCGCTGGCGCAGTTGATGTTCTTTGTTTATATCCAGGCGCCCTTTACCGGCGGTGAGGATGGCTTGCATGGCGTGCCCCGTGGTGAGCTGTTTGGGGTAATCAGCCTGAGCAGCAATCTGGCGATGTACTACTTTGTCTTTGCGATCTTTATCTTTGGCTTCGCGCTGATTCAGCGCACGGTGCACTCGCCGTTTGGTCAGGTGTTAAAAGCCATTCGTGAAAATGAGCCCCGCGCAATATCGCTGGGCTACAACACCGATGCTTATAAGCTGGTGGCGTTTGTAATCTCTGCGGGTTTGGCGGGGTTGGCGGGCTCGACCAAAACAGTAGTGTTCCAGCTGGCTTCATTGACCGATGCGCATTGGCACATGTCGGGTGAAGTGATTTTGATGACACTGTTGGGCGGGGTAGGCACCTTGCTGGGCCCCTTGATGGGCGCGGGGATCGTGGTCAGCCTGCAGCATATCCTGGCGCAGTCGCCGCTGGGCAACTGGGTCAGCGTGATTCTCGGCATCATCTTTGTGGTCTGTGTGCTCAGCTTCCGCAGTGGCATCATCGGGGAGCTGGACAAGATGTATCGCAAAAACTTTAAGTAAGCGCTTGTTTAACATAGCACTCTCTCTGTCCGATGTTGGGCGCCGCTTGGCGCCCTTTTTTATAGTGCGCCAGGCATGGCGCGCAGCGCCTTGACTGGCGCTGTTCCTGGGGGTGGTGCCTCAGGATGACTTGGGGGTGAAAGTCCCCTGCACGCCCGGCAAGGGGAAGTGCTAGCCGACGGC